>NZ_FPBH01000026.1 GCF_900116445.1 Paraburkholderia aspalathi
GCCGACGCGGTACGAAGCTTCGACTTTTTAAAAATACCCTTTGCCGGTGTCCAGGATCGCTTGACCACTACAGTGCCGCCCCGCACAGGGGCAACGCTAATAGACCACTAACAATACAAGGAGAGGCACCAAAGCCAGAACAAGGAAAGCCCAAATCCCTAAGCATACTGACAAGAAGCGTCGCGCAGACAACCAAACCCCATATGACAAGCCCATCACCCAGCGCCCCGCGCAAAAGCATACTCATGCAGAGCATCGATCACCCGATCAAACTCGAACGACTTGTCGTAGAAGTGCCGAACGCCATACTGTTCACAGCGCTCCCGATAAGCCGGCAACGCATGATTCGTCAACACCGCAGCGAAAATCGACTCGACCATTCCCTCGCGCTGCAGATAAGCGAGCACCGGCACCCCCGAGCCCTGCTTCAACTGCAGGTCCACAATCACCGCATCAAAAGCCTCATCGCTCAACAAGGCAATCGCCTGATCAGCCGAATCCGCATATGCAGCCACCTGCAGCAAACCCGATGCATCGATGGCCTCGACGAGACTTCTTCGTATCAGCGGCGAATCCTCGATCAGCAGCACGCGCAACGGTGCGCGACTGGCTGGTCCGGCATCAATGTTCGATTCGCTGTTCATCGGTGTATCTCGACCATTCATTATTCGATCAAGCCGTTCTTGATCGCGTAATAAGTCAGATCGGCGTTGTTCGCCAACCGCATCTTCTCCAGCACGCGAGCCCGGTAAGTACTCACGGTCTTCACCGACAAATGCAATTCTTCCGCAATGTCGGTCGGAATCTGTCCCGCGGCGAGCTTGCAGAATATCTGGAATTCGCGCTCGGAGAGTGCTTCGTGGGGCCGTCCCACCGCCGGCTTGTCGAGGTTGTCGGCCAGCGTGTCGGCGACGGCCTCAGACAGATAACGATGCCCGCGCGCCACCGCGCGGATCGCCCGCACAATCTCCTCGGGCTCGCAGTCTTTATTCAGGTAGCCGTTGGCGCCCGCGCGCAGCAGGTTGATCGCGTATTGGCTCTCCGGATATCCCGACAGAATCAGTACGCCCTGCTCCGGGCGCACCTGCCTGATCACACGCAACGTGTCGATGCCGTTCTTGTCCGGCATCGCGATGTCGAGCAACACCACGTCGAACGCCTGCTCCCGCACAAGGCTGATGGTTTCGTCGCCGGTCGAGGCTTCGGCCGCAACGCACATGTCCGGCTCGTCAGCGACGAACTGCCGGAAACCACCTCGGACGATCGCATGGTCGTCAGCTATCAGCACTCGAATCATCAGTTTGGCGTCCGTGCTACAGGATTGCTCCAAAGCAGACATTGTAATGATCTCCGGCACCGTCTTTGCCGAAGACCGATGTGCACAGCGTAGCGGTGCATCGAGCCATACCGGCGCGGGAAAGCATCCAGCCCTTCCGCGCCGCCCGACCAGGCGTCCGCCTTTCAACCGTATTTACTCGCGGCCGTCAAGCAGGTCCGCCATATCATCGGCGTGCTCCTCTTCGACAGCAAGAATTTCTTCAAACAGCCGGCGCGTCGTCACGTCCTTCTCGCCGAGATAATGCACAATCTCGCGATACGTATCGATCGCAATACGCTCGGCAATCAGGTTTTCGCGAATCATGTCCGTCAGATTACTGCCTTCCTTGTATTCCGAATGCGAACGCGTCTTCAGACCGTCCGGTGCAAAATCCGGCTCGCCGCCAAGCTGCACGATACGCTCGGCGATGCGGTCGGCGTGTTCCTGCTCTTCCGCGGCATGCGCTGCGAATTCCGCCGCCACGCCCTCGGAGTTGATGCCCTTGGCCATGAAATGATGCCGTTTATAACGCAGCACGCAGACGATTTCAGTGGCCAGCGAATCGTTGAGCAGTTTCAGCACCGTCTCACGGTCCGCACCGTAGCTTTGCGTGACCGGACCATCCGACATATGCTTGCGGGCGTCTTCACGGATCTTTTTGATGTCCATCACGAACGATCCGCTGGATTGAGATGCTGCGCCTTGGGCGCCAGAAACCTTCGCCATTGAGATTCTCCTTTATCCGGTATTGGGGGAACTGCGTATCCCGCACGAATCGCGCCTGATACGCCGGTTTAAGGAAGGCGCATTCGTCTACGTTCGAAATACGCCGAGCAGCAGCGTAACCACGAACACGACAAGGAAGATGTAGAACAGGATCTTCGCGATTTCGGCCGCACCCGCGGCGATTCCGGTAAAACCGAACACGGCTGCGATGATCGCAATGACGAAAAAGACGATGGCATAGTGAAGCATGGCGACTCTCCTTGTTGGTATCTGCATCAAGAGACCCTGAGGCGAATCCGAAGCGAACCGTTCCCTCACAATCAACGGAAACAGCACGCAAGCGCCTCATCGAACGGCGCTAATCGACGATCTTCTTCGTGACCACGAAGCCGAGCACGAGAAACACCACGCACAGAATCACGAACACCATAAACAGGAACTTTGCGATCACCGCTGCGCCCGCAGCTACGCCGGTAAAGCCAAGAAGGCCGGCGATCACCGCCACGACGGCGAAGAACAATGCCCATTTCAACATGATGGCTTCCTCCAGAATCAGTCAATGAACGATCAGGTTCATCCTATCGATCGTCGACGCTGGGCGCATTCCGACGTGCTCCGTTTTTCGTGTGAGAATCCGCTTACACGGGATTACGGCGGCGTTACGCCGCCTGCTCCATCGTCGAGCCCGGCGGGCGTTACACTGATGCTCACCTCAGGAGCCAAAAGTGCTGAACGTGTCGAACACGCATAAATCAGGGGCCACCGTGCGGCTGGGCGACTGGATGCGCAATCGCAGTTGGGCCATCGCGATGACCGTGGCAATCGTCATCACCGTGGGCGGGCTCGTGATTCTCGAAACCGCGCGCCAACGCATTGCCGCTGAATACGAAACGGCACTCGAAGCGCGCGACGTCACGGTTCAATTGAGCACGCTCGCAAGCCAGCTATCCCGCCTCAACGCCCACCAAAGCGATTTTCTTCTGACGAAGCAGGACTCATCTGCTCAGGGCTTTTGCGCAACCGCCGTGCAGATACGGCAGAACGAACAGCAGCTAAGCCGGTTTTACCGCGGCGGCAAGGCGGACAGCGCCGAGCTCGCGAGCTTCACCCAGATCGTCGCGCTGATCGACGCACGCATCGGCGCGGGCGCTGCTGCATTGCAACGCGCGACAACGAATTCGCTCGATCTCTCCGCCTGCGGCAGTGCGGGCGAGGCCAATCCGGCGGATGCCACACTGGTCGACAGCACGCTCACGCTGCTGCGCGACAACGAGGAGCGCCGCGCGCAGCACGCGCTCGACGCAAGCCGCGCCGACCAGCGTATCTCCACGCTGTGCGCGGCGGCGCTGTCCGCGCTCAACATCGTGCTGTTCATCCTGCTGTTTCGCAATCTCGGCATCCAGATGAACCGGCAGGCGCGCGTGCAGCGTCAACTGATCACGCAACAGGAAGAGCTCGACCAGCTTGTCAACGAACGCACGCGTCAGCTCGAGGCGCTCGGCTGGCACTTGCAGGCCGTCAGCGAAAACGAAAAGACGCAGCTCGCGCACGAACTGCACGACGAACTCGGCGCCATTCTGACTGCGAGCAAAATGGATGTGGCCTGGGCCAACCGCAAACTGAAGGACAGTGCCCCGGATATCTCCGAGAAACTCAAGCGCGCGCTCGCCAATCTCGACCAGGGCATTGCGCTGAAGCGCCGCATCATCGAAGACATGCGGCCCACCGTGCTGGCGAACTTCGGGCTCGTTACTGCCTTGCGCACGCTTGCCGACGAAGCCGCGCAGCGCAACAACTGGACGCTCGAATCGCACTTGCCCGCCGACGATATCCAGCTCGACGAGCAAACCGAAATCGCGCTCTTTCGCGTCGCGCAGGAGTCGCTCACGAACGCCGCCAAGTATGCACGAGCCTCGAAGGTGTCGATCGCCTTGCAGGTCGGCGACGGCGAGGTGGCACTGCGTATCGCGGACAACGGCGTCGGCATCACGCCCGCCGATCTGCAGCGCACGCACACCCATGGGCTGCTCGGCATGCGCCAGCGGGTTGCCGCGCATGGCGGGCGCTTCGATATCCAGCGCGGCGCGCCGAATGGCACCGACATCCATGTGGTGATGCCGAGTGTCAGCACGGCCACGCCGTCAGTGGATCTGCCGCCGTCGACCCCGTCGCGAACAGCCGTCTAGCAGGGCCTTGCGGCACATTGCAATAGCCTGTGTAGGACTGCGCCGACGCAAACACCGGAGCACGCCTACAACAAAATCGCAGCGCAACCGACAGCGCCGCCTCCGCCCTTTTTTTAACATGCAATCAGACCGGATCGACTGGCGTAAGCCCCGGTCGGACGACAGCTAGCCGGGCTAGCGCGTGCCGTACAGGATGGGCACGTCAACCGATGCATTCTCGACAAGGAGAACTTTCATGAATCGACTGATCGCTTTGCTTCTCATTGCAGGGACGGCTGCGCTCGCCGGTTGCAACACGATGGCGGGGGCTGGGCAGGATATTTCGAAGGGTGGCAACGCCATCACGAATTCAGCCGAGCAAGCCAAGTAAGTTAGCGGCAACGCATCGACTGCGCGGCGCCTCACGGCGCCCTGTCATGAAGGAATTCCACAGCCCGTCGCGGGAAACCGCGGCGGGTTTTTTTTATAGTCGGCTCCGCAAACAAAACAAAGCGGCGACCCACTTTCGTGGATCGCCGCTCTGTCCTCCCTGAGACTGCCGCTTATCGTATCTATCGACTGCTATGCACGCATGCGGGTTCGCGAGCTTATTGACCCGTCAGCGTGTTCGTGAGTTCAACGCTCGGCGTGCCGGTGTTGCCGTTCTGTGCGATCAGCAAATGGATCTGCCCCGGCACGAGTTGGCTCAGCGCACCGGCGATCGGCACCGACGTCACCAGCCAGTCGGCGTTGTTCGCCAGCGAGAAAGCCGACGACTGGAAGATCGGCGTCTTGCTGCCCGCCACCGTCGCGATCAACACGTACTGGCCGCCGGACACATAGATCGAATCCTGGCCGCTTGCCGGCACCGCGTTCTTGAACGACACGCCCGCCATCGTCGGGCTGACATTGCTGATGTCAGTGCTGGTCGACTGAACCAGATACAGGTCGAGATTGGTCGCGTTAGCCGATGCATTGAAGCCGCGCAGGCGCGCGCTATTCGAGAGCAGCCCCTTGTCGAACGGATCGTCGATCAGGCCGATATCCGGCGCCGTTGCACCCGGCAGAGCCAGCACCGTGTATTCATGGCCCTTCGCAACATCGGGGAAGTTACCGCTCGCCAACGCGGTCGTCGTGCCGGTGTTCGAGTACGCGACGGAGGTCGAACCCGTGTTGATGTTGGTCAGGTTCGTTACGCCCTTATAGCTGATGTTCGTCTGTCCCGAAGGTGCGGTACCGTTCACGAGAAAGTCCACTGCTGGCCCGCCAGGAATTGCGTGGATGAAATGGATCTCCGGATTCGTCAGACCGAGTTCCTTGCCTACGTCGCTGCCGCTGCCACCGCATGCGGCAAGGACAGATGCAACAGCGGCCACAGCCGCCATGGTTCGGATCGTTTTCATTGTGTTCCACCTATATCGATGTTGGGCTCTCGAGCCGTTAATTTGCGAGCGCCCGGCCTCGGACATCGCGCCGCCTGGAAACCTTGTTCGTTGGTCGTTAGAACGGCTCCAGGCTGGCTCTCCGAAATGAAGCGCCCCCTCCCTCTCCCTGCTGCACATCGCGCCCGTGCTGGTGAGCGGCGTGGTCCGTGTCGATGGACGCTCGAACTCAGCAATGCGTGTGCCGCGGGTTCGATAGGGCTTCCGGCATCAGACGAATGGCTTACGGAGCAACGCGTTGCGCGGATTAGAATTTTTCCTCGGAGGGTTGGCACGTTTCGCGGTGTATTGTTCGCGCACAACCATACTTACACGGTCCCCTGCATGTCTTACCAACACTTACTCGCTGAACTCGACCTCGGCTTTACCCGCTTGCGCAATCGCGTGGTGATGGGCTCGATGCACACCGGCATGGAGGATCGCTTCTGGAATTACCCGAAACTGGCCGAGTATTTCCGTGAGCGCGCGAAAGGCGGCGTCGGTCTGATCGTCACGGGCGGCATCTCGCCGAACCGGCAAGGCTGGCTGCTGCCCTTCGGCGGCACGCTGAACTCGGTGTTCGATCTGCGCAATCACCGCTTGCTGACCGAGGCCGTGCATGCCGAAGGCGGCAAGATCGCGTTGCAGATCCTGCATGCGGGCCGCTATGGGTATCAGCCTTTTGTCGTGTCGGCCTCGGCGCTCAAGTCGCCGATCTCGAAGTTCAAACCACGCGCGCTCACTGAAGCCGGCATTGCGCGGACCGTGCGCGACTATGCCCGCTGCGCGCGCCTTGCCCAGCGCGCCGGCTACGACGGCATCGAGATCATGGGCAGCGAAGGCTATCTGCTCAACCAGTTCCTCTGCCCGCGCACGAACCGGCGTACCGACCGCTACGGCGGCAGCATCGAGAACCGCATGCGGCTCGCGCGCGAGATTGTCGAGCGCGTGCGCGCGGTGTGCGGCGAACGCTTTATCGTGGTGTACCGGCTCTCGCTGATCGATCTGGTCGAAGGCGGCAACACGTGGGAAGAAACCGTGCAGGTCGCCCAGGCGCTCGAAGCCGCCGGCGTCACGATGTTCAACACGGGAATCGGCTGGCACGAAGCGCGGGTGCCGACTATCGTGACCTCAGTGCCGCGTGCTGCCTTCGCTGCGTTGAGCGCGCGGCTGAAGGCGGCGGTCAAGGTGCCGGTGATCGTGTCGAACCGCATCAACACGCCCGAGGTCGCCGAAGAACTGCTCGCTCAGGGAGCGGGCGATCTGGTATCGATGGCAAGGCCACTCCTTGCCGACCCCGAGTTCGTGCTGAAAACCGCTGAAGGACGCGCGCACGAAATCAACACCTGTATCGCCTGCAATCAGGCCTGCCTCGATCACACGTTCAAGAACCAGCGTGCAAGTTGTCTCGTGAACCCCCGTGCGGGGCGCGAAACCGAGTTGATCTACCGGCCGGTCTCGGGCTCACAGGCCGCGCGTTCGGTTGCCGTGGTCGGCGCGGGTCCGGCGGGACTTTCCGCTGCGACCGTCGCGGCCTCACGCGGGCATCGCGTGACCTTATTCGATGCGAGCGCAACGATCGGCGGCCAGTTCAATCTCGCGATGCGCGTGCCGGGCAAGGAAGAGTTCAGCGAAACGATCCGCTATTTTCAGAGCCAGTTGGAACGGCATCGCGTCGACGTGCGGCTCGAGACGCGCGTCGATCCCGCCCTGCTCGCGGCAGGCGGTTACGACGATGTGATCATCGCCACGGGCATCGTGCCGCGGAGCCCGGCAATCGTCGGCATTAACGGGCCTAACGTGCTGTCTTATGTGGATGTGCTGCGCGGTGCGCCGGTGGGACGCCGCGTGGCGGTGATCGGTGCGGGCGGGATCGGCTTCGATGTCAGTGAGTTTCTGCTGCATCGTTCCGGCGACCCTCTGCCCGTGCCACGCGATACATGGCTCGATGAATGGGGTGTCGATCTTACGGTGAGGGAACGCGGTGGTTTGAAACCGCCGGCGCCGGCAGAGCCATTCCGTGAGATCTGGTTGCTGCAGCGTAAGGCCGGCAAGCTCGGTATGGGGCTCGGCAAGACCTCCGGCTGGGTGCATCGCGCGACGCTGGCCAGAAACGGCGTGAAGATGCTCGGCGGCGTGTCGTATCAGCAGATCAGCGAACGCGGGTTGAAGATCGCGCGTGAAGGGATCGAGGAATGGCTTGAAGTGGACACGATCGTCGTGTGCGCGGGACAGGAATCGCTGCGCGATCTGCATCCGGAGACGGCGGCACAAACTGCGGATAGGAAAAACAGCGCGAATGGTGCGAACGACTCAAACGCTCCGCGCTATCACCTGATCGGCGGCGCCAAGGTCGCGACCGAACTGGATGCGAAACGCGCGATTCGCGAGGGTGCGGAGGTAGCGGCGGCGCTCTGAGCCACTGTGGCAATGGCGAGCGGAGGCGGCCGCGCCGCCCTCCTTAAGCCAGCCCCTTCTTCCGGTAATCGAACCAGAAAGACAGCCCCACGCTGGCCAGAATCACGATCGTCGCGATGACCGTCGAACGCGTTACCGGCTCGCCGAGCAACAACGCGCCGAGCGCCACCGCCACCACCGGATTCACGTACATGCAACTGCTGGCGATGATCGGACTTGTATGCCGGATCAGAAAGCCGTACGCGACGTAGGCGGTCATCGTGCCGACCAGCATCAGGTAGACGAAGGCCAGCACCGGCAGAAAATGCACTTCCATCATGCGCTCGCCGGACACCCAGGCGACCATCGTCGACATCGCGCCGCCGAGGCCGATCTGCAGCGACGTCGACAGAAACAGGTCCGACGGCAGCTTCAGCCGCCCGGCCAGATGCGCGCCGCCGGCCCAGAAAAGCGCACCGCACAGGATCGCCAGACTGCCGCCCGCCGATCCCGGCGCAGTGTCGCCGTGACTCAGGATCGCGATGCCCACCAGCCCAAGGCCAACTGCGAACCACTCGCCTCTGCCGATCTTGCGCCCCGCCACCGCCGCGATCACCGTCGCGAACAGCGGCACGGTCGCGACCATCACGGCTGCGGTGCCGGTGCCGACCGTGCGCATGCCGTAGGCCAGCATGCCGCTCGACAGGCCGACCAGCATCGTGCCGACCAGGCCGGCATTGCGGATTTCACCCGCGCTCGGCCAGACCGGATTGCGGCGCGCCGCGAAGATGAACAGTCCTATCCCGGCAAACAGGTTGCGCAAGCCGGAGAGCAGCAAGGGCGGAAACGAACCCAGCGCGACATGCACGGCGAGATACGTCGAACCCCATACGAGATAGACGACGGCGAGCGCGAGCGCGATCTGTCCATTGCGGGACTGCGGCAAACGGATGGGGAAACCACGCGGGAAACTACGCGAAAAGCGGCTGGGGAGTTGCGGCGCCATACGTTCAAACCGCCCATGCCGCTCGAGGTGCTGCGCCCCCGCTGAAGACCCTGTGACGGGATGGCGGACACCGCATCGGCGATGCGGTCTGACGGGCGAGGCTGGCGGACATGTCGGTGGAACGGAAGGACGATAGATGGCCAATGGGGCCACAACGCCGCGGCAATCGATGGGAATCGAGCCACGGCTGACACACGCCAAATGTTGGGCGCGCATCGCATTATGCAGTAAGCGCCCACCGCGTCGCCTGAAAGAATCGTAACTTTTTTGCGTGCTTGCAACAGAAAAGCCGGGGACGTATCCCCGGCTTTGGGCTCAGCTGTGACACGGCGCTCAAGCTATGCAACCGGCATCGCCGGCAATGCTCAGTTGGCCATGGCGCCCGATGCCTCGTGCTTCATGCCCATCGCGTCGCTGCCCTTTTTCATCTTGTCGTGCTTCATCGTGTTCTTCTTCATGCTGTCCTTCGACATGGTGTCTTTGGACATCGAATCCTTCGACATCGTGTCCTTGGACATTGCATCGTTGGACATCGCGCCGCTGGCCTGCGCGAACGCGGCGCCGCCGCTGGTCAGGAGGGCGACAGCCATTGCTGCGATTGCGAACTTTTTCATGGGATGACTCCGTTTTGTAGTGGATAAACCTGAACCGGCTTCTGGCTTCTACCTTGCGCCGGGTACTTCCGAAGCTTCTGCCGCCCGGGGTCGCGCGTCCGGCATTGCACGCGCCGACCCGCGCGCGTCAGGAGCCTCCGAACCAGTTGTAGCCCTGGTCGACCCAATAGCCGCCGGGATACGTGTTAGTGACGAACATCTCGACGATGTGCTTCGGATTCTTGTAGCCGAGCTTGGTCGGCATGCGCAGCTTCATCGGGAAGCCGTATTTCGCGGGTAGTCGCTCGCCGTCGTATTCGAAGGTCAGGAGCGTTTGCGGATGCAGCGCGGTCGGCATGTCGATGCTTTCGTAGTAGTCGTCGGCGCATTTGAAGCCAACGTACTTCGCGCTCGTATCCGCACCGATGCGCCGCAGAAAATCGGCAAACGGCGTGCCGCCCCAGCGGCCGATCGCGCTCCAGCCTTCCACGCAGATATGCCGCGTGATCTGCTCGGCATGCGGCAGCGCGTACAACTCGGGCAAGGTCCAGACGCGCTGACCGGTGACGAGGCCGCTGATCTTCAGCTTGTAGTCGGAGGGGTCGACATCAGGGACGTCGTCGATACCGTAGAACGCATTGAACGGAAACGGACGCGTGATTTGCGCTTCCGTGTAGGTCGGCGCGAGCTGCTTCGGATCGAATAGTGCGGCCTGTGCGCGGTCGTTCAGGCGCGACACGGCCGTCAGGAATGCAGTGACCGAATCGTTGTCGGTGAGCGAGCAGCCCGTCAGCATCGACAGACCGCCGAGCGTCAGAAGCCGCTTGCCGAACAGGCGCCGCGACGGCATTGCGAGTTCGCGCCGGGCGTCGATCAGGATCGATTCGCGGTCGAGCTTGTTGTCAGGCATGGCGGCGAACTTTCGATCGGGTTGTGTATTGGGTCGGGTCATGATTCGATGTCCTTAGGCTTGGCGTGTCCGCTTATCCGTGTATCCGCGGCCTAGCGTCCGCGCAGCATCGCCAGCAGCGAGCGCGGCACTAGGGCTACCATCACCAGATGCACGACAATAAACGCAGCCATCAGCGACATGGCGCAGAAGTGGACGATGCGTGCGTTGTCGTAGCCGCCCATCAACTCGCGCAGCAGCGGAAACTGCACCGATTTCCAGATCGCGAGGCCCGAGAGCACCAGCACGATCAGATCGCAAACAACAAACAGATAAGCGAATTTCTGCACCGCGTTATAGACGCGCAGATCCGCGTGCGAGAGCTTGCCGGTCAGCGCGGCGATGAAGTCGTGCAGCACGGCGCGCGGCGAGACCGGCAGAAACTTGCGCACGAAGCGCCCGCTGGCCAGATTCAGCGCGAGATACAGCAGACCGTTGAAGACCAGCAGCCACATCGCCGCGAAGTGCCACTGCAGCGCGCCGCCAAGCCAGCCGCCGAGCGTGAGCGCCGGTGGAAACGTGAAGCCTTTGAAGATCGGCGAGGCGTCATAGATGCGCCAGCCGGACAGCATCATCAGGATGGCCGCGAGTGCGTTGAGCCAATGCGTGACGCGCACCCACACCGGATGAATCGTGCCGCTCCTCGGCATGACGGGCGGAGCGGTTTTGCTAAGAGCATGAGGCGTGGCCATGAGAATCTCCGATGAAATAGGGAGCGCTGCGGGGTCGTCGCGCGCTCAATTGCAAGCGGCGAGCTCGCCCACTTGCAGCACGTCGCCGGTCGCAGCGTTTTCGACAAAGGCGACGACGCCGAAGTGATCCGCCGGAGCATTCGCATCGGCATCGTCGATACGGATATCGCGGCGGATTTGCGCGTTACCGGCGACCAGCGGCACGGGTCCGATCCATTGCCGCACGACGCGTTCGTGATGCAGCGTTGCGCCGCTGTTTTCCCCGGCTCTGACTTGCGAGTTCAACGCGTTCTGGTAAACCGCGATGTAGGCATTCAGCGGGGCCGTGGTGTTTGCCGCCTTGCTGCTGAATTGCGCATCGACATTGAAGGCGCCTTTCGCCTCAGGTTTCAGTTCAAGCGCCACGTTCGCCTGCGCCGGTTCGGCGACGACCTGGCCGATGCGGTTCTGGAAACTGTCGCGTTGCGACCAGCTGCGCAGTTCGCGGCCTGATACGAAGATTTCAGGCGTATAGATGGTGTGGCCGCCGGCGAGGTCAGTGAGGGTTTGCTGACGTTCAGTAAAGCGATGCTGCGAGAAGCGGTCGGTCCAACCGAGGCTATTCCAGTAGTCCACATGCAACGCCAACGGCACGATGCTTTGGCTTGCGCCGCTGTTTTTCCACTGGCTCAACCAGTTGTCGGCGGGCGGGCAGCTGTTACAGCCTTCGCTGCTGTAGAGCTCCACCAGCGCTACGCGGTGCGATGGGCTGTGCGACGCACACACGGCGCCGGCCGCGCTTGCAAGGCCGCTGGCGAAGAGGGTTGTCAGCGCTACGGCTAGCGCGATTGCGCGAGTGACATACCGATTGTCTCGGCGGGTTCGTGCGGTTTGCATGGCGTGCTCCATCAGGATCTGCACGTTTGTCGAACCACAAGCCCGCTTATGACAGCCGGTTTTGAATTTTTATTTTTGTCTGCGTTGCTCGCCTACGGTCGAGACCGTTCCATGCTGTTTATCCCCGCGGGGCGCGGTGTGTCTGTACGCTTGCGGGCGAACCGCCCCAAAGCGCCCCGCGGAGGGTGTCTCAGTCGTAACTCACGACAACCGTCACCCGCGTATCCTGCCCGGCATTCTTCGGTGCGAGCGACAACACCCCGCCTTCGCGGCCAACGCGGTAATGGCCGTCGCTAGCCGCACGGAACACACGTCCGCGGCTGTCGACAAAACGCTCAGTCAGCGCGTCACCGTTACGCGCTGTCGCGGCGCTATTCACCTGAAGCGCGACATCGGCGCCCGTCGCCACGCCCGGCTCAGCGCTAAAGATCAGCGTGACCGCTGAACCCGACTGATCAAGCCGCGCGCTCCTGGCATCGACACGCGCCCCGGCGGGCGCCACCGAAATCTCCAGTTGCGGCGCCACGATCGCGCCCGAAAAACTGATCGTTCCGCCATTCGCGGCCACCGCCGGCATTGGCGCCGCAACGAGCGCAACCAGCGTTGCCGTCGCCGCGACCGCGCTGAGCCCCTCAAACCGCCCCATTCCAGTTTTCATCAGCACCTCTCCTTAAGCCGTCTCGAATCGCATCGCGCCATTGACGCGCTGCCCACCGCCGCTCACTCGACTGGGCAACGGCCGCCCCTACAGGCGGATTAACGGCAGCGCGACGGCGGTCTTGAACGACCCCGTGCGATATCGACACGCCGCAACGCGTATCCACGGCGCCTCCCAGCGGCGATTAAGAAGACGCCCGGCCCGTGCTAACATTCACCTTTCGATTGCGTCGATCAAGCTTGCTTTCCGACGCTCCCGCACTACTTTTCATACTCTGCCGGCTACCCCAATGCGCGTTCCGTTTTCCCGAGCCCTCACCCGTTTGCGCCCCCGCCGCGCAACCGGCTGCGCGCGCGTGGACATCGCGACGCCACACGCCGGCCAGCCGTCCCGAACGCTCCCGCTTCTCGCTGCCCGGCGCCCGATCTGACGCATTTCCCCTCCATTACCGGGGCCGCGTCGTCGGGCTCCGGGCTGATCTCATCCGTACGCCATTCCCTTACATGCAGATCAATTGGAGAACCCGTCATGAAAAAGACGAAAACCTGTTATCTCACCGAACTCGACGTCGCTCGTCTTGAAAAGCACGCAGCCGCGCCCGGCGCTGACACCAAATTGCAAGACATGCTCGACGACGTCCTGGAGCGCGCTGTGATCGTCGAATCGCGCGACATCCCCGCGAACGTCGTCACGATGAATTCGCAAGCCACCCTGGTCGATGAAACCAGTGGCGAGCAGATGACCTGGACCGTTGTCTATCCGCCCAACGCGGACTTCGCGCACGGCCGCCTGAACGTGTTTTCGCCGGTCGGTCTTGCGCTGCTCGGCGCCAAACGCGGCGAGCGCATCCGCTTCACGCCGCCGAGCGGCACGGAGAAGGTGTTGAAGCTCGAGAAGATCCTGTTTCAGCCCGAAGCCGCCGACGATTTCACGCTGTAAGCCAAAGCCATTCACGACGCAGAACGCTGCGCCGCATCATCCCCGGCAGCCCTATCACAATAAGAATAGTGCGTGGCTGACGGGCGTTATCTCCGACATCTGACTTTTTCAAGACGGGTTGCCAAGCAGCGCCCGGGCGGTGTATTGTGTGCGCTGCTAACGCGGGGGTCCTGCGTAGCGCGGAGGTTGGAGGTCCGTGTTGCGTGGGTGAGAAATACCCTTTGAACCTGATCTGGATAATGCCAGCGCAGGGAAGCGTACGGATTTCGCACCTGGTCTACCGTTTCATCTCTCGCGAATTCCGACAACTTCCGTCTCGTCTCCTGCTTAGCGGCCCCACATTGCTATGCCGAGGAGATAACGCATGAACGCCAACCCGAAGTTCCTTTCCGCCGACGCCCACGTCGATGCCGCCGCTGTCGCGCCGCTGCCGAATTCCCGCAAGGTCTACGTGACCGGCTCGCGACCCGATATCCGCGTGCCGATGCGCGAAATTTCCCAGGCGGATACGCCGGATAGCTTCGGCGGCGAGAAGAATCCGCCGGTCTTCGTCTACGATACGTCGGGCCCCTACTCCGATCCGGAAGCCAAGATCGACATCCGCGCCGGTCTGCCCGCGCTGCGTCAAGCCTGGATCGAAGAGCGCGGCGACACCGAAGCGCTGACGGGCCTCTCGAGCGACTTCAGCCGCGAACGCGCCGCCGATACCGCGACTGCCGATCTGCGTTTCAAGGGCCTGCATCGCACGCCGCGTCGCGCCATCGCCGGCAAGAACGTCTCGCAGATGCACTACGCGCGTAAAGGCATCATCACGCCGGAGATGGAATACATCGCGATTCGCGAGAATCAGCAACGCGCCGCGTATCTGGAAAGCCTGAAGACGAGCGGTCCGAACGGCGAAAAGCTCGCCGCGATGATGGGCCGCCAGCATCCGGGCCAGGCGTTCGGTGCGAGCGCATTCGGTCCCGATGGCCTGAAGGAAATCACCGCGGAATTCGTGCGCGAAGAAGTTGCGCGCGGCCGCGCGATCATCCCGAACAACATCAACCACCCGGAAAGCGAGCCGATGATCATTGGCCGCAACTTCCTCGTGAAGGTGAATGCGAACATCGGCAACTCGGCGGTGACCTCCTCCATCGGCGAAGAAGTCGACAAGATGACTTGGGCGATCCGCTGGGGCGGCGACACGGTGATGGATCTGTCCACCGGCAAGCACATTCACGAAACGCGCGAGTGGATCATCCGCAATTCGCCGGTGCCGATCGGCACGGTGCCGATCTATCAGGCTTTGGAGAAGGTCAACGGCAAGGCCGAAGATCTGACGTGGGAAATCTTCCGCGACACGCTGATCGAACAGGCGGAACAAGGCGTCGACTACTTCACGATTCACGCGGGCGTGCGTCTGCAATACGTGCCGCTCACAGCGAAGCGTATGACGGGCATCGTCTCGCGCGGCGGCTCGATCATGGCGAAGTGGTGCCTCGCTCACCACAAGGAAAGCTTCCTGTACGAGCACTTCGAAGACATCTGCGAAATCATGAAGGCGTACGACGTGGCCTTCTCGCTCGGCGACGGCCTGCGCCCTGGCTCGATCTACGATGCCAACGACGAGGCTCAACTCGGCGAGTTGAAGACGCTCGGCGAGCTCACGCAGATCGCGTGGAAGCACGACGTTCAAACCATGATCGAAGGCCCCGGCCACGTGCCGATGCAGTTGATCAAGGAGAACATGGATCTGCAACTGGAATGGTGTGACGAAGCACCGTTCTACACGCTGGGACCGTTGACGACCGACATCGCGCCGGGCTACGACCACATCACCTCGGGCATTGGCGCGGCGATGATCGGCTGGTTCGGCACGGCGATGCTCTGCTACGTCACGCCGAAGGAACACCTTGGGCTGCCGAACAAGGACGACGTCAAGACCGGCATCATCACGTACAAGCTCGCCGCGCACGCCGCCGATCTGGCGAAGGGCCATCCGGGCGCGCAGGTGCGTGACAACGCATTGTCGAAGGCGCGTTTCGAATTCCGTTGGGAAGACCAGTTCAATCTCGGTCTCGACCCGGACAAGGCACGCGAATTCCACGACGAAACCCTGCCGAAGGATTCGGCCAAGGTCGCGCACTTCTGTTCGATGTGCGGCCCGCACTTCTGCTCGATGAAGATCACGCAGGATGTGCGCGAATTCGCCGCGCAACAAGGTCTCTCCGACGACGACGCGCTGAAGAAAGGCATGGAAGTGAAGTCGATCGAGTTCATGAAGAAAGGCGCTGAGATCTATCAGCGGCAGTAAGGTAAGGATCGCGGGCGCACTAGCACGCGCCCGCCATTCGAACCGTCTGCGTCCGGTATTGCAGCACCGAAGCCCGCCACTGGCGGGCTTTTGCGTTTCTGAGCAGCCGGGCACGCCGCATGCTGACAGAAGGGAAACATTTGATTACGAAACCGACACCTTGCTGACAAGCTCACACATCCGGATACGGGCTGCGGCGATAAGATCAAATGTAAGGACGGGGGTGATTCATCCATTTCCACGAAGCATTGTCCAGACACAATGAATGGAGTCAGCATCATGAAATCGATTCGTCAACTCAGTACGTTCGCTGCGATCGTCGCGGTTGTCGCCAGTCTTTCCGCGTGTGACAACATGACCACGCGGCAACGCGATACGGTGATCGGCGCGGGTGTGGGCGGCGCCGCAGGCGGACTGATCGGCGGCAATGCACTGTCGACGATTGGCGGTGCGGCTGCGGGCGGCATCATCGGCAATCAGGTCGGCAAGTAAGCGCACGAACAGGACCAGCGTCATACAGGGGCTTCGCGAAATGCTTTGCAATGGCGTGAAATAAGCCGTTACGGTTTTGCAATCCTGTTGACGCTGCGGCGGCGTAAGCTCAAGCCACTACGCCCCGGATGGCGGCGTGTGATGTAACCAGGAGCACGTCATGAAGTCCCCCGTCGTCAAGTCCCTTCGCGCAATCAGCCAGCGGCTGCCGCGCGGCTTGCCCCGTCTTTCCCAAACCGGCATCACGCTGGCCGGCGTGGCCTGTGTGCTGACGCTGTCCGGCTGCTACTACCCGTACGGCTACTATCCAGGCGCCTACCCGTATTACGCTTACGGCACTGTTCCAGCGAATGGCGCCCAGCAGGATGTCCCCGTAGGGACGGCCGGGGATTCGGCCACTTCGCAACAGCAGGCGCAGGCTCAGGCGGCGCAGCAGGCGCGAGCCAATTCGCAATCCCAGCCGGCCACCTACGCAGTCGCTCAGCCGCCTCCCGTGTACGTTGCCCCCGCTTATCCCGTCTACTATCCGCCGCCGGTCTACCCGGCTTATTACGGCTATCCGGGCTGGTATGGCCCGTCGGTTTCGATCGGCGTCGGTTTCGGCTGCTGTTGGGGAGGCCATGGCGGCTGGGGTGGTCACGGTCACTGGCACTGAATCCCGCAGCCGGATCTTGCTGATCTGCTTTGTCCGTCGCGTGCCCGCTGCTATCGGGGCACGGGATGAACCCATGCCTTGCAGCATGCGTCCGCCGTTGCCCGAAAGCCGGCATACCGCCACTCAGCACGCGCCATGCCGCGCCGGACGGGCCTCACGCGCATCATGCCGCGACAATCCCGCCACGCAAGACGCGGCGCCTCCTTCCCTCCTTCGCCCGTACTTTCCCTTCTTGACGCGCTCCAATCGGGCCCTATGCTTGGGAAAGCCACACGCAGTACCTGTTTAAATAAGCGACCCGGCTCGTCTTCGACGCGCCGCCGGCGCCCATCCGTCCTGCCAGAGCGACGCGCCCCGTAGTGCGTAGTCCCGCGTCGAATCGAACAACAACGAAGGAGACGTGATGTTTCACCAACTACTCACACCCGTCGGCAATTCGCTACCGCTCTCGTTCCTCGTCGCCGCCTTGCCGATCATTGTCGTGTTGCTGTTGCTCGGCTGGGCCCGTCGGCCGGCCTGGCAGGCGTCGCTTGCGGGCCTGATCGTCGGGCTGATCGTGGCGATTTTCGTCTGGCAGTTTCCGGTTGGACTCGCGGCCGCTTCGGTCGCCAACGGTGCGGTGTTCGCCTGCTGGCCGGTGATGTGGATCGTGTTCGCAGCGATCCTGCTCTACAACATTTCGCAGCGCTCGGGCCGCTTCGCCGCCTTTCGCATGTGGATGATCGATAACCTGCCGAACGATCGCCGCGTGGTGCTGGTGGTGATCGGCTTTTCGTTCGGCGCGCTGCTCGAAGGGATTTCCGGCTTCGGCACGCCGGTCGCGATCACCAGTTCGCTGTTGATCCTGCTCGGTTTTCCGACCCTCGAAGCACTCACCTTCACGCTGATCTTCAACACCGCGCCGGTTGCCTTCGGCGCACTCGGCGTGCCGATCACGGTGCTCGGCGCGGTCACGCATCTACCGGCCGATTCGCTCGCCAAGATGGTCGGCCGCCAGTTGCCGTTCTTCGCCTTCCTGCTGCCGTTCTATGTGATCGGCGTCTATGCGGGCTTTCGTAACATGCTGCGCGTGTGGCCGGTCCTGCTGGTGTCCGGTGCGAGCTTCGCGCTGACCCAGTTCATCGCGTCGAACTATGTGAACTACAGCCTGACCGACGTGCTGTCGTCGATGGTGTCGCTGATCCTCACCATCGCGTTCCTGCGCGTCTGGAAGCCCGCCGCCGATCCGAAGTTCGCGATCAACATCGATCGGGTGGGCGAGGTGCGCGGCAAGATCAGCGGCGGCCAGGGCTGGTATCCGTGGATCATCGTCTCGGCGGTGGTGATCGTCTGGACCGTCGCCAAAATCTTCCTGATCGGCGACGTCAAGCTACCGTGGCCGGGCCTCGACAAGGCCGTGTTCATCACCCTGTACAACACGCCGTACGGCGCGGTGTGGGACTTCCAGCCACTCGCGACCGGCACGGCGATTCTGGTGGCCGCCATCATCACGACGTTCGTGACGGGGCTGAGCGCGCGCGAATTCGGCAAGGCCATTGCCGACACGTGGGTCCAGACGCGCATTGCCATTCTGACAGTGGCGACCATCGTGGCGCTCGCCTATCTGATGAACTACTCGGGGCTTACCTACACGCTCGGGCTTGGCGCCGCGTCGGTCGGACCGTTCTTTCCGCTGGTGTCGGCCTTCCTCGGCTGGGTCGCGGTGTTCCTGTCCGGCAGCGATACCTCGGGCAACGCGTTGTTCGGCAACTTGCAGGTGGTGGCGGCCAATCAGCTGAATCTGAACCCGATCCTGATGGCCGCGACCAATTCGTCGGGCGGCGTGATGGGCAAGATGATTTCGCCGCAAAACATCTCGACCGGCGTGGCGACGACCGACCTCAAGGGCAAGGAAGGCGTCGTGTTCGCCAAGACCTTCAAGCATTCGATACTGTTGACGGTGATCCTCGGCGTGCTGGTCTGGCTGCAGCAGAATTTCCTGCAGTGGATGATTCCGCATTGAGGCGCGCCTGGCCCATCGACGCAACTATTCGCGCCCACTAATTCCTTGGAGCGGGAGCGTGTGTGATGGGCCAGGATCACTGGTGCATTGCCGCAATATAATTCACGCTCCCCATGCGCCCGCCCCGCCGGGCCTGCACCGGGGGTACTCCCCGCGCCAGTCTCATCGCAATTTTTCTCACATTAGCGTGAGAATTGCTCGTTTTGCGGCCGGCGCGACCGCGCTTACGATAACGGCTATCAGACGTCCTCCATCCCCCGAATCTTGCCGTTTCATTCCAGCCTGAAACGTTTCGCGTGATCGCGCTGCTACGATGCGCAGGCGTCTCGACTCAACCGCGCGCGGCGCTACGACAATGAATGCCAAAAACCTGCTGCAACTGCTGATCCTGGCCGCCCTGTGGGGCGCCTCGTTTCTGTTTATCCGCGTCGGCGTAACCGACTTCGGCGTCGCGCCGCTGATGGCGTTGCGCGTCGGCATCGGCGCGGCCTTTCTCGCCGTCGTCCTGATTGCGCGGCGGCCGCTGCGCGAGTCCGCGACGATCCTGCGCGCGCGTGCTTTTCCCTTGCTGGTGGTCGGCATCCTGAATTCCGCGGCGCCGTTCTGCCTGTTCGCGTATGCCGAGTTGACGCTGTCGGCTGGCGTGACGTCCGTGATCAATGCGACCACGCCGCTGTGGGGCGGGCTCATTGGCTTCCTGTGGCTGCGTGACCGCCTGAGCGCGCTGCGCACGCTCGGTCTCGTGATCGGCTTTCTCGGCGTCCTGATGCTGGTGTGGGATCAGATCGCCACGCCGAACGGCTCGGCCGCCACACCGGCGACCACCGCGCTCGCGGCCGCCGCCGCGCTCGGCGCCACGCTGCTTTACGGCATCGCCGCCAATTACACGAAGCGCCATCTGACCGGGGTCGACGCATTGACCGTTGCGACCGGCACGATGACCGGCGCCACCATCGTGCTGCTGCCGCTCGCCGTGATCTACTGGCCAGCCGCACCGATCTCGCTGCACGCGTGGGCCTCGGTCATCGCGCTGGGTATCGCGTGCACCGGCGTCGCGTACATGCTGTTCTTCCATCTGATCGCGGTGGCCGGGCCGGCACGCGCGATTACGGTGACCTTCGTGATTCCGATCTTCGGCATTCTGTGGGGCGCCCTGTTTCTCGGCGAAACCGTGTCGCTGGGCATGCTGGAAGGCTGTGGCGTGATTCTCGTCGGCACCGCGCTTGCCACGGGCGTGGTCAAGCGTCTGCCGTGGTTCGGGCCGCGCCGCGCCGATACCTGAAAACCGTCTCACACGATCCGTTCGGCGCGATCGGTTTCCCGCCTCCGCGAGGGCCGCGCCGACACTGAACACCGCCTCGCGCGACGCCTTCAACGTCACGGCCTCCCAGTCCTGCACCGCCCGCCGCGTCAGCGGCCCGACAACCCATTTCAAGCACCCAAAAAAATAGCCCGCACTCCGTTGGAGTGCGGGCGAAACCGTCGCCCTACGAGGATAGGCGACGGGGCCACCGAGGCCGCGCGCCGTGCGCGCAGGCCATCATCGGGCTAAGCACAGGTTCGTTCGCCGGTGCTGAAAGGGTCTGGGAATCGCCGATTGGACACACGCCGCAAACTCACGTCGGATGTTACGAATCCGGCCCCATGAGTCTTTAAAAGCAGCTTGTGTGCCAGTTATAGCGAATTACAAGAAATTGTTCGCAAGGCATTGATTTTTATTACATTATTTTTCGAGCAAGGGAGCTGACAGGGTCTACGGAAGGGGCTTCGCGAGTTACGTCACCGGGGTAACGTCACGTTACATGCGGCCGCACACGGGCGGCCGCGCCGACTCGTTTCATGCGTTTGAAGCAAGCCGACCATCACCGCACCGGCCATTTCGTGCGTTGCGCGGCCGTATGCCGGACCCGCAAACCCGTTGGCCGCTGCGTCTCGCGCCGCTCCAGGGCTGCGCCGCAGACAAGCGCCAGGACGAGCAAGCTCGCCGCCCACATCCAGTAAGGAATCACGTCGAACATGGCCATCTCCCCGTTAAGCGTCGCCGGTTCATACCGGTGTTTCAGACAGAAAGCAAAACACGTGCGCGCTGCGATAACGGTCTACGGCTCACTGCCCCGACAATAAATTGCGGACATAAAAAAAACCCGCCCGGAATTGCCTTCCGGGCGGGTTTTGAGACAGCGTTCGCTGTTTGCTACAGCTTCGTTCAGTGCAACTGGTCGACCATCAGACCCATGATCTGCTTGGCCTGCGGGCTCTGATCGATAGATCCCTTGTCGTCGACCACTGCCACGCGGGTCTGGTCAGGCGTCACCGCGCGCACGTTCACGAGATACTGCTTGGCGACCTTTTCCTTCTTGCCGTGGAACACCTGGCTCCAGAAGCCCTGCTCCGCCGAGCTCAGATCCTTCGGATCGACGTAGCGCACGAAGTACAGGCCGCGGCTCGCGTCGCGATCGTCGACCGTGAAGTTGCTGCGATCGAGCGCGAGGCCCACGCGCAGCCACGCACGGTCATACGGCTCGCTGAGCGTCAGCTCGGTGGACGAGAACTGTGCCGCCGTGGTGTTCGCCGCGTCATCCGGCATAGGCTGTTGCGCCGACAACGCCACGTTTTGCGCCGCCGTGGCCGCAGCCGCCGATTTCGCGCCCGCCGTAGCCGCGTTCGGCGCCGTTTGCGTCCCTGCCGGCGAGAGCTGGGCGCTTTGCGTCGTGCGCGAATCGGCCAGCGCCAGCGCTGCCATCAAGCGCTTCAGATATTCCTGCTCCAGCCCCGGATCGTTCGGCTTGGCTTCCCACTTGGTCGACTCGTTGTTCGTCCCGGTGATCGCCTCGCGCATGCCTTTCTGGCTGATGAACACATAGGTTCCGCCGTTCGGCGCCGTTTCGAGACGCGTGCGGTACTTGTTGCGCTCAGAACTCACGTAGCTGTTGCCCATTGCCTTGGACAGCGTGTCGCGGATCAGCCCTTCATTGATCGAAGCGTGCGTTTCGTTCCAGTCCGTTTCCATCACGCCCTTGTCGCGCTGGTCGACCACCAGCAGGAAGCCCTGTTCCTGCCAGAAACGGCGGATCGGCGCCCACGCCTGGTCGGGCGCCTTGTTGTCGATCACAAGCCAGCTTTCCGTGCCGTCGCGCTGGATGTGCATGCCGGTCACCTGCGGCACCACCGTCAGGGTGTTCGCGGCCGGTGCTTGCGCCTGGACCTGCTGGAGCGTGGACAGCGAGGTTTCGCCGCCTTGCGGGGGCAACGAACGCTGATCGGCCGTCTCATCGATCATGTTCGGCGGTACGGCAAGTGACACTTGCTTCGATTTCGAGTCGCTTTTGTAGTCGATTTTGGTCGGCGACGAGGTGCCGCAGCCGGCGACCAGACCGCCTGCCATCAGCATTACTGCAAACCGCTTGGTAAGACGAAGATCAGTCATGTTCGGGGAATCCTTCCGCTACGCCACGGCAAGTTTCCGTGGATCAACCCAACATTTTACCGATCCCGGCGAGTCATGTGCAAAAACCCGGCTTTGCCCGTGAATTGAGCAGCGCGCGGACGGCAAATCCTGGGGTGCGTCGAAGGGTCTGGATACCGATGAATCGCTGCGCTGCGTGTCCCTTTCGTCTCGGAAAAACGCGCCGCTTCACGGCGGCGATCATGTCCTTCCGCGGCAAATTTAACAGTTCACAACGTTTCTCAAACGCCTGTAGGTCGTGACGTAGCTCCTTGTCAGATCATTGTTTTAAAAGACACTTTTCACCTTCGCCACAGACTATTTCCGAGATTCGCTGAAGCGCCGCGCGCCGCGCCTGACAACGATCAGGAAACCTGAGTGTTATCTTGAATTGAACATCTCAATAAAAATTTAGCGCCCCGGGTTTTCCAATAACGAGACAGGTTGCCATGCCAAATTCCTCTTTCTTACTAGCCTTCGCTGTCCCGGCAATGGTGGCTGCCCTGTTGTCTGTCAGTGCCGATGTGCGTGCCGAATTGGGCGGCACGATGCCCAGCCAGGCGAATTCGACGGCCGCGGCGCCCCAAACCTTGCTGAACGGCGCCTTACGCCTGCGCACAATGACCGACGCAGGCAACACCACCATCAACGAGTACGCGACGAATAGCGGCCAGATCATCGCTTATACGTGGCAAGGCCCGACCATGCCGGATCTGCGCGCGCTGCTCGGCCGGTACGCCGACTCCTACAGGGCGGGCGCCGCCGCCTCGGCTCCGGACGGCAATCTGCACGCCTCGCGGGTTGCCAGGCCGGATGTGATCGTGGAATCGGGTGGTCCGATGCGCGGCTATGTCGGACGCGCGTGGCTGCCGGCGGCGCTGCCCGCCGGTGTCACCGCCGACGACCTCCGCTGACGCGGGCAAGCAGGCAAAAAGCCGCCCCGAAAACTCGCCCCCCTACATGCCATGAAGACCTCTTCCCGTCTCCGCACCCTGCTCCTGACTTGCGCCGTGCTCGCTGGTTGTGGTGGCGGCGGTGGCAGCAGTACGCCGGCTGCCTCCACCCAGGCGGGCTCGACGAGCCCGGCCAGCAGTCCGAACGCCGCGAGCGCGCCATCCGGAAACGTTGGCGCCAGCGCAACGAACTCCGTGCCGCAGTCGAATACGCCGAATGTCCAGCCGATCACGGTCAGCGCCGCGCCGGGCCTGACGCGCAACATGCTGACCACCAGCGTCACCGTCTGCCGGCCCGGCACCAGCAATTGCGCGACGATCGACAATATTCAGGTCGACACCGGCTCACAGGGCTTGCGGATTCTCGCCTCGGCGCTGCCGGCTGATCTTTCGCTGGCGGCCGTGGCCTCGGGCCGCGGCATCGCGGGTGAGTGCGCGGTATTCGGCGGCGGCTATACGTGGGGCGCGGTGCGCGGCGCGGACGTGCGGATGGCCGGCCAACTGGCCACCTCGATTCCGATCCAGCTGATTGCCGACCCCACGCTGCCCAATGTGCCCACCGATTGCGCCGGTTCAGGCAGCGCGATGCTGACCGTCGCGAACCTGCGCGCCAACGGCATTCTCGGCGTCGGACTGTTTGCGGCCGATTGCGGCAGTGGCTGCGTCAACTCGGCGCTGCCACGCTGGTATTACAGCTGCGACGCCAGCGGCGCCTGCCTCGCGAGCACGCAAGCGCTCGCCCAGCAGGTGACCAATCCGGTCAGCCGCTTCGCGCTCGACAACAACGGCGTGGTGATCGATCTGCCGGCGATCGCCGACGCGGGCGCGCCCAGCGTGTCGGGCTCCTTGATATTCGGCATCGGCACTCAGGCGAATAACACGCTGGGCGGCGCGACCATCTTCAGGACCAACACGCAGACGGGTTATGTGCGTACTACCAGCGCCGGCCAGACTTACGGGCAAAGCTACCTCGACAGTGGCTCGAACGGCCTGTTCTTCAACAATAGTCAATTGCCCCGATGCGGTTACTGGTACTGCCCGAGTTCCACGCAAACGGCGAGCGCCTCGATTGCCGGCACGGATGGCGTGTCGAGCACGGTGTCGTTTTCGATCGGCAATTCGAGCGCACTGTTTGGCTCGTCGAATAACGCCTTCGACAACCTGGCCGGCATTGCGAGCAACAGCTTCGGCTGGGGCCTGCCCTTCTTCTTCGGACGACGCGTTTATACGGCGATTGCATCGAGCGTGACGTCGGCCGGGCCGGGACCGTATTACGCGTTCTGATTGGTTGATGTCGGGGCCTCCTTGCGCGGACAACCGCGTCGGGCGGATTCGATTGAGTGCCCGAGCAGACGTGGCCTATTGAGCGTCAACCCCCGCCTCAAACGGAAAAGTCCTACAGACAGATCGGATTCCCCTGCGAGGAAAATTCCCAAACTCACATCTCGCGCTTATTTGATACGCCCTGACAGCAATAATCGTCGTTTCCGGCTAGCGTCATCTCGATATCGTTAGCTCTGCATACTCTAATAACAGTGAAACGATGGAAGTCACCTTTTCGCTCGACAATTTCGAGCAACTCGTCTACACGCGGCAGCATACGCAAGCCTCACTTCAGCTCATCGCGGCACTCGCACTCCTCCAGCAAACGCGCGGTGAGTTGAACGCGAGCTTCAAAGCATCGGGCATGACCGACCTGTCTCCCAATGAGCAACGCGAGCGTTTCTGCACACGTCTGACAAGTGCGGCGTCTACGTTGTTCGCCGACCCGGATTTCCGGCCGCCCACCGCGTGCGTCAGATTGTTTTTCACGTTGCATGAATGGATCGGCACGCTGTTCTCGGCCACGGCGTTCGGCAATGCGGACCACGTCGTCCGTCATCTCAATCCTCGCGGCGCGGCGGACACGCAGTTTCTGCCGGGAGACAGCTTCATCGAGAAGCTGTGCGTGCTCTATTCGACCGAGTCCGAACTGGAACTCGATTTCGCCGCACTCTGGGCCTACGACAAAACGATCGCGGCCTGTCTCGCCCTCGCTTTGCTGGCACCGGTCTTCAATGGCTCGCCAAGCGCGCATCTCAAGCGCGAGGCGCTGCTGGAGTGGCTGCCCGGCAAGCTGCAGCTCATCGACGATCTCGACGATCTGCCATCGGCCGTGCTGCACAACGCCTATATGTTCTGCAGCTATGCCGATACGCCGCGTCGGCACGCGATCAAGCAGGACATCAACGTGCTGGTGCGCCGCAAGCTGGCACAACTCGGCCTGACCGACTTGCCCGCACCAAAGCGTGTGCCTGCCAGAGCCAAAACGCGGCGCGGCAAGAAACCGCTGATGGTGGTGGTGCTGGAATGGTTCAGCGGCGCCCATTCGATCTACCGCACGCACTCGCGTACGCTCGAAGCCGCACGCGAACATTTCGAGGTGGTGGGCTTCGGCTTCGGTTATGCGCTCGACGAAGTGGGGCGGGACGTTTTCGACCGTTTTATCGAACTGGAAGAGCCCGACTACATCGGCGAGTGCCTGAAAAAGATTCGCGATTTCGCCGATGCCGAGCAACCGGACGTGTTGTACATGCCGAGCGTCGGCATGTTCGTGCTAACCGTGTTCATGTCCAATCTGCGCATCGCGCCGTTGCAGATCGCTGCGCTCGGCCATCCCGCTACCACGCACTCAGACAAGATCGACTACATCAGCGTCGAGGAAGATTATGTTGGCGACCCGGCCTGCTTCAGCGAGCGTCTGATGAAGTTGCCGAAAGACGGGCAACCGTACCGCCCGTCCGTCGCGTTGCCGGACATCGTCGCGCAGATTCCGTCGCGGCGCGAGACGCTGCAGATCGTCATCACCGCCAGCGCGATGAAACTCAATCCCGGCTTTCTCGACGCGTGCCGCGAAATCGGCGCGCGTGCGGCCACGCCCGTTGAGTTTCACTTCATGACCGGTGTGCCGTCGGGTCTGCCGTTCGACCGTCTGCGCGACGCCATCGTGCGTGCAGTACCGGGCGCTGTCGTGCATGACTTTCACGACTACGCCGCGTATCTGGCGCGCGTCAACCAGGCCGATCTGTTCCTGAGCCCGTTTCCGTTCGGCAACACCAACGGTATTGTCGATGCACTGACGCTTGGCTTGCCAGGCGTATGCAAACGCGGGCCGGAAGTGTTCGAGCAGATCGACGGGGCGCTATTCGAGCGCGTGGGCATGCCCTCGTGGACCACCTCGGACAGCGTCGAGACGTATATCGCTGCGGCCGTGCGCATGATCGACCAGCGCGACGAGCGCACGGCGCTGCGCCAACGTCTGATCGACACGCAGGCGGTGCAGCGCTGCTTCGAAGGGCGGCCGCAGGCGTTCGGCGAAAGCGTGCTGAAACTGATGCGCCAAAACAAAAGCCGCCTCGCGGATGGGGCGGCTTGAGCTTTGTGTTTCGCGATTCGCGGTTGAGCAGGCGTTAGCGAAAGCTGCCCGCGCCCGTTGCGAGCAAGGCTTTATTCAGCGGCGGCTTCGCTCGCAGCAGTGGGGGCCGGCGTGGCGAGCTTTGCCGGCGCCAACCAGCTGAATACGCTCAGCGCGGAGCCGTGGAATGTGCACTCAGCGGCGGCTGCCGTATTGACCTTCTTCGGCTTGGCCGATTTGAGCGAAGCTGCGTCACTCGCCGAAGCAGCGAGGCTCGCTGAAGCGGCCGTCGCATCCGAAGCCGCTGCAGCCGTCACGCGTGAGGCAGCAGCCGCGGCCGAAGCCGAGGAAGCCCCCTGCGCCACGGACACGCCGGACGCCGCGCGCACGCCCGAAGCCGGGTGAGGCGCATTCGCCAATTTCGCCGCGGACGCCGCCGAAGCGGCCGCAACCTCCGAAGCCGTCATCACATGCTCGATCGATCCCTCGACGACCACCCGCGAGCCGTCGATAGCGGTGCCCGTATGAGCGATCCTCAGCGTATCCGGCGACGACGTTTCAGCCAGCTTGCTTCGCATCAACTGCTCGCATGCATCCGAGTTCTTGTAGACGGCCGTGCAGGCCGCCAGCAGCGCTGCAGCAGTCGTGACGCAGGCGATAGAGAGAATCCGAACTTTCATTGGTGTTCCGTTTTGCAAGCCGTCGGCAATTGTAGCTTACGGGCTGGCGGATCGGCACCGCCGCCGCTCACGGGGACCGCACAGGGAGAAGAACGGAGACAGTGGCGCGGCACCTCGCAAGGACGTGCCGATCCGCACATCACACAAGACAAAGAGACGGCTTGACCGCGACGCCTTGCATCGGCATCGTGTTGACCGGTCGCCATACCTGCGGCACGCCACCTCTTCAGCCAAACCCGCTTGATGGGTGCGGAACCGTTTTCCCACTGCGCATTGACCGGCTTTTCCGCATGTTCAGCCTTGCCCTGCTCGCCGTCGCCGCCTACGCCGCGACTAACATCGACAACCTTTTCGTGCTGCTCGCCTTCCTTGCGGAAACGGGCGGCCAGCGTCGGCGCGTGATCGCCGGGCAGTTTGCCGGTTCGCTGACCTTGATCGTAGGGTCGATTCTGCTCGCCGCACTGTTGACACGCCTACCTTTCGGCTACGTCGGTCTGCTCGGTATCTTGCCGATCGGCGTGGGCCTGAGCAAAGCATGGGCGCGCTTTCGCCCCGGCCACGTGGATCAGGTGCAAGAGGCGCAGGCCACGGCGGGCACGCGTGCACCAGCCACGCCAACTAAGGCCGGCGCAGGCTCGTCATGGTGGACAGTGGCATGCGTGGCGGTCGCCAACGGCTCGGACAATCTCGCTGTCTACGTGCCCCTGTACGCGAGTCATTCGCATAGCGAGGGCATGTTCATCTCGCTGGTGTTCGTCGTCATGATCGGCCTCTGGTGCGCAGGAGCGGTGTGGCTGGTGGAGCATCCTTTGCTGGGCGCGCCGATCCGGCGCTATGGCACCGCGTTGCTGCCGCTGATCCTACTGGTCATTGGCGTCTCGGTGATCGTGAATAACGATACCTTGCGGATCGTGTTCGGTATCTGAGGCGGACCGACGGCCGAAGATCCGATCGCCGGGCGGTGCGATGGTCGCGCCTCGCACCTGAAAGGCTGAGTCTGAGCCAAAGCCTGAATCCGGGTCCAAACCAGAAACCTTACAGTCCGTGCCGGGATGCGCTGCTGCCAGCGCGCGATGCAGCACGACCGACTGTCGCCCACGCCAACGGTCAGTTCGACGGCATTTGCGGCTGCACGTAAGTGCGCACGCCGGCGAGCGGCGACCCGTAACCGCCCGACTGGGTATTATTCGGCAATCCATTGACCAGTTGCGCGCGCGGATCGGTCGGATTCAGATTCAACTCGCCCGCCTGCTGGTTGCCGTGCGTCGGATATTCGCTGCCGCGCGCCGCGCTCGGCATCACGCGCGTACTGTTTTGCGGCGCGTTGATGTCGTCCTGCACGCTCAGGCCCTGTGCGCCAGCCTGCGCGGCGACGCCGCAAGCGAGCGCATACAGCAGAACCCCCACTACCCTCGACGTCCTCGATGTTCGCTTCATACCGACCTCCGGCAAGTGCAAAGTGAAATGAAAGGCGATCATGTCCGCGATTCCAGTACAGGCGCGGCAGACGCTGATCACATCATTTATACGCGCTACCTCCTCTTTCGGATTCGGCACAATCTGCCCGCCCACCGTAAAAGTGCCGACCCGGCATGCCCCGTGCGCTCACCAAAGCCACGAGGGACACGGGATCACAGCAAATACCCCAAGCGCATATCGTTATGCCGATTGGCGCTTTCTTTCCAGGACGATCGCGCCCGATAATGGCTGCCATGAACACCCACCCCACTCCCCAAGCCCGCGCGCTGCGTTCCGCGCTCGCGGCACTGAGCGCGGCACTGCTGCTAGCCGCCTGCGCCGCTCCAACGGCATCGACCTCTCTCTCGGCGGCTGATTCCGCCTCGCTCGATGCCGCCATTTCGGGGCCGCAGCGTAGCGACAGGAACCGTGCACGCGATGTCTACCGCCATCCGAAGGAAACGCTGCAGTTCTTCGGCGTGACGTCGTCGCAAACCGTGCTGGAGATCGCGCCCGGTGGCGGCTGGTACACGGAGATACTCGCGCCCTATCTGCACGACCACGGCAAGCTGTACGAGGCGCAATACGACAGCCCGGACGCCGCGTCGTTGGCAGAAGAGCAGGCTGGCCGGGCGTCGTTCGCGCGCAAGCTGGCGGCCACTCCCGCTGTCTATAGCAATGTCGTGGTCGGCACACTGCGAGCAGGTCAGTTCAGCGGCTTTCCGGCCGACGGCAGCGTTGACGAGGTGCTGACCTTCCGCAATATCCACAACTGGATCAAGGACGGCCAGATCGACGCCAATCTGCGCGCCTTTTACGCGGCACTCAAGCCGGGCGGCATCCTCGGCGTCGAGGAACATCGCGCGGCGCCGGGCACTTCGCTGCAACAGACCATCGACAGCGGCTATGTCACCGAAGCCTATGTCATCGAACACGCCCGAGCGGCAGGTTTCGAATTGGCGGGCCAAAGCGAGGTGAACAGCAATCCGCGCGACACGAAAAACTATCCGCACGGTGTGTGGTCGCTGCCGCCCACGTATGAGGGCCACGACGTCGACCGGGCGAAGTACGCCGCGATCGGCGAGTCGGATCGCATGACCTTGCGCTTCGTGAAACCCAGGTGACACGTATGACCGGCCCGGGTTTCAGCGCGCGCCGGCCGGTATAAGCCCTTCCGGCCGGTACGCGCTTCGCCGCACCGGCGCTTGACGGGATCCCAATAATATGTTCCTATTGCGCACTATGTACCGCGCCCAGACCATCCTATCGCTACTACTAGCCCGCTCTACCGGGCTAGGTCTGCTGCTGCGCGCTTCCATCTGATACACCCGAAGCACCGCTCAATTCCCCAGTAACTGACCCAGCCCCGGTTTCCGACCGGCGGCCATGCTTTGTCTTTTCGTCGTCCGGTCGACAACCCAGGTTGTTCGATCCCAAGGATGATGAAAATGTTGAAGAACCCTGCTACCAAGTACCACTCGTTCAAGCCCATCAATTTGACGGACCGCCAGTGGCCGTCGCGGGTCATCACGCGTGCGCCGATCTGGATGAGTACCGATCTGCGTGACGGCAACCAGGCGCTGTTCGAGCCGATGAACGCGCAACGCAAGATGCGCATGTTCAAGACGCTGGTGCAGATCGGCTTCAAGGAAATCGAAGTCGCATTTCCGTCTGCCTCGCAGACCGACTTCAATTTCGTGCGTGAGTTGATCGAAGGCGGTCACATCCCCGACGACGTCACCATCGAAGTGTTGACGCAAGCCCGCGACGACCTGATCGAACGCACCTTCGAGTCCTTGCGTGGCGCGCCGCGCGCCATCGTCCATCTGTACAACGCCACCGCGCCGGAATTCCGCCGCATCGTGTTCGGCCTCGAAAAGAGCGGCGTGAAAGAACTCGCGCAAAACGCCGCGCGTACGATGAAGCGTCTCGCCGACGCTACGCCGGAAACGCACTTCACGTTGCAATACAGCCCGGAAGTGTTCAGCGGCACCGAACTCGAATTCGCCAAGGAAGTATGCGACGCCGTGTTCGATATCTGGCAACCGACGCCCGAGCACAAAGCGATCGTCAACCTGCCCGCTACCGTCGAAATGGCTACGCCGAACGTCTACGCGGACCAGATCGAATGGATGCATCGTAATCTCGCGCGTCGCGATTCGTTGATTGTTTCCGTGCATCCGCACAACGATCGCGGCACGGCCGTGGCTGCCGCTGAACTGGCGGTGATGGCGGGAGCGGATCGGGTCGAGGGGTGTTTGTTCGGCAATGGCGAACGTACCGGCAATGTCGATCTCGTGACGCTCGCGTTGAATCTGTACACGCAGGGTGTCGATCCTGAACTCGATTTTTCGAATATCAATGAAGTCGCGCGGACTGCTGAGGAATGCACGCAGTTGCCGGTGCATCCGCGCCATCCGTATGTCGGCGATCTGGTGTTCACCGCGTTCTCCGGCTCGCATCAGGATGCGATCAAGAAGGGTTTTGCGGTGCAGAAACCGGACGCGGTCTGGGAAGTGCCTTATATGCCGATCGATCCTAGCGATCTTGGGCGCACCTATGATTCAGTTATTCGCGTGAATAGCCAGTCTGGCAAGGGTGGGATTGCTTATTTGCTCGAGCAGGGCTATGGGGTTGTGTTGCCGCGGCGCTTGCAGGTTGATTTCAGTTCGGCCGTGCAGCGCTATACGGATGATAGCGGGCAGGAAGTGACGCCTTCGCAGATCTGGGAATTGTTTCAGCAGGAGTATGTGCATAGTGTTGAGCCGATTCGCTATATCGGGCATAGCCTGTCTGAACGCGGCGATCGGGAGCATATCAAGCTCACTGTCGATATTCATGGCTCGCGGCGCGTGTTGAGCGGTGAAGGGAATGGGCCTCTTGATGCGTTGATGCATGCTATGGGGGTGCCGGTGCGGATTCAGCATTATGAGGAGCGTGCTTTGACTCAGGGCGCCGATGCTCGGGCTGTTGCTGTTGCTGAAATGGCCGGCGCTGATGTGGCTGGGAGTGCGTTTGGGGTTGGGATTGATGCCAATCTGGTGACGGCTTCTATTCGGGCTGTTATTAGTGGGGTTAATCGCGCTTATGAACGCGCTAGTTCCGGTGCGCAGGAGCGGTTTTTTGAAGTCGCGCTTAGGGATGACGCGGAGCGTGTGGCGGTTTGAGTTTCTTTTCTTTGGTCTGGCTTTGGTGCCTTTCCTTGATTTGTTAGTGGTCTATTAGCGTTGCCCCTGTGCGGGGCGGCACCTACTTTTCTTTGCCGCCGCAAAGAAAAGTAGGCAAAAGAAAGCGGCTCAAACCGCTAATGCTAAGTGGGCACCGTGGTTTGCGCAGGGTAGTGGTGCATCTGGAATCTGGGTTCGTGCTCCCGCATACGCTAGTGACAAGGGAGTCATACTTCCCGACTTGCACTGTGTGCTCGTCGGAAGAGTCTGCTAGAAAACCAGTGGGCTCGGATTGGGACTGTTGTGTGTTTTACTTGAGGGGCGCTTTGGCGCCCCTCTTTTTTTGTACTGCGTTACCGGAGATCGATACGCTGGCTTTGCTCCCGCCCTTCCCTCTCCCAGGTTAGCCTCGCTCTGTCCATGCGTCCGGCAAGCTGTGCGTCAGTGTCGATACGAAACGCTCTGTTTCCGGTTGGCTCGGGTTCATGAAAATATCCCTTGATGGGCCGGCCTCGATCACTACGCCGTTGTTTAGAAACACTACGTCTCGTGCGATTGTCGCGGCGAGGCGCAAATCGTGCGTCGCCATTAACATCGTCATGCCTTCCGTCGCGAGCTGTTTCAGTACGTCTACTACCTCCGCGGCTAGTCCGGGGTCCAGTGCCGAAGTCGGTTCGTCGCACAACAATACTTCCGGCGATGGGGCTAGCGCCCGCGCTATCGCTACGCGTTGCTGCTGGCCGCCGGAAAGTGTTGAGGGCCATGCGTCTGCTTTTTGCGCGATGCCGACTTTCTCCAGCAATTCGTCTGCTCGTACGCGCGCTTTTTCCTTGTCCCACTTCTGTACGGTCAGCAAGCCTTCCATGACGTTCTGGCGGACCGTCAAGTGCGGAAACAACTGGAAGTTCTGGAATACCATGCCGGTGCGGCGGCGGATCGTCAGCACCTCCTCGCGCGGGGGCTTGTGGTCGCGGCTGAATTCGAGGCGTTGGTCGCCAACTTGAAGTGATCCAGATTCCGGGATTTCCAACAGGTTCACGCAGCGCAACAGCGTACTCTTGCCACTGCCAGATGGGCCAATCAGCGCGGTGACGTTGCCCGAGGCGAGTTGCAGATCCACCGAGTTCAACACCCGGTTCTCGCCGAAGTACTTGTCGATTTTTTCCAGTCGAATCATCAGTTGCCCGCATGGAAAAGTGCGTGACGGCCGAACTTGCGCTCGAGCCGGACTTGCGCCGACGACAATACCGAACTGAACACAAGATAAACCAGCGCCGCCTCTGTGTAGAGAATCAGCGGTTCATAGGTCACGGATGCGATTCGCTGCGCTGCCTGAAATACCTCAGGTACCGTCAGCACCGCCGCTAGCGATGTGTCCTTCACCAACGCGATGAACGAGTTCGACAGCGGCGGTAGCGCCACACGCGCCGCCTGCGGCAAGATCGCGCGGCGCAGCGCCTGCTCGCGTGTCATACCCATCGAGTACGCTGCTTCCCACTGGCCCTTCGGGATCGACTCGATCACGCCGCGTATCACTTCCGAGTTATACGCGCCGACATTCAGCGAAAAACCAATGATCGCCGCCGTCAACGGATCGAGCACAATGCCCACGTTCGGCAGTCCGTAGAAAATCACGAACAGTTGCACGAGCAACGGCGAGCCGCGGAACAGCCATACGTAGAAACGCACGCACGCGATCGCCCACTTCGGCCCGAATAGCCGGACCAGTGCGACGATAAACGCGAGCACGATTCCGATCGCGAAGGATGCCAGCGTGAGCGGCACGGTAAAGACCAGCCCCGCATACAGCAGGGGCCACAGCGACTGCGCCATCAGATGCAACCATGCCGGCATGATTCAGACTCGCAGATGACGCTTATTGGGAGACGTCTTTACCGAAGTACTTCTGCGAAATCTTCGCGTAAGTGCCGTCTTTCTTCATGTCAGCGAGCGCCTTGTTGATGGCCGCCTGCAATTCCGGGCTGCCCTTGCGGATCAGCACCGCGGATTTGTCGCTGCTGTCAGCCGACGTGTCGAGCGCGGCGATCTTCACCTTCGCGTCCGGCTTATGCTTCTTGAAGTCGAGGAACGACAGCGAATCGTTGACGGTCGCATCGACGCGCCCCGAGGTCAGCAGGTCGACCGATTCGTTGAAGCCCTGCACGGGAATCACCTCGGCGCCGTGCGCAGCCGCAATCTTGCCGAAGTTGCTGGTCAGCGTATTCGCCGATTTCTTGCCCTTCAGGTCGTCAAACGTCTTGATCGTGGTGTTGTCCGAACGCACGATCAGCGCCGCGTGCGATGTGATGTACGGGTCCGAGAAATCGTATTTCGCTTTGCGTGCGTCGGTGACAGCGACTTCGTTGATCACCGAGTCGTAGCGGTTCACATCGAGACCGGCGATCAGGCCGTCCCATTTCCCTTCGACGAATTGCGGCTTGACGCCCAGGCGCTTGGCGATCTCGGTGCCGATCTCGACGTCGAAGCCGGTCAGCTTGCCGGATTCATCGTGGTACGTGAACGGTGCGTAGGTGCCTTCGGTGCCGATCTTGAACACGCCCGCGGACTTGATCTGCGCGAGCTCGTCAGCAGCGAATGCCGGGCTCAGGGTCACCGCTTGCAGCAGCGCGATCAGCAGAATGGAACGAATCGACTTCATCTGGTGGCTCCGTAAAGTTTGCTACGTCAGTTGCATGGTTTTGTGTGCGGCATCCCGCCGGCGGTCAGACCCGGCAGAGTGGGCGGACTGTAGCAAACGGTTTGCGTTTTTACAAAGGATCAGGTTTCCGATCAATATGCGCTTGCGTGCTAAGCGGACAGCCAAGGTGGCTCATACAACGTCGAATTCGACTTTACAGCAGATATGGCAGACGCGGCATGCATCGCACCACGGAACACGTGCCGGGCGCCATCGGGGAAAACGCGGGAGGGGTATCGCCGCGGCGAACGCGCGGCGTTGAAAAATGGTCGGTACGGGCGGCATTGCGAGGCCGCCCGTCAGTTTGCAAACGGCTTACCGTTCTACCGGATGCGGCTCCTTGCGCTTATTGGCCACCCGGATCGCGTCGAAGTAAGCCGGATTCGGCGGGCGCTTCAGATAACGCCCTGCGCCACGCACTGCCCGCAGTTCGCCTTCGGTCCATGCGAGCGCGCCGCGCGTGAGCGTGTGCTTCGCCACGCCCTGCACCGTCATGCCTTCGAACACGTTGAAGTCGACCTTCTGGTGATGCGTCTTCACCGAAATCGTCTTGCTTGCCTGCGGATCCCACACGACCAGGTCTGCATCGGCCCCCACCTGAACCGCACCCTTCCGCGGATACAGGTTGAAAATCTGCGCGGCGTTAGTTGAGGTAATGCGCACGAATTCGTTCGGCGTGAGACGCCCCGAATTCACGCCGTGATGCCAAAGCACCGCCATACGATCTTCCACGCCGCCGCAGCCGTTCGGGATCTTCGTAAAGTCCTCACGACCCATGGCCTTCTGCGACGCGCAAAACACGCAGTGGTCAGTCGCGGTGGTGTGCAATTGGCCCGCTTGCAAACCCCGCCACAATGCTTCGCGATGCTCCGCGGAACGGAACGGCGGGCTCATCACGTGCGCCGCCGCGCGGGTCCAGTCGGGATCGCGATACACCGCTTCATCGATCACCAGATGGCCCGGCAACACTTCGCCGAATACGCGAAGGCCTTCGCTGCGGGCACGCGCAATCGCGTCGACCGCATCCTTCGCGGACACGTGGACGATATATACCGGCACGCCGAGCACTTGCGCAATGCGAATCGCCCGATTGGCGGCCTCGCCCTCCACTTCAGGCGGCCGCGACAACGGATGCGCCTCGGGTCCCGTAAAGCCCTTGGCAAGCAACTGACGCTGCAGTTGAAACACCAGTTCACCGTTTTCCGCATGCACGGTGGGCAGCGCGCCGAGTTCGAGCGAGCGCGAGAAGCTGTTTACCAGCACTTCGTCGTCGGCCATGATGGCGTTCTTGTAGGCCATGAAGTGCTTGAAACTCGACACGCCGTGTTCATGCACCAGCGTGCCCATGTCCCGATAGACCGAATCGTCCCACCACGTCACCGCAACGTGAAAACCATAATCCGCCGATGCTTTCTCAGCCCAGCCGCGCCATTCCTTGAAGGCCTCCATCAGCGATTGCTTCGGGCTCGGAATCACGAAGTCGATGATGCTGGTCGTGCCACCGGATAAACCGGCGGCTGTACCGGTGTAGAAATCGTCGCTGGCCGTGGTGCCCATGAACGGCAATTCCATATGCGTATGCGGATCGATGCCACCGGGCATCACATACTGCCCGCCCGCATCGACGATCGTCGCGCCGGCCGGCGCCTCCAGGTCCGCTCCGATCTGCAGGATCGTGCCGCCGTCCTGCGGGTCCGCACACAACACGTCCGCACGATACGTGTTCTCCGCGTCGATAATCGTGCCGCCGCGAATCAGGGTCGTCATGGTGCCGCCTCCTTATGAACTGCTGGTTTCGGTGCTACGTGCTTCATCTGCTTCGTGCGTGGCTTATGGACACTCTCAGGCACTCGCCACGCGCGCACTCGGTCCTTTGCTCAACCTCATCCACGCGCTGTATACGATCGACGCCAACGCGAGTCCGACAAACCATGCATACGTATAGAGCGTGTTGAAAATCGCCGGCACGTTCGGAAACGATGCCGGAAACGCGGTGTGCAGGAAGCCCGGCAGATTCGGCAGCACGCCGACCACGAGCGCCACCACCGCGCCGATATTCCAGCCGCCCGTGTAGCTGTACTCGCCATGCTCGTCGAACAGTTCGCGCGTGTCCAGTCGTGTGCCGCGAATCAGGAAGTAGTCGACCATCAGAATTCCCGCCACCGGACCGAGCAAAGCCGAGTAACCGACCAACCAAGTAAAGATATAACCCTGCGTGGTGGCGAGAATCTTCCACGGCATCATCACGATGGCAATGGTCGCGGTAATCATGCCACCGACGCGATACGAAATACCCTTCGGCCACAAGCTCGAAAAGTCATAAGCCGGGCCGACGAGATTCGCCGCCAGATTGCAGCACATCGTATCGAGCGTCAGGATGATCAGTGCAATGCCGACGCCTATGCCCGTCATGCGGCTCGTCAGATCGATCGGGTCCCAGATCGCCTTGCCGTAGATCACCACGGTCGCCGATGTCACCACCACGGAGATCACCGAGAGCAAGGCCATCGGCACCGGCAAACCAATCGACTGGCCGATGATCTGGTCGCGCTGCGTTTTGGCAAAGCGCGTGAAGTCGGGAATGTTCAGCGCGAGGGTCGCCCAGAAGCCCACCATTGCCGTGAGGCCGGGCCAGAAAGTCGCCCAGAACATTCCTTCTTTCTTGCCGCCCGGCACGAATTGCGACGGCGCCGACAACATCGAGCCGAGACCACCCGCCTTCGAGGTGGCCCACCACACCAGCGCGATACACATCACGATCTTGATCGGCGCGGACCAGCTTTCGAGCCAGCGGATCGAGTCAGTGCCGTGCACAATAAAATAGATCTGCAGCGCCCAGAACACGAGGAAACACGCGAGCTGCGTGAGCGAGATGTCGAGGAACGGCAACGCCGCGCCGTGCAGCGCGTTGCCGGTCAGAATATTCAAGAGCGTGTAGATCGCGCTGCCGCCAAGCCATGTCTGAATGCCATACCAGCCACACGCGACGATCGCCCGCAGCATCGCCGGCAATTTCGCACCCTGCGTGCCGAAGGAAGAACGCACGAGCACCGCGTACGGAATGCCGTGTTTCGCGCCCGCATGCCCGATCAGCAACATCGGCACCAGCACGATCAGATTGCCGAGCAGTACCGTTGCCACCGCCTGCCACGGCGACATGCCCTCTTCCGTCAAACCGGCCGCGAGCATGTATGACGCGATGTTCATCACCATCCCCACCCACAGCGCGGCGAAGTGATACCACCGCCACGTGCGCTGTGCGACGCCGGTCGGCGCAAGGTCGTCGTTGTAAAGACTGCTGCCCTGCGCGCCGGCCGCAAACTGCGGATCGACGGGTTGCGCTGTCTGCTTCATCGAAAGATCTCCACTGATCGTTGAGGCCCGCGCGGCTTCTGATGGCGCGTCAGGCCCTAAGGGAAAATTACAGGTTCAGTACAAGCGCTTCGCTTCGCTTCGTTTCTTTTCCTACAGGTCGCTCACGTTTCAGGCTGCTTTTGCTGCGTGGGCATCGGCATGCTCGGCGGTTTCAACGGCGTCCGACTTGCCGCCTTCACCGGCATCCACCCGCGCTGGGTTGTTCGGATGCGTAGTCCAGTTCGCGTACTCGTCGCTGTCCACGCGTTCCATCGTGATGCACTGCTCGACCGGGCACACATGCATGCACAGATTGCAGCCGACACATTCGGAGTCCATCACTTCAAAATGCCGGACGCCATCTTTTTCTTTCATGATCGCCTGGTGCGCAGTGTCTTCGCAGGCGATATGGCAGATGCCGCACTGAATGCACTTGTCCTGATCGATGCGCGCCTTGATGTCGTATTTGAGGTTCAGGTACTTCCAGTCGGTGACGTTCGGCACGGCGCGGCCGCGAATGTCGTCGAGTGTCGCGTAGCCTTTTTCGTCCATCCAGTTCGAGAGACCATCCGCGAGATCGGACACGATGCGGAATCCATAGTGCATTGCCGCCGTGCAGACCTGCACGCTGCCTGCTCCGAGCACCATGAATTCGGCCGCATCGCGCCACGATGAAATGCCGCCGATGCCGGAGATCGGCAGATTCGGCGTTTCGACGTCGCGCGCAATTTCAGCCACCATGTTCAGCGCGATCGGCTTCACCGCCGGACCGCAATAGCCACCATGTGTGCCTTTGCCGTCGACCATCGGCAGCGGCGACATCGCATCGAGATCCACCGCGACGATCGAATTGATCGTGTTGATCAGCGACACGCCGTCGGCGCCGCCCTTATAGGCAGCACGCGAACCGAGGCGGATGTCGCTGATATTCGGCGTGAGTTTGACGAGGCAAGGCAGCTTCGAGCCTTCCTTGACCCAGCGCGTGACCATCTCGATGTACTCGGGCACCTGGCCCACTGCCGCACCCATGCCGCGCTCGCTCATGCCGTGCGGACAGCCGAAATTCAGTTCCACCGCATCGGCGCCCGTATCTTCGACGAGCGGCAAAATCCACTTCCAGTCGCGCTCGTTGCACGGCACCATCAGCGAGACGATCATCGCGCGATCCGGCCAGTCGCGTTTGACCTGGGCGATTTCCTTAAGGTTGACGTCGAGCGGACGATCGGTGATCAGTTCGATGTTGTTCAGGCCCGCCATGCGCTGGCCGTTCCATTGCACCGCGCCATAGCGCGAGCTGACGTTCACTACATGCGGGTCGAGGCCCAGTGTCTTCCACACGACCCCACCCCAGCCTGCTTCGAACGCGCGGTTCACGTTATAGGCTTTGTCGGTCGGCGGCGCGGAAGCGAGCCAGAAAGGATTCGGCGACGTAATGCCGGCAATCGTACAGCGCAGATCGGCCATGTTCGGCTCCTTGGGGACTGCTTGTTTTATCTTGGTGTGATACGCGGCTTAAGTGGCTCTGTCCTGTCTTACGCGGCTTTGACTGCCGTGCGGGCGAACTGGGCGTCGATCGCGGCGGCGGCAATCTTGCCGTCCTGCACCGCTTGGACTGTCAGATCGATCCCGCCAGTCGCTGCACAATCGCCACCCGCCCATACGCCTGGCAGCGAGGTTTGTCCGTTTGCATCGACCGCGATGCGGCTGCCGTCCAGCGTCAACAGTTCGCGCTCGATGCCGACCGGCACCAACGTCTGTCCGATTGCCTTGAGCACCATGTCGGCTTCGGCCACGAAGCGCTCCTGACTGCCATCGCCTGACGTGCGCTCGAATTCGACGCCCGTCACCACGCCGCCTTCTCCGATCAAACGCACCGGCTTTGCATGCGTGACGAGCGTGACGCCGTTGGTCTGCGCGAAATCACGCTCGGCCCACGTCGCGCTCATCGACTCGACGCCGCGCCGATACACCATCGTCACCGAGGTCGCGCCGAGCTTGTGGCTTTGCACGGCGGCATCCACTGCCGTATTGCCGCCACCGATCACGACAACTCGCCGGCCCACCGGCACCGTTCCGAAGTCGCTCGCCGTGCGCACCTGTTCGATGAAATCCACTGCGTTCATCACGCCGCTCAGGTCCTCGCCTTCCATCGCCAATGCGCGCACGCCCGTGAGACCGATCGCGAGGAAAACCGCGTCATGCTGCTTGCGCAGCGCGTCGAGATCCACGTCACGTCCAAGCGCGACGCCGTTTTTTATCTCGATGCCGCCGGTCGAGCACAGCCACGCCACTTCGCGCTGCGCAAAATCGTCGACGGTTTTATAGGCAGCGATGCCGTATTCGTTCAGGCCACCCGCTTTCTCGTGGGCGTCATAGATCGTCACGTTATGGCCGGCCAATGCAAGCCGATGCGCACAGGCAAGTCCGGCCGGTCCCGCACCGACCACTGCAACATGCCGACCCGTTTCAGCCGCGCGCTTGAACAGCACTTCACCGCGCGCCATCGCCCAATCGGTCGCATGACGTTGCAACGCGCCGATCGCCACCGGCTTCGCATCCTGATGGTTGCGCACGCAAGCACCCTCGCAAAGAATCTCGGTCGGGCAAACGCGCGAGCACATGCCGCCCAGCGGATTCGCCGACAGAATGTCGACAGCCGCGCCCTTCAGATTGCCGTTGCTGATCTTGCGAATGAAACTGGGAATGTCGATCTGTGTCGGACACGCGTTCACACACGGCGCGTCGTAACAGTAGTGACAGCGGCTCGCTGCTGCGGCCGCGGCACTCGCGTCGAGCAACGGTGCGATATCGGAGAACTCGCACGAGAGTTGATCGGCCGATAGGCGCTGAGGCGCAATATCGCCGGTTTGCTTGATGGCCATACACGTTCCTTCTTCGATGTGAGGACGTAGCCGGTCCCGTCGGCTGCGCTGAAGCGGAGCCGGGGCGGCATGTTTTATAGGCACTACGGTGAGGCTAGGGAATAACTAAAACCCGCCACAGCTACCGCTAAAGCGTTATGAAACCGGCTCGCACGCTCGTCCGAGCATGGCGTGCAGCAAGACGTTCGCGCCCGCTTCGATCCATTCGAAGGTCGCGTCCTCGATCTCGTTGTGACTGATCCCGTCGACGCACGGGACGAACACCATCGAAGTCGGCGCGACTTGCGACAGATAGCACGCGTCATGTCCCGCACCGGACACCATGTTGCGATGCGGATAGCCGAAGCGTTCGGCCGCGGCGCGCACTGACTTCACGCAGGCTTCGTCGAAAGCGACCGGCGCGTAGTAAAAGATCTGCTCGAGTTCGGTTTCCAGACCGATGGTGCTGGTGATTTTCTTCACGCCCTCACGTAACGCGGCATCCATCTTCGCGAGTACCGCGTCGTCCGGATGACGGAAGTCGACGGTGAAGAACACGCGGCCCGGAATCACATTGCGCGAGTTCGGATAGACCTGCATCATGCCGACCGTCGCGCAGCCGAACGGCGCGTTATCCAGCCCGATGCGATTGACCAGATCGACCACACGCGCGGCCCCGAGCAACGCATCGCGACGGCGCGGCATCGGCGTCGGACCCGCATGCGCCTCCTGCCCCGTCAGCGTGATCTCGTACCAGCGTTGACCTTGCGCATCGGTCACCACGCCAATGGTTTTGTGCTCGGCTTCGAGAATCGGCCCTTGTTCGATGTGCAATTCGAACGCGGCATGCAGGGGACGTCCACCGCAAGGCAGATCGCCCGCATAACCGATACGTTTGAGTTCCTCGCCGATGGTCTTGCCGTCCACATCCTTGCGCGAGAGGCCGTAGTCCAGTGTGAAGACGCCGGCGAACACCCCCGAGGCAACCATGGCGGGCGCAAAGCGCGAGCCCTCCTCGTTGGTCCAGATCACCACTTCAACCGGATGCTCGGTCTCGATGTCGTGATCGTTGAGACTGCGGATCACTTCGAGCCCGCCTAGCACGCCGTAGATACCGTCGAAGCGGCCGCCGGTCGGCTGCGAGTCCGCATGCGAACCGGTCATAACCGGCAACGCATCAGGGTTGCGCCCGGCACGGCGCATGAACACATTGCCCATCTGATCGACACTGACCGTGCAGCCCGCTTCTTTCGCCCAACTGACGATCAGGTCACGCCCCTGTTTGTCGAGGTCGGTCAGCGCCAATCGGCAAACGCCGCCTTTGGGCGTCGCGCCGATCTTCGCCATCGTCATCAGGCTGTCCCACAGCCGCTTGCCGTCGACCTTGATCGACGTAGCGGGTTCTGCGTGCTTCAGCGCTTCGGATACCGCGTTCATTCGTCTCGCTCCTTTCGGTGAACCGACATGAAACTGGTGCATCGGCGGCGGGTTTTGGGGCGTGGCCGCACGGCGGCGGTGCACACTCGATGCCTTTGATCGCCTCTTATACAGAGGGCAAACCCTGGGGCATCTCCCGCTCTCTCAATCCTGTCCAGTTGGACAGGTTGTAGACGATTAAGCCCGCCAAATCAACACCTTTCGTACGGTGACAAACATAGCGAGAAGCGTGCCATTGCACTGCACCACGCATTTTTCGACGGCCTCGAATGCGCGTGTCCATCCGCGCTCAAACGACTAGAATGAAGCGCGACGCGGCACACATGCCGATGAAGGCCAACATGAGAGACGACAACGTGGCTGCCGACATCACGGAAAACGACGAGACACTGGACGAAACTCGCGCGCCTTTGCGGCGGCGCAAGGCGCACATTCGCGAGTCGAATGAAGCGCATTTGCTGGCGTGCGCCGAAGCGGTTTTCGCCGAGCGAGGACTCGATGGAACCAGCACGGCGATGATCGCTGAGCGTGCAGGCTTACCGAAAGCTAACCTGCATTACTACTTCCCGACAAAACTCGCGTTGTACCGGCGCGTGCTGGAAGACCTGTTCGAAGACTGGCATCGCGCGGCGGATACCTTCGAATGCAGTGACGATCCGGTCGAAGCGATTGGCGGATACGTACGCGCGAAAATGGAGTTATCGCGCCGCCGGCCTTTAGGTTCGAAGGTGTGGGCGAGCGAGATCATTCACGGCGCAGAGCATATGGAGGACATTCTCACCGGGCGCGTGAAGCCTTGGCTGGATAGCCGGGTGAAGGTGATCGACGACTGGATTGCGCGCGGGCTGCTGGCGCCGGTGGATGCGCAAACGCTGATGTACATGATCTGGGCAACCACGCAGCATTACGCCGACTTCGACGCGCAGATTCGCGCGCTTAAAGGCAAACGCGCACTGACACAGAAGGCGTTTGAGGTGACGACGGAGGAAGTCGTGCAGTTGGTGATTCGTGCGTGTGGGGCGGTGTCGCCGGCGCAAGGGAAAGGGTCAGCCGTTCAATGACTACTTCCATCTAGTCATTTTGGAGTACAATAGTGACTATAGGCAAATGACTATAGGAGCTACTGTGCAAGGCAATCTGGTATCGAAGTCTGAATTCAAGGCCAAGGCGCTCGAATTGTTCCGGCAAGTGGAGGCGTCCGGTGAAAGCTTGATTGTCACCGACCACGGCAAGCCAGCGCTTGAAGTCCGGCCCTATCGCGGTGTAGAACGCAGTCCGCTAGACGTGCTACGCGGCTCGGTCGTGCGTTACGACAATCCCACCGCTCCCGTTGGAGAGGATGACTGGGAGGCGACGCAGTGATCGTTCTGGATACCCATACTTTGGTCTGGTGGGTCACCGGCGATCCGACGTTAAGCAAGAAAGCAAAGACTGCCATCGCGCACGAAATGGCCGGCGGGGAAATCGTCGTGTCGGCCATTTCCGCATGGGAAATAGCCATGCTGGTGGAGCGCGAGAGGCTCCTACTCTCGATGGATGTCAGCAGTTGGCTCGCCACCGTCTCGGCAATCGAAGCTGTGCGCTTTATACCTGTCGATGTGGAAATCGCAACGAAGTCCGTCGATCTTCCCGGTGAGTTCCACAGAGACCCAGCCGACAGGATGATCGTCGCGACCGCTCGCAAGTTTGCCGTACCGCTAGTGACAAAAGACGAAAAAATTCGCGCGTATCCACACGTCAAAACGATCTGGTAAAGACCATGAGGCCCGCAGGCATGCGGGCCAATTCATGGCCAGACATCAGTCAATCAATACGTCTCCAGATGCAACCGCCCTTCCCGCTTCAGCTTCATCCATAGCGCTTCCCAGTCGAGCTGGTGCTGTTCGCCGATTTCCTTGAGCGCTTGCAGCACGCCGTCTTCCATCCCCTTCAAGCCGCACACGTAGATATGCGTGTTGTCGTCCTTGAGCATCTGTGCGACATCGACCGCACGCTCACGCATCGCGTCCTGCACGTAGCGTTTGGGCTGCCCCGGCGTGCGAGAAAACGCCAGATTCGTGTCGATGAAATCCTTCGGCAGATTCGTCAATGGACCAAAGTACGGCAACTCTTCTTTTGTACGCGCGCCGAAGAACAACATCAGCTTGCCGGTCGCGCCTTTCAGACGACGCCGCCTACGATATTCGGTCATCGCGCGCATCGGCGCCGAGCCTGTGCCCGTGCAAATCATCAGCAGATGCGAGTTCGGATGGTTCGGCATCAGGAAGGTGCCGCCGAACGGGCCTATTACGCTGACCACGTCGCCCTTCTTCAGATCGCACAGATAATTCGAGCAGACTCCATCGAGCGCATCGCCGTGCTGCTGGGACACGCGCTTCACGGTGAGAGAAACATTGTTATAGCCGGGCCGTTCGCCATCGCGCGGGCTCGCAATCGAATACTGCCGCGCGTGATGCGTGCGGCCATCTGCGGTCGCGCCCGGCGGCAGGATGCCGATCGACTGCCCCTCCAGCACAGGGAAAGGCATCGAGCCGAAATCGAGCACGATGTGATGGATGTCGCTATCCGTCGAGCCGTCCGTGAGCCGGTAGTTGCCGACCACCGTCGCGGTAGTCGGCGCCTTGTGAGTGTAGAGATTCACGTACGGTTTCGCTGCGGACCACGGCGGGACGACCGAGCCGCGCACGGTATCGACTTCAATACCGCTTGCATCCGCTGGCGTATCGCCTGACGCTCCGGCCGCGACCGATTCATCTTCAGCAGCAGGTACTGCCATCGTGTTCTGCTCAGGCAACACGTCCCACTTGAACTGCTCGTCGATGGAATACGCATCGGCTTTCAGCACGGTGCGCCAGTTATCGATCGAGCCAGTCGGACACGGTGGCACGCACGCCATGCAGCCGTTGCAGACATCCGCCTTGACCACATAATTGTTCTCGTCGTGCGTGATCGCATCGACCGGGCAAGTCTCTTCGCAGGTATTGCAGCGAATGCAGATTTCCGGATCGATCAGATGTTGCCTGAGAACTTCGATCGATACTGGGCCGTTCATGACTTCCTCCACCAGATATTCGTGCGAATACGACGCCGCACGTTTTCAATCGCCGTGCTCAGTTAAAGCGCACGTATTCGAAATCGACCGGCTGACGGTTCACGCCCATTGCCGGCGGCGCAATCCAGTTCGCGAACTTGCCCGGTTCGACGACGCGACCCATCAGCGAGGCGACATACGCACGATCTTCCGGCGAGGCGAGCCACTTCGCTTCATTGGCGGCCCATTCGGTCTCGCTGATCACGCGGCCGTCCGGCGACACACGCGTACCTGCAAACGTGCCGATCTGCCGGTTGAACGCTTTATGCGGCACTGTCATGCGGAAATCGATGCCAGCCTTTTCGAGCACCTTGTTCCAGCGGCCGACACCCGCCACCGAATCTTTAATGTAGTCGTCGCGCAGCACTTCATTCATCGCGTTGAGCATCGGCACTTCGCGCTCGACCAGTTTGCCGTCCTGCACGTCGAGCAGCTTGTAGCTTTGACCGTTCAATTGATGATCGTCGTCGCGCTTGTTCTCTTCATAGCGGCCCTTCAGGCCCGAGCTGTAGAACGTGGCCGCATTAGACGAATGATCGGCGCCGAACAGATCGATCGTCACCGAGTAATGAAAGTTCAAGTAGCGCTGGATGGTCGGCAGATCGATCACGCCGGCCGCGCGAATCTTCGCGACGTCGTCCGTGCCCAGTTCGTTCATCACTTGCGCCGTGCGCTGGATCACGCGCGACACACCCGATTCGCCGACGAACATGTGATGCGCTTCTTCGGTCAGCATGAACTTGGTGGTGCGTGCAAGCGGATCGAAACCCGACTCGGCGAGCGCCGACAACTGGAATTTGCCGTCGCGGTCGGTGAAGTACGTGAACATGTAAAACGCGAGCCAGTCCGGCGTTTTCTCATTGAAGGCGCCGAGAATACGCGGATTATCTTCGTCACCCGAACGGCGGCCGAGCAGTGCCTCTGCTTCCTCGCGACCATCGCGGCCGAAGTAACGGTGCAGCAGGTACACCATCGCCCACAGGTGGCGGCCTTCTTCCACGTTCACCTGAAACAGGTTGCGCAGGTCGTACATCGACGGCGCGGTCAAACCCAGATGCCGTTGCTGCTCGACCGAAGCCGGCTCCGTATCGCCTTGCGTGACGATAATGCGGCGCAGATTCGCGCGATGCTCGCCGGGCACGTCCTGCCACGCAGCCTCACCCTTGTGCTCGCCGAAATGAATCTTGCGGTCCTGTTCACCGGGCGTGAGGAAAATGCCCCAGCGATAGTCCGGCATCTTCACGTGATCGAAATGCGCCCAGCCGCCCGCGTCGACGCTCACCGCCGTGCGCAGATACACGTCATAGCCATGCGAGCCTTCCGGGCCCATATCGCCCCACCACGACAGAAAATTCGGCTGCCATTGTTCGAGCGCGCGTTGCAATGCACGGTCGTCGGCGAGATTGACGTTGTTCGGAATCTTTTCGCTGTAGTTGATCGTTGACATGGTCGGTTCCTTGGTCGGAATACAGAGCTTGCGGATGAGAGGCGCGTATCAGGCAGGGGGCGTCGGTTTCAGTTACGTTGTGTCGCGTCGAAAGAATCAAACGCGCGAGACGTCGAATTGCGCCTTGCTGCCTTTGCCGTACACCTTGAGCGCGCCCTTCTCGCCCACTGCGTTCGGCCGGTTGAAGATCCAGTTCTGCCATGCGGTGAGACGCCCGAAAATACGCGTCTCCATCGTTTCCGGGCCGTTGAAGCGCAGATTCGCTTCCAGTCCGGTCAATGCATCCGGCGACATCGCCGCGCGTTCTTCGAGCGCGATGCGGATTTCGTCGGCCCAATCGATATCGTCGGGCGACGCGGTCACGAGACCCAGGCGCTCGGCTTCAACAGCTTTGATCGCCTGGCCGATCTTCGAGCGCACCGCGTCGAGCGGTTCGGCTTCTTCATAGAAGCGACGAGCCAAACGTGATTGATGCGTGACCATCGGATAGAGACCGAAGTTGACTTCCGAGAGCGTGATCGCCGGCTCTTCGTCTTCGTTGCTCGTCAGTGCCGCCATATAGCTGCGGTCGCAGGCAAACGCGAGTTCGGCGAAGGTGCCGGCAAAACACGAACCCGGCTCGATCAGCGCGAACAGCGAACGCGACGACACGTCGATACGTGCCAGCGTGCGGCGCAAGAGGCCGATCGTCTCGCGCACGAACCAATGGTCCTTGTGCTGCATCAGGGTAGCGTCGGTGGCGAGCAGATTACGGGCATCGCCTTCGGTCTTGAAGACCCAGGTGCCAACCTCGAGCTCGTTAGTGCGCATCGAGAGGATCGCGTCGTCGAGTTCGCGGGCGAACTGCAATGGCCACCAGCTCGTGCCGGCGGCGACGATCGCGTCGATCTCGGTAGGTTGTCCGGCTTGTGGCGCTTTCGCCGTGAAGGTGGCGATGCGCTTCGCACGATCGATCGTAACGTCGAGTGTTTTATAAGTCAGGCCGTCTTCGCGGTTGGTGCGTTCGATACGCGTGAGCATGACGCCTGGTGCGTCCGACGGGCGATCGCTTTGTTCGGCGAGTTCAAGCGCGCGCGCCTGAATCGTCTGATCGAACTGATTCGGCTTCACGACTTCATCCACGAGACGCCATGCTTTCGCCCGCTCACCGCGAATGCCTTCGACCACAGTACAGAAGATGTCCGCACGATCGTGACGCACCTTGCGTTTGTCGGTAACACGCGTCAGGCCGCCCGTACCCGGCAGCACGCCCAGCAGCGGCACCTCCGGCAGCGAAACCGACGACGAGCGGTCATCCACGAGATAGATCTCGTCGCAAGCGAGCGCGAGTTCGTAACCACCGCCGGCGCATGCACCGTTCACGGCGGCGAGAAACTTCAGACCTGAATGACGCGATGAATCTTCGAGACCGTTGCGCGTTTCGTTGGTGAATTTGCAGAAGTTGACCTTCCAGGCGTGCGTGGACAAACCCAGCATGAAGATATTCGCGCCCGAGCAGAACACGCGATCCTTCAAGCTCGTCAGCACCACCGTTTTGACTTCAGGATGCTCGAAGCGGATGCGTTGTATCGCGTCGTGCAGTTCGATGTCGACGCCAAGGTCGTATGAATTCAGCTTCAGCTTGTAGCCGTCCCGGATCCCGCCGTCCTCGGCGATGTCGATGCCAAGGGTCGCGACAGGACCGTTGAAACTCAGCTTCCAATGCTTGTACTGCGAAGGATCGGTGCGGTAGTCGACCGGCGCGATGGCGGTTTCTGCTGTGGACATGGGGCGTCTCCTGACTGGACGATGCAAAACTTGTTTTTTGAACAATAGTGCATCGTCATCCCCGAGTAAAGCATTTTAGTGCATGTTTGCTAGTAAACCCTAGGCTCGCACTGCATTTCAGCTCACCCGTACTTCATCCGGCGATTCTGCAGCGAGCCTTGCAGCCAGCCGGTCGCGCAGCTGCAAGTAGGCGTCGGCCAAGGTTTTTTCGCTGGTGTCGAAGGTCATGTCGGCGCGGCCGTACAGTTCGCTACGCCCGGCCAGGATGCGCTTCAGGTCATCCATCGCCTCCTTGTTACCGGACATCGGCCGCAGATCGCCCTGCGCGACGACGCGGCGCATATGCTCTTCCGGCGTGGCCTGCAGCCATACGGTAAAGCAGTGTGACAGGAGTGCATTGAAGGTGCCCGACTCCGACACCAGCCCGCCCGGCGACGCGATCACAGCGCGCTCATGCTCGTGAATCACCGCCTCCAGCGCGCGGTGCTCATAACGCCGGTAAGCGCTCGCACCGTAAAGCGAATGAATCTCCGACGGCGGACAGCCGGCGAGTTGCTCGATCACCCGCGTCAGCTCGACGAACGGCACTTTGCGCTCCTGCGCCAGCATCCGGCCGAAGGTCGACTTGCCGGCCCCGCGCAGGCCGATCAGCGCGATCCGGTCCTTGCGATGCGGGTCACGCGGCGCCTGCGCGAACATCTCGGCAAGCGCCACGCGGGCGCGCTGCAGCGCCGCCTGGTCGCGACCCTGCAGCAGTTCACGGATCAGCAGCCATTCGGCGGAAGCCGTGGTTTCGTCGCCGATCACTTCGGCCAGCGGGCAGTTCAGCGTCGCCGCGATTTGCCGCAACACCAGCACCGATGCGTTGCCCATGCCCGACTCCAGATTCGCCAGATGACGCTCCGACAAGCCGGTTTCAGTCGCCAGCGTCTTGCGTGTCATGCCACGGCGCGCGCGCAGCAAACGCACGCGATCACCCATCGCGGTTAGAAAAGGATCGCGCTCCGCCCCACGCTCAGCCCCGCTGTCGGCACCGCGGCTGGCCCCGGTGGCGCGGCTCGCGTCCTCATCGGCAGGATCGTCCAGCGGCGCGGAAGAGTAATTTTGGTTCATGTTTAACTGCCTATTGAATACGTTACATGTACTATAGTGCTTGACATGGCATTGGTGAACAGTTAATTTTCGCCAAATATTGATCCAATAACAAACGCTGTCGAGGTTTTTCGGCGGCGTCACGGAGACGGCGCAACGGCACGCATGAATTAAGGTGCGTGCGCGTGCTGATCTGGAGGCTTGCATGTCCCCACATGACTTTCAACGCCTGATTGCGGGCGTGACAGAGCAACTCGCCGGCCGCCCGCTCGACGGCACGCTGACCACGTGGCTCAACGACACGTATCCCGCAAACGGCGCGACCTTCCGCGAACTGGCGGATGCCTGCCGCACCGGCGTGGCCGAAGGCTGGCTGTGCAATCGCGAAGGCGGCGGCATTCGTTATGGCCGGATCTTCAAGGCCTTGCCGGAAACCCACGGCTTTTCCGTCGACGTGGTCGATATGAAGGATATTGCCGGTCCGCATCATGTGCATCCGAACGGCGAAATAGATCTGATCATGCCGCTCACCGAAGGCGCTACCTTCGACGGTCATCCGGCAGGTTGGTGCGTGTACGGTCCCGGCAGCGCGCATCGGCCGACCGTTGCGAATGGCCAGGCGCTGGTGCTGTATCTGCTGCCGCAAGGCGCGATCGAATTCACGCCCACCGCAGCGTAGCGGCACGAGACAAGCTTCACACGATCAGACAGTAAGCATCGAGCGGATCAAGAGCACATAACCGCCAGACCGCCCCCACCCGATGGAGGAGACATATGGAAGCCCTGCTGGAAACGGCTGCGAGTCGGCCCGCGCCGACTGTCGAAGCGCCGCCCGCGATATTCAATTTCGCGGCCTACCTGTTTGGATTGAATGAAGCGCGCGCCGCCAAGACTGCCTATATCGACGACACCGGCACGACCACCTACGGCGAACTCGAAGAACGGGCCCGGCGCTTCGCAAGCGCATTGCGCACGCTTGGTGTGCATCCGGAAGAACGCGTGCTGCTGGTGATGCTCGACACCATCGAACTGCCAATCGCCTTTCTCGGTGCGCTCTATGCGGGCGTCGTGCCGGTCGTCGCGAACACCTTGCTCACCACGGCCGACTATGTGTACATGCTGACGCACAGCCATGCGCGCGCCGTGATCGCATCCGGCGCATTGCTGCCGAATGTCACGCAGGCGATGGATACCACCGAACACGACGGTTGCCAGTTGATCGTTTCACAGCCCCTTGACGGCGAGCCTTTGACGGCGCCGCGCCTCAACGATCTGATCGACGCGGCCACACCGGCCACCAAGCCTTCTGCGACAGGTTGCGACGATATCGCGTTCTGGCTGTATTCGTCCGGCTCGACCGGCAAGCCGAAAGGCACCGTCCATACGCACGCGAATCTGTACTGGACCGCCGAGTTGTACGCGAAGCCGATTCTTGGCATCGTCGAAAGCGATGTAGTTTTCTCGGCGGCCAAGTTGTTCTTTGCATACGGTCTGGGCAATGGGTTGACGTTCCCACTTTCGGTTGGCGCCACGGCTGTATTGATGGCCGAGCGCCCCACCGCCGACGCGATTTTCACGCGCCTCGTGCGGCATCGCCCGACCATTTTTTACGGCGTACCGACGCTCTACGCGAGCATGCTCGTCTCGCCCAACCTGCCCGAGCGCGCCGCTGTCGCGATGCGCGTGTGCACGTCGGCGGGCGAAGCGCTGCCGCGCGAAATTGGCGAGCGCTTCACCGCGCATTTCGGCTGCGAAATTCTCGACGGCATCGGCTCGACCGAGATGCTGCATATCTTCCTGTCGAACCGCACGGGTGAAGTCGAGTACGGCACCACGGGCCGCCCCGTGCCCGGCTATGAAGTCGAACTGCGCGACGAAGCCGGACATCCGGTGCCCGACGACGAAGTCGGCGATCTGTTTATCAAAGGACCGAGCGCGGCACTCATGTACTGGAGCAATCGCGAGAAGTCGCGCGCCACGTTCCTCGGCGAGTGGATCCGCAGCGGAGATAAGTACCGTCGTCTCGCGAACGGCTGTTACGTGTACGCGGGCCGCAGCGACGACATGCTGAAAGTGAGCGGTCAGTACGTATCACCCGTCGAAGTGGAGATGGTTCTGGTGCAGCACGACGCGGTGCTGGAAGCCGCGGTGGTCGGTGTCGATCATGGCGGCCTCGTGAAGACCCGCGCGTTCGTGGTGCTGAAGCGTGAATTCACACCGTCTGAGATACTCGCGGATGAGTTGAAGAATTTCGTCAAGGGACGGCTCGCGCCGCACAAGTATCCGCGCGATATCCTCTTCGTCGACGATTTGCCGAAAACCGCTACCGGCAAGATTCAACGCTTCAAACTGCGCGAACAGTCATAAGGTGATCCATGCAGAACCCCGCAACCGCAACCCTTGCTAGCGAATTCGCAGAACTGCCCGCCACGGCATCGCATGGGCCCTTGCGCATCGAATATCGCTGGGTGAATGAAGCGGCGGCCAATGCACCGATCGCCGTCTTCCTGCACGAAGGACTGGGTTCCATCGCGATGTGGCGCGACTGGCCGCAAGCCTTGTGCGAGCGGCTCGGCATGCGTGGTCTCGTTTATTCGCGACCCGGCTATGGGCTATCCACGCCGCGTGCGCACGACGTCAAATGGCCGGTCGATTTCATGACCTCACAAACGCGCGACATCCTGCCCGCTTTGCTCGATGCGCTCGATATCGGCGCACAGGAACGCAAGCGCATGTGGGTGATCGGCCATAGCGACGGCGGCTCGATCGCGCTGCTCTATGCGGCGCAGCATCCGGATGAATTGGCAGGCGCGATAGCAATCGCGCCGCATGTATTCGTCGAAGACATATCTGTGGAAAGCATCGCGCAAACCAAGCAACTCTACGAGACCACCGATCTGCGCAGCAAGCTAGCCCGCTATCACGCCGACGTCGATTCCGCGTTCTATGGCTGGAACGATATCTGGCTGAATCCGGCGTTCAGGGAATGGCGCATCGTGGATGAACTCGCCGCCATCCGGCAACCTTTACTCGCAGTGCAAGGCCACGACGACAACTACGGCACCATGGCGCAGATCGATACGATCGGCGAGCGCGTGCCGCATGCGCAATTGGTGAAGCTCGATGCTTGCGGACACTCGCCACATCGCGATGCACCGGATGCGTTGAATGACGCGATTGCGGGGTTCGTTGCAAAACAGCGCTAGCCCGAAACGACCGCACCGAAACGCCGTACAACTGCGCCGCCCCCGGCGCAGTTTTTTATGCGACATAAATAGAAAAGCGTGCCACTCGCAAAGCACCTCCACGATCAAGCGCTTTAATCCCCCGCTCTAAAAGATACCGTTGCGCAAGCATTCAATATGCTTGTAGACTTCGCCACAACCTCGCTGATTTCTTTAATCGCCAGAAACATAAAAAACAACAAATTCGCTTAATGATTTCGCACCGCTTCAATGCAAACGAACAAACTGGCGTTCTTTGATAACACTCGGCCATACGGTCTATTGAGTGCGCTCATCGCGCTGCGTCGGGCGGCTCAGCCAGTTCGTTCCCATTTCAGATTCGCCAAACGCTCTTTCCGCTTTCCGTCTCACCTCCGCATGAGGCCGGTCGAACGACGTGTGTAACCAACCGGTCATTCTCTCCTTTTGTGTTCTCTCACCTGAAGATCATCGACATGGGCCAGATTATTGTTGTTCTTTTCTTCGCCGCCATTATCGGCGCGGCAGCTGTATTCGCTTCTAAATCGCTGCGCAAAGACCATGAGCCGCAAATGCGCTACGGCGTTATCACATTCGTCCTGGTTGTAGCTGTCGGCATGCTGTTTTCGTGCTTTACGCAGGTCTCGCAATCGCGCATCGGCGTAGTCACAACCTTCGGGCATATCGAATCGGACACGCTGTCCGAGGGCCCTCACCTCGTCAGCCCGGTATCGCGCGTGCATGAGGTATTCATTGGACTCGACGTCGCCAAGGTAGAAGGCGCGCAAGCTGCATCGAAAGACCTGCAGTCGGTGCATACCGACCTGACGATGAACTATCGCGTTGATCCCAACAAGGTTCGCGCACTGTTTGCGATGGCGCCGTCGCTCGAATATGAGGCGTCGTATGTGCAGCCTGCGATGTTCGAAGTGTTCAAGGCGGTCGCCGCGCGCTACACCGCGGAAGAACTCGTCACAAAGCGCCAGCAGGTATCGACCGACATCATGAGCGGCTTGATCACCAAGCTCAAAGGCTACGGCTTTCTGATTCAGGACATCAACATCACCAACTTCAAGTTCAGCGCCGCATTCGATCAGGCGATCGAGGCGAAGGTCACCGCCAGCCAGCGCGCCGAACAGGCCGAGCGCGAACTCGCGCGCGTGAAGTTCGAAGCGGATCAGCAGATTGCCAAGGCACGCGGTGAAGCGGAATCGATCGCGATTCAGGCGCAGGCCGTCAAGACCAACGGCGGACAGGAGTATCTGCAGTTGCAGGCGATCAATCGCTGGGACGGCAAGCTGCCGACCTATATGGGCGCCGGTGCGCCGCTGCCTTTTCTGAACATCGAGAAGTAAGGCGCAACGTGGCCGCTGCCCGATGGATGGGCAGCGGCGTTTCTACCTCTCCCCGCTCAAATCACGGTCGAAAGTCCCAACGTCAATACGAGCGCCGTGACCGAAATGATCGTTTCGCAAACGGTCCACGTCTTGAAGGTTTGCGGCACAGTCATCCCGAAGTACTCCTTCACCAGCCAGAACCCGCCGTCGTTCACGTGCGACAGAATCAGCGATCCCGCGCCGGTGGCCAGCACCAGCAACTCGGGCCGCACACCGCCCGCCGTACCCACCGCCGCTGCCGCGATCGGTGCAATGATGCCGGCCGCCGTTGCCATTGCCACAGTCGCCGAACCCGTCGCCACACGAATCAACGCCGCCACCAGCCACGCGAGAATCAGCAGCGGCACATGCGCGCCCGTCGCGACATCGACGATCGCCTTCGACGCGCCGCTATCGATCAGGATGCGCCCGAAGCCCGCGCCCGCTCCCACCACCAGCGTGATACTTGCCGTCGGCGCCAGACACTCGTTGGTGAACTTGAGGATCTGCTCGCGATTAAAGCCACGCGACTTGCCGAACGTGTAGAAGCTCAACAGCACGGCCAGCAACAGAGCCATGTCAGGATGGCCGATCAGACGCAGCGCGTTGTTCATCGACGATTTGGCCGGCACAATCAAATCCGCCCAACTGCCGACCAGCATCAACAACACCGGCAACAGCACCGTCAACAACGTAATGCCGAAGCCCGGCAGTTCCTGATGCGAGCGCTTCGCGTCCTGTTCGATGAACTGCTGCGCCATCGGGTTAAAGCCGTCGAGCACGACAAAGCGCGCGATCAGCTTCGAGAACAGCGGGCCAGCCACCGCCGCGGTCGGAATACCGACAATCAGCGCGTAGAAAATCGTGTGACCGATATCCGCGTTGTAGGCCGTGACCGCGAGCAACGCAGCCGGGTGCGGCGGAATCAGACCGTGGACGACGGACAAACCCGCCACCATCGGAATGCCGACGCGAATCATCGACGTACCGGTGCGCTGGGCGACGTTGAATGCGATCGGAATCAGCAGCACGAAGCCGACTTCAAAAAACACCGGCAAACCGACGAGAAACGCGATGCACATCATCGCCCAGTGCACGTTCTTCGGGCCGAACAGGTCGATCAGCGTACGCGCGATACGTTCCGCACCGCCCGATTCAGCCATCATCTTGCCGAGCATCGTACCGAGCCCAACCACGATGGCAATATGGCCGAGCGTGCCGCCCACGCCAGTTTCGAACGACTTGAGAATCGATGTCGCCGGCATGCCGACGGCGAGTGCCAACGCCACCGACACCATCATCAACGTGATGAACGGATTCATCTTGAAGCGCGCGATCAGCACGACCAGCGCGATGATGGCAATCAATGCATAGACGAGTAACAGACTTCCTTGAACGGTCGCCATAAGTGCTCCTGAAGAGAAAGAACCGCGCCGCAGCTTCCGTTAAGCGGAATGTTGTACGCAGCGGCGCGGGCGGCAGACTTAGAACTTGTGGCGAATGCCGGCGACGGTCACGAACTGGCCGTTGTTGCTCGACGGATTCGAAATGCCTTCGACCCATGCGTGCGAACCGGACGCGCGTTGGTAGATGCCGTTCAGGTAGAGGTCGGTGGTCTTCGACAGGAAGTACTCGCCGCCCACGCTCAGTTGGTTGTAGTGAGCGTTGGTCGCCGTAGTGCCGCTGGTGTTCTGCGTCGTGTAGATGTAGCCGAGCGCGAGCAACGTGGCCGGCGTGAACTGATACTTCAGGCTGGCTTCGTAGTTCGCGAAACGCAGGCTGCCGCCGCTCAGCAACTGGAATTGCGAGTTCGTGTACAGCAGCGCGACGGTTGCCGGGCCGAACACGTACGAACCGCCCGCGCCCCACACCTGGTTGCGCTTCACGCCGCTGATGATCGACGAGCTGGTGCTGTAGTAGTTGTCAGACGGCGCCGCGCCTGTGGTGTTGGTCGCCGGCCGATTGACCAGCGAGTAAGCTGCGTCAAGGTGCAGCGGACCGTTCACATAATCGGCGCCAACGCTCCATGCGCGATTGTTGGAGAACTCGCCCGCCGTATTCGAGAACGCGTACATCGCATTCGCCGTGAAGCCGGCATAGGTCGGCGTGGTGTACTTGACCGCATTGTTGGTGCGGTACGTGTTGTTGATATCGTCGTTGTCGTAGATCGCGTTGCCGTACTGGCTCATCGCGCCGACGCCATTGATCTGCATGTTCGACAGATAGTCCTGCACGCTGTTGTACTGACGGCCGAGCGTGATCGTACCGGCCTTGCTGTTGGAGAGCGCCACCCATGCGCTACGGCCAAAGATGCGGCCGCCCTGACCGGCTGCGCCACTCTCCAGGCTGAAGCCGTTTTCGAGCTTGAACAGAACCTTGTTGCCGCCGCCCAGATCTTCGCTGCCGAGCAGGCCCCAACGCGAGCCCTGCACATTACCCTGCGTCGCCTGATAAGCCTTCTCACCCTTCTGATTATTGGTGAAGGTAAAGCCGGCATCGACAATGCCGTACAGCGTCACGCTGCTTTGTGCGTGGGCGGCCTGCGCGGCGAGTCCGGCGGCAGCGAAAGCGATGGCCGTACGAAGAATCTGCTTGTGCATCATGGTTTCCTCAAGTCGAAAGAAAAGCGAACGCCGGTCACACAATGGTGTTCCGGCGATATGAGTAGTACTAAGCGGGCAAGTCAAAGCGGCACCGGAATTAAATCCGGCGCTACGGTCAAACAACGGTCATCGATCAATCGATATGAACCGGGAGAGAATCAACCCGGCCAATTACGGCGCGCCGCAATGCGGCGCGCGTCGCGCTGGTAAAACGGCGTAACCACGGGTTCGGGCGACTGTCGTGCGCGCTCGAGCTCGGCAGTCAGCCGCGCCAGTACGGTCTGCTCTTCGCCCGGGTGCAGATTGCACGGGTCGATGAAAAAGAAATGCAGTTCCGCTTCATGATCACGCACGATCACCGGCGCCTCGCCTTCGGGTGGCCGCGCGAGCGCATCGGCGAGGTCCCACGCAGTGATACGGGCCTGCCGGGGATCGATATGCAGTTTCAGACGATCGAGCGGATTGCCGGTCGGATCGGCGTCGATCTCAGCCCAGACGCCGTCGCAACGATTCAAGGTCTCGCGCCACAGCGTGAGATAGCCGCGTTCGCGAGCGCGAACCGCGACATGGTCGCGCTGCTGCCATTGTTCGAGCGCGGTAATCGCGCCCACAATGCCTTCCTTGCCGACTTTCATGCCGCGGCCAATGCCGCCGTTCTGGAAATACGCGGCACGTACCAGCGTTTTATTACCCGCGACGATGCCGGCGGTCAGCCCACCGAGAAATTTGTGCGCCGAATAAAGCGCAAAATCAGCGCCGGCTTCGATAAAGCGTTTGAGGTCGTATTCGGAAGCCGCGTCGACGATCACAGGCACACCCTTCGCGTGCGCAACCGCAATGAATTCTTCGAGCGGGATCATGCCGAATTGCACCGTATGATGCGAAACCACGTAAAGCGCCGCAGCCGTGCGTTCGGTGATGCCGGTATTCAACTGGTAGCCGTGCGCTTCGGTTGCCGCACCCACCGGCACGACGCGCGCGCCGGACAAACGGATCGCCTGGTCCGCCGGTGCGCCATAATTGACGAGGTGACCGGTTTGAATCACGACTTCGTTGCGCTGCAGGGCGCTCGTATCGGGCAACCGTTCGATCAGGCCGTGGTCATCGCCCGTCATGGTCGCGGCGATGCACAGCGTGATCGCCGCCGAGCACGACGCGGTGATATACCCGGCTTCGCTACCGCACGCCTCGGCAATCGCCGCTGAGGCTCTGCGTTGCAGATCGTCGATCTCGACGAATTGCGGCAGCACCTGCGCTACCGCGTCGATTACCGGCGCGCTAACGATGGACGCGCCCAGACTCGTCATCGTGCCTGAAGCATTGATGACAGGGCGTAAGCCAAAGCGAGAGCGAATGTCCATGAAGCGCCTCCGACCGGGTATTTCTTAATTATGGAATATATGTTGTAATTGCGGATCAGTCTAGCATACAATCACCCTGCGTCAACTGGACAAAAACATCTCGCGTCAAAGGAGCACGATGGCTCGCACGTCCCGACCTTCCGCGTCCGAAGCAGTACCCGCGGCGCCTTCAGCCAGCGCCGAAGCACAGGCTGAAACTGCCGCGCCGCGCACGCGCACCAGCGCGATCGAGCGCGCCGTGCAGATTCTCGACGCGCTCCAGCAGGCAAACCGCCCGGCCACCGCGTATGAAGTCGCGCGCATGGTCGGCGCGCCGCTGTCCACCGTGTATTCGATCATCAACGATCTGGTCGAGAAGAACCTGTTGGCGCGGCGCATGGACGGCACGATCTGGCTCGGCTCGCGTCTGTACGGCTACGGTTTGACGTACGCCAGCTCGCTCGACTACCTCGCGGTCGCTCATGAAGAAATGCAGCGGCTCTCCGCCGAAGTCGAAGAAACCGTGCAGGTCTGCGGACTCGAAGACGGCATGATGGTCGTCCAGCAAATGGCCGAAGGGCCGGGGCATTTCCGCGTGACCTCGCGAGTGGGCAGCCGCGTGCCGCTCAACTGGACCGCGTCCGGACGCCTGCTCGTCGGGCACCTGCCGGATGCCGAACGGGTCGCGTTTTTTGCGCAGCACGCGCAAAGCTCGCCGACCGGTCGCGCGGAAACCCGGCCGCAAGTGCTCGCGCAGATTGCCCGCGAGGCGCTGGAGGCGCGGCTGTCGATTCAGATCGGCGAATCGGATGCGTCCGTGGCGTGTCTCGCGGCGCCCGTGCTCGACAACACCGGCGCGTGCGTTTTCACGATTTCGATCGTGATGCCCGAGGCGAAAGCCGAGCTTGGCACCGAACGGTTCGCACAAGCTGTGCAGGCGGTGGCCGCCCGGATCGAAGCGCGCCTCGGCTGGCGGCATCGCGAGCAGGACCCGGCGGCGTAAGGCCGCCCGGGCCCGAAGCACGAAGAAGCATTAAAGAAGCATTAACTCCAAACCCGCACGCAACGCTGACTCCTTAAAGACCGCTCACCATCACTTCCCCACCGATGAACTGCTACGACCGGCTGCACACGCGCGGCCTCAAGCTCCCGCAAGTGCCGACGCCGATCGGCAATTTCACGCACTGCACGCGCGAAGGCAATCTGCTGTTTCTATCCGGACAGGGTCCGCTCGACGAATCCGGCTCGCTGATGACCGGCAAGGTCGGCGCCACCGTCAGTGCGGACGAAGCGTACCGGCACGCTCAGATGGTCGGCCTGAATCTGCTTGCCGTGTTGCATAACGAACTGGGCGATTTACGGCGCGTGAAGCAGGTCGTCAAGCTGCTGGGCATGGTCAACGCGGCGCCGGATTTCACCGAGCATCCGCGCGTGATCAACGGCTGCTCGGATCTGTTCGTCGATGTATTCGGCGATGCCGGTCGGCATTCCCGCTCGGCGGTCGGCGTGGGCTCCCTGCCGGGCAATATTACCGTCGAGATCGAGGCGATCGTCGCGATCCAGGATTGACCGACGCCCAATTCTCAACAAATACCCAAATTTCCACATCTTCACAAAAGTTACACAGGTAAGCGACTATTCTTGCGCATCGCTGACCTGGGCGCGTGGATGCCCTGGCGCATCCTCCCCGTGCCGGAGACATTGCCATGTCTGTTGTGTCGAAGCCGTCCATTGCCTTCTATCGCAAACGTTTGGTGGGCGCACTGGCCGCCGTGTCGCTCTGCATGCTGCTCGGCGCTTGCGGCAACGACGATCCCGCACCGGACACGGGCACCACCAGTTCTACCGACGGCGCCGGCGATAACGGCGGCGCTTCACAGGTTCTGTCAGCGAATCCTTCTTCCGCTTCACCAGCGTTACCCGCAGTCACGATTCAAACCCCAGCACTGCCCGCATCAAGCGCCGACGCGGCGCTGTCCGCTGCCGCTTCGACGCCGCTCGCTACACCCGTCATCCACACCGTAGATTGAGTTCCGCGCCCCATGCGGCGCGTGGCTCACGCGCCGCATGGCTCGTTCCTCTTATGAAGATCGAAAGCCAAAACCATGACTTCAAAAAATCGCCGTGATTTTCTGCGCTCCGCCGCGCACGCCGCCGGTTCCGCCACCGCGTTGAGCATGTTGCCGCTGGGCATTCGCAACGCCCTCGCCATTCCAGCCAACAATAAGACCGGCACGATCCGCGACGTCGAGCATATCGTCGTGCTGATGCAGGAAAACCGCTCGTTCGACCACTACTTCGGCACGCTCAAGGGCGTACGCGGTTTCGGCGACACGCGCGCGATCAACCTGCCCAACGGCAAGCCGGTCTGGTACCAGCCGCTCGCCGCGGATGTCGGCTATGTGTTGCCGTTCCGCCCCACCGCGCCAAACCTCGGTCTGCAATTCCTGCAAGATCTCGCGCACGACTGGACCAGCACGCACGCAGCATGGAACGGCGGCCGCTACGATCAATGGGTGCCGTCCAAGGGCACCACGACGATGGCCTACCTCACGCGCGACGACATTCCGTTTCACTATCAACTCGCCGACGCCTTCACGATCTGCGACGCGTATCACTGCTCGCTGATGGGCCCGACCGACCCGAACCGTTACTACATGTGGAGCGGCTGGGTCGGCAACGACGGCAACGGCGGCGGCCCGGTGATCGACAACTCGGAACTCGGCTACGGCTGGTCCACATATCCGGAAGTGCTGCAGAACGCCGGCATCACCTGGAAGATCTATCAGGACATGGGTACAGGACTCAACGCCAGCGGCTCGTGGGGCTGGACGCAGAATCCGTACATCGGCAACTACGGCGATAACTCGCTGCTCTACTTCAACCAGTACCGCAACGCGCAACCGGGCAACCCGCTGTACGACAATGCCCGTACCGGTACGAACGTGGCGAATGGCGACGGCTACTTCGACATCCTCAAGCGCGACGTGCAGAACAACGCGCTGCCGCAAGTCTCGTGGATCGTCGCGCCGGAAGCGTATTCCGAGCACCCGAACTGGCCGTCGAACTACGGTGCGTGGTACGTCGATCAGGTTCTGCAGATTCTCACGTCGAATCCTGAGGTGTGGAGCAAGACGGTACTGCTGATCAATTACGACGAAAACGACGGCTTCTTCGATCATATGGCGTCGCCGTTCGCGCCGGCATCGAGCGCAAACGGTTTGTCCACCGTCGACACCAGCAATGAAAACTATGCGGGCAGCGGCAACACGCCGGCGGGTCCGTACGGACTCGGACCGCGTGTGCCGATGCTGGTGGTCTCGCCGTGGTCGAAAGGCGGCTACGTGTGCTCGGAACTGTTCGACCATACGTCGGTGATCCGCTTTATCGAAAAGCGCTTCGGCCAGCAGCACAATCTCGGCGAATCGAACATCACACCGTGGCGTCGTGCAGTGTGCGGCGATCTGATGTCGGCGTTCAACTTCAGCACCCCGAACGACGCGTTCCCGACTCTGCCGAGCACGGCCGGCTATGTGCCGCCCGATCAGAATCGTCATCCGGACTATGTACCGCTGCCGCCGCTCGTACAGGCCGTGCCGAAGCAGGAACCCGGCGTGCGCCCGGCGCGCGCGCTGCCGTACGAACTGTTCGTACGCGTGCACGGTGAAGGCGCGGAGAACAAGCTGACGATGCGTTTCGTCAATTCGGGCCGCGCGGGCGCCGTGTTTCTCGTCTATGCAGCCAATGGTCTAGCTGCGCCGCTGACCTACACGGTTGAAGCCGGCAAGCGGTTACAGGATCAACTGCCGTTGAATATCGACGGCACGTACGATTACACGGTGTACGGCCCGAACGGTTTTCTGCGCCGCTTCGCGGGCAAGCCGGTCGCAAGAAGCTGGTGGCACGGCTCCGACATTGCACGGCCGGAAGTCGCCGAAGGCTACGACGTCGCCAACGGCAATCTGCAATTGCGACTGGAAAATGTGGGCAGCGCGCGCTGCCAGTTCACCATCGTCAATGCCTATGACGCGCACAACGTGGTCAAGCATTCGGTGCGCGGCGGCGATACTGAACAGCTGTACCTCGATCTGCGTAACGCATACGGCTGGTACGACCTTGTGATCACCGTCGACACGGATCCGTCGTTCGCACGACGCTTCGCCGGACACGTGGAAACCGGCCGGAGCAGCATGAGCGATCCGGCGCTGGGGAGCTAAGCTTCAGTTCGGTTTCGATTCAGTCCGTACGAAAAGAAGCGGCCGCTGCGATAAAAAGCAGCGGCCGTTTTTTTGCCTTCACGTCTTGATGTGTAAGCCTTAATCTCAAGCCGCCACAGCCGACCTCACCGACTCACGCTCGCGCATTTTCTCTCGAATCGCCTGTACGACGAACTCCGCGTCGCGCGCGACGCCCGAGAAGCGCCCCGATCCCCATGTATGCAGCCACGGCAAACCGACGAAATACAAACCGTCGATCGGCGTAATGCCACGGGTATGCGCTGGATAACCACGACCATTGAACACCGGCGCGTCGAGCCAGCTAAAGTCGGGAGTAAAACCGATGCACCAGATAATTGCCGAAATGCCGCTAGTGTGGAGATCAAGTGTCGTACGTTCTTCGGCTGGCCTCCAGACGGGTTCGTAGACTTCACCCACCGGTGCGTCGATGCCATGCTTTTCAATGAAACCATCGATGCTCGCGTTGATCCGGTTGTACGTGTCGTCCGCGGCGTCGAGATTGGTCGCGAGCGTCGGTGCGAAATGGAGGTGCCCGTCGCGCAGGTCGTCGAGCCTGCCGTATAGCTCCATGCCTTCAGCGGCGAACTTGCGCAGATCGATGTCGCGGCCGCCGTCGCGGCCGGTCACATAGTGATTGGTGTTGTCGCGCACGCCTTCGCGCAACGGATGTTTTTCGACCGGCATGTCGTAGTACTGCATGTCGGCGAGCCAATCGACCACGTCACGCCCCCGATAAAAGCGCGCACAGCGTGGCGCCTCGCCAACCGCGAGCACCACTTTGCGTCCAGCCAGATGCAAGTCTTCTGCGATCTGCGCGCCGGATTGCCCCGTGCCGACCACCATGACCGCGCCTTCGGGCAAGGTCTCTGGATTCCGATACGCTGACGATTGCAACTGCACGATGCTTGCGGGCAAGCGCTCGGCGAGACGCGGCACGATCGGCGTGTGATAGCCACCCGAGGCGACCACGACCTGATCCGCTGTGAAATCGCCTTGCGTGGTCACGATCGCATAGACGCCGTCGTCGCGCTGCTTCACGCGTTTGACTTCCGCGTGCTCGATCACCGGTGCTTCGACGTGCGCGATGAAACCGTCGAGATAGCCGATGATCTCGTCCTTCTTCATGAACCCGTGCGGATCGTCACCCAGGTAGGGATAACCGGGCAACGCACACTGCCAGTTCGGCGTCACGAGACAGAACGCGTCCCAGCGTTGCTGCCGCCACGTATGCGTCACCGTGTTCTTTTCCACAACCAGATGGTCGATGCCGGCCTGCTTGAGGTAATAGCTGACCGACAGGCCCGCCTGCCCGCCGCCGATGACGAGCACGCTGTAATGCCCGTCAGCGCGCCCAGGATGGGTTGGATTCGACATGATGCGTCCTCTGCAAAAATAAGCGCCTAGCTGAATTCGATAACCTTGACGGTCGCTTCGGGTCGATCGCGAAAACGCTCGGCTTCGCGTTCGATCTGCGCGAGCTGATCCATCGCCGCCGAGCAGGCAAAGCCGTACTTCTCGCGCACGCGCTCCGAAGCGATACCCAACGCCTGCCGCGAACGTTCGACGAAGTCGTCCAGCGCATAGGCCTCGCCAGGTTTGAAGAAATCACCAATGACGAGCGACGGCGAATAACAGTTCGCTTCATCGCCATCGGGCCACTGAATCCGAAAGTGCATGACAGGCATCGCAAATCCTCAATTGATCAATGAATAGCTAATGCGCGCGCTGCCAGCAATTGGCGGTACACGTCGACGTGACGCCGAGCGCTTGCGGCCCAACTAAAGCGTGCGAGTAACCTGGGCACGGCCTGCTCGAAATCAATTCGACTACCGCTGCCGCCGAGAGCACGTAGCAACGCCGCCGCTATCGACTCGACATCGGTCGGATTCGCCCAGTAACACGTGGAGTCGTCGAGATACTCGGTGAACGGCGCGATTGCCGAGGCAACCACCGGCGTGCCACTAGCAAGCGCCTCCAGCACCACCAGACCGAAGCCCTCGCGCAACGACACCATCGACAACACGTCTGCGCTGCGAAAGAGTGCGGGCATGGCGGCGTCTTCGAGCGGCCCGGTCACGACCACGCTTTCGCCCGGGCCAATTGACAGCCCCAACTCCGCAGCTCGCTTAATCACGCCACGGGCGTAGACGTCGTGGTCGAGCAGGCTCGCGCCGCCGGCAATCACAAGTTGCGCGCCCGGCAACGTGCGCAGCACCAACGCAAATGCTTCCAGCAGCGCGAGGGTGTTCTTGCGCGCTTCGATACCGCCCACTGAAAGTACGATCGGGCCACTATCAATACCCAAGCGCCGCGTGATCTGCGCGTCGTGCTCGTCTTGGTCAGGCGTGAAGCGCGCGATGTCGACACCGTTCGGCACCGTCAGCGCCGCAATACCGAGTGTCGAACGCATCTCTCGCGTCCATGTATCGCTGACACACAACACTTGCTCCGCATCCTCGTACGCCCGCCGCTGCCATGCAGCAAGACGGGGATCGTCGAAATGATCCAGGTGATGAACGGTGCGCATGAAACCACGAATGAGTCCTTGCGCTCTCAGTTCCGCGAGTGCGTTGCCGCTGATACTGTCCTGCGCGTGCAAGACATCAAACGACCACGCGTCGTGTTCCATCAAGGTCTGCTTGAATGCATGGATACGCGCCTCCACCATGGCAACCGTGCTGGTCTGCGATAGCTTGATCGGCGCATAGACCACGCGGCATGGCGGCAGGCGGAACAGCGTCTCGCCCGGCGCAGCCGGCGCAAAGACGGTCACATCATGACCGAGCGCGGTCAACGCGGTCGCCAGTTCAAGCGTATGCACCACCCCGCCACGCGGATTGACCGAATGCGTCAGCAACGCGATACGCAACGGGTTCATCGCAAACCGTCCTTCGCGATCATGAACGGCTCGCGATTAAAATCCCACAACACCGCCGCCTCATCGTGGTGACGCAAAACCACCTCACACGTCGCATCGACCGAACCGATCACGGCGCAAGCGAGCGAACGCGAATCGAACTGCCCCTGCACGGCGTCCACCTGATCTTCGCGAACCGATAGCAGATAGCCGAAGCTCGGAAAAGCGGTGACCCAACGCTCCAAGGGGACGTCAGCAGGCTTCGGAATACGCTCGAGATTGATTCGCGCACCCACTCGTGAACACTCGAGAAGCATCAGCGCCGTGCCGAGTGTGCCGGCCATGCTGATGTCCTTCGCCGCGTCGCATAGGCCACTTTCCGCCAGCCGCGGAAGCAGTTCGAGATCCGCTCTCAAACGTTCAGGCGGCGCACCCACCGACGCATTCCAGAACGGATACGGTTCCTCGAAATGCCCGCGCAGATCGACGGCCATCATCAAACGATCACCGGGCTTTGCATTGAAGCTCGACAAGAGCGCTTTCGCGCGCCCTACGATCGACACCGCCAGTTGCGCCGCATCACTGCGTGTATTCGTATGACCGCCGACTATCGGCACGCCATAAGCAACGGACGCCGCTGCCATGCCGGCGAGCACCTCCTCGGCGGCGCCGATGCCTCGACTCCATAGCGCATCGACCACCGCCAGCGGCCGTCCGCCCATCGCGTAGATATCGCTAATGTTGACCATCACGCTGCTGTAGCCGGCGAACCACGGCATTGCGCTCACGAAATCGCTGACCATGCCTTCGATGGCGAACAGGAGATAGCCATCGCCATCGGCAATGGCCGCGCAATCGTCGCCAAGTGCAACAGCCTGCGCGAGATCCTGCGTGCCGCCAGGCAGACGCCGGGCGAGTGCGCCGACCACGTCGACGATATCCGTCTTGTGCCGAAACCCGCGACTTTCGCGCAGGCTGGCGACGAGATCGGCCACGCTTGTCATGCCGCGCTCCGTGCGGAAGCTGCGCGGTGCGGTTGAGTATGTGTCACGAAGCCGCTATACGGCGTCACGCATGGCGGATACCAATCCAGTTGCGCCTGCATCAGATGATGCGGCCGGCCCAACAACGTTTCCTCTGCAAGCACGTCCCAATGCATTGCGCAAAAGAGCGGCACGTTCTGGCTCTGCACATGGGCGAGAAAAGTCTCGCAGCCGAGCGCATGGGCACTGCTCACGGCGAGACGAATCAGCGTCGCGCCGACTTTTCCGTAGCGGCGAAACGCGGCATGCACGGCCAGACGTGAACCGAACCACACGCTGCCCTCGTCGCGATGAATCCGCACAGTGCCGACCACCTGCTCCGGCATGCCGGCAACACAACTCACTGCTACCAGTTGCTGCGCGTGCGTGTCGATATCGTCGCGATCGTCGCCGACAAAAATGCCCTGCTCGATGCAGAACACCGCGCGCCGCAACATGTGCGCTTCATCGGCCTCCCAATCGAGCGTCGTCCACTTGATGCGGAATTCGCTCGGCGCATAGGGTGCGAAACCCACGTCGCCTTCCAGTGCCTCGCCTGCGATCGCCTCACCGAACATGATCACTCCTCGTACGACGACAACGACGAACACGCGCCGCATTTTCCGCAGCCGGCTTTGATATCGCTTGAGCGCATCGCGGCCACGTTCAGCATTGCGCCGAGCGGTTGCAGAACGGACTTCATGAATTCAGGCGTGGGTGCGGGATGATCTTCGAGCGGCGTCCCACTGATCGGCACGAAGGGCACAACGAACGGATAGACACCGAGCTCGATCAACTCGCGCGACATGGACAGAATGGCCTCCGCGCTATCACCAAGACCGGCGAGTATGTACGTACTCACCTGACCGCGTCCGAACACAGCAACTGCCGCCTTGAACGCTTCCATGTAGCGCGCCGGCGGCACGCTCGCCTTGCCCGGCATGATGCGTTCGCGCAACGCGGGCGTCACCACTTCGAGATGCATGCCGAGCGTATCGATGCCGCTCGCTTTCATGCGCGCGAACCAGCGGTCGTCGTCGGGTGGTTCGCATTGCGCCTGGATCGGCAGATCGACCGCCGCTTTGATAGCGAAGGCGCTTTCGCACAGAATCTGCGCGCCGCGATCGGACGTGGGCGGCGTGCCGGTGGTCAGCACCATATGCTTGACGCCGTCGAGCAATACGGCCGCGCGCGCCACTTCAGCCAATTGCTCCGGCGTCTTGCGCGCAATCGTGCGGCCTGCTGCGAGCGATTGTCCAATCGCGCAGAACTTGCAGCTCTTGCGGCGGCTCTCATAGCGAATGCAGGTCTGCAGCACCGTCGTGGCCAACACGTCCGCACTATGCAGTGCGGCAATGTGCGAGTAAGGCACGCCGTCGAGCGTCTGCATGCCGTAAAAGCGCGGGGCTTTAGGAAAGCTGATATTGGCAATCGGGATCGTGCCGCGCAGCAAGGCGCTCGAGCCGTTTGCGTCCGGCGTCTGTGCGACGAACGGCGAGTGCCAGGCGGTGCTCGTATGCACCGGCACCATGATCGTCACGCCGTCCACCGTCACAGCCTTGTGGTCCGATGGTCCTGCGCCGCCGCGCCGGCTCGCCGCGCCCGCATCCGGAGACACGAGCCGCAAACCAGCCGACTGCAATTCAGTCATCAATTGCCGGCTCGCTGCCGACAGTGTCTCGCTGGAGCTCATCGCGCCATCCCTCGTTTGAATTGAAACCCGTGCTCGAAGCACTGGACCAGGCCGGCATCGGCGCGACGGTTTCCGCCGGCCGCCGGTTGATCGCAAGACTCAGCAATTCCGGCCGCGCGTAGTGGCCGACCGAATCCATCATGCGTTTGCGCTTGGTGATCAAGGCCATGTCGAGATCGGCGATCACCATGCCTTCGCCTTCACGAAGCGGCTGCGCCAGATGCTGTCCTTCCGGCGACACGATCGCGGTGTTGCAGCCGCCACGCAGCGCCTTCTGCAAATTCGTATCGGGTGTGACCGAGGCAATCTGCACTTCGCTCAGCCAGCCCGTTGCATTGACCACGAAACAGCCCGACTCCAGTGCGTGATGCCGGATCGTCACTTCGATCTGATCGGCGAAGATCGGTCCCACCAGTGAGCCGGGAAACTGGCTGCAATGAATCTCCTCGTGCTGCGTCATCAACGCATAGCGCGCGAGCGGGTTGTAATGCTCCCAGCACGCGAGCGCGCCGACACGCGCCACCGCCGTTTGCGCGACCTTCAGGCCGGCCGCATCGCCCTGCCCCCAGATCATCCGTTCATGAAACGTGGGCGTGATCTTGCGACGCTTGAGCAGCAGTTGGCCGTCCACGTCGAAGATCAACTGCGTGTTGTAGAGACTGCCGTGATCGCGCTCATTGACGCCAAGCACCACCACCATCCGATGCAAACGCGCCTGCTCGGCCACCACTTGCGTCACCGGGCCCGGCACGATCACAGCTTCCTCGTAGAGCTTCATGTGATCGGCGCCGGAAGCAACCGGTGGGCGCACGAATGAAAAGTACGGGTAGTACGGCACGAAGGTTTCGGGGAATACGATCAGTTGCACGCCTTCGCGCGCCGCTTTCTCGATGGCCTCGCATACCTTCTCGAGGGTGCCGCCGCTGCGCTCGAAGTCCGGTGCAATCTGGACCGCGGCGGCACGCACGATGCGTTTGTCGGACATAGTGATCACCCGCCTCTCGTCAAACCGTCCACGTGTGGATGATCAGCGCGTTGTCCTTGCGATGAAGCAGCTGGATATCGAGCACGTCGAGCGGACTGATCGGGCGGATACCTTCGATCAACGAAGCTTCGCCGTGCCCGTACAAGGCTTGCAGTGCGAAGCGGCAGGCGTACACCTTGCCGCCCTCTTCCATGAACTTCATCAGTTGCTTGTTGAAGTTAAGGTGGCCGGGGAACGCTTCGTCGCCGAGCGTTGGAAAGCCGCGTTGCAGACCGAGCGTGACACCCGGCCCGTAAAGCAGCACCGACGTCTCGAAGCCTTTGCGTTGCAAGCGCGTGGCTTGCAACAGATTGACGAAACCGATCGACCCCTCGAACGCGACCGTATGAAACGTGACGAGTGCCTTCTCGCCTGGTTCGGCCTTCACGTCTTCGAAGACTTTCTCTTCGTAGTCGACAAGGTAATCGCCTTTCTGATGCAGCGGTTTATTGACGGCTGGCATGACACTCTCCGATCAGGGTTGCTAAGTAAAAGATGGCGCGCTCAATCCGTGCGCGCTTCTCTCAATGCAACGGCCGTGCCATTGATCGGTCATGCCAATGCGATCAATCAGCAATCAATTCCGCCTCGATTCGACATGCGACTCGAAAAATTTTTAGGCGTGAAGCTTGCATATAGCCGGGACGTCGCGGGCAGGAGCCCTCGACCCCGCGATATCGCACCAGCCAAGTGCGATTTGCCTGCCGGGACGAGTCAGCGTGGTGCACTCATTCACCACAGACGATCAATCCGATCATTGATCGCATCCGGATGCGATCAATGATCTCCACCCCCCAGCCGAAGGCTACAAATGAGCAGCCCGACACATCACTGGATCAAACGCCTCGCCGACACCCGCAAGCCGGCCTACCTCGCGATTCCCGATCTGATCGAAGAAGATCTGGCCACCGGCCGCCTGCGTCCACGCGACCGCTTGCCGGGGCTGCGTGATCTGGCCGAGGAACTCGCGCTGAACTACACGACGGTGGCGCGCGCATATGCGGAAGCGCGCAAGCGCGGTCTGCTCGACTCGCGCGCGGGCAGCGGCACCTTCGTGCGTGGTCGAACCGCCACCTTGCCGCTCGCCGGCGGCAGCAGCATCGAGATGTCGATGAATACGCCACCCGAGCCGCCCGATTTCGCGGCCCGTTTGCGCGATTCGGCAGCGCGCCTGATGAGCGGCAGCGATCCGTATCAGTTGCTGCGCTATCAGGACTTCGGCGGCTCGGCTGCCGACAAGGACGCGGGCGCCGAATGGCTGAAGCGTCGCGTGCCGCATTGCGACGCGCAGAACGTGCTGGTGTGCCCCGGCATTCATAGCGCGCTGGTCGCGCTCGTCTCGCAGTTGGCGCGGCCCGGCGGCACGATCTGTCTCGACACGCTGGCTTACCCCGGCATCAAGGCCATTGCCGCGCAACTCGGTGTGCGTCTGCAGGCCCTGCCGCGCGACGACGAAGGTCCGCTCGCGCACGCCTTCGAAGCGCTCTGCAAGACCGACAAACCGAGCGCGTTCTATTGCAATCCGACGCTGCAGAATCCAAGCACGTTGACGCTCACGCACAAACGGCGCGAGGCGCTCGCCGATGTCGCGTTGCGCTACAGCGTTCCGATCATCGAAGACGATGCGTATGCGATGCTGCCGCAAAGTGCGCCCGATGCGCTCGCGAGCTTCGCTCCCGAACTGACCTACTACGTAACGGGTTTATCGAAGAGTCTCGGCGCCGGTCTGCGAGTGGCGCATTTGCACGCGCCGACTGCCAGGCAAACGCAGCGCCTCGCCGGCGCGTTGCGCGCAACAACGGTGATGGCGAGTCCGTTCACCGTCACGCTCGCAACACAATGGATCGTCGACGGCACCGCGCTCGATATGCTCAACGCGATCCGCAATGAATCGCGCGCACGCCAGGCGATTGCATCGCGCATGCTCGAAGCGTGGCCTTACGAAGCGCACGCGGATGGCTTTCATTTGTGGTTGCCGGTGCCGGCCGAAAGCGGCTGGAGTGCATCCGAACTCGCATTGCAACTGCGCAACCAGGGCATCGCTGCCGTTGCAGGAGCGGCGTTTTCCACCGACGGCAATCCGCCGAACGCAATGCGTGTGTGCCTCGGTGGTTCAAAGACGCGCGACGAATGCGAAGAGGCACTGCGCATCGTAGGTGAGACACTCGATCATCCGCATCATCTGCATTCTCCGGTGATGTGAAACCATCTGTGCGCATCGGTATATAGCGTCATCTCCGGCGTTATCGTCATACGAATACAGCACCCTGCAACTCACTGCCAGGGCGCTGTTTCGGCATCCATTGAAAACCCCGCAGCGCGCGAAAAAGTGTGTAGCATCGCGCCGCGCCGCCACGAGCGGCGTTGCCGGCCGCCGTCAGAAACTGAAAGCATTACCTGCTCAAGTCCCCACTGCCGGCGCCGTATACCGCGTATGAGGCCCCCGCCTCACCGACTACGGTTCACTGCTTACTCCGAAAGACTCCCAACATGTTCTCCTCCATTCGCGCGCGCATCGTCGCCCTGTGCGTCGCCATCGTTGTGGTCGCGCTCGCTGCTAACGCGGTTCTCAACTATGTCGTCGCCAACTCGTACAACGCCGATGCGATCGAAAGCAGTTTGAACGCCGTCGAAAGCGGTCATGCAGACGGTATCGAAGATTGGATCGCCTCCAATAGTCAGATGATCAACTCGCTGCAGGACGCAGTGCTGCAACCCGATCCATCCGCCGCGTTGAAGCAGATCGCCGCAGCCGGCAAGTTCACCAACGTGTATGTCGGCTACGCGGACAAGACCGCGAAGTTTTCGGACCCGACCGGCATTCCGCCCGACTACGATCCGACCGGCCGTCCCTGGTACAAGCAGGCCGCCGCAGCGGGCAAGCCGGTAGTAACGCCGCCCTATGTGGACGTGGGCACGGGCAAGCTGGTGGTCGCATTCGCCGCGCCCGTAGTGCGCGACGGCGTGGTGAAAGGCGTGGTGTCCGGCGACGTCGCGATGGACAGCGTGATTGCCAACGTCAAGGCAATTCATCCGACGCCCGCGAGCTTCGGCATGTTGATCGACGCGAGCGGCCATATCGTCGCGCATCCGGATGCCAAGCTGACCTTGAAGCCGGTATCGGACCTCGCCCCCGCACTGACCAGCGACAAGGTGACTGCGCTTTTCAGCGCCGAGCACCCTGTCGAAGTCGAAGTGAACGGCAGCACGAAGCTGCTGCGCGCCGAGGCCATTCCCGGCACCGACTGGTACGCGGTCGTCGCACTCGACAAATCGGAAGCGACGGCGGGCATGCGATCGCTGTTGACTGCTTCGGTGATTGCCTTGATCGTGATCGCCGCGATCGCCGCCGCCATCGTGGCCGCGGTCACCGCTGTATCGTTCCAGCGCCTGTCGAAAGTACGCGATGCGATGGACGCGATCGGCTCGGGCGAAGGCGATCTGACACAACGTCTGCCAGCGGTCGGCAACGACGAAGTCGCGCAGATCGCGCGCTCGTTCAACACCTTCATCGACAAACTCAGCCACGTGATGCGCCAGATTCGCGATGCCAGCGAATCGGTGCGCGTGGCCGCCAATGAAATCGCCGCCGGCAACGTCGATCTGTCGGGCCGCACCGAATCAGCGGCAGCCAGCCTGCAACAGACGGCGGCGTCGATGGAAGAAATCACCTCGACGGTTACGCAATCGGCGAGCGCCGCGAAGCAGGCCGACGATACGGCCGTGTCCGCGTCGCAGGTCGCCTCGCGCGGCGGCGTAGTGATCTCCGAAGTGATTACGACGATGGGCGAGATCGAACATGCGTCCGTGAAGATCTCGGACATCATCGGCGTAATCGACGGCATCGCATTCCAGACCAACATTCTCGCGTTGAACGCAGCGGTGGAGGCCGCACGCGCCGGCGAACAGGGCCGCGGTTTCGCGGTGGTCGCCGGCGAAGTGCGCAGCCTCGCGCAACGCAGTGCGCAGGCCGCGAAGGAGATCAAGGGGCTGATCGAAGCAACCGTGGCGAGCGTGACCTCCGGGTCGGGCCAGGTGCGCCAGGCCGGCGAGACGATGACAGAGATCGTCAGCAACGTCGCCAACGTGACCACCATCATTTCCGAAATCACCCAGGCGGCCAACGAGCAAACGCGCGGCATTCAGGAAGTAAACCGCGCAGTCAGCCAACTCGATGAAATGGTTCAGCAGAACGCCGCGCTGGTGGAGGAATCCACAGCGGCCGCTGCCGCCTTGCAAAGCCAGGCCGTGAGTCTTGCCGGTGCCGTGACGCAATTCAAGCTGGACTAAGATCCACCAAAGGAAATCGCAGTGACGTTCTATAGAAATCTGAAGATCGCCGTCAAGTTGGCGCTGCTCGGCGCGGTGCTGCTCGCCGCGACCATAGTGGTGGGCCTGGAAGGATGGCACGCGCTGTCGAATACGCATGCTCTGCAAATCCAGTCCGCGCAAACGCTCAGTCAATACGCGCAAGCCGCCGACACAGCGCGCGTCGCACAGGTCGAATTCAAGAAACAGGTGCAGGAATGGAAAGACCTGTTGCTGCGCGGCGCGGATCCGGCTGCGTTCGCCAAGTACCGTGACGCCTTCAGCAAGGAAAGCGGCACGACGCACGCCGCGCTGTTGCGTCTGAAGGATCAACTGAGTGCATTGGGCGCCAACGTCGACGGCGTTGACAAGGCGCTCGCCACGCACGCCTCGTTGCAGGACAGTTACCTCGACGCGCTCAAACACTACGATGCGGCCGATCCGAATACGGCGCACATCGTCGACGGACTGGTCAAAGGCATCGACCGCGCGCCGACCGCCGCTATCGACGACATCGTCGCCCTGGTGATGCAGCAGGCGCAAGACTCCAGCGTGCGCACGGGCGATGCCGCGGAACATGCGTACACGCTCGCCTGCGTGCTGCTGTTGTCGGTCGTGATCTGCTCGCTCGGCGTGGGCACCTTCGCGGTCTGGTTCCTGAGCCGTAGCATCACGGTGCCGGTCAGGCAAGCGGTAGGCGTCGCGCAGGCGGTTGCGGCAGGCGATCTGCGTGCCGATGTCGCCGTGGTGAGTCGAGACGAAACCGGTCAGCTGCTAGTCGCGCTCACCGAAATGAATCAACGCCTGCGGCACATCGTCAGCGAGATTCGTGAAGGCGCACACACGATTTCCTCGGCGACGCGGGAGATCGCCGCGGGTAACCTCGATCTGTCGGCGCGCACGGAGCAGCAGGCCGCCTCGCTCGAGGAAACCGCCGCGTCGATGCAGCATTTCACCGACTCGGTTCAGCGCAACGCCAGCAACGCACGCGAGGCCACCACGCTCGCTCAAACCGCAGCGCAAGCGGCACGCGACGGCGGTGTGGTGATGACCGATGCCGTGCGCACCATGGGCCAGATCGATGCGGCATCCAAGCGCATCGTCGATATCATCGCGGTGGTTGAAGCGATCGCTGCGCAGACCAATATTCTGGCGCTTAACGCAGCGGTTGAAGCGGCGCGGGCCGGCACGCAGGGACGCGGTTTCGCGGTGGTCGCGAGTGAAGTGCGCAGTCTCGCTCAACGCTCGGCCGATGCCGCGCGTGAGATCAAGGCGTTGATTCGTGAGTCGGTGGCCACGATCGACGCCGGTACGCAGTTGATCAATCACGCAAGCAATACGATGGACGGCGTGGTGCAAAGCGCGGGCAGCGTGACGCGTATCGTTGAGGCGATCGCGACGGCCAGCGTCGATCAGGCTGCAGGTATTGCGGAAGTGAACGATGCGGTCACGCAGATGGATCAGGTGACGCAGAGTAATGCGGCTTTGGTGGAGCAGGCGGCTGCGGCGGCCGATGCGGTGCAGAGTAAGGCTTCAGGGTTGGTGCAAAGTGTGAGTTTCTTTCGGATTGGTGCTGTAGCTTCTTAATCAAGACTCAAAGTCGAGGCCGCCGAGTAAGACCGTCGGCTCGGCCTGGGTGTGCGAGATGAAGTCCAGTTCGCGGACGTGGCGCCAGGCTTCGAGCTTGCGGGGTAACGCGGCCAGGTAGCCGGCGAAGCGGGATGGGCCTTCTGGGCCCATCAGGCGTTCTATTTCGTCGCTGTCCCAGGTTAGGTATAGGTTCAACGGGTGTGCGTAGTGGCGGAGGTCTTCGATCGGGGTTGCGTGGATTCGCACTCGGGTGGGGTGGCCGTGGCCGCCGTAGGGGAGGACCTCCGTGTGCACGGTTGTCGCGAAACAGGCGGCGATTGCTTCGGCTATGCGGGGGGCGAATTGTTCGTCGAAACGGGTTGCACTCTCTGGACGCATCTATGTCTCCGATGTTCTGTGCGATGAACGGAGCATCGTAGCATGTGAGACGGCCGCCCTCGCCGAGGCGATGGGTGTCAAAGAATCGACCGTTGAAACTTACGCCAAGCGCGCATTCGCGAAGCTTGGCGTGAATTCGCGCCGCGGGTTGTTGTCGCTGGTGCATGGGCATGAGGCGACCACGCAGCGTAATCAGATCGGGCGCTGCGTTTCACGTTCGGGCAAGCGACCCACCACAGCCTCGCCCTCCTCCGCGGCAACCGTGCCGGATGTGACAACCGGTCTCGCCAACGCCGCCTTCAGCTTGTCGCGATCCAGCTCCTTCTCCCACGCCGCAATCACGATCGACGCCACACCGTTACCCATCGTATTGGTCAGCGCACGGCACTCAGACATGAAACGGTCGATGCCGAGAATCAGCACCATCGCCGTCACCGGCACGGTCGGCACGACCGAAAGACTCGCCGCCAACGTGATAAAGCCTGCCCCTGTCACGCCGGTTGAACCCTTCGAGGTCAGCATCGTCACCGCCAGCAACGTGATCTCCTGGGCAATCGTCAAATGGGTATTGGTGGCCTGGGCGAGAAAAAGCACCGCGAGCGTCATGTAGATATTGGTGCCGTCGAGATTGAACGAGTAACCCGTCGGCACAACCAGCCCGACAATCCCGCGCGAGCACCCGAGCCGTTCGAGCTTCTCCATCAACTGCGGCAACGCTGCTTCCGATGTCGACGTGCCGAGCACGATCAGCAGTTCGTCCTTGATGTACACGACGAAGCGCCACAAGCTGAAACCGCATGCCCGCGCAATCAGGCCGAGCCCGCACGAGACGAACAGGAATGCGGTCAGATAGAACGTGCCGATCAGTTTCATCATCGGCAGCAAGGAGACGATGCCATATTTGCCGATCGTGAACGCGATGGCGCCGAACGCGCCGATTGGTGCGAGGCTCGTAATCATGCGCACAATACGGAAGAAAGTTTTCGACAGCAGTTCGATCAAACCGATGACGGGTTTCGCGGGTTCGCCCGTCACCGCGAGCGCGGTGCCGAACAACATGGCGATCAGCAGCACCGGCAGAATATCGCCCTGGGTGAACGCGCCGACGAATGTCTCCGGAATGATATGCATGAAGAAACCCGCGAGCCCTTCGCCGTGCGCGGCTTGTGCGGCGTAACTGGATATCGCGCCCGCATCGAGGGTAGCGGGATCGACGTTAAAGCCCACACCGGGTTTCAAAACGTGCGCGGCCAGCAAACCGATGGCGAGCGCGAGTGTCGACACCACTTCGAAATACAGCAGCGCTTTGCCACCCACGCGGCCGACCTTGCGCATGTCGTGCATGCTGGCGATGCCGGTCACGACCGTGCAGAAGATCACCGGGCTGATGATCATGCGCACGAGTTTGATGAAGGCGTCGCCGAGCGGTTTCATCGCCACCGCATTCGCCGGCAAGAAGTGGCCGACGATCACACCGATAACGATCGCAACGATCACCTGCACGTACAGCACCTTATAAAGCGGTTTGCGCTTCATGTCTCCTCCGTTTTTTAAAGGCAAAGCGCGTCCCTTCCCTTCTGCCGGGGAATCGGTCACACGCGTTTCGGTTGAATGGCGGCGCAAGGGCCGCCAGGGGATTTACAGCACGGCGGCCCAAGGATGCCGTTTGAAATGGATCCGCTCGAACGCTTCAATAGCGGGGAGTGAAGCGAGCGTGAGATCGATGATGTCCATGCCTTCAATCACCATCTGTTTGTGACGCGCGCCGAGCGGGAACGTGAACACGCGGCCACTGGCGGCCGTCACCGTTTGCTGCTCGATGTCGATATGCATTCGTGCAGCCGGATGTGTCACTGCGTCCTGCATTAGAACATCGACTGCTTCGCGATCCAGTTGCACCAGCAACAAGCGGTTATTCATCGCGTTCGAATAGAAGATCTCCGCGAAACTCGGCGCGATCACGGCTTCGAAACCGAATTGCTGAAGCCCCCACACAGCATGCTCACGACTCGAGCCGCAGCCGAAATTCGAGCCGCCGATCAGGATGCGTGCGCCGCGATACGCCGTCTGATTCAACACGCAATCCGGGCGCGGCTCGCCTGCTGCGTCGAAACGCAGGTCATACAGCAAGCCCTCCCTCAACCCGGCCTTGTCAATGATGCGAAGAAACTGCTTCGGCATGATCTGATCGGTGTCGAGGTTTTCGATCGGCAATGGCGTGGCATTCCCGTCGATTTCGGTGAGTCTCGTTAGCATGATTGCGTCTCCAGGGTGCGGACGTCGGTGATGCGCCCGGTTAGCGCGGCGGCTGCGGCCATCGCGGGACTCATCAGATGGGTGCGGCCGCCGCGTCCCTGACGTCCTTCGAAGTTGCGGTTGGTCGTGGATGCGCAGCGTTCGCCTACCGCGAGAAAATCGTCGTTCATCGCGAGACACATCGAACAGCCCGGCTCTCGCCATTCGAAGCCGGCATCGCGCAGCAGGGTCGCTATGCCCTCGGCTTCGGCCTGGCGGCGCACGCTGCCCGAGCCCGGTACGACCATCGCGCGCACCCCTTGCGCGACGTGGCGCCCTCGCACAATCGCAGCGACCACGCGCAGATCTTCGATACGTCCATTGGTGCACGAACCGATGAACACGCGATCGATCGGCGTGCCTGCAATCGGTTGGTCTGAATCGAGCCCGATATAGTCGAGCGCGCGCCGCAGTGCGGCAGCGGCCTCAGGCGTCTTTTGCGCGGCCGCACTGGGAATGCGCTGATCGACCGCAATCGCCTGATCGGGGCTCGTGCCCCACGTGACGAACGGCGCGATATCGTGTGCGTCGAAATGGTGTTCCGTATCGAAACTCGCGCCGACATCCGATTTCAGTTCGCGCCAGTCGTTCATGGCAGCAGCCCACTGGGCATCGTCCAGTGATGTTGCGTGCGCGCGGACATAGTCGAACGTGGTCGCATCGGGTGCGATCAACGCCGCTCGCGCGCCGGCTTCGACAGTCATGTTGCATAAGGTCATGCGCGCTTCCGCAGACAGCGAGGCGGTCGTAGACCCTGCGAACTCCACCGCGTAACCGCGCGCACCCTGTGCGCCAATGCGGCTGATGATCCACAAAATCACATCCTTCGACGACGTGCCGTAAGGCAACGTCCCGTCGATCGTGATACGCATGGTTTGCGCAACGCGATAGACCAGCGTTTGCGTGGCAAGCACGTGCTCGACCTCCGAGGTGCCGATGCCGAAGCCCAACGCGCCGAGCGCGCCGTACGTAGTCGTGTGACTATCGCCGCATAGCACGACCATGCCTGGGCGAATCAAACCGCGTTCTGGCGCGACGATATGTTCGATGCCTTGCAGGGGATCGTTCGCCGCATGCAGTTCGATACCGGCCTGATCGCAGTTGCGTGCGAGGTTGTTCGCCTGCAACAGCGAAGCGGCATCGCGAATCACGCGCGGCGATTCCGCATGCGTGGGAATGATGTGGCTGACCACCGCCAACTGCTGCCGCGGACGACGCACGGGCCGCACTTTCGCAGCGAGCGCGCTGAACGCCTGCGGGCTAGTGTATTCGTTCATCAGATGCAGATCGACATACAGCAGCAAGTTTTGCACATCGATACGCGTGACGACGTGCGAATCGACGAGCTTCTGGTAAAGGGTTCGTTTTGACATGATGGGTCGACCAGCGACTAGGACTGCAAGAACGGCAGGACGCGTTCGAGCAACAACTCGGGCGCTTCCTCGGGAATGTAGTGGCCGCACGGCAAGGCCTCGCCGCTCACGTGCGCCGACCACTGACGCCATTCGGCAAGCGGCTCGAAACATTGCTCGATGACGCCCTGCGCGCCCCACAAAGCCAGAAAATCGCACTCGATCTTCTGTCCTTCCGCGAGCGACGCACGGTCGTGATCGAGGTCGATCGTGATGCTCGCGCGGTAATCTTCACAGATGCCGTGCGCGGCGGCTGGGTCCGACAGACAGCGCAAATACTCGGCGTAGGCGGCATCGGTGAACGGCGTCAGCCCGGCGCTGCGTGCACCTATGGTCTGCTTCAGATAGAGATCGGGATCGGCGCGAATCAGCGTTTCGGGAAACGGCGCGGGACGCACGAGAAAAAACCAGTGCCAGTAAGCGCGCGCAAACGCGAACGACGTTTGCTCATACATCGCGAGTGTCGGTGCGACGTCCAGCGTGACCAGCTTCGTCACGGCTTGCGGATGATCGAGCGCCATGCGCGCAGCAATGCGTCCACCCCGGTCGTGACCGACCACGGCAAATTGTGTGAAGCCATGGGCGCGCATCAACGACACCTGATCTGCGGCCATGCGGCGTTTCGAATAGTTGCTATGGTCGGGCTCGCCTTGCGGTTTGCCGCTGTCGCCGTAGCCGCGCAGGTCCGCGGCAATGACCGTGAAGTGTTGGGCCAGCGTGGGCGCAACCTTATGCCAGATCGCGTGGGTCTGCGGATGGCCGTGCAGCAGCAGTAAGGCCGGGCCGTTGCCGCCGCGGATTGCGTGGATCTGGGTGCCGTCGACGTGGATCGACGCGTCGGTGAAACCTGTAAACATCGTTGCCTCCCGTATCTGAAAGCAGTCTAGTTGAAGCCTGCAGCGACGGGGTTTCCAGTGAGGCAATCCGAAATTAACTTTCAGGAACGAATCGACGGGCGGTTTTCGCCTTGCGACGCGGAGTCAGGGTCGCCAGGGCGGCCGTGGACGAAACTCCCGTTGCAGATGTTGCAGAAAGGTCTTGATTCGTGCCGGCATGCCCGTCCTTTGGTGAACAAGCGCGATGACGTCAGCATCCGGTAACTTCCAGCCTGGCAGCAGCCGGATCAGCGAGCCATTTTGTAATTCCTCCGCTACGTCCCATTCCGACCGAAGCATCACCCCTCGCCCTTCGCGAGCCCACTGGTGAATCACATCGCCGTCGTTCGAACTCAGGCCAGAGGAAACACGAACGCCCCGTGAAGTACGCCCCTTCGAAAAATGCCACAACGTCACGTCCTCGTTGTTTTGACGAAGGGCGATGCAGGGAACGTTCGCGAGGTCTTCGGGGTTGACGGGGGAACCGTATCTTTTCAGAAAAGCGGGGGACGCGCAGACGTAGCGAGCGTTCGGCGCAATCACGTACCTGACAAGGTTCGAAGGGCCCAACTCGCCGATATGAACGACGATGTCATAGCGGTCGTATTCTTCAATGAGCGGGCGGTCGGACAATGTCAAGGAGACGTCCACATCCGGGTGAGCGTCCTTGAACGCAGATGCGATGCGGGCGACGTATCGACGCCCGAAACCAAGTGGCGCGTTGACTTTCAAGCCACCGACCAATTGCCCTCTTCGTCTACCCAACTCTGCGAGCAACGAATCAAAGTCACGAAGAAGCTCTGCGCCTTTGGAACAGAGCAGTTCGCCCTCTTCCGTGAAGCGCAATTGTCTCGTCGAGCGGTCCAGCAAATGGACGTCAAGCTTCGTCTCGATCTGCTGCAATCTCTTCGTGACCGCCGACGGCGTGACGCCCAACTTGCGAGCTGCGCCCGCAAGGCTGCCAGCTTCGCGAATGCTGAGCAGGAATCTTATGTCGACGGCATCATTCATGAAGAAACGAGCTTACTGCTTCTCGGTTTTATGAGGCGGAGTAGTAGTCAAAACGGAGCGTATCGCGGCCGTCTTGTGAGAAGCATTGTAGCAGCGGCGAAATGCGCCTCACGGACATCATCACAAATCCAGACGCAACCGTGGCCCAACTTCAACAAAACCCGCGGACAGATAGAACGCAAGCGTCCTGGCCCACCGTGGCTGATCTGGCGCGCCGACGTCGAGTCGCTTCCATCCTCGCTCCTTGCCGAACTTCGTGGCCTCGCGGACCAGCGCTGCAGCTACTCCACCCGACCGGCATTCCGGCCGGACGTATAGCTCCGTGATCTGTCCGAAGGCTCCTCCCGCGTATATCGCCACGCCTTCTGTCATTAGAATTACGCCTACCGGACTCTCGCCTTCGAGCGCCACATATCCGAAGCAGCGATTCGTTTGGCTCAGAACGGCTTCGGCGATAGACACTCGGCCCGCAGGTTCAAGTTCACCATTGAGAAGCTCCCTCAGAAGCTCATCCACAAGATGCGCAACAGAATGTGCATCGGTCGGTGCAACAGGACGGATATGCGTCATGGTGATCCCCTTTTACTATCTCGCGCGGTGCGGTCAAAAAGCTGTTGGCCTGACACTCATCCACGGCAATGCCTCATATAATGGCAACACGAAGTCATCTTTGAACTGTTCCTTCACTGAAGGCGCCATGCCAAAATCTCAGAACCAGCCACCCGCTGGAGAATCTCCGGACATTGAGGTAGCAGAGAAGCAGGTCGACCCCGCAGTAGAAAAAGTGTCCCGTGCTTTGTCTGCGCAGATTCATGCCTTTCGAACGTCAGCAGGAATCGCTTCAGGCACGCTCGCGAAAATGGCCGGCATTTCGCATTCGATGCTCTCGAGAATCGAAAAAGGAACGGCGACTCCATCGATAGAAACGCTTACGCGGCTTGCGAATGCTTTGGGCAAACCGGTGTCGCGCTTTTTCGTCGACCAGAGTGAACGTCACGACTGCTCGTTCGTACCCGCTGGACAAGGCGTGACTGTCGACCGGGAAGGTTCGTCGTACGGCCACATCTATCGGCTCGTTGGCCACGTATTGTCAGGCAATCTTTCCGTGGAACCGTATGTCGTTACGCTCGACGAGAAGTCCCAACCCTGGTCAACCCACCAGACAACTGGAATCCAGTTCCTTCACGTGCTTGAAGGCAAGATGAAATACCGGTACGCCAATCGGCTCTACGATCTGCAGCCCGGTGATAGTTTGCTGTTCGACCCGAATGCGGCGCATGGTCCGGAAGACATCGAGAGCGTGCCGGTCAAATTTCTCGCCGTATTCTTCAACATCCGGGAATACAGCTAGAAAATTGAGGCCACCGCTCCTGCATCGGCCTCTCGCACATGTCGGTTTACCGCTGTGACCGCTGCAGTTCTGCGAATTGCTTTGCTACGACGCTCTCCCGACTGGCGACAATCTCTCCTGCCCCAACACGCTCCCGGCCGTACACAATCCACGCGTCATCGGGCGAACCGATCGTTGCATCCACCCGCAGCTTCTCCGGTTGAGAATCAAAATAGTATCGATAGACAAGCGCGGAATCGCACTCTCCTTTCATCAGTCGCTCGAAGGCCACTGGAATTGAGACCGCCGGAATCAGTTTCGAATACGAACTGAGGTCGGCGTATTCATCCGTTGCAGGGGAAACCAGCGAGATTGTTTCCGGCTTGCTCACCTCTTTACGCGTGAGGATCGCCAATGTCTGACTCGGCGAAATAAAGGTGTCGACAACGAATCTCTCGCGGAAGTTACTGCCCATCACGCGTGGGGTATCTGGATGAACCGCGCACTGAACAAGATAGTCGATTTCGTCCGCGTCAAACGCAGCCAGGGCATCGTCGAAATTGCCGAAGAGTTTGACCTCGGCCTCAAGCCCGTGGAATTCAATGTAACGACGAGTCACGTACTCGTGGTTCGTCCCGGATGGGCCGAGCGTGCCAAACCTGATTGTGGCCATGCTTTACTCCTGAAAATTCGCGCGCATCTTCAACGTGGCGCATTCATTTTTGAATCATCTGACTGAGGAAGCGCTTCGCGCGTTCAGTCTTCGGTGCGTCGAAGAAATCGGCGGGCTCGCTGTCTTCCACGATTTCGCCTTGGTCCATGAACAGAATGCGGTCGGCCACCGCTCTTGCGAATCCCATTTCGTGCGTGACGCAAAGCATAGTCATGCCGTCTTGTGCGAGCAGCGTAAGCGTATCGAGCACCTCTCTGACCATCTCCGGGTCAAGCGCCGATGTCGGTTCGTCGAGAAGCATGATAGTGGGCGACATGCAAAGCGCTCTTGCGATAGCGACTCGTTGCTGTTGACCACCGGAAAGCTGCGCGGGGTATTTCGTGGCATGGCTCGCAACGCGAACACGTTCAAGCATTTCAAGCGCCCGCGCTTCCGCCTCCTTCCGCTTCAGTCCGCGAACGCGCATCGGCGCCAAGGTGCAGTTTTCCAGCACCGTCATGTGCGGGAACAGATTGAAATGCTGAAACACCATGCCAACGTCGGCACGCACCATGCGCACGTGTTTCGCATCGTCGGTGAGCTCGATTCCGTCGACGTGAACATCTCCCGAATCATGCTTCTCAAGTCGATTCACGCAGCGAATCAGGGTCGATTTTCCAGAACCGGACGGCCCGCACAGAACAATCTTTTCACCTCGTCGGACATGCAGCGAAATTGAGTTGAGTACATTGAACGCGCCGAAACTCTTTGAGAGTCCCTTGATCGATATCGCGAGTTCGTTGTTCGGTACCGTGTTCATAGCGGAAATCCTGTGCATTTCGTGCAGCTCAGCTATCGAGCCGCGTAGGTGTCTGGGCGTGGAATGCCCGAGCTGCCGGGCTCTCCTTCCAGGCTACAACCTGGCCATCGGATAATCGCTCACGGCCATAGACAATCCACGGATCGTCAACGGTACCGATTCGCTCGTCGATTCTGAACCGCGTGGGGTTTTCGATTGCAAGAGACGAGTACGTCAGACCACTTTCGTATTTGCCCGAGAGAAGTCCATCCGCAACCGACGCCGTCGACGTCTCCGGAATGAGCGTCAGTCCATCTGTATTGACATAGTCACGCGTGGCCGGTTGAAGTGCGAGCGTTCGTGGCGTACCGATATCAACTCGGGTCACCACCGCCATGTCTTTGCTGGAAGAGACGAAGGCATCGATGACGAACAATTGCTTGCGGTACTTCGCGACGATGTCGACCGTCGAAGGATGCACTGCAACCTGAACGATATAGTCGGCCTCGCCGTCGATCACCATGCGCGCGGCCTCGTCAAAGCTCAACACCAGAGTCATCGATGCTTTTTCTTCCAGACCGTGATGTTGAATGTATCGGGCAGTCACAAACTCGTGATTGCTACCACTGGGCCCAAGTGTCAGAAACCGAAGCAATTTGCGTTTCTCCATTAACTTTGTGTAGGGGACTCGGGAACATGAGTCCGCCTATAAAGATGTGCTGCAAGAAGACTAGGCTATGTGGGTGTCGCCAGAATCTGAAGACTTCAGCATTGCGGGTTGCTTAGGTTTTCGAGGATTGGCGACGTTGGTGTCCTTGCCTGTTCTGCGTGCGATGTTCTGCTCGAGGATCCGGAACGCATGCGACAGAAAGAACGTCATCGCGAGATAAATCAATCCCGCTCCGACGAAAATCTCATATGGCGCATATGTCTCACTCACCAATAGCTTCGACGTTCCCGTCAATTCCATGATGGTCACCGTCGATGCCAGCGACGTCGCCTTCAGGTTCAGAATCGTTTCGTTGGCGTACGCGGGGATTGCAATACGAATGGCGATCGGCGCTTTAACGCGGCTGAGTATCGAAGCTCGACTTAGCCCGAGTGCCTCGGCAGCTTCCACGATGCCTTTGGGCACCGCAGACAGTGCCCCCATCAAAATGCGCGCCGTGTACGCGCCCGAATTCAACCCCAGCGCAATGACGGCGCAGGTGAACGGGTCACGCAGAAGCGGCCAGAACACGGAGTGTCGAATAAAAGAGAACTGTCCAAATCCATAGTAGAGAAAGAACAGTTGCACGAGCGCCGGCGTGCCGCGAAATGCGCCGATATAAAACTTGACGCAAGCGCTCAGAACCTTCGACGAACTCAATCCCATGAGCGCTGTGGGCACACCCACAATGAGACCCACAACCACGATGCAGACAAACAACTCAAGCGTGACGGGCAACGCAGCAAGCAGACGCGGAAGACTCGAAATGAGCAATGAGAAATCAAACATGGCTCACCTCGCCAATGCGGTCGACGTCTTGCGTCGAACCGTACTAAAGACATTTGTCAGGGCGAAGCTGAGAACAAAGTACAGCACGCCGGCAACAAGGTAAAAGAAGAATGGGCGATTGGTTGCCTCAACAGCGAAGCCTGTTCTTCGCATCAAGTCTTCCAGGCCAACCAGCGAAACCAGCGCCGTTTCTTTCAGGAGTACGGTCAGTTGATTCCCGAAAGCCGGGACTGCGAGGCGCCACGCCTGGGGTGCAATAACGTGGACAAAACTCCCCGTACCCGTCAACCCCAGCGCTGCGGCGGCTTCAAACTGCCCGCGCGGAACCTCCAGAATCGCACCCCGGAAGATCTCCGTTGCATAGGCGCCAAACACCAGTCCAAGCGACACCGCACCCGCACCGAACGCATTGATTTCAATGGATCGGCCGAGGACATGAGAAAGGGTTGCGCTGCCGCCGTAGTACACCAGGAAGATGACCAGCAGGTCCGGAACACCTCGTATCGTGGTTGTGTAGGCCCCGGCGAAATGACTGAGAATCCGCATGGGAGACAACTTGGCAGCGGCCATCAGGATCCCGATGACCGAGCCGATCGCTGTGGCCGCGAGTGCGACCAGCAACGTCGTCACGGCCCCGAGCAGGATGAGCCCGCCATAACCATTCAAAGTGAAATCGACCATGCTGGCTCCCGCATTACATCAGAGAGAAAGGGAAGTACTTCTTTCTGATCTGATCGTAGGTGCCGTTCGCCATGATTGCGGCCAACGCAGCGTTAATCCGATTACAGAGCTCGGCGTTGTCGAGACGAACGGCAATTGCGTTTCCGTCTCCGAGTACGCCGCCTTTGAATTCGGGTCCGACAAACGCAAAGTCTTTCGAGTCAGGCCGTTTGAAGAAGTCTGAGTAAAAGGTTGCCTTGTTGCCGATGATGAGGTCGACACGACCGGCAACGAGGTCCAATTCCGGCTGACGCGTATCGTCATACAGAACAAGTGACGCCGTCTTGTCGTAGCCGTTGGCGACCAACCACTGGTGTTGCGAGGCGCCGCGTTGAACGCCGATGCGTTTGCCTTTCAGACCCGCAGGCGACACGTCCTTGATCCCGCTGTCTTTCGCCGCGATAAAACTGGACGTCGTGTCCTTGTACTTGTTGGTGAACAGCACCTGTTTGCGGCGCGCGGGCGTTGTCGACATCGACGCAACGATTACGTCATACCGATTGGCCTGAAGACCGGGAATGATGCCGTCCCATGCCTGCGCAACGATCTGGCATTTCACCTTCATCTGTGCGCAGAGGGCATTCGCAATGTCCACATCGAAACCCTGTAGCTGGCCGGAGGCATCTTTAAAGCTCCACGGAGGATAGGTGCCCTCTGTGGCGACTCTCAGCGTGTCGCCCTCGGAAAAAGCGGGCACCGACATGACCAACGCTGTCGCCGCCAGGGCGCAGGTGACCAATCCTCGAAAACGTTGAAACAGGCTGTGTGACATGGCAACTCTCTCGTCGCGATTGCTGCGCCCCGGATGTTCCGTCGCATTAGAAGTAAAGGTAGCCCGTCGTTAATTTAACGTCAATATTTTAATTTTATGCAAATTCCCTAATCGGGTTTACGCTTGGTTGGGTGCCGTGGGATGGGTCGAAGGTCGTGCCACAGACGAAACTCGGGACGTGCGTCGACCTTCCCGGAGACGGGATGGAAGCAGGTGTTCGATGGGTTTAGCGAGCGTGCGGGAAGCGAGGCGCTGCAGGGCTGTCACGCGGGTCGGGTGAATACCCGGCGCGTGTGATCATGTTCAGCCAGCGCGCTTGTTTCGTTGAGCGCGATTTGCTCGCCAGCGAATCAGGAAGCCGACCAATGCGGCGAAAGCCGCAGTGGCCGCGTAGCCGGCGAGGCGAATGGCATCCTCACTCGGGAGACGCGAGACCAACACAATGACGATGGCGATTGCAAGTAGCGCGATACATGCGATTGCCCATTTCATCTCCCTCTCCCCTGAAGTTTGATGTGCTGCCAGATGCACGGCTATCTCGCCGTTTTGTTAAGCATACCCGCGAGTGAGGCACCGGCGCTTCGTTCCGACTCAAGCAGCCACCCCTCTGCCACTTCCGTGCGCCTGCTCAAGGATGAACTCGATAAAACTCGCTGCCGCCCGCGTGTGATGCCGATTCGGCATGTAGAGCAGGTACATGTTCGTACCGAAGATGCTTAGACGCCATTCATCGAGCGCCGTCACCACGTCGCCGCGGCGCAGGTCGTCCTGCACCACGTAGTCCGGCACCAGACCGACGCCTAGACCAGCCAGCACCGCCTGGCGCAAGAACAGGAAGTTCTCGGAAATAATCGTCGGCTCAAGCAGTACTTCGTGGCGTTCGTCGCGCAGATACGCCGCCACCCGCAACTGCCTGCCGACCACCGCCGCCGTAATCAAGGGCGCTGTGCGCAATTCGTCGAGACGCACCGGCATACCGCGGCTTGCAGCAAATTCCGGCGACGCGCAGGCAACGTATCGCACCGGCCCCATGTCTCGTGCGACGAGATTCTGCGGCGGCTCCGACATCACCCGAACCGCGATGTCGACCTCGTCGCGCATCAGGTCCTCGACCCGATTCTCGAACATCACGTCCAGCACGATGCCCGGATACAGACGCTTGAACGCGATCAGCCAGTCCGACATCACCAGTTGCCCGTAACCGCTCGGCACACTCAACCGCACCCGCCCCTGCAAGCTCTGCCCGAGCGTAGTCACCGATTCGCGCGCGGCCAGCAGCGCATTCTGAATGGTGCGGCCATGCTCGTATAACTGCAGACCGATTTCAGTCGCTTCGACCCGGCGCGTGGTGCGCCTGACCAGCTGCAGCCCGATCGAGCGCTCCAGCTGGTTCAGGTGGTAACTCACATTCGCTCGGCTCATTTTCAGCCGGCGCGCGGCTTCGCTCAGGTTGCCCGCGTCGAGGATATCGACCAGCAAGGTCAGCGAATTGACGTCCATGGCATAACCTTTGTCAAAATATCTTTGACAGTCTGTCAACCGTCTATGCAATTGTCAATAAACCTTGACCAACCCACAATCGGAGAATTCGCCAGGCCCGGTATGCCCACTCTGCCCCGATATCAATCAGGAGACGACACGATGACCCTCAACCCTTCCGCCGACGTTGTAACGCGCGAATTGCGCGGCAAAGTCCTGCTGGTGACCATCGACCACGCACCGGTCAACGCCTTGTCCGCCGACGTGCGGCGCGGCCTGCTCGCCGCCATCGAAGCAGCGGATGCCGACAAGGCGATCGAAGCCGTGCTGATCGTCGGCGCCGGGCGCAACTTCATCGCGGGTGCGGACATTCGCGAGTTCGGCAAGCCGCCGGTGCCGCCGTCACTGCCGGACGTGTGCAACCGTATCGAGGCATGTTCGAAGCCGGTGGTGGCCGCTATTCACGGCGCTGCGCTCGGCGGCGGCCTGGAAGTGGCGCTCGCAGCGCACTACCGTCTCGCCGTGAATGGCGCGAAGCTCGGTTTGCCTGAAGTGCAACTGGGCCTGCTGCCGGGCGCAGGCGGCACACAGCGTACGCCGCGTCTGATCGGCGCGCAGGCCGCCCTCGACCTGATCTTGAGCGGCCGCCACGCCAGCGCGAAAGAAGCGCTCGCGCTTGGCCTCATCGACCGGTTCGGTAGCAGTGACGACATCCTCGCCGAAGGACTCGCCTACGCGCAGGAACTGCTGGCCGCTCATGCGCCGGTGCGCCGCACGCGCGATGCCGCGGCGCTCAGCGACCGCGCAGCGAGCCTCGCCGCCGTCACCGCAGCACGCGCAGAAACAGCGAAGAAATCGCGCGGCCTGTTTTCCCCGTTAAAGATCGTCGACGCCGTGGAAGCCGCTATCGAACAGCCTTTCGAAGAAGGCCTGCGACTCGAACGCAAACTGTTCCTCGAATGCATCGACAGCCCGCAGCGCGCCGGCCTGATTCACGCGTTCTTCGCCGAACGCGAAGTGCTCAAAGCCCCGGAAACACGCGATACCAAACCACGCGCGCTGAACAAGATCGGCGTGGTGGGTGGCGGCACGATGGGCGCGGGCATTGCCGTCGCCGTGCTCGATGCCGGCCTGCCGGTGACGATGATCGAGCGCGACGACGCGTCGCTCGCACGCGGTCGCGCGCACATCGAAAAGGTCTACGACGGCCTGATCGCCAAAGGCCGCATGAGCGCGGAAAAGAAAGCCGACGTGATGACACGCTGGCAAGGCAGCACTTCATACGACGCGCTCGCCGACACCGATCTGGTGATCGAAGCGGTATTCGAAGACCTGTCGGTGAAAAAAGCCGTGTTTGCCGAACTCGATCGCGTTTGCAAACCGGGCGCCGTGCTCGCCACCAACACGTCGTATCTCGACATCGACGCGATTGCGGCCAGTATTTCCCGTCCTGCGGATGTGATCGGCCTGCACTTCTTCTCCCCCGCCAACATCATGAAGCTGCTGGAAGTGGTGGTGCCGAAGCAGGTCAGCGCCGACGTGGTGGCCACCGCGTTCGAACTCGCCAAGAAGCTGCGCAAGACGCCGGTGCGGGCCGGCGTGTGCGACGGTTTCATCGGCAATCGCGTGCTGGCGGTGTATCGCAGCGCGGCCGACGCGATGATGGAAGACGGCGCGTCGCCGTACCAGATCGACGCGGCCGTGCGTGCGTTCGGCTTCCCGATGGGCCCGTTCCAGGTGGTCGACCTGGCAGGCGGCGACATCGGTTGGGCTGCGCGCAAGCGGCGCGCGGCCACACGGAACCCCAACGCGCGCTACGTGCAGATCGCCGACCGTCTTTGCGAACGCGGCTGGTTCGGCCAGAAGACCGGCCGTGGTTTTTATCTGTACCCCGAAGGTTCGCGCAGCGGCGCACCCGACCCTGAAGTCGAGGCCATCATCGACGCCGAACGCGAGCGCGCCGGCATCACGCCGCGCACGTTCACCGACGAAGAAATCATGCGCCGCTACATGGCCGCGATGATCAACGAAGGCGCCAATGTCGTGCACGAAGGCATCGCGCTGCGGCCGCTCGATGTCGACGTGACCTTCCTCTATGGCTACGGCTTTCCGCGCTATCGCGGTGGTCCGATGAAATACGCCGATAGCGTAGGCCTCGCCACGGTTCTCGCGGACATTCGTGAATTCGCCAAAGAAGACCCGCTGTTCTGGCGCGCGTCGCCGCTGCTGGTCGATCTGGTCGAGCGCGGGGCCGATTTCGCGAGCCTCAACCAGTCAGCTTGAGACAGCACGTTATTTGGAGCATTCTCGACCGACAGGGGGCGCGCTCGTCTGCCCGCTCACCCGCCGGTCCGGTAAATATCTAGGGAAGAACCCGCTATGGATCTGAACTTCACACCTGAAGAAGAGGCTTTTCGCACTGACGTGCAGCGGTTTTTGCGTGACAAACTCCCGCAACGCCTCTCCGAAAAAGTACACGGCGGCCGTCGCCTCACGCGCGACGACATGGCCGAGTGGCACGCGATTCTCAACACACAAGGCTGGCTCGCCAATCATTGGCCGAAGGAGTACGGCGGCCCGGGCTGGAACGCCGCGCAGAAATTTATCTTCGAGAATGAATGCGCATTGGCGGGCGCACCGCGCGTCGTGCCGTTCGGCGTCAACATGCTCGGCCCGGTGTTGATCAAATACGGCAACGAAGCGCAAAAGCGCCACTGGTTGCCGCGCATTCTCGATGGCTCGGACTGGTGGTGCCAGGGCTACTCGGAACCGGGCGCCGGCTCGGACCTCGCATCGGTCAAGACCACCGCGGTACGCGGCAGCGACGCGCAAGGCGAGCACTACATCGTCAACGGTCAGAAGACGTGGACCACACTCGGCCACTACGCGAACATGATCTTCTGCCTCGTGCGCAGCGCCACCGACGTGCGCAAGCAGGAAGGCATCAGTTTTCTGCTGATCGACATGAACACGCCAGGCGTCGAAGTGCGCCCGATCATCACGCTCGACGGCGAGCATGAAGTCAACGAAGTCTTCTTCACCGACGTGCGTGTACCGGTCGAGAACCTCGTGGGCGAAGAGAACAAAGGCTGGACCTACGCCAAGTACCTGCTTACGTATGAGCGCACCAATATCGCGGGCGTCGGTTTCTCAGTGGCCGCGTTTAACCGGCTACGCAAGATCGCCGCGAAGCAGCAGCGCAACGGCAGGCCGCTCGCGGAAGATCCGTCGTTTGCCGCACGCATGGCGCGCGTCGAGATCGATCTGGAGAACATGAAGACCACCAATCTGCGTGTTATCGCGGCGGTGGCCGGCGGCGGCGTGCCGGGCGCCGAGAGTTCGATGCTGAAGATTCGCGGCACCGAGATTCGCCAGGAGATCTCCTCGCTCACGCGCCGCGCGATGGGACCGTATGCGCAGCCGTTTGTCGAGGAAGCCTTGCACGATGGCTTCGAGGGCACGCCAGTCGGTCCAGACGAAGCCGCGAGCACTGCCTCGCTCTACTTCAACAACCGCAAGCTGTCGATCTTCGGCGGCTCCAACGAAATCCAGAAGAACATCATTTCTAAAATGATCCTGGGACTGTAAGGGGCGCACGCCATGAATTTCCAGCACACCGAAGACCGCCGCATGCTGGCGGATACGCTCAACCGTTTTGTCACCGAGCAATATGCGTTCGAAACGCGCGACCGCATCGCAGGTTCGCCCGAAGGTTTCAGCGCCGACCTGTGGAATCGCTTCGCGGAACTCGGCATTATCGGCGCGTTGTTCGATGAATCGCAGGGCGGATTTGGCGGTGGCGGCTTCGATATCGCCGTCGTATTCGAAAGCCTGGGTCGCGGCCTCGTAGTCGAGCCGTTTCTCGATACGCTGATCGTCGGTCAGGCGATCGCGCGGGGCGGCAATGAAGCGCAAAAGGCCGCGCTTGGCGAATTGATCGACGGATCCCGGATCGTTGCGCTCGGGCATGGTGAGCCGGACGGCCACTACGAACTGTCGCGCGTCACAACCAGTGCTCAACGCGTTGGCAACGCATGGCAGTTGAACGGCGCGAAAGCGGTGGTTCAGCACGGCGAGAACGCTTCCGTTTTTCTGGTCTCCGCACGCACCGCAGGTGCTGTCGACGCCGAAGCCGGCATCACGCTCTTTCTCGTCCCGCGCGACGCCGCGGGTGTCAGCGTGCGCGGCTATCACAAGATAGACGGCGGCCGCGCGGCCGAGGTCACCTTCGACAACGTCATGCTCGCAGACGATGCGCTGCTCGGCGCAGCTGGAGAAGGCTTTGCGACGCTCGAATACGCGATCAGTTGCGGCGTGCTTGCGTTGTGTTCCGAAGCGGTCGGCGCGATGGATGTCGCGAAAGACTACACACTCGAGTACCTGCGCACGCGCAAGCAGTTCGGCGTGCCGATCGGCAGCTTCCAGGCGTTGCAACATCGGATGGCGGATCTGCTGCTCGAGATCGAGCAGGCGCGATCGGCGGTGATCAATGCCGCGGCCGCGCTTGGCGCTGAGCGTACGGCGCGGGAACGCGCGGTGTCAGCGGCGAAATACAGCATCGGCAGGATAGGGACGATGGTCGCCGAGGAATGTATTCAGTTGCATGGCGGTATCGGCATGACGTGGGAGTTGCCGATGGCGCACTATGCGAAGCGCCTTGTGATGATCGACCATCAGTTGGGCGACGAGGATCATCATCTCGAGCGGTTTATCGCGCTTGGTAGAGGGTGAGAGCTGGTTTCCAGGCTTGCTTCGAATCGGCGCCGCTGTGGTGGTTTTCCGGCGGCGCTGCCCTCGTCCGTTTGCATCTGTCAAAATCGCAACACCTCATCCGCCTTGATGATCGCCTCGGCGACGGTTTCGATGTGTTCGCGCTTCACCATGGCTTGTGAGCGCAACAGGTCGTAGGCCTCCTGCTCGGAAAGATTGCGCGTTTCCATAAGAATTGTCTTGGCCCGCTGGATCTGTCGTTGCTCGGCGAGCTTGTCCTCAACGCGCCGCACATAGCGCTCCATTTGCAGGCGGTTGCGGTGCTGATTGAGCGTGACGGCAATCGCCGTCAGCAGGCCGAACGAGCGCACCGGTGACGGCACCACGCAATACGCGCCAAGCTGCATGACCGCCTCGATGATGATCGGATTCTCATAACTGACGACCGGAATCACCGGGGGGGCGCCCTTCGCATTCATCCACGGCAGGCTAACCGAAAGTGTCTCCGGACGGACCGCGAGAAACACGACATCGGTGGCGTCCGGCAATGTGTCGAGCGCGGGCCAGGTCATCTGGACCTTGCAGCCGATACGGCACAGCTGCCCCAGCAGTTCCTCCCCGTCCTGATCCTGAGGGTGGATGGCCAGCACGCTTAGCGAGCGGATATCGCGAAGCGCCTGAGGGGTGCGGGAAGACGAGCGCTGCTTCATGAGCGCACCTCGTCTGGTCCACCGTGCGATTCCGCCTCGTCGACTAGCGAGTGCGAAATGACAAACGGATCCGCTCGCGTCCACCCGGGTGAATCGCTCAGGATATCGAACTGGCCATGCCGGTTCAGGCGCCCGATACGAGGATGCAGATAGGTATGGTGATTGTGTTCGTCAATCCGGATACGCCCCTGCGGCGCATTCAGCTCGAGCCCCGGCAGCGTCTTGAGCAAGGCATTGGTGTCATCCCCGCCTGTGATACGCATTGCGTTGGCGAGCACATGCATCTGGAAATAAGCCGCTTCCCAGCACATATCGGTCACGACGCCACTGCCGAAGCGCTGGTGATAGTTGGCGAGGCAACGCTGATTGACGGGGTCGCTCACCGATTGAAAGTAAGTCGCCGCGGTGATGTGCCCTTCGCCGAGCGCGGCGCCCATCGCGGCGACTTCCGTTTCACTGGTTGTCAGGCTCGCGATCGGCGTCTTGTAAGGATCGAGCCCTGCCTCCGCAAACGCGCGGTACATGTGCGAGATACCGCTGCCCACCACGGTCGAGAAGACAAAGTCCGGCGCCTGCGCCGCGATCTTCTTCGCCACGCTCAGATAGCTGGACCAGCCGGCATCGAGCGGCAGATAGATTTCTTCGAGTTTCTCGCCACCCCGCTCGAACACGAGATCGCTCATGATACGGTTCGACTCGTAAGGGTAAATGTAATCTGAACCCACCATGAACACGCGTGAGCCGAAGTGGCCCAGCATGTAGTCCGCGAGCGGCAAGCTGTTCTGGTTCGGTGCGGCGCCGGTGTAGATCACGTTGCGGCTGTACTCGAAGCCTTCATAGAGCGTCGGATAGAACAGCAATGCGTTGTGCCGCTCGACGATCGGAATCACCGCCTTGCGCGTGCTCGACATATAGCAGCCCACCACAACACGGATCTGCTCCTCGACGATCAACTGTTCAATCAGTGCGGCGTAACGGGCCGGCGTCGAAGCCGGATCGCGAAACACCAGTTGCAGCTCACGACCATTGATGCCACCGGCGTGGTTGATTTCTTCGGCTGCCAGGATCGTCGCGCGCTGCTGCGACAACTCGATCGGCGCGGTCACACCGGACGAAGAGAACAACACGCCGACCTTGATCGGTTCATTGGGTGATGAGGTCATAGTTCAGCCAGAGAGTGACGGCAGGTTGAGCGGCCCACCAGCGCGCAGCGCTGTGCACGACTCCGGTTCCATGCACGGGCATTGTGCGTGTTCACCCCAGCTTGGGGAACGCACTGCGCGGCGAAGAATGAAACCGGAACGACGATCACGGCCTGCGAGCTGACGGTAATGTACTGTTCCAAAAGGCATTGCGCGCGGATTGCCTGCATGAGGCCATCAGAAATTCGCATGCACGCTGCCAATGGCACAGCTTTTGCGTTATCGCTGCTCGTGATCGAGTGTGAAGCCGAGACCTGCACCCTCGATCCTAACGAGTTTCGTTGTGCGAGACAAAGGCGTCTTGCATGACACCGGCCAAAAAAGCCCGAAAACCAGCTAATCGCTGGTTTCGGGCTTTTTTTTGTCTTTAACTTTTGTGAAGGGCGCCATGAAGAACAACAGACGTGACTTTTTGAAGACCGCGATCGCCGCCGCCGCAGCTGGTGCAATTCCCGGGTCGCTGATGCTGGCCTCGCGTTCTGCTGCGGCAGCGGACCCGGTGAAGGTCGGCATCCTGCACTCGCTTACGGGGACGGTCGCGATTGCTGAAGCCCACGTCGTCGATGCCGAGAAGCTCGCGATCGACGAAATCAACGCCGCGGGTGGCGTCCTCGGCCGCCCGATCCAGGCAATCGTTGAAGACGGTGCGAGCGATTGGCCGACCTTCGCGGAGAAGGCGCAAAAGTTGATGGAAAGCGACAAGGTCGCCGCTGTGTTCGGCTGCTACACATCAGCGTCGCGCAAGGCCGTACTGCCTGTGTTCGAACGCTATAACGGCCTGCTCTACTATCCGACGTACTACGAAGGGCTCGAGATGTCGAAGAACATCATGTACACGGGTCAGGAAGCCACACAATCGGTGATCCCGGCCGTCAACTGGCTGGCCAAAAACAAGGGCAAGAAGTTCTACCTGATCGGTTCGGACTACATCTGGCCGCGCACGACCAACCGCATCGCGCACCCGACCATTGCGAAAGCAGGCGGCACTGTTGTCGGCGAAGACTACTTCCCGCTCGGCACCGTCGAGTTCTCCTCGGTCATCAACAAGATCAAGGCCGCCAAGCCCGACGTGATTCTTTCGACGATCGTGGGCGGCTCGAATGTGGCGTTCTACAAGCAACTGAACTCGGTCGGCATCACCGGCCAGAATCAGCCGATCATGGCGCTCGCGGTGACCGAAGAGGAAGCCATCGGCATCGGCCGCGACAACCTGACCGGCGTGCTCTCGTGCATGGGCTACTTCCAGAGCGTGCAGAACCCGGTGAACGCGAAGTTCGTTCCTGCGTTCAAGGCAAAGTACGGCGCCGACCGCGTGATTGGCGACACGATGGAAGCGGCCTACACGTCCGTCTATCTGTGGAAGCTGGCGGCGGAAAAGGCCAAAAGCTTCGCCGTGGAGAAGGTGGTAGCGGCGTCGTCGAATCTCAGCTGGGACGCACCAGAAGGACAGATCCATTTCCACGTCAGCAACCATCACCTGTGGAAGCACGCGCGGATCGGCGCCTTCAAACCGGACGGACAGGTCGACATTCTGTACGAATCGCCGCTCATCGAACCGAATCCGTTCCCGAAACTCGGCTGAGCGAATTCTCATGTCATACCCGGCGCCGATGGGTCGCCCCTGCCTATCGCGCCTTGTTTTCCAGGCATCCTTTCCGGCAAAAGAACTGCGATGACTCTCGATACTTTTCTGACCCAGGTCTTCAACGGCTTATCGCTCTTCACGGTGCTGGCGCTGATGGCCATCGGTCTTGCGATCGTGTTCGGCCTGATGGGCGTCATCAACATGGCGCACGGCGAATTGATGGCGCTCGGCGCGTATATGACTTATCTCACCTCGCTCGTGTTCGCCCGCTATCTGCCTTCGCTGATGGGCGCGTATTTCCTCGTCGGTATCGTGGTGGCGTTCGTGGTAACGGGGGCAGTCGGTTTTGTACTGGAACGCTCGATGATCCGCTTTCTCTACCACCGGCCACTCGACACGATGCTGGCAACCTGGGGGTTGTCGCTGGTGTTGCAGCAGCTCTACCGTCAACTGTTCGGACCCATCGACGTGAGCGTGCCCACCGTGTCATGGTTGCAAGGTGCATGGAATCCGACGCCGGGGATCGCGATTCCGCTCTCCCGCATCTTCATCATTGGTCTCACGCTGGCAGTGGCGCTCGCGGTGTACCTCTTTCTGTTTCGCAGCCGCTGGGGGCTGCGCATCCGCTCGGTGATGCAGAACCGCGCGATGGCAGGCGCCGCCGGCATCAATACCGAGCGCGTGGACGCAGTGACCTTCGCAGTGGGCTGCGGCCTCGCCGGAATTGCAGGCAGCGCCCTCACGATGTTGGCCTCGACCGGACCGGTAACCGGGCAGCAATACATCGTCGACACCTTCATCGTTGTCGTGTTCGGCGGCGTCGAGAGTCTCGTCGGCACATTCCTCTCGGCGTTTTCGATCGGACAGTTGCAATCGATGTTCGAGCTGGTGCTGAGCGGTTCGATGGCGAAGGCGGCCATTCTGCTGCTGGTGATCGTCGCACTGTACTTCCGGCCCAATGGGCTCTTCGCACTCAAGGTTCGCCGCTAACCATGAAAGACCTCCCTATTTCATCGCCGCGTGCTTCGAATCCCGCCGCGTCGACGCATAGCGCTGGATTGCGTGCCACGCTGCTGCTCGAACGCTATTCCGTGGTGATCCTCGCGCTGCTTCTGCTGGTCGCCATTCCGGCGGTGTCCGGCTCGTTCCGCCTCGGCCTGTTCGCGAAGTATCTGAGCTTCGCGTTCTGCGCGGCGGGGCTCGTGCTCACCTGGGGCTACGGCGGCATTCTGAGTCTCGGACAAGGCATTTTCTTCGGCCTCGGCAGCTACATGATGGCGATGTACATGAAGCTCGAGGCGACCTCGGCCGACCCGGCGGCGGCCGTGTTCGGCAATGGCGGGCCGCCTGTGCCCGACTTCATGACCTGGAACAGCATCGACAAGCTGCCCTGGTGGTGGGCGCCCTTCGAGCACGCGTGGTTTGCCCTGCCCGCCATCGTGATCCTGCCGACGCTGCTCGCCTTCATCCTGGCGTACGCGAATTTTCGCAAGCGCGTGGGCGGTGTGTATTTTTCGATCGTGACACTGGCGCTCGCATCGATCATGTCGATCGTGATCATCGGGCAACAAGGCTACACGGGTGGCATCAACGGCATCACGAATCTGCCCACCTTCATGGGTTACAGCGTGCAGAGCGACACCGCCGTCTACGTGCTGTACTACGTGAGCGCGTGCCTGTTGCTGGCCGCGATCCTTGCCGGCCGGTTCATTCTGAAAAGCCGCCTCGGCAAGGTGTTGATCGCGATCCGCGACCGCGAGGACCGCATCCGTTTCTCGGGCTATGACCCCGCCCTCTTCAAGGGCTTCATCTTCGCCGTGGCAGCGTTGTTCTCGGCGATCGGCGGCGCGATGTTCACGCTGCAGGTCGGCTTCGCGTCGCCCTCGGTCTGCGGCATCGTGCCGTCGATCGAAATGGTGATCTACGCAGCGGTGGGTGGACGGCTATCGCTGGTCGGCGCGGTTTATGGCGCGATCCTCGTCGGTGCCGCCAAGAGTTTCCTGTCCGAGAACTTTGTCGGCTTCTGGCTGTACCTGATCGGCGCCCTCTTTATCTTCGTGCCGATGTTCCTGCCCAAGGGACTCGCCGGCGTCATCGAATGGCTGCGCGAGCGCCAGGGAGCGGCCCAATGAGTCAGATGATCCTTTCGGTCGAGAACCTGACCGTGTCGTTCGACGGCTTCAAGGCGGTCGACGATCTGAATTTCTACGTCGAAGAAAACGAGTTGCACGTCGTGATTGGCCCAAACGGCGCCGGCAAGACCACGCTGCTCGACATGATCTGCGGCAAAACGAAACCCACCTACGGAACGATTGCGTTTAAGGGCTTGAACCTCGAACGCTTGCTCGAATATCAGATCACCCGTGCGGGCGTCGGCCGAAAATTCCAGAACCCGCTCGTCTACGAAGATCTGACCGTGGCCGAGAATCTGGAAATTTCCTACCCGAAGAAACGCGATGTGATCGGCTGCCTGTTCTTTCACCGCGACGATACCGTGCGCAACGAAATCGACCGGGTCGCGCAAATGATTTTCCTCGCCGATCAACTCGACCGCAAGGCGGCACAGTTATCGCACGGCCAGAAGCAGTGGCTCGAAATCGGCATGTTGCTGATGCAGGATCCCGAACTGCTGCTGCTCGACGAGCCTGTTGCCGGCATGAGCGCGAAGGAGCGCGAACAGACCGGAGCGCTCCTTCGCGAGATTGCAAAGGGGCGCTCAGTCGTGGTCATCGAGCACGACATGGAATTCGTCAAAGCCGTCGCACACAAGGTCACCGTTCTGCACCAGGGCAAAAAGCTCGCCGAAGGCACGATGGACCAGGTGCAAAACGACCCGCGTGTCATCGAAGTCTATCTGGGACACTGAACATGCTCGCTATCCAGAACCTCAACGTGTTCTACGGCGAAAGCCATATTCTTCACGACCTCAGTTTCGAGCTGACGGCGGGCGAAACAATCGCCGTGATGGGCCGCAACGGTATGGGCAAGACCACCTTGCTGAAGTCGCTGATTGGCATGATTCCGTCGCGCAGCGGCGAAATACGTCTGGGCGGCCGCGATCTCGCGGGCACCAAAAGCTACGAGCGGGTTGCCGCGGGCTTCGGCTATGTGCCACAGGGACGGATGATCTTCCCTTATCTGAGCGTGGAAGAAAATATTCTCACGGGCATGGACCGGATGCGCAAGCCGAAGATTCCCGAGTACATCTACGACTCGTTTCCGGTGCTCGCGGAAATGCGCAACCGGCGCGGCGGCAATCTCTCCGGTGGCCAGCAACAGCAGCTTGCGATTGCCCGCGCCCTCGTCTCCGAACCCAAGGTGCTGATCCTCGACGAGCCGACGGAAGGCATCCAGCCGTCGATCATCAAGGACATCGCCCGCGCGCTCAACCGCCTGAAGAAGGAACGCAACTTCGCCCTGATCGTATCGGAGCAGGTGTTGACCTTCACGCTCGAAATCGCCGATCGCTTCCTCATCATCGAGAAGGGGCGCTTCGTGCACGCCGACCGGCGTGAGAACGTCGACGCGGAACGGATCATGCGCTATCTGACCATCTGAGTCGACCAACTGGATTCATGACGCTCCCGCACGGGAGTTCATCCTTACCCAAAAGGAGTACTTATGTTACACGGCGACATTTCAAGCAGTCTCGACACGGTTGGCGTAGCGGTGGTCAACTACAAGATGCCCCGTCTTCACACCAGGGCGGAGGTGCTCGCGAACGCGCGCAAGATCGCCGAGATGGTCAAGGGCATGAAGATCGGCTTGCCCGGCATGGATCTCGTGATTTTCCCCGAATACAGTACGCACGGCATCATGTACGACCAGCAGGAGATGTACGACACCGCGGCCGCCGTGCCCGGCGAGGAAACGGAAATTTTCGCCGAAGCATGCCGCAGCGCCGGCGTGTGGGGCGTGTTCTCGCTCACGGGCGAGCGGCACGAGGAGCATCCGCACAAGGCCCCGTATAACACGCTGATCCTGATGAACGACAAGGGCGAGATCGTGCAGAAGTACCGCAAGATCATGCCGTGGGTGCCGATCGAGGGCTGGTATCCCGGCAACTGCACGTATGTATCCGATGGTCCGAAGGGCCTGAAAATCAGTCTGATCATCTGCGACGACGGTAACTACCCGGAGATCTGGCGCGACTGCGCGATGAAAGGCGCCGAACTGATCGTGCGCTGTCAGGGCTACATGTACCCCGCCAAGGAGCAACAGGTGCTCATGGCGAAATCGATGGCGTGGGCAAACAACGTCTACGTGGCCGTCGCCAACGCCGCCGGCTTCGATGGCGTCTACTCCTACTTCGGCCACTCGGCAATCATCGGCTTCGACGGCCGCACGCTGGGCGAATGCGGTGAGGAGGAATTCGGCATCCAGTACGGCGCGCTCTCGAAGAGTCTGATCCGCGATGCGCGCAAGAACATGCAGTCGGAGAACCATCTGTACAAGCTGCTGCATCGCGGCTACACCGGCAAGATCAATTCGCGCGAGGACGCCGACGGCGTGGCCGACTGTCCGTACGACTTCTACTCGAAGTGGATTACCGATCCGGAAGGCACCCGCAAGATGGTCGAGGCACTGACGCGCGGCACGCCAGGCACAGAGGAATGTCCGATCCCCGGCATTCCTAACCCATCCGATCTGGCACACCGCTAAACCGGCCGGCGGGAGCGACACGCGATGATTACCTACACGTCGATCATAGGCAGTGCGGCCGAACCGCGCATTGCCGACCTGTTGCACTCGCTCGAGCATCACGGGCGGGTGGATTATGTGACGCTCGCCGCCGACGATATCAAGCGGCACCGCCTGCGCGCGCGCACTCAGCGCGGCGATGAGTGCGGCATCGCGCTCGATCGCGATATGCATCTGTTCGACGGCGCGGTGCTGCGGCTCGACCGCGACGCCGCGCTTGTCGTGCGCACCGAGGACACGCGCTGGCTGCGGCTTGCACCACGCGACGCGGCGGCGGCGCTCGAACTCGGCTACTTCGCGGGCAATATGCACTGGAAGGTGCGTTTCGGTCGAGGCGCACTGGAAATCGCGGTGAAAGGCGCGCTCGACGACTATCTGCAAAGACTCGCGCCCATGCTGGCGGATCAACGTATTCGCCTCGCGAACGAGGTGTCTGACGGCAGGGAGCATCACCATGTCTGACCTGTCCTCCGCCCGGGCAACCGGCGCAAACCATGGCATCACGGCGTGCCCCGTCAGCCTGCTTGCCAGCTTGCAACAGTCGGACAGCTTCTTTCCGGGCGGCACGATGGCTTTCTCGTGGGGTCTCGAAGGCCTCATGCGTGACGCGCTTGTCACCGACGCTGCAACGCTGTTTGCATTCGTCGAGTCGCAGGCACTGTCGCGCTGGGCCAGTCTGGATCAGGGACTTGTGTGCGCCGCCTGGCGTGCCGGGGATTCGTTCGACGCATGGCGTGAGGTCGATGCCCTCGCCGAGGCTACCGCCTTGGCGCCGGCCCTGCGCAATGGCTCGCGTCGGCTCGGGCGCACGCTCGCCGATGTGCACGCGCGGCTCGGCTCGGAAACCGCGAGCCGGATCCGCGAGGCCATCGTGGATGACCGCACACGTGGCCATCTCGCCGCCGTTCAAGGCGCCATATGGCGAAGCCTGCACATCGATGAGAACGAGGCGCGCGCCATCTCCGCGCACATGACCTGTACCGGCGCGGTGAGTTCAGCCGTGCGCCTCGGCATCGTCGGGCATCTCGACGCGCAGCGTGTGCTCGCGCTCCTGCGCGCGCCGCTTGCACAAGTCCTCGCTCAGCCGGCGCCGCCTCTCGACGACCTGCATGCCACCACCTTCGCGGCCGACATTGCCGCGCTGCGCAGCCAGACCCACGATGCGCGGCTCTTTGCCAACTGACAGGAAGGAAGACCGCGATGCTGCTGACCCCGACCGAATACGAGCGCCTGACACTCTTCACCGCCGCGCAACTCGCCCGCCGTCATCGCGACAAGGGCCTGAAGCTCAATCATCCGGAAGCCGTCGCGCTGATCGCCGATGAGATTCTGGAGGGCGCGCGCGAAGGCCGCAGCGTGGCCGATCTGATCGCGTACGGATCGACGCTGCTTTGCGAGGACGATGTACTGCCCGGCGTCGCCGATCTGGTACCGATGCTGCAGGTGGAAGGCTCGTTTCCCGATGGCACCAAGCTCGTCACCGTGCATCAACCGATCCGGCCCGGCATGCACGCAAGCGCCGCCGACGCCGTGGTCCCCGGCGAAATCCTCGCCGCGGAAGGCGAGATCGAACTGAACGCAGGCCGCGTTCGCACCACCGTGCGTGCCGTCAACACGGGCGACCGGCCCATTCAGGTGGGCAGTCATTTCCACTTCTTCGAAGTCAATCGTGCGCTGCGCTTCGACCGTGCCACCGCGTTCGGCATGCGGCTCGATATCCCGGCAGGCACGGCCGTGCGCTTCGAGCCCGGCGATGCGAAGGACGTAACGCTGGTCGCCTTCGGTGGCACACAGGAGATTTTCGGTCTCAATGGTTTGACCGACGGTGCGCTCGACGACCCCGGCCGCCGCGAGGCGGCCATCGCACGCGCCGCACAGCGCGGCTTCGAAGGAGCCTGAATGGTTACGATGACACGCAAGGCCTACGCCGAGATGTTCGGCCCGACCACCGGCGACGCAGTGCGGCTAGGCGACACGTCGCTTCTCGCCGAGATCGAGCACGACTATGCGGTGCCGGGTGACGAATGCCTGCACGGGGGCGGCAAGACGCTGCGCGACGGCATGGGCCTGAAGGCCGGACACGACAGCGCAGACGGCGCACTCGACATGCTGATCTGCAACGCGACGATCATCGATCCGGTGCTCGGCATCGTGAAAGGCGACATCGGCGTCAAAGACGGCCGGATCGTGGCGATCGGCAAGGCGGGCAATCCACAGGTGATGGACGGCGTCGATCCGCGCCTCGTGTGCGGCGTCGCAACGACCGTCAAGGACGCCGAGGGGCTGATCGCCACCCCAGGCGGCATCGACGTCCACGTGCATTTCGATTCGGCGCAGCTCTGCGAACACGCGCTCGCCTCCGGCCTCACCACGTTGATTGGCGGTTCGCTTGGCCCCATCACGGTCGGCATCGATTGCGGCGGCGAGTGGAACGTGGGGCGCATGATGCAGGCCTCCGAGCAGTGGCCACTCAACTTCGGTTTTCTCGGGCGCGGCAACTCGAGCAAGCCGGGCTCGCTCATCGGCCAGCTACGGGGCGGCTGCCTCGGGCTGAAGATTCACGAAGACTGGGGCGCCATGCCCGCGGTGATCGACACGTGTCTGACGGTCGCCGATGAATACGATTTTCAGGTGCAACTGCATAGCGACACGTTGAACGAGTCCGGCTTTCTCGAAGACACCGTTGCGGCGATGAAGGACCGCACGATCCACATGTACCACACCGAAGGCGCGGGCGGCGGCCATGCGCCCGACATCATCGCGGTGGCGGGACGTATGAACTGCCTGCCCTCGTCAACCAATCCGACCAATCCGTACACCGTGAACACCTTCGATGAGCATCTCGACATGATCATGGTGTGTCACCACCTGAACCCGGCGGTGCCCGAAGACGTCGCGTTCGCTGAATCGCGCATCCGCGCGCAGACGATTTCCGCCGAAGACGTATTGCACGATCTCGGGGCGATCTCGATGCTCGGTTCGGACAGCCAGGGGATGGGGCGTATCAATGAGGTGATCTGCCGGACCTGGCAGCTGGCCTCGCAGATGAAGGACCAACGCGGGCGTCTTTCAAGCGAGCGCACGGCGCGCGGCGACAACGAGCGGATCAGGCGCTACATCGCAAAGTACACGATCAACGCCGCGCGCACCTTCGGTATTGCCGACACGGTCGGATCGCTCGAAGACGGCAAGCTCGCCGACATCGTGCTGTGGCGGCCCGCGTTCTTCGGCATCAAGCCCGAGGTCGTGATCAAGGGTGGCTTCATTGCGTGGGGGGCGATGGGTGATTCGGCAGCATCGCTCATGACCTGTGAGCCGCTTGCGATGCGTCCGCAATGGGGGGCATTCGGACGCGCGCCCGCCTCGCTCGCGGTCAACTTCGTGAATCCGCTTGCGCTCGGCGCCGATTTGCACGGCCGGCTAGGCATCATGCGCAGGCTGGTCGGCGCACATGGCACACGAAGCCTTAGCAAGCGCGACATGCTGCATAACGACGCGTGTCCGTCCATCTCCGTCAATGCGCAGACGTTCGAAGTGTCGGTGGACGGCCAGGTGATCCGCTGCGACCCCGCACGCGAAGTGCCGCTTAGCCGGCGTTACATGTTGCGTTAGCGGCATCGGACGCGATAGAGGAGTGTTTTCGATGAGCACCGATTCTGATTTATCCGGCGGCATGCAGCTTGCAACGAATCCCTTTGAGAACGCCGCGCGGTCTACTGTGCATGCCGCACGTGCGGCCCGCGTCGGCATAGGCGGTCCAGTGGGATCGGGCAAAACGCGCCTGCTCGAGCAGTTGATTCCGCGTTTCGCCGCACGCGGGATCGACCTCGCGGTGATCACCAACGATCTCGTCACGCGCGAAGACGCCGAACGCGTGCGTCGCAGCGGCCTGATCGATCCGGCACGCGTGCTGGCCGTCGAAACGGGCGCGTGTCCGCACACTGCGATCCGCGAAGACCCGACCCTCAACCTGCAGGCGGCCGACGAACTGGACGCGCGTTACCCCGGCTTGCGGCTGGTACTGATCGAATCGGGCGGTGACAATCTCGCGTCGTCGTTCTCGCTCGATCTGGTCGACTACTGGATCTTCGTCATCGACGTCGCGGCCGGTGACGACATCCCACGCAAACGCGGCCTCGGTGTGCTGTCCTGCGATCTGCTCGTGATCAACAAGTTCGACCTCGCGCCTCACGTGGGTGTCGATCTGCAACGGATGGTCAGCGAGGCGCGCGAAGTGCGCGGCGAGCGGCCCGTGCTGTTGACCAACTGCGCAACAGGCGACGGGGTCGATGCGGTGGCCGATGCCATTATCGAGAACGTGCTCTTCGATGCGCTCTGAAACACTGCCCGATCACGCCGGCGCGGGCGCTTGCACGACGGCCGGCATGGGTGCCGGCTTGTGCGCTCCTGGCGCCCTTGCAGCGGTCCACGGCCATGCGGATGCCGCGCAACTCGATCTGTGTTTCGAACGCGCACCGTCCGGAAAGACGTGGCTCTCGCGGCAACGCAGCGGTTATCCGTTCCATGTCGGCCGTATCTTGCCGGTAACACGGTGTATCGATCGTGCGCCGGCCTCGGATGCGACAGCGGAAGTGATCGTGCAGTCTTCATCGGGCGGCCTGTTCGAGGGCGACCGCGTGTTTCAGCGCTTCGTGGCGATGCCGCGCGCGCAAGCTGCCATTCGCACAGCGGCAGCAACCATCGTGCATACGATGACACACGGCATCGCGCATTCGCGGGTCGCCATTGAAGCGCATCCGCAATCGCGATTCGACTATCTGCCGCAGCCGACCATCCTGTTTCCCGCCGCCCGGCTTGTGAGCACCATCGATGTCGTGTTGCATGGCGGCGCGACGGTTCTCATCGCCGATACGTGGCTCACTCACGACCCCACGCGTCGCACCGCGGGCTTCGGCATGCTGGATGCGACCATCAACATACACAACGCCGACGCACAACTGCTGGCGCGCGACCGTTTTCGCCTCGCGCCTGGCGCATCACGCGGTTCGCTCTCCGGCGTGCGCCAGATGTATGGCGCGCACGGCGGCCTGCTCGTGCTCAGGCTCGACGACGGCGATGCAGGCAGCGAAGCACTGGCGCACGCCATCAACGCAGCCCTTCAGACACTCGACATGCCGCTCACAACGGCCTATGCCGCAGCCGGTGTGCTGCCGGGCGCGTGCGGCACGTTCGTCAGGATGCTGGCCGCCGACAGCGTCGCGTTGCGCGCGATCTTTTCCACCGCCGTCGAGGCTGTCCATCGGACGCTCGACGGTGTCCACGAAGGGGCGCCGCGCGCGTCCCATTCGTCCCAAAACCGCAACCGAGGGGTATGCCCGTGACACTGCGCCGTCCGTCCAAAACCGATCTGATTGAAATCAGCCGAGCCCGTCATCTGTCTCTGACCGAAGTCGAACTCGACGAGTACTACGAACTCGTCTGCGAAAACCTGTCGCTTTACGACACGCTCGATCAGTATTCCGAACCTGCATTCGACGTCCTGCCGGCGGTGCGTGTCGCGGGCACGCGTCCGGCCCCGCACGACGATCCGCTCAACGCAGTGGTGCGCAACTGCTCGGTGCATCTGCCCGGCGCGCAGGGGCGGCTCTCCGGGAAAACCGTCGGGCTCAAGGATACGATCAGCGTCGCCGGCATTCCAATGTCGTGCGCGTCGCGCCTGCTGTACGACTACGTGCCCGAGCGTGACGCAACCATCGTGAAGCGGCTGCTCGCCGACGGCGCGCACATCACCGCGATTCTCAACACCGACGACTTCGCGTTTTCGGGCGGCGGCCACACGAGCACTTACGGCCCTACTCTCAACGCAGCGAACCCGGCGCATCTCGCGGGCGGCTCGTCATGCGGCTCGGCCGCGGCGGTTGCCAGCGGTCTGGTCGATCTCGCGATCGGCGGCGATCAGGGTGGCTCGATCCGGATTCCGTCGTCGTGGTCGGGCACCGTCGGCCACAAACCGACGCACGGCCTCGTGCCGTATACAGGCATCGTCGGCTTCGACCTGACGATCGACCATATCGGTCCGATGACGCGTACCGTCAGCGATGCCGCCCTGCTGCTCTCGGTCATCGCCGGGCTCGACGATGCCGACGCCGACCCGCGTCAGACGAAACCCGTTGAAAAGTGCGACTACACGCGTGCGCTGACGGGCAGCATTCATGGCCTGAAGATCGCAGTCGTGTCGGAAGGATTCGGCTCGGAGGAAGCGCTGCCTGAAGTCGACGAAGCCGTACGCGTTGCGGTGCAGGCGCTGACGCGTCTCGGCGCGACGGTCGACACGATCTCCGTGCCGGAACATCGGATGGTCGTGCCCGTGTGGAACGCGGTCGCAATCGAGGGAGGCGTCGCCAATTTCTATGCGGGGCATCACGCCTACCAGAACAAAGGGCTCTACGACCCACGCCTGATGTCAGCGATGGGACGCGGCATCAAGACTCACGGCGGCGACTTCTCGCCGACGGCCAAGATGGGTGTCCTCGTCGCCGCATACATGACGGACTACTACCAAGGCGTGTTTTATGCTCGTGCCCGCAATCTGGCGCGCCAACTGAACGCTGCGTACGAACGCGTGTTCGGTACGTACGATCTCGTCGTCATGCCGACTACGCCGCAGACGGCGCATGCGCGGCTTGCCGGTCAGGAGACCGATCGCAAGACCTTTGTGAGGCAAGCGCTCAACATGTGCGCCAATACAGCCGCGTTCGATCTGACGGGTCATCCTTCGATTTCGGTGCCATGCAAAGCGGTGGATGGTTTGCCCGTGGGTCTGATGATCACGGGGCGGCATTTCGCCGATGCCACCGTACTACGGGCTGCGCATGCCTACGAGCAGGGGGGCGCATGACGAGACCGCAACTCGCGCCGGCCGGCGCACCGCTGGATGCGTGGCGCGTCACGCAGGAGCCGTGGTATGAACCGGTCGACCATGAACTGGCGTGGTTCGAAGCGGCTTACCATGCACGGCTGCCGATCATGCTCAAAGGACCGACCGGCTGCGGCAAGACGCGCCTGGTCGAACACATGGCGTGGCGGCTGAAACGCCCGCTCGTGACCATTGCCTGTCACGAGGACATGAACGCAGGCGATCTCGTCGGGCGCTACCTGCTCGACGGCAACGGTACCTACTGGCAAGACGGGCCGCTCACGAACGCCGTCAGGCATGGCGCGATCTGCTACCTCGATGAAGTGGTCGAAGCCCGTCAGGATACGACCGTTGTCATCCATCCGCTCACCGATTCGCGCCGCATTCTGCCGATCGACAAAAGCGGCGAGCTGATTACCGCGCATCCGGATTTCACCCTGGTGATTTCGTTCAATCCGCACTATCAGCATGTATCGAAAAATCTGAAACCGTCGACACGTCAGCGCTTTGTCGCGCTCGACCTCGGCTGGCCGGGTGCGCAGACGGAAGCCGCAATCGTCGCGCATGAAGGCAATGTGCCGCACGACGTGGCTGAAAAGCTCGTGACAATTGCGGCGCGGACCCGCGTACTCGACGATCCCGCCTTGCCGGAGGGGGCTTCGACGCGCATGCTGATCTACGCTGCGACGTTGATTGCACACGGAATGGATGCACTGGCCGCGTGCCGGATCGGCATCATCCAGCCGCTCAGCGACGACGCCGATCTGTGCGCCGCGCTGACGGCAATCGCCAGTGGCGTGTTCGGATGAACGCCGGTACGGCGGTAGCAGCGAGCCCTGGCATCGACGAGGGACCCTGTGCGATCGCAACGCGTGAGGTCTTTCCGTTCACGCGCTTCGAGCGGACGCTCGGTTTGTATCTGCGCGCGGCGTGGCAAATAAGCACTCCCGTGCAGGCGCTCGCGCGCAGCGAACAGACAGTCGCCGCACGACCATGTCCGATCGTGACGGGCACCGCGCTGATGTTGCCGCGTGAGTATGAGGCCGATAGTCCGGACGACTCACGCCGCTTCTACCTGGCGTGTGCGGCACATGCGGCAGCCCATCTGACTTATTCGACAGTGCGTTTCGATCCCGCCAGACTGCGGCCGCTGCAGTTGACGCTGGTTGGTGTGATCGAGGACGCACGGGTCGAACGGCTCGCGATTGCGCGCTATCCGGGACTGCGGCGCTGGTGGCTGCCGTTTCATCGAACGGGCTCAGAAAGCAGCGGCACCGCGGCCGCTTTGATCGCGAGACTTGCGCGCGGTCTGCTCGACCCTGGCTATGTCGATCGCGACGGTTGGGTCATAAAGGGTCGCACGCTATTCGAAGCGGCGTTCAGCAGAACCGCTGGTACGGACGCGGGTATCTCACGCCATCTGGGCAACTTGCTGGGCAACGACCTCGGGCAGATGCGGATCCAGTTCAACGCGAAGACTTACACCCCAGCCGCCATCTATCGTGACGACAACAGCGGATTGTGGGACTTGCCGCCGACAGCGGTCGCGCCGGTATCCGGCGATGTCGCGCCCGAGCGCAATGTTGCGCCACAGGAAAGCGAGGGAGTCGGCGAGATTCCACCAGATCAGCCAACGCCGCCCAGGCGGATTGCGGATAGACCCGGAGACACGCCGGCAGCCGCTGCCCCACACGATGAAGAACTGCCCACACGCGTCGTATCTTTGCACCGCTATCCGGAGTGGGACTACGTGATTCGACGCTATCGCAGCGATTGGTGCAGCGTCGAGTCATTGAGTCTGGATACCGCTTCGCCAGACTGCCCTGCCCTTCACGATTACGCCGCGCCGGCACGGCGCGTCAGGGCGGTGCTCAATACGACACGGCAGCACGCCGTCACGGGCAGGACGCGCGAGTTCGAAGGCGATCTGCTTGATCTCGATGCATGTATCGCGGGTCGCATTGATGCCCTGCGCGGCGAGCGGGACCGCTTCAAAGGCTTCGTGGCGCCCCGCCGCGAGGCGCGCGGTGTGCCGCTCGCGATACTGCTCGACCTCTCGGCATCGAACGCGTTCGACGGGCGCATCGATACCGTGCTGGACGTCGCGCGCGTACTTGGGCAAGCGCTGCGCACGGGCGATCGACCTTATGCGATGTACGGCTTTCATTCCGAGGGGCGGCAACGGGTGCGCTTTCACGTGTTCAAGGATTTCGACGAGGCGTGGAGCGCGTCGACCGAGGCCTATATTGCGCGGATTCGTCCAGGGCTTTCCACCCGCTTTGGTGCTGCGCTTCGGCATGCCGGTGCGCGGGTGAGCCACGAAGCCGCGCGTATAGGCTTGTCCAGGGCCAGCTTGTTGACCGTGTCCGATTGCGTTCCGTTTGATATCGATGTCTTCGATCCTCGCTATTTGCGCGAAGACACGCGGCGGGCATTGAACGAGCTCGCTGTGCGCGGGATCGAATGCGGGTGTCTGGCTCTTGATCCGCAGACGCTTGAGGATGCGAAAGCGCTATTCGGCCGACGCCGGGTTGCGCCTCTCAGTGACCTGCGTGGTTTGCCATCGGCGCTGGTCGCGGTTGCTTCACGATAAGAATGGCTAGGCGAGCGAGTCCAGAGGAACCGTCAGGTTGTTGGTGCGGGCACGTAAGAGCCGACCGTGGTGTGAGAGCAACCGTGGGGGCAAAATCCACCCCAAAACGAAAAAGGCCTCACAAGCGTTGCTTGTAAGGCCTTGATTTCTTTGGTCGGGGCGAGAGGATTTGAACCTCCGACCACCTGCACCCCATGCAGGTACGCTACCAGGCTGCGCTACGCCCCGAACAGCTAAAAATTATAACAGACACTTCAATCGATTAGAACCGCTCTGCGCTAACAAAGAAAACTAGTGACCCAACAGGTCGATCACATGCAGCAATTCCTTGCGCAACTGCTCCACATCTACCGCAGCCGTTGCGGCGGCCGGAACCGCCGCGCCCTCGCCTTCCTCGACCAGGTCAGCCGGTCCACCCTGCGCACCGCCGCCATGCGAATCGAGCCGATTGCGTGCACCGTTGATCGTAAAGCCCTGCTCGTACAGCAACTCACGAATCCGCCGGATCAACAGCACCTCATGATGCTGATAGTACCGACGATTGCCGCGCCGTTTGACCGGCCTCAACTGCGTGAACTCCTGTTCCCAATAGCGCAGCACATGCGGTTTCACGCCGCATAGTTCGCTGACCTCACCAATCGTGAAGTAGCGCTTCGCCGGAATCGGAGGCAAGACGACTTTTTCGATCGTCGCTGTCATCGTCAGTTAGCCGTCGTGGTGGGTTGCGCAGGGACGCGCCAGTCGATCAGCGCGCGAAGCTCGCTTCAGCGCCGTTCTCGACCAACGCTTTCAGCTTTTGACTTGCATGGAACGTCACAACGCGGCGCGCGGCGATCGGAATCGCCTCGCCGGTCTTCGGGTTTCTGCCGGGACGCTGGGGTTTGTCGCGCAACTGGAAGTTGCCGAACCCCGACAGCTTCACGCTATCGCCACTCTCCAGCGCATCGCGGATCACCTCGAAGAATGCTTCGACCATGTCTTTCGCTTCCCGCTTGTTGAGCCCGACATTGTCGAACAGCAACTCGGCAAGTTCAGCCTTGGTAAGCGTCGGCGTTTCGGAGGAAACGGCCGCGGGTGATGTCGGAATATCGCGAATCATGGCGCTGCGTTGCGCCGTAAGAAGGGCTTCGAAATCACTCGAGTTCATTTCATTCATATCTATCAAATGGCGCGCCAAGCAGAAACGGAGGTTGCGAAAAAATGCCGTGCAAATGTTAAATGCGGGTTATCCACGCAACCGTGCGCCATATACTCGAGCCAGACGTTCCACCAGAGTTTGAATGGCCAGATCGACCGTTTCATCCTGAAGGGTCCCGCCAGTATCTTGCAAGGTCACACGGAACGCAAGGCTTTTCTCGTGAGCAGCCAAGCCACCGGAAGTGTTTGATTTTGGACGGAATTCGTCGAAAAGCACAACCTTCTGAACAGTCTTGCAGGCCTCTTCGGACTGAGCCTTCTGGAGCTCGTCCAGCAGCGCCTGCACCTCGATTTTCTGATCGACAACCACCGCGATATCGCGACGCACCGGCGGGAATTTAGACACATCCGCCGGAGTCGGCAATACGCGCTGCATTAATGCTTCCGATTCGATTTCAAACAGAATCGGCGCATGCGGCAAATCATATTTCTGCATCCAGCGCGGATGCAATTCACCAATCCAGCCCACTGCGCGGCCATTCAGTTCAATACGCGCGCTGCGGCCCGGATGCAATGCCGGATGCTCCGCTTTCACGAAGCGCGCCACTGCCGGCGCGAGCACGGCTTCCAGATCGCCCTTCACGTCGAAGTAGTCGACTGTGCGCGTTTGCGCGCCCCACTGCTCTTCGAGCACGGGACCGTAGGCCAGGCCGCCGATCATCTTCGGCTGCGCGAAACCCTCGACGGTCAATTCACCTGCCTTGATCGACGGATCGTGCAGGAACACGCGGCCGGCTTCGAACACGCGCACGCGATCGGCCGCGCGACGGTTCAGGTTCGTGCGCAGGACCTCGATCAGGCTGCCGAACAGCGTGGTGCGCATGACCGACAACTGGCTCGCAATCGGATTCAACAGACGAACAGGCTTGTCGTTGCCGGCGAAGTCCGACTCCCACTCGGCATCCACAAAGCTGAAGTTGACTGTTTCTGCGTAATCGCGTGCGGCGAGTGCATGACGGATAACGTGAATCGAGCGCTGCGTTTCGTTGGTCGGCAGCATCTCGCTGGTCGCGACCGGCGGACGTGCAGGGATCTTTTCGAAGCCGTAGATACGCGCGACTTCTTCGATCAGGTCTTCTTCGATTTCGATATCGAAGCGGTACGACGGCGGGATCACCGAGAACGTATCGCCGTCGCGTTCGAACGTGAGGCCGAGGCGCGTGAAGATCTGCGCAATTTCGTCCACGTCGATCTTGATGCCGATGATGCGGTTCGCACGCGAGACACGCATCTTCACCGGCTCGCGCTTCGGCACGTTGACGATCTGATCGTCGACCGGTCCGGCTTCGCCACCGCAGATATCGAGGATCAGTTGCGTGATGCGTTCGATGTGTTCGACGGTGGTCGCGTAATCGACGCCACGTTCGAAACGATGGCCCGCATCGGTCGAGAAGTTGTACTTCCGCGAGCGGCCACGAATGCTATCCGGCCACCAGAATGCGGCTTCGAGATAGATGTTGGTGGTGTCGAGCGTGACGGCCGTGCTGTCGCCGCCCATGATGCCGGCGAGGCTTTCGATGTGCTGTTCGTCTGCGATCACGCCGACGGTTTCATCGAGTTCGACGGTGTTGCCGTTCAACAGCTTGAGCGTTTCGCCCTTGCGGCCCCAACGCACGTCCATGCCGCCGTGGATCTTGTCCAGATCGAACACGTGCGACGGACGCCCCAGTTCGAGCATCACATAGTTCGAGATGTCGACGAGTGCGGAAATGCTGCGCTGACCCGAACGCTCGAGACGCTGCACCATCCATTGCGGGGACTTCGCGCGCGCATTCACGCCGCGAATCACGCGACCCGAGAAGCGGCCGCACAGATCGGGCGCCGAGATTTTGACGGGCAACGTTTCGTTCAACTTGACTTCGACCGGCTTGATCTCGAGCGGACGCAGCGGCGCGCCGGTGATGGCCGATGTTTCGCGCGCCACGCCGAACACCGACAAGCAGTCCGCCTTGTTCGGCGTCAGCTTGATTTCGAAAACCGTGTCGTCGAGATTGAGCGTTTCGCGGATGTCCTGGCCGATCGGCGTAGCTTCCGGCAGGATCATCAGGCCGCTATGATCTTCCGAGAGCTTCAGTTCGCGTGCCGAGCACAGCATGCCCTGGCTTTCCACGCCGCGCAGCTTCGAGAGCTTGATCGCGAACGGCGTGCCGCCCTCTTCGGCCGGCGGCAGTTGCGCGCCAACCAGCGCGACCGGCACCTTGATGCCTGGCGCAACGTTCGGCGCACCACACACGATGTTCAGCGTCGCGCCCGTGCCGGCGTCGACCTGACACACGTTGAGCTTGTCCGCGTCCGGGTGCTTGACGACTTCCAGCACCTGGCCGACGACGATCTTCGAGGTCGGCGGCGCGGCCGGCCGCAGGTCTTCGACTTCGAGACCCGCCATCGTCAACGCGTGCGACAGCTCATCGGTCGTCAGTTGCGGATCGACAAAGGTTCTCAGCCAGGATTCCGGGAATTGCATGGTTCTGTGTACGTTCTGATCAGGTTAGGTCCAGGTCCGGCAGGCGGCCCATTGATTCACTGGGCACTGCCGGGGACGCTGCTGCGGCACTGCGTGCAGTGCCGCGCTCTATGCTTGTCGCGTTCGTACGCGCCAGTTCACGCGAATTGACGCAGGAAACGCAGGTCGTTTTCGAAGAACAGACGCAGGTCTTGCACGCCGTAGCGCAACATCGTGAGCCGCTCGAGGCCGCTGCCGAAAGCAAAACCGATGTAGCGCTCAGGGTCGAGGCCCATATTGCGGATCACCGTGGGGTGAACCTGGCCGGAACCCGAAATTTCGAGCCACTTGCCGGCGTTCTTGCCCGTTTCGAACAGCATGTCGATTTCAGCCGACGGTTCGGTGAACGGAAAGTACGACGGACGGAAGCGCACCTGAATATCGTCGCGCTCGAAGAATTTCTTGAGGAAATCGGAGTAGACGCCCTTCAGATCCGCGAAGCTGATGTTCTCGTCGATCCACAGGCCTTCGACCTGGTTGAACATCGGCGAATGCGTTGCGTCGCTATCCACACGATACGTGCGGCCCGGCACGATCACCTTGATCGGCGGCGTATTGGTACGGGCGTAGCGCACCTGCATCGGGCTGGTGTGCGTGCGCAGCAGCAGTTGACGGCCGTCGGCATCTTTGCCGTCGACGTAGAAGGTGTCCTGCATCGAACGCGCCGGGTGGTTCTCCGGGCTGTTCAGCGAGGTGAAGTTGTACCAGTCGGTTTCGATTTCGGGACCGTCGGCCACGTCGAATCCGATCGTACGGAAAATCTGTTCGACGCGTTCCCATGTGCGCATCACCGGGTGCAGACTACCTGCGCCGGTGCCGCGGCCTGGCAACGTAACGTCAATGGCTTCAGCGGCGAGGCGCTGGTTCAGCAACGCGTCGGCGAGCGCCTGACGGCGGGCCGTCAACGCGGCCTCCACTTGTTGCTTGACGAGGTTGATCCGTGCGCCTTCGGTCTTGCGCGTTTCGGGATCGAGTTTGCCAAGGCCCTTCAATAGCTCGGTCAACGCACCCGATTTGCCGAGAAAGCGCGCTTTCTCGTTCTCGAGGGTGGTGACGTCGGAGGCTTCTGCGAAGGCTTTTTGCGCGTCGGCGACAATCTGGTCCAGATCCATTGATCCCATCATTTCAACGTCAGTGTTCTATCGAAGCAAATCCGGTTCTACCAACAAAAACGGGGCTCGGTGAGGAGCCCCGTTTTTGCTGCAGCGTCACCGAGACTACCGGATGTTCGCTGCAACGAACCACGCAGTTTAATTGCCCAAAGCGCAATCAGGCTGCAACGGCGGCTTTCACCTGCTGAACGATCGCAGCAAAAGCAGCCTTGTCGAACACAGCCATGTCGGCCAGCACCTTGCGGTCGAGTTCGATCGAAGCCTTCTTCAGGCCGTTGATGAACACGCTGTACGTCATGTCGTGCTGACGCACCGCCGCGTTGATACGCGTGATCCACAATGCACGGAACACACGCTTCTTGTTGCGGCGATCGCGGTAGGCGTATTGGCCTGCGCGCATGACCGCCTGCTTGGCGATGCGATAGACGTTATTGCGACGGCCGCGGTAACCCTTGGCCAGCTTGATGATCTTCTTGTGACGGGCCCGTGCGGTAACCCCACGTTTTACTCGAGGCATGTCTTGCTCCTATGAGTGTCGGTTAAGGGTTAAGCGAACGGCAGCATTGCGCGCACGGAGTTCATATCTGCTTCATGAACTGCCGTCGAACCGCGCAAATGGCGTTTGTTCTTGGTGGTCTTCTTGGTAAGAATGTGGCGCTTGAAGGCTTGACCGCGCTTGACGGTACCGCCCGGACGCACCACGAAGCGCTTTGCAGCACTCTTCTTGGTCTTCATCTTCGGCATGACAACTCCATTATTAGATGGATATGGGTGTGCGGTCGGCCAGATGGCCATTACCCGCCCTTCGAAACCCATTCCACTTGGTATGCAGACCGCCGTTACTGCCGGCAGCCGCTTTTCAGAAAACGGCGCACATTTGCATATGCGCCGTTCCGAAACCTGCCGATCCCGCACCGGACACCCGGCACAGCATCGTTTCAATCTTTCACAACCGGAGCGCGCACCACATGGTGCGCCGCTGCTCCAGCGGCTTACTTCTTTTTCTTCGGCGCGAGCACCATGATCATCTGGCGCCCTTCCATTTTCGGCATCTGCTCGACCTGACCAACTTCGTCGAGGTCCGTGCGCAGGCGCTCGAGCATGCGCATACCGATTTCCTGGTGAGCCATTTCGCGGCCACGGAAACGCAACGTGATTTTCGTCTTGTCGCCGTCGTCGAGGAAGCGGATGAGGTTGCGCAGCTTGACGTTGTAGTCGCCGTCATCAGTGCCCGGGCGGAATTTAACTTCCTTGACCTGGACGATCTTCTGCTTGAGCTTGGCCTCGTGTTGCTTCTTCGCTTCCGAGTACTTGAACTTGCCGTAGTCCATCAAACGGCAGACCGGAGGAACCGCTTGCGGAGCGATTTCAACCAGATCCACATCCTGCTGTTCCGACATGCGGAACGCATCAGCGAGTTTCACGATGCCGAGCGGTTCGTTCTCGACTCCGACCAGACGCACCTCGGGTGCTGTAATTTCACCGTTGATGCGGTGCGCAGACTTATCAGTAGCGATGTTACGTTTCCTCTAAAAATTAAAAAAACGAGCCGGGCTGCCAAGTGGCTCAGTTGAACGACTGCACATCCTGGCGCAGACGCTCAATGAAGGTATCGAGAGGCATCACGCCCAGATCGACACCACCACGGGCACGCACGGCTACCGTTTGGGCTTCACGCTCTTTGTCGCCGACCACAAGCAGGTACGGCACCTTTTCCAGCGTGTGCTCCCGTATTTTATAGCTAATCTTCTCGTTGCGCAAATCAGCCTCTACTCTAACCCCTTGTTTTTGCAACGATTGGGCTAGCGACTGCGCATATTCGGCCTGACTTTCCGCGATATTCATCACCACAACCTGCATCGGCGCGAGCCACGACGGCATTGCACCAGCATGGTGCTCGATCAGAATACCGAGGAAACGCTCCATTGATCCGACGATTGCCCGGTGCAGCATGATCGGGCGGCGGCGGCTGTTGTCTTCAGCGACGTATTCGGCGCCCAGACGCTCCGGCAGCACCATATCGAGCTGCAACGTGCCGCACTGCCACGAGCGGCCGAGTGCATCCTTGATGTGGTATTCGACCTTCGGGCCGTAGAACGCGCCCTCGCCCGGCAACTCCTCCCACGTCACGCCGCAGGCCGTCAGCGCCTCGCGCAGGCCCTGCTCCGCTCGGTCCCATGTCTCATCCGTGCCGGCGCGCGCATCCGGGCGCAGCGACAGTTTGATCTCGACATTGTCGAAGCCGAAGTCCTTGTAGACGCTCATCGCCAGCGTGTTGAACGCGATCGATTCGCTGATGAACTGGTCTTCGGTACAGAAAATGTGCGCGTCGTCCTGCACGAAGCCACGCACGCGCATCAGGCCGTGCAATGCGCCCGACGATTCATTGCGGTGGCACGAGCCGAATTCCGCGTAACGCAGCGGCAAATCGCGATACGAGCGCAAGCCGTGGTTGAACACCTGCACGTGACCAGGGCAGTTCATCGGCTTGATCGCGTAGTCGCGCTTTTCCGATTCCGTCGTGAACATGTTTTCACGATAGTTCTGCCAGTGGCCCGACGCTTCCCAGAGCGAGCGGTCCATGATCATCGGCGTCTTGATTTCGAGGTAGCCGGCGTCATTCACGCGGCGGCGCATGTACTGCTCGACCTGCTGCCACAGCGTCCAGCCGCGCGGATGCCAGAACACCATGCCCGGCGACTCGTCCTGCATATGGAACAGGTCGAGTTGCTTGCCGAGCTTGCGGTGATCGCGCTTTTCCGCCTCTTCAAGCATGTGCAGATACGCTTCCTGGTCTTCCTTCTTCGTCCAGGCCGTGCCATAGATGCGCTGCAGCTGCTCGTTCTTCGAGTCGCCGCGCCAGTAGGCGCCCGCAAGCTTCATCAGCTTGAAGACCTTCAGCTTGCCGGTAGACGGCACGTGCGGGCCGCGGCACAGATCGGTGAAGCCGCCGTGCGAGTAAAGCTTGATTTCGTCGGTAGCCGGAATCGATTCGATGATCTCGGCCTTGTACTTTTCGCCGATGCTCTTGAAGTAGTCCACGGCCTCGTCGCGCGAAACCACACGGCGCGAAACCGGCTCGTCTTTCTTCGCGAGCTCCTGCATGCGCTTCTCGATCTTCTCGAGATCTTCCGGCGTGAAGGGACGGCTGTACGCGAAGTCGTAGTAAAAACCGTTGTCGATCACCGGGCCGATCGTAACCTGCGCTTCCGGGAACAGATCCTTCACCGCGTACGCGAGCAAGTGCGCCGTGGAGTGACGAATGATGTCGAGGCCGTCGGCGTCTTTCTCGGTGATGATGGCAAGCGCCACGTCATGATCGATCAGCGTGGACGTATCGACGAGTTCACCGTCGATCTTGCCGCCGAGCGCAGCTTTCGCGAGGCCGGGGCCGATCGAGGCGGCCACTTCGGCGACGGTCACCGGATGCTCGTACTGTCGAACAGAACCGTCAGGCAGACGTATCGAAACCATTGCGTTCTCCGTGGTGCCGACCGGCGGCGGCACATACAACCAGGTCAAAAACCAAAAAAAATGCGGCCCCGCTTTCGAGGGGCCGCATTCACATTTCCTGCTAACTACAGTGGCGAAAGTGGTCCTCGACTAGCGTCGCTCCGAAGTAGTTTCGGTCAGTGTTCGCGGTGCCATAACCGTATTTTGCCTTTTGCGCCGAAGCGCTTACTGCAGTTTGCGAAACCCCGGCAAAACCGGAATTTCTCTTTCGTTGGTAGGCTCGATTGGACTCGAACCAACGACCCCCACCATGTCAAGGTGGTGCTCTAACCAGCTGAGCTACGAGCCTGAAGAAACGAGATTATATGGAGCCCCACACCGCTTGGCAAGTACTTTTATGCGCCGACTTTAAATTTCTACTCACGCGCGCGAGCGCATCGAACCGATGCATACCGGGCACCTGCACGAATCCACAGGCACCCGCCGCCGCGTCCGCGCATCAACTCTTGCGTGAAGCGCGCACCACGCCGACTACTTCACCGAGCAACGTACACGCGCGCTGAATTTGCGCGGCGCTCGACACCTCGACAGTAAATTGCATGAACGCAGCGTTGCGACGCGACTGCGTCTTCACGCCGATCACATTCATCTTCTCGCGCGCGAAAACTTCGGAGATATCGCGCAGCAGACCTTGCCGATCCGTGGCCTCGATGCTGAGGTCGACGGGATAGACCGACTGCCCGCGGCCGCTCATGACATCTGCCGACCACGCGGTTTGCAACACACGCTCCGGCGCGCGATCGGCCATGCGCATGAAAGTCGGGCAATCGCTGCGGTGAATCGACATGCCCTTGCCACGCGTGACAAAGCCGCTGATGTCGTCGGGCGGCGCCGGACGGCAACAGCGCGCGAGTTGCGTAAGCAACGCGTCGACGCCGACCACGAGCACACCCGTGGAAGCCCCACGGGCGACGCTCGCGCCGCTACTGCGCTTCTCGAACTGTTCCGGCGCTTCGACCACGGGCTCGGGCGGCGGCGCATCGTGCAGCGCCTGCTCGACGAGCCGCAGACTGAACTCCTCTTTGCCGACCACCGAAAACAAATCGTCGGTGGTTTTGAAGCCGAGCTTGGCGGCGAGCTGATCGAGATTGACCGACGTCTTGCCCTCGCGCTGCAGGGTCTTTTCGACCATCGCACGGCCGCTCGAGATGTGCTCCTGCACTTCGACCGCGTTGAACCACGCGCGCACTTTCTGCCGCGCTCGATGGCTCTGCAGATACCCGAGTTGCGGGTTGAGCCAGTCACGCGAAGGACCACCCTCTTTCACCGCGACAATCTCGACCGTCTGACCGTTCTGCAACGCCGTGTTGAGCGGCACCATCGCACCATCGACACGCGCGCCACGGCAGCGATGCCCCAGTTCGCTATGCAGGTGATACGCGAAGTCCACCGGCGTCGCACCGTGCGGCAGCGGAATCACGCGTGCTTGCGGCGTGAGCACGTAGATGTGGTCATCGTCGAGCGTAGCCTGCCGCAATTGCTCCCACGGCTGCGCGGCGCGCTTCTCGCCGTGCTCGCCTTCGGAGACATCGTCTTTCCACGCGAGCAGTTGACGCAACCACGCGATCTTCTCGTCGTACTTCTCATTGGCGCTGAACTGGCCGCCGTAACCACGCGTGCCCGCCTCCTTATAACGCCAGTGCGCCGCCACGCCATACTCGGCGAACTGATGCATTTCCTGCGTGCGAATCTGTACTTCGAACGCGCGACCGTCGTCGCCGATCACGACCGTGTGCAGCGATTTATAGCCATTCGGCTTCGGCCGTGAGATGTAGTCGTCGAACTCTTTCGGCACCGGTTGCCACAGGTTGTGCACGATGCCGAGCACGGTGTAGCAATCCTTGATGTCCTGCACGATCACGCGAAACGCGCGCACGTCGTACAGTTCGGCGAAATCCAGCTCCTTGCCGTGCATCTTGCGCCAGATGCTGTAAATGTGTTTTGGCCGGCCGCTGACTTCAGCCTGCACGTGCGCCGCAGCCAGTTCCTGCTGCAGCCGCTCGATTGCCTGCGCAACATAGCTCTCGCGCTCAACGCGTTTCTCGTCGAGCAGCTTGGCGATGCGTTTGTAAGTGACCGGCTCTTCGAAGCGGAGCGCGAGATCCTCGAGCTCCCACTTCAGTTGCCAGATGCCGAGCCGGTTGGCGAGCGGCGCGTAAATATCGAGCGTTTCACGCGCCACATCAGGCGACGGCGTGATTTTCGCCGCCGCGTAATAGCGCAGCGATTGCAAGCGCGACGCGAGCCGTATCAGCACGACGCGAATGTCCTGCGCAAACGCGAGCAGCATCTTGCGCAGCGCCTCGACCTGCGCGCGGCGCGCGGCCTGCGCATCGCGCCCGGCTTCGGGCATCGCATTCTGCGCGGCGCGCAAGCTCACCGTACCGAGGCGCAGCAACTTGCGCACGTCGCCGACCAGTTGCGCGACTTCTTCGCCGAAGTTATCGGCGATCACGCGTTCCGGGTCTTGCAGATGCGGCGTTAGCGCAAACAAGGCCGCCGCCAGCACAGCCGGCGGATCGACGTTGAGCGTGCGCATGATCGACGCCGTACCCGCCGCGTGATCCGCCAGCAACTCGCCCGATGAGAGCCGCACTTCGCCCGCATGTTCGCGCACGAACGCCATCGCTTCGTCGAAGGAAGGGATGGGGGTCGGCGTGCTCGTAACGATTTCGGTAGTCATAGTGCGACGGCCCACCGGGCCAGACGGATCAACGGATTTTCAACAACAACTGCGAGACGACACTAAAGCCAGCCTCAGCCACGCTCAATCGCGCTGCGCCGCGACCACGACGATTTCGACGAGGCACTTCGGGTTAGCGAGCTTCGCTTCGACGGTAGCGCGCGGCGGCGTGGCGCCTTGTGCGACCCACTCGTCCCATACTGCGTTCATACCGGCGAAGTGCACCATGTCCGAGATATAAATCTGCACGGACAGCAAGTGCGACTTGTCGCTGTTGACTTCTTCCAGCAGACGGTCGATGTGGCCGAGCACTTCGCGCGTCTGACCCGTGATGTCCTGATCCGCGTCTTCGGCGATCTGGCCGGCGAGGTACACGGTGCCGTTGTACACAGCGGTTTCCGAGAGGCGCTTGCCGACGTGGTGACGAATGACTGCCATGAAGAATCCTGAGGTTGGTTGAAAATTGATCGCAGATGCGTTCCGCATTGCACCTACGCATCGCATCCACGGGTGGCCAATAAAGGACGCCGCGCGGAACTCGATATTATGACGCGTCAGCGGCCGGCCCGATAAAGAACTGCCTCGCGATGTCGATCTGATCGGCCGACAGAAACGCCGGCGCATGCCCTACGCCCGCGATTTCGGCGCTGGATACAGCACGCCCGGTCTCAACCATCTTCGCGACCGTCTCGCGCGAGAGCAGATCCGATTGCTCGCCGCGCACCACCAGTACCGGCCCCTGAAACGCAGCCAGCGAATGCCACAACGCGGCCTCGCCGAGTTTGGCCGCCTCTTCGGTTGTCGCGGTAAACGGCTGTGCGATTCGCGGGTCGTAACGGAACAACCATGCGCCGTCCTGTTCGTGCAAAAGCGGCGTATTGATCTCGCGCCACTCCTCTGGCGTGAGCGGACCGAAGGTTTGCGCGAGCAACGCGGCGTAATCGATGCCCTGCTGCAGCGTTTCAAAGCGCACGGGCTTGCCGAGGTAATCGCCGATGCGCTGCACAGCCACCGGCTCCAGATGCGGCCCGACGTCGTTCAACAGCATTTTACGAATCGGCGTTTCCGGCAGGCCGGCCAACGCGAGCCCGATCAAACCGCCCATCGAGGTGCCGAACCAGTCGACCGTTTCGACGTTCAGGCGCGCGATCAGTGTGACCATATCGGCGACGTACTGCGGCACGCTATAGAAGTTGGGGTTCGCGAGCCAGGAAGACAAGCCCCGCCCCGCTACATCCGGACATACCACACGGTAAGTGCCGGCGAATTCCGCAGCAAGGCGGTCGAAATCGCGCCCCGAGCGCGTCAAACCGTGCACGCACAGCAGCACACGTGGATTAGCGGGGTCGCCCCACTCGGTGTAGGCGATCCGGTGCAGGCCACCGGCGCTCGCGCACTGCACATAACGTTGGCGCGGCGCGGGCCGCTCGGCGGTGGATGCAGACGTCTCGGTCATCTGGGTTCCTTGCAAAAGCTCCATGGGCTCGACGCAGACCAAGCGGCGGGAAATGAATGTCGAATCTTCAAACGATTGTAAACCGCTTTGCCGCGCGGCAAGGATCGGCCGAACGGCCTAAGACTGATCAGGATGCACCAGGGTATAAGCCGCAGCGCCGGCGCCCGGATCCGGGCAGCGCAAAAACGGCGCGAAAAGGCGCCACCAAAACAAAACGGGCGAGACTCGCGCCTCGCCCGCCTACAACCTCGCGTCAATTCAATTCAATTCGCTTCGCAAGCCACCCCGAGACCTACAAGGCAACTCGCGTTGCCACCACCTTCCGTCACAAGGACCAAAGCAGGTGGCTGACACCACCATTCAGCTCACCGCGCTCACATCCAGCGGCGCGCCCGTCTTCGTCTGGATTTCCTCGACGCTGACACCCGGCGCCAGCTCAGTCACCTTCAGACCGTCTTCCGTGATTTCGATCACGCCGAGATCGGTAATGATCTGATCGACCACGCCCACACCCGTCAACGGCAACGTGCATTCTTCGAGAATCTTGTGCTGGTCGCCCTTCGCAACGTGTTCCATCAACACGACCACGCGCTTGACGCCCGCGACCAGATCCATCGCGCCGCCCATGCCCTTGATCATCTTGCCCGGGATCATCCAGTTGGCCAGATCGCCCTTCTTGCTGATCTGCATCGCGCCCAGAATCGCCAGGTTGATGTGGCCGCCGCGAATCATCGCGAACGAATCCGCCGACGAGAAAATCGACGAACCCGGCAACGTGGTCACCGTCTGCTTGCCGGCGTTGATCAGGTCGGCATCCACTTCTTCTTCGGTCGGCGACGGGCCGATGCCGAGCAGGCCGTTTTCCGACTGCAGCCACACTTCGACGCCGGCCGGCACGTGGTTCGCCACCAGCGTCGGCAAGCCGATGCCGAGGTTCACGTAGAAGCCGTCCTGCAATTCCTTCGCCGCGCGTGCGGCCATTTCGTCACGAGTCCATGCCATGATCAGTCTCCTTTCGCGCGGACGATGCGTTGTTCAATGCGTTTTTCCGGATTCGCATTGAGCACAATGCGCTGCACGAAAATGCCCGGCGTGTGGATCGCATCCGGATCGAGTTCGCCCACTTCAACGATTTCCTCGACTTCCGCGACCGTGATCTTGCCGGCCATCGCGCACATCGGGTTGAAGTTGCGCGCGGTGCGGCGATAGATCAGGTTGCCCGATTTATCGGCTTTCCACGCCTTGACCAACGCGACGTCGGCCGTCAGCGAATGTTCGAGCACGTAATGGTTTTCGCCGAACTGGCGGGTTTCCTTGCCTTCGGCGATCAGCGTGCCGTAGCCGGTGTTCGTGAAGAAGGCCGGAATGCCCGAGCCGCCCGCGCGCAGCTTCTCGGCGAGCGTGCCTTGCGGCGTGAATTCGAGCTCGAGTTCGCCGGCCAGATACTGGCGTTCGAACTCCTTGTTCTCGCCCACGTACGAAGAAATCATCTTCTTGACCTGGCGCGTTTCGAGCAGCAGACCGAGGCCGAAACCGTCGACGCCCGCATTGTTGCTGATGCAGGTGATGCCCTGCACCTTCGAATCGCGCAGCGCCGCGATCAGCGCCTCAGGAATGCCGCACAGCCCGAAACCGCCGACGGCGAACGTCTGCCCGTCCTTGACGATGTCTTTCAGCGCCTCGGCGGCGCCTGGATAGACCTTGTTCATCAGTATGTCCCTTCCTTTATGGAAACCCGAAAACGGAATTCGGATCGTTGCGACTTCGATATGGCGCTTAGCGGGCAAACGCCCGACACGTCATTCTAGTCATCCGCGGCCTGTTCTGCGCTCAGGTTACCCTGCCTCACGCAAATGCCTGCTGCGAACATTTCGCCGCGTTGTCATGTGCCCGAAAGAGTACGCTGGGCGCGCCATGCGGCACAATACGCAAAAATACATAAGTACTTGCCGCCAGCCCATGCCCGCACTGGATTACCAAACCGCGTTTCACCTCGCTCCGATCGGACTCGTGCTGTCACGCGAACGCATCATAGAAGACTGCAACGACGAGCTGGCGTCGATATTCGGCTGCACGCGCGAGGCGCTGCTCGGCCAGTCGTTCCAGGTGCTGTATCCGTCGACGGACGAATTCGAGCGGATCGGCGCGCGGATTCCGCCGATCATGACCGCCCAAGGCAGCTACGCGGACGACCGGATCATGAAGCGGGCCAACGGGGAATTGTTCTGGTGCCACGTGACGGGCCGCGCGCAGCAACGCATGGACCCGCACGCAGCGGGTGTGTGGACTTTCGAGGATTTGAGCGCGACACGGCGCGTGGCGGTCGAGCTAACGCCGCGCGAGCGGGAAATCGCCGCGCAACTGGTGACGGGCAAAACCAGCAAGCAGATCGGACGGGCGCTGGATATCAGCCCGCGCACGGTCGATGTCTACCGCGCGCGGCTGATGCGCAAATACGATACGGGGAATGCGACCGAGCTGTTGCAGCGCTTGCTCGGGCATTGAAGAGGCGCTGAGAAGGCGCTGGGAGCGCTGGGAGCTACTAAGCCGCCTTGACCAGCGCCGCGCTCTCGATGGTCGCGCGCAACATATCCGGAACCGGCACGGACTTGCCCGCAGCATAGTCGATCCACACGCAGCGCGCAGCACCGCGCGCATAGACGGTGGTCGGATCATCGGCGCGCACGAGCTCGAACGCCGTGTCAAAACTGCTGCGCCCGGGCGTGGCCACGGACATCCGGCCAATCACATCGCCGGGATAGTGCAACTGCTTGAGAAACTCCATCGACGCATTGACGATCACCGGCCCCTGCCCGTCGGCGTTGCTGCCGGCCAGACCCAGTTGCTCGAACCAGGAAATCCGCACCTGCTCCATGTAGCGGAAATAGACCGTGTTGTTCACATGGCCGAATGCGTCCATATCGCCCCACCGAATCGGCATAGACATCTCAAAAACTGCGTGAAAATCGCTCATCGTACTTCTTTAACGGGTTGAAACGAGGGTGAAACCGGCACGCGGGCCGGGGCAAACATGACAAACAACGAACGGCGGCGCAAAGCTACGTTCAGGCGAGACCGAAGCCATCGTCGGCGGCAATCACCGAGCCGTTGATGAATTGCGATTCGTCGGCCGCCAGCAGCAGCAACAGCCCGTCCAGATCTTCCGGCTTGCCGACACGATGACGCGGCAGCAGCGAGACCAGCTTCTGCCCCTGCTCGGTCGACCAGTGATGGTGGTTGATCTCGGTATCGATATAGCCCGGGCAGATGGCGTTCACGTTGATGCCGTGCTTGCCCCACTCCAGCGCCATGGCTTTCGTCATATGGACGACGGCGGCCTTGCTCATCGAGTACAGGCCGATCTGCGGCAACACCCGCAGGCCCGCCATCGACGCGATATTGATGATCCGGTATGACGGCTTCTGCGCGCTATTGCCGCGCATGATCATGCGCTTGGCGACTTCCTGCGCAACGAAGAAGGCGCCGCGCGTGTTAGTGTCGAACACGTATTCGAAGTCGGCCGGCGTGACTTCCGAGAGCTTCTGCGTGGTCGACACGCCTGAATTGTTCACCAGAATGTCGATCGTGCCCGCCTCGGTTTCCGCGTGGGCGACCGCCGACTTGATGCTTTGATAATCCGTGACGTCGAGTGAGACGACGTGCGCCGCGCCCCCGGAGGCTTCGATCTCGGCGCGCAACTCCTTCAGGCGCTCGGTGCGGCGGCTTGCCAACACGACCTTGGCGCCAGCCTGCGACAATACTTGAGCAAAGCGCTTCCCCAACCCGCTCGAGGCGCCGGTGATCAGCGCGACCTTGCCTTCCAGATTGATCGAACGGCCCATTGTCGTTCCTTGTTCGGTTGTTGTTACAGACGCGGTTGACAGGTGCGGTAGGACCGTCGCTGCGGGTCATACCGTATCACAGAAATAGAACGATCGTGCTAATCTCTGCTCATCTGGTTGCAGTGGCGGAGACCATCGCCCACAATACGATCCCGAAAAAAGCATTCTAACGGTAAGAAGAGGAGCATCAATGACCCCCGCAAGCCTCATTGAGCAATACGGTCCACGCGAGTCGATGGAATACGACGTCGTGATCGTCGGCGGCGGCCCGGCAGGCCTGTCCGCAGCGATCCGCCTGAAGCAGCTGGCGGCGGAGAAAGGCGTCGAGCTTGGCGTGTGCGTACTGGAAAAAGGCTCGGAGATCGGGGCTCATATCCTGTCGGGCGCGGTGATGGATCCGCGCGCCATCACCGAACTGATCCCGGACTGGAAGGAAAAAGGCGCGCCGCTGACGGTGGACGTGACCGAAGACAAGTTCCTGTTCCTGACGGAAACCGGTTCGAAGAGCGTGCCGACCTGGGCGCTGCCGGACAACTTCAAGAACCACGGCAACTACGTGATCAGCCTCGCGAACGTCACGCGCTGGCTGGGTCAGCAGGCTGAAGCGCTGGGCGTGGAGATTTTCCCGGGCTTTCCGGCCGCTGAGATTCTGTATAACGACGATGGCTCGGTCAAAGGCGTCGCCACTGGCAATCTGGGGATCGGCAAGGATGGCGAGCCGACCGAGAACTTCCAGCTCGGCATGGAGCTGCACGCGAAATACACACTCTTCTGCGAAGGCGCGCGTGGGCATCTCGGTCGTCAACTGAACGACAAGTTCAAGCTGCGCGAAGGCGTCGATCCGCAGGTCTACGGTATCGGTATCAAGGAATTGTGGGAAATCGATCCGGCGAAGCACAAGCCGGGTCTGGTGATGCACACCGCCGGCTGGCCCCTGGAAAACGACACCTACGGCGGCTCGTTCCTCTATCACATGGACAACAACCAAGTGGTGGTGGGCTTTGTAGTCGGCCTCGGCTACACGAATCCGTATCTGTCGCCGTTCGAGGAATTCCAGCGCTACAAGACGCATCCGGCAATCCGCGCAATTCTGGAAGGCGGCAAGCGCGTGTCGTATGGCGCGCGGGCGATCACCGCGGGCGGTCTGTTGTCGTTACCGAAGCTGGTGTTCCCGGGTGGCGCGCTGGTGGGTGACGATGCCGGCTTCCTGAACGCATCGCGGATCAAGGGTTCGCATGCGGCTATCAAGACCGGCATGCTGGCGGCTGAGGCTGCTTTTGAAGCCGTGCAGGCAGGTCGCACCAGCGATGAGCTGACGGCCTATCCGGAGTCGTTCAAGACCTCGTGGCTGCACACGGAACTGCATCGCGCGCGCAACTTCAAGCAGTGGATGAGCAAGGGCCTGTACCTCGGCACCCTGATGGTCGGCATCGAGCAGAAGCTGTTGGGCGGCAATGTGCCCTGGACGCTGCACCACCAGCATTCGGATCACGAGATGCTGAAACCGGCATCGCAGTGCAAGCAGATCACGTATCCGAAGCCGGATGGAAAGCTGACGTTCGACAGGCTGTCTTCCGTGTTCATTTCGAACACCAACCACGAAGAGAATCAGCCGGCTCACCTGACGCTGAAAGATCCTTCGGTGCCGGTGAATGTGAACTGGCAGACCTATGCCGGTCCGGAGTCACGCTACTGCCCCGCCGCGGTGTATGAGTTCGTGAAGAACGACGACGGCAGCGAGCGTCTCGTGATCAACGCGCAGAACTGCGTGCATTGCAAGACCTGCGATATCAAGGACCCGACCCAGAATATCGTCTGGGTGACGCCTGAGGGTGGCGGCGGTCCGAACTATCCGAATATGTGATTCGGTGTTTGTTTGCCGTGCGCGGAGCTTGTTTGTCCGCGCACGGCATGCTGGCAAACAGGCTCAAACTCACCGCATCATTTCAATCCGCTCCCGCACTTTAGCCAGCACCGGCGCCCACGCGCCAATCTCAGGCTGCCGAAAGAGCTCAATAGAATCGTACCAGGCCGTGGTGCCCGATTCGTCGCCCCAGAACCATGCCGACAAATGATCGATCATCAAACACGTCGGCACGCCGAGCGCTCCCGCCAGATGAGCGGGTCCGCTATCAATCGTGACGACCAGATCCAGATTCGTCAGCAACGCAGCGACATCGTCGAATCCGGACTGAAAATGGTGGGTCAGATCGACAACATCGAGTCCCTTGACGCGCCACCGCGCGACCGTCTCGCTGCGCCCAGGCGACAACGCAAACCAGGTGACGCCTGGCAAGCTCAATAGCGGCTCGAGTTGCTCGACAGGCACTGATCTCCGCATATCGCGGATATGCTCAGGATTGCCGTTCCACACTAAACCGACGTTGCGATTGCCCGGCTTGCCGGCCGTGTGCGCATGAACCCGCTCGCGCCATGCCTGCACGCGCACGGGCTCGGCGCTCAGATACGGCGCACCCCACCCCGTTGCATCGAAGACGCCAAGCCGCAGCGGCAAGCTCATCAACCCGCAATGGAAATCCGGCCGCGTTTCAAGGCTCGTTTCGAGCGGCAAGTCAGCGGGTAGCATCCGTTCGAATAGATGCCGCAACGGCCCGTCGTGACCGAAAATCACCCGGCCGCCTTCGCGTCGCGCCCGCTCGGCCAGGAGCGGCAGAAAGCGCACCGCCCAAAGGCAGTCGCCGTTACCTTGCTCGCCGTAGACGACCAGCGTTTTGCCTTGCAGCGTTTTGCCTTGCAGCGATTCGCCCTGCCAATGCGCACTGATCGCAGCGAGCGCATGCTGCGCGTTATTCAGATCGTCGCCGAACGCGACGTGTGATTCGTAATGCGCCCAGCCTTCGGCGAAACGTCCCGTCCGGATTTCAAGTTCCGACAGATCGAATAGCGCATGCATATTGTCCGGCGACAAAGCCAACACTTGCCTGAGCAATGCTTCCGCTTCCGCCAGTCGCGCCTGCTCCTTGATGCATAACGCGAGCTTGTGAAGCGCCACCGGGTTGCCGGGTACGATGCGCACCGCTTCGCGCAGTAGCCGCTCGGCCATGTCGAAGTCATTGCGCTGTTGCACGGCCGCCGCACGCCAGATCAGCGCGTTGGCGTCTTCGGCGTTTTGCGCGAGCAACAGCGTCGTGGCGGAGTCGACGAGCGACCAGTCGCGCACGATGAAGGCCGTCTGCGCGATGGTGTGTAGGAGCGTAGGTTCGCAGGAGGGATCAAGCTGGTAAGCGCGCACCAGCGCCGCGAGCGCCTCGCGCCGAAGCGACTTGTCGCGGCCGGCGCGCTCCAGCAAGAAATGTCCGAATGCAAGGCAGTCCGCGGCGCCAGCGTGTGGCGCGGTGGCACGCGCGCGCAGGTCCGCGAGTTGGCTATCGGCCGGCTCGGTGTTCGTATCGATCATTGAAACGAGAGGCCACGCGCACTACGAAGACGCCCAGAAAGCGCCCTTTACGGCGCGCTCGCCGCGATCTTCGGCGTGCTGACGGCGACGTCGCCGCATTGCGCACGGTGGCGCAACGCATGGTCGATCAGCACCAGCGCGAGCATGGATTCGGCGATCGGCGTGGCGCGGATGCCGACGCACGGGTCGTGACGCCCGAACGTTTCGACAACAACGGGCTGCCCCGCCTTGTCGATCGAGCGGCGCGGCGTACGGATGCTCGAAGTCGGCTTGATCGCGATCGACACCGTGATGTCCTGGCCGGTCGAAATACCGCCGAGCACACCACCCGCGTGATTGCCGACGAAGCCTTCCGGCGTCAATTCGTCGCCGTGGACCGAACCGCGTTGCGCGACGCTGGCGAAGCCCGCGCCGATTTCGACGCCCTTCACCGCATTGATGCCCATCATGGCGTGCGCAATGTCTGCGTCGAGCCGGTCGAACAGCGGCTCGCCCAGCCCAACCGGCACGCCGGAAGCCACGACGTTAATGCGTGCGCCGATCGAGTCGCCGTCTTTACGCAAGGCGTCCATATACGTTTCCAGCTCCGGCACGATCTCCGCATTCGGCACGAAGAACGGGTTCTCACGCACATGCGACCAGTCGACGAACGGCACGTCGATTTCTCCGAGCGCCGCCATGTAACCGCGGATCTCAACACCGAACTTTTCACGCAGCCATTTCTTCGCAACCGCGCCGGCCGCTACCGTAGGTGCGGTCAGACGGGCCGACGAACGGCCGCCGCCGCGATAGTCGCGAATGCCGTATTTCTGCCAGTAGGTGTAGTCGGCGTGACCGGGACGGAAGGTGTCGGCGATGTTGCCGTAGTCCTTGCTGCGCTGGTCTGTATTGCGGATCAGGAGCGCGATCGGCGCGCCGGTGGTCTGGCCTTCGAACACGCCCGACAGGATCTCGACCTTGTCTTCTTCCTGGCGCTGCGTGACATGGCGCGACGTGCCGGGTTTGCGGCGGTCGAGTTCGAGCTGGATGTCGGCTTCGCTAAGCGCCATGCCCGGCGGGCAGCCGTCGATCACGCAGCCGATAGCGGGGCCGTGCGATTCGCCGAAGGTCGTGACAGTGAAAAGCGTACCGAGCGTGTTGCCGGACATGGGCGTCGTCCAAAGAAATGCGGGGAAAGCACCATTATGCCAGCCCTACAGGGGCTAAGTCCCGGCCGCCCTACTTCCGCGCCCCGCGCAACTCGGTGACGATCTGCTGCAGCACCTCAGGCGTCGCCTCGGCCGGATCGATCGGCTCACCCACCGCCAGCGTCAGCCGGCTCATCACGCCCTTCTGGATCGGTCGCGGCCAGCGCGCGTCGTTGGCGCGCGAAAACACGCTCCCCCACAGCCCACGCAGCGCCATCGGTATCACCGGCGCCGGCGTGCGGCGGATGATCTCAGTCACGCCATGGCGGAACGGATTCATCTCGCCGGTCTTCGTCAATTTGCCTTCAGGGAAGATGCAGACCAGATCGCCCTCGGCGAGCGCCTCTGCGCAGCGCTCATAGGCGCGCGTCAGCAGCTCCGGATCCTGATGGGCGGGCGCGATCGGAATTGCCTTCGCATGGCGGAACACCCAGCCGGCGAACGGCGACTTGAAAATCTGATGGTCCATCACGAAGCGGATCGGCCGCGGGCTCTCGGCCATGATGACGATCGCGTCGACGAAGCTCACGTGATTGCACACCAGCACGGCCGCACCCTCTTCCGGAATCCGTTCGGCATGCACGAGGCGAATCCGGTAGAACGTATGCACCAGCACCCAGGCAATAAAGCGCAGCAAGAACTCAGGCACGAGCGAATAAATATATGTCGCGACGACAATGTTCAGCAGCGCGGTGACGAGGAAAATCGCCGGAATACTGAAGCCCGCCGCGGTCAGCCCCATCGCCATCAACGCCGAGACGATCATGAACAGCGAATTCAGAATATTGTTCGCGGCGATGATGCGCGCGCGGTGGGTCGGCTGGCTACGGCTCTGGATCAGCGCATAGAGCGGCACGCTATAGAAGCCGCCGAACATGGCCAGCAGGAACAGATCGGCCAGCACGCGCCAATGGGCGGGCCGCACGAGGAATTCGCCGACGCTCAATAGATGCCCGGCGGCCGGCAACGCATGACTCGCGAAGAACAGATCGATCGCGAACACGCTCATGCCGATCGAGCCGAGCGGCACGAGGCCGATTTCGATGCGCCGCTTCGAGAGCTTTTCGCACATCAGCGAACCGAGGCCGATGCCGATCGAGAAGGTGCCGAGCAGCACGGTCACGACATCTGGGTCGGCGGACAGCACGTTTTTCGCAAAGCTGAAAAACGAAGACAGAAAAGTCGCGCCAACGAACCACAGCCAGGAAATCCCCAGCAGGCTCAGAAACACCGTGCGGTTTTCGCGCGCGAGCTTCAGGTTGCGCCACGTTTCACTGACCGGATTCCAGTTGACGCGCAGATCGGGCTGCGGCGCCGCCGTGACAGGCACAAAGTTCGACACCAGCCGCCCCACCAGAGCAATCCCGACACAGGCGCAGGCCAGCACCACCGCGCCATGCTCGACGAAACCCGCACCCACGCCGCCGATAATCGTCCCAATCAGAATCGCGACGAAGGTGCCCATCTCGACCATGCCGTTGCCGCCGACCAGTTCCGACTTCGACAGATGCTGCGGCAGATACGAATACTTGACTGGTCCGAATACGGTCGAATGGACGCCCATCAGAAACGTGCACAGATATAGCAAGGGCGCGCTGTGCATCCAGAAACCCGTGCCGCCGATCAGCATCACGACGATTTCGAAGCTCTTAACGAAGCGCGTGAGCATCGCCTTATCGTACTTGTCCGCGATCTGGCCGGAGGTGGCCGACAGCAGCACGAACGGCAGAATGAAGATCGCCGAGATCAGGAACGCCGCGGTTTTCGGATCGACGCCTGAAAAGCGCGCCGCCTGGTACGTGACGAGCGACGTGAAGCCGATCTTGAAGACGTTGTCGTTCATCGCACCGAGAAACTGGGTCCAGAAAAACGGCGCGAAGCGGCGCTGGCTCAGCAGGCGGAACTGGGACTCGTGCGTCTCGTGGGAGCGGGCGGCGCGGCGGGCGGCAGGTATCGGACGATCGCTCATGAGGTTCGGAGAACAGGCTAATAGAGCAGCAAAGGGGAAAGGGCCGGACACAAAAAAAGCGCACGCTTTCGCGCGCGCCTTGATCGCATTTTCATACTCACAGCAACGGCGCGAGCGCCGCGGTGAGCCACCGCGCGTGAGTTAACGCGGCGCCGGTTGTTGATCCTGCGGTTCTTCCGGCCAGTCGCGGATATAGGCCTTGAGCATGCGGTTTTCGAAGCCCTGCTCTTCGACCACCGCCTTGGCGACGTCGTAGAACGAGATCACGCCCATCAGCGTGCGGCTTTCCAGCACCGGCAAATAGCGCACGTGGTGCTCGAGCATCATGCGGCGAACCTCGTTGACGTCCGTTTCAGGCGTACAGGTGAGCGGATGGTCGTCCATCAACTTGCGGATCGTGGAGGTACCGAGGCTGCCGCCGTGCTTGCTCAAGGTCAGGATAATTTCGCGAAACGTCAGCATGCCGACGAGGTCGCCGTATTCCATCACGACCAGCGAGCCGATATCGTGCTCGGCCATGGTATTGACTGCGTCGTGCAGCGTGGTATCCGGCGTGACCGTGAAAAGGGTGTTGCCTTTGACTTTAAGAATGTCGCTGACTCGCATAATCTGTCTCCGTGATACCCGCTAGGCTGATAGTGCCTGAATGACTTTCGATCCTAGCGGAAAGGTCCATAAAAGGAAAGCGGCCCGCCCACCAAGGCGCAACGGGCGTTTGCAAGGTCGGCCCGGCGCCGTTCAGCGCGCCCACATTGTCCGACCCGCGGGAAAACCGCGCTTGAAGCGATCCATGCCGGTGATAGGATGGCCGCCACTTTCACCTTTCGCGAGGCCGTCCGTGGCCTCGCCGCCCAGGATGTCCGCCAACCGTTTCGATACGCTTGCGCTGCACGCCGGCGCCGCGCCCGACCCGACAACCGGCGCGCGCGCCACGCCTATTTACCAGACTACCTCGTTTTCGTTCCGCGACTCGGACCACGCCGCGGCGCTCTTCAATATGGAGCGCGCCGGCCACGTCTATTCGCGCATCTCGAATCCGACCGTGGCCGTTTTCGAGGAACGCGTTGCCGCGCTGGAAAACGGCGCGGGCGCGATCGGCACGGCCAGCGGCCAGGCCGCGCTGCATCTGGCGATCGCCACGTTGATGGGCGCCGGCTCCCATATCGTCGCCTCCAGCGCGCTGTACGGCGGCTCGCACAACCTGCTGCACTACACGTTGCGGCGCTTCGGCGTCGAGACGACCTTTGTCAAACCCGGTGACATCGACGCATGGCGCGCCGCGCTGCGCCCGAACACACGCCTGCTGTTCGGCGAGACGCTCGGCAACCCGGGCCTCGACGTGCTCGATATCGCCGCGGTGGCGCAACTCGCGCATGAGCACCGCGTGCCGCTACTGGTCGATTCGACCTTCACGACACCCTACCTGCTCAAGCCGTTCGAGCATGGCGCCGACTTCGTCTATCACTCGGCGACCAAATTCCTCGGCGGCCACGGCACCACGATCGGCGGCGTACTCGTGGACGGCGGCACATTCGACTTCAACGCATCCGGCCGCTTCCCCGAATTCACCGAGCCGTACGAGGGCTTTCACGGCATGGTGTTCGCCGAGGAAAGCACCGTCGCACCGTTCCTTCTGCGAGCACGCCGCGAGGGCTTGCGCGACTTCGGCGCGTGCCTGCATCCGCAGGCCGCCTGGCAACTGCTGCAAGGCATCGAGACGCTGCCGCTGCGCATGGAGCGGCACGTCGCGAATACGCGCAAGGTGGTCGAATTCCTGAGCGCACACCCGGCCGTCGAAGCCGTCGCCTACCCGGAACTGCCGACGCATCCGGACCATGCGCTCGCGAAGCGTCTGCTGCCGCGCGGCGCGGGCGCGGTGTTCAGCTTCAATCTGCGTGGCGACCGCGCCGCCGGGCGCAGCTTCATCGAAGCGCTTTCGCTGTTCTCGCATCTCGCGAACGTCGGCGACGCACGCTCGCTGGTCATCCATCCGGCATCGACGACGCACTTCCGCATGGACGCCGCCGCGCTCGCCGCGGCCGGCATCGCCGAAGGCACGATCCGCCTGTCTATCGGCCTTGAAGACCCCGACGATCTGATCGACGACCTCAAACGCGCACTGAAAGCCGCGCAGAAAGCGAGTGGGACGACCACGGGAAGTGGGCCATCCGGTAGCCCGTCCAGTACGGTAAAAACCGGCCCGGTCAGTTCATCCGCCGCTCCAGCAATCGGCAACGCCTCCGCCTCGCCTGCCGATGCCGCCAAACCCCGCCCGGAGTCCGCATGATCCTCACCGTTCAAGGCAAGCCCGCCTACGCGTACGCCGGCGGCAAACCCTTCGACCCTAGTCTGCCGACGGCGGTGTTCATCCACGGCGCCGAGCATGACCATAGCGTGTGGGCATTGCAAACGCGTTACTTCGCGCATCACGGCTTCAGCGTACTGGCGGTCGATCTACCCGGTCACTGCCGCAGCGCCGGCCCGGCGCTCACCACCGTGACCGCAATGGCCGACTGGCTGGCCGCCCTGCTCGACGCCGCCGGTGTGCAACGCGCCTTCGTGGCCGGCCACAGCATGGGCTCGCTGATCGCCCTCGACTTCGCCGGCCGCTATCCGGAACGCGCGACGCACCTCGCGCTGCTCGCCACCGCCGTGCCGATGGCTGTCTCCGACGCCTTGCTCGACGCCGCCCTGCATCGCGAGCCCGATGCAATCGACATGGTCAATCAATGGTCGCATTCGACGCTCGCCGCCAAGCCGTCGTGCCCCGGCCCGGGCTTCTGGCTGCACGGCATGAACCAGCGGCTGATGGAGCGCGTCTCGGCAAGCGGTGAGCCGCAGCTGTTCCACACCGACTTCACCGCCTGCAATAGCTACGCGGACGGCCTCACACGCGCCACCGAAGTGCGTTGCCCGACGCGCCTGATCGTGGGTCGACGCGATGCGATGACGCCGCCGCGTGCGGCCAAAGCGCTCGCCGCCGCGCTCTCCCAGGCCGGCGTACCGGTCGACACCGTCACGCTCGAGGCCGGCCATGCCTTGATGACCGAACAGCCGGACGCCACGCTCGACGCGCTGTTCAGCTTCGCCTCGAAAGCCGTAGGCGCGGTTCCAACCGGCGTTCGATAGTCGCTGCGAGTCGTCACGATAACCGGGCACGTGGAGACGCGCCATCGGCCGAATGGCCTAGTTGCGCGCATGGTCCGATAGCCGCACAATGGGCCAAGCCTGTCCTATTTCGAGCGCGTTCCGAGCATGCCCGCGCGCGGCGAAGCAACCTGGGAGCGACGGGCACGGAATCGAGTAGCGTCGACCTTCGGAGGCCGTGATGGCTCAAACCGCGCACACCGATCACTTCGCGAGTTTCGCGGAGTTCTACCCGTACTACCTGAGCGAGCATCGCAACACGGTATCGCGGCGGCTGCATTTCGTGGGGTCGCTCGGCGTGATCGGGTGCCTCGCCATGGCGCTCGCCACTGGTGACTGGCTATGGCTGCCGGCTGCCGTGATCTGCGGCTATGGCTTTGCCTGGGTCGGGCATTTCTTCTTCGAGAAGAACCGGCCGGCTACCTTCCGGCATCCGTTTTATAGCCTGATGGGCGATTGGGTGATGTTCAAGGACATCTGCGTGGGGAAGATTTCGCTGTAGGATTGCCGCCGCTTCAGGCGGCCTGCTCATGCAGCCTGATGCGGCATTGAAGAAGTACCCTGCTCACTTTCCTGCGCACGCGCTGCCCGCGCGGCAGCACGCGCCGCCAGCAGTACTGCGAGCGTCACTTTCAGCTTGTCGTTTTCCAACGCCGCAAGAAGTGTCTGGCCATCCACGCGCGTAGAGTTCAGTTCAAGCTGATATTCGAGTTCCGCCCGATCGATCACGAACAGGTCGAACAGACGCTCGACGGTGATCTGCGCGGGATTTGCCAGCAGCAGGAAGTACGGACGCGTGTCGTCGTCCTGCAAGCGCGCGATCCACTCGATCTCCTCGAGTTTTAGCAGCAGCCTGACCGTGGTATCCATGTCGCGGCGAAGCATTCGCGAGATCTCCGGCATCGTGTAGCCGCGCTTACCCGCATCGCGCGCTTCCGAGAGCCGCGCGAGGAGTTCAAGCGAATCGAACAGATCGCTGCCCTCGAAAGTCGGCCGGTGAAACTGGCCTATGCGGATCGCCGGCAACGCCGACGCGATCATCGCCCCTGCCAGCGCAATGAACCAGCACAGGTACATCCACAGCAGGAATAGCGGCACAGCGGCAAACGCACCGTACACCGCGGTGTTGGTGGGAATGCGGCGTACGTAGTAGCCAAAGCCGCGCTTGGCGAGTTCGAAGGCGATCGCGGCAGTAATCCCGCCGATCACCGCGTCGCGCCACTCCACCCGGCAGTTCGGCAGAAATACGTAAAGCATCGTGAAGGCGAGCGCCGTCAACGGCAGCGCGGCGCCGGTCAGCGCCCAGTCGATCACCGACGGAATATGCTGGACGGCCGTGACCGCCATGGACCGGGTGAACAGATAGGAAGAAATCGACAGGCTCACGCCAATCAGAATCGGGCCGAGCGTAATGATCGCCCAGTAGACCAGGATGCGCTGCGCGATCGGCCGCGCCTTGCGCACCCGCCAGATCACGTTGAACGCGGATTCCACGGTCATCATCGTCATCACGGCGGTGACGAACAGAAAAATCATGCCGATGGTCGTAAGGCCCTTGGCCTTCGACGCGAACTGATTCAGATAATCGAAAATCTGACTGTTGAGCTGCGCAGGCATCAGATGGTCGGCGAGGAAAATCTGCAGCGACATCTGAAACGAGCTGAAAATCGGAAACGCCGTGAACAGCGCAAACGCGACCGTGGCGAGCGGCACTAGCGAGAGCATGGTGGTGAACGTGAGGCTGCCGGCCACCTGCGGAATGCGGTCTTCGCTACTGCGCTTCGCCGCAAACTGCGCGAGCCGTTTGAGCGTGTCGAGATCGAAACGCACCCTGGACAACAAACCCACCTCCTTGCTTCATAAAACGGTGTTTCAGGACCGTGCCCGAGGCTTGGCCGAATGGCTATGGATGGCCTGTGCAGCGGACCCAGCCCCTATAATACCCGTTCACCGATGAGGCCTATGAAAGACATTCTCGTGCTCTATTACAGCCGTCACGGCGCCACGCGCGAACTTGCGCTGGCGATCGCGCACGGCGTCGACAGCGTCCCCGGCATGCAGGCGCGCGTGCGCACCGTGCCGGCGGTTTCCACCGTCTGCGAAGCAACCCAGCCGGACATTCCCGCTGAAGGGCCACCCTACGTCGAACTGCGCGACCTCGAAGAATGCGCCGGTCTCGCGCTCGGCTCGCCCACCCGCTTCGGCAACATGGCGGCGTCGCTGAAATATTTTCTCGACGGCACCACACCGCAGTGGCTGTCGGGCGCGCTGTCCGGCAAACCGGCCTGCGTGTTTACGTCCACCGGCAGCTTGCACGGCGGCCAGGAGTCCACGCTGCTATCCATGATGCTGCCGCTTCTGCACCACGGCATGCTGATCGTCGGCATTCCGTACACCGAGAGCGCGCTCTCCACTACGCAAACCGGCGGCACGCCCTACGGCGCGTCGCACTTCGCACGCGCGGGCACGGCCGAACAGGGCATCTCCGCCGACGAAAAAACGCTTGCGATTGCCCTCGGCGCCCGCGTTGCCCACACGGCGGCCTCCATGAGCGAGCGGCCGTGAATACAGCCGCCCTGCCGGTGCAGCAAAAACGCGCCGTCGCTTTCGGCGCCACCACCGCCTTGCTCGCGCTGATCGTTTTGTCAGTCGCGTGGGAATGGTGGCTCGCGCCGCTGCGCCCGGGCGGCTCGGTGCTGGTGCTCAAAGCCGTGCCACTGCTGCTCGCCCTGCCCGGCGTGTGGCGGCACCGGCTTTACACGCTGCAATGGGCGTCCATGCTGATCCTGCTGTATTTTGCCGAGGGCATCGTGCGCGGCTGGAGCGACCGGGGCCTGAGCGCCCGCCTCGGCTGGCTCGAAACCGCGCTCTCCGTGGTTTTCTTCGTCTGCACGCTCGCCTATGTCGCGCCGTTCAAGCGCGCGGCAAAACGGGCAGCGAAGCTGGCGGCAAAGCAGGCCGCACAAGAAAACGCACAGCAGAACAGCGGCCAGGCCGAGGGAAGCACACGATGAGAACAGCGCTTTTCGCGTCGCTTTTTACGTCCCTTTTCGCCTCACCTCCCGCGTAATCTATCCGCCGCCGAACATCCTGACCGACCAACATGACTCAAGCCGCTTTCCTCACCGCTTGCCGCAACGCCATCGGCGCCACTCAGGTACTGACCGATCCGCACGACACCGCCCCCTACCTCACCGACTGGCGCCGCCGCTACACCGGCGCAGCCTGTGCGGTGCTCTGCCCGGCCACGCCTGACGAAGTCGCGGCGCTCGTCAAACTTGCCGTCGAACATCGCATCGCGCTGGTGCCGCAAGGCGGCAACACCGGTCTGGCCGGCGGGGCCACGCCGGACGCAAGCGGCGCGCAGGCGGTGATCAGTCTGCGGCGTCTGAATCGCGTGCGCGACATCGATCCGCACAACAACACGATCACCGTCGAAGCGGGCGTCATCCTTGCCGAAGTACAGAAGCACGCCGAAGAAGCCGGCCGCCTGTTTCCCCTGAGCCTCGCCGCAGAAGGCAGTTGCACGATCGGCGGCAATCTCGCCACCAACGCGGGCGGCACCGGCGTACTGCGCTACGGCAACACGCGCGAGCTGTGCCTGGGCCTCGAAGTGGTCACCGCGCAAGGCGAACTGTGGGACGGCCTGCGAGGACTGCGCAAGGACAACACCGGTTACGACCTGCGCGATCTGTTCATCGGCGCGGAAGGCACGCTCGGCATCATCACCGCCGCCGTGCTCAAGCTGCATCCGCAGCCGGCCGCGCGCGTCACGGCGCTCGCCGCGCTCGCGTCGCCGCATGCGGCGCTCGATTTCCTCTCGCTCACGCAACGCGTCGCCGGGCCGCTGCTGACCGGCTTCGAACTGATGTCGGATTTCTGTCTGCGGCTAGTGGGCCGGCACTTCGAGCAGATGCGCTATCCGTTCGCCGAATCGCATGCGCAAGTCGTGCTGTTGGAGCTGTCGGACAGCGAGAGCGAGGAACACGCACGCGGACTATTCGAGCGACTGATGGAAACCGCGCTCGAAGACGGCCTGGTCGAAGACGCGGTAGTCGCGGAAAACCTCGCGCAGTCGCGGGCATTCTGGAATCTGCGTGAACACATCCCGCTCGCGCAGGCTGAGGAAGGCCTGAACATCAAGCACGATATCGCGGTGCCGATTTCGCGCATCGGCCACTTCATCGAGGAAACCGACGCGGCAATCGCGCAAGCCGTGCCGGGCGTGCGCATGGTCACGTTCGGACATCTCGGCGACGGCAATCTGCACTACAACGTGCAGGCGCCCGAGGGCGTCGACGCAAAGGCATTCTTCAAGACCTGGCAAAGCCCGATCAACCAGCTCGTCTACGACAGCGTGCACCGGCATCGCGGCAGCATCAGCGCGGAACACGGCCTCGGCCAGTTGAAGATCGACGAGGCGATGCACTACAAGCAGGACGTCGAGGTGCAATTGATGCGCGCCGTCAAACGCGCGCTGGACCCGCTGAACCTGATGAATCCGGGCAAGGTGCTACGCTAGGGTTTGAAGCCTTCGCCGTCTGGTGCGAGGCTAATTGCAGGAGTCGCTGTCGTGAAGATTCGAGTGTTGTCCGATCTGCATCTGGAAAACGACGAGCCCGAACTGGTCCCGCACGCCGAAGCGGATCTGATCGTGCTGGCCGGCGACATCCACAATCACGCGGCGGGTCCGCGCTGGGCCGCGCAGACTTTCGACGGCGCCGTGCCGGTGGTCTATGTGCCCGGCAATCACGAGTACTACGACGGCGAATTCAGCGCGCTCGACACGGCGCTGTACGACGCAGCGGCCCAGGTCGACAACGTGCACGTGCTGAACAATGCCGCGCTGGTCGACCCGCAAGGCCGCTGGCGCGTGCTCGGCACCACCTTATGGACCGACTTCGCGTTATACGGCGGGGATCCGGACACGCTCGCCGAGTCCATCGATGCATCGCGCCGGGTGATGCTCGACTTCCGCGGCCTGATCCAGATGAACTGGCCGCACGACACGCAGGATTCGCCGCGCGACTTCACCCCGGACGATTCCCTCGCGCTGCACCGGCGGGCGCGCGCCTGGCTCGAAAGCGAGCTGGCGAAGCCGTTCGAGGGCAAGACAATTGTTGTCACCCATCACGCGCCGCATCGGCTGAGTCTGGCCGAGCGCTACGCGGAGGACCGCGTCTCGGCCGGTTTCGTCAATCATTTGCCGGAACTGGTGCGCTCGCCCGTTACCCTGTGGATTCACGGACATACGCATACGCCGTTCGATTACACGGTGAACGGCACGCGCGTGGTCTGCAATCCGCGCGGCTATTTCGACCGGCGCACCCGCCAGTGGGAAAATCCTCAATTCGCGTGGGACAAAGTCGTCGAGATATAGCGTCGGCTTGGGGCCGATCTGGGTAGCGCGGCCAGGCGCCACGCACTACGCTGTTGTTGTCGTGGGATTCGGGTCTTCGACTCGGCCAAACCCGCCAGCCCGGTCATCTCCGGAGGTCGCTCATGTGTGGTCGAATCAGCCAGTACCGCGATCCGCATCTGTACGCACGGCAGCTCGGCCTCGCCGATCCGCTCATGCTATTCGACGACGCCGACCGCCGCCCCGGCTACAACCTCGCGCCGGGCACTCACCCGCTCGCGATCTACCCGGACCAGACGCTGCACGCGATCCATTGGGGTTATTGCCCGGATTGGGCTCGCGAGCAGCATCTGCCGCAGACCATCAACGCGCGCGCCGAAACCGCGCCGCATACGCGCTACTTCAAAGATCTGTGGAAAACCGGGCGAGTATTGGTGCCGGCGGACGGCTGGTTCGAATGGCGCATGGAAGCGGCGCCCGGAACATCGAACGGGGATAACGCGGCGGAAGCCGACGCGACGGTCCGCCAACCCTACTTCGTGCACCTGAAAAGCGACGCGCCGATGTACCTCGCGGCGCTATCGAGCGTACGCGGCACGGAACTGCAAACGGAAGGCATGGGACTGGTGATCGTGACGGCCACCGCCGACAAGGGTCTGATCGACGTGCACGGCCGACGCCCGCTGGTGTTCGCGCCGGAGGCGGCGCGCAGATGGCTGGATCCGGCCCTGCAATTCGACGAACTCGAACAGCTCGCTCGCAGCGCCTGCCTGCCCGCTGCCCGGTTCCGCTGGCACCGGGTGAGCCCGGAGGTAGACCGCACGCTCAATGACGAGCCGGGCCTGATTGAAGCGCTGCACTGAACGTGCGGAGCGCGGATCGACACTGATCGGCGACCGGACCGCAACGGCGCGGCAACGCACGCGCAAGGCACACCGAAAAGGTACAAAAGCAAGCTCAAATGCCGCGCGCCCAGCAACCTGGCGCACTGGCCAGCTTCAACGATAGCGCTGCTGTCCTTGCAAATCGGGGCGCTCGACCTTGATCGGCACCAGTTGCGGCTGCTGGTCACGCAGGCGGCGCAGCAGATCGCGCGATGCGGCGATTCCGATCAGTCCCAGCATGACGGCCACGCCGATCATCAGATGCGTATCCATGAATCCCTCTTCCTTCGATTGTTGCGGATCTTGCGATTTGCCGAACAGCGGCTAATTGAACGCGTCCGGCAGAATGCCGGCAGCGCATGAACCACACGTTAGCAAATCGACCCCGGCGCAGAAGTAAGGAAATGTTGCGACGCGGCACTTATGTAACAGTCTGTCACGCCACCGCCGCCTGGAACCGTCAACAATGGTCAACCGCTCGCGTAGCGCCGCTTCAGCTGCGCGCGAACTGGCGCAACTCTTCCTGGTCGACGGCCAGCGTGGCGGGCAGTTCGTCGCGCAAAAATTCGACCCAGGTGCGAATTTTCGCGTCCAGATACTGCCGTGACGGATACAGCGCGTACAGATTCATTTCCTGCGAGGTGTATTCCGGCAACAGCCACACCAGGTCGCCGCTGCGCAGACCGCTAATCGCCGAGTAGATCGGAATCAGTCCAACCCCCATGCCGCTGCTCACCGCGACCGCCATCGCTTCGGCGACATTCACCTGAAAAGTGGTCGGGCCGAGGTTGATGGTTTCTTCACCGTTCGGGCCGTCGAAGATCCATTTGTCGGTCGGGAATATCGGCGTCACCATTTGCAGACACGTGTGGTGCGCGAGGTCTGAGGGTTTTTCGGGCACGCCGTGCCGCTCCAGATAAGCCGGCGACGCGCACGCGATGCTGAACGCGCTGCACAGTCGCTGCGACACGAGCCCCGAATCCGGCAGACCGATTGCCAATGTCAGCGACACGTCAAAACCTTCGTCGAGAAGATCAGGCATGCGCTGCGCGAGCGTCAGCTCGATGCTCACATCCGGGTAGCGTTGCTGATAGCGGCCCACCGCCGGCACCACGTAGTGCTGGCCGAAGCTTGTCATCGCGTGGACCTTGAGCTTGCCGGACGGGCGCGCGTGGGCGTCGCCGGCCTCCGCTTCCGCCTGGTCCACGTACGCGAGGATCTGCTCGCAGCGCTGCAGATAGCGCTCACCCGCCTCGGTCAGCGCGATACGGCGCGTGGTGCGGTTCAACAGCCGCGTGCGCAGGTGCGCTTCCAGGTCGGAAACCGCGCGCGACGCGTACGCCGTGGTCGTGTTGAGGTGTTGCGCGGCACCCGTGAAACTGCCCGCTTCGACGACGCGGACAAATACGCGCATGTTTTGAAGCGTATCCATACTTTTCCCTAGTAATCCGCTGCGATTGTTACACGATTCGCAAAGGCGATTATCTCATATCGCGTAAAAATGCCTTGCATCTTTACCGGTTATTCCCCAATCAATCAAAAAATATAATGACGCACATGCTTCTATAGCCAATTTTGGAGGAAATCGTGCAGTCTCCGGTACAGAAAGGGGTCGCCGCAGCCGCGGTTCTTACGATCCTATTAACAATCGCCGGCTGTGCCAGTACCGGAGGCATCGCGCCGCAGGATCGCGGAATGGAGCCCTCCTCGCTCGACGTGGGCAACGCCATCCGGGCCGCCGACGCGGACGCCCAATGGCCTGCCGCCGACTGGTGGCGCGCCTATAACGACCCGCAGCTCAATGAGTGGATCGAAGCCGCGCAGACGAGCAACCCGAGTCTCGCTGTCGCCCAGGCGCGCGTGCGCGAGGCCATGTCGATGGCGGGTGTCGCCCGTTCGGCGTTATCGCCGCAAGTGAACGGCAGCCTGTCGATCCAGCGTCAGAAATGGGCCGACAACCTCTACTACGGCCCGGGCCCGCTCGCGGGCCAGCAGTCGTGGAACAACACCGGCACGCTGGGTCTCTCGTACAACCTCGATCTCTGGGGCAAGGACAAGAACGCCGCCGAGAGCGCGCTCGACGCCGCTCATGCCAGCGCGGCGGACTTCCGCGCCGCCCAGCTCGAACTCGAAGGCAACGTGGTGCGCACGTACATCGAGCTGTCGCTGAACTACGCGCTGCTCGATATCGCCAAGTCCACGCTGCAGCAACAGCAGCAGATCGTCGACCTGGCGAACCGCCGCCTGAAAGGCGGCATCGGCACCCAGCTCGAAGTGAGCCAAGCCGAAACGCCGATGCCGGAATACGAACGTCAGATCGACGAGATCGAGGAAAAGATCGCGCTCGGCCGCAATCAATTGGCCGCGCTGGCCGGCAAAGGTCCGGGCGCGGGCGATACGATCCAGCGCCCGACGCTCTCGCTCGACAATTCGCCCGCCGCTCTGCCGAGCGCACTGCCCGCGGATCTGATCGGCCACCGGCCCGACGTGGTTGCGGCGCGCTGGACGGTTGCGGCGCAAGCGCGCGGCATCGACGTCGCCAAGGCCAGCTTCTATCCGGACATCAACCTGCTGGCGTCGATCGGCGGCTATGCCGCAATGGGCCCGCTGTTCCAGTTCCTGAAGGACCCGTCGCATAGCTGGAGCGCGGGTCCGGCACTGTCGTTGCCGATCTTCGACGGCGGGCGTCTGCGCTCGCAGCTCGGCGCGGCGTCGGCTGGGTACGACGAGGCGGTGGATAGCTATAACCAGTCGATCGTCGGCGCGCTGAAGGACATCTCCGATCAGGTGATCCGGATCCGTTCGCTCGCCACCCAGGCGCAAGACGCAGACCGTTCGGTCGCAGCGGCGCGTAAGAACTACGACCTCGCGCGCGAAGGCTATCGGCGCGGCTTGACCGACTATCTGAACGTACTGATCGCGCAAAGCCAGTTGCTGCGCGCGCAGGAAGGTGTCGCGAAGATTCAGGCCGAGCGGCTGGGCGCGCATGCGTCGCTGGTCACGGCTTTGGGTGGTGGACTCGACGAACCGGCCAACGGCCCGCAGGCAAACGAGACACTGCCGGCGCATGGGAAAGGTAAGGGCAACGCCGCGCCAGCCAGTTCGAACACCGCGGCCAAACCGTCGGCCGCGCCGGCGCAAACCGGCTCCGCCGGCCATGCGGATAATGCCGCGGCAAGTACGAACCACGCTTCCGCCAGCGTCAACGCCGGCGCGGCTGAGTGAAGAAGCCGACCATGTCAGCCTCCCCTTCTCCCTCGCGCCCGTCGTCGTTCGCCGCGCTCTACTCAGCCGCCGCCGACTGGGCCCGCACCGACGGTCTCACGTGGGTCTATCTGTTCAAAGCGCTCGCCGCCTGCTTCCTCGCGCTCGGCATCGCGATGAAACTCGACCTGCCGCAGCCGCGCACCGCGATGACCACCGTGTTCATCGTGATGCAGCCGCAAAGCGGGATGGTCTTCGCCAAGAGTTTCTACCGGATCTGCGGCACGCTGGTCGGCCTCGTCGTGATGCTCGCGTTGATCGGCCTGTTCGCGCAGCAGCCGGAACTGTTCATCGTCACCACCGCGATCTGGGTCGGCATCTGCACCGCGGGTGCCGCGCGTAATCGCAACTTCAAGTCGTACGGTTTCGTGCTGGCCGGCTACACCGCCGCACTGATCGGCATTCCCGCTTCACAGCATCCGGATGGCGCGTTCCTCAGCGCGCTCACGCGGGTGGCTGAAGTGGTAGTCGGCATCATCTGCGCGGGCGCCGTCAGCGGCCTCGTGTTTCCGCAGTTCGCCGGCTTGCAGATGCGCAGCACCGTGCGTGCGCGTTTCTCGGCGTTCGTCGAGTATGTGTCGGCCTCGTTGGCCGGCCGCAACGATCGCGCGCAGATCGAAGCGACCAATGCGAGATTTGTCGCCGACATCGTCGGTTTTGAAGCCGCGCGCAGTGTCGCCGTGTTCGAAGGTCCCGATTCACGAATGCGCGGCGGGCGTCTCGCGCGTCTGAACAGCGAGTTCATGACCGCCTCGACGCGCTTTCACGCACTGCATCAGTTGATGAACCGGCTGCGCGACTCGCAGACTAGCGGCGCGATGGTCGCGGTCGACGCGCTCGAACCGTACTTCAAGGAAATCGCCCCGTTGCTCGCGAAATCCGGCGAACCGGTATTGAGCGCCACGGATGCCGCCCACGCCGCCGCGCAGCTCGACGCGTACAAAGCAGAGCTGCCCAAGCGGGTGCGCGAGACACGCGCAGCACTGGAAACGCAGCCGGACGCACCGCTGCTCGACTTCGACACCGGCGCCGAACTGCTGTATCGCTTCATCGACGATCTGCACGCGTACGCGGCCACCTATGCATCGCTTGCCGTCGACATACACGAGCGCGAGCGCTGGATCGAGCGTTACGAACCCAAGACGAATGGAATTGCCGCGGGCGTCGCCGGCTTGCGCGCGGCCATCGTCATGGTGGTGCTCGGCGCGTTCTGGATCGCGACCGCGTGGCCGAGCGGCTCGACCTTGACGCTGGACGCCGCGGCGGTCTGCGCGCTGGCGTCAGCGTCGCCGGATCCGAAGCGCACGGCGTTCCAGATGGCCGCCGGCACGCTGGTCGCCTCAGTGATGGGGATGATCGCGGTGTACGGCGTGTATCCGCACATCGACGGCTTTCCGCTGCTGTGTGCCGCGCTCACGCCGTTCCTGCTGCTCGGCGTGTTCATGACGACGCGGCCCGCGCTGGCCGGCTACGGCGTCGGCTACTGCATCTTCTTCTGTTTCCTCGCCGGCCCGGACAACCTGATTCACTACGACCCGAGCGGCACCATTAACGATGCGATTGCGCTGGTGCTGTCGATGCTGGTGTGCGCGGTAGCCTTTGCCGTGCTGCTGCCGCCCTCGACTCCCTGGCTGCGCAACCGCCTCTTGATCGACTTGCGCCGTCAGGTGGCGCTGGCGAGCCGCGTGGGCATGCGCCGGGTGCGTTCACGCTTCGAGAGCGGCGCACGCGATCTGATGTCCCAGATCAACGCGCTCGCGCAGAACGAACCCGAGGTCAAACGCGACACCTTGCGCTGGCTCTTCGCGGTGCTCGAAGTGGGCAACGCGATGATCGACCTGCGCGGCGAAGTGGCGGCGCTGCCCCGCGACGCGCGCTACGCGAAGTCGATGCCGTGGCGCGTCACATTGCGTGCGATGCGCGATGCGGTGACCGCGCTGTTCGAGCGACCGCGTGCGGACCGCTTCGACCGCGCGCTCGCCGCCACCACCGATGCGATTGCCGCAGTCCAGCTGATGCTCGCCACCTTCACGCCGCCGCGTGAGGATCGGCACCGGCTGCAACGTATTCTGAGTCAACTGCATTTCATTCGTACCGCGCTGCTCGATCCGCAATCGCCGCTTGAACCGCTGATGAGCGGACGTGCCGACGCGTCAGAAGGAGTTCGTCATGCCACGTGATATCGCCGTTTTCGACGCCTACGTGCCGGCCATTGTGCTGCTGTTTGTCGCGGGCGCCGCGCTTACCTGGGTGCTGGACCGCGTGATCGCCTATACGGGCCTGTATCGCGTGGTGTGGCATCCGTCCTTGTTCCGGGCCAGCTTGCTCGTGTGTGTGTGCGGCGTGCTGGGTCTCGCCGTTTATCGTTGATCAGAGTCGAAACATGACCATCCGAAATGTTGTGGGCTTCGTCGCGACAGCCGTTATTTTTATTGTCGCGATTTTGATTGGGCGCGTGTTGTGGGTTCATTACATGGATGAGCCGTGGACACGTGATGGGCGCGTGCGCGCTGAAATTGTGAATGTGGCGCCTGATGTTTCTGGCGCTGTTGTGAATTTGCCTGTTAAAGACAATCAACTGGTTAAGAAGGGGGATCTGTTGATGCAGGTCGATCCTTCGCATTATCAGATTGCTGTTGAGCAGGCTGAGGCTGCTGTTGCTGCGCGTAAAGCTGAGTTGCAGATGAGGCGGGATGATGCGCAGCGGCGGGCTGATATGGATGCTTTGGTTGTCTCCAAAGAGAGTCGCGAGAATGCGACTCATACTGCTTCGGCTGCTGAGGCTTCTTATCAGCAGGCTTTGGCTGCGCTTGATGCGGCTAAGCTGAATCTTGAACGCACTCGCGTGGTGTCGCCGGTTGATGGGTATGTCACTAATCTGAATGTGTTTCGTGGGGATTATGCTACTGCTGGCTCTGCCAAGCTGGCGATTGTCGACAGTCACTCGTTCTGGGTCTATGGGTACTTTGAAGAGACCAAGCTGCCTCATGTGCGGGTCGGAGATAAGGCTGAAGTTCGGTTGATGAGTGGGGGTACCCTGCAGGGGCATGTCGAGAGTATTTCTCGTGGGATCTATGACCGGGATAATCCGGAAAGTCGTGAGCTGCTCGCTGATGTTAATCCGACGTTCAATTGGGTGAGGTTGGCGCAGCGGGTGCCTGTGCGGGTGAGGATTGATTCTGTGCCTGAGGGGGTTGTGCTTGCTGCGGGGATTACTTGTACTGTTGTTGTTAAGCCAAGCTAAGGTTTTTTTGCCTTCGCGGCGTTTGTTGTCTGTGTTCTTAGGGCTTTGGCCTTTCCTTGGTTTGTTAGTGGTCTATTAGTGTTGCCCCTGTGCGGGGCGGCACTTACTTTCTTTGCCGCCGCAAAGAAAGATAAGCAAAGAAAGCGGCTCAAACCGCTAATGCTAAGTGGGCACCGTGGTCTGCACAGGGTAGTGGTGCGACTGGAATCCGTGTTCTCTCACATTCAGCGTTAGTGACAAAGGAGTCATCAGCTCCCACTCCGCACTGCGTGCGTCGCGGACGGGTATGCATGGGAAACCACGGGCTTCGCTTTTGCACAGCGGGAACCATCGGCTTCGCCTCGGCGGCGCGGCGCGCGCCGAGGCGGTACTTCAATATCGTTGCTTCTGTTGCGGTGCTGCGCTGTTTTATAGCCTGAACTTTCCAACCATCTGCTTCAGGCCGCGGGCCTGGTCGTCCAGGGATCGGGCGGCTGCGGTGGCTTGTTCTACTAGTGCCGCGTTTTGTTGTGTGCCGGAATCCATCTGTGTTACCGCAAGATTGATCTCTTCAATTCCCGCGCTCTGTTCCGATGATGCCGCCGAAATCTCGCCCATGATGTCGGTTACGCGCTTCACCGCCTTCACCACTTCGTCCATCGTTTGTCCGGCATCCTGCGCCAGCGTCGAGCCGTTGCTCACTCGCTCCACCGATGTGCTGATCAAACCCTTGATCTCCTTGGCGGCAGCCGCGCTGCGTTGAGCCAAGTTGCGCACTTCGGCGGCGACTACCGAGAATCCTCGGCCTTCTTCGCCGGCGCGTGCTGCTTCCACCGCCGCGTTCAACGCGAGAATGTTGGTCTGGAATGCAATTCCCTCAATCACGCCAATGATGTCGCCAATGCTCCGCGCACTGTCGTTGATCTCGTTCATCGTCGCCACCACGCGGCTTACTACGTCGCCGCCCTTCTCTGCAATTTCCGACGCGTTGTTGGCGAGCGTGCTTGCCTGCTTCGCGTTATCGGCGTTCTGACGAACCGTCGAGGTCAGTTGTTCCATACTGCTCGCGGTTCGCTCGAGCGCCATCGCCTGTTGCTCTGTACGCTGCGACAGGTCGAGGTTGCCCATCGAGATTTCGCCCGATGCGGTTGCGATTGCGTCCGCGCTGGATGCAATGTCGGACACCGTCGTCGCGAGGCCGCTTTGCATGTCGTGCAACGCGTAGAGCATGCTCGACTTGTCCTTGCGGCCCAATGCGATCTGGTTCGATAGGTCGCCCGCGGCAATCCGGCTCGCGATTTCCTTTGCGTATGCCGGTTCGCCGCCGAGTTGGCCGGCGAGGCGTCGGATTACCCACTCGCTAATGCCGAACGCCAGTACGATCAGTGCGACTGTCATCGCCGCGAGCATCACGAACGATGAGTGGAAGATAAAGCCCGATGCTTCGATGGTCGCCTTGGCGGCTGTGCCGCGCTGGGCTACGAGTTCGTCGACCAGTTTTTCGAGCTTGCCGGTCTCGACCAGTAAGGAAACGTCCTGGGTGCCGACCTGCCAGTTCATCTGCGAAAGATCGAGCGGTTGCGCTTTTACGAGGGTCACGAAGTCGCGCAAGTGGCCGCTCCATACCGTGACGGCTGCGGCGAATTTTTTCTGCTGGTCGACGGCCTTGGCGTCGGATGTGTCGACGTACTGTTGCAGCGTGCCGAGCTCTCTGGCGAGGCCGCTCAAGCCCTTGTCGATGTCGGCGCCGAGTTCGTCGCGTTCCTTGGCGGTGGTCGCGGTCAGCAGCATCTTTTGCGCGCGGCTTGCGCGCAGCATGTGGCCACGCGCCTCTTCGGCAGCGCGGCTCGCGACGTGGCCCTGGTCGTAGATCGATTGTGCGGAAGCATTCAGGCGGCTGATCTGGGTCAGCGAAAACACGCCGATCGCGAGTGTGCCGATCAGCAGCACGGCAAACGCCAGCCGCAACGTCGCCTTCACCGACAAGCCCTTGAGCCGCACGGCCCGCGAGCGGTTGCCCTGGCCACGCGATGGCGACGGCTTGCCCGCCGCTTCTCCTTCCGGTACGAACCCCGCGCCCGTCTGGCCACCCAGCGAAACTGCTTTCATATTCCTCGTCCCCACGTTTCGAACTGCCGGAAAGGTCGGTTCCGGCATTAATACTTATCTCTCCGGGTCTACGGCACAAACGTCTGCGATCTTTAACGCCGCTCGTCTCATGCCGATTGTCGCGCCCGGTCCTCGACGCGTCGCCTTGTAAGCTTCGCGCCCGCGACCGTTTTATACATGGCCAAAAATCCACGAATCGCATTTATCAGACGACGTGCCGCCCACACGTCGCCCTGCGCAACACACTTGACACAGGCACCACCACAGTGCACCGCGTTTGGGTTTCGGCACATCCATGACGCATGGGAAGCGTAATACGTGTCCGATTCTCGACAAAACTTGTCCTTACAATTCGTGCGAGCCACATTAAACTTCGACAAATAGCTGACAAGGCCCGGCGCCGCGTCGATATGCCGCGGCACCCGGCAGGTCACGCACAGGCATGCGAACGCCTGGAATCGCGGCACGCCGGCGCGCCTGAAGTCATGACCGCACACCCTTTCTTCTCTCTCATCTAGCGTATGGAAACGAGCCTCGATAAAAGCGCCCTCGCCGGCGCCTCAGCCTCCCCCGCTGGCGCGCAGCCGGCTGCCAAGGTCCAGCGCACGGTCTATTCCGTGCTGGGTGCGATCAGCTTTTCGCACCTGCTCAACGACATGATCCAGTCGTTGATCCTGGCGATCTACCCGATGCTGAAAGACAACTTTTCGCTGTCGTTCGGGCAAATCGGGTTGATTACGCTGACTTACCAGATCACCGCGTCGCTGCTGCAGCCGCTGGTCGGCAGCTATACCGACAAGCATCCGAAGCCGTATTCGCTGCCCGTCGGCATGGGCTTTACGCTCGCCGGCCTGCTGCTGATGTCGGTCGCGCCGAGTTTCGGCGTGTTGCTGGTCGCGGCGGCGCTGGTCGGCTGCGGCTCGTCGGTGTTCCATCCGGAGTCGTCGCGGGTGGCGCGCATGGCCTCGGGCGGCCGTCACGGTCTGGCGCAGTCGCTGTTCCAGGTGGGCGGCAATGCGGGTTCGTCGCTCGGACCGTTGCTCGCCGCGTTGATCGTGATTCCGCACGGCCAGCGCAGCATCGCGTGGTTCTCGGTGGCGGCGCTGGTCGCGATCGTCGTGCTCACGCAGATCGGCCGCTGGTACAAGCAGCATCCGGCCGTGAAGAAGGCGCGCAGCCAGACCGGCCACGCGACGCTGTCACGCAACCAGGTCATGTTCGCGATGGGCGTACTGATGCTGCTGGTGTTCTCGAAGTACTTCTACCTCGCCAGCATCAACAGCTACTTCACGTTCTATCTGATCGACAAGTTCCATCTGCCGGTGCAGGCCGCTCAGGTTCACCTGTTCGTGTTCCTCGCGGCGGTTGCGGCGGGCACGGTGATCGGTGGTCCGATCGGCGACAGGATCGGCCGCAAGTACGTGATCTGGGTGTCGATCCTCGGCGTCGCGCCGTTCACGCTGCTGCTGCCGTACGCCAACCTGTTCTGGACCGGCGTGCTGACGGTAATCATCGGTATCGTGCTGGCTTCGGCGTTCTCGGCGATCCTCGTCTATGCGCAGGAACTGGTCCCCGGCAAGGTGGGGATGATCGCGGGCCTCTTCTTCGGTCTCGCGTTCGGCATGGGTGGAATCGGCGCGGCCGTGCTCGGGCAGTTGGCCGACGCCACCAGCATCACCTATGTGTATAAGGTCTGCTCGTTCCTGCCGCTGATCGGCCTGTTGACGGTGTTTCTGCCGGATGTCGAAGGCAAGCGCGCGAAAGCGTGATGGGATCTCTTCTGGTTGCATGGAGAAAAAGGCGCTACGGCGCCTTTTTCTTTGTGTCGTCCCCTCATGGTGAACCCGCGTTGTCCGCAAGGTGACGCCTGCTCTATGCTTGTGCGGATGTACGCACTGCTGCCCTCTCGCCGCGCCCGGCAGCCGCCCCGAGCCGTACGACTCGCCATCCGTTCACTCACGCAGCAGAAGGATCGCCGCCGATGACCACCTACCGCGACTTCCACCGCCGTTCGATCGAGCAGCCCGAGGAATTCTGGCGTGACGAGGCGCAGCGGATTCATTGGCAAACGCCGTTCGATACCGTGCTCGACCGCTCGAATCCGCCGTTCGCGCGCTGGTTCGTCGGCGGCCGCACGAACCTGTGCCATAACGCGGTGGACCGGCATATGGCCGAGCGTCCGCAGCAGAACGCACTGGTGTACGTGTCGACGGAAACCGGTATCGAGCGGCGCTACACCTATGCCGAGCTGTACGCGGAAATCAACCGTATGGCCGCGGTGATGCGCTCGCTGGGTGTGAAGCGCGGCGACGTCGTGCTGCTCTATCTGCCGATGATCCCCGAAGCGCTGTTCGCGATGCTTGCGTGCGCGCGGCTCGGCGCGATTCACTCGGTGGTGTTCGGCGGCTTCGCGGCGCCTAATCTGGCGGCCCGCATCGACGATGCGAAACCTGTCCTGATCGTCACCGCCGACGCAGGCGCGCGCGGCGGCAAAGTGATCGACTACACGCCACTGGTAGACGAAGCACTGGCGCGCGCGACCCACAAGACACCGCACGTGCTGTTGATCGACCGGCAACTCGCGCCCGAGCGCCTGAACGCAAGCTACCTCGTCGCCTACGAGCCGCTGCGCGAGAAATTTTTCGACGCCCATGTGCCGTGCGAATGGCTCGAATCGAACGAACCCTCGTATGTGCTGTACACGTCGGGCACCACCGGCAAGCCGAAGGGCGTGCAACGCGACGTCGGCGGCTATGCGGTGGCGCTGGCGGCATCGATGGAACATATCTTTCAGGGCAAGCCCGGCGACACGATGTTTACCGCGTCGGACGTGGGCTGGGTGGTCGGCCATAGCTACATCGTCTATGCGCCGCTGATCGCGGGCCTCACGACCGTGATGTACGAAGGCACGCCGATTCGTCCGGACGGCGGCATCTGGTGGCGCCTCGTCGAACAGCACAAGATCAATCTGATGTTCACCGCGCCGACTGCGTTGCGCGTGCTGAAAAAGCAGGACCCGGCGCTGCTGAAAAAATCCGATCTCTCGAGCCTGCGCGCGCTGTTCCTTGCCGGCGAGCCGCTCGACGAACCAACCGCCGCATGGATCACCGACGCGCTCGGCAAGCCCGTGATCGACAATTACTGGCAGACCGAAACCGGCTGGCCGATGCTGGCGATTCCGCGCGGCGTCGAAGCCTTGCCCACCAAGCTCGGCTCGCCGGGCGTGCCGTCGGCCGGCTTCAATCTGACCTTGCGTAACGAACTGACGGGCGAGCCCTGCCCGCCCGGCGAAAAAGGCGTGCTCACGCTGGGCTATCCGCTGCCGCCGGGCTGCATGTCGACGGTATGGGGCGACGACAAGCGCTTTGTCAGCACCTACTGGTCGAGCATTCCGAACCAGCAGGCCTACTCGACCTTCGACTGGGGCATTCAGGATGAAGACGGATATGTGACGATCCTCGGCCGCACCGACGACGTGATCAATGTGGCCGGCCATCGTCTCGGCACGCGCGAGATCGAGGAAGCGTTGTCGAGCCACGCGGCGGTCGCGGAAGTGGCGGTGGTCGGCGTGACGGATGCGCTGAAGGGTCAGACGGCGATGGCCTTCGTGGTGCTGCGCGACGCGCAAGCCTACGCGAGCGAGAAGGCGCGGGCGAAGCTGGAAGCCGAACTCACCGCGACGGTGGACCGCCAACTCGGCGCGATCGCGCGGCCGGCGCGCGTGGTGGTGGTGTCGATGCTGCCGAAGACACGCTCGGGCAAGCTGCTACGCCGCGCGATTGCGGCGCTGGCCGAGGGACGCGAACCCGGTGATCTGCCGACGATCGAGGATCCGGCGGCGCTGCAGCAGGTGCGGGAGGCGCTGGGGGATTCAACGAAGCACTAGCGAGCGGCGAGGCTGATCGTGCGGTGAAAGGGCGACGCAGTCATGCGCCGCTCATTCGTGTGACTGCCGGCTGATCAGCGCCCTGCGCGTACCAACGGCGAACATGTCACGCCACCCGACGCGCCTCCAGAAACCGCTTCAGAATCGCATTCGAATACGTCCCGGCAATCGCCGTGAGAAACGACACGAACGATTGCGGTGCGTGATCGTCGGCGGTGTCGGAGATGGTCCGCACTACCGCACACGGCACACCGTACTCGTAACAGACCTGTGCGATCGCCGCGCCTTCCATCTCCACCGCAAGCGCATCCGGCAGCGCATCGCGCAAGGCCTTGACGCCCGTTGCACTCGCGACGAACTGGTCCCCGCTGATAATCAAGCCACGATGTACGCGCGGTTCGCGCGTGCCGAAGCGCGCCGCCGCAGCAGCGCCCTCCTCAGCAACAAAACGCTCGCACGCGGCGGCCAGTTGATCGGCAAGCGCCGCATCGGCTGCAAAGCGCGACACGCCGAGCAACGGCACTTCGAAGCGTGGAAACAACGGGGACGCGTCCAGATCGTGCTGCATCAGCACGTTGGCGACGACGATGTCGCCGACCCGCACTTCAGTCCCCACGCCACCCGCCACGCCGGTGAACACAACCGCTTCGACATCGAACGCATGGATCAAGGCGCTGACCGTGGCTGCCGCCGCGACCTTGCCGACGCGCGCCAGCGTCACGACGCAAGGCGCGCCATGTACGGTGCCGAGGTGATAGTCACGCTGACCGTGAGTGATGGTGCGCACGCCGGATTCGGCGCGCATCGCTTCGATCAGATCGCCGAGTTCCTGCGGCAAAGCCGCCAGAATGCCTAGCGGACGATGCGAAACCGGCGCACCGCCGCGGTTTGGATCGATGCCGCCCGCGCTCATTCGACCGCCTGCAATTTAGCGACCGCAAGCGCCAGCCACTTCTCGCCGTGCCGCTTGAATTTGACCTGGGCCTTGGCATCCGTGCCACCGCCTTCCAGTGCGGTGATCGTGCCTTCCCCGAACTTGGTGTGGAACACCTGCTGGCCGACGCGGAAACCCGTTTCAGCTGCGCGCTGTTCGTTCGCAAAGGCCGGCAACGGCGCCGGCGTCGACGACACCGCGCCCGTGTAACCCGGCCGCGCGAACCAGTCGCGACCGTAACCGGCGTTATCCGAACGCCCGCCCCAGCGCGCGCCTGCCTCGACCTTCGGCGTGAGCCACTTGAGCGTTTCCTGCGGCAGTTCGTCGAAGAAGCGCGAGCGGATGTTGTAGCGCGTCTGGCCGTGCAGCATCCGGCTCTGCGCGAACGACAGATACAAACGTTCCTTGGCCCGCGTGATCGCCACGTACATCAGACGACGCTCTTCTTCCAGCCCATCCGATTCCATCGCGCTGTTTTCATGCGGGAACAGCCCTTCTTCGAGCCCGGTGATAAACACCGCTGTGAACTCGAGACCCTTGGCCGCGTGCACTGTCATCAACTGCACGGCTTCCTGACCGGCTTGCGCCTGGTTGTCGCCTGCTTCCAGCGATGCGTGCGACAGGAAACCGGCGAGCGGCGTCATCGTGTCCGGGTTTTGCGCCGGATCGGCGATGCCGGGCGCGTCCAGCACGACGGTATTCGGATCATCCGTGGCGACGGCCAACTCAGGCGCCGTGGTCGCGCCTGGACGCAGCGGAATCGAGCGCGCCGGCGTATCCATGCCGTAGCCTTCTTCGCTGACGAAAGCAGCGGCCGCGTTGACCAGTTCCTGCAAGTTCTCCAGCCGGTCCTGGCCTTCACGTTCGTTCTGATAGAACTCCGTGAGACCGCTCGTGCGGACCACGTATTCGACGGTTTCCGGCAGACTCATTTGTTGCGTTTCGGCGCGCATCTTGCCGATCAGGTTTGCGAAACTCGCGAGGCTCGACCCCGCCTTACCCGCGACATACGGAATCGCCGCAGCCATCGAGCAGTTGTATAGACGCGCCGCGTCGGCAAGCTGTTCGATCGAGCGCGCGCCGATGCCACGGGTGGGGAAATTGACGACGCGGGCGAACGCGGTGTCGTCGTTCGGATTGTCGATCAGGCGCAGATAGGCGAGCGCGTGCTTGACTTCCTGACGCTCGAAAAAGCGCAGACCGCCGTACACGCGGTACGCGATGCCCGCATTGACCAGCGTGTGTTCGATCGTGCGCGACTGCGCGTTGCTGCGATACAGGATGGCGATTTCGCTGCGCGAGGTGCCGGTGCTGATCAGCGCCTTGATTTCCTCGACGATCCAGCCGGCTTCCTGGGTATCGGTGGCGGACTCGTAGACGCGCACCGGTTCGCCGTGACCCGCGTCGGTGCGCAGATTCTTGCCCAGACGCCGCGAGTTATTGGCGATCAGCTGATTGGCCGCATCGAGAATATGGCCGTGCGAGCGGTAGTTCTGCTCGAGCTTGATCATGTGCCGGACATTGAACTCGTGCTCGAAGTCGCGCATGTTGCCGACGTTCGCGCCGCGGAAGGCGTAGATCGACTGGTCGTCGTCGCCGACCGCGAAGATCGAGTTGGTCTGCCCGGCCAGCATTTTCAGCCACGCGTATTGCAGCTTGTTGGTGTCCTGGAACTCGTCGACGAGGATGTGCCTGAAGCGCGCCTGATAGTGGGCGCGCAGCGGCGGATTGTGCGCGAGCAGTTCGAAGCAGCGGAGCAGCAGTTCCGGAAAGTCGACGACGCCTTCGCGCTGGCATTGCTGGTCGTAGGCTTCGTAGAGCTCGACGAATTTGCGGTTGAAGTTGTCGGTCGCGTCGACGTCTTTCGGGCGCAGGCCTTGTTCTTTGGAATTGTTGATGAAGTACTGGAGATTTTTCGCCGGGTACTTTTCATCGTCGATGTTGAGGCCCTTCATCAGACGCTTGATCGCGGAGAGCTGGTCCGCGGTATCGAGAATCTGGAAGGTGGCCGGCAGGCCCGCATCGCGATGATGCGCGCGGAGCATGCGGTTACAGAGGCCGTGGAAGGTGCCGATCCACATGCCACGGGTGTCGATCGGCAGAAGCGCCGAAAGACGCGACATCATTTCGCGGGCGGCCTTATTGGTGAAGGTCACCGCCAGGATGGTGGCGGGCGACGCCAGACCGTGCTGGATGAGCCACGCGATGCGGGTGATGAGGACGCGGGTTTTGCCGCTGCCCGCGCCGGCAAGGATGAGTGCGGGCTCGTTGGGGAGCGTGACGGCGGCGTGTTGTTCGGGGTTTAGATTGGCTAGCAGATCGGGCATTTTTTGGGAGGACGGCGAGGGCGTTCGACATTATATGCCCCTCCGGGGGTTGGGTTTTTTTGCGGGTTTTTTGCCTTCGCGGCGCTTTTTTCCGTGTTCTTAGCGCTTTGGCCTTTCCTTGCATTGTTAGTGGTCTATTAGCGTTGCCCCTGTGCGGGGCGGCACTTACTTTCTTTGCCGCCGCAAAGAAAGCGGCTAGAAGCCCCTGCTAAGTGGG
>NZ_FPBH01000025.1 GCF_900116445.1 Paraburkholderia aspalathi
CGGGTAAGCTTATGCCGCCTCGAAGCGGACATTTGAACTTGGCTAAAAGCGGACATTACAACTTAGCCTCTACAACTTAATTGTTGATAATTTATATTATGTAAAATTATAAACGGCTGAGAACACTCTCGTCCACGCCTTTCCGTTTGCTCATCACCGATCACCAGATTGTTCGGTCGAACGCTGCACCTGATTCGCTGAGCCTATTTGGATCAGAACCAATTAAACCACTTGGGGTCGACGTCACGCTCGTTCATCCACGTTGATCGTCTCGATGCGTCGCTTGTCATTAATGCATTGGCCGCGCGACGTTTTGCTAGTCGCACCGACGAAGCTGGTCGCGCCGACTAGAACACGCCTCTGCGCGCGTCGCCACCCATGCGGTAGTTCCTGTTACTTTGATCCGGATTTCGATTCACCAGAGGTCGCGCATAGAGCGGATGACGCAGACTACGTACCTCATGCTCGAGCTTGAAGCAATGCGCGCCGCTCACGGGATCGATGACGTCGGCGAAGCGATATTGATGAGGCTCCTCGTCATAAACCAGCCCGCGCGCAGCGAGTCGTGCGTAGGGCTCGGAGAAGTTTGCGACATAGATCTGGATATGATGTCCATCGTATTCCAGGTTGGCAGCGGGCGTTTCTGAATAGATAAGCTGCTGATGCGTCCCGACCGCAATTGCCGTCTGCTGCGAACCGTTGTGGTCGCGGACCTCGACGAACGCATTGAATACCTCGCGGTAAAAAGCGGCAATCGACCCCGCGCAGCCAAGCGGCACATCAAGTTGCACATAAGCAATGCCGAGATCGATGCGCGACCATGGAGCGTTCGCCTGATCCGCATTCGGATCAAGGCAGTCGTACCGGTTTCCCCAAGGACAGGTGATCTCGACGCGGTCGGCCCGCTCGGTCCATCCGAACGCGGTTCGATCGAGTACGGGCCGAACTGCGCGCAGCCGTGCGACCAGCGATTCGCGCTTGCCCACGATCAGTGCCACGTGTCCGCGCAGTCGCTGCGCGTCGCCGTGCGGCAAGTGAATCTGTGAACGACCGATGTTGATCCACATATTGTTCGGGCCGGTCATCAGATAAGGATCTCGCGTGAGTCCAAGTCCGCTGACATAGAACGCAGTCGCGAGACTCTGGTCCGGTATCGTGAGGTTGATATGCTCGAGCAGCACCAGATTGCCTATGTCTTCATGTGCGTAGTCGGAAGGTTGCATCTGATCGCCTTCGAAGGTTTTTACAAGTGAAGCGACGCAAGGATTGGGAAAGCATCTGGATGGCCTGCGCGACCCATCGCTAAGTTTGACGTTACTCAGTACGAAAATGTAAGACTCCGCACTGAGCAACGCAACCGCACCGATAAACGCGAATCCGCTGATAAACGAGTCAGATGGATATCTTGAAGCAAAATTCGGGTGGAGAAGCCATAACACGTGTGTGCATAGCATTAGTCTTTCCCAGCCGCCGCCCACCCCCTCTGCATCGCCCCCACCAACTGCTTCCACAAAAACTCCGCCGCCGGCGACAAACGCCGGCCAACCCGGCGTATCACCTGGCTGCTGAAGTCGCGTGCAATCGGATGATCGATCTCAAGCGCAACAAGCTTGCCAGCGTCGAGATATTGCCGCGCGGCATCAGTCGACATGAAGGCGACCCCAAGCCCCGCTGCCGCAATCGCCTGCGCCGCGGCAAACATATCGCACCGGTAAGCCGGCGTCAGGCTGAGCCGCTCCGCGCGAATGATCGAGTCGACATACTGTTGAACGCCGAAACGCGGCGGCATGAAAATCAGGCGGGCATCGGCAAGCTGCTCGAAGCGGATACGCTGCAGTCCCGCCAACGGATGCCGCGGGCTCACGAACGCGCAGAACGGCGCGGCGCGAAATGTGCGCGAGCGTATCGCCGGGTCCCTCGCCCCGCCCGCGCATAGGCCAAGATCGACCTCGTCGTTGCGAACCATCGCGATGATTTCGGACGTCGCGCCCGTATGCAGATCGACGACGATATCCGGAAACTGCGCGCTAAACCGCTCGAGTACGATCGCCATCAGATTGCCGACAAACCCCTCGCCGCACCCAATGCCGATCCGTCCACGCCGCAGCCCCCGATAGTCCTCCAGTTGCACCAGCATCTCCGCGTCGCGGCGCCGGCTTTCACGAAAGTGATCGACGAGACTCAGGCCGATTTCCGTGAGCGTCACGCGCCGGCCCTGCCGCTCGAGCAGCGCCACGCCGTGCGCGCGCTCCAGCTGCGTCACCTGCCGGCTGATCACCGACGCATTGATGCCGAGCGCGTCCGCCGCCGCCCGCACGCCACCATGCACGGCGATTTTATGCAGATAGCGCAGGCTGCGCGGATTGAGGGCGCCTGTTTGAGGGATATCGGTGTCGGTTGACATGCTTTCTCGACTGTTGACATTCAAGTCAACATTATCGACCGAAAGACGTCATTGATCGCACGTTTTTGCAGCGAAATACTGACGCCTCGCTTTCTATATGCACGTCAATCCAAATGCCCAATACCCAGCACTTTTGCACGCTCGATGAAACCAGCGATCTGAACGATGAATTGCGCGGCATCCGCCACCGTTTGCACCAGCATCCTGAACTGGCTTACCAGGAGTTCCAGACATCGGATCTTGTCGCCGAAGCGCTCGAAAGTTGGGGTTACGAAGTCACGCGCGGTCTGGGCGGAACGGGCATGGTCGCATCGCTGAAGTCGGGAACGGGGTCGCGGGCCGTTGCGGTACGCGCCGATATGGACGCCCTGCCCATCACCGAGGCCACGGGCCTGCCCTATTCCAGCGTTCACCCGGGCAAGATGCACGCATGCGGTCACGACGGTCACACGACGATGGTTCTTGGTGCAGCGCGGCATCTGGCGCGCACGCGCCGCTTTGACGGAACCGTCCATCTCGTCTTCCAGCCCGCTGAGGAAGTCGGCTCGGATAGCGGCGCGCAACGCATGATCGCTGACGGACTGTTCGAGCGCTTCCCCTGCGAGGCCATTTTCGGCCTGCACAACCATCCCGGCGCACCGGCGGGCACGTTCATGTTCCGCAGCGGTCCGTTCATGGCCGCATGCGATACCGTCGACATCACGATCCACGGCCGCGGCGGTCACGCTGCCCGCCCCCATCTCGCCACCGATCCGCTCGTGATCGGCGCAGGACTCGTGACGGCGCTGCAAACCGTCGTGTCGCGCAACATCGATCCGATGCAGCCCGCCGTGGTCACGATCGGTGCGTTCAATGCGGGACACGCGCCCAATGTGATCCCCGAAACGGCGCGTCTTCAGTTGAGCGTGCGCTCGTTCGATCCCGAGGTGCGCAAGCTGCTCGAAGCACGCATCCGCGCGCTCGCCAACGCGCATGTGCAAGCGCACGGCGCCAGCGTCGAGATCGACTATGTGCCGGGTTACCCGGTGCTCGTCAACAGCACGCAGGAGACTGAATTCGCGCTACAGGTCGCGCGCGAACTGGTGGGCGACGAACGCGTGGTCGACGGCTTTGGTCCGATCGCGGGCAGCGAGGACTTCGCCTTTTACCTGCAAGAGAAGCCGGGCTGCTTCCTGCGCGTGGGTAATGGCAAGGACACGCCCATGCTGCACAACGCGAAGTACGACTTCAACGACGACAACCTGACCGTCGGCGCCGCATTCTGGACGCGGCTGGTCGAGCGGTTTCTTGCGTCGAAAGTCTAAGCGCCCATCAGAAAGCGCAGACGGATCCATCATAAATACACCTACGGTGAGGACCTAAACCATGTCAACCCAGCCTCTTACGTCGTCCGGCACGATTGCGGTTTCGCAGACCCGCATTGTCGTGGCGGCCGTCGTCGGCAATCTGCTCGAGTTCTTCGATTTCACGGTCTACAGCTTTTTCGCGCTGACCATCGCAAAGCTGTTCTTTCCGTCGCAGGATCCCGTCGTGTCGACATTGCTGGCATTGTCGGCGTTCGCAATCGGCTTCGTGGCGAGGCCCGTCGGCGGCTTCGTGCTCGGCCATTACGCGGACAAGCGCGGGCGCCGGGCCGCGCTCACGCTGACGATCTTCCTGATGGCAGTCGGCTCTGCGGCGATCGGTCTTGCGCCGACCTACGAGACGATCGGCATTGCCGCGCCCGCGTTGATCGTGGTGGCGCGCCTCGTGCAGGGTTTTGCGCAGGGCGGCGAGTTTGGCGCGGCCACCGCGACCCTGCTGGAAACAGGTTCTGCAAAAGGGCGTGGCTTTCGCGCAAGCTGGCAGCTGGCGAGCCAGGGCGCGGCCGCCCTGCTCGGCTCGGGTATGGCTGCGTTGCTCACCTATCATTTGACCGGTCCGCAGCTGCTCGATTGGGGATGGCGCGTTCCGTTTCTGGCCGGCACGCTGATCATGCCCGTGGGCGTGTATCTGCGCCGGCATATCGTGGACGATGAGCCCGTCAAAACGGAGCACTCGCGCTTCGAACCGGCCCTCGTGCGCAAATGGTTTTTGACGGTCTTCGCGATCATGGGCATGACAGTCGCGACCTACGTGCTGATGTACTACATCCCCACCTACTCGATTCAGTATCTGAAGATGCCGCCCAAGCTGTCGATGCTGGTCTCGATTGGCGCCGCCTGTGTCTCGCTGCTCATGTGCCCGATCTGGGGCGCGCTGTCGGACCGCATGGGCCGTAGAAAGCCGCTGACCGTGCTGGGACGCGTAGTGCTGATCGCGCTGCTATATCCCGCGTTCTGGCTGATGAACCAGTTTCCGACGCTGCCGGTCGTCACCGGCCTGATCGTCCTTCTGATGTTCTTCTACACGATGGGTTCGGCGCCCGCGTATGCGCTCATGCCGGAAAACTTCCCGAAACATGTGCGCGCAGGCTATCTGGCAAGCGCGTATGCCGTGGCGGTGTCGGTGTTCGGCGGCACGGCGCAGCTCGTCGTCGCGTGGCTTATCAAGGTGACGGGCAATACGATGGCGCCGGCCTGGTACATGATTGCGTGCGTCATCATTTCGCTCTGCGCCGTGACGATGCTCGAAGAAACCGGCGGACGCGATCTGGCCTGATTGTGTCGGGGAGTGCGGGCCTGGAAATCAGGGCCGGCTGGAACAACGAGGGGCGGACCTCCTGCCGCGCAATCAAGGCGTGGCTGCCTTAACCCTTCGCCCATCATCCTGGCCCGGCCCGATCACGAGCCCCGCCTCTGCCAGCAAACGCCGCAGTCCCAGCTTCGGATAATTGCGGTCGACAGCCCGCACATCGGCACGCGTCTCCTCGATGATCCAGTCCCGCACATCCGCTGCAACCGGCCGCAACGGCCGATTCTCCGGCCACACCAGACAGCAGCGCCGGTTCGTTACGATCAACTCCTCCTCCGCCGGCAGCAGCGCGCCCTCGAGAAGCCAATGCGACACCACATTGAGCCAGCCAAGCGCGACGCCCTGCCCCAACAGCGCCGCCTGCACAACGATCGCGTAGTCGTTGAAGCTCAGCATGCTCGCCACGTGCCGCCCGTGTGCCGCGAACGTGGCGAAGCGCTCATGCCAGCCGCGCTCGCCGTCGTCCATCACGATTACCGTGTCGCCGTGCTCACGGCCCGTCTGCGTCGCGGCTGTCTCGTGATAGCGCCGGTTGCATACCGGCAGTAGCGTCTCCGGCATCACCAGCACGCTGTTCTCGCCGATCTCGTCCTCGCGTAAAAAGCGCATGCCGAGATCGACATCGACGAGCGGCCCACCGATACGCCCCGAGATCAGCTGAAACCGCAAATCGACATTCGGAAACGCCTGGTTCAGCCGGCTCATGCGCGGCATCAGCCAGTGCGTAGTAAACGCGGTGGACACCGAGAGCGTGACGGACTCGACGCCCGTCGCACGCGCCTCGATCTCCCGTATCGCGCCTTCTATGCCATTGAAGCCTTCCGAGATCTTCCGGTAGAGGATCTTGCCGTTCTCGGTCAGCTCGATCCCACCCCGCACGCGCTCGAAAAGGCGCACGCCGAGATGGTCTTCCATGCGCGCCAGCATGCGGCTCACCGCGGGCTGACTCACATATAACTCCTGCGCCGCGCGCGTGAAGTTGCCGCAGCGCGCGGCAGCTTCGAACACGAACAGCGCATTGGCGCTCGGCAGTTTTTTGCGAAGGTTAGGCATGACCTGATGTTATGCCTTATCCAACAATTTGGGAATTGCCGTCAATAATGACGCGGCCTATATTTTCCCTAACGCAGGCCTCTACAGCGAGACAGGACGCAATGGACGCACGAGCGAAAACAGGTGTTTCGATCCGATCGGCAGCGAAACGTTATGGCCCGGTCGTGGCCCTCGACGACGTGTCGCTCGACATCGCCCCGGGCGAATTCGTCTCGCTGCTCGGTCCTTCGGGGTCAGGCAAGACCACCCTGCTCGGCATTCTCGGCGGCTTCGTGCAGCCGAGTTCGGGTGCGGTCTGGGTCGGTGAGCGCGACATTACATTTGCGCCGCCGCATAAACGGGACATCGGCATCGTCTTCCAGAACTACGCGCTCTTTCCGCACATGAGCGTCGGCGAGAACGTCGCGTTTCCGCTGCGCGCGCGCCGTCAGCCCAAAGCAACGTGGGCGAAGAAGGTCGCCGATGCGCTCGCCATGGTCGAACTCTCGGGCTACGAAAACCGCGGTATCGGTCAACTGTCCGGCGGCCAGCGCCAGCGCGTGGCGCTCGCCCGCGCGATGGTCTTCGAGCCCCAACTGATCCTGATGGACGAGCCGCTCTCCGCGCTCGACAAGCAACTGCGCGAAACCATGCAGATCGAGCTGCGGCGGCTGCATCGCAAGCTCGGCGCGACGATCGTCTATGTGACGCACGATCAGCGCGAGGCGCTCACCATGAGCGACCGTGTGGCCGTGCTGAAGAACGGCCGGCTCGTGCAGATCGACACGCCTGAGCGGCTCTACGACCGTCCGTGTGACGCGTTCGTGGCGAGCTTCATCGGTGAGGCGACGTTGCTCGCCGTGACGCGCGCCGGCGACGATGCCGTGCGCCTCGGCGATACGGTTCTGCGCACGGCGCACCCGCTGCCGCGCGGCGACAAGCTGCTGCTCGCGGTGCAAACCGAAAAACTCGTGATCGACGGCGGCGAGCGGCGCGACGGCGTGAATCGTCTGTCGTGCCACGTTACCGAAGTGCTGTACCAAGGCGAAAGCCTGCGCGTGTTCGCCACGCTCGCCGACGGCACTGCCATCAGCCTCAGGCAGCCCGGCGGCTACGACGCGCGCCGGCGCATCCCGGAACCGGGCGCGCCCATGAGCGTCGTTCTCGATCCACAGGACACGATCGTCGTGCCCGCCTGACTCCTCTCATTTTTTAGCCGCCCGCGCTTGGGGCACTCCCTCTCCCGTTTTCACAGCAAATTGCAAAAGGATGATTTCATGAAGCTCACCGATTTCAAGGTCCTGACGTTCGACGTCGTCGGCACACTCATCGACTTCGAGCGCGGCGTGCTCGCCTCCGTGCGGCGCCTCGGCGGCCCGGCAGCGAAGGACCTGACCGACGACCAGATCTTCGAGCCGTACATGCGCGGCCGTGCGACCCATCCGGGCCGCTCGAGCCATGAAATGGCCAACGTCTACCTGTCGCTGGCGAAGGAACTCGGTCTGCCCGACGACGCGCAATCGGCCGCCGCGTTCCAGCGCGACGTGCTCGAATGGCCCGCCTTCGCCGATTCGGTCGCCGCGCTCAAGCGTCTGCGGAAACACTTCCGCTTGGTTGCCATGACCAATGCGGACCGCGTCGCACTGTCGGCCTACGCACACACGCTTGGCGACCCGTTCGACGACACGGTCTGCTGTGACGAAACCGGCGTTGCCAAACCTGACCCGCAATTCTTCGCATACAACCGCGGCCGTCAGGCGGCATTCGGCTACAAGTTCGGCGAGATCCTGCACACCGCGCAAAGCCAGTACCACGACATCGGCGTCGCCACGGAACTCGGCTATGCGACCTGCTGGATCGAGCGCCGTCAGGGCAAGAAGGGCTTCGGCGCCACGCCGGTGCCCGAGGCCGTCACGACGCCGACCTTCACGTTCCCGACGCTCGCCGAGCTCGCGGACGCCGTCGAAGCCGAAGCGCGCCTCGCCGCCTGAGCCGATGCTCGCGCCGAAGGCACGCCCCTCGCCCCTGCCCGACTCGCTCTGGCAAGCGCTTGCTGCGGCATCGCCCGATGGGGGCGCGGCGGTCAGCACCGGCGCGCCGCTCGCGCGCGATCTCGACGTCGAAGTCGCGGTGATCGGCGCGGGCTACTCGGGCCTCGCCGCAGCCTATGCGCTGCAAAAACGCGGCGTCGGTTGCGCCGTCCTCGACGCGAACGTGGTCGGCTGGGCCGCGAGTGGGCGCAATGGCGGCGTCGTGTCGTCGAAATTCAGGCTGTCGTTTCCCACGATCGACCAGTTGCATGGCCTCGATACCGCGAAGCGTATGCACCGGCTCGCGCATGAAGGCGTGCGGGTGGTCGAATCGCTGGTCGACGAGTTCGGGCTCACGCAGGCCCGCTTCGAGCACACGGGCAGCCTGCGCTGCGCGCACACCGAGCGCGCGCTCGCGGCGATCTGCGCCGAAGCCGACTGGGTACGCGCGACGCTCGGTGATACATCGATGAGCGTGCAGTTGCGCGCCGAAGTCGAGCGCGAGACGGGGTCGAAGGGTTTTGTTGGCGGCGTGCTGAGCAAGGATGCCGGCACGATCCTGCCGCTCGAATACTTGCGCGGACTCGCGCGCGGCATGACGCTGCGCGGCGTGCCGATTTACGAATCGACACCGGTACTGCAGATGCATCGCGCGCCCGGCGATACGCACGTGACGTTGCGCACGCCAGGCGGTACGGTGCGTGCGAAGCAGGTGATCGTCGCGACCAATGCCTATTCGGATCTCACGCCGGCCACCTCGCCGTATCAACGCGAACTCGTGCCGTTCCGCAGCGCAATGATCGCCACCGAGCGCCTGCCCGCCGATCTCGACGCGCGCCTGATGGTCGAACGCCGCAGTTACACGGAAACGCGCCGCATGATGAAGTGGTTCCGCAAGGTCGACGGCCGCATGCTGTTCGGCGGCCGTGACGCGTTCGGCAAGGAAGGCCAGACGACCGGCTTCGATGGACTGCAGCGAGCGATGGTCGGGCTCTTTCCCGATCTCGCGGATGTACCCGTGGCGTATCGCTGGTCGGGCTATGTCGGCATGACGTTCAATTCGCTGCCGCATGTCGGGCGCAGCGACGATGCCACCACCTTCTGTCTGGGGTATAACGGAGCAGGCGTCGCAATGGCCAGCCTGCTCGGACAGCATGCCGCCGCGCTCGCCCTCGGCGAGACGCCCGAGCTTTCGTTGCTCGGCGCGCCGGGTCTGCGGCCCGTGCCTTTTCATTCGCTGCGCGCGCCGGGTGTGAGGCTCGTCGCCGCGTGGTATCAGTTTCTCGACGCCGTAGGTGCATGATGACGACCGCCAAACGGATGCTCCAAGGACACTCATTGATGCAGGCCACCGAGTCCGATCCTGCCGTGCGCTACCAGCGGCGCGAAGATCGCACGATGCTTCTTCTGATGGCGCCGGCGCTCCTCGTGATCGTCGTGCTGCTTGTCGTGCCGCTCGCCTGGTTGTCGTGGCAGTCCATCTATCACGACGGCTTCACGCTCGAGAACTATCGGCGCATGTTCTCAGGCGCTTACCTCGAAACCTTCCTGCTTACGTTCAAACTGAGCATCATCGTGACCGTCATCACGCTGGTGCTCGGCTATCCGGTGGCGTACTTCGCGGCCTCGGTGTCGCCGAAGCTGAGTGCGCTTGTGCTCGGCATGGTCATCCTGCCGTTCTGGACGAGCGTGCTCGTGCGCACTTACGCGTGGCTCGTGTTGCTGCAGCGCACGGGCCTCGTCAACAAGGCCTTGATCGCCTCGGGCCTGATCGACCGGCCTGTGCAACTCGCCTACAACCAGTTTGGCACGATCATCGCGATGGTTCATATCCTGTTGCCGTTCATGGTGCTGCCGCTCTATTCGGCCATGCAGAAGATTCCGCCGAATCTCTCGCAGGCGGGCGCGAGTCTGGGCGGCTCGCCGCTGCATGTGTTCATGCGCGTGTTCCTGCCGCTTTCAATGAGCGGTGTGTTCGCCGGCGTCACCCTCGTGTTCGTGCTGTGCCTCGGCTTCTACATCACGCCTGAGTTGATGGGCGGCGGCAAGTCGATCATGGTGTCGATGGTGGTGAGCCGCAACGTCGAGATCTACAACAGCTGGGGCGCGGCGAGCGCGGTGAGCGTCGTGCTGCTGATCTGCGTGTTCGCGATTTTCTACGCCGCGAGCCGTGTGGTGCCACTCGAAAAGACCCTGGGCGCGAAATGACAAAGCTCTCGTTCGGACGGATCGTCCTCGGTGCGGCGGTCGTGCTGATCCTCCTGTTCCTCATGGTGCCGGTGTTGATCGTCGTGCCGCTGTCGTTCTCCGACACGCGCTTCATGACCTTCCCCCCGCCCGCCTATTCGCTGCGCTGGTATCACTCCTTCTTCGACAACCCCGCGTGGATCGACGCCGCGCGCACTACGCTGACCGCCTCGGTCTGCGCCGCACTGCTCGCCACACCACTCGGCGTGTGCGCTGCCTACGCGATCCAGAACGGCACACATTGGATCATGCGCTATCTGCGCACGCTGCTGATGCTGCCGTTGATGGTGCCGATCATCATCGTCGCGGTGGGCGTGTTTTTCGTCTACTCGCAGGCCGGCTACGTGAATACGCTCGGCGGGCTGATTCTCGCGGATACGATGCTCGGGCTGCCGTATGTGCTGATCTCGGTCGGCGCTGACCTTCGCACCTTCGACCGCACCCAGGAAATGGTCGCCCGCAGCCTCGGCATGAATCGCTTTCGCAGCTTCATGGCGGTGACGCTGCCGCAGATCAAGGCAAGCGTTATTTCTGGCGCCGTGTTCGTGTTCATACAGGCCCTCGACGAAACGGTGGTCGCCCTGTTCGTGTCGGGCGGCTCGAACCAGACGCTGACGCGCCGCATGTTCGTCACGCTGCGTGACGAGATCGATCCGACCATTGCCGCGATCAGTACGATGCTCACGGCGCTGACGCTGTGCCTCGTGATGATCGTCGTGGTGAGCCGGCGCTCCGGCGCGGCGCGCGCCTGAACTCCACCTACACACCTATCACATGATCAATGCACTGAAGTTCTATATCGACGGCGCGTGGGTCGAGCCGTCGGGCACGGCACGCCTGCCGGTCATCGATCCCTGCACCGAAGAAGCGTTCGCCGAAGTGGCAATGGGCACACCCGCCGATATCGATCGCGCTGTCGCTGCGGCAAAACGCGCGTTCACGTTGTTCTCGCAGACCACACCCGCCGAGCGCCTCGCGCTGATCCGCCGCATTCTCGAGGTTTTTCTTGAACGTCACGACGAGATGGGCGACACGATCTCGCGCGAACTGGGCGCCCCGCGCGCGATGGCGCACGCATGGCAAGCAGGGATCGGACGGCGGCATCTAGACGAATTGATCCGCACGTGCGAAACGTTCGCGTGGCAACGCAATAAAGGCACCGCGCTCGTTAATCACGAACCGGTGGGTGTCGTCGCGCTCATCACGCCGTGGAACTGGCCGATCAATCAGATCGTCTGCAAGGCTGCGCCCGCGATTGCGGCCGGCTGCACGATGGTGTTGAAACCCAGCGAAGTCACGCCGCTTAACGCCCTGCTGTTCGCGGAGATTCTTGACGCCGCGGGCGTGCCGCCCGGTGTTTTCAATCTCGTGAACGGCGATGGACCGACCGTTGGTGCGGCGCTTGCAGCGCATCCCGATGTCGACATGGTGTCGTTCACCGGCTCGACGCGCGCGGGCATCGAGATCGCGAAGCTCGCGGCGCCGACCGTCAAGCGCGTACATCAGGAGCTGGGTGGCAAGTCGGCCAACATTCTGCTGGACGACGTCGACTTTGAAGCCGCCGTGACGGCGGGCGTCAACTCGTGCTTCAACAACAGCGGCCAGTCGTGCAATGCACCGACGCGCATGCTGGTGCCGGAGGCGCGCCATGACGAGGCGGTGGCGATTGCCCGGCGGGCGGCGGAAGCACATCGCGTCGGCCCCGCAGACCACGAGCGCACGACGATGGGGCCGGTTGTCAGCAGCGTGCAATTTGAGCGCGTGGAACGTTTGATCGCAGCCGGCATCGACGAGGGCGCGCAAGTCGTGGCCGGTGGCCTCGGCCGTCCGCACGGTCTCGAACGCGGCTATTACGTGCAACCGACTGTGTTCGCGAACGTGCGTCCGTCTATGACGATCGCGCGCGAAGAGATCTTCGGGCCCGTGCTCGCGATCATGCCGTATCGCGACGAAGATGATGCGATCGCGATTGCGAACGACAATCCCTTCGGCCTCGCGGCCTATGTGCAATGCGCCGATCACGAGCGCGCGAGGCGGGTAGCGTTCAGGTTGCGGGCGGGCAGCGTGTACCTGAACTACCCGTCGTGGGATGCCGGCTCGCCTTTCGGCGGCTACAAGCAGTCAGGCAATGGGCGCGAATACGCCGAGTGGGGGCTCGAGGCATTTCTTGAGGTGAAAGGCATCGTGGGGTATGGGGGCTGAGGGCAACTGAGCGTCGCGGCGGTCGACGGGCCGCCTTCCCTTTCTCGACCCAGCAAGTCCCTAGGCGCGGCCACGCAGCATATCCGCGATGCGCTCCGCGATCATGATGGTCGGGATATTCGTGTTGGCGCACGGTATTGACGGCATCAGCGACGCATCACACACATAAAGCCCGTTCACGCCATACACGGCGCCACGCGCATCGCACACAGCGAGCGGATCGTCGACGGCGCCAATCCGGCAGGTTCCCGACGGATGCCAGGTGCAGCCAACCGAGCGCGTGACGAATTGCGTCAAGGCACGGTCGTCCGCGAGCAGGTCGTTCAGCGTCACGCCCTGAGTGACCACGCGTCGCACCAGCCACGCGCGAAACGGACCCGCGATATCCAATAGCGCGCTCAGCGTGCCGCGTTGCAACGCATTCCACGCACCCGGCACGGCCACACTCGCGACACGCGGCGAATAGCTCGAAGGCAGAAGCGTTGCGCGATGCTTCGCCATCATCGGATCGGCCAGCGTTTCAGCACCGAAGCGCAGCGCGCCCTTCAGACGTTCGAGATCGCGAGCATCGGACAGCATGTTGAAATCGACTGCGGGCTCGCTATGCGGACTCGCTGAAGTGAGCGTCACCCGGCCGCGCGAGTAGGACTTGTTCACCCAGAAAAAGATCGTACCGAGCCGGTGGCCCACCGAATGCCAGCCCGAACGCGACAGGATCGCACCGTGCATGTCGCCGGGCACGGTACCGTGCATGCCTGACGAAAAGCGCACGATGGCCTGCTCGTGATGCTCGTCGGGAAACGGCGTGCGGGCGGCCCGCGGCAAAACCGCGGAAACAGCGATCGACGGATGCTCCATCAGATTGCCACCGACGCCGGCCCGGTCCGCGCGCACTTCGATACCGAGCGCGGCGAGCTCAGCGGCCGGGCCGATGCCGCTTCGCATCAGCAGCGCAGGGCTGTGGATCGCGCCGGCGCAGACGATGACATGCGCGGCGCGCAATTCTTCGCCCGCGTCATTCCTGCCATCCCTACCCTCGCTGCCGACGATGCGCGCACCGACTGCGCGCGTGCCATCGAACAGCACGCGCTCGACGAGCATTCCGGTGCGAATCTGGAGGTTCGGACGGGCACGCACGGTATCGTCGAGATAACAGACCGACGTCGGGATCCGCTCGCCGGCCTCGCTCACCGCGATCGATCCGATGAACGTACCGTCCTCCCACCCGCCGTTCTGATCGTCACGCCGCACGTGGCCGCGCGCTGCGAGCGTGGCGAGCACCGCGCGCACGAAGGGCGAAATGCGTGCCCAGTTCGTGCGCTGAATGCGAACCGGGCCGCTCTTGCCGTGCAGTTCGCCGTCGAAGTCGCAATCGGATTCGAGTTTGCGGAAGTACGGCAGGCAGGCGTTCCAGTTCCACCCGTGCGCGCCAAGCGCGTGCCATTCGTCGTAATCGGCGGGCGCGCCGCGATTCGCCATCAACGCATTGATTGCCGAACCACCGCCGAGCAGGCGCGCCTGTTCGTAGCGTCGTGTCGTTGCCGACATGCTCATGCGCGCCTTCAGGCGCTGCCAGATGTTCGCCGTGTCGAGATAGGCGCGACCAGGATACCGGCTGCGCACGGCAGCCGGCATGTCCGTCTGCGAGATATTGCGGCCGGCCTCGACGAGGCAGACGGTCTTGCCGGCGTCTTCGGACAGGCGCGCGGCGAGCACGCAGCCCGCCGAACCGCCACCGAGAATCAGATAGTCGATCACGTTCGATGAATACGCGGGCGTTGAAACCTGAGCAAAACGTGCGCGGGAGCCTGTGAGCCCGCGCGTCGACGTCAGCCTGCGCCTTACTGCATAAACTTGAGCCAGCGCGCCTTCGCCTGAATGCCGGCGTCCGAGGCCCACCACTCCTCCGACATGAGCGCCTGCTTCGCCGCGTTGTCCGGCGAGCTCGGCAGCTCGCTCGCGCGTTTCGCGTCGATCTTGCCGGTCTTGAAGGCCGCCGGATTGCCCGGGCCATAGTCGATATACAGCGGCAGATTCGCCTGCAATTCGGGCGAGACAGCGGCGTTGACGAATTTGATCGCGTCGGCCAGGTTCGGCGCGTTCTTCAGCACGCATAACTGGGTGTTCTGCAGAATGCCGTCGTTGAACGTGAAGTCGATATCGGGGTTGTCTTTACGCACGGCGCTTGCGCGGCCGTTCCAGATCATCGTCATGTCGACTTCGCCGTCGTGCAGCAATTGTGCCGACTGCCCGCCCGAGGTCCACCAGACGGTCACGTCCGGCTTGATCTGTTGAAGCTTTTTAAACGCACGATCGACGTCCAGCGGATAAAGCTTGTCGCGCGGCACGCCGTCTGCCAGAAGCGCGGCTTCGAGCACCGTCTGCGGATCGTTGCGCAACGCACGCGTACCTGGGAATCCCTTCACATTCCAGAAATCGGCCCAGCTCTGCGGCACTTTCTTCAACGACTTCTTGTTGTAGCCGATGACCGTCGAATAGAACTCATAGGCGACTGAATACGGCGTGCGATATTTCTCGGGCATCGCGGCCCCGTTCGGAATCTTCGAGAAATCCAGCTTCTCCAGCAGGCCTTCGTGGCCGCCGCGCAGGCAGTTGGACGTCGGCGTATCGACCACGTCCCAGATCGGCTTGCCGGTTGCGGCCTGCGCCTTGATCTGCGGCCACGCGTCCGGGATGCTGTCCTGGTTGACGGTAATGTTCAGCAGTTTCGCCGCAGGATCGAGGATCGCCTTGGTCTGCGCTTCCTGATACGTGCCGCCTTGAGAAACAAAGGTAATCTTCCCCGCAGCAAAAGCAGGCGTGAGACACGCAGGCACCAGACCCGCGACACCAAGAATCAGAACCGCCGCAAGCGGGCGCAACATGGGCTTCTTGATCACGACTTTGTCCTCGAAAGGGTTAAGCGAAAGAGATCGTAGATGTAATGCGCATTGAGCCCAATATAGTGAGTCTATTTAATGGCGACAACGCCGCAATTGTTGTGGTGCCCATGACATCACGTTATGGCAAGCAAGTCGCGCCACGCACAGGCAAGACATGCTGAACACTGTCTTTGATAGAGCATCCCGACTGTCTGCCACCACGGCTTGGACGACTGGGCGTTCGTCAAAAGTAAAAAACTCTCGTGATGCTGATGATCCAAAAGATTTCCTTTTTTTGATGCGGCGGAAGCGCTCTGATAAGAATAAATTCTGCCTCGGGATAACCCTGACACTGAGGGCCTTCTTGCGAGGTCCGACGTGCATCCCTACGAATATCCCTTTCTCTTCGTCGCCAGTCTGTGCGGCGGTGTGATCAACGCGATCGCGGGCGGCGGCAGTTTCATCACGCTGCCGGCACTGCTGTTCTTTAACGTACCGCCGACGGTTGCGAATGCGACCAGCGCCGTTGCCGCGTGGCCCGGCCTGATAACAGCCGCCTATGGTTATCGGCATCGCCTCTCCGGCGACTCCCGCCGGCTACTGCGCTATGCGGCAGCAAGTCTCGCCGGTGGCGTAACGGGCGGCGCACTCCTCCTCATGACACCGGCCGCAACGTTCACGCGTGCCATTCCCCTCCTGATGTTGCTGGCTACGCTGATGTTCCTGCTGGCGCCGCGCGTGGTGGCAGCGGCGCGCCGGTCCACGGATGTGGCGGCGGCCTCTGGCGGGAAAGCCACGCGGCTTCATACGACGATCCAATTCTTCGCGAGCCTGATGGTCGGCTACTTCAATGCAGGCAGCGGGATCATCGTCATGGCAGGCCTGAGCATGTCGGGTATGCGCGAGACGCAACTGCTGAACGGTTTCAAGAACCTACTGGGCGCGGTGGCGGCGGGTGCGTCGATCGCAGCGCTCGCGGTGGGCGGGCAGGTCGCGTGGGCTTCGGCCGCGCTGATGATGGCCGGTTCGCTGATCGGCGGCCTGTGGGGCGCGCGTGTTGCCCAGCGCATCGACGCAAACCTGCTGCGTGTGTTGATTCTGATCTTCAGCTTTGTGATGACCGGATATTTTTTCTGGAAATTCTGGCTGTGATAATCCTTCTGATCTTTTCAATTGATTCTTGACGGAGTTGGACTATGAAATTCGTTGTCGCGTTGACCTTGCTGCTCGCGCAGTCTTTTGCATTTGCACAGACGCCGCCGCCGTCTACGCTCGCGCGTGTCACGCAGAGCGGCATTCTGCGGGTGTGCACGCCGGGCGATTACAAGCCGTTCAGCTTCCAGCGCGCACCGGGTGAATTCGAAGGACTTGACGTTGATCTGATGGGATCGCTCGCCACGGCTCTCAACGCGAAACCGCAATTCGTCAAGACCACCTGGGCGAACCTATTGCCGGATTTCGTCGCAGGTAAATGCGACATCGCGGCAGGCGGCATTTCAGTTTCGCTTGAGCGGCAGAAACAGGCCTACTTCAGCACGCCGTATATGGTCAACGGCAAAACGCCGCTTACACGCTGCGAAAACGTCGCCAAATATCAGTCCATCGAAGCGATCGACCAACCGTCCGTCCGCGTGATCGCGAATCCGGGCGGCAGCAACGAAAAGTTCGCCAGGACGAAACTGAGTCACGCCCAATTGACCATGCACTCGGACAACCTCACGATCTTCGATGAGATCATCAAGGGACACGCGGACGTCTTCGTTACCGAAGCTGCGGAGGCAATCGTGCAGAGCAAGGCGCATCCCGAGTTATGTGCCGTCAATCCCGACAAGCCGCTGCAATATGCCGAGATGGGCTACCTGCTGCCGAACGGCGACGACGTGTTCAAACACTTTGTCGACCAGTGGCTGCATCTGAGGCAGGCGAATGGCGAGTATGCGCAAATGAGCGCGAAGTGGCTCGGCAAATAATCGCCACTCTTTGCACGGATAGCTCCGTAGAAAGCGTAGGAAAACCACCTTAGAAGCCCGCGTCGATCACAATCTTGGTTCCGTCGCTGAACCGGTTGAGGCGGAACGCATGCGGGTCGACAAGCGGTGTGTCGTTCGTCACCAGATCCGCCATCAGCTTTCCGGCCGCCGGGCCGATGCCGAATCCATGCCCCGAAAAGCCGGTGCCGATAAAGAGGCCCGGCACGGTATCGACACCGGAGATCACTGGAATCGCGTCCGGCGTCACATCCATGTAGCCCGCCCAGCGCTGCGCGATTCGCGCGTGCGCCAGATGCGGGAAGACCTTGATGAACTCGCGCAAACCTGCGTCGGTGTAACGGGTGATCGGTTCGGGATCGAGCGTGCGGACCGCTTCGAACGCTGTGGGACGGTCAAGCGCCCAATGACGCGGACGGCGCAATTCATCGAAGAAACGAGCACCGATGCCGATGCGCAAAGCGCCCAGCTGGCTCTTCAACGCTTCGACATATTTGAAGAACAGACGAAAGGAATCGGGCGTGAGATCGCTGTAGGTGCGGAAGCCAAAAGCGACCGTATAGCCGCCGTCGGCGCGCTTGCGAAACGCGAATTTCTTGTTACTCGCGCTACAGGTCGGGCCACCGTCGAGCGGCTCGGTGCGAAGCACGGAGGCTTTTACCAGCAGTTGCGGTACGTCGACATCCAGATTGCCGCAGAACAACCGCGACCACGCGCCACCCGCGACCACGACGCTGTTGCAACGAATCGCGCCGTGCTCGGTGACGACCGCACTGACGCGCCCTGCGCTTGTTTCGATGCCACGGGCGGCGCATGGCGTCAGAATCTTGACGCCGCGTTTGCGCAACGCATTGGCGATTGCCGGTGCCGCCTTTTGCGGTTCGGCGCGACCGTCGCCGGATGTGTAGAGTCCGCCTTTGAACGCTTTCGTCGCGCCGGGCAACAGTTCAGCAACGGCACGCCCGTCCACCACGCGCGTGTCGAATGTATCGCCCGCTACGTGGCGCGCCTTGTCGAGCCATACGTGATGACTGTCCATCACGGCGTCTTCGTCGGTCATGTAGAGGATGCCGCATTGGTTGAAGCCGGTGTCGATGCCGAGCGTCGCATCCATTTTCCGCCACAGCTTCAGGCTTTCGATGCTCAACGTGAACTCGCGCATGTCGCGATGCGTGACGCGCACCCACCCCCAGTTGCGACTCGATTGCTCGCCCGCAATATGGCCTTTCTCACATAGCGCGACCTGCAATCCTTTCTCGCTCAGATAAAGGGCCGTGCTCACGCCGATAATGCCGCCGCCGATGACGACGACATCGACTTGCGCGGGCAAGGTGGTGTCGTCAGCGACCGTTTCTACTTTGGGTCCCATTGTGGCTGGTGTCCTGCCTGTGAAGACTAGTTATGTTGATCGGCGATGCCGGCCCTGACCGGCACAGTCGAACTGGCCGAAGCCTGCACCTTGCGCTGCCGGCGTGACAATCGTGTGCTGGAATTGCCGCGCGCCGGATTCGCATGACGGTTGGTCCAGCGGTCGATGTGATTGATCGCGTGCGTGAGCGGCACGGTCACAAGCAGATACACCGCACCCGCGGCCACCAGCGGCGACAGGTTCGCGGTATTCACCGACGTGTTCTGGCCGATCGTAAACAGATCGCGTTGCGAAGTCAGCAGGCCGAGAAAATAGACCAGACTCGAATCCTTGACGATCGAAATGAACTGGTTCGCAAGCGCCGGCAAGATACGCCGCACGCCTTGCGGCACGATCACGTGGCGCATGCTGCTCCAGTATGTCATGCCGAGCGCCTGACACGCGGACAGTTGTCCGCGTCCCACGCTTTGAATGCCGGAACGAAAAATCTCCGCGATATACGCGGACGAGATCAGCCCAAGTGCCACGATCGCAAGCGGATACGGATTGGGTCCGAAGATCGCGAGCCCCACGGGCGCGAGTCCCTGGCCGACCAGCAGGATCACGAGCGCGGCCGGCAGCCCGCGAAACACGTCGATGAACACCTGTGCGGGCAGCATCAACCAGCGCGTATGCGACACCGTCATCAACGCGAGCATCATGCCCGCGACGATCCCCAACACGGTCGAAAACACCGATAGCACCAGCGTGTTGACGAGGCCCGTGCACAGCAACGACGGTATCGACGAGATCAGCAACGGCCAGTCGAGAAAGTTCTGCAAGAAAGCATTCATGGTGCGCTCCCTGTTGAGCGTCGGCGGCGGGTTCAGCCGCCGGTCCGCAGTCGGCCGAACTCAATCAGTTATCGGTCTTCATCGCGTACGGCGGCAGGCTCGCGGGCTTCGAATAACCCGGGTGGAACTGCAGGTACAGCTTAAGCCAGGTGCCGTCCGCGACCAGTTCGCCGATGCACTTGTTCAGCGCCGCCTCGAGCTTGGCGTTGCCCTTGTGCACCGGGAAACCGGCAGGCAGGTTGACGGCGGAGATGTCGAGCTTGTCCGCGATGTCCATTTGCGGATACTTGCCCTGCAAGCCCTCCACGAGCGTTTTATCCACGAAGTAGCCATCGATGTATTTCGAGCGCATCGCGAGGAATCCCGCGTTCAGGTTCGGAAAGCGCACGATCTGCGCACCCGGCAGGTAGCTGTCCGAATACGTGTCCTCAATGGTGCCCTGCACGACGCCGATCCGTTTGCCCTTCACCGATGACGGATCGCTCGTGATCGTGCTGTCGGGCAAGGTTGCTACGCTCAGAAGACCCGTCAGATAGCCCTCTGAGAAATCGACCATCTTCAGGCGTTCCTTCGTGATCGAAATCGACCCGGCGGCCAGATCGATCTGCTGGTTCGCGACGCTCGGCAGCAGTCCGCTGAAATCCTGCGCGCGGAACTCGGCGCTCAGACCGAGCTTCGCCGCGACGGCGCGCAGCAGTTCGACGTCGAAGCCCGTCATCTTGCCGTTGTCGATATACGAATACGGCTTGTTGTTCGCATCCACGCCGGCGACCAGCTTGCCGGGCGTCAGCGTGCCGATGTCGTCGGCACGGGCGTTGCCGTGCAACGCGAGCGATAAAGGCACGACAACCGCAAAGAGGCTGAGAAGATGGCGAAAACGCATGATGTTTGCTCCGTCGAAAGGACCTGCGATGGGAAGTCTGTCAAGAAAGCGCGGCGCGCGCGCGGCCGCTCCAGAAATCGTCGAACGCGTAGAGCGCCGTGCCGACCGGCACGCTCAGGCGGCTCGCCATGCCGGCCGGGCTGACCGGAAACGTGCCCTCACCGAACGCGCCCGCCTGTGCATCGAGTCCGAGCATGGATCTCGCGACTCGCGAGCCCAGATAGCTCATCAGCGCGACACCGTTGCCGTTGCAGCCGAGCGCGTAGTGAATGCCGTCCTGTTCACCGATATGCGCGAGCTTGTCGCCCGTCATCGCGACGTAGCCCTTCCACGCGTGCGTGATGCGCACGTCGCGCAGTGCGGGCCACAACTCGATCATCTTCGCGTGCAGCATCCTCGCCGCTTCACGCTCGCTCACCTCGCGGATAGCAGGGCGCGAGCCGAACAGCATTCGCGTGCCATCGGGCGATGGCCTCGTGTAGAACAGATTGCGCTTCGAATCGCTGATCATGCGCCGCCCCGGATTCAGCACGGCCATCAGCCCGGGCGGCAGCGGCTCCGTCGCGATCTGGTAACTCGCGACCGGCAGCACTCGCCGCGCGAAGAACGGCAGCAGCCGTCCGGTGTAGCCGTTGGTCGCGACCAGCACATGCTTCGTGTCGATTTTGCCTCGCGTTGCGTGAACCCGAAAACCCGCGCCATTGCGTTCGATTCGTTCCACGCCCGCATGTGAATGCAAAGTCGCACCGCAACGCCGCGCGAGATCGCGCAGCGCGCGATGATATTTCGCCGTATGCAAACCGCCGTATTCATCGACGAGAATCCCGCCGTAGTAGTAATCGGAGCCGATCACCGTGTGCTGCTCCGCGCGCGGCACGACGTGCACCGTCACGCCGGTCTTGTCGCGCAACAGATCGCCCTGGCGCCGCAAACGATCAAAGTGGCGCGGCGTGAATGCGCCGAAGAAACGCCCCGTGATCTGCAGATCGGCGTCGAGCGACTCCTCGGCGACAAGGCGCTTCAGGTAATCGAAGCTCGCCATCGACTCGCGCATCAGCCGTCCCAGCCGCTCTGCCGATACGCCACGAATCGCATTGGTCAGCGCGAGTTTCTGTCCGCTCGACACCATGCCGCCGCTGCGCGTGCTGCCGCCCGCCCCGATCTCCGCAGCGTCGAGCACGGCGACGCTGGCGCCGAGGCGCGCCGCTTCCACAGCCGCCGACAAGCCGCAATAGCCGCTGCCGACGATCACCACGTCGACGCCGGACGGCAACGCGTCACGGGCCGTTTCGGGCGGCGCGGCGTCCCACCAGTACGGGGCCACGCGAAAATCGTCGTGAAGCAGCAGGGCATCGGAGCGCATCGTCTATGGCCGGTAAGAAGATGCAAGCCAGTCTAGGATTTCGTCGACCATCCGGTCAAATACGACCAAAAACGTCCGCCATTCAAATTTGATATGGCAAGCTGGGAGCCGGATTAACGAAGGCAGACGAGGCAAAACGATGAATCAGCGGCAGATCGATGCGTTCAGGCTGGTCATGTTGCGCGGCTCGATGACCGCCGCCGCCGAGGAGCTTGGCACGTCGCAGCCAAGCGTCAGCCGGTTGATTGCGGAACTGGAAGCTTCGACGGGATTGGCGCTGTTCACGCGCAACGGCGGACGGATTCAGGCCACGGATGCGGGGAGCGCGTTTTATCGCGAAGTGGACCGGAGTTTTGTGGGTATCGAGAAACTGGCGCATTCCGCGCGTGAAATCCGCCAGTTCGGCAGTGGCCGTCTAAGGCTTGTCGCGGCGCCGGTGCTGGCGTTGTCGTTCATCCCGATGGTGATCGAGCGTTTTCTCGCCGTCTATCCACGCATCGCGATATCGCTGGAAATGCGCAGTGAAGGCACGATCCAGCGTTGGGCGTCGTCGGCCTATTGCGATATCGGCTTTGCTACGACTACGCCCGAGGCGTTCGGTGTGACGAGCGCCGAGTTATACCGGCTACCCGGCGTGTGTGCGCTACCGGCCGGGCATCCGCTGACCGCGCGCAAACGTATCCATGCACGCGATCTGCGTAACGAAAGGTTGATTCTGGCTTCGTATGCGGACGACACGCGGTCGTCGCTGGATCGCGTGTTGCGTCAGGCGGAAGTCAATCAGGTGCCGACTATCGAAACGCCATACGGCGCGACGATTTGCGCGATGGTGTCGCGCGGGCTGGGAATCGGCATCGTGAATCCGCTCGCGACTATCGATGCCAATCCCACGAAGATCCAGTTTCGGCCGTTTTCACCGGACGTCATGTTTCGGGGGTTCACCGTATGTCCGCAGCTGCAGTACACCAATCCAATCGTTGATAGTTTTCTTAAGATGGCCGGCGACACGATGATGCTTGAAGCAAAGCACGCCTCCAAGCCCGCACGACATTAGCTCATCCAGTACTTGCCCGGGATCCGGCGATCTTCTTCGGAAAGATACGGATTGTCGAGAACGAAGACCTTGCGGCTCGCGAGGTTGGAACGCAGCAGCCCGTCCTGAATGTAGGGATGCGAGTTGAACAGCCGCATGAACGATCCGTCGAGATAGGCCTTCTCCAGCCCCCTGTTAATGGTCTGGGCGAGGCTTGCGTGCTTCGTGGAGACGTAGAAAATAAAGTCCGACCGGTATTTCAGAAGCAGGTGCTTCTCGACAACCAGATCCCGATCTCTGTGCCGCGGCTCGTCCAGTTCCGCGAAAGCTTCAATAGCACCGCGCGGAAAATAGTCCAGCCGGCCACCCTGGACCATGTCGAACACCGTCTCATAGGGAACCGTCTCTATGTTCAGACCGGCTGCTCTCATGATCTTTGTATCGATCCAGCCAAGCCCCTGACCGCCCGTCAATGCCTTCAGATCGTCCAGGTTCCTCACCCTGTCGAAATCAGCCTGACGATCTTTTCGTATGACAAAAATCCGGTGGCCGATCAGCCCGCGATTGATAGGAATCCGTACCACGTTCAAGCCGCGTTCCGCCTCGGCGTCCGTACTCGTCCAGAGCAGATTGATGGCGTTGCTCCCGCCCGCCAGTTCTGCCAGCGCACGCCCCCGTTCCATCAGGACGTCAGCCTGCCGCGCCACGTAATCGGCGCCGGCCGCTTTCATTGCGAGGTCGAGCACCGCCAGGGGGAAGATCGCACGTGCCCAATCTTCGGGGCGGTAGTGCGGGTATACGATAGCGAATGGGTCTACGGATGCTGCATGCGCACGGAGCGTCACGCCTGCCGCACTCAGTGCAGCCAATACAAAACGCCTGCGATGCATAGTTATATTCGACACATGTGCGATTCGCCACTACTGGCGCGGATCGCCCAGAATCACGCCCGGTCAAAAAACCATCGTGCCACGATTCATGCAGGCATACAAACCCATTTCACTCGCAAAGCATTACATGACCATGTGGTCATGTTCTCAGCGCTGATCGGCACAGGCTCTTCAAGCCAGCAACGTCGCGCGGACCGCCGTCCCGTAACACAGCACCTCCGTAATGCCCCTCGCTATCTCGGTTGCGTCGTACCGCATACCGATGATGCCGTTTGCGCCCAGGTCCGCGGCCTGGGCAATCATGCGGTCGTATGCATCCTGCCGCGCTCGCTCACACAGCGACGTGTAAAGCGTGATGTTGCCTCCGAAAATTGTCTGCAGCGATGCGCCAAGTGCGCCAACGATGGACCGGGACCGAACGATGATCCCGCGAGTGACGCCGAATGAGCGCTCTATCCTGTGGCCCGGAAGGTCAAACGCTGTCGTCACCATGTGTCGTTCTATCATCGTCTTCTCCGTGCTTAATTGATCGCTTGCAGTTCATCGGGATTGCTTTCAAGGCTCTTCATTGTAGTCAGGCACCTGGCTGACATGCCGGGATCGCTGACTGGATAGATACAGGTAACGCTCCAGTCAGCCGGGCAATGCGGGCATCTCATGAACACCGTGCGTTGCCCGGCTGCAACCATCATGCAGTAAGTTGCGGCGCAGCAGGGAAATCCACCGGCACATGAGTCGTGGAGTGCAGGTAGTTAGTGACGGTTTTGTCGCCGATCACGACGATCGTGTCGACCAGATTGGCCTTGGTCCAGCCCGCAGCGAAGAACGCATCCACAAGCGCCTGATCGGCGTGCCCGCGGTTGACCGTGATGTTCTTCACCAGGCGCGCGAGCGCGTCGAACTTCGCGTCGAAACTTGCCTTGCCACTGCGGATTTCGAGAATCTGTTCGTCGGTGAAGCCGTTCATCTTGCCGATCATCGTGTGGGCGGCCAGACAGTACTCACAGCCGTTGACCTGGCTCACGACGAGGTTCACGATTTCTCGCGCCTTGCCGGTGATGCTGCTCTTCGCGTTCTGGAACGCGAGGTAGCTGCCGAGCGCATGCTCCGAATGGGCCAGCGTCGCGTACAGGTTGGGCACTGTGCCGAGACTGCTCTTGAGCTTGTCGAAGATAGCCTGGTTAGCCGGGGAAACTTCGTCGCGTGTCGGGACGTTGATGGTGGTCATGGTGATACTCCTGAGTAAAAAAGATGAATGAAGCTGGGTGGAAAAACCTGTGCGTTATTGCGCGGTATAGGCGCCGTCGACTGCAATGTTCTGTCCTGTGAGGTAGCGCGCCTTGTCGCTCGCAAGGAATACGATGGTCTGGGCAATCTCGTCCGGAGTCGCGGCGCGTCGCGCCGGTATCGTCGCGAGGAAACCGGCCTTGCCCTCCTCGCTGCCGCCGGCAAAACGGTCGAGCATTTCGGTGGCGACAGGCCCCGGCGCCACGGCGTTGACGCGCACGCCTGCGGCAGCGCCTTCGAGTGCCGCGCTCTTCGTGAGACCTTCGACCGCATGCTTGCTGGCTGCGTAAACCGACGCGCCCGCAATGCCCACCTGGCCCGCGATCGAGGAGAGGTTGATGATCGAACCCGCGCCCTGCTCCAGCATCACGCGCATTTCGTGCTTGAGCGACAGCAGCGTGCCGAGCACGTTGACCGAGAACGTGTCTTCGTAGTTGGTTGCTGTCTGCTCGACGATCGGCGCCAGTTGACCTTCCGTGCCTGCGTTGTTGACCGCCACGTCGAGGCGCCCGAAACGCGCCACGGTTTGCTCGACTACGCTGCGCACTTCGGCTTCGAAGCGCACATCGGCGCGCAGGAATTCAGCTTCAGCACCGAGCGCGCGCAATTCGGCGGCAAGCGCCTGACCTGCCTCTTCGCGACGACCGCTGACGACCACGCGGTTTCCTTCGCGAGCAAAAGCAAGAGCGGTAGCGCGGCCGATACCGGTCAGCGCGCCAGTGATAAGAACGACGGGTGAGTTCATGTCCGTACTCCTTGGATTGGGTTGCATCGAATCGCGTTTGCGATGACTGCACTTTGACTGATTCCAGATTGGGGATATAGATGGTGTATGCTCATATGACTGATTCCGCATAGGAATATATTGAGCAAAATGGATAAGCTGCAGGCAATGAAGACGTTCGTGCGCGTGGTGGAGGCCGGCAGCTTTTCCGCGGTCGCGCACGAGGCCGACACGACGCAAAGCGCAGTGAGCAAACAGGTCGCTGCACTCGAGCGGGAACTGGGCGCACGGCTGCTGACGCGAACCACGCGTTCGCTCGCGCTAACGGAAGAAGGTGAACACTATTTCGAGCAGGCGCGGCGCCTCGTCGCGGAGATCGCGGAGGCCGAAGGCGCGCTGCGGCGCGGCGAGCAGCAACTGACGGGTTGGCTGCGAATCGCGGCGTCAGTCGGCTTCGGGCGCCTCAAGCTCATGCCATTGGTTCAGTCGTTTCTGGCAGAGCATCGGGGCGTGAAGATCGACCTGCGCCTGAGCGATGGTTTTGTCGACCTTGTGGAACAGGGGATCGACGTCGCGGTGCGACTCGGCGATCTGCCGGACAGCAGTCTGATCGCGCGTCGCGTGGGAACGGCACAGCGGATGCTGATGGCGCATCGCAGCTATGTGCGCTCACTGCCCAAAGGAACGAAAGCGCCACGCGTTCCCGACGACCTGGTCGAGCACAACTGCATCGTCTACACCGAACTGGCGATGCGCAACGCGTGGCGTTTTACGGCGGGGCCCGGCGCGACGGATCCGGTGGGAACCACGCGCATCGTGCGGGTCGAAGGCAATCTGCAAACCAACAGCAGCGAGGTCATGCGGGCCTCGGTGCTCGCGGGTATGGGGATCGGCTATTCGCCGACATGGCTGTTCGACGACGAGCTAGCCAGTGGCGAAGTGCAGCGGATGTTGCCGGACTGGGACACGATCCCCATCCCGATCCATCTGGTGAGCCCACTGGAGCGCCGGCATTCGGCGAAGGTGAAAGCGTTTGCGGAGCATGTCGGCAAGGCGATGGCTCGGAGCTGAAAACGCACGGCGGCTTCGAAGCGCTCAAGCCCACTACCATGGGCCGCTGGCTCGGGAAGCCAGCGGCGTGGGCCAACCATCTGTCGAGCCTGATGACAGCCTGGGCGAGGCTAGCGCCCGACCGTATCAAGTCCCAGCGTTAACAAGCGCCTTCGGCACAGCGTGTTGCTGCAAGCCCCACTTCGCCAGGATCTTCTGGTAGGTGCCGTCAGCGATCAATTGATTGAACGCATTGGTCAGCGCCGTATTGAGCGCCGCGTTGTCCTTCGACATGCCGATCGCAGTGTACTGCGACAGGAATGGCTGACCGATCGGCGCGTACGCGTTCTGCTCAATCGAGTTCTGGTACGGCAAAGTCTCACCGCCCTGAACTGCCACATCGATCCGGTTCTGGCGCAACTGCATGCGCGCGTCCGACGAGCCATCCGTACCGATTACCTTGATGGGCGGCTTACCTGCCTTCACGCAATGCTCGTTGCTCCACTTCGTCGTATCGTTCACGAACGATGTCCGGCGGCTCGTTCCGACAGTCTTTCCGCACAACGCATCCATCGTCGCGAACTCTCCCGCACGCGCCTTCACCGTGTAGAACTGCGGACCGGTCGTGATGTAGTCGAGGAAGTTCACCGCCCCGCGGCGCTCGGGCAGATCGGTCATGCCTGACAGGATCACGTCGACGCGCTTCGTCGTCAGCGCGCTCATCATCTGGTCGAAGTTGGTTTCCTGCCATTCGAGCTTGACGCCGAGCTTCGCGGCGAGGGCTTCGCCGAGATCGACGTCAAAACCCATCAGCTTGTCGGTAGCGGGGTCCTTGTATTCGAACGGCGGATAGTTCGGCACGATCGCCGCGACGAGCGTGCTCTTGCCAATTGACGGAGCGGTTTGTGCATGAAGCAGCGGCGCATGCAGCGCCACGACGCCAACAACCAGGGTGAACCATTCACGCAAACGAAGGGACGCGTTCATAGAAACTCGCTTGTTAGAAGAATCTGAAAAGCGGGTCCCAGTTGGAACCCGCGGTTGTGATCAGGACAGCACGGCCGAGATGAAATCCTGCGTACGTTTATGTTTTGGCTGCCCGAGCACCTGATCAGGCGTGCCGGTTTCCACCACCTGCCCCTGATCCATGAAGACCACGCGGTTGGCTACCTCGCGTGCAAAGCCCAGTTCATGCGTCACCACGATCATCGTCATGCCGCTTCGCGCGAGGTCCCGCATCACCGCCAGCACTTCGCCGACGAGTTCGGGATCCAACGCCGAGGTCGGCTCGTCGAACAGCATCAGTTGCGGATGCATTGCCAGTGCACGTGCAATCGCCACCCGTTGCTGCTGTCCGCCGGACAGTTCCACCGGAAACGCATCGCACTTATGAGCGAGCCCTACGCGCTTCAACAACGAACGCGCCTCTTCTTCCGCTTCCGCGCGACGCCGTTTCAGCACCTGCACCGGACCTTCGGTCACGTTCTCCAGTACCGTTTTGTGTGGGAACAGGTGGAATTTCTGGAACACCATGCCGGTCGCAAGGCGCTGACGCGCCACCTGCCGCTCCGACAGTTCGTGCAGCCGGTTGCCCACGCGCCGGTAGCCCGCCAGTTCGCCGTTCACCCACAGCGCCCCTTCGTTGATCTTCTCCAACTGGTTGATGCAGCGCAGGAACGTGCTTTTGCCCGAGCCCGACGGCCCGATCACGCACAGCACCTCGCCTTTGGCCACATCCAGCGTGATGCCCTGCAAGGCCTTGAACTCGCCATATGATTTGCGCACGTCGACCGCGCGAACGATTGAATTCATTTCGGCTCCTTGTCCTGTCGTCGCCGGCGTCTTCATTGCCGGCCCGATGCACGTCCCGCCCCGCGGGCGTAGTGCCGCTCCACCCGCGACTGCGCGAACGACAGCACCGTCACCACCACCAGGTACCAGACCCCCGCCACCATCAACAGCTCGATCACCCGTGCATTCGCGTAGTAGATGTTCTCGGCGTTGTGCAGCATCTCCGCATACTGGATCACGCTCGCGAGCGAGGTCAGCTTCACCATCCCCACCAGCTCGTTGCCAATCGGCGGCACAATCACCCGCATCGCCTGCGGCAGAATTATCCGGCGCAGCGCCTGCAGCCGCGGCATGCCGATCGACTTGGCCGCTTCATACTGGCCCGTATCCACCGACAACAGGCCCGCGCGCACCACTTCCGACGTGTACGCCCCCTGGTTGATCCCCAGACCCAGCAACGCCGCGAGGAACGGCGTCATGACGTCCACCGTGCGAAATTCGAACAGGCCCGGAATCCCCATTGACGGAAACACCAGCGCGAGGTTGAACCACAGCAGCAGTTGCAAGATCACCGGCGTGCCGCGAAACAGCCACACATAGCCTTGCGCGACCGCTTGCAAAACCGGATTGGGCGACAGCCGCATGATCGCGGTGATCACGCCGAGCACCACGCCCAGCACCATCGCCAGCACCGTCATCACGATCGTGTTGACGAGGCCGTTCAGGATCGAACGCGCCGTCAGGAAGCGCGCGACGTAACGCCATTCGATCTGCCCATGCGCGAACGCTAACACCACGTACCCAATCAACGCGATGATCGCCGCAGAGGCCACATAACGGCCCCAGTAGCGGCGCCGCACATGGACCAGATGCGAAATGTCGGTGACGTCTTCACTCATCTCTGTCATCTGCTTCTGAGCCTCCGCGGGCAGTGCCGCCCGATCGTTGGAAACGCTTACCATGATGGCCCCCTGTAGTCCGCTGCCCACGCGGCCTGCCGGTCGATCGCCGCACGCAGCCGGGTGATCTGCTCTTCCACGCGAGCCGGCGCCGTGCCGCCGTAGCCGCTGCGCGCGGCCACCGCCGCTTCGAGCGTCACGTGCTCCAGCACCGACGCTTCCAGCCGCGCATCCACCTGCGCCAACGTCGCCACGGATACTTCACCCAGCTCGATGCCCTGCTCTTCACACGCCCGCACCAGCGCGCCCGTGATCTCGTGTGCCTCACTGAACGGAATACCGCGCAGCGCGAGCCAGTCGGCCACCTCCGTGGCGAGCGTGAAACCCAGCGGCGCCTGGCGGCGCATCTCGTCCACGTTCACCTGCATCGTGCGGATCATGCCAGCCATTGCCGGCAATACCAACTCCAACGTGTCGATGCTGTCGAACGCGGCGATCTTGTCTTCCGCCAGATCGCGGTTGTACGCGAGCGGCAGCGACTTCAGCGTCGCCAGCAGGCCGCCAAGATTGCCGATCAATCGCCCCGCCTTGCCGCGCGTAAGCTCCGCGATATCCGAGTTCTTCTTCTGCGGCATGATCGAGCTGCCCGTCGCGTAGCCATCGTCCAGCACGACCCAGCCGAACTGGCGCGTCGTCCACAGGATCACTTCTTCCGACAGCCGCGACAGATTCACCGACAGCATGCTCGCAATGAACACGAACTCCGCTACGTGATCGCGTGAAGCGACGGCGTCGATCGAGTTCTCACACGGCGCGTCATAACCGAGCTCAGCGGCTGACAACTCCGGGCTGAGGCAGATCGCCGAGCCCGCCAACGCTGCCGCGCCCAGCGGCGAGCGCGCGCTGCGCCGGTCCCAGTCCACCAGACGATCGACGTCGCGGTAAATCGACTGCGCGTGCGCCAGCAAATGATGCGCGAACACGACCGGCTGCGCCGGCTGCAGATGGGTAAAGCCCGCCGTCACGCTGCGGGTGTGCGCATCGGCCTGTTCGATCAGTGCGTTCTGCAAATCGATCACCGCGTGCGTCAGCGTGCGTGCCTTGTCGCGCAGGAACAGGCGCAGGTCGTTGGCCGCCTGGTCGTTGCGCGAACGGCCCGCGCGCAGCTTGCCGCCGGTGGCGCCCAAACGCTGCGTCAATTCGCGTTCGAGGAACGTGTGCACGTCCTCGTCATCCTGCGACGGTCCGATCTCGCCTGCGAGGTACTGCGCTTGCAGCTTGTCCATTTCGGCCAGCAGTTGCTGCAGTTCATCCTCGGTCAGGATCTGCGCGCGGCGCAACTCCTGTGCATGAGCGCGAGAACCGGCCAGATCGTAAGGCGCGAGCCGGAAGAAGCTCGGGTCCGAACGCGACAACGCCTTGAGCGCCGCCGACGGCCTCGACTTGAAACGCCCACCCCACAAACGCTCGATCGGTTCAGAAATATTCATCGCTGCCAGCCCTCAGTTAAGTTGACTCCACTGTACGTATCCAGTTTTTCTTCTTGTAGCGAGAATTAAATTCCGTTCAAATGAAATTTTTCTCAGCATCTCTTCCCGCCACATGCGAAACCGTCTGCCACCGCTCAATCCCCTCCGTGCGTTCGAAGCCGCGGCACGGCGCTCGAGCGTGGCCGGCGCCGCGCAGGAGTTGCACGTGACCGCCAGCGCGGTCAGCCATCAGATCCGCATTCTCGAAGAATCACTGGGCGTTACGCTGTTCGTCAGATCAAAGGCGCGCGTGAAGCTGACGCGCGAAGGCGAAGCCTTGCTGCAGCCCGTCAAAAACGCGTTCGACATGATCGCCAACGCCGTGGTCAAACTGGACTCGCCCGAGATGGCCGGCGATCTCGTCGTATCCACACCGCTGCTGTTCACGTCGCGCTGGATGGCCCGGCACATCGGCGAGTTTCTCGACCAGTACCCGGCGGTCAATCTGAAAGTGATCCCCTCCAACGACGACCGCGAGGTGTATTCGCCCGATGTCGACGTATGCGTGCGCTACGGAGAAGGCCGCTGGCGCGATCGTCACGTCACGCTGATTACGCATCCCGCGCTGTTTCCAGTGGTCAGTCCCGCTTTGATGAACGGTCCCAATGCGATCCGCAAGACCGAGGACCTCGCGGGCAAAGCGCTGTTTTGCGAGCACTCGGGGTCGTGGATGCGGTGGCTTGCGCATGCATCGGCCGACAAACTCGAGGGCATCAGGATTCTGGAAATCGGCAATGCGCATATCGGTATCGAAGCGGCCATTCACGGTCAGGGTGTGGCGCTCGGCGACAGTTTCTCGGTGCGGGACGACCTGATGGACGGCACGCTAATTCGGCCGTTCAACATCACCGTGCCGTCGAGACACGCGTATTACCTCGTGTCCCGGCAGGAGTTGTCCGATACGCCGCTCGTGTCCGCATTCGCCACGTGGCTGAGCGAATACGTCGAGTGACCCATCTGCTTCAATGGTCCTTCGCGCCGTTCATCGTCACCTGCTGAACCGCGCTCGATTGCAGGCCCCACTTCGCCACGATCGCACTGTATGTGCCGTTCGCGACCAGCTTGTCGAGCGCGGCCCGCACCGCATCGCGCAGCTTCGGGTTGGATTTCGCAAAGGCAATACCTTCAGGCGAAGCCGCGAACGGTTCACCAATGGGCCTGTAGGTGTTCGGTTCGAGCTTCATTGCGTACGGCAGGGTTTCGCTGCCCTGCACGCCTGCCACGATTCGCCCCTGCTTCAACTGCATACGCGCGGATGACGTGTCTTCCGTACCCACTACCGTGATCGGCGTCTTGCCGACGCAGTTCTTCGTACTCCATGCTGCGGTGTCCGCCGGGAACGACGTGCTGCGGCTCGTGCCGACCGACTTCCCGCACAGATCCGCCGACTGCCGGATCTCGCCGCCATGCGCGCCCGTCAGGATGTAGAACTGCGCGCCTGAATTCAGATAGTCGAGAAAGTCCGCTGTATCACGGCGCCCCGGCACATCGCTCAATCCGCTCAACACCATGTCCACACGCCCGGTAGCGAGCGAGGGCAGCAATTGTTCAAACGCTGACTCCTGCCAGTCCAGCTTGACGCCGAGTTGCTTTGCAATCGCATTGCCGAGGTCGATATCGAAACCGGTCAATTCGCCGCTCTCCGGGTCTTTGTATTCCATCGGCGGGTAGATCGAGTTGACCGCGACCTTGATGACCTTGGCCTTGGCGATCGAATCAGGCAACGCTTGCGCATGGGCTGCAGCGCCGAAGAGAAAGGTCGACAGGCAGACTGCCATCAAACGGGACGCAGCGCGCAGCGGGTTCGGCTTGGACATGGAGGACATACCTTTAAAGAATTGAACGCTTGTCATCAAAACGATTGAGCTTCCGTCGCGGCCTGTCGTGCTATCGCAGCGCGGGTTTGGCATCGGCATCGCCGCCAAGCCACGATAGAAGCGTTCGCGCGTCGGCGAGATTGTCCAGATCGAGTACGGCGTCGGCAAGCGCGTTCGCCGATGCGTCTTCGAGCGCCATCGTGGCCAGGGCGTGGTACTTCGACAGCAAGTCTGCATCCGACAATGGATTGCGCGGATCGCCGAGCGGCGTGAGCACCTGCCGCGAGCGCGGCATCTCATCGGCGATCGTGAGCGTGACGATGGGCTCGTCCAGATCGGACATCGTCAGATCGACTTCGAGCGTGATGCGCTCCATCATCGCGGCCACCCGCAGATCGGTTCGCGCAGCCTCTAGATAAGCGCCAATCCTCGCATGGCCATAGACCAGCACCGAAGCAACCGCATACGGCAAACTCATCTGCGATGAGGCCAGGTTGCGCAAATCGCGGCCACCGCACATGCCTTCGACGAATGCGCTCAATCGGACGTGCACGTTCGAGAGCCTGTTCGGATCGAATCTGATGTCACGCAGCAGATCGAGCGTGGCATCGACTGCTGCATGCGTGCTGCGGCACGACGCGTGCGGCTTGATCGAGCAACGCATGATCTTCCACGTGTCGCCCAGTTCGTGCAGCAAGGCTTCGGGCTTCTGCGTGTCGGGAGCGAACGCGTTGAAGAAGCCGCCCCATACGTCCGCGAACACCTGCGTCGGGCCGCTGACGTTTTCCCTCGCCAGCAATGCCGCCAGCAATCCACCTTCAGCCGCGCGGCCGGTATGCATACGTTTCGTTTGCGACGCGTCGTGAATGAAGCCCCATAGGCCGCCGCTGAAGCTGCCCGCATGGCCGAACGCCGCGCCGGTTTGCACGGCGTCGAGTCCGAGGAGGCGCGCGCTTGCCGCCGCCGCGCCGAACACGCCGCAGGTCATCGTCGAATGCCAGCCGCGTGCGTTGTGCGGCGAATATCCGCCGCACGCTTCGAGTACTCGCCTGCCGACGTCATAGCCGAGCACGACTGCAGCGAGAAATTCACGCCCCGAGACTGGTCGCGGTGAGCACGCAAGTGCCGCGAATGCGGCAGGCAGCACGACCGCGCCGGAATGATCGCAGCCGCCCGAGTCGTCGAGTTCCAATGCGTGCGCGGCGATACCGTTGACGAAGGCCGCGCTGCGCGGGCCGAGCGACTGCCGCGTGCCCCAGACCTGCGCGACGCCTGGCCCGTCGCCGGACATGACCGCCCGCGCGCTGCGCGACTCCACGGCCGCGGCACCGGCGAGCGACGCGCCGAGTGTGTCGAGGATGTGCCGCTTGGCCTTATGGACGACGGCAGCAGGCAGCGCGTCGTCGGGTACGCCGGCGACGAATGCCGCCAGTTGCTCCGACAGCGACAGATCACGCGCGCTCATCGTGCAGCCTCGCGATGCCGTGCAAAAACCTCGACCGGATGACCGGGCTCGTTGCCATCGACGTTCTGCCGCCACCAGGCCGCTACTTCCGCGCCCGTCGCGAACCACACGTCATCATGCGAACGCATCTCCGCTAGCAACTCGCGCAACACGTCGATACGTCCCGCTGTACCGATGAGCTCCGGATGCAGCCTCAGCACGAAGCACAGACCGAAGCGGCGGAACGCCGCGAAATCCTGCTTCCAGTTCACCAGCACTTCCCGATACGAGGGAATCCGTGGCTGTCCGACCGGTACTGCTGGCGACAGGTTGTAGACGAAGTACGGTTCGTCTTCGAGTTCATAGTGAAGCGGCAGTTCGACCAGCGGGGGCGTGTCCGCAGCCACCACAGTCCCTGCGTTTGCGTCCGGCAAATGAAAATACGGCAGATCGTCGCCGCGCCATGAAGACGACCACGTGACCCCTTCGCTGCGAAGAAAGTCCGCGAAGCCCGGCGCCCAATTGCCGTAGAAAGAACGAAAACCCTGCACGCGCCGACCGAGTGTGTCGACGAGCGCTTGCTGACCTGCCAGGAACGCCTGTCGTTGCTCATCGAACGTGAGTGTGTCGAAGTTCTCGCAACGAAATCCACTCGTGCCGATTTCGTGTTGCTGCGCGTCGATACGGCGCAGCAAGTCCGTGTGGGTTTGGGCAACGCGTCCGGGCAGGAACCAGCTCGAGCGGACATCGAACTCATCGAAGGCGTCGAGCACGCGATCCACGCCTCGTTTCGCGCCATAGCGCCAGACCGAAAGCGATTTTTCGCGGCCGGCGATACGCGGCTCCTGAGTCAGGATGCCGTGTTCGTCGTTGAAGTCGACCGTGACGACCACCGCGCAGCGCGCGTTGTGCGGCCAGTGAAGTGCATTCATGCGCTGAACTCCTGCGCGTGTCCCGAGGCATTGTTATCGAGCCACCATTGCGCGACGTCGCGGCACGTGGCGAACCATACGTCGCCTTGTGCGTGCATGTGATCGATCAGTCTTTCCAACAACGCAATCCGGCCGGGTTTGCCGGACACCTTCGGATGAAACAGCGTGGTCAGGCAAAGTCCGTCACGATGTGAGCCGTCGAATTCGCGACGCCAGTTGTCGAGCGTCGTGTCATAGCTGGCAATGCGGTCGAGGCTCGCCGGAAAATCCGGGTTGCGGTGATAGGCCAGCGACGCATAATCGTCGAGCTCCCAGCGGCCCGGAATTTCGACCATCGGCTCGGCGATGCCCTCGGCGTGCAGCAGATAAGGACGATCGTCGCCCCGCATCGAACTCGAATAGCGCACGCCGGCTTCCATCAGCACGCGAATCGTGTCCGGACCCCAGTCGCCCGATGGCGTGCGAAAACCAACCGGCTGCATGCCGAGATACTTGGCGAAGACTTCCGCGGAGCGTTCCATGACTTCGCGCTGGCCGTCGCGATCCAGAGTCCAGAAAGCCTCGTGCCGGTAGCCGTGGTAAGCGATCTCATGGCCGCCCGCGATGATCGCCGCACATTGATCCGGCCAGTTTTCGACCACCCAGGCCGGCACGAAGAAGGTTGCCGGCACGCGCCGCTCGTTGAGCATATCGAGCAGACGGCCAAGCGCGCGCCACGGGCCATAACTGCCCAGGGTGAAATACGAAGGGTTGGTCCAGATCGAACCGTTGAGCATCGCGTCGCCGGTCGGGCCATCCAGATCGAACGCGAGCGCGACGCAGGAATGGTGTCCTTCCGGCCAGCGCGGTGCAGTCTGAACCAGCTGGCGCTCCACATATTCCATTTGAGAACCGTTGCCCGACTCCTCAGACGCACTTGCACTGTGTGCATGGCTTTGCGACGCTCGCATGCCCTGTTGCAGGGGCAACGTGACGGTAGATCGGACCAAACTAAAAATCCCTTAAACGCATTGTTCGACACGGCGTCGATCTGGTGTTTCTGCCCGCTGGGTAAAGCAAACCCGATGCTCAGTGGCGGCACCCCGGCACTCACTGCGGGGCTGCTTCGGGCATGGAAATCCGGACTTGTTGAAGGGATTTAAGAACGCCAATTTTCCGGCCACAAACGGTAAAATCTCATGGTTACCATGCGAGTTGTGCATAAATGAAGATCGAACGCTATCCTCCCTTCAACGTGCTGCAAACCCTGCTGGTGGTCGCCCGTTGCGGCAACTTCACGGCTGCATCGCAGCAGCTGTTTCTCAGCCAGAGCGCGGTGAGCCGGCATATCCAGCAGATTGAGGAGTATTTCGGTTGCGCGCTGTTCGTCAGGCACACCCGCATGGTCGTGCAGACCGCGGAGTGCCAACGCTTGGTGCCGATCGTCGAAGAGTTGCTGGCAACCGCGCGCCGCTCGATGCACATCACCAACTCAGGCGGCCAGACCATTACCCTGCGTGTCACGCCCACGCTGGCGGCGCGCTGGTTACTGCCGCGCCTCACCGACTTTTACGCTGAAGTGCCCGGTACGCAGTTGAATATCGACACCGCATGGTTCCTGCCGACCAATTTCGGCGAAGGCACACTCGACGCGGCGATCCTGTTCGGAACCGGCAATTGGGAAGGATTGGAAGCCACCTGTCTGATGCGCGAGAGATTGACGCCGGTCTGCTCGCCGCAGATCGCTAACGGCACACCGCCGCTCGTGGAACCCGAAGATCTGAAACACCACACGTTGCTGCATTCCAGCTTCGGCCGGCGCGGCTGGATCCTGTGGTTGCAGCAGGAAGGCAACCTTGCCGCGCATACGTATCGGGAGCAGGTGTTCGACACGCTGGATCTCGCATTCAGCGCCGCGGCACGCGGCTTGGGTGTAGCGCTGGGGGATCTGAATCTGGTCGGAGAGAATCTCACCAGCGGCTCGCTGGTGACGCCGTTCAAGCGCGTGGTGGAGACGGGGGCTGGATATTATCTGGTGCATCCGCCGCGTAATGAATATCGCGAGAAATTGAAGCCACTTCTTCGGTGGTTGCAAACGCGTGTTGCAGCGTAGTCCGCGCCGATTGCAAGGGCATTTGTCAGTTTTCTTCGTCACATGTTTGTCAGCCAATAGCCACACGACCCACATCCCCAACAGAATGGGATGTGCCTGCCGTACAGGGAGGCATGCGTGGTTGCCGCAAGCAGCCGTTCCTGCGAAAGGAAAATCGTATGTTGATGCGTGACAATATCCCTACCGCCCTCAACCGAGGATCCGCCCTTCTTTCGGAAGACCCGATCGCCACGGGCTCGCTCAAAACCTTCCACCACACGTTCGATATTTATCTAAAGGACTCGAACGCGTTCATGAATACGTACTTCTCACGCTACTTCGAGTGGCAAGGTGTTTGCCGCGAGCGGTGGTTTCATGAGTGCATCCACAATGACCTGCTGGGATCGGACGGCATGTTCGTGACCAAACGCGCGCACCAGGAGTACGTCCACGAGACCTTCCCCTTCCAGCACGTGGATTGCTATCTGAACACGGTGCAGGTCAAGCAATGCTCCGCCTACCTGCTGTTTCGCTTCTGCGTGGATGGGCGCCAGGTTTCACAGGGTTACCAGCAGATCCTGTACGCCGGGCGGGACCGGAAGATCAGGCGCTTTCCGGAAGGAATCGTCGAACGGGTCAAGGAATATGAGCTGCCGATGACGGCACTGGCCGCCTGATCTCAGCGGCGGACTTTCGCCGTTCAGTTTTTCCGCTGAGTTTGATCTTTAAGTTTCACCGCTAATTCCACCCTTAATCTTCACTGCGGACGCCGGCGCAAGGAGCGCGCCGGCGCTTTACTCAGTGCACGGTCCGCTGGCGACCCCGGTACCGGTAAGCGCACGGTGAAGGTGGTGTGTGAACCGCGCGTCGACATGCATTCGATCGTGCCGCCCAGCAATTCCGCCGCGCGGCGGCAGAAGGCGAGCCCCATTCCCGCGCCGCTTCCATGCCGCTTGGTCGAGAAGAAGGCGTCGAAGATATGCGGCAGCACGTCGGGCGCGATGCCCGGCCCCGTGTCGCGGAATCGCAGTACGCAGAAGCCGTTTTCCTGAACCGCGCTGATTGCGATCTCGCCCTCGCCGCTCACATGAATCGCGTGCAACGCGTTTTTCAGCAGATTGAACAGCACAAAAACCGCCAGCGTGTCCGAACCCGAAAAGCATAGCGCCGGGTCGATCGGCGCCACGGTGACGCGTACGCGTTCGTCGCTACGGAACGGATAGCGTTCCAGCGCCGACGTCACACATTGCTGCATGGAATGAGGACTGAAGCGAGTGCGGTCCAGGCGATCCAGGGTGAACGATGCGAGCGCCATCTCGACCATCGCGCTGGTGCCCGACACCTCCCTTCTGATCGCCGTGGCGAGGTGGCTGATGCGCTCGGACTGCCCGGAATGCCCCTCCTGATCGTCGTACAGCCCATGCGTGACCGCCAGCTTGTAACCTTTGAACACATGCGCCCATACGCTGGCGATTTCGTCGGCGTGCATGGCGATCGTCGCGAGCGGCGTCGCGATTTCGTGCGCGATTGTCGCTGCGATCGCATAGGGGTGAATCAGGTGATAACGAACGATCGTGATCGCGAGAAGGCCCAGGCTGAGCGCAATGAACAGCACACCCGGCGGATAGAACGGGTAACCGTAGTTGACCGCATAGTCGACTGCCGCGAACGAGTATAGGCAGAGGGTTGCAAAGCAGAGATCGAGACGCCGGCGCGCTTCACTGCCGGCCTGCTTGCGCGCGGCGAGCAGAAGCTGTCCGCTGCGGGCGGCGAGCAACACGGTCTGCAAGACGTGCAAAGGATGCAGCGTCCCGGCGCTCGGATAGTAGCCAAAGAAAAAGTGCCGGTAGCCGGAGACTACTTCGTTGCCGGGCAGCAGCACGGCGAGGACAACACACATGCCGTAAGACGCGAGCAAGATGGGCCGCTCGCGGCGCCTCGCCGCCACCTCGGTGACGAAGTGATAGAACGTGGTGGGCAGAAAGAGAATGAAGAGATAACCGACCCGGACCAGCACGCTCGCAATGTGGGGATCTTCCGTCTGGAACAGCAAGGTCCATGTGCCCTGCCATGCAAATGTCGCCGCGCACATCAGAAGGAATGGCGCGGACAGCCGCGTCACGCCTTGTGTGATGAGTACATAGAGTCCGAACACCACGAACAGCGCAGAGACAAAGGCGGTCGGAATGGCGTACATGTGGCTCAATGGGGCGGAAAACGTCGGTCTATTCCGGCAGGTTCATAGCGGACTATGCGAAGGGGCCGATCCTTCATGAGTGGGTCTGCTGCATCCGGCCGCTGCGCCATTGCGAAAATGTCTGCGTGCTCAGACCCACGTCGGCAGAATCGATTCGGCTCCAGCAATAGAAAGCGTCGTCCCAACCCGGGATGGATTGCGGCGTGACCGTTTTGTAGTTCGTACCGGGACGATAGGCCAGGTACGGCCAGAAAATCGGCATCGACTCGCGTACCGCCATCCGCCGCAACAGATCCGCCGGCCCGCTCTCATCCGCCACAATTTCCGCCTGGGCGATCCAGTCGTTCTCAGCCCAGGCAAGGAAAACACTCGGGTTGCCCGCCCGGTCGAACATCAGGATGGCATTCTGCTCCGGACGCCAGTAATACTCGACGATGTTTTCGGCGGCAACCACCGCGTCGATGGCCTTGCTCGTTCGCGGATCGCAATAGGTCAGGCCGTTTTCGCCCAGCCCCAACCAGCCTGCCTCCGAACAATGCCGGTTTCTGGCATCTTTCAAAAAATGAACCAGTCGGTTAGCCGAATCCGCGTCCGTCTTTCTCAGATACAGATCGACAATGCCGGCATTGAAGGCTTTTACCGCGACGGTCTCATCCGCAACGCCGGTCAGGAGCACCTTCGCACAACGCAAATTGGATATGGACGAAAGGAATTCGACGCCGCTGAGTCCGGGCATGTCGTAATCGACCACCACCGCGGCCACCTCCGAAAATCGGGCGTTCCGGGCCAGGACGTCACGCTCGGCCGAGGTTTCGACGAACCGTTCCAGACCGACCTCGCTCAAACCGGCCGAGGCCGGCGCAAACACCAGCGAATGCTCGCGAGCATGCTTGCGGATGAAAGCAAGTGCAGTTTGGGGCCGAGTGAAAAACAGATTGGTTGAAACATCCGGAAAGAATCGGCGCAATGCATCGAGGTAGCTGTCGCTGTCGTCCACGAAAACGACGGATGCCGGATAGGAAACAGGGGGTCGAATAAAATTGTTCATGTTTATACGTGGAATATGCGGCGCGTTTCACACCGGCTTGCACGCCGGCTTCTCTCACGCTGGCTCCCGGGCCAATTCCCGCTGAACCATATAGTACCGGGGTCTTTGCATGAACAGTGCAAACTTGCGCGGCCTTTCCGTCAGAGTATGCGAATGGAATAATTAATCTTAATCGGGTCGAGCTGATTATTCTGCCGCAATCAAGCCCGGAACTGGCGTTGTCTGAGTCCGGAATTGACCACGATGCTGCGTCAGTTTCCTTCGCTTGCATCGAGCGCCGACTTCGCGCAAAGCAAAACACCCGCGACTATTTCAGCAAGCATCGTGCCGCCCGGCAAGCCACGGAGAAGTGTGGGCCACTGCACATACGCGAGTAATTCGTTCTTCCGGAAACCAACTGGCGGCAACCTTCCCTGCTACGCTTCGCTGCATTGCCTGTTTGCGGGTACGAGAGCGAGCCTATGTAGCCGTCACCCCGATCTCCCGCCTGATTCACCGACTGTCGCGCCGCCGGCATGGTGACTGCGCGCAGCCGGCGGATTCATTTGACTTGCGCGGAGAACGAAGCGGTGTTCCATCAAAAGGTTCATACGCGACCCGAATCGGCCGAGGCGGCGTCGACTCAGACATTGACCCGACGTGCGTTGCTGTGTGATGCGGCTTTGGCCGCGAAAGCTAGCCGTTCTCCTGCTCCTTGAGCCGCTTGCGGTGCGCCGCGACCTTCGCGCGGTTGCCGCAGATCGCCATGCTGCACCACCGCCGCGCGTGGCCACGTGTGTGATCCGCAAACAGCAACGTGCATTTAGGGCCTTCGCACGCTTTCACGTACGTGAAGTCCTCTTCACAAACCAGCTTCGCCAACGCCTCGGCGATGGGCATCAGTAACGACTCCGCCGACTGCCAGCGCCGCTTCGCCCGAAGTTCAAAGCTCGTCGCGCCGCCCGATGTGTTCGGCACGATTTCGCCATGCTGCTGATCGCGCTCGAGCAGTCGATTCAAGGGTTCGAGCTCGCGTAAATCTTTGGCAGCAAGCGGCCGCCCTTTCCTCTTTCGCACAAATCCCCTGAACCACTCGCGCAATTCGCGCGCACGTGCCGCAACGTCGTCGAGTTCGGCCGGCGTCGAGCGGGTTCGTATTTCCGCGAGCGCCGCGCGCGGCACAAATCCGGTCTGCTCCAGCCAGGCGAGTAGATCTTCTCCATCGCCGATCCAGTCGACTGGATCATCCACCGGCGTCGCGATCGAGTTCAAGAAATCCAGACCGGGCGCATCGGCCACGAGGATCGCGGGCATCTGACGGTAGTCCATTTCTCATGACGAATATGAAGTGACGATGGATGCAGTGTAACCACTAAAAATGCACTTGACAAGTTACACATCCAGTTTGTAACCTGTAAATACGCGTTTTACAGGTTACGAAGCGCGCAACTCGACGCGATGAACGTGCATTACAAGCAGCACCCCATTCCTTCAAAGGAGCGAGAAATGTCTACTGGCAATGTGAGCGTGGTGCTTGTGCACGGCGCGTGGGCAGATGGATCAAGCTGGAGCAAAGTCGTCGAACGCCTGAAGGCACGCGGCATCAGCGCAGTAGCGGCGCCATTGCCGCTGACCTCGTTGCATGACGACGTGGCCGCCCTCAACAGAACGCTGGAGCGCATTGAAGGTCCGGTTGTTCTTGCCGGGCATGCGTACGCCGGCGCAATAATCGGATCGACGCGCGCCGACAACGTCAAGGCGCTGGTGTATGTCGCCGCGCTTGCGCCTGCCGAAGGCGAAACGGTGGGCGATGTGTTCTACCGTGGCGAAGCGCATCCGCTGGCGCCCAAACTGTCACCGGATCAGCATGGCCTGATCTGGCTGCCCGAAGAGGCATTCGCAGCGGCGTTCGCGCAGAACGCCACGGCGCAGGAATTGACGGTGCTCGGTGCGGTTCAACGTCCCATTTCAGTGTCGTGCATTGGCGAGCCGGTCGGGCGCCCGCTCTGGACCGAGCGGCCGAGCTGGTTCCTGACCGCGGAGCAGGACCGGATGATCAGTCCCGACACGCAACATTTCATGGCACAGCGCATGAAGGCACGCGTGCATTCACACCAGGTCGATCACACGCCCATCGTCACAGCCTCCGACATCGTCACCGACGTGATCGTCGAAGCGGTTCAAGACGTCTCGGCGCGCTAGGGATTACTCAAACCTGTCATACCGACAGGCGTTGTTCGCGCCTGCCATTTCGAACGTACGTCTACCCAACCGGAAGTCAACTCATGTCCGCCATTTCCTATCGTTACGCTGACGTCGACCACATCAAGGTGTTCTATCGCGAAGCGGGTCGTCCGACCGCGCCGAAACTGCTCCTCCTCCACGGTTTTCCGAGCTCGAGCCACATGTTTCGGGACCTGATCCCGTTACTGGCTGAGTACTTCCATATCGTCGCGCCCGATCTGCCTGGTTTCGGCCAGTCGGACATGCCGAGCCGCGATGCCTTCACGTACACGTTCGACAACATCGCCACCGTGATCGAACGCTTCACCGAGCAGATCGGTTTCGACCGCTTTGCCATGTACGTATTCGACTACGGCGCGCCGACCGGCTTCCGGCTTGCACTCAGGCATCCCGAGCGGATCGCGGCGATCATCTCGCAGAACGGTAACGCGTATGAAGAAGGCCTGAGCGAAGGCTGGAATCCGATTCGCGCTTACTGGCAGGATCCGTCACAAGCCAATCGCGAGGCGCTTCGCGCGATGCTGACGCACGACGCGACCATGTGGCAGTACACGCATGGCGTTCAGAACAAGGCTTCCGTATCGCCGGACGGCTACTTGCTTGACGAGTTCTATCTGAGCCGCCCGGGCGCGCACGAGATCCAGCTCGATCTGTTCGGCGACTACCGGAACAATGTCGCGTTGTATCCCGCATTCCAGGAGTATTTCCGCAGTCACCAATCCCCGTTGCTCGCTGTGTGGGGGCAAAACGATCCGTTTTTCCTGCCGCCTGGCGCCAAGGCGTTCAAGCGCGACATCCCGAATGCCGAGGTGCGCTTTTTCGACACCGGCCACTTCGCGCTGGAAACGCATGCGGCGGAGATCGCAGCGGCTATTGCCGGATTTCTGATTCGCTGACAGGCGAACGCGGCGTGGTGGTTGTCCATTGAATCGCTGGTTTAGCGACTCATCGGATCCAGTTCAGTTCAGGAATGAAGGAGAAAGGAAATGTCGAACAAGGTAGCAATCGTTACAGGTGCGAGCCAGGGTATCGGCCGTTCAACCGCCATCAGGTTGGCGCGAGACTTTGCGTCGGTGGTGGTGGTTGCGCGCAATCGTGAGAACCTCGCCCAGACCGCTGACGAAGTCAGAAAGGCAGGCGCAAAAGCGCTTCCAATCGACCTCGATCTGTCAGATCCGGAAGCCGCACAGAAGGTGGTCGATCAGACGCTGTCGGCGTTCGGCCGGATCGACGCATTACTCAACATCGCGGGCGCGGTACCGCAGATCGATGTCTTCGAGATGAGCGACGATCAATGGGACCGCGGTTTCGCGCTGAAGCTGCACGGCGCGCGGCGCTTGACGATCGCGGCATGGCCGTCGTTGAAGAAAACCTCAGGGTCGGTTGTGCTGATGTCGGGTAACTCGGCGCTGTTTCCCAAAGCACCCTACGCCGCCGTGGGCACGATCAACGCGGCGATTGTGGCGCTGGCGAAGGCTTTTTCGGACCGTGGGATTGCAGACGGCGTGCAGGTCAACAGCGTGCTGCCGGGCCCGGTAATGACCGGTCGGCGGCAATCCTACCTGGAGCGTTGGGCGCCGCTCCACAACATGACGGTCGAAGAAGCGACGGCGCGCTTTCCGGTCGAAGCGGGAATCGCGCGCTACGGCACACCCGAAGAGATCGCCGAGTTGATGGCGTTCATCGTGTCGCCCGGGGCGCACTGGATGACGGGCTCGACGCTGAGGATGGATGGCGGCGAGGTCAAGTCGATCTGAACAGCCGTCAACCTGACCGTTCGCCGCGAGGCCCGAAGCGGACGCGCGCCGGGCCTCGCGAGTCCGCTAGATAGAAGGACTAAGCTTCGGGTTTGTGGCAAACCAGTTCGATGTTGTGCCCGTCCGGACCAATCACAAAAGCTGCATAGTAGTTCGCGTGGTAATGCGGGCGCAGACCCGGCGCACCATTGTCTTTGGCACCCGCTTCCAGCGCCGCGCGATAGAAAGCTTCGACTTGCTGGCGATTGTCGGCCGTGAATGCCAGATGAAGATGCGCAGGCTTCTCGTCGGTCTGGTACAGGCACAATGAAGCCTTGCCCGGCGGGCTAAGCTCGACGCCATACGTCGGCGTCCCCTCCCCGACAACCGCTACGCCGATCGGTTCGAGTGCCTTGAGGAAGAACGCTTTGCTCGCTGCATAGTCGCTGACTCCGAATTTGACGTGGTCGAACATGGGCTCTCCTGAAGTGTGTGGGCCTGCGTAAGGCCGGACGTGATTTAGAGATCTCCGCGATGTTGCCACATGCAGCCACAAGAAGGGAAAGCGCAAAGGAGTAATCTTCGGTACTGGAAATCGAACACGCGCAGTACGGTCAGCCAGCGATATAACGTGAGGAGCCGGACCAATGGGAAGCACCAGCGCAGTTGCGGCGGCGGCAGTCGCCTTCGTGGGGAGTCACTTTGTTTTATCCCATCCGCTGCGCAGGCGGCTGGTCAGCGCGATTGGCGAAACGGGGTTCCTGGGCGTCTATTCGCTGGTGGCGTTCGCGACGCTCGGCTGGTTGATTGCCGCCTACCTGAAGGCGCCTTTGACGGCACCACTATGGCAGGCAGGAGACGGGGTCTGGGCGGTTGCAACCGTGATCATGCTGATAGCATCGATCCTCCTGATGGGCTCTCTGATTCGCAACCCGGCGCTGCCCACCGGCGGCGGGCCCGCTGCATTCCCGGCAGCGGCGCTCGGCGTGTACGCAGTGACTCGCCACCCGATGATGTGGTCGTTCGTACTGTGGGGGCTGTGTCACATCGCTGTGTTCCCAGTAGCCAAGAGCAACATCGTTGCAGCGGCTATTGTGATTCTCGCGCTCGTCGGCGCCGCCTTGCAGGACCGGAAGAAAGAGCAGCTTCAGCCCGATCTCTGGCCTGAGTGGGAGTCGAAGACGAGCTACCTGCCGTTCGCGGCGATCGCCGCTGGCCGGGCGCGGCTGGGCGGCTTCGGCTTGCATGCATTGTTGGGCGGTTTCGTTGTGTGGCTCGTCGCGACTTGGGCTCATATGCCGCTCACCGGATGGGCCGCGGGTATCTGGCGCTGGCTGTAAACGCAGCCCCCAATCTTCACACTCACCTTTTATTCGATGAGCCCGGCACGGCATCCGGGACACGTTTCATTCCCCGCTGATATTTACATTCCCCACTGATACTTTCCTTTCTACGGCCACTGCCGCCGCAGAGTACCCATCCGCTTGCCCACCCTCGCAGCACACTGCAATGCAATCCGCAATCGCGTTGTTGCGAGGGTTATTTTCGAAAAGACAACATCGGCAACAAGCCGTCATACTCTGTCTCTTTATTACGGTGGACGGATTCGACCACGCAATTGGACAAACTGGCCAGACGCCAGACCGATTTGCATGACCGTCCGCCCCGTCTTTTCGACGGTAATTTCCGCGTTGCGCAACACGCGGATCAAGTGGAGCGTATTTTGTAATGAGTTACACCCCTGACGTTCCGTTCGCTCACGACAAGGCTGATTCCGGCGCCTTCGTAGGCGGCGCGCCAGCGTTTCGCCAACTGGTCCGCATGATCGATCGGGTTGCCCCCACCGATCATCCCTTGCTCATTTTTGGGCCGACTGGTTCAGGCAAGGAACTGGTCGCTCGCCGTGTGCACGCACACAGCCTGCGTCAGGATCAACCCTTCGTCGACGTCAACTGCGGCGCGATTCCGGAGAACCTCGTCGAAGCCGAATTGTTCGGCCACGTTAAAGGCGCCTTCACCGGCGCGGGCGAAAACCGCCAGGGACTTTTCCAGCAGGTCGGCAAGGGCACGCTGCTGCTCGATGAAATCGGCGAACTGCCGCTCGCGCTGCAACCCAAACTGCTGCGCGTACTTGAAACGCGAACTTTCCGTCCGATTGGTTCGTCAACCAGTCTGCACTTCGCAGGACGCGTGGTTGCCTCAACTCACCGCGACCTGCGCGAACTCGCACGCGAAGGGCTCTTCCGCGAGGACCTTTTCTACCGGCTCGCGGTCTTCGTGCTTGCCGTGCCCGGACTCGAACAGCGCGTCGAGGACATCCCCGCGCTTGTCACCCACTTCGCGTCGCAGCACGCACGTCGTCTGGAATTTTCGCCGGCCGCCGTTCGCCGGCTTGCCCAGCACGCATGGCCGGGCCACATCCGGCAATTGCGCAACCTGATCAGCCAGTTGAGCGTGCTCGCCGAAAACACGAACATCGACGTCGACTCGCTCGAGCCGTTTCTCGCCAACGAAACCGGCGGACCGGTGTCGCGCGGCAGCCTCGCCGACATGCTGCTGCAACTCGAAGGACGCGACAAACTCGCGGCAGCCGAAGACCTTTTGATCGACCGCGCGCTCGAGCGGACCGGGCGCAACAAGAGTGCGGCAGCCACCCTGTTGGGCGTAGGCCGCAAGACAATCGAGCGGCGTCTGAAGTCGCGCGAGGAACATCACCGTGAAGCGCGCAAGTGTCTCGAACATGCGAGCGCGCTGATCGAGGAATCGAAGTTCGCCGAAGCCATTCCGCCGTTGCGCCGCTGCCTCGACCTGCTGCAAACACCGCACGAACAGGAGGCCGCGCGCCGTCTTCAGTTCGACGCCTACCGCTTGCTCGGCATGAGCCTGCGTAGCGTGCACGGCTGGCTGTACGCGGAGGCCACCGCTTGCTACGCCGCCGCGCTGGCCGTCGGCGAAGGCGTCTGTACCCCCGCCGAAATCGCCGCGATCCAGTTCGGCGTCTGGACCACGCAGCTGACGACGCTGCAACTCAAGCAAGCGCGCGCAACCGCGCAGAACATGCTGGAGCGCGCGCAGAACGGCGGCGACCGGGTGTCGCTCGACGAAGCTCACGTCGCGATGACAAACACCCTCTTCTGGCTCGGCGACAGCGAAGAAGCCCTCGCCTGTCTCGCGCGCGGCAACCTGCTTGGCGTGGCGCGCGACGACACCCGTACCGGCTCGCAAGGGATCGATCTCGCCAGTCTCGCGTTGACTTTCGAAGGACTCGCGGCCTACCAGATCGGCGCCTTCGGACAGGCGCGGCGCGCCATGGAAATGTTGATCCTGCGCGCCTCGGAGCCAGGCGCGCACGCGTTCGCTCATGCCGTCAACCTGCAGGGCGCCTCCTGGCTCGCCTGCCTGTTCGAAGACATGGACCGGCTGGGGCATCTCGCGAGCGAACTCGAGTCGGTCTCGATCGCGAACGGCTTCGCGTTCTACCGGGGCGTCGGGCAGGTCCTTCGCGCCTGCCACCTCAGTGCGCTCGGCCATTCCGATGAAGCGGAAACTGTCATGCTCGACGGCTACGATAACCACGTCGTTTGCAACGGCGGTGCGCTGTTCTATTCCTTCATGGCCTGGCAGCACGGCGAGCTGCTGCTGCGCGCCGGCCGCGCGAAAACCTGCGAGGCGATGCTCGCCACCGCGATCGATGAGACTCTCGCCCGTCAGGAACGTGTCTACCTGGGCGAGTTGCTGGTTACCCGGGCGCGCGCGCAGTGGGCACTCGGCGAGGTGAACGCGGCGGAACTGGGTCTGCGTACCGCGTTGTCCACCGCGCTTGCGTTTGGTTCGGTGCCGGCGCGCGTGGACGCCGCGCGTTATCTCGCCGATCTGCTGCGTGCCACCGGACGCATCGCCGAAGCAATCGACATCCTCGAGCGCGGTTTGCGTTCGCTGACGACTGATTCGACCACGCGTGTCACCAGCGCCATGAGTTTGCTCGCCGAACTCCAGCGCGAAGTTTCTATCGACGTCTATACGAAAGGAATAACAAATGGCCTATGAGTTACGCAAGGAAGACCTGGAACCGCTGCTGCTAGGGGCCGCGTTCTTTGGCAGCGGTGGCGGCGGCACAATCGAATCCGCGCGGCACCTGGCTGCGCATTTTGTCCCCGGCGATTACTACTCGACCGACACGATCAAGGTTGTGTCCGTCGAAGAAGCCACCGAAGGCGCGGCGGTCATGGTCGCCTATCTCGGTGCGCCCGAAGCGATCAATTCAGCCATCTACCCGCTCGGGCCGGTGACGGCTGTGCAGAATGTCCAGGCCCGGCTCGAATCGCAATCCACCAGACTCGCCTATGTGATGCCGCCGGAAAGCGGCGCGCTGGGCTTCACGGTGGCGGCGCTCGTGGCGGCGAAGCTCGGCCTTGCGGTCATCGACGCTGACGGAGCCGGCCGCGCCGTTCCCTCGCTGCCGATGCTCACCTTCGCGGCCGCCGAAATCGATCCGCGCCCGGCGTTCCTTGTGAGCCAGGGCGGCCTGTGCGTCGAACTCGACGTGACGCCGCGCGGCAGCAACCAAGGTGGTCCGACCCATCAACGCGACGTGTCGGCGATCGTCGAACAGATGATGCGTCCGGTCGTCGCCGATCCCGAGTTCGGCCAGTTCGGCGGCCTCGCGATGTGGGTCATGAAGCCGGCCGATATCGGCCGCGCGACACCCATCCGCGGCACGCTAAAACGCGCGCTGGACCTCGGGCGCGCGGTGCAGGCCGGGCAGATCGGCAGCGCCCAGCAGATGATCGGCTATCTCAATGAGCGTTGCGGGCTCGCCGCGCGGGCTATCTCGGAGCCGGGCGAGCTGGTCTCGGCCGAAGTCGACACGAGCGGCGGCTTCGACGTCGGCAAGATTCGCATTCAGGCCGGCCAGCATACCTACACGGTGATGTACCAGAACGAGTCGCTGCTCGCGTGGGACAGCGCGAGTCCGCAGCCGATCGTGCTGTCGCCGGACAGCGTCGCCTATTTCGTCGGCGGCGAAGGCCAGTCGATCTACAGCAACGGCGACCTCGTGCAGGATGACGGTTCGCTGAACCCGGCAATCGGCAAGCGCCCCGTCACGCTGATTGCCTGGCGTGCCGAAGCCGAACTGCGCAAGCCCGGTCTGATTCTCGACAGCTTCATGCAGTTGCTGAACTCGCTCTGCTATCTCGGGCCGTATGTGCCGCTGGAATCGCTCCCCTCCACGATCAGGGGAAACCTGTCTTGAACACGCCTTTGAATCCCACTCTGCGCATCTGTGTGCTCGTGCCCGTCGCCACGTCGCAATACAACGAGCGCATCCTGAAGGCAATCGCACCGGTCGTGCCGCCGGACGTCCAGGTCGAGATCCGCAACATCACGCAGGGGCACCCCGATATCGAGAACCGCACGAACTGGCTGCAGAACGGCATGCCGGTGGTCGAACTTGCGCAAGCAATCGCAAACGACGGTTTTGACGGGATCTGGCTGACCGACTTCGATATGTGCGGCGTTGAAGCCGCGCGCGAGGTGATCGACATTCCGATCATCGGCGGCTTTCCCGCTACGGCCTTTACGGCGCTCGCGCTCAGCCAGCGCTTCTCGATCGTCACGATCCTGCAAAGCACGCTCGCTATGCAGCGCGGTCATCCGCAGACCTATGGCATCCAGGACTCGTTCGCGTCGATCCGTGCGATCAACTGCCCCGTCGCGCAACTCGACGACGTCGATGTGGTGGTCATTCGCACCTTCGAAGCGGCGCTGAAGGCGATCAAGAAGGACGGCGCGCAGTCCATTCTGCTCGGGTGCACCGGTTTCGTGGATGTCGCGAGCCGCGTCTCCCAGTTGCTCACCAAGGAACTGGGCGCCTATGTGCCGGTGATCGATCCGAATCAGGCCGGGTTCAGCTTCCTCGTGTCATTGGTGCGTATGCAGGTGCGCCCCAGCCGGTTGACCTATAGCAAGGTCAGCCTCCAGTCGTAAGCAGCACTGCCTTCCCTGCCTGTCTGTCCATCCGGCGCGGCGCGCGATTGCCGCGCGGCGCCGGATGTTCTCGCCTCAATCAGCCTCTTCCCCACACGCCTTCCTGCCGACTCGCCGGGTTCGTCGTCATACGGACGAATTAGTCCTTCAATGCGCCACGATTTGCCGATTGGACGAAATCGTCCACTTCCGGGCGTGCGCATGGACGAGACTGTCCAATGCCGCGACTGAAACGTTTCGACATTCCCGCTGCCATGCGGCTTCGCAGCATGGCACATTGATTGCTTATATACGGTTGATGGCCGCCACCGACCGATAAAAACGACCACCAAGGCTGCAGTAGTACCCAGAACGTGCAATAAACCTGCCAGACAAGCCGGGGAGCCTGAGGGACCAAAAAAGATCGCGCGCTGCAATGTGTTCGACGCACCGACGTCTGGCGACGTCCTGTTTGTTTGCGGATCGCCGACGTTGCTGATCGAGGGATCGCCGTGAATCGTCACGATCCTGTGGTTAGTGATCCGAACCATGTTTGACGCGCGATCAACGCCAACGATACCAAGTCGCTGGCGGCAGTTTGAGAGAGGGCTGTGCTGTTGTTGTAGCTGTAACTGTTGTGTGTCGGCACGCGGCAACCGAATACTTCCGTAGAGAAGATCGTTGCAATGCGTAAAACCGACATGGTGGAATCCGCCTGGCTATGCATCAGGCGGGCCGCTCCGAGGTTCGGCCGTCGTTGCCTCCCTTTGCGGGGACAAGCAGCGGCGGCCCGCCCTTTTAATTTGTCCGCGTCAATCGCGGCACATCGACCGATCCTGCGTGAAGCACGTTGCGGCACTCACGCACCCGGCCACCCCACAGGTTTTTCCGGATAGCCAGGTAAGCGGTCTTTTTGCGTTGCGTTGCATTGCATTACCGCGCAGTCCACCGCGCGGACGAGAATCTGCTTTAGAAGCCCTGAGCGGTGTCAGATAGTTAGCGGCGTCGCGAACGGACCAGACTGGCCATCCACGGGGAAATCGAACAATGCACCACCATCTTTTCGAAAGCGAACTCGTTCATCTTGAACGCGTAGTGGCATGCGCGCCGCAAAAACCTTTTCCGCCGACCTACTGGCGCGACCGCGTCGAACATCTGAAAAACTCCCCGCAGGCGCCGATGTACCGCCATCGCATTGCGCGCCTTTCCCGCCTTGTCGGCGAACTGCACGGATAGGTCAACCCAGCGTCCTGATCGAATTGCTGATGCCACGCGCGCAATCGATCACCGCGGGTGCGAGGCGCTGCTCGGCATCAGCTAGCGTCCAGCGACTGGTCGGCGCGACCACATGCACCGACGCCACGGGTCGTCTTTCACCATCCAGCACGGGCGCCGCAATCGTCATGTCGCCGATGAACAGTTCCTCACGGTTCGACGTATAACCCCTGCGGCGCGCTTCCCCGAGCAGCGCTTCGATCTCGCCGATGTCCGTCACCGTGTACTGCGTATGCGCGACACGGTCGTTCGCCTCGAGCAGCGTGCGCACTTCGTCGTCCGGCAGCGCGCTCAGATAGGCGCGGCCTGATGCCGTGCAGTACATCGGAATGCGGCTGCCTATCGGCATGTGAATCGGCACGAACTTCATGCAGACAAAACGCGCGACGTACAGCATCTCCGCGCCGTCCGGCTCGGTCAGGCTGGTCGTCTCGCCCGTCACGTTCGTGAGCTCGGAAAGGAACGGATTGGCCACATCGATGAGCGTATCCGCCGCGAGGTAGTTGAACCCAATCTGCACGACACGCGGGGTCAGCTGATAGCGCTTCGTGCGGGGATGTTTGCGCACGTAACCGAGCTTCTCCAGCGTGTAGATCATCCGTTGCGCTGAACTCTTCGTGATCGAAGTCGCCTCGGCCACTTCCGGCAGGCTCATGGTCCGGCGTTGCGCGCTGAATGCGCGCAGCACTGCGATGCCTTTTTCCAGCGATTGATTGAAGAGCGCGTCCGGCACTTCGCCCGGCGCTTCGCTCTCGCTTGCCTGCTCCACCCCTTTGCCGCTCATGGAAATACCCAATGGTGATCGTGATGCATTGACGTTAGCATATCGAATATCGATACGCAAATAATGTTAATCGATATTTTTGACTCGAATATGATGAAGTCAAACCAGCCACCGATTCCTCAATCGTAGTCCGTCACCGTCGTGGAGAATCTCATGATCCAGTTAGTCAAGCGCATCGCCGGCGCAGCCGTCGCGCTGTTGGTCCTCGCAGCAACGCCGGCCATGGCGGCCGCCGAGCCTGAGTACACGGTCGGCGCGACGGCCACCGGCGTGCCGTTCACCTTCCTCGACGTGAAAAGCAACTCGATCCAGGGTCTGCTGGTCGATGCGATCACCGCAACCGGCAAGGCCGCCGGTTTCGACGTGAAGGTGGAACAGACCACCTTCTCCGCGCTGATCCCGTCGCTCACCACGAAGAAGATCGACGTGATCTCCGCCGCCATGCTGAAGACGCCGGCCCGCGAGCAGGTCGTCGACTTCTCCGACACGGTCTATTCGTATGGCGAAGGTCTGATCGTGCGCGCCGACGACAAGGGCAAGTACACGTCGATGGACGATCTCAAGGGCGAAGTGGTCGGCGCGCAAGTGGGCACCGCCTTCGTCGACGCGCTGAACAAGAAAGGCATCTTCAAGGAAGTGCGCACGTACGACTCGGTCGCGGACATCATGCGCGACGTCGCGCTCGGCCGCATCAAGGCAGGCTTCGGCGACCATCCGATCATCGCGTACCAGTTGCAGAAGAACCCGAACCCGCAGTTGCGGCTCGTCGACGGTTATCAGCCGAGCGTGAAGGGCCAACTGTGCTTCGTGGTGCGCAAGGGCGATAACGCAACGCTGGAGAAGCTGAACGCCGGTATCCGCAAGATCAAGGCAGACGGCACGCTCACGCAGATCATCAAGAAGTGGCAGGTGGAATGACGCGGCTCGCTGCCTGAGGAGATCACGTCATGTTCATCCAGAATGCGCTCGACTTCCTGCCGATCCTGCTGAAAGGCGCGGTCGTCACTGTCGAGATCACCTTCTGCGCGTTCGTTCTCAGTACGCTCCTCGGGCTCGTGCTGGCGCTCATGCGCGTGTCGTCGAACAAGGTGCTCTCGAACGCGGCGGCCACGTTCATCAACGTGATTCGCGGCCTGCCGATCATCGTGCAGCTGTTCTACATCTACTTTGTGCTGCCCGATCTCGGCGTGCAGTTGAGCGCGTTCCAGGCGGGTTTCATCGGGCTAGGCGTTGCCTACTCGGCGTATCAGGCGGAAAACTTTCGCGCCGGCATTCAGGCAATCGACCACGGCCAGATCGAAGCCGCGCAATCCATCGGCATGCGTAGCCCGCTGATCATGCGCCGCGTGATCCTGCCGCAAGCGTTTCGAATCGCCCTGCCGCCGTATGGCAACACGCTCGTGATGATGCTGAAGGACTCGTCGCTGGCGTCGACCATCACCGTCGCGGAAATGACGCGGGCCGGCCAGCTGATTGCGTCGTCGACATTCCAGAACATGACGGTATTCACGCTCGTCGCGCTGCTCTATCTCGCGCTCAGCCTGCCGCTCGTCTACGGCTTGCGGCGCCTCGAGCGCCGTCTCGGTCAGAAGGGAAAGCGATGATCGAAGTTCAATCCATTCACAAGCGCTTCCACGATCAGGAGGTGCTCAAGGGCGTCAGCCTCAACGTCGAAGCCGGCCAGGTCGTCTGTCTGATCGGGCCGTCGGGCTCGGGCAAGTCGACGCTCCTGCGCTGCATCAACGGTCTCGAAACCTACGACGCGGGCACGATCACTGTCGAAGGCGCGCGCGTCGACGCCAGGTCGAAGCACATCCATGAGTTGCGCACGCAGGTCGGCATGGTGTTTCAGCGCTTCAATCTGTTTCCGCATCGCACGGCGCTGGAGAACGTCTGCGAAGGGCCGCACTATGTGAAAAAGGAAGCCGGCGATGCGGCGCGCAAGAAAGCGCGGCATTTGCTCGACAAGGTTGGCCTCGCGCACCGGATGGACGCGTATCCAGCGGAGCTTTCGGGCGGCCAGCAACAGCGCGTCGCCATTGCGCGTGCTCTGGCGATGGAGCCGAAAGCCATTCTGTTCGACGAACCGACTTCCGCGCTCGATCCGGAACTCGTCGGCGAAGTGCTCGGCGTGATGCGGCAACTCGCGAACGACGGCATGACGATGATCGTCGTCACGCACGAGATGGGCTTCGCACGCGAAGTAGCCGATCGCGTGTGCTTTCTGTACGACGGCACCATTTGCGAGGAAGGCGCGGCAGCCGATCTGCTCGAGCGGCCGACTCATCCGCGCACGCGCGATTTTCTGCGCCGCATGCTCACGCCCACGTCGAATGGAATCGCTCAATGAAGTCAGTAGAAGCAGGCCAGCCGTTGCCGCCCTCGCTCTGGGCTGCCACCGCTGAGGCCGCGGTGCGCACGCCGCCGCTCGATGCACCGAAGCGTGTTCAGGTGGCGATTGTGGGCGCGGGTTACACGGGCTTATCCACGGCGCTGCATTTGAGCGAACTCGGTGTGGACGTCTGCGTGATCGATGCGAACGAGCCGGGCTGGGGCGCATCGGGACGCAATGGCGGACAGGTGATCCCGGGTCTCAAGTACGACCCCGACGAACTCTTGCGCCGGTTTGGCCCGGAGGATGGCGACGCGCTCGTCAGGATGGCGGGCGGCGCAGCCGACACGGTGTTCGATCTGATCGAGCGCCACAGCATCGCATGCGATGCGACACGCGCCGGCTGGATTCAGCCCACGCATTCGACCAGACTGCTCGATACGCTGCATGCGCGGGCGCGCCAGTGGGAATCGCGTGGCGCGCGCGTCGAGTTACTTGATCGCGCGCAGATTGCGCAGCGGCTCGGCACGGAGGCGTTTGTCGGGGGCTGGGTGGACCGCCGCGCGGGCAGCGTGCAACCGCTCAGCTACGCGCGGGGACTGGCGCGCGCGGCCCTCGCGCGTGGCGTGGCGATTCACGGCACGACGGTCGCGAGCCGTCTCGAACAGCGCGCCGATGGATGGCGCATTCACACGGCTCACGGACCGGCTATCGACGCGCGTCAGGTCCTGCTTGCAACCAATGGATACAGCGATTCGCTGTGGCCGGGGATCGCGCAGTCGGTGATCGCGGCGAACAGCTTCATCGTGGCGACGAAGCCGCTCGCCGCGAAGATCAGCGAAAGCATACTGCCCGGGCGTGAAGTGGCGTCGGATTCGCGGCGCTTGCTGCTGTACTTCCGGCGCGACAGCGAAGGCCGCCTGTTGATTGGCGGCCGCGGACCTTTTCGCGAACCACGCGGTGCGGCGGACTGGGCGCACCTCGAACGCGCCGCCAGATTGTTGTACCCGCAACTGTTGGACGTCGAGTACGAGTATCGCTGGGCCGGACGCATCGCCATCACGCGGGATTTCCTGCCGCATGTTCATCTGCCCGCAGCGGGACTGACAATCGCGCTAGGCTACAACGGCCGCGGGATCGCGATGGCCACGACGCTCGGCAAGCACCTCGCTGCGCATCTGGCAGGCGCGACGCGTGGACTGCCGTTGCCGCCGACATCGATCCGGCGGATCCCGCTGCACGCGCTTCAGCGCTTTTATATCAGCGCTGGGGTTGCGTGGTATGGATTGCTCGATGCGATGAGTTAGATCGAACGTTGGGAATGTGGCCGGTCATGCTCCGGCCTATTCACGCCCCCAGATGTTCGCGCAAGAACTCGATGAAACGTTGTGTCTTCGCGGGCAGCAACCGCGTCTCGGTGATGGCGTAGACGGGAACAGACGGCGCTTGCCACTCTGGCATCACCCGATGCAACAGCCCGGCAGCGACATCATCGGCCGCGATTTCTTCAGGCAGCACGGCAATGCCGAGATCGAGCGTCGCCAGTCGCCGGATCATGCCGACGCTGTTAAGCAAAAACCGGCCGCCTACTGCAATCTCGACCGTTTCCTTTCCCCGATGAAGACTCCATCCGGCGACTTCCGCCGGCTTGAGACGCAAGCACTCGTGCCGCAAGAGATCGGCCGGCTCACCTGGCTCACCATAAAGTTCGACATAGCGCGGCGATGCATAGAGATACCGCGGCAAACGAGCGAGCTGTCGCGCGATCAGATTCGAGCTCGGCGGCTCGCCCATGCGAATCGCGACATCGACGGGTTCGGTGACCAGGTCGACGCGACGCGGCGTGAGGTCAAACTCGAAGCTGATGCCCGGATAGCGCCGGGCGAATTCCGCGAGCAAAGGCGCGAGAAAAATATTCGCGAAATCGACCGGCAACGACGCGTGTAACACGCCAACTGGCTGCGCCAGCATCTCACCGAGCTGCTCGTGCGCAAGCCGCGCCTCTTCCACGATGCGCCTCGCGCGTTCGAAGTAGAGCTGACCGGCTTCGGTCGGCTCGATCTTGCGCGTAGTCCGATGCAGAAGGCGCAATCCGATTGCCTTCTCCAGTGCACTGATCCGGCGCGACAGCGTCGAGTTGGGCACCCCGATTGCCTCGGCCGCGCGGCGAAAGCTCTTCGCCTTGACCACCTCGACGAACAGCGCCATGTCGTTCAGAAACTCCACCTCACTGCTCCAAAAATGGCTCAATGATTTCCATTTTGCCATCTTTATCCCACCTACGGTTTTCCGGATGATGACCACATCTGATGAACACGTCACCACTGAGGAGCACAAGATGCGTCAGCTTTTCACCCACGTCGCCCTGTTCGGTGCAAGCGTCGATCACTTCGCGCCGAGTGCGGCCGGTAACGTCTGAGGACCGGGCCATGTCAACCGCCATCGCCCGCATGCAGCGCGCCAATCGGGGAAGCCATTTCCGCGCGTACCGCCTGCATGGTTCCGATCCCTCGCAACTCGATCCCTTCATGGGTATCGACCACGCCTGGATGAGTGCGCCCACCTTCCCGCCGCATCCGCACGCCGGTTTCTCCGCGGTGACTTACCTGTTCCTCGACTCGGAGACAGGCATTGCCAACCGCGATTCGCTCGGTAACAGCACGCTGATCGAACCGGGCGGCCTGCATTGGACTGCTGCAGGACGGGGTGTGGTCCATGAAGAAAATCCCGCAGTGCGGGGGAGTACCACTCACCTGCTGCAAATCTTCGTCAATCTCCCGCAGGCAAAGCAGGATGCGGCGCCGTTCGCGCTGAGCCTCGCCCCTGAGGACGTGCCGGTGGTGGAGCGCCCCGGTGTTCGCGTCCGCGTTCCATTGGGCAGTTTTGACGGCATGCGCTCCCCGCTGACACCGCCGACGCAGGTCACCTTGCTGGACATCACGCTGAAGGCCGGCGCTGAGCTGGCGCTGCCGGTGGCCGCGAGCGAGCGCGCCTTCTTCATGCCGATCCACGGCCGCGCGGAGCTCGATGGCGAAGGCTTTGACCTCGACGACCTCGGTGCTCCGATCCTGCCGTCCGCGCCCGACACGACGACGCACAAGCTAGCAGCCATTGCTGGCGGCGCCAGGGTCGCCGTGTTCATCGGCGAACCGCTGCACCAGCCTGTGCTTTCAAACGGACCTATGGCTTTTGCGAGCGAGGAGAGCCTGATCGCGGCAACCGCCGCTTACCACCGTGGCGAGATGGGAAGGCTGTAACAGGCCTCCACGAACCCGGGGCATACGCCCCATCACTACTTAGGAGTTACTTCATGAAGGTTGAACGATTCACTGCCGACAACACCGCCTTGCTGCTGATCGACCATCAGGTCGGCACGATGCAACTGATCAAGAACATCGACCGCGAACTCGCTGCGAAACAGTCGATTGCGCTGGCCAAGATGGCGAAGATTCTCAATCTGCCGGTCGTGATCACGTCCAGTCAGGAAGACCATGCCCAAGGGCCGATTCTTCCGGAAATCGCCGCGATTCTGCCCGAAGCGCACGCGGCGCGAATCAAGCGCCCCGGCGTCGTCAACGCATGGGCCTATCCCGACTTCCGCGAAGCGGTGCTCGCTACGGGACGCAAGAACCTGATCATGGCCGGCGTGACCACCGACGTTTGCCTGATCTTCCCGGCAATTGATGCTGCGCTCGAAGGCTTTGGCGTGCAGGCAGTGATGGATGCTTCGGGATCGCCTAGCGATCTTTCTGAAGAGTTTTCGCGTCAACGGATGCACGATGCGGGCGTGGTGCTCACCGCCACCAACACGCTCATGGCGGAAATCGCGCAGGACTGGTCCACCCCTGCGGGACAACAGCTGATCACGTTGCTGTTCACCGATGTGTTCCCGGCTCTTGGCGCCGGCATCGCTTAAATCCGCAGCCACATCCTGTCGACTGAAGCGCATGGCGCTTCAGTCGACAGATCGGCTCGTGTTGATCAATCTCTACACGGCCTTCTACGCTAGCCCTTGAGCCACCATCGCAAGCAGCAACCGTTCTGCGCCGATGCCGAAACCCGCGCCTTCCCGATACGCCCCACCGCCGACGATCTGCTGTTGCGCGCCGAGTTCGGTGCAGCGCATCTCGAAGCCCATGCCGTTCAGGTAATAGCTAAGACCGCGTCGAGCCGAACTGTCGATTTCGTAGCGCAGTCCGAACGAATCCAGAAAACCCGCCACGATCTCCTGGCTGCGCAGGCTGGCCCGTTGAGGATCCGGGCAAAGATATTCGAAGCCGAGTTGCGAGAATTCGCGGTATCGGCCTGCCTGAGGCCGCTCATACCGATAGCACCGCGCGACATAGAACAGCATGCGCTCCGTCTGCCGCCCCAGTAATTCCGTGCAGCGCTCCTGAAAAAGCGCTGTCGCTTCCGGGATCAGACAGCACGGTCTGCCTTTCTTGTCCGGGAAAGCCCACATCTGTCCGATGACCTCACTGCCACCGGCTTTCTGGATAAAGGTGTCTTGTCCCCACAGCGCGGGAACGATCGCCTCCTCTGCCCCGGCTTCAATGAAGGTAGCTCCGGAAGCGATTTTCGAGTGCACGAATCTGTGCGGCTTCGGTTCCGACGATAAAACGGGTTCCACGGATCATGGTCATATCTGGTCTCTTGTGCGTAGAAATAAAAAAAGGCGCCCTTGGGCGCCTTGGTCGTTGGTGCATGAACGGGATCAGTGAAGTCCCGATTCCCTGCTATGGACGTAACGAACCACGGCGCAACAGCATGCGACCGTGATGGTGATGAAAGTTGAACAGTACGTTACGGGATTCCATGGAGGGCATAGTCGCATATCGATTTAATTTTGGGAACACATCGCCACGCGCTACTCAATGCCGCCACGATCCATGCGGCAACTCGACGTCCCGCTGCGCCGCCGCCAATCCTTCGACGATGCCCGCGCGATCCAGTGGAATGCAATAGACCGGCTTCGCACGCTCGAAACGCCAACTGTCGGTGAGCGCGCCGGCATCGACTGGATCGAAGCCGAACTGATCGAGAAGCTCGCGCACAACGTGTTTGGCCTGCTCGTCATTGCTGGCGAACGGCAAAGCCCGGCGATTCGACGCATCGGCAGGCTTGCCGTCCGTTTCGAGGTCCCTCGCCAGAATCGCGTTGAAGGCCTTGACCACTTTCGCACCCGGTAACGCGGCGGCCAGCATCTGACTGGTGGTCGTCGAGCGACTGTCGAGCGCCTCGATGTGGCCGTCGCGGTCGGGATAGTAGTTGCACGTGTCGATCACAATCTTGCCGTCGAGTGCCGCAACCGGCAGCGCGCCAATGTTGCTGAAGGGCACGGTTACCACCACCACATCGCCGAACTTCGCCGCCTCTTCAGCCGTACCGAGCGCGCAGCCAAGCACTGCGGCCGTACTGATCAAGGTCCGCGGATCACGGGAATTGCTGATCATCACTTCATGACCATGGTTCTTCGCGACGATCGCCATCGCGCGGCCGAGAAAACCGGCGCCGAGAATGCCTATCTTCATGTTTCACACTCCTGTTTATCCGCAGATCGCCCGGCTGAGCGCCCGCCCAGCGGTGAGAAGCACTATGATTCAAAACTTCAACCGGATAAACTGGCATAGTTTGATGGCTGTCGAAACCAGTAGTGGTGAATCATGGATCGTTTGACCAGCATGGCCGTGTTCGTGAAAACGGCCGACAGCGGCTCGTTCGCCGCGGCCGCGCTCGCCTTCGGCATCTCCGCGCAGATGGCCGGCAAGCATGTCAGCACGCTGGAGGAACGCGTCGGCGCGCGTTTGCTCAACCGGACCACGCGCCGCCAGAGCCTCACGGAGATCGGCCAGATTTTCTACGAACGCTGCAAGGCGCTGCTGGCGGATGCCGACGCGGCTGAATCCGTCGCGCAGGAGCTGTCTGCCTCGCCGCGCGGGCGTTTGCGCATCACGGCGCCGGTGACTTTCGGCGTCTGCTGTCTCGCGCCGATGATCACGCGTTACCTGAAGGCCAATCCCGAGGTACGGGTCGAGTTGGCGCTGACCGACCGCTTCGTCGATCTGATCGACGAAGGCTATGAAGCCGCGATCCGTCTCGGCTCGCTGTCGGATTCGTCGTTGATCGCGCGGCAGTTGATGCCGTACCGGCTGGTTGCCTGCGCGTCGCCCGGTTACGTGGCCGAGCGCGGCGAGCCGCAGACGCCGCAAGCGCTGGCGCAGCACGAGTGCCTGAGCTTCGTCTATACAAGCCTGCCGGTTGACACCGCATGGCGTTTCACTGATGCCGAGGGCGAACATGTGGTGCCGATCTCGGGCCGCTTTCAGGCCAACGACGTGAAAGCGCTGCTGGCCGCGGCCCTTAATGGGGGCGGAGTAATCCTCGCGCCCGAAGTGGCGGTGAAGGACGAACTTGCCGCGGGCAGGCTGGTACGTTTGCTGAACGGCTACGAAGCGCCCGCACGCCCCATGCATCTGGTGTTTCCGGCCAGCCGCGCCACCCCGAAACTGCGCGCGTTTATCGATCAGGTGGTGGCCGAATTCGGGCCGCACGCCGCGTGAAACGGGCCGCCGTGCACATCCGGAAGAGCGCCTCCACCGCCCGCCAATCTCCACCCATTAGCCGCTAGAATTCCCGCCTTTGCCCGCGTCGGGCGCGCGACAAGGCAAAATACTGGTTTTGCGCGCGCAAAACGCGCCGCGAATCCGGATGAATCAGACCTCGGCGGCAGGCTTGCCGCCGACCCTCGCCATGACGCATGACGACGGCCGCCCAGCACGCCAATCAGGCACGTCGGGCTCGTCGGGTGCGGCGCAGCCAGGACAGCTCGTCCTTTAACAGAGCCCCTCAGGAGCATTCATGACCGATTCGAACCCGTCTTTCCTCGGCAGGATTTCACTTGCCGTCAGTACATTTTTCAGCATCCTCGGCGATGGTGAATTCGCCGCCGGCGTGCTGCGTCTGCGTAACAGCGGCGCCGCTGCGGCGAGCGCAGCACCCGCACCCACGCCCGCTCCCGCCGCGGCACCGGCCCCCGCCCCGCAACCGGCCCCCACGCTGAAAGAAGCAAGCCCGGACGCCGCACTCCAACTGCTCGGTCTGCTGCAACGCGACGCGCGCTTCATCGATTTCGTCGAAGAAGACATCAAGGCCTATAGCGACGCCGACATCGGCGCCGCCGCCCGCCTCGTGCACGACGGCTGCCGCACGACGCTGCGCGAGCATTTCACGATCCGTCCGGTGCGCGACGAAGCCGAAGGCAGTCGCGTGACGCTGGCCGAAGGTTTCGACGCCACCTCGATTCGCCTGACCGGCAACGTGGTCGGCAAGGCGCCGTTCAACGGCAGCATCAGCCACCGCGGCTGGCGTGTCGACGAAGTGCGCCTGCCGAAGCTGACCGACAGCCACAACGCCAAGGTGATCGCACCCGCCGAGGTGGAGCTATGAGCGACGCACGCTTCTCAATCGGTATCGATCTGGGCACCACGCACTGCGCGCTGTCCTACGTGGACACCACGGCCAGCGATGGTGAAAAGACCACTCAAGGCGTGCTGCCGGTCGCACAACTTACCGGACCCGGCGCGATCGACAATCTCGATCTGCTGCCCTCGTTCCTCTACCTGCCGCATCCGGACGAACTCGCCTCGGGCGATCTGTACCTGCCGTGGACCGGCCAGCGCGAATTCGCGGTCGGCGAGTTCGCCCGCAGCCGCGGCGCGGCCACGCCGATCCGGCTCGTGTCGAGCGCCAAGAGCTGGTTGTGCCATCCGGGCGTCGATCGTCGCGCGGCGATTCTGCCGAACGACGCACCGCCCGAAGTCGCGCGCGTGTCGCCGCTCGAAAGCTCGGTGCGCTACCTGACGCACCTGCGCGAAGCGTGGGACCACGCGCATCCGGACGCGCCGTTCAGCCAGCAGGACATCACGGTGACGATCCCTGCGTCGTTCGATCCGGCTGCGCGCGAGTTGACCGCCGAAGCCGCCGAAGCCGCCGGCTACGGACGCATGACCTTGCTCGAAGAGCCGCAAGCCGCGCTGTATAGCTGGATTCAGAAGAGCGGCGGCCAGTGGCGCAAACAGGTCAAAGTCGGCGACATCATTCTCGTGGTCGACGTGGGCGGCGGCACGACTGACCTCTCGCTGATCGCCGTGATCGAGCGTGAAGGCAATCTCGAACTGCATCGCGTCGCGGTCGGCGAACACATTCTGCTCGGCGGCGACAACATGGACCTGGCGCTTGCCCACGTGGTCGCGCGCAAACTTGCGGCGCAGGGTACTCAGGCCGACGCGTGGCAACTGCGCGCCCTCACCTATGCCTGCCGCTCGGCGAAGGAAACGCTGCTCAGCGACCCGTCGACCGATACCGTGCCGCTCGTCGTGCCGAGCCGTGGCTCGAAGCTGATCGGCGGTTCGATCCGCACCGAACTCACGCGTGCGGAGTTGACCCAGACGATCCTCGAAGGCTTCTTCCCGCAGGTGGATAGCGCGGCGCGTCCAGTGAGCCGCGCGCGTGCCGGTCTGACGCAACTCGGCCTGCCGTATGCGCAGGACGCGGGCATCACGCGGCATCTGGCGGCCTTCCTTGGCCGTCAGGTGGGCGCGCTGGCCGAACTCGAAGGCTTGCGCGATATCGCCACGACGGAAGGCGCGACTTTCCTGCACCCTACTGCCGTGCTCTTCAACGGCGGTGTGTTCAAGTCGCCGCTGCTGGTCGAGCGGATCATGGGCACGCTCAACGGCTGGCTCGGTGCCGAAGGTGCGCCGCAAGCACGCCTGCTCGAAGGCGCGGATCTCGATCTCGCCGTCGCGCGCGGCGCGGCTTATTACGGCTACGTGCGGCGCGGCCAGGGCGTGCGTATCCGCGGCGGCACCGCACGCGCGTACTACATCGCGATCGAATCGGCGATGCCCGCCGTCCCCGGTCTCGAGCCGCCGGTGCAGGCGCTGTGCGTCGCGCCGTTCGGCATGGAGGAAGGCACGGACGCCGAATTGCCGGCGCAGGAATTCGGGCTGGTCGTCGGCGAGCCGGTGCACTTCCGCTTCTTCGGATCGTCGGTGCGTCGCCAGGATCAGGTCGGCACGCTGCTCGACTTCTGGGGTCCCGAGGAGTTGCAGGAACTGGAGGAAATCCAGGCAACGCTGCCGTCCGCCGGCCGCACCGCTGGTGAAGTCGTGCCAGTGAAACTGCATGCGCGCGTGACGGAAGCCGGCACGCTCGAACTCGAAGCCGTGCCGCGCGGCACCGACGAACGTTGGAAGGTCGAGTTCGACGTGCGCGGCAACGCCAATGCATGACTGAAGTGAAGCAGAAGCGCTACAGCGTCGGCATCGATCTCGGCACCAGCAACACGGTGCTGGCGTATGCCGCGGTGGGCTCGCAGGAAATTCGCGTCTTCGAGATCGATCAACTGGTGAGTCTCGGCGAAGTCGCCGCGCGGCCGTTGCTGCCTTCAGTGAGGTATCACGCGGCGCCGGGCGAGCTGAGTGCGGGCGATTTGCAGTTGCCGTGGCGCGCACCTGACAACGCGGTCGATCGTGCTGGCGAAAGTCAGCAGGATCCACCCGTAGTAATCGGCAGGCTCGCGCGTGCGCTCGGCGGCCAGGTGCCGGGACGGTTGGTGGCGAGTGCGAAAAGCTGGCTGTCGCACGCGTCGGTGGACCGGGTCGCACCGATCCTGCCGTGGGGCGCCGCGGACGATGTCCGCAAAGTCTCGCCGGTCGAAGCCAGCGCGAGCTATCTGGCGCACGTGCGGGCCGCCTGGAATCAACGCTTTCCCGACGCGCCGCTCGAAGCGCAAGACGTCGTGCTGACGGTGCCCGCTTCTTTCGACGAAGGCGCGCGAGCGCTGACGGTGGAAGCAGCGCGCATGGCAGGTCTGCCCACATTAAGGCTGCTCGAAGAACCGCAGGCCGCGTTCTACGACTGGCTGTTTCATCATCGCGACAGCCTTGCGACCGAACTGTCGGACACGCGACTCGTGCTGATCTGCGACGTGGGCGGCGGCACGACCGACCTCACGCTGATCGAAGTCCGCATGCGTGACGGCGAGCCGGAGCTCACGCGTATCGGCGTGGGCAACCATCTGATGCTCGGCGGCGACAACATGGATCTCGCACTCGCGCATCGCGTCGAGGCACGTTTGCCTCAAGCGGGCAACGAGCGCACGCGTCTGTCGGCGGCGAGCCTCTCACAACTGGTCGAGCGTTGCCGCGGCGCGAAGGAACAACTGCTCGGTCCAGACGCGCCGGAGTCGGCTTCGATCACGCTGCTCGGCGCGGGCTCGAAGTTGATCGGCGGCGCACGCACGGCGCAGGTCACGCGCGAGGAAGTCGAGCAGATCATCGTCGACGGCTTCTTTCCGGCGGTGGCATCGAACGAACGGCCCGGCAGGCCGCGCGGTGCGATCGTCGAGTTCGGCCTGCCCTATGCCACCGATGCCGCGGTCACGCGTCATATCGCGGCGTTTCTCAACCGCTTCGCGGCGCAGTCGCGTAAGGCGCTGGGTTCGGCTACTGATTCCTCCGCGCTTCCTTCCGATGCGGGTGAAGCTCAGGACGAGCCTTTGCCGGTGCCCGACACGCTGTTACTGAACGGCGGCGTATTCCGCGCTGAAGCGCTGGCGCAACGCCTGTCCAGCACTTTGGGCACGTGGCGCGGCGAAGCGCTCAACGTTCTGCACAACGACAATCCCGACGTCGCCGTGGCGCGCGGCGCGGTCGCTTATGCCCTCGCCCGCGCGGGCCAGGCGCCGAAAATCGGTGGCGGCTCGGCGCGCAGTTATTTCCTCGTGCTGGACGAAACGAGTGACGGCGCACGCGACGCCGAACCGACGCAACGCGGCATCTGCCTGCTTCCGCGCGGTACCGAAGAAGGTCACGAGATCCGGATCGAAGACCGTACGTTCGCGTTGCGCCTCGGCCACCCTGTGCGCTTTCACCTGGCCTCTTCAAGCGCGGATACCGTCTATCAACTAGGCGAACTTGCCGACCTTGCACAAGGCGATTTCGTTCGGCTGCCACCTATTGCGACGATCGTGCAACCGCGCGGCGCGAGCACGACGCGCGGCGAAACCGCCGTACAGATCGCAACGTCGCTGACCGAAATCGGCACGCTAGAAGTGCACTGCATCGAGCTCGACAATCCGGCGCAGCGCTGGCTGCTCGAATTCCAGTTGCGCCGCGAAGATGCTCAGGTGAACCTGGCGGCGGGTGCATCGCAAGCCCGACACCCCGCGCTCGACCAGGCGATCGACCATATCGACCGCTGCTTCGGCACGCGCGCGCAAAAAATCGACCCGAAAGAAATCAAACGCCTGCGCTCGCAACTCGAACAGCTGCTCGGGCCTCGCGAAGCTTGGAACAGCGCGCTGCTGCGTGAACTCTTCGGCGCGCTGTGGGAACGCGCGCGCCGTCGGCGGCGCTCGGCGGATCACGAACGCTCGTGGCTGAATCTTGCTGGCTATTGCGTGCGGCCTGGCTTCGGCTATCCGCTCGACGAATGGCGCGTGGAGCAACTCTGGTCGCTCTTCGACGACGGCATCCAGTACGTCAACGAAAGCCAGGTCTGGTCGGAATGGTGGACGCTATGGCGCCGCGCTGCGGGAGGCCTCGATGAAAGCGCGCAACTGCGCGTGCTCGACGCGATGGCCTATCTGCAAACGGCCGCGCAATCGCGTCACAAGTTGCCCTTCGACGTGTCGAAAACCGGCTTCACCGACATGGTCCGGCTGAGCGCATCGCTTGAACGTATTCCGGTCGAACGCAAGATCGAGCTCGGCGAGTCCGTGCTCACGCGCTTGAAGAAGCCCGCGGAAAATCATCAGAGCTGGTGGGCGGTCGGCCGCATCGGTGCGCGGCGGCCGTTCTATGGCAGCGCGCATAGCGTCGTGCCGCCGGACGTCGCGGCGCTTTGGCTGAACACGATCCTCGCGCTCGACTGGAAGAAGGTCGACCCCGCAGCGTTCGCCGCCGTGCAGATTGCCCGCATGACCGGTGACCGCTCGCGCGACCTGCCGGAAGACGCGCGCCAGGCCGTGGTGCGCAAACTCGAAGCAGCCAATGCGCCGCGCGCGTGGATCACGATGGTCGGCGAGACCGTGGAACTCGATGACGCCGACGAAGGCCGTGTGTTCGGCGAATCGCTGCCTGCGGGGTTGAAGCTGATAACGGCAGCGCTGTTGCGACGCGGCCTACCCTAGGCCATCGTCACCAGATTCCTGCCTTCGTGTTTCGAGCGGTACAGCGCCCGGTCCGCGCTCGCGAAACCCTCGCGATGCGCCAGCCGCGATCCCTCGGTCATACGCGTCAGCGAGGCGCCGACGCTCACCGTCACCATGCCGAGCGGCGAGGCGCGATGTTCGATCGCCAGATCTTCGACACCCTGCCGTAGCGCTTCGAGCGTGCGTTCAAGCGTCACCGGCTCTGCTCGCAGCACCAGCAGGCCGAACTCCTCGCCCCCCATGCGCCCGGCGATGATGCGCTCACCGTCGGCCGCCGCCTGCATCACCGAAGCCACCTTGCGCAAACAATGGTCGCCCGCCTGGTGGCCGTAGGTGTCGTTGTACTGCTTGAACCAGTCGACGTCGACCACCACCGAGCCCATCACGTCGCCCTCGCGTGCGTCTTTCCATTTGCGCGCGATGCTTTCCAGCAGGAAGCGGCGGTTGTACAACTGGGTGAGCGGATCGATCGCGGTGGCCGTGCGCATTTTCAGATCATTTTCGATCATCGCGCGCAGGTGGTAAAACACGCCACGTTGCGACGCATCGAGGCGGCCGGGCGCCGGGTCCATCGCGCACAGCGCGCCGACGATCTCACCGTTCGGCGCGCGCAGTGCAATCGCCGCGTAAAAGCGCACGAAGGGATGGCGCTGCACCAGCATGCATTCGCCGAAACGGGTGTCGTCGTGGGCATCCTCGATGACGAACAGGTCCGCGTCGCGCACCGCGTAGTCGGCCAGCGAGCGCGCGCGGGTCACGAGCGGCATCGCCATGCCGACTTCGGCCCGGTAGTGCTGATGCTCCTCGTCGAGCAGCGTGATCGCGGTGATCGCCGCGCCGGTCACGCTCTTCAGAATTTCCGCCGCGTGCGTGAAGCATTCGCGCATCACCTGATCGTCGTGCAACAGCCATTCGATGACCGACGATTCCACCTCGGGTTCGCCAGCGGCGGACGGATCAACCAACATCCTGCTGGACAGACGGTCGTTACTGTAAGCGAGATGCACGGCTGGTTCCCGGAAGTGACTAGCTCGTGTCAACGGCATCTGAATTCGAAACTTGAGCGGCGGGCAACGGGTTCATTCCACAGACGATTGCAACCCGTCCTCGCTTAATCCCGATCCTCTGCGCCGCGGCCGAAGCGACCCTCCTTGACGACCACGACCAACAGACGGCCCGCGCTACGCTTTCACGCAAACGGCAACGGCCCCTCGAACCGGCCGATATAGCTCAGATGCGAAACGGCCGGCTTGCCCTGCACCCAGCGATGCAGCATGAAAGCAGGCGGCTCGAGATACGACGCCGGTTGCGCATCGGCCTCCACACGCAAAGCAATCTGCGTCGTCGTGCTCGGACAGGTCAGCACCGGCACAGGGCCGAGCCTCGTCTGCATCGACCGATGCACATGTCCCGCGATCACACGATCGACGTGCGGGTGCGAAGCGATCAAGGCGGCGAACGGTTCCGCATCGCGCAGTCCATAAAGATCGAGATACGGTATGCCGGTAATGAATGGTGGATGATGCATGGCGATCACGGCCGTGCGGTCCTGGCAAGCGTCCAGTTGCGCATCGAGCCACGCCAGATCGTCGCGGTTCAGTTCGCCGTGATGCTTGTCAGGCACAGAGGTATCCAGCGCGATCAAGCGCACCGTGCCGACGTCGCGTGTGAAATGCAGCGGACCGCTGCGAGGCAGCCATGGATGATCCGCGAACGCTTCGCGCAGATGATCACGGTTGTCGTGATTACCGGGCATTACGATGTAAGGAAGCGTCAGCGCGCCGAGCAGTTCGCGCACCATCGCGTATTCAGCGGGCCTGCCTTCGTCGACAAGATCGCCCGTAATGATGACTAGATCAGGCGCCGGTCTCACCTCGTTCAGCGCGGTAATCGCCTGCGCGAGCATGGCGTTCGAGTCAACCAGGTCCTGATACAACGAACCCTTCGGCCGGACGTGGATGTCGGAAATCTGCGCGATGCAGGTCATCGGATGGCGCTCCACGAACGGTGTGAATGGGGGATTGTTCTATTAGAACGAATCGAGCATATCTTCGGCAGGGACGCAGACAAAATAAATCTTCTGTGCGTGCTAACCACCTGCCCTGCTCTCACACAGCAGCGTAGACCCCGGCCATCGTCGTAAATCCTTCGAGGCGTTTGATCTGTATGCTCTGTTCACAAACGCTGAGGCCAACTGGTTCAGATAGCCACACCACAGTACCAATTTGTGGTACCATTTTCCCTCATGAAGCGAGCCCATTCCCGAACCCTTGAACTGATCTTCGCACGCCCCGTTTCGGCCAATGTGCGATGGTCCGACATCGAAGCGCTCTTCCTCGAGCTCGGCGCAAAGATCACCGAGCGCGAGGGCTCCAGAATCGCTGTTGTGCTGTTCGGCCAAGTGCAGGTCTATCACCGCCCGCACCCGCGCCCCACCACCGACAAGGGCGCGGTCGCCAGCATCCGCAAATGGCTCGAATCGAACGGAGTCAAACCATGAACATCCTTACCATCGACAACCATCGCGCAGTCGTCACGTATGACCCCGACACTGATATGCTGCGCGGCGAATTCCTCGGCCTGAACGGCGGTGCTGACTTCTACGCCAGCGATATCCCCACTCTCAAGGCCGAGGGCTCCAGGTCCCTGGCGGCTTTTCTTGAGGTTTGCAAGGAGAACGGCATCGATCCGTTTCGCCACTTCTCCGGCCGCTTCAATGCACGCATCAACCCCGAGCTTCATGCGCGCGCGGTCGAAACTGCTGCGGCCGAAGGGATCAGTCTCAACCAGCTCATCGAGCGGGCTATCGAACACGAAGTCATGACATAACGTCCGCGCCGCGACCGTGCCTGACGTGAAGCAACAAGGTGCATGTACCGAACCGAGAGGCAAACGCAGAAGGTAAACGAAGCGCGGGCCATGAGTGCTACCAACACTCACGGCCCGCTGACCACAACCAACTCAAAAAGGGAGTTGACCATGGCTAACATCAATCTTAAACCACGCCGCACCCGCACCGAACCACCAACGAATATTTCTGCAACACTTGAACGGGCACCTGCCACAGACAGCCTGCAGCAGCAGGCGAGGCGCGTCGCCTTTCCGTGGATGCTCGTCACTGACGCGTTGCTCGAACGCATCGGCTTCCGCCCCGGGCAGCAGGTCATGCTCAGCGTCGACCACAGGTACGGCAAGATCACCATTTCTCTCGATCACGACTATACGATCGCAGGGAGGCCCATGACGCAGAAGCAAATCAGACAGCGCGGCGGCCTTCGTACCGACTAACACCTGCTCCAGATACAACAAACCCGGCTCTTGCCGGGTTTGTCGCTTTTTAAGGCCGCTCACCTCGCGCCAACCGCGCATCAATCTCACGCACCACAGGCATCAGATCCGCCACGCTATCGATCACATAATGCGCACCAGCGGCCTGCAACTTCTGAATCGCCACCTTGCGCCGCCATGCAAATTCATCCGGCGCCAGCGCCTTGACATCATCCTCGGCCATGCCGAAAGCATTGCCGCTCACGGCAACACCCACCGCCCACGTGCCGCCGTTGATCCCTTCCTCGATGCCGACTTCGGTGTCGTCGACCTTGATCGCATCCTTCGCGCGCCACACGCCGAGTTCCGGCAACGTCTTGTAGATCATGTACGGCGACGGACGCCCTTCCGGCGTGTCACCCGTACACACGATACTGTCCGGCGAAAAACCCTGAGCCGCCGCGCCCGGCACGATCTCGGCCATGATTTCGCGCGTATAGCCGGTGGTCGTACCGATCCTGATGTCGTCGCTGCGCAGCGCGCTCGCCACTTCCGCCACGCCCGGAATCACCGAACTGTAGCTCGCGGCCACCGCGATGTTCTTCGGCACGAAGACGTCGTACACGGCGTCGATGTCCGCTTCGCCCGGCTTGTGGCCGTACTTGTCGGCCCATGCCTGCGACACACGCGGCAACGCCATCAGCGCCGCGATATGCGGGCGCTTGGCCATGCCCATCGGGCCGCGTGCTTCGTCGATCGTGATCGACACGCCGAACTGCTCGAACGTCTCGACAAACGCGCCCATCGGGGCCAACGAACCATAATCGACCACCGTGCCGGCCCAGTCGAAAATCACTGCTTTTACGTGTTTCATTTACTTCGATTCTCTGGAAGTTGTAAGGCTCGCGCGACGTGCCGCGCATTTGTATTCCGTACTCAAGCCGCTTCGGCCAGGGTCTTGCGCTCTTCGAGCGCGGCCGCCGGCGGTGCGGCATGCGCGACCCCCATCGCTTGCAGCGACTGCGCGCAGGCTCGCACCACGCGGTGCATCACACGCTCATCCACCTGGCCGATGCAGCCGATGCGGAAGCTATCCACCACCGTCAGCTTGCCCGGATAGATGATGAAACCCTGCTTCTTCATCAATTCATAGAAGTGTTCGAACTTGAACGACGGATGCGCCGGCGCAAAAAACGTCACGATGATCGGCGAGCGCCAACGCGCGTTCAGCAGCGGCTCGAAGCCGAGTTCCTGCATGCCCGCAACCAGCACGTCGCGATTGTTCGCGTAACGTGCGAGACGGCCGGGCTGGCCGCCTTCGAGCTTGTGCAGACGCAATGCTTCGATAAACGCGGCCACGGTATGCGTCGGTGGCGTGAAGCGCCATTGGCCCGTGCGGTTCATCGCGTCCCACTGGTCGTACACGTCGAGCGAGAGCGAATGGCTGCGGCCCTTGGCCTCCTGCAACGCACTCTTGCGAGCGATCACAAACCCGAAGCCGGGCACGCCCTCGATACATTTATTCGCCGAGGAGACAAACGCCTCGCACGGAATCTGACGCACATCGAGCGGCACCGCGCCGAATGCGCTCATCGAGTCGATCAGCAGCTTGCGGCCTTTCTTGGCGGTAGCGGCGGCGATTTCTTCGATCGGGTTGAGAATCCCGGAGCTCGTTTCACAATGCACCGCGACCACGTGCGTGATGCGCGGATCGGCGTCCAGCATGCTTTCGACTTCGGCGCCGCGCGGCGGCAGGTAGTCGCCCTTGTCGAGCATCGTGCAGGCACGCCCGAGATAACCGAGGGTGGTTGCGATGCGCTTGCCGTAGGCGCCGTTGGCCAGCACCAGGGCGTGACCGTCGCGTGGAATCAGGCTGCCGAGCATGGCTTCGACGCAATAGCTGCCGCTGCCCTGAAGCGGTACGCAGTCGTACTCGCCGGCGGTGTCGCCGGCGATCTCCAGCAGGCTGCGGCGTAACTGGGCGGTCATGGCGCGGAAGTCGCCGTCCCACGAACCCCAGTCGCGCAGCATGGCTTCCTTGGTCGAGAACGCCGTGGTCAGCGGTCCCGGCGTCAACAGATACGGCTCGCCCTGGGCCGGCGCGGCGCACATCACGGTTGAAGGCAGTGCTGGCACTGTCGGGGCGCTGTCGATGACGCTTTCCATGGTCGGAATCTCCGATATCGCTGTTGCGGTCATGGCACAGTACAGAAAGGCTGTCCATCGGTAAAATCGATATAATCGATGCAGGTATCGCAAAAACTTATCTCTCGGCGAGGCAGACGTGCAATACGCGCAATTGCGGGCCTTTCATGCGGTCGCGGAACACGGCGGATTTTCCAAAGCGGCGCAGGCGCTGTCGCTCACGCAGCCGGCGGTGTCGGATCACGTGAAGCGGCTCGAGCAGGATTTCGGTGTCAAATTGTTCGAGCGCGGCCCGCGCGGCGTCGAAACCACTGAACTCGGTCTGCGTCTTTTCACCGTGACGCGGCAGATGCTCAGTTGCGAGCGCGACGCGCGGCAACTGCTCGAATCGGCAGGTGGGCTCGAGTCCGGCTCGCTCTCGCTGGCGGCGGACGCGCCCGATCTGGCCGTCGCGCTGATCGGCGCGTTTCGCAAGCTTCATCCGGGCATCGTCGTAACGCTCTCGATCGCCAATGCCGCAGATTGCATGCAGCGCGTGCTGTCGAGCGCGGTCGACGCCGCCATTACCGCCGCTCCACAGGTGCATAGCCGGCTCGAGTCGCGCGTGCTGCGGCGCGATCCGCTGGTGGTCATGGTGCCGGCGAGCTATCCGGTAGCAAAGAAACGCAAGCTGAGTTACGCGGAACTGGTGCAGCAGCCGATGATTTTTCGCGAGCGGCAATCGGTTACACAGCAGTTGCTGGAAATCGAACTGGTGCGCGAGTCGTTGCAGGTCGAACCGGTGATGTATGTGGACGGACGTGAAGCGCTGGAGGAAGCGGTCGCGCAAGGCATGGGGGTAGGCGTGATCGCGCGCGCCGAATTCAAGGAATCGCGGCGGATCAGGATGATTCCGCTTCAGGATTGCCAGGTGCAGATGATCGAATCGCTCACGCGGCTTGCTGAAAGGCCGGGGTCGAATCTGCTGGATGCGTTGTTCGCGGTGGAGCTGACAAGCGCCGCTACTGTGACGGCTCAATAAAACAATAAGCCGCCGGGCAACGATTGCCCGGCGGTGTTTTCATCCAGTCCTGGCGCAGCGGGCGCGTATCGTGGCAATGCATGACATTGCCACACGAACCCATCACAACGCGCCAGCCAAACCTGTTACCGCATACCGCCGCTAGCAATCAGGCTTTCGCCAGTCATCCAGCGCGAGTCATCGGACGCAAGGAACACGGTGACGTCGGCGATATCGTCAGGCTGACCGATACGGCCAAGCGGTGTTGTGCTGAGCGCCCAGGTCTCGAAGTCCGAGCCGATGAAGCCGGCGGTATGCGTGCCTTCAGTTTCCACCATGCCGGGATTCACGGAGTTGACGCGAATCTTGCGCGGGCCGAGTTCACGTGCGAGCACGCCGGTGATGGCGTCCACCGCGCCCTTGGTGGCGGTATAGACCGAGCTGCCCGGCGGCGTGATGCGGCTGACAACCGAGCTGACGTTCACAATGCTGCCGCCTTCGCCCAGATGCTTCACCGCCGCTTGCGTGACCAGGAGCAGACCCAGCACGTTCACGTCGAAGTGCTTATGGAAGTGCGCTTCGGTGATGTCTTCGATCGGCGCCATCTCATACACGCCGGAATTGTTGACGAGAATGTCGAGGCGGCCATAGGTTTCGACTGCCGAATCGACGATGCCTTTCGCGTCCGCGGCCTTGGACACATCGCCGCCAACGGCCACTGCCTTGCCGCCCGCCGCGGTGATTGCGGCAACCACATCGTCCGCGCCGGCCTTACTGGACGCATAGTTCACCACCACCGACGCGCCTTGCGCAGCGAGTGCCTTGGCAATCCCGGCGCCGATGCCTTTCGATGCGCCCGTTACAACCGCAACCTTACCTGTGAGTTTGCTCATGATCGTTTCCTTTGGATGGAGTTCGCGCCGGCGTCGCTGCCGCGAAGATTCGCGCGCTGACGCCGATGAAGCGAGACATGCAGTGGCGCTGTCACTGGACACAATGTAGGCACACTGGCCGCATGGATAAAGCGGCTGGAAACGAATAGATACGTCGGATGAGCCGAACAATCGGAAAGACGTGGGGGGCGGAACGCGTGGGGCAAGGTTAGACAAGGGCACGGCGGGCACCGACGCTGACGCCGGCGCGACACCCGCCTGACTTCATCGCTTCGACGCAAACCCGCCGAAGAACGACTGCGCGTTCACATCGAGCGTTTCGATGTGATACCCGCCTTCCTGCACGATCAACGTGGGCAGTTTCAGCGCACCGATTTGGCCGCCGAGTTGGCCGAAGCCTTCGGTCGTCACCGCCACCATCGATTGCGGGTCGTCCTTGTAGATGTCGAAGCCCAGTGCAACGACCAGCACATCCGGTTGAAAGCGCGCGAGAACACGCAGCGCCGCGTCGAGTTGCTCGAAGAACACGGCTTCCGACGAACCATGCGGCATCGGCAGATTGACGTTATAACCCTCGCCTTTCTCCGCGCCGCGTTCGTCTTCGAAACCGGCTACCACGGGATAGAAATTCGTCGGATCGCCGTGGATCGACACGTACAACACGTCGTCACGACCGTAGAAAATCTCCTGAATGCCCTGGCCATGGTGCATGTCAGTATCGAGAATCGCCACACGCCCGTACTTCTGCCGCAGCGCCTGCGCTGCAACTGCTGCATTGTTCAGATAGCAGAAACCGCCTGCCGCTTCGGCACGCGCGTGATGACCCGGCGGGCGGCATAACGCGTACGCTTCACCCGCACCGTCGAGAATCGCGTGCGCGCCGGCCAGCGCGCTCTGTGCCGACCAGTAAGCGGATTCGTAGGTATCCGCGCCGACCGGACAACTGCCGTCGGCGAGATAGCGAGCCGCTTGCGCCAGCACGCCGCGCAACGGATTGTTCTCGCGGATATACACGTTCGACATCACTTCGTCGCCCCACTCCGCGGGAATCTTTTTCCATTCGCGATGCGCTTCTTCGAGGAAGCGCAGATAGTTCATGCCATGCACCGCGGCGAGCGGTGCGGCCCCGAAATCCGTCGGCTCCTGCACGTCGAAACCGAGCTTCTTCACGGCTTCGACGAGGCGCAACGCACGTTCGGGCACTTCCTGCGGCGTGCGCATCTGGCCACGCGACAGATAGCTGCGCGGATGATGCTTCAACTGCGCCGGATGAAAAAACGTCTGCATAGTCCAGTTCCTTTGCTTCAGGCGTAGGCCGGTGCGGCCATCATCGCACGCGCCGGCAACGTCTTTGATTTCATTTGATTCAGCGTGCCGGCAGTGCTTCGGGTGCGTCGGCACGACGGTGTTTCAGCGCATCCAGTGCGACGATGCACGACAACGAGATGCCCGCGAGGCACGTGTAAAACACGGCAAGCGGCCACCATTGCCCGGTGAATTTGTGCGCGAGCCATGTCCCCGCCAGCGGCGTCAAACCACCTGCAATCGCACCGCACACCTGGTACGACAGCGAAATCGCCGAATAACGCACCCGCACCGGAAACACGCCGCTGACAAAGCCCGCGATCACCGAATAGAAACTCGCCATGCACACCACGGCAAGCGCGATGCCGACAATCATCGACAGCCGGCTGCCGCTCTGCACGAGCGTGAACATCGGATACGGCGAGAGCATCGCGGCGAACGCGGCCAGCTTGAGGAAGCGCGCACCACCGATCTTTTCAGCGAGCCACGCGGCGAGCGGTTGCGACAGAAACTGAATGATTGCGACCGCGAACAGGCAATCGAGAATTAGCGATTTCGACACGCCGATGTTTTGCGTGGTGTACGAAATCATGAAAGTGTTGGTGAAGTACACACCCGCAATGCCGATCGTGTTCGCGCCGATGCACAGTGCAACCAGCGCGCCGGAAGAACGGAACACTTCGGCAATCGGCAACTCGACCGTACGCTTCGCTTCTTTCTCGCGCTGGAATTCCGGCGACTCGTTGACACCGAGGCGAATGAAAATACCGACCACGAGCAGCACCGCGCTTGCCAGAAACGGCAGACGCCAGCCATACGCGATGAAATCGTCGTGCGGCATCGACGTGACCGCGCGAAATGCGATCAGCGAGAGAATCAGCCCGGCCGGGCTGCCCAGTTGCGCGAACGAAGCAAAGAACGTACGCCGCCCTTTCGGCGCATGTTCGCCAGCCATCAGCACGGCGCCGCCCCACTCGCCACCCACCGCCACGCCTTGCACCACGCGCAGCAACACCAGCAGCACAGGCGCGAGCACGCCCACTTTCGTATAAGCCGGCAGCAAGCCGACGCACACGGTGGCGACACCCATCATCATCAGCGTGGTCATCAGCGCCTTCTTGCGGCCGATACGATCGCCCAGATGACCGAAGATCACGCCACCCAGCGGCCGTGCAAAGAAGCCGACCGCGAAGGTCGCGAACGACGCCATCGTGCTGACAAACGGATCATGCGAGGGGAAGTACAACTCGCCGAACACCAGCGCGGCGGCCGTGGCGTAGATGTAGAAGTCATACCACTCGATCATCGTGCCGATGAAAGCGGCGCTGGCCGCTCGCACGGGCTGACGGGTGGCTTGGGGTGAAGCGTTCATGGCGGCTCCTCTGTCGCGATGCCTGATATCAGGCCATCTTGTGAGGTGTTTTATCGCCAGCCATAAAATATTAGTCAAATTTCGGTTTATTATCCCGGCTATAAATCTGGCTAATGTCGAAGGTGATTCCATGACTCAGTTGCGCGCGGACGTCACGCGTTTTTTGAATGACCGGCTCGACTGGAACCTGTTGCGCACCTTCCTCGTGATCATGCAGGAGCGCAGCGTCAGCCGTGCCGCGGCCCGTTTGCACCTGACGCAGCCGGCGGTTAGCCAAGCGCTTAAACGGCTCGAAGACACGCTCGGACGCAATCTGATCCAGCGTCGCGGCCCGCACTTCGAACCGACTCGCGCCGGCGAGGAGGTGTACCGCATCGCCAGTGATATTTACGGCCACATGTCGCGGCTGGAAACTGAACTCGACGACCGCAGCGACGACATCACCGGGTCGATCCGGCTTCTCTCGGTGAGCCGGATCGACTCCGGCGTCTACGACGAATTCCTCGCGGAATTCCACAAGAGCTATCCGCGCGTGGACTTGCAGATCGAAGTGATGCGCTCGTCGGACATCATCTCGTCGTTGCTGCAAAAAACGGCCACGGCCGGGCTCGGCTTGTGCCGCACGCCCGTCGACAAACTCGAACAGCGTTGCTTTCTGCGGCAACGGTATGCGCTTTTCTGCGGGCGGCATCATCGGCTGTTCGGGCGGCATGCATTGTCGGTCGATCAATTGCTGGCGGAAAACTTCGTATCGTTCACCAGCGACCAGATTGGCGACAGCTTGTCGCCGCTCACCGTGTTTCGCGATCAGCGCGGCTTTACCGGGCGCATCGTGGCGGCCTCGCCGAGCCTCGATGAAGTGCGGCGGCTGATCTTCGCGGGCTATGGCATCGGCTGTCTGCCCGAGCACATCGTGCGCGACGATCTCGCACAGCAACGCTTGTGGCGTCTGCCACCCGAAGAGGGTCTGGTCGACGTCGATATCGATCTGCTGTGGCTGCGCGCACGCAAGATGAACGCCGCGGAGCAGGCGTTTCTCGATGGCATGGAACGCACGATGCAACGCTACGCGCTACCTGAGCGGCTTGCGCCGCGCTAACCGAAGATAAGTCTGATGGTTCACCGATTTCCGCATTTGCGGATAAACGCGATCTGCACCGCCACACTTGCCAGTACAGCTAACGCGCCTAACGTATCCAGAATAGTCGACCACACAATCCAGCCCTCCTGCTTCACGCTTCCCACTTCCTGATCAAACGAATACGCGCGCCAGTAACTGAATACCCAAGCCGAGCAGACAAATGAAAAACCAGCGGCGGAAGGTCGCCGGACTAATGTGGCCGCGCACCCGCTGGCCGATCCACATGCCGAGCAAGGCAGGTGCTACGGCGCAAAGCGACGTGCCGAGGTCGTCGACCGCAAATGCATGCTCCCTTGTCAGTCCGATCGCGAGCGCGATGGTGGAAACGGTGAACGACAGGCCGAGCGCCTGGACCAGATCCTCTTTTTTTAACGTTAAGCCCTGAAGATAAGGCACCGCCGGCACAACGAACACGCCGGTCCCTCCGGTGATCGCGCCGGTGACCACGCCGACCGCCGGCGACAGCCAGCGCTCGTGGCGTGCCGGCACCGAGAAGCGCCACGCCATCAGCCCGGCCGCGGCATAGAGCGTCAACGCGGCGCCCAAGCCGGCCACGGCCGATTCGCCACCGCCGCCGGCAATGAACGATGCAGCCGCGAGCGTGCCCGCGACGATGCCCACCATCATCGGCCACAAACGTCTGAGCAATTCCCGCACGCTGGGCCCCGCGAACAACTGCCAGACGTTCGTGACGAACGACGGCAGCAACAGCATCGCTGCCGCCTGCGCCGGCAGCATCAGCGTGCCGAGCACGCCCATGGCGACGGTCGGCAGGCCCATGCCGGTCACGCCCTTGACGAAGCCAGCGAGCACGAAGGTCGCGGCAATCACGCTCGCATGCAGCGCAAAAGAAGAGGTCATGGGGATGAGGTTCTGGATGTCATGTCCGCGATTTTCGATTGCCGCAGCGCCGTCCACAATGCGTAAGATACGTACTGTGACTTAGGCTATAACTAAGGCTAAAACTGCATCTGCATCTGCATCTGCAACCGCAACGCCAGTCACGGTTACGACACCAACTAAAATTCGACCCCATGCGCTTCGACCTGATCGATCTCCGCCTTTTCCTGAACATTCTCGACACCGGCAGCATCACGCACGGCGCGGCGCGCGCGAACATGTCGCTGCCGTCGGCCAGCGCGCGTTTGCGCGGCATGGAAGACGCATTGGGCGTGCCCTTGCTGGAGCGCGGCCGGCGCGGCGTGGAGTCCACGGCGACGGGCGATACGCTCGCGCATCATGCGCGACTCGTGCTCAGCCAGATCGACCGGATGCAAGGCGAGCTCGGCGAACATCAGACCGGGAGCAAAGCGTTTATCCGCTTGTGGACCAATACCGCCGCGATCACCGAGTTTTTGCCTGCCCCGGTTGGGCTCTTTTTGCGCGATCACCCCAACGTGCAGATCGATCTGAAGGAACGGCAAAGCAGCGAAACCGTGAAAGCGGTGCTGACCGGCGCGGCGGAGATCGGCGTCATCTCCGATGCCGTCGAACACGGCGCGTTGCAAACGGTGCCCTTCGCCGTCGACAAACTTGTGCTGGTTACCAGCCGCGGCGACCCGCTGGGCGCGCGTCGCCGCGTGACGCTTGCGGAAGTGGCCGACCGTGAATTTATCGGCTTGAGCACGAGCAGCGCGTTGCACGCGTACCTCGGCGAACGCGCCCTGCTATCCGGACAGCCGCTCAACGTCCGGGCGCATATGCGAACCTTCGACAGCATCTGCTGCATGGTCGAACAGGGCGCGGGCATCGCCATCGTGCCGGCCACCGCCGCGAAACGCTATCGCGGCACGCCGGGCATTCGCACGATCGAACTGACGGACAGTTGGGCCACGCGTCAGTTGCTGATCTGCATGCGCGACCTGAACGCGCTGAAACGGCCGGAAAAGGCGCTGGTCCGGCATCTGGCCGGTGTCGAAGGATGACGAGGGCGCATGGCTGCGCACCATATTATCAATTCGACTTATTTCATAACCGATTTTTAATCGATTTGCCTGATTGTCGGCGGCTTCTTATCCTTGACGCACAACCGGGCGCTGCGCATTGCATGCGGCGTCCGCTCTGCCCCTCTCTGTCCTTTGGCCAGCAAGATCATGGAAAGAACCACCTTCAGCGTACGCGTCGACAGCGTGCGTGACGAAGCGCACGGCGTGCGCTCGTTCAGTGTCTCGCGTCTGGACGGACAACCGTTCGACCGCTACGAACCCGGCGCCCATATCGACGTCACCGTGCCCTCAGGCATCACGCGGCAATATTCCCTGTGTGGCGACCCCGATCATCGTGAAGCGCACCTGTTTGCCGTCAAACGTGAAGACGCGTCGCGCGGCGGTTCGCGCTCGCTGCATGACGACGTGACGGTCGGTTGCGAATTGACGATCGGTGCGCCGCGCAATCTGTTCCAGCTTGCGTCCGGCGCGAGCGAGCACATTCTGATTGCGGCAGGCATTGGCGTCACGCCGCTGTTGAGCATGGCCTATCGCCTGCTCAAGCAGAACGAGCGCTTCGTGTTGCATTATTTCGCGCGCAGCGCGGAGCATGCGGCGTTCTTGCCATTACTCTCACGCGCACCGTTCAGTGATTTCGTACGGCCTCACTTCGGCGTCGAACCAGAACAGCTCGATGCGGTGCTGGCCGACTGCGTGGCAAGCGCGGGCGAAGGTTCGCACATTTATACCTGCGGCCCGGGCCCCTTCATGGAGCGCGTGGTGGCGGTCGGTGAAACGCGCGTGGCTTCGGGGGCGATTCACCTTGAACGCTTCGCCGCCGAGCCTGTTTCGACGGCTAGCAGCGAAGCGAACGCGCTCGATGCATTCGATGTGCAGATCGCCAGCAGCGGCGCTACCGTCCACGTCGATAAAAATACGACGATCGTCGCGGCGCTCGCGTCGATCGGTATCGAAGTCGATACCTCATGCGGCGAAGGCGTATGCGGGACCTGCATGGTCGATGTGGTGAGCGGCACGCCCGAGCATCGCGACCATTGCCTGAGTAAAGCTGAAAGGGCAAGCGGCAAAGTGATCTGCTGCTGCGTCTCGCGCGCCACGTCACCGCTGCTGGTGCTCGATCTTTAATACACTTTAATGCAGGCCAGGTGCTGCATTCGCAGCACCTTCTTCCTTCCGCCCTTACCGGTCGTCGTCGCGAATCGACGATGCATGCCGGCACAGTGCGCGCACTTCGATATGCATGTACGGGAACAACGGTAACTGGCTCAGCACGTCATGCAGATGCGCGGGGCTTTCCACATCGAACACGCTGACGTTGGCGTAGCGCCCGGCGATGCGCCACAAGTGCCGCCATACGCCCTCTTCCTGCAGCTTCTGCGACATGGCTTTCTCATCGGCTTTCAAGCGCGCGGCGCGCTCGGCGTCCATATCGAGCGGCAGGTTGACGGTCATCTCAACGTGAAACAGCATGCTGGCTCTCCTTCTCTGATCGGTAATGAAAAACCCCGACTACGCGGAATACTCCGCCGCGCAGCCAGGGTCAATAGATTCGTGCGGTACGTGTATGCGTTTTCAGTCATCGGCGCGTTAGAGCGCCACAGCCGCAGTTGCAGCCTCAGGCTTCGGCGCGCAGCCGGTCGATTTCGGCACCCGGCAGGTTGTCGCGCTCCTTGAACAGCGTGAAGTCGAAGTCGATCAGCGCAAACTGCCCTTCCACGCCGTAAGGCTTGCCTTCCGCGCCCTCGGCCTGCTTGACCGCAGGCACGAGGCCGTCGCGCGTGGCGAACGCAAAGTCGTCCCACAGATACGGATCGCCGTCGATGTTGATCTGCGTGGTCAGCTTGCGGCAGCCCGGCGCCGACACGAAGAAGTGGATATGCGCCGGACGATGCCCATGACGGCCCAGCTGATCGAGCAACAACTGCGTCTCCCCTTGCGGCGGCACCGAGTAACCGACCGGCACCACACTGCGGAAGCTATATTTGCCTTCGGCATCCGTACGAATCGAGCGGCGCAGATTGAACGCCGGCTGCGACTTGTCGAAGTACGAGTAGTTGCCGAGATGATTCGCGTGCCACACTTCAACCAGCGCGTTGGCGAGCGGCTTGCCATCTTCAGCAAATACGCGGCCGCGCATCACCAGCGTCTGGCCGGGATCGGTGCCGTCATCGAGCCGTGCATGCCCGTCGGACACCGGTGCGCCCGCCACATACAGCGGTCCTTCGATAGTGCGCGGCGTGCCGCCTTCAATACCGGCCTTGGCTTCTGCTTCGTCCATTCGCAGATCGAGAAAATGCTCGAAGCCGAGGCCCGCGGCCAGCAGACCGAGCTCGCCGCTCTTGCCTGCGTCGCCGAGATAATTCAGCGCGGTCCAGAACTCGGCCGGCTGCACGTCGAGGTCTTCGATCGTATAGAACAGATCCTGAATGATGCGTTGGACGATCTGCTTTGTGCGCGGATTGCCTTCGCTGGTGGCGCTGTCGTTGAATTTCTGCAGCAGTGCGTCGATAGCTTGCTTGTTCATGGGGTATCTCCTTCGTTTAATGTTCTCGGCGGTTAGCGGATGAACCGTCAGTTCGTGGTAACGCTTGCGCCTTTGCGCGTATCGCGCCGGAGGCGGTCGATCTTGTCCCAGTCGAGCGTGATGCCGAGACCGGGTCCTTGTGGAAGATGCAACGCAAAGTTTTCGTAGCGCAGCGGCTCGGTGAGAATCTCTTCGGTCAGCAGCAGCGGCCCGAAGAGTTCAGTGCCCCACTTCAGTTCGGCGAAGGTGCTGAAGAGTTGTGCCGAGGCGATCGTGCCCACCGCGCCTTCGAGCATCGTCCCGCCGTACAGGTCGATATTCGCGGCGAGCGCAATCGCCGCCACCTGTGCGGCGCCAGTCAGACCACCCGATTGCGCGATCTTGACGGCGAAGACGTCAGCCGCACGCGCACTGGCGATGGCGAATGCGTCCGCCGGGCCGTGCAGCGCTTCGTCCGCCATGATCGGCACCTGAGCGAGATCCGTCAGGCGTTTGAGGCCCGCACGGTTCTCCGCGGCAATCGGCTGCTCGATCAGCGCAACGCCGGCATCGGCGAAGCGCTTGCCGGCCCAGATCGCTTCGGATTCGGTCCATGCCTGGTTCACGTCGACACGCACTTCGCCCCGGCCTTCCAGTGCTTTCTGAATTGCCACGACGTGCGCGACGTCATCAGCAAGCACGCGCGAACCGATTTTCAGCTTGAACACACGATGCCGCTTCGTTTCGAAAACGCGCTCGGCTTCGTCGATATCGCGGGTGGTGTCGCCGCTTGCGAGGGTCCACGCCACGTCCACCGAATCGCGTACACGGCCGCCGAACAGCTCCGACAGGGGCACGCCGAGACGCTGCGCCTGGGCGTCGAATAAAGCGGTTTCAACTGCGGATTTCGCAAAACGGTTGCCCTGAAACAGCGCGCGCAGCTTCGCCATCGCTGCGCCCGGACGAGTTGCGTCCATACCTTTGAGCAGCGGCGCGAAGTACGTATCGATGTTGACCTTGATACTTTCCGGGCTTTCCTCGCCGTATGCGAGACCGCCGATGGTCGTGCCCTCGCCCACGCCGACCACGCCGTCGGCGCAGCGGATGCGCACCAGCACTAGCGTCTGGCAATTCATCGTTGCAACCGAAAGCCGGTGCGGACGAATCGTCGGTACGTCGACGAGAATCGTCTCCACGCTCTCGATCTTCACGGGTGTTGCTATCATTCGGTGCTCTCCTGAACTGCTTTCATGAGAGCCCCATAGTAGAAACAACCCGCGAAGCAGTCCAACACCGATTCCGACTACTTCCATACCTTAGGGGTATGCATGGAACTTCGCCAACTCCGCTATTTCATCGCGGTCGCCGAAGAAATGAACATCACGCGGGCTGCCAATCGCCTGCATATGACGCAGCCGCCGCTTAGCCGCCAGATCCAGCAGATCGAGGAAAGCGTCGGCCTCGCGCTATTCGAGCGCGGCTCGCGGCCGCTGCGGCTGACCGAAGCGGGCCGCATTTTCTATGCGCAGGCCAAGCGTCTGGTCGACGATGCCGACGAACTCGCCCCGCTCACGCGGCGCCTCGCGCAACTGGCCGAGCGCATCGTGATCGGCTTCGTGCCGTCCACGCTCTATGGCGCGTTGCCCGCGGTGATCCGCGCGTTTCGCGAAGCGGCGCCGCATATCGAGTTGTCGCTGATCGAAATGTTCACGATCGAGCAACTCGGCGCCCTCAAAGGCGGCCGTATCGACGTGGGTTTCGGCCGCTTGCGTTTCGACGATGCGCAACTGGCGCGTGAAGTGCTCGTCGAAGAACGGATGATTGCCGCGTTGCCGCAAAATCACCCGCTCGCGCGGCAGAAGAAGGCGCTGACGCTTGCCGCGCTTGCTGAGGAAACGCTGATCGTTTATCCGAGCACACCGCGGCCGAGCTATGCGGACCAGCAGCTATCGGCAATGCACGACCATGCGTTGGAGCCGAAAGCGGTTCATGAAGTGAGGGAGTTGCAAACCGCGCTGGGGCTGGTTGCGGCGCAGGTTGGCGTGTGTCTCGTGCCGGAAAGCGTCGAAGGTTTGCGCGCGCATGGCGTGGTGTACCGGCCGGTTCCGGCGGCCAATATCTCGTCGCCGATCATCATGAGCCGACGCTTGCAGGACGAGTCGCCGACGACCACGCTGCTCTGTTCGCTGGCGCGGGAGTTGTTCAAGCGGGGTTGAAGGCGCGGAAGGACGCTTGAAGCGGGCTCCAAGCGCCTCTTGATCGGCGCTGCGCTATAGCGACGGCATCACGCTCGGAAACACTAGGTGACTCTCTACGCGCTTGACGCCGGGCACGCCCTCGGCCGCGATTCGGATCGCGCGCTTTTCCTCCTCGGACTCGATCACGCCCCACAGATGCGCGACGCCGTCCGTGACGAGCACGCCTTGTTTCGGCAACCCCCAGCGCTGCCCGTGCATTTCCATGACTATTGCCTCGCGCAGGCTCACATCGTCGTGCGAAGCCGAGTCCACGGCCGGTGCGACGCTCGCGAGTGCGCGAATCAGGTTCGAGCGGCTCACGATTCCGACCAGCTTGCCGTCCTTCAGTACCGGCACGCGTTTGAGATGCCGGCGCTCCATGAGGTCCGCGATCTGCTGGAACGGCATGTCCTCGGGAATCGAAATCACCCGGTCGCACATCACGTCGCCGACGACATGTCCGTGCTCCTTCACATACCTCGCAGCCTCCCCGCGGGGCGAAGACGACAGCAGTTCGAGCCACCACGAGCGCTTTCCGTGGCAGGTGCCAGTCTCCACGCGATGCAGCAGATCGCCCTGGCTAACGATGCCGACGACCTGTCCGTTCGCGTCGACGACCGGCATGCCGCTGATACGATTATCGACGAACAGTCGTGCCGCGTCGTGGATTGTCATGTCCGGTGTGGCTGTGACGACGGACGGCGTCATGATGTCGAGTGCGCGCATGGTCGCTCCCTCAGCGTGTCGCGACGGGTCCCCATCTGTTGCACTCGTCGCACGATTTCGGCAGACGCACCGGCGGCGGGCCGCGCGGTGCTGAGGCGCCTGAATCCAGTGCTTAACAAACGGCCGCTCGCGCCAGTGTCGCGCATGCGGCGATGACTGCACGCTGTTCGGACTCTCGCGGTTCTGATGGATAAAAAGACGGAAGGCCACCAACACGGCCGTCTATTCGGGAATGAAAGGCAATATCGTCGGTGACTCGATCGAGGCAACACAGTCGCGACAATGATCATAGGCCGCATCTAGAGAAATATCCGACAAAAGCGAGGCGAATTCTGACTGCGGGTCCGTAGAAAACCCAGCCGTTGCTTCTTGGAGTGCCCTATTAAGTCGACTTGCGGGCGTCGCCACTTGTCCGGCGGCGCCCGTCTTTATTCTGGGGCGTATGAAAGCGACGAAGACAACTCGCGGTGGGCATTCGCCTGAGCGAGCAAGGTGTTCGCTTTGGATTCAAAAGCCTCAACTGCATCCGCGCCGGCGGCGAAGCGAGCGGGCGGCTCTTCCTGTGCCGTCAACTCCACTAGCGCGGCGGCAAGTTTGGCCGGATCGCCACCCTGCTTGCCGTTCATACCTTTCCACGCAGTCACGGTCTCCTGAGTGCGGGACGCATAGTCATCAATGGATAGTTCGGCGTAGGTCGTTGAGTCTGCGCTGAGAAGGTCTGTTCGGAAAAAACCTGGTTCTACCAGCATGGTGCGAATGCCAAAGGGAGCAATTTCCTGGGCAAGCGACTCCATCCATCCTTCGACGCCAAACTTTGCAGCGGCATATGCACTGCAAAACACACCAGCAGTAATGCCAGCCGTCGATGAGATTGTGACTAACAGGCCCGAGCGCTGCTTGCGCATTACCGGCAATACAGCCCGGGCAACATTCATCGGGCCGAACAGAAGCGTTTCGAGCTGGCTACGCACCTGGGCGGGGCTAAGCTCCTCGAAGAAGCCCCCATAGAAGTTGCCCGCGTTGTTGACCAGCACGTCAATGCGACCAAAGCTCTGGACGGTGGTTTCGACGGCGGCCTCGGCATCCGCGGAGCTGGTCACGTCCAACTGGACGACCAGAAGATTATCGTGATCGCCGATGGCGTTCCTGACCTTTTCAGGATCGCGGCCGGTCGCCACAACATCGTGGCCGGCCGCCAATGCTGCCTTGGCGATATCCACGCCCATGCCGCGGCCAGCGCCGGTAATCAGCCACACTTTCTTGCTATTCATACGTGGGTCCTCTCTGTTCTTGATGCCCCAAAATTCGAGCATCGGATATGAATTAACTGGCTTCAGTGTCGCGCGATTGGCACCGGGGAGGTTGCCGAAAGCGCCGAACTTCTTGCCCAAACTGACGAAGCGTGCTTAAAGCAACGTGAATGGTCTTCTACCGGAGTAAAGTGTTTCCGCCGTCCTGGCATTAGAGATTGCGCATGAAATACCGGGTTTCCGAGCCAATGAGTACGACTGCCACACGCACGCACGGCCTCGCGCGAGCCATCGCCCGCTTTGCCCAGTCTGACGGCGACTACACCACAGCCATACCAGCCCTTTCCCTTCATCGCCGGAAAGGGCCAACCGAGCCGTTGCACTGCATCTTTAGCCTCGGGCTGGGCGTCGTTGCCCAGGGCCATAAGCAGGCGTTGGTAGGAAAAGAGGTGGTGAACTACGGCCCCGGCCAATCGATGCTGGCAAGCATCGACCTGCCTGTGATCTCGCACGTCACGCGCGCGAGTATTGAGGAACCGATGCTGGGCCTGATGCTGACACTGGACAGCCGTGACATCGTGAAGACAGCTGCGGAGATGCAGTTGCCGGCTCCGCCTCGAACACCTGCCTTCACGCCCATCACGATCGAAACCCTTGACGATGCCCTGATCGGCGTCCTGATCCGGCTGATCGAATTGCTGGACCAACCGGCATTGGCTCCGCAATTGGCGCCGCTCTTTCAGCAGGAAATCATCGTGCGGCTTCTCGCTGGCCCCCACAGTCCGCAGTTGCAGCACCTTGCGGCCAACGGATCGCCGAGCCAACAGATTGCCAGGGCCGTGAGATGGCTCAAGCAGAATTTCTCGAAGGGACTCCGGGTGGATGACCTGGCCGCGCACGCGCACATGAGTCCGTCAACGTTCCGTCAGCATTTCCGCAACATCACCGGAACAAGTCCTCTGCAATATCAGAAGCAGTTGCGCCTGCAAGAGGCGCGGCAGTTGATGCTCAACCTTGGCATCGACGCGGGTAGTGCCGCGATCCAGGTCGGCTACGAAAGCGCCTCGCAGTTCAGCCGCGAGTACAGCCGTCTGTTCGGCGCGCCTCCCCAGCAGGACGTGAGGCGGCTGCGGCTGTCGTGATGCGCACGTAACGGCGACAGCTTTAATACGGTCTACGGAGTCGCGATATTGCCGCTTTCAGGCACGTGATCCCATGCCTGCTCGATTGCCTGGAGCGCGCTCAACACGATCGACCGGTTCAGCGCTGCTGCAAGCACCCCATCGCGCTCCGAATACGCCTCGCAAAGTCGCTGATGATCGGCGCATGAGCGCTGCAAACGTCCCGGCAACGACGTACTCAAACGACGCAACCGGTTGGTGCGCATGCGCATCGAGTCCAGTACTTCCTTGAAAATGCCGTTACCGCACACACGGAGTTCCTCGTCGCGAAACGCGACGTTCGCCCAGAAATAGCCGTCGACATCGCCTCGCGCGGCAACTTCGGCGAGACGGCGATGAGCGTCCCAGAGCGATTGGATGTCGGCGTCGGCCGCGTGTTCGACAATCGCGGCCGACACCTGTGCGTAAAGAATCGCACGCAATTGATAGATCTCGCGCACGTCCTTCAGCTTGACTGCCGACACGCGCGGGCGGTGGCGCGGCGACCAGTCGACCAGTCCTTCGCGGCTCAACACGAACAGCGCCTCGCGCACCGGTGTGCGACTGACGTTGAACCGTTTTGCCAGATCAACAGAGTTCAGATCGTCGCCGGGCAACAATCGCCCCTCGATGATTCCGCGCGCCACCCAGTCGACGATCTCCGTGACCGGCGGCGATTCGGTGTCCCCTTCGATCTTGCTTCTGTCGACATTCTGGCTCATCGCAATTCCTCATTCGATCGGTATGGCTCCCGTGCCACCAAACCAACTCTACCAAACGGTGCCGACTCGCCCCCCTGCCTCAAGGACGGCAGGCCTTTCTCATTTCCACCAAAGTGAGCACAGTTGGCGTACGTTTCGCCAAAATCCAGCGTAATATTTGACTAGACCACCAAAAGTGTCGACACTAAGGTCTCGACACAATGCCATAAAAAGCCCCGGAGACGCCATGTTCATGGACGGAGACTTCATATCGGCACGTCGCCGGCTGCTGCGATCGGCGGGCGCGCTGGCGGCGCTATCGATCATGCCGCTGCGCGTCGCCAGCGCGGCAAACGAGGACGGCAATGAGGGCGCGAAAGGCGCCGATATCACCGGCCAGCTCGCGCGTTACATGGTGTCGGCGCGCGATACGCCGCTGCCCGAGGCGGCGATGGTCGCCTGCAAGCAGCGCATCCTCGATACGTTCGGCGCAATGGTTTCCGGCGCGCGGATGCGGCCCGGCATGATGGCGTCGAACTACGTGCACGAATTGGGCGGCGAACCGCAGGCATCGGTGATTGGATCGTCGTTTCGCACGACGACCGTCAACGCAGCGCTGGCCAACGCCATGTGCGCACACTCCGACGAAACCGATGACTTCGAGCCGGTGACAAAGGCGCATCCCGGCAGTTCAGTGGTGCCGGCGGCACTCGCGGTCGGCGAACATCAGGCACAAAGCGGCGAGGCAATGATCCAGGCTGTCGCACTCGGATACGATCTCGCCTGTCGGCTGTTGATGGCACTCGGGCCCGATCTCGTGAGAGGTTCGCATCGGAGTGCCGAGGGCACCGCTTCGACGTTCGGCTCGCTCGGTGCAGCGGCATCGATGGCGAGGCTCGACGAAACCCAGATGCGCTATGCACTTTCCTACTCGGCGCAACAGGTGTCGGGACTCTGGAGCTGGGTCAAGGACAAGGACCACATCGAAAAGGCCTTCGATTTTGCCGGCATGGGTGCGCGCAACGGCGTGACGGCAGTCGGCATGGTTCGGTCGGGTATGACCGGCGTCTACGATGTGCTTGATGGCACGCACAACCTGTTCATCGCGCTATCGACGAAGCCGAGCCCGCAAGCCATGCTCGACGGACTCGGCACCCGCTTCTACGTGACCGAAACGGCCATCAAGACTTACTCGGTCGGTTATCCGATCCAGTCGCCCCTCGACGCGTTGCTGAGCCTGCGCAAGCAGTACGGCCTGACGCCGGATAACGTGCGCAGCATCGTCGTGCGGATTCCGTCGGACGCGGAAGGCATCGTCGGCGACAGTGCGATGCCCGACGTCAACTGTCAGCACCTGGTGGCGCTCGCACTGGTCAAAGGCGCGGTGTCGTTTCGCGACAGTCACGATGTCGCGTTGATGCACGATCCGGTGATCGTCGCGCAGCGCGCGAAAGTCACCGTGCAACCCGACCAGTCGTTGATGGACCCCGCCGCGCCGCGCGGCGCCAAAGTAGAAGTCACGCTCACGGATGGCCGCACCGTAGACCACTTCACGCGCTTTCCGCCCGGCACGAAGGAGAACCCGCTGTCCACCGAGGCCGTCAACGCGAAAGCGCGCGATCTGATGGCGCCCGTACTCGGCGCGGCGAAAACCGCCAGGCTGATCGAGAGGATTAACCACCTGGAGACGCTTAAGGACATTCGCGAACTCAGGCCGTTGATCACGACATGACGTGTCCGTGCGCGAGCTCATCCAGCATCCAGCAAGCCTTGAAGGTGAAAACTGCCCTCCAGGCTATCGAATATCGAACCTGAAGGAGACAATTTTCATGTCTACGATCGACCGGCGTCATTTTCTGAAAACAGGTGCTGTGGGCGCCCTGGCATCGGCGGCCGCCAGCAAGGCGGTATTCGCTCAAGCGCCAGACGCAGCCAGTGCGACCTCCGTGCCTGTGCCCACCAACGGCGACGCCGCACGCCCGCCGAAAGTCACGCGCATCCTCGCGGAGTTTATCGTCAAGACTGGTTATCAGGACTTGCCCGCGCAGGTCCGCAAGGAAGGCGTGCGGACATTGATGAACTGGGTCGGAGTCGCTGTCGGTGGTTCGCATGACGAAACCGTGGATCGCGCGGTGGCGGCGCTCACACCGTTTTCCGGGCCGCCGCAGGCAAACCTGCTTGGCCGTACCGAGCGCTTCGACATCATGAACGCGGCATTTATCAACGGCGTCAGCAGTCACATTTTCGATTACGACGATACCCATCTGAAGACGATTATTCATCCGGCCGGTCCAGTCGTATCCGCCATTCTGGCGTACTCACAGTATCGCCCGGTGTCGGGCAAAGACTTTCTGAATGCGCTCGTGCTCGGCGTGGAAACGGAATTGCGCATCGGCAATGCCGTATATCCGAACCACTACGATGTCGGCTGGCATATCACGGGCACGTGCGGTGTATTCGGTGCGGCGGCCGCGACCGGCAAACTCATGGGCTTGAGCGTTCAACAAATGATCTGGGCACTAGGCCTCGCCGCGTCGCAGCCGGTCGGGCTGCGGGAATCTTTCGGCTCGATGAACAAGAGCTTCAACCCAGGGCGCGCGGCCGCCGATGGTATTTTCGCCGCGCTGCTGGCAGGCAAGGATTACACCAGTTCGGACGGCATGATCGAAGCGAAACGGGGATGGGCGAACACCATCAGCACCAAACAGGACTACCGCGAAATCACCGAGGGCTTGGGCTCCCATTACGAGTCGACGTTAAACACTTACAAGCCTTTTGCGTGCGGCATCGTGATCCACCCGGCGATCGACGCAGCAATCCAGCTTCGCAATCAATACCATCTGAAAGCTGAGCAGATCGACCGTATCGATTTGCGCGTGAATCCTCTCGTCATCGAACTAACCGGCAAGAAGACCCCGCAGATCGGCCTCGAGGGCAAGTTCAGCATCTATCACGCAGTGGCGATCGCCGTGATCGACGGAGCAGCGGGTGAAAAGCAGTTCAGCGACGCGAAAGTACGTGACCCGATGACGGTGGCACTGCGAGAGAAGGTAAATACCATCATCGACCCGGCGGTCAAACCGGAGCAGGTCGACATGACCATCACGCTAAAGGACGGACGCAAGCTGCATAAATTCATCCAGCACGCGATCGGCAGCACCGAAGTGCCGATGACCGATCAGCAACTCGAGAAGAAATTCTCGGATCTGACCGAAGGCATTCTTTCGCCGGATCGAACACGCAAGCTGATCGACACGTGCTGGCAAGTCGAGCAGCTGAACAGCGCCGGCGAAATCGCCCTGTCCGCGCTACCGCAGTAACTGAAAAAGCAGCAAAAGCGCTCCGTTTCACCGCTCATCAAACCGCCGCACGATATCGCCCATCAGATTGCGCAACCACACGTTGCCCTCGTCCTGATCGAAATGCTCGTGCCAATGCATCGTGACGGCCGCCATCGGCAACGTAACCGGCAACTCGTAAAGCTGAAACCCGCCATCACGATTGAAAATCTGCGCGAGACGCCGCGGCAGCGTCGCGAACAGATCGGTCACCGCCAGCACGCTCGGCAAGGCCACGAAATGCGGTAGCTCCAACGCAATATGCCGGCCCACACCTTGCGCACGAAACGCGTCGTCGAGTGCATAGTGGCTGTGCTCGACCGACGTGATCTGCACGTGCGACGCGTCCAGAAACGTCTTCATGGCCAGTTCTTTCGTGCGTGGCAGGCCGCGCCGTTTGCGTGTCATGCAAACGTAAGTCTCTTCGAACAGCGCCTGATGACGTGTGCGCGCGGTCAAGGTCGGCAGATTGCCGATTGCAAAATCGAGCCGGCTGGCGCGCAACGCATCTTCGATTTCTTCCACCGGTAGCGGCTCGATGCGCAACTTCACGCGCGGCGCCTGCCGATGCAACGCCTCGCAAATCGGCGGCAAGTACGCCAACTCGCCCGCATCGGACAGCGATAAGCGGAACGTGCGCGTGCTCACCGCGGGATCGAAGTGCTCCGCATAGCGCAGTGCTTCACGCACCGTATCCAGCGCCCGCGCGACGATGCCCGACAGTTCGAGCGCGATCGGCGTGGGCTGCATGCCGGCTCGCGTGCGAATAAACAGCGGATCGTCGAACAGGGTTCGCAAACGCCCCAGCGAGTAACTGATCGCCGGCTGTGAAAGTGCAAGCCGCTGACCGGCCCGCGTGAGGCTGCGCTCCTCGACGATCGCCTGGAAAACGCGCAGCAGATTGAGGTCGACGTGGTCTAGCGAATTCATCAAGATATCCATGAGATTGATTTTATATTTTATTTTAGATCAATTTGACGCATATCAGTCGCTCAGCGAGACTTTGCTCCATCGACCACCCCACCTACACCACGATGAGCGATTCCTCATATCAGACCGTCGACGCGAGCGCCTTGTATCAGCGCGCGCAGTCCGACCGCGTCGCCCCCTCGCTGTACTACGACCCGGCGGTCTTCGAAACCGAACTCGAGCGCATTTTCTACAAGACGTGGATCTGGGTCGCGCACGAAAGCGAACTGCCGAATCCGGGCGACTTCCGCACCACCACGATCGGCCGTCAGCCGGTGATCGTGGTGCGCGACAAGAGCGGCGCCGTCAACGTGCTGCAGAACCGCTGCCGCCATCGCGGCGCGACGGTCTGCGAACAGCACAAGGGCAATGCGAAAGGCTTCACGTGCCCCTATCACAGCTGGACCTATGGCCTCGACGGCGCATTGCGCGCACTGCCCTACGGCGACGGTTATGAAGGCGTGATCGACAAGACCGAGTTGCCGCTCGCCAGCTTGCGCGTGGGCATCTATCAAGGTCTGATCTTCGCGAGTTTCAATCAGGAGATCGAGCCGCTCGAAGATTTCCTCGGCGGCGCCAAGCCGTGGATCGACCTCTTCATGAAGCAAGGCGCGGGCTATCCTATCAAAGCCAACGGCGAACATCGCTTCCGCTTTAACGGTAACTGGAAGATCCAGCTCGAAAACACCACCGACCTGTATCACTTCCCGGTCGTCCACAAGTCGTGGATGAAATCGATCGACGACGAAACCGCCGCGGCGATCACGAGCTTCATGACAAGCGACGAAGCCTTCTGCCGCTCACTCGGCAACGGCCATAGCCTCGCCGTGCTGGTGCCGGAACTCGTCGATCTCGACAAGGACGACGGCGCACCGATTCCTGAACGCTTCCAGGAACTCGCCGCCACGCTTGGCGAAAAGCATACGCCCGACGAAGTGCGCCGCATCGTGCGCTCGCTGATGGGCGTCGGTTTCAACCTGAATCTGTTTCCGAACCTTGCACTCTCGATGGCGTTTTTCCGCGTGCTGCGGCCCATCTCCGCAAACGAGACGGAAATCCGTCACGTCGCACTGGCCATGGACGGCGGTCCCGACGAAGCAAACCGCGTGCGTCTGCGCATTCACGAACACTTCCAGGGTCCGTTCGGTTTCGGCAGCCCCGACGACGCCGAAGCATGGGAACGCGTGCAGCGCGGCTCGCATGCCGGCCCCGATCTGCCGATCCTCGTGAACCGCGGCCTGAATCGCGAGAGCACCGCGCCGAACGGCGAAAAGACCGCACACGCTACCGACGAAACCGGGATGCGCGAAGCGTACGCGCAATGGCGCACGATGATGGAGCAAGCATGATGGATGACAGGAACACGCTGTTCTCGCAGAAGACCTTTGCCGGAGCGATCGAACTCATCTGGCGCGAAGCCGAACTGCTGGACCGCAAGGACTATCACGCGTGGCTTTCGCTGTGGGACCCGGCAGGCTTCTACGTGGTGCCGATCGATCACGACACCATCGACTTCGCCGCCACGCTGAACTACGCGTACGACGATCAGGACATGCGCGAAAAGCGCGTGCAACGCATGACGTCCGGCTATTCGGCCTCGGCGAGCGACGCCGCCCGCACAGTGCGCACGGTCTCGCGTTTTACGCTGTCGAGCGATACGAGCGACGAAGTCGAGGTGAGCTCGGCGCAGGTCATCGTCGCGTACAAACGCGGCAAGTCGACTCTGTTCGCGGCGGATCTCACGCATCGCATCAGTTTCGCGAGCGGCGAGCCGCGCATCGTGCAGAAGGTGATCCGCCTGATCGATTCGACCGAGGCGCTCAGCGCGATCGGGTTCCTGCTTTGAGCCCTGCCGTGATCCCTGAAAACGCAAGCGAAGCAAAACAATGCCCACATTAGAGGTTTATCTACCGGCCGGTCACGCAGAAGCGCGTAAAGCGCAACTGATTGCAGGCCTCACTCAGGCCACTGTCGACGCGATCGGCGCACCCGTCGAATCGGTGCGAGTTCTGCTGAGTGAATTGCCGCCGCACGATTTCGGCATCGGCGGCTCGAGCGCAGCGGATCGTGCAGGCAGCCGCGCATCGCTGCTCGTGATCGTCGCGATCCTGATTGCGGGCCGCACGCCCGCGCAAAAGACCGCGCTGATCGCCATGCTCAGTGAAACGAGTGCTGCTGTGCTCGACTCGCCGCTCGACGCCACCCGCGTGATGATCAAAGACATTCCGAATACCGACTTCGGTATCGGCGGCCAGACCGCGAAGTCACTCGGGCGCTAGCGTCCCTTCCCCCCACAAGCGAACCAGCGAGCACGACGATGCCAAACGACACGCTTTCTCCCTCGGCCGTATCAGCCGCCACGCCAGCGGCGCCTGCGACCTCGCGGACACTGCGGCGGATAATCGTCGCCTCCGTGATCGGCAACGCGCTCGAGTGGTATGACTTTTTTCTGTACGGCACGGCCGCGGCCCTGATCTTCGGGCCGTTGTTCTTCCCGCTGCACGGCGACCCGCTGATGGGCACCCTCGCCGCGTTTGCGGGCTTCGCGATCGGCTTCCTGGCGCGGCCGCTAGGCGGCATCGTGTTCGGGCACATCGGCGACCGGCATGGCCGCAAACGCGCGCTCGTCGTGACGCTGATGATGATGGGCGTCGCGACCTTCGGCATTGGCCTGTTGCCGACGTTCTCGCAGATCGGTTTCCTCGCGCCTATCGCGCTCATCTGTTTGCGGGTCGTGCAAGGCATCGCATCCGGCGGCGAATGGGGCGGTGGCGTGCTGCTCATCAGCGAGAGCGCACCGGCGAATCGCCGTGGCTACTACGCATCGTTCAGTCAGTTGGGCGTGGCGGGAGGCTTCGTGCTGTCGGCGGCCGCGTTCTATCTGGTGCAGCGGCTGCCAGTAGAGAGCTTCATGTCGTGGGGCTGGCGCCTGCCGTTTCTCGCTAGCGTGCTGATCTTCGGCGTAGGTGTCTATATTCGCCGAAGCCTGCCCGAGAGCCGCGACTTTACCGCGGCCAAACCGAAGCACATGCCGGTGCTGACCGTGCTGCGCAATCACCCGAAGCAGGTATTGCAGGCCATGGGGCTGCGTATCGCCGAAAACGGCGGCACGTATATCTTCCTTTCGTTCGTGCTGGTGTACGGCAAGACGATCGGTGTGCCGGTCTCGGTGATGCTCGGCGGCGTGATGCTCGCGATGTTGCTCGAACTCGCCACGATCGTGCTGTGGGGGCGGCTATCGGATGTGATCGGCCGGCGGCCGGTGTATATGATCGGCGCGCTCGGCCTCGTCGTGATCGCGTTTCCCGCGTTCTGGCTGATCGATACGCATGAACCGTTGCTGGTGTTCCTCTCGCTCGCATTAGGTTTGCCCTTCTGCCACGCCGCGATGATCGGTACACAGCCCGCGCTGATGGGTGAACTCTTTCCCACCGAGGTCCGCTATTCGGGCATGGCGCTAGGCCATGAAATTGCCTCGGTGTTTTCCGGCGGACTCGCACCTCTCGTCGCTATCGCGCTGTATTCGAAGTTCCATGCGCCCTGGCCAGTCGCGTTGATGCTGATCGGCTTCGGCCTCATCACCGCGATCACACTCGTGACCATTCCGAAGAACATCAACACGGCGCATGACTGAAATGCGATCAGCCGGCGGGAGCGGCCACAATCGGCAGCGTGAAGCTGCATTGAAGCCCGCCCTGCCGCGCCGGTTTGGCCCAGATTTCGCCGCCATGCCGCGTGACGATGTTTTTGCACAGCGACAAACCGATGCCGTTGCCGCCCGCCTTCGACGAAGAAAACCCGTCGAACAGGCGGCCGTGCGCTTCAGCAGGCACGCCCGGGCCGTTGTCGATGACCTGTACGAGCGCGTATTTTCCGCGCAGGCTGGTGACGAGGCGCAATTCACCGCGCCGCGCAGCGGCATTCAGGCATTCAGTCAGCGCCTCGATCGCGTTGAAGGCCAGATTCAGCACCACCTGGCCAATCAGCACGCGCTCGCAATACACCGGCAAGACTTCCGGTGCCTGCTCGATCGTGACCGCAACGCCTGCGTCTCCCGCGCGCAATTCGATGAAGTATGCGACGTCCGCGACGACGTCTCGCAAGTCCGCCTGGGTCTCGCTCGGCTCCCGCTTGACAATGTAATCGCGCACGCTCTTGATGATCACCGCCGCGTGCTCGGCCTGGCGATCAGCGCTGCGCAGGCCCCACAATGCATCGTCGATGGGACCGGGTTGGCCGAGCCGCAGAATCGCGCCCTCGATGAAATTGCGCACCGCGGCGAGCGGCTGACTCAACTCGTGCGCGATGGCGGTCGCCATTTCGCCCATCGCGTTGTAGCGCCCCGCGTATTCCAGCAGCCGTGCCTCGTTACGGCGCGCCTCTTCGATAGCCACTTCGTCCGTGATGTCGCGAAAGTGCAGGAGGCGGCCGTTGAGGTCGTCTTCGATCTCGATTCGTCGGCAGGTGATGCGCAACCAGCCCGGCGTGCCGTCGCGGCGCGCGATGCGATAACGCTGCGGTGGCGAAGGCTGGATGCGCGGTGCGGTGGCGAGCTGTTCGAGCAGCCGGTCGCGATCCGGCTCGCTGCAATAGTCGAGCACGTCGCCCATCGGCGCGCCCTCTTCCAGACCCAGCACACGCCGTCCGGATTCGCTGACGAACTCCACTTCGCCCGCGGGCGTCAGTACGGCCACGCCCTCACCCAGATCCTGCATGAACTCGCGCAGCCGCGACTCATAGCGCCGCAGCGTTTGCTTGAGCGTGTCCTCGACGCTGATGTCGCGAAACTGCACCATCACCACCGCACGCTCCTGCAAAGGCACGTAGGTTGCAATGGCTTCGGACAGCATGTCGGCGCCCGTGCGCGAACGGTAACACCACTCGTAGACCTGCGGACCTTCCGTGATCGCACGGTCCATGGCCCCGACGCCGATCTCGCGCCGATACTTCGGTACCGGCCGGGTCATGTCTTTCGCCTTGAGCGGCAGCATTTCCTCAAGCGTGAAACCGAGCGCCTCGCAAGCTGCCCGATTGGCCCACACGATCGCCTTCGTTTCGGCGTCGTGCAGCAGCACGCACAGCGTCAGCGCGTCGAGCAGGCGGTGGAAATCTTCTTCGGCGGGGAAATTCATCGGGCGAGGCTGCACAAAAGTTCGATCGCGTACGTGGAGGAACATAACACCAGTCGGCATGATTCGCGTCTGAAGATTTCTTTAGATACCCCCGGCGCCGTACCTAAAAACACGTCTTGCGTCCCAATTGAAGCGTTCTTTTTGCATTTCTAGACTGGCTTCACCCTGCACGCGCCGTCGTCGGCGTCTTTGCCCGTGACCGAAACGTGCCTCGTGTTCCAGCCGATAACGAATCAAGGAGATGCCCCCGCCATGTCAGACACCGCCATCGACACTGTTGCCGCCGTCGCAGAAGCCAGCCGCGATGCAGCGCGCTTGCCGCTCGCCGACGTCATCGTCGAAATCGCCGCACGGCGCGAAGAGTTCGATCGCCTCTCGCATGTGCCGCGCGATGTCATCGCCAAACTCAAACGCGCGGGTGTGTATCGCGCGGCAACGCCTAAGCGTTTTGGCGGCGATGCGCTCGCGCCTACCGCGTTTCTTGACATGATCGAACGTATCGCGGTAGCGGACGGCTCAGCCGCCTGGGTCGCGAGCTTCGGCTCGGCGAACGTGTATCTCGCGGCCTTGCCGCTGGCCACTCAGGCGCAGATCTACGCCGACGGTCCCGATCAGGTGTTCGCAGGCGGTCTCTTCCCGGTACAAGCCGCTCAGCCCGCCGACGGCGGCTGGCGTGTGAACGGTACGTGGAAATTCGCGAGCGGCTGCAAGGGCGCGGATTGGCTTGGCGTGGGGATTGGCGCGGCCGGCCCAAGCGCTGGCGTGCCCGGCAAACCGCGCACCGCCGTGTTCCGTCCGCATCAGGTCGAGATCGTCGAGAACTGGGATGTGGTCGGCATGCAAGGCACCGGCAGTCACGACCTGCGCGTCACCGATCAGTTCGTCACTGACGACTGGACCTTCGTGCGCGGCGGCGAACCGTGCGTGGACGAACCGCTGTATCGCTATCCGACCATCGCCTACGCCGCGCAGGTGCTGGCCGTAGTCAATCTCGGCCTCGCACGTGCAGCGCTCGATGTTGCCAACCAGATGGCCGGCGGCCGCAAGACGACAACCGGCGCGCCACAACTCGCCGACCGCGCGTACTACCGGATCGAACTGGCGAAAGCCGAAGCCCAATTGCGTTCGGCCCGCGCATTCTTCTACGACACCACTGACGACGTCTGGCAATCGATCCTCGCCGGCAACCCCGTTACACCCGAGCAGACCAGCCTGCTGCGGCTCGCCGCGACGCAGATCGCCCGCGAAGGCGCCGACGTCGTGCAGCGCGCCTACCGGCTCGGTGGCACGATGGCGATCTATCGCTCGCATCCGCTGCAGCGCCTGGTGCGCGACGCAATGGTGGTCACCCAGCATGCGTTCCTCGGCGAGGGCAACTTCGACGGCGCCGGTGCGGTGTTCGTCGGCGTGCCGCCGATTCCGGGCTACCTGTAAGCCATTTTCTGATTTTGCTGTTCAAACGATTTCATGGAGAACCACACAATGTCCGATAACCCGAACCTGCCCTTGCGCGTTCTGTTCTGCTGCGGCGTGACGCAGAATTTCTTCGACTTGCCGCGCGAGAAAATCGGCGAAGTCTGGCAGGCTTACGGCAAGATGCTGGCTGCCGTCGAATCGATGGACGGCGTTAGCGTGCTCGGCATCATGGACGACGACCGCCTGACTGTCGGCAATGCCGACAACTCGCCGTGGACCTTCTACATCATGGCCGACGTGCGCGACTTCGATACCGCCGTGGCGGTGTGCAATCTGTACCGCACCACGCCGGTCGGCGAATACAACCTGTGGCGCTACGGCAAGATCGAAGCACGCGTTGGCCGCGCGCTGCAAGTGCCGCCGCAACACGCCAACGCGGCTTGAACGCGCGGGAGCATGATGCGATGAACGAGAACCCGGATACGCTTGTCAGGTTGACCGAACGGCTTGCCGCGCTCGAAGCCGAATCCGCCGTGCGCCGCACGATGGCGCGCTATATGGCGCTCTGCGACGTGCCCTCGGGTGCGCTCGAGGGCGAGACGCTCGCGGCCCTCTTCGCTGCCGACGCGATCTGGGAAGGCATCGGCCCGCAGTACGCGAGCAAGTTCGGCCACCTCACCGGTCACGCGGAAATTCTCGCGATGCTCACTCGCTACTTACCGCCGTCACCGCATTTCTCGGTCAATGTGCATTTCCTCACGTCGGAAACTATCGAGGTTCAAGGCGCAAGCGCGAAGGGCCGTTGGATCATGCTGCAAGCGTCCGGCTATGTCGACGCGCAAGCTGAGTTGATCTCGGCGCGCCTCGACGTGGATTTCGTACCCGCCGACAATGGCCACGATTGGCTCATCACGCACTTTCGCACCGAACGCCTTTTCGATGCGCCCTGGCAAGTCAACGCAAGGAAACCGAACCCATGAATGAGTTTATCCAGACTTTGTCGTTAGGCGGCACAGGCCCCAGCATCGCCATCAAGGACACGATCGATATCGCCGGCTATGCGACCACGGCGGCGAGCCGCGCATTGGCCGACGCACCGCCCGCGCAGCAGCACGCGGAAGTCGTGGAGCGCTTGCTCGATGCCGGCTGGCACATCGTCGGCAAGGCGAATATGCACGAGCTCGCGTTCGGCATGACGGGTATCAACGATTACACCGGCACACCGCAAAATCCCCAGGACGCCTCGCGCATTCCTGGCGGCTCGTCGAGTGGATCGGCGGCGGCCGTTGGTTTGAAGCTTGCGGATGCCGCGCTTGGCACGGACACCGGTGGTTCGATTCGCGGCCCCGCCGCGTGTTGCGGCGTAATCGGTTTGAAGCCGACTTTTGGACGCGTCTCGCGGCGCGGCGTCGCACCGCGTGAATCGACGCTCGATTGCGTCGGGCCGTTCGCGCGCGAGATGCAGATGATCGTCGCCGCGATGCAGGCGATCACCGCCGACTTCGACACGCAGGCGGCCCAAGTTTCAGGAAGCGGCGCGTGGAACGTCGGTATCGTGCAGGTCGACGCAGCGCCGGAAATCCTTAAAGCCGTCACGCGCGCCGCGGACCAGGCCGATTGCACCGCTCGCACGCTGGAACTTGCAGGGCTTGCCGCCGCCTTCGCAGCGGGCCTCGCGATTATCAACGTAGAAACTTTTCATGCGTTCGGCCATCTCGTGGCAAGTGGCAAGCTCGGCGCCGATCTCGACGCACGGCTGCGCGCCGCTGCGAATACAACCGCGGCGCAATGCGAGGCGGCAGAGTCGGTGCGTCGACAATTCACAGCCGCTGTCGATCACGCGCTCGAAAGCGTCGATGTGTTGATTCTGCCCACACTTCCCGCGCTGCCGATCACGCTCGACGAGGCACGCGGCGGCACTCCGGTCATCGCCATGTCGTCGTTGATCCGACCGTTCAATCTGAGCGGCCATCCGGCACTGAGCTTGCCCTTGCCTATCGATGGCTCTCCGCTTAAGGCAGGCTTGCAGATCATCGGACGCAAGGGGGCGGATGAACAGGTGTGCGCGATTGCGGCGCGATTTGAAGCCGCGATTTGAAGCCGCACCTCTCACGGAGTAAAAAGCAATGCAGAAAAGAGTCGTACTCGTCACCGGCGCCGCGCGTGGTCTTGGCGCCGCGATTGCCACACGCTTTCATGCAGCGGGTTATGCGGTCGCCATCGGCGACATTGCGTTCGATGCCGCACAGGCCCTCGCCCGCGATCTGAGCGCGGACGGCTCGAGCGCCTTAGCACTGAATCTCGACGTCACCTCGAAGAGCGCATTCGAATCCGCACGCGATGCGATCCTGCAACGCTGGGGCCGCATCGACGCGTTGATCAACAACGCGGGCGCATCCAAAGTCGTATCCGTGATGGAGATCACCGCCGAGCAGTTCGATCAGGTGATCAACGTAAACCTGCGCAGCGTGCTGTTCGGCTGTCAGGTGTTCGGCCAGCATTTCGCCGACGTCGGCGCAGGCCGCATCGTCAATATCGCCTCGCTGGCGGGACAAAACGGCGGATCGGCCACCGGCGCGCACTATGCGGCAGCAAAAGGCGGTGTCATTACATTGACCAAGGTGTTCGCACGTGACCTCGGCGCAGCGGGCGTGACCGTCAATGCGATTTCGCCTGGGCCGATGGATCTGCCGATCGTGCACGAGAGCGTCGCGGCCGACAAACTGAAGGCGGTGATCGCCAACATTCCGGCGGGACGTCTGGGCTCAGCGGACTATGTCGCCGACGTCGCGGTCATGCTGGCTGCTGAGAACGCTTACTTTGCAAACGGCGCATGCTGGGATGTGAACGGCGGCCTGTTCATGCGTTAGTGCCCGACGCGGCCGCCTCCTGATCCCACACCGCCATGACGTCACGCACCAGCATCGCGATAGACGCCGCGCCAAGTTTGTCTTTGATGCTTGCGCGATGCACGTCGACGGTCTTCACACTGATGGACAGATCGGAGGCGATACGCTTGCTGCCCTTACCGTCGATCACGCCCCGCAGCACTTCTTTCTCGCGTGCCGTGAGCGACGCCAGGCGCTTGCGTAACTCGCGCTGCTTCTGATCGGCAGCATGACGTTGCGACGCGAGTTTCAACGCACGCTGCACGCGATCGAGCATCTGCTGCGAGTTATACGGCTTCTCGACGAAGTCAATTGCGCCATTCTGCAAAGCCCGCACCGACATCGGAATGTCGCCATGACCGCTGACGAAAATGATCGGCAGCGTCGCACCTCGACGGTTCAACTCCGCTTGCACGTCGAAGCCGCTTTGCTCCGGCATGCGCACATCGAGCACGAGGCACGCGGGCACGTTCGGATCAAACGCGCTCAGAAATTCACTAGCGTTAGCAAAGCCTGCCGACTTCACGCCGACCGACTCGAGCAGCCATGCGAGCGAGGTACGCATGCCGTTGTCGTCGTCGACGATATAGACGATCGGTGCGAGGGACGGAGCGGACTGAGGCTGCTGGGACATGGCGTCTGTGGAACGGTTCGGGATGGGTGCGATTCGCAGCGTCTTGCGGGTTCATGATAACCAGTGGAAAAAGCGCTGCAAAGCGATAATTACCCTGTGGCGGCGATAAAAATCGCTCATACGCTGCACCATGCAGACAGGCATTGGGGAAACCTTTAGACGGACTGGGAAAGAGGCCTCTACGCGCACCGCTCGCGCTGATTTTTTTCCGCGCGTGGATTGATTACGCTTGAATCCAGATCCCTACCGCGCCCCAGGAACCCAGAACATGACACCGACCTCGCAAGTAACGCAAACGACTCCCGCCGCCGATCCTGACCTGGCAGCCAGGCAGCAATTCCGTCAGGCCATGGCGCATCTGTCCGCGGCCGTGAACGTCATCACGACTGCTGGTCCGCATGGACGCTGCGGCGTCACCGCGAGCGCCGTGTGCTCGGTGACCGATACGCCGCCCACGCTGCTCGTTTGCCTGAACCGCTCGAGCGCGATGCACGCCACCTTCGAACGCAACCGGCATGTCTGCATCAACGTACTGCCTGGCGAGCATGAACTGCTCGCGCGTCACTTCGCCGGCATGACGCAGGTGCCGATGGAGGAACGCTTTGGCTGGCCGATCTGGGACGACGGCACGCACGGCGTGCCGGTTTTGCGCGACGCACTCGCGAGTCTGCAGGGCGAGATCGTCGATCTGAAGGAAGTGGGTTCGCACTCGGTCATGTTTGTCAAAACCACCTGCATCAGCGTGCGCACGGATGGCGATGGCTTGATCTATTTCGATCGCAATTTCCACCGCATCAAGCGCTCGGCGTCGCATTGAGGTGCGACGGGAACGATTGAAACCAGCCGCGGCGCGTGGCCTGCTTAAATTACGCCCGCGCTATCGGTATCGAACTGAAACTGCGGCGCCGCCGCGACGGCTTCAACGAAACAGTCGCTCAGATTAAGGGAATGGGCCGTTGGCGCTGGGTGTGGGTTGTCTCGATGTCGCCAATCCGAATACTTTGTTCTTTGGCAGCACGGGTGGTCCTGCGGCACAAGTTCTGAATTCCTCTTTTGCCTGCGTGGCGCTCATTGTCAGTGTTCTTAGGGCTTTGGCCTTTCCTTGATCTGGCTTTGGTGCCTTTCCTTGCATTGTTAGTGGTCTATTAGTGTTGCCCCTGTGCGGGGCGGCACCTACTTCTCTTTGCCGGCTGCAAAGAGAAGTAGGCAAGAGAAAGCAGCTTAAACCGCTAATTCTAAGTGGGGCCCGTGGTCTGCCATGGGTAGTGGTGCATCTGGAATCCGTGTTCTCGCACATTCCGCGTTAGTGACAAGGGGCTCATCAGCTCCCACTCCGCACTGCGTGCGTCGCGGACGGGTCTGCATGGGAAACCACAGGCTTCGGTTCAAGTCTGCAGGGAGCCGTCGGCTTCGCCTCGGCGACGCGCTCCTGCATTCGCCCGAGAACCCCCGACGTCGGTGCCCCTCAATCACGGTCACAGTTGCGGCGGTGCAAGGGCGAGCCACGGCCCGGTGGCGAGGCGTAGACGTTAAAACGTAGCGGGTGGTTTTATGAACTGCTCTTCGGCGCGCGCAGCGCCGCCGGAAGTATGACGCCCTTGTCACTGGCGTATGCAGGGGCACGAACCCAGATTCCAGATGCACCACTACCCGCAGCAGACCACGGTGCCCACTTAGCATTAGCGGTTTGAGCTGCTTTCTCTTGCCTACTTCTCTTTGCAGCCGGCAAAGAGAAGTAGGTGCCGCCCCGCACAGGGGCAACGCTAATAGACCACTAACAAAACAAGGAAAGGCCAAAGCCCCAAGAACACTGACAAAAGCGCCGAGCAGGCACAAAAACCCCTACCGCATCGCCCGAAGCCACGCATACCAAGTCTCCATCCCTTCGCCGCTCTGCGCCGACACCTGCAGAATCTCAATCCCAGGATTGACCTTCCGGGCATAGCCAATACACTTCTCGACATCAAACCGCAAATACGGCAACAGATCGATCTTGTTCAACAACAACAACGAACAAGCCCGAAACATATGCGGATACTTGATCGGCTTATCCTCACCCTCCGTGACGGAAAGAATCAACACCTTGGCCCCCTCGCCAAGATCGAACAACGCGGGACACACCAGGTTGCCGACATTCTCGATCATCACAACCGAATGCATCGGCGGATCGAGCTGCGTCAGCGCCCGCGACGCCATCTCCGCATCCAGATGACACCCCGTGCCGGTATTGATCTGAACCACACGTGCCCCCGTGGCGCGAATGCGCTCGGCGTCGTTAAGCGTCGCCTGGTCGCCTTCAATCACCGTGAGCGGCAACGTCTCGCCAAGATCGCGGATCGTGCGCTCTAGCAAGGTAGTCTTGCCCGCGCCCGGTGAACTCATCAGATTCAGCGCGAGAATCGATCGCCCCGCCAGCCAGCCGCGATTGCGTTCGGCCAGCAATTGATTCTTCGCCAGAATGTCCTGCTCCAAGGTGATTGACGTGACGTGCTCGCTCCCGTGGTTGTGCGGGTGATCATGCATATGGGTGTGAACGTGCGAGTGGTCGCCGTCATGTGAATGCTCATGGGGATGGGAATGCGCGTGGACACCGTCGTGCGAATGCTCATGCTCGTGATGGTGCGGATACTGCGAGTCGTGTGAATGTGGCTGGCCGCGCACGTGCGAATGGCTCTGCGGATGCAGGTGTGCATGCCCCTGCTCATTGTCAGTCACTCGTCGATACGACGGTTCACGCGTGCCGGCTGCAGCGACTTCTCGCGTAGCTTGCGATTGCGATTGCGCGTCTACCTTCGCCTGCGCCGCCTCCTCCGCATCCAGATCGGTCACCGCCGCGCCCTGCGTATTCGAGCACCCGCATGTCGTACACATCACACCACCTCCATCTGCCGGATCTTCAGCTGCTGCCCCGAAATCAGTTCGAGATTGTCGCTCCCGCATTCGCACTGCCCAAACGGCACATCGACGTCGAGCGTCTCGCCGCACGCGAGGCAACGTGCCTGCCCAGGCATCTCGATGATTTCCAGGGTCGCGCCCTCCACCGCTGTATCTTTCGCGCAGACGTCGAAGCAAAACCGGATCGCGTCCGGCATCACCGCCGACAATCGCCCGATCTCCAGCGTCACCCTTCGCACGCGCGCGCCGTTGGCCTGTTCCGCACAAATCTCGACGACGCTGTTGGCAATGCTCAACTCATGCATGGCGCGCTCCTCCAGCGGTCAGCAGATGCGCGGCAGTTGCTCGCCCACCAGCATGTCGACGATGCGTTGTCCACCGAACGCGGTCTGCATGACGACAAGACCACCCGCGCCCGTCTCTCCGACCTCCACCGCACCGATTGCCGCTGCCTCACGCCCCGCCGGATGCGCGCGCATGGCAGCAAGCACCCGCCCGGCTGCATCGGCGGGCACGAGGGCCACCAGCTTGCCTTCGTTAGCCAGATACAGCGGATCGAGGCCGAGAATCTCGCACGCGCCTTTGACCTCCTCCCGCAACGGCAGGTCCGCTTCGCGCAGCCGTATCGTCACGTTCGAACTCTGTGCGAACTCGTTCAACACCGTCGCGACGCCGCCACGCGTCGCATCGCGCAAACAATGAATCTGCGGGCACGCATCAAGCATCGCGGCGATCAGGCTGTTGAGGGGACAACAATCGCTTTCCACATCGGCTTCCAGGGCAAGCTGCTGACGTGCGACCAGAATCGCCGCGCCATGATCGCCGAGATAACCGTTGACGATCACGACGTCGCCGGGGCGCGCGTTGCGGGCTGAAATCGACACGTCGTGGCGCACCACGCCGATGCCGGCGGTGTTGATAAAGAGCTTGTCCGCGCAACCGCGTTCGACCACCTTCGTGTCACCTGTCACGATCGCGACGCCCGCTTCGAGCGCGACTCGCTGCATGCTCGCGGCAACACGCCGCAAGATATCGACGGCAAGACCTTCTTCGATCACCACCGCGCACGAGAGATATAACGGTGTCGCTCCGCATACGGCAAGATCGTTGACCGTTCCCGATACAGCCAGCGTACCGATGTCGCCACCTGGAAAGAACAGCGGATCGACTACGTAGCTATCGGTCGTAAACGCGAGACGGTCTCCATGCGTAGCAAGATCGGCGAGTGTGAAGACGGCCTGATCTTCCAGCGCCGCGAGCGTGGGATTGTCGAAGGTCGAGACGAATACGTCTTCGATCAGATCCCGCATCGCGCGGCCACCGCCGCCATGTGCGAGATTGACGGAGGCGTCGCGTATGTGCGCGACGCGGCGAGGCGCCGTGGGCTGAAGAGGGTCGGGCACGCGGTCGTTCATGAATGGCCTCGCGTGGCCGCCGTAGCGATCGTATCGTCAATCAGCGCAGGCGTGTCAGGCACAACGGCCAAGCCGCTTGCGCCAAGGCACGCCTGGGCTGTCGCATCGGTTGATTTCGCGCTTTGCCGAGCAACGCGCCGCTCATCGATCCGCGATGTATCGATACGTCCATAGTTGTAGTAAGCCGCGCAGGCACCTTCGCTCGACACCATCAACGAGCCGAGCGGCGACTCCGGTGTGCAGGCGGTGCCGAACACCTTGCATTGATGCGGTTTGATGACACCCTTCAACACCTCGCCGCATTGACATGCTTTCGGATCGGCGATCTTCAGGTTCGGCACGTCGAACTTGCGCTCCGCGTCGAAACGGGCAAACGTCTCACGAACCCTGACGCCCGAGTGATCGATCGAACCCAGTCCACGCCATTCGAAGAACTCGCGCGTCTCGAACACGCGCATCACCGCCGACAAAGCCTGCGCATTGCCGCCCTCGGTCACGATCCGGCCATACTGGTTCTCCACCTCGCAGCGCCCTGCTTCGATCTGCCGCAACACCATCCACATCGATTGCAATATATCGAGCGGTTCGAATCCCGCCACCGTGATCGGCTTGCGATAGTGCCGCGCGATGAAATCATAGGGCCGTGTGCCGATCACCATGCTGACGTGCCCCGGGCCAAGAAAGCCATCGAGATGCAAGTCGGGCGAATCGAGAATCGCCTTGATGGTCGGAATGATCGTGATGTGATTGCAGAACAGCGAGAAATTGTGGACCTTTTGCGCGTGAGCCTGCAGGACCGTCATCGCGGTGCTGGGCATGGTCGTCTCGAAGCCCAGGCCGAAGAAAATCACCTCCCGGTCCGGGTTTTGTTGCGCGATCTTCAAAGCGTCGAGCGGCGAATAGACCATCCGCACGTCCGCGCCGTCGGCTTTCGCTTTCAGCAGGCTCTTCTTCGAACCCGGCACACGCATCGCATCGCCGAAGGTCGTAAAGATCACTTCCGGGCGCTCGGCCAACGCAACGCAATCGTCGACGCGGCCCATCGGCAGCACACACACCGGGCAACCGGGACCATGCACGAACTCCACCGCATCGGGCAGCATTTGCTGAATACCGTAGCGGAAAATCGTATGGGTATGGCCGCCACACACTTCCATGATCTGCAGCGGCCGTTGTTTGGCGCGCTCAATGCGGGACACCAGCGCGCGGATCTCCTTCTCCAGCGTTTTCGCCTTGTGTGGGTCGCGAAACTCATCGACATATTTCATGGCGCACCTCCCTCCGCCGAGCTGGCCAGTCCAGCCGAACCGGCGAGGCCGCCGCGGTCGTCGGCGAGCAGCGTATGCACGAGGTCCCACAGAATGTGATAAATCGCGACGTGAGTCTCCTGCACGCGATGAATACTGTCGCTTTTCACCACGAGACAGTGATCGACCGCCGCACTGGCAGCCATGCGTCCGCCGTCGTGGCCTGACAGACCGATGGTCAGCAGGCCCATCTCCTTCGCTTTCGCAAAGGCGGTCAGCAGGTTTTCGGAATTTCCGCTGGTCGACACGCCGATCAGCGCGTCGCCACGCCGGCCTTGCGCCACCAGTTGCCGCACGAAAATATGGCTGAAACCGACATCGTTGCCGACAGCGGTCATCATGGCCGTGTCAGCTACGAGGTTGATGGCGGTGAGTGCCGGGCGACCCGTGGTCACCGGATGCAGAAATTCGACGGCAATATGCGAGGCGTCGCAGCTCGAACCGCCGTTGCCCATGGTGAAGAGCCTGCCGTCGCGGCGGTACATCTCCGCAATCGCGCGAGCGATCCGCACTACTGCCGGGCCGTTTTCGTCGAAGAAGCGTTGTTTGGTGTCGACGCTGTCCTGCGCCTTCAGACGCACTGACTCGAGCAACGCCGCGTCGAGCTTGTCCGCGTCCTGGCGTGCGCCGTGCAGGAACGGATACAACGCCTGCAGGGATTCATGTTCGGGCATGGCGGTCTCCGTTGGCTTCCGATCGGACGCTTAAGGCGCGCTGCGCAATTCTTCGCGCAGTTCGTCCTGCAGTTCGCCCACCTTGGCCATGTCGTCCATCTCGCCCTGCGCGACGCCCAGTTCGTGCAATAACGCGAGCGTGCGCGCCGCTTCCTGCTCGTCGAGCCGGCTCATCGCGAAGCCCACGTGCACCAGCACCCATTCGCCGACGCACGAGTTCGCCGTCCGTCCCTCACCGATCACGAAGGCAATGTTGATCACGCGCCGCACACCGCCGACATTGACGAGCGCGAGATCGTTCGCCGCGTCGGTCACTTCGACGATCTGTCCCGGGATGCCCAAACACATGGTGTTCTCCCTTTAACCCGCTTGTGCGCCGCTACTTCTGCACTGCTACTTCCGCGTTACTACCGCTACACCGCCGCCTCAGCGCCACGATCAGAACCCTTCGCGCCCCTTGGCCGCCGCCACGACCGCCTGCCCCAGCGACAACCCACCGTCGTTAGCCGGCACCTGCCGGTGCGTCAGCACCCGAAAACCGGCTGCACTGAGCCGCCCGGCTACCTGTTCGAACAGGATGCGATTCTGGAAAACACCGCCGGACAGCGCCACACTGCGCGCATCGACCGGGCCTGTCAGCAGGTCGGCCAGACATTCGACCATTCGGACGATCGCAATGGCCAACCCCTTGTGAAATCGTGCCGCGACGACTGGCACGGATGTGCCGCGCAACAGGTCGTCTAGCAAGGTCTCCCACATCGGCTGCGGTTCGATGCAACGCAGGCCGTCCGGCATGGTGCTGATGATTTCAAACGGGTACGCATGGGCGTCGCCATCGTTTCGCAGCGCGTGCAGATCGACCAGCGCCTCAAGCTCGATAGCCGCCTGCCCTTCGTAAAGCACGCGCTCCCGGCACACGCCGAGTGTCGCCGCCACGGCGTCGAACAGACGCCCCACAGAGCTTGCCAGCGGACTATTGACGCGTTTCGCGATCATCGTATCGAGCGCGTCGCGCGGACGGCTGCTGAGGAACTGCTGTATGTCGAGTCCCGCGTATTGCCGCGTGAAGCCGCGCCAATCGAAAGCCGCCAGCAGATGCGCGTAAGCGTTGCGCCACGGTTCGTCTACGGCACGTGTGCCGCCGGGCATCGCAACCGGTTTGAATCTGCCGAGACGCGTGAAGCCGCGATAATCCGCCAGCATGAACTCTCCGCCCCACAGCGTGCCGTCGTCGCCATAACCGAGACCGTCGAGCGCGACGCCGAGCATCGGCAGCGCATCGAGCGCCACGCCGTTTTCCGCCATGCACGCGGCGAGATGCGCGTGATGGTGCTGCACTTCGACCGCCGGGACCTGCCATGTTTGTGCGAGGTCATAGCCGATCTTGCGCGACAGGTACTCGGGATGAAAGTCGAGCGCCACCGCCTGCGGTTCATGTTCGAACAGGCGCAGATACTGCGCCACCGAGCGACGATAGTCCGCATAGGTCAGCGCGTCTTCCAGATCGCCGAGATGGTGCGAGACGATTGCCTGCGCATTGCCCGCAAGGCAGAAGGTGTTCTTGAGTTCGCCGCCCATTGCCAGCACCGCCGGCGTTTCGGCGAAGCCCGCCGGCAACCGCAACGGAGCGGGCGCATAGCCACGCGCGCGACGCAGCACACGCGGTTCGCCCTGCACCACGCGGGCCACCGAATCGTCGACCCGGCGTGCGATATCGCGATCGTGCATCAGGAAAACATCGGCGATACGGCCGAGACGCGCTCGGGCATCCACGTTGTCGATGCACGGCGGTTCGTCGCTCGTGTTGCCGCTTGTCACCACGAGTGCCGTGTCGATCGACTCCATCAGCAACCGATGCAACGGCGTGGACGGCAGCATGAAACCGAGCGTACCCACGCCCGGCGCGACGCCAGATGCGACGCATTCCGCTCCGTCGGCACGCAGGATGACGATGGGTCCGGCCGCGCTCTGCAGCAGCGCGAGCTCTGTCTCGTCGGGTTTGCAATAGCGGCGTACGGCCTGCAGGTCGCGCGCCATCAGTGCAAACGGTTTGCGCTCGCGCCGTTTCAATTGACGCAAACGGGCGACCGCGGCTTCATCGCAGGCGTCGCAGGCAAGCTGAAAGCCGCCTAGGCCTTTAATCGCGACAATCGAACCATGCCGCAACAGCAGGCTTGCCGCACGACAGGGATCGTCGCCATCAGCCCGTGCGCCGTGCCGGGTTTCCAGCCAGACACGCGGGCCGCACACAGGACACGCAACCGGTTGCGCGTGAAAGCGTCGGTCGGCGGGATTCTCGTACTCGGCGCGGCACGCATCACAGAGGTCGAAAGCAGCCATGGTTGTGTTGGCGCGATCGTAGGGAATGGCCTGGACGATCGAAAGACGTGGTCCGCAATGCGTGCAGTTCGTAAACGGATAACGGTGACGGCGATTCGCCGGGTCGGCGATCTCGGCGGCACAGTCCGCGCAGATCACTGCGTCAGGCGTGATCCCGGTCTGCACATGGCCGGTCTCGCTCGCCAGGATACGGAAATCGCTGGCCTCGGCCGCTTCACTCAGTTGATGCCGCTCGATGGCGTCGATGCGTGCGAGCGGCGGACACTCCACGCTCAGGCTTTCGATGAAACGCTGCAGCATCCACGCATCGCCCCACGCATGGATCAGCACGCCGTCGCTATCGTTGCGCACGTCGCCGACCACACCGCACGCATGCGCGAGCCGCCATACGGTCGGGCGAAAGCCGACGCCTTGCACCAGTCCGCGCACACGGATTTCCTCACCGACCGGTCCGTGAACCATCGGGAGTGGAGGTGAAGACTGTCCTGCAGGCTGTGAATGCGTGCTCATGGCCACCTCCCTGACTGTTGTCGCCTACATGTTGCGGATACGGATATAGCGCTTGATGTCCTTCATATTCGCCATCACGCCCAGCACCAACGCCGGCAACAAGAGGTACTTCAGAAAGCCTTTCATGACGCCTCCCACTTCAGTTATTTCACACCGTATCCGTGACGGCCCACCGCTTAGCCGCCCGCAGCCCGAGCGCTCAGGCGGCTCGCGCGGGCAACCGTTCCATCCTTGCCATCACAAGCGTCACAGCCAGTTCGACCGCCTGCTCGACGACCGCCGCCACCGTGCCGCTCAACCCCATTCTTCCTTCCTCGCCATGCTCGAACCCGAAGTCTTGCGGCTCGCAACCGAGCACGACAATGTCCTCGCAGCCACCGCCCAGCATCCGCACCGTTTGCAGCACTTTGGCCGGATCCATTTCGTGCGGCGACATCAGAATCGGCGCCGCATACGGATCGCCCGGCTCATCGCCGGCGGCATTTTCCACGGACGGCTCGATCACATACAGCGTGCCCGGCGCGCAGCCGCGCTGTGTCGTGTCGATCAGAATCGCGCTGTCCACGCCGTCGAGCAGCGCATAGCAGAGATCGATGCCGCGAATGCCGAAGTCCGCCACGCTCACGCCGTCAGCGAACGCCGGCAATTCCCCGGCCGCCAGTTTCTCCCGCAGACGGCGCACCACTTCGACGCCGAAACCATCGTCGCCGAGAAACACATTGCCGATGCCCGCCACCAGAATCGCGCTCATGCGTGCCCTCCTTTACGACTCGGTTGACTGAACGAGCCGAATGGCCGGGACGGGCCGGCGCCACTGACCAGGGGCTCGATCTCGTCCGGGCCGAAGAAGAAGCGATGGCCGGGCATGCGCTGCAGGCCGAAGTCTTTGCCGGGATCGTCGTCGACCGTCACGGCAACGTGCACGTGATCGTCGAAATCGCGCTCGATCGATTCGATCGTGGCAACCATGCCGCTCAGTGCGATATCGAAGATGTCCGCGCGACCGCGTGGACGCAAACGCACCTGATCGCCGATCCGGATCTCGACGCCCGCCACCCGCACGCACGCCAGATGCGGCCGCGCGTCGAGTTCCGCCCATGGTGAGACCGGCATGGCGGGTGTTTCCAGCGGTGAGAATCCGCCGACACTCGCCCCGTCGAGTACGCGCACCTGCCGTAAGGTGCCATGCAACTTTTCCATCTGCTCGGCACCGAGACTTTCGGTACGTGCCAACAAGGCACGCGCACGCTCGTCCGTGGCGATCATTTCGCGCTTTTCGTCGTCGGTCATGGTGAGAATGCGCAGCGTGAGGATTTCGTCGATCTCCGTGGAGTCGAATAGATCGCCCGCACTTTCAGTTGCAATCTGCGGGAAGTCGTACAGAATGATCGGCGAAGCGAGCATCGTGTCGGGTTGTTGTTCGTCACCCACGAGAACGGGCCACACGCCGATATTGCGGCTCGCGGCAGCCGCCGCGGCCAGCTCCGTGGGCGGATCGATGGAAGAAATCCACGTGCCGCCCTCGACGGTCAGCACCGTATGACAGGACACCAGCGCGTATAGGGAAGCCGCATCGCGCTTCAATTCGTGGGCATTGTCGAGCGGGGTCTCGTTGACGATACGCACCGTCAAACGATAAACGCCGGCGGCTACACTCGCGGCGCTCAATTCGACAGGGCCTTGCAGCGAAGCGCGGATACGGCGCAGAGCGCCACGCAGCGTGCCTTGCCTGTCAGCGAGCGGTTCGAGATCGCTGGCGGCATCGAACGAAAAGGCGATCCGCAGCGGTGCGTCAAGCAATTCGCCCATCATCAGAACCGGCACGGCGATGTGCCGCTCGGCCGCTTCCTGCCATGGGGTGTAGCGCCGCTCGTCGATATCGAGCACGGGCACAGTGCGCCAGGCCGGCTCGCCCGACTCCGGCCGCGCGGCGGAACCCTCGTCCACGTCGAGCACCGTTCGCTCGATCACCTGCAGAAAACCGGGCCGCACGGCCACGCGGGTGTGCTCGTCGCCGCGCAGCAGACACTCGGTTTGCGTCACCCACGGATCGCTACCCGACGCCTCGGCATAGGCGCGCGGATACACGCCGCCGAAGGTCCAGCGTTGCCGGTTCTTTACCGAAGTCGGCCGGTATGGATACAGCATGTAGCCTTCGTACAGCACCGCCTGAACCACGCTCTCGACCGCATTCACGATATGTCCTCCTCGACGCCGTCGAGCAGGCTCGACACCGCCTGCTCCCAGCTCGTGAGACCCCGCCTGCTTTTGTAATGCGAGAGGCGATCGAAGACGTCCCGATGCAAACACAGCCAGGCGCCGTTCGGGTAGTAGCGGGTCATCATGTCGCGCCATAGCGCGACGGGTAGCCGGTACGCCGCTTCCTTGTGCCAGGGAATCGGCGCGGCCTGCAACGCGCCGTCGTCTTCGCGATAGAACACCGTGCCGCTGAATTGCAGCATCAGTGGAATCTCGCCTTCTTCAAGGCCGTGAAAATATTTGGTTGCGGCCACATTGAAGTCGTAGCTGCATGGCACCGGCAAATCGAGCGTGCATTCGCCGGTAAACGGTGGCGCGACTATCGACGTATGCGCCCATAGCAGCGTACGCAGCGTCTCGCCCCAACGCGGCGGCGCCCCGAACAGGTCCTCGAGTCCGTACTGCTCGGCGGGCGCGTAGCGGCGCTGCGTTGCTTCGATCTGGATCTGGCATTGCAACGTGATGCTGGCGATCTCTTCCTGCGCCGGGGTATTGGCGATACGCAGCCTGAACGTCAGCAGCGGCGCTGCGGCGAACGGCACGACTTCCGCCGACTCGACAGTGAACTCGAGATCAGGCATGGAGCAGGCCCTCCGGCACGCGGCCATGGGCCTTCAGTGCGGCGAAGAAACGATGAATCGAATCCCACGCCTCCCTGCCGCCGGACAGTCCGCGCCACCGCGCGCGAATCACGCCGGTTAGCGCGTAGCACTGGTCGATCGGCACACGGTAGTAATCGCGCGCGCCTTCGCTGCGGTTGACCAGCAGCGCTTCGACGTCGGGTTGCAGTTGCGCGAGCAACGGGTTTTCCGCGACCAGTTCGTCCCACGCCCGCAGTTCCAGGAGCGATTGCGTGCCGCCGGCCGGTCCGGGATACAACGCCACGACGCGTTGCGCCGCGCTGTCATGAAAGAAGAACGCGATATCGATGGGAATCGCCAGCGCGTCCCATTGCGCATCGCTCATGCGAAAACCGTTGAGATAGTGTGCGTCGCGCGGCACCGGACGATAGCGCGCATTCTGCTGACTGCCGAACAGCAGCGCGCACGCGCGGCAACAGCAAAAGAGCTGTCGTTTGGCGGTTTCGAACAGATGCGGATGATCGGGCAGTAGCGGCAGGCCGCACAACTCGCACTGTATGCCGTCGGCGTTGCGCACGAATTGGCGCAGCCGCGCGACCCAGCCGCGTGTCGGAGCGGCGGGCGTCATTGCGCGCCGGCCTCGGTCCGGCTTGCTACCTCATTTGCTACCTGATTTGTCACGTCCTTTGCTACGTCATCCGCCGCATCGGTGTGATGCGGCACAAAGCGCAGCTCGTGCACATTGACGTCCGTCAGACCTGCAATCTCGACACGCATCGCTTCCGGCGCTGCTTCGAAAATCGCGCGTTCGATTTCCTGCTGCAATTCGCCCACTGAGTTGTGCTTGCCCTGCAGACGGCCGGCCACGCGCACACGCACGGCCTCCTCCGCGGCGTCGAGCAACTCGATCTGGATGCCCTGTACGCCAAGCAACGGCCGCATCTTCTCGACTGCACGCGACACGCGCGTCGGCAGATCCTGCGGATGCAAGCCGTGCAACAGCAGCAACGCGGACACACCGGCGTCGCGCTCGAACGCTTCGATCATGGCGTCGTCCATCACGCCCGCCTCCGACACGATCTCCATCAGCCGTGCGAGCCCGTTCGTGTGCAGATCGAGAACGACCTGCAGCAGCTCTTTGGCCGGCTCACGCGCGCGCGGATCGTCGAGCGCTTCCAGCGCCGCAATCAATTCGTCGATGCGGCGTTGCTGGGCGACGACCGCGCTCTCGTTGCTCACGTGTGTGCTCCCTGCATCACGCCAAAGGTCGGCGAGTGCGACGTATCGATCGTCTTGCCGTTGCCGACGTACATATGCACGCCGCACGGCAGGCACGGGTCGAAGCTGCGCACCGCGCGCATGATGTCGATGCCCTTGAACTTGTCCGGCCCGTTCTCTTCGAAGATCGGCGTGTTCTGCACCGCGTCTTCATAGGGCCCAGGCGTACCGTAGATATCGCGCGGATTGGCGTTCCACGGTGTGGGTGGATACGGATGATAGTTGGCGATCTTGCCGTCGCGGATCACGAGGTGATGCGAGAGTACGCCGCGCACTGCTTCGTGGAAACCACAACCGATCCCCTCTTCCGGCACCGTGAAGTCGCTGAACGTGCGAGTGCGTCCCGCGTGCAATTCGGCCAGCGCCTGCTCGGCAAAGTACAAGGCCGCAGCCGCTGAATACGCCTGAAAATACGTGCGGGAGCGATCGCGTTCGATCGCATTGCTCCACTTCGGAATCTTCCATTCGAACTCGACTTCGGGCTTGAGCGCGGTTTTCGGCAAATAGATCTTCACGCTGTGACCCGTCGCCTTGATATAGCCGATATCGACCAGACCCGCCAACGCCGTGGCCCACAAGCGCGCGATCGGTCCACCGCCGGTGTCGAGCGCAAGGTGATCGCCAGTGCGCTTGTCGAGCCAGCGCGGCGACATCACCCACGTGTAGTTGCCGTCGAATTTGCGCTTCTGTGGATGCGGCAGCGTGGTCTGATTCCACGGATGCTTACGGTCCACCGGATTGCCGAGTGGATCGTTCTTGACGAAGGTCTCTTCGTGATCCCAGTCGTCGTAATAGGAACTGCCCAGCAGGATGCGGATGTTCAGGTTGATATCGACGAGATCGGTCGTCACCAGTTCGCCGTCCACTACCACGCCGGGCGTGACGAACATGCCACGGCCCCATTGCGTCATCGTGTTGTAGTTGTAGTCGCATACGTTCGGGTCCTGGAACGACCCCCAGCAACCGAGCAGAATGCGACGGCGGCCGACTTCTTCGTAACCCGGCAACGCTTCATAGAAGAAGTCGAACAGATCGTCATGCAACGGCACGACTTTCTTCATGAACTCGACGTACTTCATCAAGCGCGTGATGTAGTCCGTGAACAACTGAATGGTCGGCACCGTACCCACACCACCGGGATAAAGCGTCGACGGATGCACGTGACGTCCTTCCATCAGGCAGAACATCTCGCGTGTATAGCGGCTGACCATCAAGGTCTCGCGATAGAACTCGCCGGTGAACGGATTGAGCGCGGTCATGATGTCCGCGATGGTTTTATAGCCGTGCTTGTCCGCGTGCGGCGCAGGTGTTTTCTGTGCCTTGTCCCACACGCCGGGATTGGTCTCCTTGACCATCCTCTCGCAGAAATCCACGCCTACGAGGTTGTCCTGGAAGATGTTGTGGTCGAACATGTATTCGGCCGCTTCGCCCAGATTGACGATCCATTCGGCAATCGCCGGCGGCTTCACACCGTAGGCCATGTTCTGCGCGTACACCGAACAGGTCGCGTGGTTGTCACCGCAGATTCCGCAGATGCGGCTCGTGATGAAGTGTGCGTCGCGCGGGTCTTTGCCCTTCATGAAAATGCTGTAGCCACGAAAGATCGACGACGTGCTGTAGCACTCCGCCACGCGGCGGTTCGCAAAATCGATTTTGGTGTAAATCCCCAGACTGCCGACGATCCGCGTAATCGGATCCCAGTTCATCTCGACCAGCTTGCCCGGCGCTGCCTGGGTACTGGTGGTCGCTTCAGGTGCGGTACTAACGGCCATGACCTTCTCCCTGCTGACAAGTCGAATTCCGCCAACTACGCCGCCAGATCAGCGACGGTAGCCGGTAGTGAGTTTCGAACCGTTGTGACGCCATTTCGGCTCGTCGTTGAGCGTGTTCCTGGTCAGCTTGCGCAGACTGCGAATCAGCGGCCCATAACTCTTGATGAGATTCGACGACAGCACCGCTCCCGGCGGCTCATCCATGAACGGCATGAACTTGTCGGGAAAGCCTGGCATCGTGCAGCCAATGCAAATCCCCCCTACATTCGGACAGCCGCCAATGCCGGCCATCCAGCCGCGCTTGGGCACGTTGCACTGCACGACCGGCCCCCAGCAACCCAGCTTGACGATGCAATTCGGGCTGCCGTATTCGGTGGCGAAGATCGCCTGCTCGTAGGAGCCCGCACGATCGCAACCGTCGTGAACCGTGCGTGTAAACAACCACCTCGGCCGCAGCGCTTCGTCGAGCGGAATCATCGGCGCGAGGCCCGCCAGTTGATAGAGCAGATAGAGCAACGTCTCCATGAAGTTGTCCGGCTGCACCGGACAACCCGGCACGTTGACGATCGGCAAGCCCGCTTTCGACTTCCAGTCCCAGCCGAGATAGTCGGCGAGGCCCATGCAGCCGGTCGGATTGCCTTCCATCGCGTGAATGCCGCCGTAGGTCGCGCAGGTACCCGCGCCGACCACCGCCAGCGCGCGCGGCGCAAGCCGGTCGAGCCATTGCGGAATCGTGATCGGTTCCTGCGTGTCGGGGTCGGTGCCCAGTGCGGCCCAATATCCTTCGCGATTGATACGTTCGTTTGGAATCGATCCTTCCATTACCAGCACGAAGTTCTCAAGCTCGCCACGCGCGGCCTGATGAAACGGCTTGAGAAACTCGTCGCCGTTTTCATACGCCAATACGGGGTTATGCAAATGCACCTTTGGTAGACCGGGAATAGCACCAAGAATTACATCCTCGATGCTCGGCTGAGTCGCCGCGGTAATTGATACCGAATCACCGTCGCAGCCGAGGCCCGCGGTAATCCAGATGATGTGCACATCCTTGAGAGCCGGCGCGTGCTGAGTCTTGCGCCCATAGGGGACGTTGTCTGCTTCTGCCATGATGAGTGTCTCCACTGCGAACCACGTTCTTTTCAGGTCAGGCAAAGATACGTGGCGAGTGCCGCACGGCAGTCACGTGTCCAGCAATCGATCGATAAGTATTCCGCGCGATGCGGTTAAAAGGATCGGATTTGCTGCATGTATTGTTGGTGATAGGTGCCCACCGTGATGAGCCCGAAAAACTTTTTTGAGTATAGTTCAGCGATACGAAATAACCCAATTTCCGTAACTAACTCACTAAACTACGCGCAGCGTATTGGACCGATAAGGACTCGACAGGCGTGCCTTTTGTAATTCTCTGACGATAGCCCTTAAGGGTTTAGCTCAATGCCGCGTAAGCGTCATCAATCGCGACCGTTGATATGCCGCCACGCTCACGAGTGGATCTCGAGTTCCTCGAATCGCATCCATTTGTAAACCGCGACCGACAATAACCAGCTCGCCAGAAATACGCCAATGATCGCGTAGCCGATCATGCCGAAGTTCTCATTCAGACTGCCCACCATCTGCCAGAATCCGCCATTCAGATGCAGCTTGTCCGCCAGTAATCCGAGGCCTTCTATGCCGCCGACAAGAAGCGCGACAAGCACCGAGATCGTCGTGATGGTGACGTTGTAGTAGAGCTTGCGAACCGGCTTCACGAAGGCCCATCCATAGGCGCCCAGCATCAGGATGCTGTCGGTCGTATCGATCAGCGTCATGCCTGCCATGAACAGCACCGGAAACACCAGGATCGACCAGATCGATATGCCCTGTGCGGCGCCGGCAGCGGATATGCCGAGCAGGCCGACTTCGGTTGCGGTATCGAAACCCAGCCCGAACAGAAAGCCGAGCGGGTACATGTGCCAGCTCCTGCTGATCAGACGGAACAACGGCCGGAAAATACGCGCGAGCAAACCGCGATTCGCAAGCAGCATGTCGAGATCTTCATCGACATAAGGCTCGCCTCGGCGCACGCGCCGAAAAGCGCGCAGCACCGAGCGCAGCACGATCAGATTCAGGAGTGCAATGGCAAACAGGAAGAACGTCGACACCAGCGTGCCGATCATGGCGCCGGTTTCCTTGAAGCCACTTATACGGCTTTGCAACGCCATGGCGGTCGCCGCAATGCCGATGGTCGCGAGAACGACGATGGTGGCGTGGCCGAGCGAGAACATCAGTCCGACCGTCACCGGACGTTGGCCGGACTGCATCAGCTTGCGCGTGACGTTGTCGATGGCCGCGATATGATCCGCGTCCACCGCATGCCTCAGACCAAACGAATAAGCCAGCAGGCAGGAGCCCATCAGCAGCGGATAGCCGCGGAACGCCACGAAGGCCGCCACCCAAGCCGCGATATTGAAAGTAAGTAGTAACGCGTACAGCCATGCGATCTGGCGGCGCTGATGGCCGTTTTCCTCGCCGAGGAGCGCCTTCACAAACTCCACCATGGGTTCTCTCCCGGGAGGCCAAGGCCGGCTGCGTTGCACAGCCAGGCGCTTAACGCCTGCATTCGATGATAGTACTTTTCAAGCGCATCCGATCCCGGGCGAAATCGGACACGCCGCGCCACCATTGCGATGACGCGGCGCGGCACGGTTTCAGTGCTACTTCACGTCGAATGCGTAGTCGCCATGCGTACGATGCCCGTCGGAAGCCACGGCCACCCAGTGCACGGTGTAGTGACCTGCCGCGAGCGTCGGTAGCGGCACAGCGATCGCCGCCGCCTGATGGGCGTCGACTGCGGACTTCTCCGTGTTGACCTGCTTGCCGCTTGCGTCGGTCACCGTCAGCGAACTGAATGACGGCTCGAGCGGCCCGTCGAATATCACGCGGACCTGAGCGGGCGACGCCACCGTCGCGCCGGCACCCGGCTCCTGCTTCTGCGGAAATACATGGGCGAAAGCGGCACTCGCGAACGCGAGCCCGGCAATCAGCAAGGGCACCTTCGCTGCGGCGCGCAGCCAGTCATGTCGATCGTTTTTCATCGCTTGCTCCTGCGTTACGGTGTTCATACGTTACTGTTACTGGAAGAGAGGCTTGCCGATAGTAGTGGGCGCGACATCGTCGAAGAAAATATGCGCCTGAACCAGAATGCCCACATGCGAGCCGCTAGCGCGGTTGATCGGGATTTGCGCTTCAACGCCGAACTGGCCATAGCGGTTGATCCAGATGAAGCCCGGATTGACCGTGCCGGTTGTCTGCCCCTGGCTTCTCGAGAGCGGAACTTCCACTAGCGGAATCACGTTCGCCAACGGCTGCGGCAAGCCGATGTCGTGCACGTGCTGCTGCAGATACGGCAAGCTGTATTGCACCGTGAAGCCGTAGTTGAACGCGTTCGGCTGCCCTGCCCCGGTTGTCAGCGCCGGGCCGGCTTCACCCGTGATCGCGATCGGCCGCAGATAGGCAAGCGATGCGGGAAGATCGCCCATGCCCTTGCCGGCGTAAATCGTCGGCGAGATCGTCGAAAAGTTGTCCGCAATCGCTCGGCTTCCCGTGCCGCCGAGTTCAGCGTTCACACCGACCGAGGTCATGAACTCGTGTTCATCGTTGACGTAGAGCAAGTACTTCAGACCGACACCGAAGTTGTCGAAGCCACGCGCTTTGGGATTGTTTTGCATCGCGTAGGTGCCGTCTACCGAGACCGCCAGCCGCGGTGTGATCAGCTTGTCGTACTCGAAGTCGAATGTATTGATGCTTTGATCGCCGGCGTCGCCGGGTACGCGCTGATGGCCGTACTCGAGGTTGGCTTCATCGCCGACACCGGGATCGTCGACGGCCATTGTCGACGGAAAGACGCGATTACCTGCAATCGCGTGAGCACTGGCGAAGGAAGGAGCGAAGAGAAATACGCTGGCGGTCGCCGCAAGGAGCGACGCCGCGCGCAGCGGTAGCGCGCTGCGCGTTGCCTGGGTTTGCATGGTTCATCCTGTTCATGGGTCGTGACAATGCCGGCGCGCGCGTCGACTAACGGACGTGCGGCGGCATCGCGATGCGCTCATGGCATCGCAACGGTATGACTCGAATCAGGATGCGAACGGAGGGGCGCGGGGCTGCGCGAAGGTGAGCGGCTCGACGCGGCGAACGCGTTCGAAGCGGGTCGCGACGGTGTGCTGGACAGCACGGACGGTGACGAAAAACAGCGCCTCGACGCTGGGCACCGCCGGCATGTGAGCGAGCAGACTGCAATAGCCGCAGGCGTCACCGTCGGACATGGCTGCGTGTTGAGCGTGTTTGCTGCCAGAGTTGTCCGAGGCCTGATCGTGCATGGAGGACATGGAGGGCATCGACGACATGGCGCCCATGTCCGGCATGGAAGCCATCGACGGCATCGAGCAATGCTCGCCTCCCATTCCGGCTTCACCGCCATTGCGTGCGGCGAGCGAATGGGAGATCGTTGGCGCGAGCGTAGCCATCAGGATCGCAAACAATCCCAGCCAACTGCCGATCTTCCGATGGAAACGACTCAACATGCGCCCGGCGACACGATAAGAAGCTGTCGCAGATTATGCCATGGCCTAACGCGTGTCCTGGCCGCCAAGGCGCCGGTTATGCCGAACATTTGGCCGATACGCAGCAGACAGTGGACAATGCCTCATCCCGGCTACCGGCACGGAGTGCCCATGAAAGCGTATCGCCCGCGTCCCCCGCATTTTCCCGGCGATCAGTCGCACGCCGAGTGGCGCGATCACACCTTGCCTTACATCATCGTGGCCGCGCTGATCGTGCTGATCATCACGCTCATCGTCTGGGTGGTCGATCCGGCGCCGCCGAAGACCATCACCATCAGCGCGGGTCCGCACGATAGCTCGTTCCTCGTCACCGCGAATCAGTACAAGAAGATCCTCGCCCGCAACGGCATCACGCTGAAGGTGCTGGAGTCCGATGGCTCGGTGCAGAATCTAAGCCGTCTGCTGGATCCGAAGCAGCACGTCGATCTCGCGCTCGTGCAAGGCGGTGTGGCCGATGGGCTCGATACGTCGTCGCTGATGTCGCTCGGCAGCGTTTTCTATATTCCGGTGGTGGTGTTCTATCGCGGCACGGGTATCAGCGAGCTTTCAGAACTGGAAGGCAAACGGATTGCAATCGGCCGCGAAGGCAGCGGCACGCGCCTCCTCTCACTCAAACTGCTGGAAGCAAACGGCATCCAACCAGGCGGCAACACGGTGCTGGTGCCGAGCGACGGCATGCAGGCCGCCACGCAACTCGTGGCCGGCGACGTCGACGCGGCGATCCTCAACGGCGACTCCGCGACGCGCGGCCTTATGCTGCGGCTCCTGAAAGTGCCCGGCATCTCGGTGATGGATTTCGATGAAGCGAGCGCCTATACGCGCCTCTTTCCCTATCTCGACGAGATCGACCTGCCGCCCGGCGTGCTGGATCTCAGACGCAGAATTCCGCCCGACACCATCCATCTGATCAGCCCGACGGTCGAACTCGTGGCCCGGACCGGTCTGCATCCGGCGATTTCTGACTTATTGATCGAGGCCGCCCAGGAGGTGCACGGCATGCCGGGGCTGTTGCAGCGCGCGGGGGAGTTTCCGAGTCCGGTCGCCCATGAATATCAGATCAGCGAAGACGCGCAGCGCTACTACAAGACCGGCAAGAGTTTTCTATACCGCACGCTGCCGTTCTGGCTCGCGAGCATCGGCGATCGCACGCTCGTTCTGCTGCTGCCGATGGCGGTGTTGTTGTTTCCGGCGATGCGCCTGATCCCGGCGCTGTACCGGTGGCGCGTGCGCTCGCGTATCTATCGCTATTACGGGGCGCTGATTGCGATCGAACGCGGCGCATTGGCCGATTCGACCGAGGAGGAACGCAAGCAGCTGTTCGCGGAACTCGATCATATCGAGGCCTCGCTGAGCCGCTTGCGTATGCCGCTCGCATACGCCGACGCGTTCTATGTGCTGCGCGAGCACGTCGGCTTCGTGAGGGTCCGGCTGGCGGCGCAAGGCAGCCGCCTTTAACCGGGCGGCGGGCCTTTTCTTTACGCTTTACGCTTCGGCGGTGGCCGACGGTGCTGCCGGCGGTGTAGCCGATTCAGCGGCGGGGGTGTCCGTCGAAGCGACTTGCGGCTGGCTCTCTGCCTCGGCTTGCAAAGTGGCCGACGCAGCAGAAGCATTGGCGGACGAATCAGCCGACGAAGCCGCTGCTTTCGCCGCGCCCCTGCCCGCACGATGCGCCTGCAGACGCTGCGCGCCGGCCGCTTCCTGCGCCGTGACCTTGCCTGCTTCGCCACCCGTCAGATCGACGCGCGCGGCGCCTTCAACCAGGCATTTCCAGTAGCGGCTGCCACGGCACCAGGTTTTGATCGCGTCGCGCAACTCGGCTTCGCTCAGCGACAGTTCCTTCGCGTGAACCACGAGGTCCTCGAAGATGCCGACCTTCAGCGGCAGCTTGGGTGCCGGATTCTTCGGGAAAACATTCGGGAAGCGCTTTTGCAGTCTCCCGATCGATTTCACCACCGGGTCCACCGGCTTCGCGTCAGCCGCGGGCCTGGCGTCAGCCGCCGGCTTGGCGTCTGACGCTGGCTTGTGACCAGGCGCGGCACGACGCGGCGGCGACGGCTTGCGCGCGGGCTTCGCACCGGGCTTGGCGACCGGCTTGGCCGCAGGCGCAGCTTCGGCGCGTGCCGCGGCCAGTTGCTTCTTTAATTCAGCAAGTTGTTCGAAACCCATAGCGCACAATCAATCGAGAAAGACAGGATTGTAGCAGCGTGTTGAAACATGCTCGTGAGAGGCGGTGAGACGCCGCGCGCCAGCAGTGGCGAACCTTCTGCTATGGCACGATTAAACTCGATACTTTCCGCCCCGCTTGCCGCGTTCGCATTTCATTGAGCGCGAATAAAGCCCGTATTTCATTGCGCTTTTCGAAGGATGGGGTTGAAGATCTTGTTTTTTGCCGCCAAGGTAAAAACAGAGGAAAAAACTAGCTTTTGACCGCCACAGGCACCGTCACCTCAACCGCCGTCAGGCCAAAAACCGACACGCACAAGCCGGGCCGCCCGACGTTGTTGCGCAGGGAAAGCTGCAGTTGATGCCGTGCGGCGATCCGGGCCACAATCGCCAGCCCAAGTCCGCTGCCGTCGCCCCGGGCTTCCTCCCCGCGATAGAAGCGGTCGAAAACCCGCTCGATCTCAGCCGCCGGGATCCCGGACCCACTGTCCACGACATTGAACCCCACGCGCTCGCCCGACCGTTTCAGAATCACGTCGACACGCCCACCCCGCGGCGTATGCCGGATCGCATTGTTGATCAGGTTCCCCAACAGGACACTCATCCCGTGCGGTTCAGCCAGCACCGTGTAGACATCGTAGTTCGCGCGAGCGTCTTCACACTCAAGCCCGAGATCGATCTCCCTCGTCTCCGCGAGCAGCGAAAAATCGCCGACGACCTGCTCGCCGATCCGGCGCAGACTCACCGGCACCATCGACGTCACCGGATGCGCATCCTCACGCGCCAGCGTCAACAACTGCTGCACCAGGTGAATGATCCGGTTGACCCGTCCCTCGACGCGCTCCAGCGTTTGTCCCTCGCCCTTTAGCGAGCCGTCACGGGAAGCCGCCTGCAATTGCAGCTTCAGCGCCGCAAGCGGCGAGCGCAGCTCATGTGCGGCGTCGGCGATAAACGTGCGCTGCGCCTGCGATGCAACGTTCAGACGTTGCAGAAGATCGTTGAGCGCTTGTACCAGCGGCTTGATTTCGACCGGCACGCTGCCGTCCAGACGCAATGGCTCCAGCGAATCGAGCGAACGGGTCGTCAGCGCGCGCGTCAGGCCGCCGATCGGCGCCAGCCCCCTTGCCACCACCAGCAACACCAGCACGATCGTCACCGGCACGAGCACGCCGAGCGGCCAGAGCGTATGCAGCGCCAGTTTCAACGCGAGGTCTTCGCGCACGGAGATCGGCTGCGCAACCTGGACATAACGGTCGCGCTGTTCCACCCCGAACGTGCGCCAGTGATTCTCGCCGCGCTCGACCGTGCTGAAACCGGCAGGCAAACGCGAGAATACCGGCGCCTGCCTCGAGTGATAGATGAGATTGCCGGAGCGGTCCCAGATTTCGATCACGACGCGGTCGTCAGCCAGGTCGCCCAGGTCGGGATTGCGATGTTCGCCGTCGCCCGCGCCGGCCAGATTCGACGGCAACGACAGCGCCACGGTACGCAGTTCGTAGTCGAACAGTTCGCCCGCTTCTTCGCGTGCAGTGTGAAAAATGCCGAAGCCGGCCGCGCCCGAGGCCGCGGCCAGACCGAAAATCAGCCAGCCCAGCAGCCAGCGGCGAATCGACGTCATCAGCACCTCTTCAGACGGTAGCCCACGCCGCGCACGGTCACCACCTGCTCCGCGCCGATCTTGCGCCGCAAGCTGTGCACGTGCACTTCGATGGTGTTGCTGCCCACCTCCTCGCCCCAGCCGTAGAGCTTCTCTTCCAGTTCAGGTTTGGTGAACACGCGCGTAGGCTCTTCGATCAATGCCTGCAGCAAGGCGAACTCGCGCGGCACGAGCGGCAGCAATTCGCCGCCTTTGGTGACTTCGTGCGCCGCGGGATCGAGTGTGAGATCGCCGTGCGCATAGACGGGCTGCTTCTGGCCAGTGCGCCGCCGCAAGAGCGCGCGCACGCGCGCGGCCAGCTCGTCGAGGTCGAATGGTTTGATCAGGTAATCGTCGGCGCCCGCATCGAGGCCGCGAATCCGCTCATCGACCGCGTCGCGCGCGGTCAGGATGATCACCGGCGCGGCGCCTCCGTTCTTGCGGTACGCATTGAGCACGTCGATGCCGTCCTTCTTCGGCAGGCCGAGATCGAGCAGCACGAGGTCATACACGCCGTTACCCAGCGACAGTTCCGCCGCGCGGCCGTCTTCAGCCCAGTCGATTGCGTAGCCCGAGCGGCGCATCGCGCCCAGCACCGTCTCCGCAATCATGTCGTCGTCTTCGACCAGTAGCAGACGCATGGCCTCTCCTCTCTCCAGTTTGCCCGCATTGTCCGGCCCGTTAGCTTAACGCTTCCTTATGCGTCCCTTAGGAAACGCTTAGGGGACGCTTAGGCGAGGCTTAATGTCCGTTAAGCGTTCCTTAAGCACCCCGTCAGCAGAATCGGCACCTGTTTGGCGACAGCCGTTCGCGGCCGTCTCACCTTTTGTTCAGGAGCCGGATTTTGCCCGTTTTCAACACCGCCACAGCGGCGCGGTTGCGCGTGCTCGTGCCGATCTGCGCGATGCTGCTCGGCGGCTGCACGTGGTATCACCGCGAGCCGCTCGCAGCGCAGGATACGTCGACCTCGGCCCGTTCGCTCGAACGCATCCAGATCGATCCGTCCACCATGCCGCTGCCTGAACTGGCCGCGCATCGCTTCGATCCGTCCGATGGGCTCGACATCGACGAAGTCGCGATGCTCGCAGTGGCGAACAATCCCGACCTGAAGCTGGCCCGCGACGATCTCGGCATTGCCCGAGCGCAGGCCTATTCAGCCGGATTGCTGCCCGACCCGCAACTGAGCGTATCGAGCGATTACCCGGGCGCGGCCGGCGCCACGCGCGCGTTCAATTATGGTTTGAGCATCGACGTGATGGCGATCGTGCTGCGCAGCGCGAACAAACAATCCGCCGACGCGACGGTCGCCAAAACAGACCTCGGGCTGCTGTGGCAGGAATGGCAGATCGTCGCCCAGGCGCGGCAATTGTTCATCAAGACGCGCTTCCAGCAGGACACGTTACCGCTGCTGCAACAGCAGCGCGACCTCGCGCGCACGCGCTATGAGCGCATGGCCGAAGCACACCGCGACGGCAATCTCACCGACGACACGCTGACAGCCGCACTCACCGCCTACAGCGATGCACGCAAGCAATACACAGACGCCGAGCGCGCCGCGGAACAGACGCATCACGATCTGAACGCGCTACTCGGCCTTTCGCCGGAGGTGCAGCTGTCACTCACCAGCAGCGAAGACGCGACCGAACTGTCCGACGCGACGCTCGACGCAGCGCTGGCCAAACTCGCGCAACGCCGCCCCGATCTGATCGCGCTGCAGGCAGGCTATGAAGCGCAGGAGCAGAAATACCGCGCGGCAATTCTCAGCCAGTTTCCGAGCCTTTCCGTGGGTTTCGTGCGTGCGCGCGACACCTCGAACATCTACACCAGCGGCTTCCAGATCAATCTGAGTTTGCCGATCTTCAACCGCAATCAAGGCAACGTCGCGATCGAAAAAGCGACGCGTCAGCGCCTGCGCGACGAGTATCAGTCGCGCCTGAATCAGGCGTATGCCGATGTGGCCCATCTACGCGCGGACAGCGTAATTCTCACGCGGCAGTTGCAGCAGACCGAAGCCGCGCTGCCCGACGTCGATCTCACCGCGCAGCATGCGGCCGCTGCCTACGCGCAGCGCGATCTCGTGCTCGGTGCCTACACCGATGCAGAAAGCGCCGCGCTCACCAAACGTGTCGACGTCGCCACGCTGCGCGAATCGCTCGCCGAACAACGCGTCGGCTTGCAGGCGTTGCTCGGCAGCGCGATCCCCGACGCCTTTACCTCCGCTCAGACCTTCACCGAAACTCATGCGAAATAGCCCACTAGCAGCGCGGCGGCCGCGCATCGCCGCGTATGCGATTTCTCTCGCCTGCGCTGCACTGATGAGCATCGGCGTGCATGCGGCCGATGCGGCTAGCGCGTCCGCTGGCGACGATGCGGCCGACCAGGCCGTCGTATCCGTGCAAACCGTACGGGTGCAGCGCGCCGTCATCGCGCAACCGGTCCGCGCGTATGGCATCGTGGCCGCGTCCGCGTCGAATCTGACCACGGTTAACCTGCCTTACCTCGCGCGTATCGTGCAGATGCGCGTGCAAGCCGGACAGAGCGTGACGCGCGGCACGCCGCTTTTCGTCGTGCAGGCCGACCCTGCCGCAGTACTGGCCGCCACTCAGGCGAAGAGCGCGGTGACACTGGCGCAAGGCGAACTGGCGCGCACGCAATCGCTGTACGACAAAGGGCTCGCCACGCAATCGCAACTCGCCACGGCCCGCAAGGCCGCCGAGGACGCGCAGCAGGCGCTCGCGGCGCAAAGCCAGACGGGCGTCGCGAGCGGCAACAAGATCGTCACGGCGCCGATCGACGGCGTGGTTTTGCAAGTATCGGCGGCACAGGGCGATCAGGTGCAACCGGGCGCCGCGATCCTGCAACTGGCGGGTGGTAACGGTAAGGATGCGCGCGCGAATGTGGTGCTTGGCGTCGAACCGTCGGACATCCCCACTATCCATGCTGGCGACACGGTCACGCTGCACGGCCTGTCCACCTCGCTCGCCAAGGCCGCAGCGGACGGCCACGTTGTGCTGGTCGGGGCATCGATCGATCAGCAAAGCCAGCTCGTCAACGTCGGCGCGAACGTCCCGCTCGGACAGAGCGCATTCATTCCAGGTACGCGTGTCAGCGCCGATATCGCGACGCGCAGCGGCACGCATTGGGTCGTGCCACGTGCCGCCGTGCTGAAAGACGACAAAGGCGCGTACGTATTCCAGATCACGCCGCAAAACAAGGCGCGCCGCGTGGCCGTAGTCACGCAGGTCGAGAACGGCGACCGCTACGGCGTGGACGGCCCGATCGATGCTGCTGAAGGCCTCGTCGTCAGCGGCAACTATGAATTGAAGGACGGCATGGCGGTGCGGGCTGGCGGAGGCGCGCCGCGATGAATTTCGGTCAATGGATGCAGAAGCACCGGCGCTCGCTGCTGTTCGTGATCGCGCTGCTGGCGATCGCGGGCGCGCTCACCGCGTTTCGTCTGCCGATCTCGCTGTTCCCGAACGTCGCGTTTCCACGCGCCGTCGTCTCGCTCGACGCGGGCGACCGCCCCGCTGAACAGATGGCCACACTCGTCACGATGCCCGTCGAAGAGGCGCTGCGACGCGTGCCGAACGTTCGCGATGTCGAATCGACCACGAGCCGCGGCGCCGCGGAAATCTCGATCAATTTCGACTGGGGCACCGACATGGCTCAGGCCACGTTACAGGCGCAGTCGGCCATCAGCGAGATCCTCGCGACGCTGCCGCAAGGGACCTCGATGCAGGTCCGGCGCATGGACCCGACCGTGTTCCCGGTGCTCGCGTATAGCTTGACATCGAACCAGCAATCGCTGTCGGCGCTGCGCGATCTTGCGCAGTTCCAGATGCGCCCGTTGCTGTCGTCAGTAGAGGGCGTGGCGCGCGTCGAAGTGACGGGTGGCGCGCAGGACGAATTCGAAGTCGCGATCGATCCGGCGCGCCTTGCCGCCTACAAGATCTCGCTCCCGGATGTATCGAAAGCGATCGGTGCGAGCAACGTACTGATGGCCACGGGCCGCATCGAGGATCATTACAAGCTGTACCTCGTGATTGCCAACACCACGATCACGCAACTCGACGAACTGCGCAACGTGGTGGTGTCGACCAACGGTGCGACCCAGATCCGCCTCGGCGACATCGCAACGGTTCGCCAGGGTGTCGTGCCGCAATGGATGCGCGTCACTGCCGACGGTCAGGACGCCGTGCTGCTCAATGTCTATCAGCAGCCGGGGGCAAACAGCGTGGCGATGGCCAAGGCGATCCGCGCGAAGCTCGCTGACTTCCAGCATCAGATGCCGGTGGGCGTGCATCTCTCGAACTGGTACGACCAGAGCGAACTGGTGATCGCCTCGGCGACCAGCGTGCGCGACGCGATCATGATCGGCGTGGTGCTGGCCGCCTTCACGCTGTTTGCCTTTCTGCGCAACTGGAAGATCACCGCGATCGCGGTCGCGCTCGTGCCGGTCGTGATGGCCGCGACGATCCTGCTGCTCGACGTGTTCGGCATGGGCTTCAACATCATGACGCTCGGCGGCATGGCGGCCGCGGTCGGCCTCGTGATCGACGACGCCATCGTGATGATCGAACACATCGTGCGACGCATGCGTGAAGGCGGTGCGCACAAGTTCCATGGCCGCGTGATGGCGGCGGCGCTTGAATTCACGCGGCCGCTTGCCGGCTCGTCGGCGGCGACGCTGATCATTTTCGTGCCGCTCGCGTTTTTGTCGGGCGTGACGGGTGCATTTTTCAAAGCGCTCTCGGTGACGATGGCAAGTGCCCTGTTCATTTCGTTTCTCGTCACGTGGCTCGCGGTGCCGATACTGTGCGACCGCTGGCTGAAGCCGAAGGATGCCGAGGAACACAAGGAAACCCGCTTCGCTTCGTGGATGAACCGCCGCTACGGCTTTGTGATCGAGCGCGTCACGGCACGCCCGGTTCTCGTGCTGCTCGGCCTGGTGCCGCTGATCGTGGTGGCCGCGTTCGCGTTCACACGAGTAGGCAGCGGCTTCATGCCGAGCATGGACGAAGGCGGCTTCGTGCTCGACTATCACACCGAGCCGGGCACTTCCGTCACGGAAACCGACCGCTTGATGAAGCAGATCGAGGGCATCATCCGCGCGAATCCGAACGTTGCAACTTACTCGCGCCGCACCGGCGCCGGGCTCGGCGGCGACCTGAACGAGCCCAACAAGGGCGACTTCTTCGTGCGGTTGAAATCGACTGGCCGCGAGCCCATCGAAACGGTGATGGAAGAAATCCGCTCCAAAATCGAAACGCAGGTGCCCGGCGTGAACATCGAACTCGCGCAATTGATGGAAGACCTGATCGGCGACCTGACCGCGGTGCCCCAGCCGGTGCAAATAAAAATCTACTCCGACGACCAGAACACACTCGACACCACCGCACGCAAGGTCGCCGCGCAGATCGGCAAGATTCAGGGCGTGGTGGACGTGAACGACGGCATCAATCCGGCGGGCGACGCACTCGAATTGCACATCCGCCCGGAGGCCGCGGCCGCCGAGGGCATGGACCCGCAGTCGATTGCGCAGGCCGTGTCCGACATGGTGGAAGGCAACGTTGCGACGCAATTCCAGACCGGACCGAAGACGGTGGGCGTGCGGGTGCGCGTGGCGGGCGCACTGAAGCTCACCGATACGCAACTGGGACTGCTGCAGATTCGCGCACCGGACGGCCATCTGTTCGCGTTGAACCGTGTTGCCGATCAGGTGCCGGTGACGGGCCAACCGGAGATCAGCCGAGACAATCTCAAGCGGATGGTGGCGGTGACGGCGCGCATCGACGGCCGCGATCTGGGCTCGACGATCGCGGATGTGCAGAAGACCCTGAGTGACAAGAGCTTGTTGCCGACCGGCGTGTATTACGAACTGGGCGGCTTGTACCAGCAACAGCAGATTGCTTTCAGGGGTTTGTTGAGCGTGTTCGGTGCTGCGATTGCGCTGGTGTTTGGATTGCTGCTGTTTCTGTACGAGCGTTTCCGGATTGCGCTGGCGGTGATGGCGATGCCGTTGCTCGCGGCGGGCGCTGTGTTTATCGGGTTGTGGATTACCGGTATCGAGTTGAACATCTCCGCGATGATGGGGATGACGATGATTATCGGTATCGTGACCGAGGTGGCGATTTTTTATGTATCGGAGTTGCAGGGGTTGGTGCGGGATGAAGGTATTGCGGTTGAGGAGGCGCTAATCGCGGCTGGGAGGAATCGGTTGCGGCCGATTGCCATGACCACTATTGCGGCTATTTTGGCGCTGCTGCCGCTTGCTTTTGCCCTTGGGCAAGGGGCTGCTATGCAGCAGCCTTTGGCGGTTGCTATTATTTCTGGGTTGATTGTGCAGTTGCCGTTGGTGTTGGTTTTGTTGCCGGTTTTGTTGAAGTTGTTGATGAAGGAAGGGCCCATTTAATGGGCTGGGGTTTTGCCTGCGCGGCGCTTGTTGTTCGTGGCTCTGGCCTTGGTGCCTTTCCTTGCATTGTTAGTGGTCTTTTAGCGTTCCCCCTGTGCGGGGGGGCACCTACTTTTCTTTGCCGCCGCAAAGAAAAGTAGGCAAAAGAAAGCGGCTAGAAGCCCCTGCTAAGCGGGTCCCGCAGCTCGCTCAGGGTAGTGGTGCATCTGGAATCTGTGTTCGTGCCCATGCACGTGCTTGTGACAAGGGCGTCATACGTCCGGCGGCGCTGCGCGCGCCGAAGAGCCGCTCATAAAACCGTTCGCTACGTTTTAACGTCAACGCCTCGCCGAGGCGAAGCCGAAGACCCCCGCTGCACTCAAACAAACCCCTTGGTTTCCCATGCAGACCCGTCCGCGACGCACGCAGTGCGGAGTGGGAGCTGATGACTCCTTTGTCACTAACGCCGAATGTGAGAGAGCACGGATTCCAGTCGCACCACTACCCGCAGCAGACAACGGTGCCCACTTAGCAGGGGCTTCTAGCCGCTTTCTTTGCTTATCTTTCTTTGCGGCGGCAAAGAAAGTAAGTGCCGCCCCGCACAGGGGCAACGCTAATAGACCACTAACAAATCAAGGAAAGGCACCAAAGCCAGAACAAGGAAAAGCCAAAACCCTAAGAACACTGACAAACAAGCGCCGCGCAGGCAACAAAAAAATCAACTGCTGAGCACATCTCCAAACCCACCAACCCGAACCCCCACTCCCCGAATCGCCTCAGCAACCCGAGGCGACAAAAGCGCCTGCAACTCATCGACGTGTCGATAATCCCTCATCCCATGACTCAAAACCCGATCCCCCGCAAACGCCGGATGACAATAAATCTCCCCCACCCCACGAGGCAAATCGGCAAGCGCAGCAAGCCACACCTCCTCATCCATACGCCCACTATTGGCAATTCCAACCACATAATCGTTGTGCACGATTCCGGCCCGGTTCAACCTCGCCCGCACCCATGAAATCCACGGCCGCAACCATAGCGGCGCGCCAACCTCGAACGGCAAACGCATCGCCCGCATCCCGTACTCGCGGCCAATCTCCAGAATCAACTCGAGCACCGTCGGATGCAAATGAAAATGCTTGTGCGTGTTGACGTGATCGAGCGTCAACCCCGTCCGCGCAAAAGCGTCGAACTGCGCGCGAATCTCTCGCGCCAGCTGTTTGCGAACGTGCGGCAAGAAGAAAAACCGCACCCCGTCCCGCACCATGTTGTCGCCAAAGCGGCCATGCTCGTCGAGCAAGGCCGCAATCCCCGCGCGCGGCGTGACCGCGTCGCCGTCCGCCAGTACCAGATGCAGACCGACCCGCAGCCCCGGGAGTTCGCGGGCACGCGCCACCGCATCGGCCGCGGCAGGCGCGCCGATCATCAGGCTCGCGGCCGTCAGCACGCCGTGCCGGTGCGCCTGCTCGACCGCCAGATTTACCCGTGAATGCAGGCCGAAATCGTCGGCAGTAACGATCAGGCCGCGCGGCTCAACCACCATCCGAAGTCTCCATGACATCCATCACACCCATTGCCTTCGCGCGCGTCGTCGACGCGGAGGCCTCAACGGGAACGCGTGCGCCGCGCCACACCACATGCGAGCCGAACGCGCCCGCGAGCCATTGCAATGCCAGCAAGGTATCGCGCAACGGCACGAGCGGCAAGTCGTGCCAGAAAGTACGTTCGTGACGCGCGGAACGCAAATGCAGCAGCATGCGCGCGGCAAAACCGGCCGCCGTGCCGGCGCCGCTCACCAGCGCCGCCCACAAATGCACGCCGCCGGATGGTCCGCTCGCGAGACTGCCGGTGAGCCACGCGCCGGCCACGAGCCACGGCGTCGGAAACGTGATGAACAGAAATGCAAAGCCAAGCGGATTCACCGAGCGGATCGTGCGCAGCCAACGCGTCTCACGCTGCCACAAGGCGGAAAAAGTCGGCTCGATAACATCGGTGGCCACCATCACGCGCGAAAGCACCGTGCTAAGGCCGAGCGCGCGCACGTGCTCGGCAAGCCAGTAGTCATCCGCGAGGCAGTTTTTCAGCGCGTCGAAACCGCCAATGCGCTCGAGCGTCGCGCGGCGCAAGGCCAGCGTCGCGCCGAAACCGAAGCGGCGCGAGCCGGCCGCGTGCGCGACCCGCACCGACGGCGCGAACCACTCGTTGATGAAGAGCGCGCCGACCCGCGGCCAGAAACCGCCCACACCTTGCGCCACGTAGAGGCAGGTCACCACGCCCACGCGCGGATCGGCGAGCGGCGCCGCCACGGTGTCGAGATAGTCGGCTTCGACAGCGATGTCGCTATCCGCGATCACGATCACATCATGGCGCGCCCGCTCGGCCATATTGATCAGATTGCTGACCTTGAGATTGCTGCCGTGCACGCGCGTATCGACCGCGAGCTCGATGTCGTGCATCGGATAGGCGGCCTGCAAACGGCGCACCACGGCGATGGCGGGATCGTCCGGCGACGAGACCCCGAGTACGAGCTGGAAATGCCCGTGGCGCTGGTCGCAGAAGGTTCTGAGATTTTCGTAGAGACGCGGCTCGGCGCCGCACAGCGGCTTGAGCACGCTGACGCCGACATTCGTGAAAGGAGGTAGGGAATCCGAAGCCCGGGCGGCAGCCGGGACGCTAGCGGCCCTCGCGCGCGCGCCGCGGCGCACTGCGAAGAACGGCATCGCCACCGCGGCCAGCATCGCATAGAGCGAGGCCGAGACGCAGCCGGATAACAGGATCCATTGGCATGCTGTCAATGCGTGCGCCGCCATCGCCTGTTGCCTTCAGTGCCCGGCGAGCATAAATGGTTTGCCGGTAAAGCGTAGATGAAGAACGACGAACCAGCGCCGCGGGCAGTCCGCTTCAATCAACATGGGGCGGCCGGCAGGCGTGGCGTAATGGCCCTGCTGAATGGCGAGATTGAAAGCGGCCTGCGCAAATTGGCGCATCACGATGACGCCGCTCACGATCAGCGCCAGAGCAAGAGCCTGAAACCCCGTGGAACTGAAAACCTGCTGCGAAATCGGCAGAACCAGCAGTGCCAGCAAGGCGAGCACTTCGGTAACCATGGCCGTGAGCGAAGCCGCCATTAGATGGGCTCGCAGCATGTCGGTGGTGACTGGCTTCATGGCGTGGTCTCGTGACCTGTAGGAACGCACGGCATCATGCAGTGGCGCGATTCGCCGGCACACGCACCGGTAAAACGCGCCGACAGAAGCGCCAACCGTACATTCCATCGATGTGCTTACGATTAAGTTGCGATGATCTGACAACATGACGTAGTTTCGCGTGCCCATGTCGGCCACGCGACAGTAACCTGCTGAGGGGCGATAGTAGCGATTCAAGCTGAAGGAAACCTTAAGGAAGAAAGAGGTATAAAGCGTCCAACGAAGATGATCGCTACACTTCGGATGTGTGACTCGGCGCTTGCTTAAAAACCGTCGCCGCTATGCAATAGACATCAAACGGAATCTCTCCCCATGCGCGTACTCCTCGTAGAAGACGACGACCTGATCGGCTGCGGTATTGAAGCGGGACTGCGTCAAGCCGGTTTCACGGTCGACTGGGCTCGCGACGGCCACAAGGCCGGTCTCGCGCTCGACACCACCGCCTATGCGCTCGTCCTGCTCGATCTCGGCTTGCCCAGGGTGTCGGGTATGGAATTGCTGAAGCGGCTGCGCGACGCCGGCAAGGACGTGCCCGTGCTCGTGCTAACCGCCAAGGGCACGGTGGTGGATCGCGTCGGCGGCCTCGAAGCGGGCGCCGATGACTACCTCGGCAAACCCTTCGACCTGACCGAACTGATCGCCCGTTGCCGGGCCCTGCTGCGCCGCGCGCAGGGGCGTAGCGTCGAGGTGATCCGCTATCAGGATCTGACGGTCAATCCCACCGCGCAAACCGTCGAAATCGGCAATACGCGCGTGCCCCTCACCTCGCGCGAATGGGCCATCCTGATGCAGCTGCTGACCAATCAGGGCATTCCCCAGTCGCGCTCGCGCCTCGAAGAGAGTTTGTATGGATGGCAGGAAGAAATCGAGAGCAATGCGATCGAGGTCCATGTGTCCAACCTGCGCAAAAAGCTCGGCGCCAAGCTGATCAGAACCGTGCGCAATATCGGCTACGTGGTGGAGAAAGCGTAATGTCGGCATCGATACGCCGCCGTCTGATGATGCTGGTGCTGACCAGCATCGTGCTGATCTGGGGCATCGCGCTGATCTCGAGCTATCGTCAGGCCACGCGCGAAGTCGGCGAATGGGAAGAAGCACGTCTTGCGGAACTCGCGCAAATCCTCGCGCTGCTCGACGAGCGCAATCTGACCACGCTGGCCAATGCGCGCATCGACGTGCGCGAAGAAGAAAAAGGCGGCGAACCCGGCGCGAACAATAGCGACGACGACGATTCCTTGCCGCGCGACGCGCTATTTCAGGTGCGCAGCGCGAACGGCGACGTGCTGGCGGGCAGCCCGCAACTGCGCGTGCTGCAAGCCTGGGATTTGCCCGTGCCGCCCGCAAGCGGCGCGCAAAACATGACGCTGGGTGGCCAGATGTGGCACACGTTCACCTTGCGCGATACTGCGCTCGGCCACACGGTGCGCGTGTTCGAACCGGCCAATACCCGCAGCGATCTGGTGAGCGGCGTCGCGAGCCGGATCGCCCGCCCTACGCTGATCGCGCTGCCGGTGCTGGCGCTGCTGGTATGGTTCAGCATCGGCTGGAGCCTGGTGCCGCTCAAGGTCCTCTCCGGCGCCATTCGCGCGCGCGATATCAACCGGCTGGAACCTGTCGATATTGGCCGCGCGCCGACCGAGGTGCGCCCGCTCGTCGACGCGATCAATCTGGTGCTATCGCGCTTGCGGCACTCTATCGAACGCGAGCGCGCGTTTACCGCCGACGCGGCGCATGAACTGAAAACGCCGCTTGCTGCCATCAAGGTGCAGGCGCAAGTCGCACTGGCCGAACCGGACACGGCGCTGCAGCGGGTGGCGATGGAACGCGTGGTGCAAGGCGTCGATCGCAGCGCGCGGCTCGCGGAGCAGTTGCTGCTGCTTGCGCGCCTGGATGCGCACGAAACGCTCGCCACGTCGCCACTCAGGCCCGCGGCCGTGGCGAAAGACGCACTGCTCGCCAACGAGCCCAATGCGCAGCAAAAGGACATTCGCGTAACGCTCACCGGCGACATGCGCGCCGAGATCAATGCGGAGCCCGTCTTGATGGGCATCCTGCTCGACAATCTGCTCGATAACGCGATCAAGTATGGACGCACCGGCGGCAGCATCGAAGTTGCCGTGCGGTATGACGCCGGCCGGGTGCAGCTCACCGTGCGCGACGACGGCCCTGGTGTCGCGCCCAGCGATCTCGCACGCCTCACGAACCGGTTTTTCCGCGCTACCGGCAATCAGGCCACGGGTAGCGGACTTGGCCTCTCGATCGTCGCGCGAATCGCGGAGCATTTCGGTGCGAGCCTGCATCTCGGCGCAGGGGTCGGCGAGCACGGCCTCGCCGTGGAAGTGTCGTTTCCTGCTTATGCGGGCGTGGAGTAATGACGGTGGTGTACTAACGCTGGCTGGCTTCGCCCACGACCGCCCGCCCCGCGGATTCCGCCCGCTTCGGCTCGCGATTGGCCGACTCGGCAAATTGCCACGCAATGAGTCCGGGTACGAAGATCAGCAGATCGCGAATGCGCCGCGCGCCGGCAAGCGCAAGGCAGATGGAAGGATCGAGGCCGAACGCGCCGCCGATCAGAATGAAACCGCCCTCCTGCACGCCCAGACCGCCGGGCACAAAGAACGCCGCACTGCTGATCGCCTGGATCAGCGATTCGATCACCACCGCCTCGACCAGCGTGACGTGCACGCCGAGAAAGTACAGCGCGAGCCAGATTTCGAGCGAGGTCAGGAAGCACTGCAGCGGCTGCCAGAAGAACAGATAGCGCAGCACCACGCCGCGCCGGCGCCAGATCAGCTTGATGGCCTGGTCGATCTGAGCGGATTGTCCGACGAGCGCGGCGAGCTTGCCGCTTGTCATACGATTGAGCACGCGCGTGATGCGCTCGAACGGGCTGGCATGCTGCACGAGTGCGAACAGCACCAGCAGCGGCGTGAGCACCACTACGCCCCACGCCAGTTGTCCGGCGAGCCGCAGCGTGTCGGACTGCGCATGGGCGAACAGAAAACCGATGCCGACCATCGTGAACAGCAACTGGCTGATCACCGTGAGCTGCATATCGACGACGATGCTGCCGACCGCCGTAGAGGGCCGTACGCCCCAACGCTTGAGCATCCGGAACGACACCACCTCGCCGCCGATACGCGCCACCGGCAACATGCAATTGACGGATTCGCGCACCCAGACCAGATGCAGCATATTGGCAATACTGGGCCGGTTCGCGCCGCGAATCAGCGAGCGCCAGTCGCAGGCATTGGCGATCATCGGCAGCACGTGCGCGAGCGCCGCGAGAACGAGGCCGGCGCCCGCCGCGCGCAGTGCGCCAAGCACGGCGCCGGGATTGTCCTGCCAGACCAGCCACAGCGACACCAGCAAGCCGGCAAGTGCGGCGAAGCGGCCGAGATGCTTCATCATGCGGCCACCCTTTGCACGTGCTTCAGGCACGCTGCATCGTCCTCATTACGCCCTTCCGGATACCCGCGCATCATTGCTTACCCAGCCTGCTGTTCATCCGTCATTCCGTCCTGCGCCGCCGACAGCAGGCCATCGCCATCCACTTTGAAACTGAAACCGCGCCAGATCACGCGCGAGGACCAGAAGCTCGCCACGAAAATCGAAAACGATACGATATCCCATAACGGCAACAGCCACAGGTCGCGATGCGCCTGCTGCAGCGCACGATCGGACACCAATTTCAATACGAGTCGGACGCAGACGGCGACCAGTGCAAGCGACCACGCCCACCATGCGCCATCCGAGAACGCGGTGGCGAGCAGCGCAAAGGCTAGCGGGAAAATCAGCACCGAGCCGAGGTGGCCGAGCGGATCGATGCTGCGGATCGTGCGGCTCCAGCGCAGTTCATGCGCGATCAGTTTCGTCGCGCTGTTTTCAACGCAGGCATGCGAGATCGTGAACGGCGGAATCACCACTTTCTCGCCGATCATGCGCACGGCCTCGCCGATCGCATGATCCTCGGCCAGGTGCTGCACGAATGGCGTGAAGCCACCAATTTTTTCCAGCGTATCGCGCCGCATCGCGATGCTCTGTCCGAAGCAGGGGCGCGCGAGACCGAGCGCAAGCCCCGTCACCACGCCGGGCAGGAACTGATAGTTGGTCGCCTTGGCCGACAATCTCGGCCAGAACCCGGGATCGGGCGCGCCGCGATACACGCAGGTGACGAGACCGACGCCAGGCTTCTGCAATTCGCCGACTACATTGCGCAGATAATCCGGCCCGACGCTCACGTCACTGTCGGCGAATACCAGCACGTCGTGCCGGGCCTGCGGCAGCATGTTGAGGATGTTGCTGATCTTGCGGTTCGGGCCGTACAGACGTGCGTCGGCGACCACGGTGATGTCCGCTTCCGGATGCAGCCGCCGCAGATCGTCGACGGCCTGCAATGCGGGGTCGGCCGAATCGTGCACGCCGAACAGGAATTGCACCGGGCCCGGATAGTCCTGCTGACAGAAGCTCGAGAGATTGGTGAGTAACGCCCACTCGTTGCCGTGCAGCGGCTTGACGATCGTGACCGGCGGAAAGCTGGTCGGCTCGGACACCGCTCGCGCGAAGAACCGGCCGATCAGGGCGCCCGCCAACACCGTGTAGGCGATGCCGAAAACCGCCCCCGCCGCACACGCATAGGCCAGCGTGACGGCGAGCAGATGCACGGCGTTCACGCCTCGTGGGCGCGCAGGAAGCGGAAGAATTCGACGCCTTCACGCAGGCGCCGTTTCATCATGTCCCAGCTCGTGAGCATCTCGCGCAGAATTTCCCAGATCTTCGACGGACGGAAATAGAAGCGCTTATAGAAGTTTTCGAGCTGGTGGTAAATCTCGTCACGCGACAGATGCGGATAGCCGATCGCGGCGAGCTGCACCCCTGACTTGCTGACGAGGTTGATGACCTTGTTCTCTTCCAGCCAGCCGTTTTCGACCGCCTGGTTGTAGAGCGTCGTGCCGGGATAGGGAGCCGCGAGCGACACCTGAATCGTATGCGGATTGATTTCCTTCGCGTACTCGATGGTTTTCTGGATCGTGTCCTGTGTCTCGCCAGGCAGGCCGAGAATAAAGGTGCCGTGAATCTTGATGCCGAGCTTGCGGCAATCTTCGCTGAAGCGGCGCGCAATGTCGGTGCGCAGGCCCTTCTTGATGTTCAGCAGAATCTGGTCGTCGCCCGATTCATAGCCCACCAGCAGCAGGCGCAGGCCGTTTTCCTTCATGATCTTCAACGTCGCGTACGGCACGTTCGCCTTCGCATTGCACGACCACGTCACACCCAGTTTGCCGAGACCGCGGGCGATCTCCTCGACGCGCGGCTTGAAGTCGGTGAAGGTGTCGTCGTCGAACATGATCTCCTTGACTTCAGGCATGTTGTCGCGAATCCACTTCACTTCTTCGAGCACGTTCTCGGTCGAACGCGTGCGGTAGCGATGCCCGCCCACCGTTTGCGGCCACAGGCAGAACGTGCATTTCGAACGGCAGCCGCGGCCCGTGTAAATCGACACGTACGGGTGCTTCAGATAGCCGATGAAATAGTTGTCGATCTTCAGATCGCGCTTGTAGACGGGCGCCACGAACGGCAACTCGTCCATGTTCTCCAGGATAGGGCGCGCTTCGTTGTGCTCGATCGAACCGTCTGCCGCGCGATAGCTCAGACCTTTGATGCCGGCGAACGGTTTGCCCTCGGCAACTTCCTGGCAGGTGAAGTCGAATTCTTCACGGCAGACGAAATCGATCGCCTCGCTCGCGGTCAGCGAATTGTGCGGATCGACCGCGACCTTCGCGCCGACCATCCCGATCAGCACCGAAGGCTTGCGCTTCTTCAGGTCTTCGGCGAACAGTGCGTCGGTGGGGAAAGACGGTGTGCTGGTGTGGATCACCACCAGGTCATATTGCTGTGCTATGTCGAGCGACGCTTCGACGGACAAGCCGTCGGCGGGGGCATCGAGTACGCGGCTATCGGGCACGAGCGCGGCGGGCTGCGCGAGCCACGTCGGATACCAGAACGAGCGTACTTCACGCTTGGCCTGGTAGCGCGATCCCGCGCCACCATCGAAGCCGTCATACGACGGCGCTTGCAAGAAGAGGGTTTTCATGAATGCTCCAGCAAGCCTTAGATCGGCGCTTTCAGTTTTCTGTCGGAAAACTATCGGAACTATTGCCCGCGGGGATACGGGTGGTCGCGGAGATACTACGGAGCAAAGCTGAAGGAAACCTTAAGGAAAATACTCCCGGCCCGCCTGGCCACGTCCGCCATAGCGTCCAACCTGCTTTGATTGTGAGTTTTTATTCGTTCAGTTCGGCATGCGCATTGACTACATTGATCGGTCACAACTAAACGACCATCACAGGACCAGTCAATGAAAATCCCGCGGGGCACGGCGCGCTTTTCGCTTTCTTCGATTTCCTCACACCCGCGGCATGCGCGACGTCTGCAAGCCGGCCTGAGCGCGTTGCTGATCGCGGCAACGGCCACGCTCGCCCTTCTTGCACCGGGTATCGCACGCGCCGCGCCGCCGGCCGAACTGAAACTCGACTACGCTTACTATTCACCGGAAAGCCTCGTCATCAAGCGCAACGGCTGGCTCGAGCAGGAACTCGCGCCGCAGCACACCGAGGTCAAATGGGTGCTGAGCCTCGGCAGCAATCGCGCACTCGAATATCTGAACAGCGGTGCAATCGACATTGGCTCGACAGCGGGCCTGGCCGCCGTGCTCGCCAAAGCCAACGGCAATCCGATTCGCGCGGTGTACGTTTTCTCGCGCCCTGAATGGACCGCGCTCGTGGTGCGCAAGGACTCGCCGATCAAAACCCTCGCGGACCTGAAGGGCAAGAAGATCGCCGCCACCAAGGGCACGGACCCGTTCCTCTTCACACTACGCGCACTGCACACCGCAGGCCTCTCGCGCGACGACGTGGAGATCGTCAACCTTCAGCATCCGGACGGGCGCACCGCACTCGCCAACGGCCAGGTGGACGCCTGGGCCGGCCTCGATCCGCACATGGCCGCCGCGCAAATCGACGACGGCGCGAAGCTGCTGTATCGCAACGTCGACTTCAATACGTGGGGCCTGCTCGACGCCCGCGAGGATTTCATTCGCGATCATCCCGAGACGCTCGCGCAGGTGCTCAAGGTGTACGAAAAAGCGCGCCTGTGGATCGCCGCGCATCCGGACGAAACTGCGAAGATCATCTCGGAAGAATCGAAGCTGTCGCTGCCGGTCGCCAAACTGCAACTGAGCCGCAACGATTTCAGTCATCCGCAGCCGGGCACTCAGCAACTTGCCGCGCTCAAGGCGGCCGCGCCGATTCTCACGCAGGAGCAACTGGTGAAACCGGGCACAGATCTGAATCAGGTCATCGACGCCTTGATCGACGTGAAGACGGCGCAACCTGTTATCGCCGCGAACAGCGGCCAGTGAGCCGGTGCGCCCACCGCTCCCGATGACCCTCCGACCGACTCCCATGGCTACCGACGAATCGCTCGGACTTCAGCACCGATCGCACACAACGGATGAACACGCGAGGCATCGCGCGCCGCAAGCCGCCGATGCAACGCGGGTCGCGCCGCGACCGCGCGATCCGCTCAAGCGCTGGCGCATTGCCGGATTAATCCTGCCGCTTGCCTTTCTTGCCGCGATCGAAGTGCTGGTGCGTGCGTCGGTGTTGCCGGCGCACCTCGTGCCGGCGCCGAGCACGATTGCTGAAACGCTGTGGCAACTGGGCGGCGAGCGTCTGGCCCGCCACATCGGCGCCAGCTCGATGCGCGTACTCGCGGGTTTCGGCATCGGCTCCGCACTCGCCCTTCTGTTCGGTGGGGCGATGGGTTTGAGCCGCCGCCTCGACGCCCTTCTCGACCCTGCGTTTCAGGCCCTGCGCGCGATTCCGTCGCTCGCCTGGGTGCCGATTCTGCTGCTGTGGATGGGCATCGACGAGGCGCCGAAAATCACGCTCGTTGCCATCGGCGCGTTTTTTCCGGTGCAATTGAGCGTCGTGGCCGGTATTCGTGGCGTCGACAGAAAACTGATCGAACTCGGCGAAGTCAACCGGTTGAGTCCGCGGGCGCTATTCACGCGCATCCTGTTGCCCGCGTCATTGCCGCAGATCTTCACCGGACTGCGCACGGGCTTGAGTCTCGCGTGGATGTTCATGGTCGCCGCCGAACTGATTGCCGCCACTCGCGGCCTCGGTTATCTGCTGAGCGATGGCCGCGAAACCGGCCGGCCCGATCTCGTGTTCGGCGCAATTCTGTTGCTCGCACTGCTCGGCAAGCTCAGCGACAGCATTCTTAAAACGATCGAAGCGCGTGTGCTGTCATGGCGCGATACCGCGGACGAACCATCTTCCTCGCGAGGTGCGCGATGAACGCGGCAGATCTTTCAAGTCAGGCGCCGCTGCTCCAGGTTCGTGCCGTGAGCAAGCGCTACGAAGCGCGCGCGGTGCTCGAACGCGTGACGTTCGGTATCCGGCGTGGAGAGATCGTGAGCCTGGTCGGCCCGAGCGGCTGTGGCAAGAGCACGTTGCTGCGCGTGCTGGCCGGCCTCGATCGTGACTTCGAGGGAGAGATTTTGCTCGACGGGCTGGCGCAACACGGCCCATCGCCGCGCCTCGGCGTGATCTTTCAGGAGCCGCGGCTGCTGCCGTGGCTGAGCGTGGCCGATAACATCGCATTTTCCGCCGGTCCACGGCGAGGCGCGGCCCCGCGTGTAGGCCAACTGCTCGATGAGGTCGGTCTGGCCGGCACCGGCGCGGCGTTGCCCAAGCAGCTTTCGGGTGGCATGGCGCAACGTGTGGCGCTCGCGCGTGGCCTCTTCTCCCAGCCCGACCTGTTGCTGCTCGACGAGCCGTTTAGCGCCGTCGACGCGATGACCCGCATGCGTCTGCAGGACCTCTTGCTGTCTCTGACGCGCGCGCACGGCACAGCAGCGCTGATCGTCACGCATGATCTGGATGAGGCCCTGTATCTGTCCGATCGCGTCCTGCTGCTCAACACGGCGGGCCAGCGTGGCGCCCGGCTGGTGCGCGACATCGACGTAGCCGCAGCGCATCCGCGTGACCGGCGCGACACGGCGCTCGCCGGCGTGCGAAACGAATTGATCGATGGGATGGGTGAGACGCGAAACGCTTACGCGTAACCCGACTCGCGTCGTGCGTTAGAAGCGCGAGCACATCGCGGTTGGGCGCGATCAACCACTCCCGGTCCGCCCGCCTGCGCGCGCGGACCGGTCACTGCTTTTACACCGGCTTGATGTCCGCCGCCTGCTTGCCCTTCGGTCCCTGCTTGATTTCGAAGCTGACCTTCTGGTTTTCCTGCAGCGATTTGAACCCTTCGCTGCGAATTTCCGAGAAATGGGCAAACAGATCCTCGCCACCGTCGTCCGGTGTGATAAAGCCAAAGCCCTTTGCGTCATTGAACCACTTCACTGTACCGGTTGGCATGTCGATTCCTCGTTTGCACCTTGGTTGATTGGGTTGCATTCACCAGCTTGCGCCGGTTCTTGCTACTGCTGCTTGACTTTACGCCTGTTTGCGCGGCGCCGCTCACGTAACCCTCAGCTACCCGTTTGTCCACCGCGGCAATCGGAGTAGCAAAGCCCGTGCCGCCCGTCGCCCGTGGGCTCTGCGCCGATGCGATTGCGCGCAATCAGATAAGATGACTGCTATCGGCAGTCCATCCTTGGCCGCGCAGCGTCAGCCCAATGCATCACGGCCGCGCGACCTATCGTTCTCCCCACTTACAGGAACCCAGCATGGCCACCTCGAGCTATACCGACACCCGTCTTCTGATCAATGGCGAATGGTGCGACGCAGCCAGCGGCAAAACCCTCGACGTCATCAACCCTGCCACCGGCAAGCCCATCGGCAAGGTGGCTCACGCCAGCATCCCTGATCTGGATCGCGCGCTAGCCGCCGCACAACGCGGTTTCGAAGCCTGGCGCAAGATTCCGGCCAACGAACGCGCCACCACCATGCGAAAGGCCGCGGCACTCGTGCGCGAACGTGCTTCCGACATCGCCCGCCTGATGGTGCAGGAACAGGGCAAGCCGTTTGCCGAGGCGCGCGTCGAAATGCTGTCCGCCGCGGACATCATCGAATGGTTCGCCGACGAAGGCCGCCGCGTCTACGGCCGGGTCGTGCCGCCGCGCAATCTCGCAGTGCAGCAAACCGTGCTCAAGGAGCCGATCGGCCCGGTGGCGGCCTTCACGCCGTGGAATTTCCCGGTCAACCAGGTCGTGCGCAAGCTGAGCGCGGCGCTCGCGAGCGGCTGCTCGTTCCTCGTCAAGGCGCCGGAAGAAACCCCGGCGTCACCGGCGGCGCTGCTGCAGGCGTTCGTTGAAGCCGGTGTGCCGGCCGGTACGGTCGGCCTCGTGTTCGGCGACCCGGCGGAGATTTCCAGCTACCTGATCCCGCATCCGGTGATCCGCAAGGTCACGTTCACCGGTTCGACGCCGGTCGGCAAGCAACTGGCCGCGCTGGCGGGCTCCCACATGAAGCGCGCAACGATGGAGCTGGGCGGTCATGCGCCTGTCATCGTGGCCGAAGACGCCGACGTGGCGCTGGCCATCAAGGCCGCGGGCGCCGCGAAGTTCCGCAATGCCGGCCAGGTCTGCATCTCGCCGACGCGCTTTCTGGTGCACAACAGCATCCGCGAAGAATTCGCCGCGGCGCTCGTCAAGCATGCTGAAGGCCTCAAGCTCGGCGACGGTCTGGCGGAAGGCACAACCATCGGACCACTCGCCAATGCGCGCCGTCTCACCGCGATGAGCAAGGTGCTCGACGACGCGCGCAAGACCGGCGCGAAGGTCGAGACGGGCGGTGAGCGCGTGGGCTCGGAAGGCAACTTCTTCGCGCCGACCGTGCTGACCAACGTGTCGCTCGACTCGGACGTGTTCAACAACGAGCCGTTCGGCCCGATCGCCGCGATCCGCGGTTTCGACACGCTCGAAGAAGCGATCGCCGAAGCGAACCGTCTGCCGTTCGGTCTCGCCGGTTATGCGTTCACGAAGTCGTTCCGCAACGTGCATCTGCTGTCGCAACAGATGGAAGTCGGCATGCTGTGGATCAACCAGCCTGCTACGCCCTGGCCGGAAATGCCGTTTGGCGGCGTGAAGGATTCGGGCTACGGCTCTGAAGGCGGCCCGGAAGCGATGGAAGCCTATCTGGTTACCAAGTCGGTTTCGGTGACTGCGGCTTAAGACGCCGAAGACCGTCGTCAGGTTTTCGGTTCAGGGCGAGGTTTCTGACTTCGCCCGCCTGATTGATTGCTGTGCCAGGTCCGCGAGCGCTCGTTCGCGGACTTTTTTGTTTATTGCAACTTCTCGCTCACGTTCCCCACATTCCTCACGTCATGCAACCCATACTGATCGGACAGGCCGTCGAACTCAGGCCACTTCTGCCGGAACACGCCCAGGCGCTGCTCGACGCCGCCGCGGACGGGCAATTGTGGAATATGAAGCTGACTGTCGTGCCGGGTCCTGAAACCATCGGCAGCTATATGGCAACCGCGCTCGATGGGCGTGCGGCCGGCACCGTAATGCCGTTTGTGATCGTGAGGCGCGATACTGCGGCGATTGTCGGCAGCACGCGGTTCTGGAAAATCGACCGGGTGAACCGGAAGCTGGAAATCGGCCACACGTGGCTGGGAGAATCGGTGCAGCGCTCACCGGTGAACACGGAGGCGAAGTACCTACTGCTGAGTCATGCGTTCGAAGCAATGCAGTGCGTGCGCGTGCAGTTCACGACTGACGAGCTCAACGAGAAATCACGAGCGGCGATTCTGCGGATCGGCGCGAAACAGGAAGGGATTGTCCGGCACGAGCGGATCATGCCGGATGGACGCAAGCGCAATTCGGTGCGCTTTAGCATCATCGATGAAGAGTGGGCGGAGGTTAAGGCGATGCTGGAGAGGAAGCTGGGGCGGTGAAGCCCCGCCTCCACGTCATGTGACTCGTTGTACTTCATCGCGTTCGGGCGCAAACCAGCCGCCCGCCCTACTCCTTCAAACGTGCACGTCCCGCTCATTGAGTGGCTGCGGCGGCGTGGTCGCTGCCGCAAACTCCTCACGCAGCGCATCGCGTGCATGATGCCGGCGCACCCATAGTGCGGTCAGAATCGGCACCAGAATCGCGGTCACGAGACACGCCGTCGCGACCATCGCCGTCGCCGCCGGCACCAGCGGCTTGAAGCGCGGAATCATCTCGCCGATGATCGCCGGATTCGCCACCGCGGCCCCCGCTGTCGACGAAGCCGCCAACCCCGCCGCCCCATTGCCGCCCGCGATCCAGCGGTCCGCGAGGATCAGCGGAATGCCCGTCACGACGATCACCCCGAGGCCCAGCACGATGCCTGGCAAGCCGCTCGTGACGATCACATTCAGGTCGATACCGTTACCGAGCGCGAAGCCGAAAAACGGAATCAGCGGATGCACGCAGCGGCCGAAGAACTCGCGCAGCTCGCTGTCCAGGTTACCCAACGCGAAGCCGATCAGGAACGGCAGCACCGCGCCGACGAACAGCCTCGGTTCGAAAAACGCGACACCCGTCGCGCCGAGAATGATCATGCTGACGAGCGGTCCCGATTCGATCGACATCAGGACGAACGCGCCCGCCTCCTCCTTGCTGCCGTATTGCTGCATCACGGCTGCATAGAGACCGCCATTGGTCATGTCCATCGACGTCGTGATCGCGAGCACCGAGAGGCCCGCGAACAGGCCCGCCTTGACGCCGTCGATCGGAATGAAGTGCGAAGCAACGATCGTCGCAATCCACGCCACCACCATTTTGGTCACGAGCAGCGTGCCCGACTTGCGCAGCACGACGCCGGTTGCCCGCAGGTCGATCGTCGCGCCCATGCAGAAGAACCACACCGCCAGAATCGGCACGGTGCCGGTAATCAAGCCATTGGTGAACGACCCGAGGTATTTCCCTCCGCCCGGCGCAAACGTGTGGACACAGGCGCCGAGCAGCAGCGGCACCAGCATCAGGCCGCCTGGAATGCGGTCGATGGCCTTCTTGAGCTTCATGCCTCCTCCATGGACTTTGCGTCCAGTTGCCGGGTGGATTACCCGATTCATGTCCCGTTCTTGCGCCGGGCGTCTCCCCTTTCGGCGCAATATAGCACCGCGATAGGAACAACGTTCCGTTTTTGATAGACTTCCTGATCATCGTTTACCCGCGTGTCATTCAGAATGCTTGCCACGCTTGATGTGGCAGTGCAGTATTTTCGGACCGCTGTTCCATATTTAAAATTCTGCGCTACAGTCGAGAACAGAACGCCGTCGTAAAACGGCTCGGCTAGACACCCCATCCGATCGGAGACAAGAGCAATGGAAGTGAGACAGAGCATCAACAGCGAGCACGCGAAGACGCTGGATACCGCCGGGCTGCGCAAGCAGTTCCTCGTCGAAGACGTATTCGAACGCGACGCGCTGCGGCTCACGTACAGCCATATCGATCGCATCATCGTGGGCGGCGTGTGGCCGGCTACGCGCGCGGTCGAGGTGCCTGGTTCGCTCGGCAAGGCAATTGGCGTCGGCTACCTGCTGGAGCGCCGCGAGCTCGGCGCGATCAATATCGGCGGCGATGGCTGGGTCGACGTGGACGGCACGCGCTATACGGTGCGCAACGAAGAGGCGATCTACATCGGCAAGGGCAAACAGGCCGTCGCGTTCGGCAGCGACGACGCGGCGCGGCCCGCCAAGTTCTACCTGAACTGCGCGCCCGCGCACGAGTCGCATCCCACCCGCACGATCTCGCTCGCACAAGCGTCGCCCGAAACGCTCGGCGACCCCGCCACGAGCAATCGCCGCACCATCTACAAGTTCATCGTTCCCGAGGTGCTGCCTACCTGCCAGCTCTCGATGGGTATGACCAAGCTCGAGCCGGGCAACCTCTGGAACACGATGCCGTGCCACACGCACGAGCGTCGCATGGAGGTGTATTTCTATTTCAACGTCGCCGATGACGCAGCCGTCTTCCACATGATGGGCGAACCGAACCAAACGCGGCACATCCTTGTGCATAACGAGCAGGCCGTGATCTCGCCGAGCTGGTCGATTCACTCGGGCGTCGGCACGCGTGCGTACACGTTCATCTGGGGCATGGTCGGCGAGAACCAGGTGTTCAGCGACATGGATCACATTGCGGTGCGCGATCTGCGCTGACGGCACGCATGTTTCCATTCTGGATAGCAGATACCTCAACGGCATCGAGGACCTACGCATAGTGAACAGCTTCGATCTGACCGGTAAGGTCGCCATCGTCACCGGCAGCAACACGGGCCTCGGTGCAGGCATGGCCATCGCGCTCGCCACGGCCGGCTGCGACATCGTCGGCGTGAGCCGCGCGGACGCCGGCGATACGGCCGCCCACGTCGCAGCGACGGGACGCCGCTTCGCGGATGTGCGCGCCGACCTCGCCTCGATCGCTCCGGTTGACGACATCGTGCGCGCCGCAGTCGAAGCGTTCGGCCGCGTCGACGTGCTTGTGAACAACGCGGGCATCATCCGCCGCGAGGACGCGCTCGACTTCAGCGAAGACGACTGGGACGCCGTCATGGACGTCAACCTGAAGAGCCTCTTCTTTCTTTCGCAGGCCGTGGCGCGGCAGTTCGTGAAGCAGGCAAACGGCGGCAAGATCATCAACGTCGCGTCGATGCTGTCGTTTCAGGGCGGCATTCGCGTGGCGTCGTATACGGCGTCAAAAAGCGGCGTGCTCGGTCTCACGCGGCTGCTCGCGAACGAGTGGGCCGCGCAGGGCATCAACGTGAACGCGATCGCGCCGGGCTATATGGCCACCGCGAACACGGCGGCGCTGCGCAGCGACGCGCAGCGTCACGATGAAATCGTCGGACGTATTCCAGCGGGCCGCTGGGGCACACCGGCGGATCTCGCGGGACCGGTCGTGTTCCTCGCGTCGTCCGCGTCGGACTATGTGCACGGTCATACGCTTGCAGTGGACGGCGGCTGGCTCGCGCGCTAGCGTGATGGCTGCAGAGGTCACGCGGCTCGCGCGACGCGGTATGCTCTCGGCACTGAAGGCGATCGGCATCCGGCAGTGAGCGGACTTTGATCGGTTTGGCATCAACAGGGAATCACGGACATGGCAGCAATGGGCAAGCAGCGCAAAGACGATGACGACGCAAACATGCAGGATGCGGATAACGCGGGCGGCATGGCTAACGAGCGAGGCGAATCGGCCTCGTCGATCGGTAGGGTCTTCGCGATTCTTGGCGCGATCGGCGACAGCGGGCAGATCGGCATCAGCGAATTGTCGCAGCGGCTCGGCATGTCGAAGACCACCGTGCACCGCGTGATCCAGACGCTGAAAGCGCTCGGCTACGTAACGCAGGAAATCGAAACCGAGCGCTACCGCTTGACGATCCGCCTGTTCGAACTCGGCGCGAAGGCGCTGGAAAGCGTCGATCTGGTGCGCGAGGCAGACGTCGAGATGCGCCGCATCGGGCAGGTGACGCGCGAAGCGGTTCACCTCGGCGCGTTCGACGAAGACGCCATCATCTACATCCATAAGATCGACGCCGATTACGGGCTGCGCATGCAGTCGCGCATTGGCCGCCGTAATCCCCTGCACAGCACGGCAATCGGCAAGGTGCTGCTTGCGTGGATGGACCCGGCCGAAGCGCGCGAAGTCCTCTCGCATGTCGAATTTCGCAAGTCGACGCAAAAGTCGCTCGCCTGTGCCGACGCCGTGTTGAGCATCCTGCCGCGCGTTCGCGAGCAAGGCTACGGCGAGGACAACGAGGAACAGGAAGAAGGACTGCAGTGTCTCGCGGTGCCGGTGTTCGACCGCTTTGGCCGCGTGATCGCCGGCCTGTCGATTTCGTTTCCGACGATGCGCTGCGGCGCCGACACGAAATCGCACTACGTTGCGCTACTCAAGGAATCGGGGCTCGCGATCTCGACGCGGCTCGGCTATCGTGAAGCAACGGCGCCGGAGCGTGTACCCGTTGAAGGGCTGGGCTGAAAACGCAGGCGCCCCGCAGAAATTCGATGAAATTCCGCGGGGCGCATTCATAAGCGGTCCGCGATGCTCAGGCAGCCTTCGCAGCAGGATTCGGTTCGACGCTGCGTGTAAAACTGCGGCGACCGTCGACGCTCACCGGCACGTCACCCTTCAGCGTCACGCGACGCACCACGCGGTGAGCATCACCATAGTCGTTGACGGCGTAGTGCTGGGTCGCGCGGTTGTCCCAGATCGCGACATCGCCCGCCTGCCAGCGCCAGCGCACGATGTTCTCGAGACGCGTCACGTAGGCCTGCAGCAGTTCCAGCACATGCGCCGATGCGCTCGGCGTGAGGCCAACAAAGCTCTTCACAAAATGACCGAGAATCAGCGTCTTTTCGCCGGATTCCGGATGCACGCGCACGACCGGATGCTCGGTCTCATAGCGTGTCGACACGAATACTTCGCGGTAGCGTTTGAGCGCCTCGGCATCTCGCCCGCGTTCGCCGACGTTGCCGTAGCTCGCGTAGTCGTATTCATTGCTGTGCACGGCCCACAGTTGCTCGGCGAGCGCCTTGAGCGGTGGCGGCAGATCGTCGTAGGCGGTGGCGGTGTTGGCCCAGACGGTGTCGCCTCCCACTTCAGGAATCGTCACACCGCGCAGGATCGACGCTTGCGGATATGCATCGACGAAAGTCACGTCCGTATGCCACGAATTCGCGCGGCCGCCGCGATGTGAATCGAGTTCGAGCAGATAGTCGCTGCCGTCCACCACCGGCACCGTGGGATGCGAGACCGGTTCACCAAGCAGCTTGGCGAAGGCTTCCTGATCGGCATCCTGCAGATGCGTCTGGCCGCGGAAGAAGATCACCTTGTGGCGTACCAGCGCGGCGCGAATCGCTTCGACCGTTGCCGATTCGAGCTGCCCCGACAGGCGCACGCCGCGAATTTCCGCGCCGATGCGGCCGGTGACAGGATGAATGTCCAATGCGTTGGACGTCGCGAGACTGAGATTCGACATGCGATGCAACTCCTCTGTTTAAGGACGAGACAGGTCAGCGCACCGCTTGGATCAATACTCGAGTGGCTCGGCCTGCTGAATCGATAAGCCATTATCGGCAGAGTGAGCGCCGCGAATCTATCGCGCTTTGGACACTTGATAGAAGCGCTTTTTATATCCTTATGAGTTTTCTCACGCGGCGTCGCTTACTTCCCGCAATGCGTCCATATCGATCACGGTGATCCGGCTATAGCGCACGTCCACGATGCCCTGCTGCACCAGCCAACGCAGTTCCTTATTGATGCTTTGCCGGGAAGCCGCCAATAACGCCGCGAGGTCCTCCTGCGAGAGCTTGATCGTCAGCTCCACGCCCCGCTCCGTTTTCTTGCCGTGCCATTCGGCAAGCCCGAGTAACTGATCAGCGAGGCGCGCGCGAAATCCGGCCAGCGCCGTCTTGCCCATCCGGCTATGCAACGCCCGGCTTCGCAGGCAGATCAGATCGAGCACGTTGCGCAACAACGCGGGCTCGCGAGCGAACAGTTCGAATAGTGCGCTGCCGGGAATGTGGAACAACGTCGTCGAGCCGTGCGCGCGCTGGTCGTGCATCGAGCCGCGCCGGTCCATCACCGGAATGAAGTTAATGACTTCGTTCGGCCACATGTACACCGCTACCGCACGCACGCCGGCCGAGTTGGTCCAGCTCATCTCGATCGCGCCGGAAAGGACGACCTGGATGTCGTCGCACGCTTCATCGCGCGCGAAGATCAACTCGCCGTTGGTCCAGGTGCGCAATTGGCCGGCGTCGCATAACGCGTCGATTGCGTGCGCTGGCCAACTTTTCAGGCACGGGTTGGCGGTGAACGCCGCGTGAATCGCGGCACGAACGCTCACGTCGAGCGAGCGGCCGTCACGCCGCGATGGGAACAACGGCGCGGGCCACGCGGGAGGAAGATGCACAGAAGGCGCTGCCGAGCGCACGACGGATGGCCGCCCCGCGGAATCCGGGTTGAATGCTTCGGTAAGTGTGCTCATGGCTGACCGGCAAGAGATGCGGTTGGACCTGAATGACTGACAAACAGTCGGTCCTCCGATCTAACCAGTGTTAGCGGCGCGCGTAAAAGACTTGTTTTTTATGTGCTTATCACGCACTCGGGAGTGCGATCGCGCGCCGATGCAATGACGTCGAAACCGCCACGATCCAGGCATCGGGGAGGATATTGGTGGACCCAGCTAGCCGCGGACGGAACACGGCTCACACGCGAACGACAAACCGCTAACGCACACTAACGAATCACGGCAGCATCCGCTGCAATGTCTGATCCTTGAGCACGAAACGATGAAACAGCGCCGCCACGATATGCAGTGCAATCAGCGCGAACAACACCCAGGCCAGATAGCCATGAATGTCGCCCATTTCATGCCCCACTGGCGAGCCGACCGCCGAGATGCTGGGATACGGCAATATGCCGAGCAGCTTGACGGACCATCCACGCGAAGACGCGTTGGCCCATCCAAGCAAAGGCACAGCCACCAGCGCAAGATAAAGAAGACCGTGCGTGATGTGTGAAACGACGCGGAAGAAAGGTGACAGCGATGCAGGCGCGGGCGTGTGTGTGAGACGCCAGACGATTCTCACCACCACGGCGGCAATCAGCGTTGCACCCACGCCGAGATGCCACGCGATCAGACCATCGGGCTTCGTGTCCTTATGAATATCCGGCATGGTCCAACCGATCACGAACTGCGCGGCGATCAATAAAACCACCAGCCAGTGAAGAAACCTGGCTACACCGTCATAGCCTGATGCATAGCGCGAGAAACTAGCCGGGTCCGTTCGCATGGTCATGAGAATGTGTTAGTGGCAGTGAAGCCATTGGATGGAAAAAGCTTATTTGCACCGAAGATACACGCATTCTGGGCGCACTGACGCAGGATGCTACGGATCAAACCTTAAGAAAAGCTGATGCCGCGTTTGACCATTTCCTTCACGCGCATGAGGCGGAAACACATCAGCGACCATCGAGAAAGTGCAAATCACAACACATCAGATCCGCTCACATCCCTAGTCTGCAACTGAATGTATCCGTCAAGCATACGTGTGCAGAGCTGCCACGCTCTGCTCGCTCCAGTTGTTCATATGCATGTGTTTCAACCTGCCCGAGCACCGCGGATGCATGAAGGCCCGACGTTTTTCATAGCGCGCTCAACGGGTTGCCCACCGATTTCTTCCTGGCGGACCGACTAATCGCAGCGCTGCAACGCGTCCCCATACCGTGTCACATGCGTGGCTGGCACGCGAATGAATCGACACGTCCTGTTACACACGAACACACCGGTAATCCAGTCGCTCAGTAGAGTTCGATCAAACGTAAAAGGAAGGCAACATCATGAAACGAATTTTCGCGCTGGTGCTGTTGGCTGTCACCCTCGGGAGTGCATTGGGCGGTTGCATCGTCGTGCCGGAGGGCGGCGGCTATCACGACCATGACCACTACCACGATCACGACCATTACTAATTACTAAGCGCTGCCCGAACGGCGCACTCCACTCTCAATCGTAAAACCCGAGAATAAAACATGAGCAATTCACGAAACCGCTGGCTGTCCATGGCGATCGTTGCAGGTCTGGGGATCGGTGCATCTTCTGTCGCGCTGGCGCACGTCGATGTCGGGGTCAACATCGGCATTCCGGGCGTGGCTTATGCGCCTGAGCCGGTCTATGCGCCGCCTCCGCCTGTCTACGCACCCCCACCGCCAGTGGTCGTAGTGAGTCCGGGCTGGTACGGCGAGCGCTATTACGACGGCCACCGCTACTGGGAACGCCGAGAGTGGGAAGAACGCCATCACGAGCGCGAGTGGCATGACGCGCGCGGCTATCGCGACGGCCCGCACGGCGACTGGCACGGGCACGGGCACGACGGCGACCATGGCGATTGGCACGGCCATGGCGATGACCACGGTCGGGGCGACCACTAATGCATGGGCCGGAGCAGCGTCACTGACACCGGCACGCGCAGGCATTCGCGCCACACCTTTTTAGGAGCGACGATTTGCAACGCAGCGATCCACGGCGTGTAAGCGCACAAATCGACGGCACGCTCATCTCCGCCGAATACAGCGAACAAACCGGCCAATTGTGTTTGCGTCAGGACGGCGCCGTGCTCCGCGAATGGTTTCCCCCTCATTCGTGGATCGCGATTGCGTCAGTGGCCGGCGCGCGGCACTGGGGTACGCGGCCCACCGATGAAGACCTTCATGCCCTGCTGCGCAACGAGATGACCTTGTTGCGCACGCCATAACCGTGTGACGGCCATGAAAAAAGGCCGGTCATTGGACTTGTTCCAATGACCGGCCTCTTATTTTCAACTCGCAGATTTTGAACGAACCTAACAGCGCCGCAATGATCCGCGTATTTCGTTGTGCGCTTTCGTTACGCCCTTACCGCGCGTTATAGATCGGCGGCGAATACGAGCTTACCGTCGTTTCACCGCCGCGACCTGCTTGCCACGTGCCGCGACTGGCCGAACCATAACCGCTAGTGTCGGCTTGAGCAGCGCCCTGCTGCGTGGAAACCTGCGCTTGCGTACCCTGCGCGTTTTGCGAGGCCGGTTGATTCGATTGCGCAAACGAAGCGATCGGGGCGCCGAGAACAACTGCAATAGCAACAGCTTTGATAAGCGATTTCATGAAACCACCTCTAGAGAGTGTCTTACACGCACTGCAGATGTCACATGTCGTGCAGTCGGTGGAAGGAGTCTAGGGGTCAATCAGGCGCGGATAAATCCTCCATTCCTGAATTCAGTGTTGCTTTTGACACGACAATGGCGGGAGCCTACCCATCAAGGGTTTGCCGGCGTGCACGGGGTTCGGCGGGGGTTCGTCTGAGCAAAGATTTCCAGCGCGCATTCTATAAACGCTGGCAATACAAAGCTGCGCGCGCTGATCTCCGTCCCGCTTATACGACGGCGATACCCACGTAGTTCTCCGCCATCGCGGTAGCCGCCGCACGCGACGTGGTCACGTATTCGAGTTCGGCCACCTGCAACTGCTGTTCGAACGGCGACGCGCCTTCAATGCGGTGCATCATGCTCGTCATCCAGTACGAGAAATGCTCCGCGCGCCAGATACGCTTGAGCGCGGTTGCGCTGTAACTGTCGAGCAGATCGGTGCGATTTTCGACGTAGAACGCGTTCAGCGCCTGGGTCAGCACACGCACATCGGCAACGGCGAGATTCATGCCCTTCGCGCCGGTGGGCGGCACGATATGCGCGGCGTCGCCAGCGAGAAAGAGCCGGCCATGCTGCATCGTCGCCGACACGAAACTGCGCATGCCGACAATGTTCTTCTGGAAGATCTTGCCGTCCACGATGTGCTGGCCGTCGTGCGAATCGACGCGCGCGTGCAGCTCGGCCCAGATGCGATCGTCGGACCAGTTGTCGACGGAATCCTTGGGATCGCATTGGAAATACATGCGCTGCACGTTCGCCGAGCGCGTGCTGACCAACGCAAAACCGCGATCGTGCCGCGCGTAGATCAATTCTTCCGACGAAGGCGGCCCTTCGCACAGAATGCCGAACCAGCCGAACGGATAGACGCGTTCGAAATCTTTGCGCAAGGCTTGCGGAATCGATGCACGCGACACACCCTGCGAGCCGTCGCAGCCGATCACGAAGTCGCACTGCAATTCGCACGCTTCGCCTTCGTGGCGATAGCGGATCGACGGCTGATCGGTATCGATGCCGTGCAGCGACGTCTCTGTCACGCCGAAACGCAAGGCCCCGTCTGCAGCCAGACGCGCGGCGACCAGATCCTTGATGACTTCGTGCTGCGCGTAGACCGTGATCGAACGGCCGGTGAGCCCGGTCAGATCAATACGGCGCCGCTTGCCTTCGAAAGCCAGTTCAAATCCGTGGTGCAGTGCCCCTTCGGCCTTCATGCGCGCGCCGACACCTGCTTCGGTGAGCAGGTCCATCGTGCCCTGTTCGAGGACGCCGGCGCGGATGGTCGATTCGATCTGTTCGCGAGTGCGCGATTCGAGCACGACTGAGTCGATGCCGCGCAAGTGAAGAAGATGGGAAAGAAGCAGGCCTGCAGGCCCGGCACCGATGATGCCAACTTGGGTGCGCATGAGTTGTCTCCTGAATGCGGCGTTTGATATGCACGCAGTTTGACGATCATGCGCTGTATCGCGCAACGCGATATGGAGGATATGCAGTATCTAGTTTTGAGATAATCGAGGTGCCGGTTTGAGCAGGCGGGAGACGCGCAAATGCGCCATCCCGTTGCCCAGACGGCTGTTGCGCTTACTCGGCCGATAACCGATCGTCCGCGTCGCTTTGCGTAGCCTCAAGGTAAACCCTGGCCAATTTCCGGATCTCGGCAAGCAACCTCCGCCGCACTGCGGGCTTCTCGTCGTTGGCCCCGGCGACTGCCTTGAGCACATGCAGCAGCACCACCGCCTTCGTCTCGGACTGCGCCTTCGTCAGATGCGGAATCGCGTTACGCAAAATCGTGGCAATGTTGCCGCGCGTCGTTTCGCGAAAACGCGCGCGCCGCTCGTCGCTGCCACCGCGCGAATCGACAAGTGCGACAGCCAGACTGCGCCGCGATTGCAGCGACAGCATGAAATCGACGAACGCATCGGCGAGCTGCCCCGGCGTCATTGCCGACGCCTGATCGGCGAGCGCGGTAAAGCTGCTCGTCGTGTCCTCCACATAGCGCGAAAGCAATGCATCCGCCAACGATTCTTTGGACGGGAAAAACCGGTACAGCGAGCCAATCGCGGTGTTTGAGCGCGCGGCGATCTCAGTCATGGTGGCCGCGTCATAGCCCTTCTCGGTGAACACCGCGACGCCCGCTTCCATGATTGCCGCGACCCGCAGATGCCCCCGTTGTCGTTTCGGCTCCTGCGCGCCGCTGGAAAGTGTCGTTGCCATATCGGAGAGTTTTAACTGCTGTTTTTTGCGAGCGTCGCTTCGCATTGTGAGGTGAATTTCAGCGTGCATGTTAACCCCGCGGCTAGCGACGGCCAAGATTACTGACGCAGCACCCCGCGTGCGCCGTTGTTCACCATTCGCAGTCCGGTCTGGTCGGGTTTGACTTATGCGAGGGCATCCTCTACTATCTTTTGCGAGGATATCCTCGCATAGTTGCGGCGCAGCCCTTGCCGCCCGATCACGTTTTTCGCTAACCAGACAAACCATTCCATGAGCTATCTCGCCCTGTTTTTCTCTGGCGCGTTTCTGTGCAATTGCGTCCCGCACCTCGCGAGCGGTCTGCGCGGCGAGCCGTTTCCGACACCTTTCGCGAAACCACGGGGTGTCGGCGATTCGTCGCCGTTGGTCAATGTGCTGTGGGGATATTTCAATCTGCTGGCCGGCTTCTATCTGCTAACGCGGCAGCCTGTCACGATCGGTGTGAATGCAAACTGCCTCGCTGTATTTGCAGGCGCGCTGGTCTTAAGCGTGTATATGTCCGTGCATTTCGGCAAAGTCTGGCAGGGTAAGCACGCTCGCTAACAAGCGAAGCAACGGCGCCTGTTGTCTTTTGCCAGGCGCCGTCTCCTGCCACGCTGCAATTCGCATTTCTATGCGAGGAACAAGCGGTACACCGGGTTCTGCGTCTCTTCCCAGTACGGGTAACCAAGCGTCGTGAGAAAGTGTTCGAACTCGCTGTTCTCGCTCTCCGGCACCTGAATGCCCACCAGAATCGAACTGTAGTCCGCACCCTGGTTGCGATAGTGGAACAGGCTGATATTCCAGTTCGGCGCCATCGACGACAGAAACTTCATCAATGCGCCCGGACGCTCCGGAAACTCGAAACGGAACAGACGTTCGTCGTGCGCCAGCGGCGAGCGGCCGCCGACCATATAGCGGATGTGCTGCTTCGA
>NZ_FPBH01000059.1 GCF_900116445.1 Paraburkholderia aspalathi
TGGCGAATGGGTCTATGTTTACGGTGCAGTTGTGACCGCGCAGGAAAGACGGTCGATTTCCGGCTCAGCGTCAGGCGCGATGTCGCCGAGGCCAAAGCTTTCTTTGCGAAATCGATCAGGAGTCAGGAGCTCGCCCCGAAGACAGTCACGCTGGACGGTTACGCTGCGTCTCACCGCGCGGTGTGCGAAATGAAGGCGGACCAGTCTCTGCCCGCGGACACGGCGTTGCGACCACGAAGTATTTGAGCAACTTGATCGTGTAGGATCATCGCAACATCAGGTCCAGGGTCAACGCGATGCTGGGCGTCAACCGCTTCAGGGATGTGACCACTACGATATCCGGTGTCGAGTTGATGCATCGAATTCGCAAAGACCAGTTCAACCTCGCACGCTTGCACCTCAAAGATACCACTGCGCCCGCTGTTTGGAAGGTGGTCCTTTCAGCGCGACGATGCAATGGTGAGTACGCCGTTCTACGCTCGCGCCCGTCATTTTCACCACAGTCTCCGAAACACGCAAGCAGGAGCACTTTCATCGTATCGTTGTTCTTCTCAGAATTTTCATTTTTTGCAAAACAGTTTGTTAATTTATTGAGTAATTTAATATGCCATGTCTCTTGACTTTGGCGTGGATTCAGAATTAATAGAAACATCCCAATGACGCACGACGCCGGCCCGCCAGTGCGGTTCATGCGGGTTTATCAATGCGAGCAGACCTCATGAAATTGGTTGCACTTGAGAGTGATCCGAATCATCAATGGTCATTGACGCGCACGCTTCGGCAGGCCGGTTATCACTGCCGCGGCTATCAAACTGTCCACGCACTGATGGAAAGCCCTTGGGCGGAGGAAGCCGATCTTGCAATTATCGATGGGGATGGAGTACATCTCGACATGCGGCTTATTGAGCGTCTGAGGCAGAGATTCTGGTCCGATCGACCGATGCTCTTTATCGGCAGTCGAGACTACCAGTTCGGTCACATTGCCCGCGACGGGGACGGCCGTCTCGTCAGACCCATCTCCGCGAGCAGTCTTCTCAAGTGTGTCAGGGCAACTCTCGGTAGGGCGTGGGACAGATACGCGAATCTGGACACGGTGCGGTTCGGCCAATATCTGTTCGAACCGCATGGGCGTAGCGTGCTGATCAACGGCGCTCGCGTCGCATTGACGCGAAAGGAGTATTCGCTGGCCTTGCTGCTGTTTCGCAACCTCTCCCGGCCCGTTTCGCGGGTGTATATCGCGGGATGCGTATGGCGCCATGATGAACGCATCAATACTCGTACGATGACGACGCACATCTCCGCGATCCGCGCGAAGCTGCGGTTTCGGGAGAACGCTGACTACGTGCTCATACCGATCTATAACTACGGCTATAGGCTTGATCCTGCTATCCGTTATCCGCTAATGAGTGACGAGCGCAACGGAGACTCGCCAGGTCCGATGTTGACCGACGAGTGCCAAGTCGATTCCGGACTTTCGGTGGAAAGCACTTCCTAAAGCACTCGCTTTGGGAGAGCGATGGTCCTACCGGTCCGCGCTGCGGCTTCCATGGATTGCAAAAATATCTTTTCCTTTATTTTGAGTTTAAAAGTAGTTCGCTACGCCCAGAGGGCGAAGGCAGTCAGCAAACAGGAGACCCGCAGAAGATCGGATGCGTCCGCAAGGGCCGAGCGGAAATTTCTACAATCCGTTCGTGGACGTCTCTTGGAGAAAACAGACGCGTACCTGGCTCTATCGGCTCTGGTGATACCGCTGCAGTTGCAGCGTCCTTTGATAGGGTATGGAGAAGAGGTGCGGGTGAAGACCACCTTTTTTTACCACCGCCCTGATGTAATGGGGAGGCCGCACCTTTTCTAGACGGCTGTTGCAGGCCCTTCCGCAGCGGTGGTCGAGCGGGAGGGAAAAGCTTTTAAGAGAGAAATCGAAAGACAATGACAGAAACGATTTGCGGAGCGGACAGCTAGACAGGGTCTGCGTTCTTTGAGACGAAGCCGGTGGACTTCACTCTGGTCAGCTAGTCATATCGTGCGTGGCTGAATGAGGCCCACAGCTAGGCACCGCCGAGTTGTTCTATCGCCGGGATTGCGAAGTGATAGTCTTCTTAAAAATCGATAATTCGAAACGTGGTAAGCATATGAAGATTAATGCTAGTTGGAATTGAATTTCTTCCTATACTAGTGGCTTGGAAAAATTCGATACAGAGGCTCGTATGGCAAAATCGTCGAAATTATTTTGTGTGCTTGAAGATGAGCTTGATCGGGCGGCGGAGCGCCTAGGCGTTAAGTCGATCCTTATCATGAGTTCCCAGCAGCAGCACATGAAGGTAGAAGCGTCAGGCGGCCAATTCGAGTCAGTTTACACGGTCGGTGCCGAAGGGGAAAAAAGCATTGCCGGTCCAGATATTCATGAACTGTATTGCGAGCGTGTGGTCGAATCGCGTTCGGAGCTCTTCGTGCTCGATTCTCGTCAGAGCGCGGAATGGTCTGGAAATGCGGATGAAATTGAGTTCGGCCTAGTCAACTATCTGGGTTTTCCGGTGAAAAACAGGGACGGCTCGATTTACGGCACGGTTTGCGTGCTCCACGACGCTCCCCGAGACTATAGTTCAGAAGATCGGGAGAGCGTAGAAGCGATTCGCAACCGAGTGGAAAGGCTACTGATGCGGGAGGAATAACCCGCGATACTGCCTCGTATCCACGGAAGGATCCATTGACCAAATCAGAGGACTGGCCCGATGTGCAAGAAAAGGTGGCGTGGAAGGGGCGAGGCAGTTTCGCCGGAGCCGGTTGGTTAGTTTGAACTTGCAATGGCAGTCGTGCATGACCCCGCCGGTGTGCAAAACACTGGCTGATCTGAAAAGTAGGCCCAGTTCGCCAAATGGCGACCATCACACCTTAGATCACTTCAACGATGTCGACGCATCGGCGACGTTACCCTGCCATTGAATTCCTACCTCTGCGTTCGTAAAAAGCGGTCGGGCGAAAGCAGCACATACTCCACCGAAGGATTACCGCTCATTGAAAGAGTGCGTGCCTAGCAGCTGACCGTTTACGTACGATGAGACGACAATGTACTAATAAATCGTACAAGAATTGGGCCGGCCAGTCGTCAGCACGAGGGGCATGTCTTCGTTGGGCGAAAGCAACTGCGGAAGTCCGCGATCACGGCGATACACGCCAAGCTCCACTATCATTCCGACGGTAGCTGGAACAGGTGATCCTTGCCGCCTTTGCACAGTGTTTTGACTCGCCAACGCTCTTCGCCGTTCACGTCGCGACGGCCGAGAAATCGGCCCATTTTGTTATCACCCACTTCAGCAATGCGCTGCCCGGCGGATAGATCAGCTGAGTAGCGAGCGCACGTGCGATTGATGCTCTTGATCGCGGTCCAGTTCTTTCAGCATCGTTTAAATCCAAAATTTGACTGTAAGCCATCGTTCAGAGGGCTGGTAACGGACGGTACGCGGCTTGGCGCGCCGCGCGCTGATGCTAAAGCGATAGGGATTGACGGCAAGATAACCCGCCTGCACCGGCCACGCAAACATGACTTTTAGAATCACCATCGCCTGGCGCTGGCAGCCAGCGGAAGGAGGACCGCGGAACGACCGCCAAGGGGAGCGCGCGTGCTTGTGCTCGTCATTAGCCATTCATCGCGCGCCGGGCCGCGGATCGGCGAGAAATTTCAGATTGGCAAGCAGACATTCGTGGGTCAGCGAGGAAAGCGGCTTGTCAATCTGGAGCACGGATCACAGCAGCAGTCTCCCGGTGTCCTTGCGGTAGTGGTCGAAGGTAGTTTTCGTGCTGACGATTGGGGCGATGCCGGTCCTCGTGCGAGGTTGCCGTTGCTGCCATCCAACTCGGGCTAGATGTCAATGCTTCATTGGGTGAAGATGGAACAATACGACTGTCACGGCGTTCCGGCAATTGTAGAGTCATCGTGTCGGGTCCACACGCATACGACCAGATTCCCGAACTGGTCGAGCGAAGCAGACAACGCGTAGCCAATTTTTTCACGGACTTCGATGAGCGTCTGAATAGGGAGCAATACGTGGCCGGCACGGAATTCTCTGTGGTAGACATCACGACGCTGATGACGGTTGACTTCGCCACCAAAGCGTTCAAGATGACGATTCCAGCGGAATTCACCACGTTTCAGCGATGGTACGACGAGGTATCCACCCAGGCCCAGCGCCGCCGCTGAAGAGCCTTTCTTAGTGCTTGCCGCCAAAGCAAGCTTGAGCGGCCTCTGCGGGCGACAGCCCAGCTTTGAAGTAGTCCCGCAGACGGCCCACGGTCACTGTATCCAGATGATAGGAAGCGCCAATATAGTCCGCCTTGATCGCTTCATCATACCAGGCAGTCGCCCACGCTTCCAGTTGCCTCAAGTGTTCAGGCGCGAGGTAGTTTGACTCATCCATCGGCGTGATTCCAGGTAGTTTCCTAAACGTATTCGTCGCTGTTCCGACTGCCGATGTCCCTTTTACCCGGTATTCGCATAGACACGTATCGCTGGGCGCCTCGTCGCAGGAGGGACCACGTGCCACGTACCGTCATCGTGCCGGAAGAAATAAAGCGCAATCGAGCCTTCCAGTCGCAATACCGCAATGCGCACAAATCGCGTCCCGTCAGGATGTATGCGGCCGAATCGAATGACCCGAATTGGCGTTGACGAATTGGGCATCAGCCACTTATCGACCAGCAGACGCAAGGACGTTCCAGCGCACATCCGTTTCTCCGTCGACTTCATTCCGCTGATCCGCTCCGTGTTGCACGAGCGAGGGCGATAGGTTTGCCTTCCGGCCAAAGGTCATTGCTGAAGCAGGTGCGGTCCGATCTCTGAGATCGATGCGATGCCGCACAACTGCATCGTACGTACGAGTTCGTCACGCAGGATATCGAGCGCGCGTGTCGCGCCGGCTTCGCCGTCGGCACATACGCCATATAGCGTCGCGCGTCCGATTAGTACAGCCTTGGCGCCAAGTGCAAGGGCTGTGACGATATCGGAGCCCCGCCGCACGCCACCATCAATCATGACCTCGACCGAATCGCCCACCGCGGCTGCGATTGCAGGCAATGCTGCAAGAGCTGGCATGCCTGCGTCGAGCTGACGTCCGCCATGGTTCGACACGACCAACGCGTCTGCGCCGAGCGAAACGGCACGGCGGGCATCGTCGGTATGGGCGATGCCCTTGACAATCAGCTTCCCGTTCCAGCGCGCACGAATGCGTTCGAGGTCATTCCAGTTGAACGACGGGTCGTAGTTGCGGCCAACCGATGATGCGGTCGCATTGGCGTTGTTTGCGACCGAGTCGAGACCACGCAGATTCGACATCTCGGGAACGCCGTGGAGCAGCATCGCAAGCGCCCATCGTGGGCGGGAAGCGAAGTCGAGCACGTTACGGGCGGTGTAGCGAAACGGGATCGCGAAGTGGTTGCGGAAATCACGTTCACGTTTGCCACCGACCGGCAGATCGACGGTAATCACCAACGCCTCATAATTGGCCGCTTGCGCGCGTTCAATCAGCGCGTCGGTGAAAGCGCGATTGCGCAGGACGTATGCCTGAAACCATCGCCGCGAGGGCGCAGCATGCTCGGCAATGGCTTCGATGGAGGCCGTTGCGGACGTCGATAGTCCATATGGAATGTCATATCGCGCGGCTGATCGCGCGATCGCGATGTCGCCACCGCGCCAACCGAATCCCACCGCGCCCGTAGGTGCGATGGCAAGAGGCAGGGCGCTTCGCTTGCCGAGAAGCGTTGTGTCGACCGATACGCGGCTGACATCCCGCAGTACTCGAGGCACCAGATGATGCTGGCTGAACGCTGCGCGGTTGCCGGCCAGCGTCAGTTCCTCCTCTGCGCCGCCGTCGAAAAAGTCAAAGACGGCGCGTGGCAGCCGGCGCTTCGCTAAAGCTCGTAACTCGTCGATCGAATGTGCGCGCGCACTCGCCCTCACATGACCTCCGCAAAGACCTTGTCGGCGATGACCTGGCAGCGCTTGATCAGACGGTGTTCGTCCGGACGGTAGTCGGCAACTGCATTGTGAATAGTGCCAATGTTATCCCACATTAGTACGTCGCCTACGCTCCACGGATGCTTGTAGCGGTACTTGTCCTGCACTTGATGCTTGAAGAGATAGTCAAGAATCTCTCCGCTTTCATCCTCGGGCATCCCATTGACGCGCATCGCGTAGCCGGGGTTCGCATAAAGCACGCGGCGTTTCGTGATTGGATGCGTGAGGAAGACAGGGTGCGATACCGGTGGCTTAGCCGCGCGTTGTTCCGCGGTGAGCGGTGGGCGGCTACTGCCTTTCTCGCGTCGCATCATTTCCCAAAATTTGTTGAAATCGTGTTCGATGGTCTTGTCATTCAGAAGTGTTTTCAGATATGTCGGCAAATCGTCATAGGCGGCATGCATGTTGCAGAACTCTGTGTTTCCGAGCGGACGCCCGTCGCGAAACGGAACTTCTATGCCGTACAGAATGTTCGTAAAGGCAATCGTGCGGCTGTACGACATGTCCGTGTGCCAACTCTGTCCGGCATCGGCCAGCCCGATCGGCTTGCCGTCGCGAACGATGTTCGACAGCACCATCACTTCGGGAATCCCCGGCTCCTGAAAACTGTTTGCGACGTTGATTTCGAGCGTGCCGAAGTGTTCGGCGAACCGCTTCAGTTGCGCGGCTTCGAGCTGCTGGCGCGGGTACCACAACACACCATGTTTTCCCAACGCGTGTTTCAACGCCGCGAACGACGCGTCCGAAAGCGGCTGACCCAGGTCGAAATCCTCGACCATCGCGCCTAGTGCATGAGGGCTTGGAGTGATTTTCACGATTGTTTTCCTTATGCGATGGAAATTGGCTCAAGAGGCGCCGGAGAACTGGAACACCGGTGTCGGCACCAGCTCCGCGATTCGCCAGCCGTGCTGCGCCGTGTGGCGAAAGCGTGTGATAACGTGATCGAGCCGAAAGGGCCGTTCGATGTTCACGGGCCCGTCATGCTCGCTACCATCGTCGAATCGATACGCCGTCATGTATGACTCGGTGCTGCATTCGTCCACGGTCGATTCGACGATAAACGTGTTGGTGATTACATGCGCGACGCGTTGTGTCGCCGGCCGTGCGTGCATAGTCGCGAGTAGCGCGTCATGGCCGATCAGCCATTGCCCTTGACGATGCCAGCGCAGGTCATCGCAAGTCACGGCAAGCAACCCGTCGTAATCGAAGCGATCGAGGCAACGGTAAAAACGATGTTGCGTCTGCACTAGTAGTGTGAGCGTCGTGGGCGTAATTGCTGTGGAATCAAGGTTTGCGGACATGAGTTGTCTCCAGTAAATGAGTGTTGAATCGGTCATCTTCTGGTGGGAATTCTAGGGTTGCCCGTAGAGTGCCGAAAGGGGGGCGGCAGAGAACAGCCTGTTTCCAAAACGGGAACAACCCCGGAGCGCAACAAGACAACAGCGGAAACCTAAGGGATAACCCCGTGTGTCGCACAGAGCCTAAGCATGGCGCAGGCTTTTCAAATTCGGCTCATCTCCGTGTTTCCAGAATGAGAACAACTTGTTTCCACGCTTTCTCTTTGAGTCGCGTGATCTCGGCACTAGGATTCGAATCCAGAAGCGTGACTTTCGACGCATCACGAGCCACTTGAAAACGGCCTTGCTGACCCGGCGGAGACGGCACACATGTGATGCTGCCGCCTATTTTTCGTAAGAGCTTGTATGGATCGTCTACGATGTATCGAGGTGTTCATCGAAGTGGCTCACGCTGCGAGCTTCTCCGTCGCTGCGCAACGGCTTGCGATGTCGAAGGGTAATGTCACCAAGCATGTCGCGTGGCTGGAGCAAAACCTGGGCATGCAGCTGCTGTCGCGGACGACAAAGAGCGTCAGCTTGACCGAAGCCGGGATGACGTTGCTGGAAACCGGGCAGACGTTGCTCGAGCAAATGTCAGACATGGAGGGGCGTCTCAGGAATTCGGTCGGCGGTACGCGGGGTGTATTGCGTGTCGGAACGCAACCTTCGTTTGGCGCGTATCACTTGGTACCCGTGGTAACCGCGTTTGCCGAAAGCCATCCGGACGTCCAAGTCCTGCTCAAGCTGGATGACGGCAGCGCGGATCTGGTCAGCGAACGCCTGGACCTGACGATTCGCATCGCGCCGGAGCTAAAGGACACAAGCTATGTCGCGATAAAGCTCGCCCGCGTGCCGCAGTATCTCGTTGCCTCTCCTAGGTACCTGTCGCAGCGGGGCATGCCGGCGAGCATCGACGATCTCGACAAGCACGACTGCTTGGTGAACACGAGGAAGTCGTCCAACGGGCTATGGATTTTCGAGAGCACAAACGGCCCACGCACTGTTCGGCCCGAGGGTTCGGTTCGAGCGAACTTTGGTGAGCCGCTGTTACATGCGGCACGTCTTGGGCACGGCATTTCAATGCATCCGCTCTACATGATCGATGATGATCTGGCGAGCGGCGAACTGGTGATCGTATTGCCGGAGTCCACGCCGATCGGCTTGGACATCTATGCGATGTATCCGAGCCGCCGCCATTTGCCATCACGGGTGCGCACATTCATCGATTTTCTGCGCGAACAGATCGGTGGACGGCAGAACTGGTCGGAAACTCGATCGTACGTTCAGCAAGCGAACGCGTCGCAGGAAAGGATTCACTAGGAACACGGTCAAGCAACACATTGCTTCATATAGCGCTATCGAATGCGGAAGAATAATAATTCGGATACCGATGCAAATATCGGACGAATGGAATATTAGTTCTTCGGTTCGTTAAGCGAAATCATTTGATTAGGAAGAGCATATGAGACACGATTCAAAAAAACCTACCCTAGCTATCACAGGCGCAGCTAGCGGCATCGGCGAGGCATGCGCACGGCTTGCGTATGAACAGGGATGGCGCATCGTCATCCTTGATCGGGACGTTGAGGCAGGGCAGAAGGTCGCCAATGAACTGAGCGGCGTGTTCTACGAATTAGATTTGCTTCGCGTCGACGAGTTGCGAACGCTGGCTGCGCGCATCGACACCGAGATTGGACCGGTTTACGGCGTCATTAATTCCGCCGGGATTTCACAACCAACGGATTCGCCGGACGAGTTATCGCTGGAGACCTGGGACGCCGTGCAGCAAACTCATCTGCGTGGGATGTATCTAAGTTGCGCCGCTTTTGGTACGGCGATGGCGAAGCGGGGCGGTGGAACCATCGTCAACATTTCATCGGTGGCCGGAATGCGCTCGGCCCCATTGTATTCATATGCGCCGGCGAAAGCGGCAATTATCTCGTTGACTGCTTGTCTGGCCGCCGAGTGGGGAAGGGACGGTGTGCGCGTCAACTGTGTATCGCCAGGATTTACCCGCACGGCGAGAGTAGAACGCCGTCTCAAGCTTGGCGAGCGTGACCCGCATGTGTACAGCAATTCGGCTATGGGCCGCATGGTAGAACCTGACGAAGTCGCTGACGCTTGCCTGTTTCTGTTGTCGGATGCTGCCTCGGCGATTACCGGAGTTAATTTACCGGTGGACTGCGGCTGGCTGGTCAGTAGTTCGTGGGACAACTTTGGAGGCCGGCACCGCGTCGCCACTAAGACAGACGCGCCGGCAGGGGGCGATCGGACCGCGACGCAGCACTCATAGCATATGGGACGCGTTTTCTCCCCAAATCAGTAGATTGCGTGAAATTACCGCCAGGTCGCCGCTAGTTCGACCTTCCGGAATCCGTTCATTTTGTGACACGTATGGAAAGAGTAGAAATGGAATATCAACAGCGAACACGTGTATCCGCGCTTGCGCCTGACTCAAAGACCCGACGATTTGCCGTCATCGGCGCGGGCGCGGCGGGTCTTTGCTGCGCCAAAAATCTGATCCAGGCTGGTTTTGAGGATGTGACGATTTTCGAGATCGGCAGTCAGATTGGTGGTGTCTGGTGTTACCGAAACGACAACGAGCGGTCTTCCGCGTATCGAACCCTCCATATCAATTCGGCCAAAAATCTCACTAATTTCAGCGATTTCCCTTTCCGTGAAGACGTGCAGATGTTTCCCGACCATCGGGATATGCACAAATACCTGGTCGACTATGCGGCCCATTTCGATCTGACGCGGCGTATTCGGTTCAATACGACCATCGTCGATGTCCGGCCGGCCGGATGCTATCGTGCGGAAGCACCACTCTGGGAAGTCGAAACTGAACATGGGGAGATCACGACGTTTGACCGCGTCATGGTGGCCAGCGGCCACTTGTCGTTGCCAATGCATGTCAATGAATTTCGTGAAAAATTCTCGGGCACTTACATTCATTCGCATTACTATCGGGAGCCGGAGCCATTCGTTGGCCAGCGCATATGTGTTGTGGGCGTTGGCAATAGCGCCTGTGACATTGCCAGCGACGTTTGCGTCAACTCGCAACGCACCGTAATGGTCGCACGCTCCGGCGTGATGATCGTGCCGAAGCTAATTTTCGGACGTCCGTTCACCGACTTTACGATCAAACTCGAACGAAAATGGGTTCCGAACTGGCTGCGCAGTCGCATTACATCGACACTGGTCCGCCTGTTCCACGGCCGTATGACCGATCTTGGCTTTAAGGCGCTGGCCCAACGGGCTCACACAACCAGCAGCGCGGTCCTCGTCCAGCACATCGTCTACGACCGGATTAATGTCAAGCAGGGCATTGAGCGGATTGAAGGGAACCGCATTCACTTCGTAGACGGATCTAATGACGAGTTCGACGTGCTGATCGCCGCCACTGGCTATCAGATTGAGCTGCCTTTTATTTCCGAATCGATTGTGCCGATCAAGGACAATGCGGTGGACCTTTACCAGCGGATCGTACCTCCTGGCTGGGATGGCCTGTACTTCATTGGCATGCTTAATACCACCACCTCGCTTCCCAATGCCTTCGAACACCAGATGCGTTGGATCTTGCCGTTTGAACTGGGGCAAGCGACGCTTCCGACGGTCAACGAAATGCACGCTGCTATTGAGGCGAAGAAGGATTTCATCAAGCGATATTACAAAGCTTCGCTTCGGCACACCATCGAGGAGCCACATCTTATCTACTTCCGGGAGTTGCGCAAATCGCTAAAGGAGGCGAAACATCGCGCACGCCGCGCTCCTCAACATCCCGTACGCGGCGCGGCAGGCGCGTTGCTTCGCGAGGATGCGCTTTCCGGCAATCGCATCAGCAACTCCCAACACCCATGATGAAACAGTTAGTCTCGCATCGACGTGGCTTGCGGACCCACATCGTCAGTCAGTTCTTGATGGAGCGCAGTATATGAACAGGATCGCTGTTGTCACCGGAGCGGCATCAGGTATCGGCCAGGCTGCCGCGCAACGCTTGCTCAGCGCGCAGTGGACCGTCATCATGCTGGACGTCGCATTCGACGCCGGCATGACAGCACTCAATGACCACTCCTACACGCTGCGTTGCGATGTCGCGGACCGCGCATCGATCGATTCGGCGTTCTCGCAGATTACCGATCGTTTCGGCGCACCAGATGCTCTGGTCTGTTCGGCGGGTGTATTGCGAATCGGTGCGCTCGCCGACATGGACCCCACCGACTTCGACACGCTTTACACGGTAAACACGCGCGGCGCATGGCTTTGCGCGCGTGCCGCGATCCAGGCGATGCGAATGCAGCGAAGCGACGCGCTACGCCGGATTGTGTTCGTCGGCTCAATCTCGGGAATTCGGCCAAAAGTAGGAAATGGGGCATATGGCGCACAAAAGGCGGCGCTGCACATTTTGACGGGTGTACTAGCGGCTGAACTCGGTGGGGAGGGCATTCTCGTCAACGCTGTGGCACCCGGCACTGTCGATACTCCGATGATCCGCGCGAATAGCGATCCTGGCCGCACTGGTAGATATCGACCGTCGGGCACATCACCACTCGGCCGGGTCGCAACACCCGAGGACGTGGCCGCGGTGATCGAGTTCTATCTAGGTGAACAGTCGAACTACGTAACGGGCACCGTGATTCCCGTGGACGGTGGTACCCGCGGGGCTTTTATTCCCGCGTCTGCGTGAACACCGGCTAACAGAGACAATCATGAAGATCGCACGCTACCAGCACGCCAATCTTATCGGATTCGGCTTTGTCGACGAAGACCGCATCGTCGGCATTACTCCCGGGCCGAAAATCTCGGCTGCGACTGACCCGTTTGCCGCACTGCTTGCTGCATTAGCGAATCACGTGACGCCGGAAGCGGCTGGTTGGGTCCGCACTGGCGAACCGCCTTTGCCGATCGAAAAGGTGCGCCTGCTTGCGCCGGTCGCGCGACCCGGAAAGATTATAGGCGTGGGTCGAAACTATGTGGACCATGCAAACGAAATGGCAGTTGAATTGCCTGATGTGCCAAAGATCTTTTTCAAATGGCCAGGATCGGTAATTGGACATGGCGCGGACATTCACCATACGTCTGCAATCCGCCAGCTCGATTACGAAGTGGAAATCGCGGTAGTGATCGGCAAGACAGCCCGTAATGTCTCGCGCAGCGAAGCGGCGCGACATATCGCTGGCCTGACGATCGTCAACGATGTCAGCGAACGCAAGATACAGATGATGCCAAAGTCGGGCTCGACGAGTCTCGCAAAGAGTCTCGACACGTTTTGCCCAATGGGCCCATGGCTCGTTACGCTCGACGAAGTAGGCTCTCTTGACGACATCGTCCTTGAATGCCGCGTGAACGACGAACTCGTACAGCGCGGCCGCTCCGGTCAGATGATTTTCCCGATTCCTGTCCTGATCGAGTACTTGAGCCAATACTTCACGTTGGAACCGGGCGATGTCATAGCGACGGGCACGCCGTCTGGCGTTGGCATGTTCCGCGACCCGCCGCGCTGGCTGAAGCCCGGCGATCGGATTCGCATGGACGTTGCGGGTATAGGAACACTCCTGAATCGCGTGGTGGCGGTGTGATTCACGGCTATGGTCGAAGAGGCAGCCTGGTGGCGCCTCCACCAACGGCCCCGTTAGCGGCCGTTCTTGATCCTTCGGCCCGGTTAGCATCGGATTGGTGAGAAAGCCGATGCGCGGGTAAGGTGGGAAAAGACGACGCCGGACAACGTCGGAGTTTAAAGATACGTTATACGAAATAAGCGATATGAACCATAGAGCACTCTAAAAAGTCGTTCATTAGCGGCTGACGCCGAAGAACACAAACCAAGGAGACATAGATGGATGCAAAAAAGGAATATGGCAGACCGTCGCTGTGGCGTGTATGCACGGCGGCTGTGGCGGGTTCCGCGATTGAAGGATTTGACTTTATCGCGTATGGCACGGCGTCGGCGCTCGTATTCGGCAAGGTATTTTTCGCGAATCTCGATCCTGCGACGGCAACCATTGCGTCGTTTGGCACCTTTGCGAGCGGACTGCTTGCACGCCCCCTCGGTGGGCTGATCTTCGGACACTACGGAGACCGCATCGGGCGCAAGACGATGCTGTCGATCACGTTGATCATGATGGGCCTGTCCACGGGCATGATCGGCCTCGTCCCGAGCTATGCCTCGATTGGCGTCTGGGCCCCGATACTCCTTGTGCTGATGCGCTTGCTGCAGGGTCTCGCTTTCGGTGGTGAATTTGGAGGGGCCATCCTGCTCGCGGTCGAACATGCGCCTCCGAAGTTGAAGGGTTTTCTCGGTGCTTTGCCGCTCGCGGGGTCTCCGGTAGGGTTGCTGATGTCAGCAACATCGTTCGCGATTGTCACGCGGCTTCCGGAGAGCGATTTTCTCGCCTGGGGATGGCGTCTGCCCTTCGTTGCGAGCGTTTTGTTGGTGATCGGCGGCTACTACATTCGACAATCGATACCGGAGACGCCGGATTTTGTGGTCGTTCAGGAGCGAAACAAGACCGCAAGGATTCCTGCGCTCGACGTTCTGCGCGCTCATTGGAAGCTTCTGTTGCTGAGCGTCGGCAATAAGATCGGCGAAGTCACGATCTACTACACCGCATCTGTCTTCCTGATCTCCTATGCACCACGGCTGGGTATCAGCAAAAGCGATACGCTTGAAGCACTGATGATCGGGGCGGCATGTCAACTTGTCGGCATGCTAGTTGCCGGCTGGCTCTGTTCGACGGTCGGCGCGCGCAATGTTTCGAGGATGGGTGGCATCGCCGTCGCTGTGTGCATTTCCGCGATCATCGCTCTGGCAGAACTGCGAGCGCCGCTCTATTTGACGCTCGCGATCTCGATTGCGCTCGGGCTTGTGCATCCTTTGATGTATGCACCCGAAGCGGCGCTTTACAGCGCCCAGTTCCCTGCAGAATTGCGCTATTCGGGAATTTCGTTAGGTATTCAGATCGGAGCGGCGATTGGCGGCGGCATTGTGCCAATCATCGCAACCAAACTGACCGAACACTACGGAAATATGACGTCGGTGGCTATCTACGTGGGCGCGACAGGATTACTCGGGTCGCTGTGCGCTCATCTGATGTTGCCCACGGACGTGGATATTGCCACTTCGCAGCGGATGGTGTCTGAAAACCGCCGGAGGGTAACGTGACGAGTAGCATCGTCATTCTGGAAAGGCCATTTATTCAGAGGAGCTGTGATGAACCGTATTGATGATTTCGTGGTGAACCCTGACCAGATCACCTATATCGGTCACGACCTGAGCCGGCCCGAATGCATCATTGCAGAACGCGACGGCACGTTGTGGATTGCCGACAACCGTGGCGCGATGACCCACATTGATGCGCAAACCGGTGCTCAACGCTTAATTGGCCCGAACGAGGGAGTGCCAAACGGCATTGCGATGAGGGCCAGCGGCGACTTCGTCGTGGCCGATATCGGCGCAGGCAATCTATACCGGATCGATCGTAGTGGCGCCAAGACGATCCTTCTGGACGGCCTGGACGGCAAGAGGCTCGGTGCGGTGAATTTCGTTTACGTAGACAGCAAGGATCGGCTTTGGGTAACCGTCTCGACGGTGACCGAGCCGCGTTCCGATGCGCTCAAGGCGGCGATTCCTGATGGATATATTCTTTTGATCGACGGCGGGGATGTGCGTCGGGTTGCCGATGGACTCCGGTTCACCAATGAGGTAAGAATTGACGCCCTCGGAGAATTTCTGTACGTGGCCGAAACCATGGCCGGCGGAATCACCCGTTATCGGCTGAACGCCGACGGGTCGCTCGATGGAAGAGAGCCCTTTGGTCCAATGCCGTTCTTCGAAGGCGCGATGGTTGACGGAATAGCGTTCGATGCGCACAACAACCTCTGGGTGACAGAAGTGACGCGCAATCAGATCGTCGTGCTGAAGCCAGACGGCACGGCGTTGACAGTGTTTGATGATCCGGCCGGCTCAACGATTGAATTCCCGACCAGCGTGACGTTCGGCGGAGAAGATCTGCAGACCGTCTATGTCGGTTCACTGAAAATGAACCGGATAGCAAGTTTTCGTTCACCCGTCGCTGGCGCGCCGATGCGGCACTGGGTTGGATGATTGAGACGCAACGAAGAAGGTTAGTCAGAGAGGTGTCGGGATGGCGGCGGGCCGCTGCATGATGGGCACTCCATCGGGCTGTCGCCAGACCGAAGTATTTGTTTGTTCGGTCATACAGCGGAAATTCTGAATTTTGACGTGTGTGAGGTGGCGAGGCATGCGCCGACAAGATCGGCGGATTTTATATAATATATTAGGAGAACTCAGGATGGAGACAAGAAAAATGATAGCGCCTTTGTGTTGCACGGCTCTCGGAATGCTCTCGAGCACCGTGCATGCGCAGAGCAGTGTCACGTTGTATGGTCTCATTGACGAAGGGATCGTGTATCAGAGCAATACAGGCGGCGCGAATGGCGGGAAAAGGATTTTTCTCGACTCGACAAGCGGTCTCACAGGAAGTCGCTGGGGATTGAAAGGCGATGAAGATCTTGGTTCAGGGTTGCACGCAATTTTCACGCTCGAGTCGGGGGTGAATCTGAATAGCGGGGCACTTGCTCAAGGCGGAGATTTATTCGGTCGGCAGATTTTCGTCGGACTGAAAAGCGACCAAGCCGGCAGCCTTACGTTTGGGCGGCAATACGACATGGTTTTTTACTTTATTGCATTCTTGCGGAACAGCGGAGCGATTGGTACCTCCCTCTTCGCACCGCCGGGCGATCTCGCCAACACAGCCGACTCGGTTCGGGTCAACAACGCGATACGCTATATGAGCCCGACCTATCGCGGCTTCTCTTACGGTGCCGAGTATAGCGTCGGCGGCGCGCCCGGAAATACTACAGCGAATAGTGGATATTCGTTGGGGGCGAAATATGAGGGTGGACCGTTATCGATCGGCGCGGCGTTCCAATATTTTAAGAATCCCACTTCGTCCACGGCCGGATCGGGCCTGTTCACCGACAACCCAAACGGAGCTTCCCAACTCGCCAATTCACTGAATAAGGGCTACGCAAGCGCGAGCGCCTACCAAGTGGCTATCGTTCGTGCGACTTACGCGATCGGCCCGGTTAGCCTGGTAACGTCGTTTGCGAATATCCAGTATGCAAACCTGGGCGGCGCTCTCGCGGGCGGGACGGCTCGATTCAATGACTTTGATTCGGGCGCGACATACACGTACAGTCCCTTCCTGTTTTTTACCGTCGGCTATGACTACCTTACAAGCAAAGGCGTTACCGGTGCGAACGGACAAACGGTCGGGAATCAACACTACCATCAGATCAGTTTGCTAGCGGATCAATTTCTATCCAAGCGTACCGATATCTATGTCGAAGCCGCCTGGCAGCATGCGTCCGGGACGTCCTCGACCGGCGCCCCTGCGGTTGCCGATGTCGTGAATCTAGGTGATTCATCGAACAACCATCAGTTTGTCGTCCGCGCTGTGTTGCGACACGCTTTCTGAGTCAGCGGGGAATGCGGCAGGCCCGTGATCGTTTCAGCAAGTTCGTTTCCATCTTGAGAACAGTATGTTTCGTTCGATCACGGGCATCTTGTTTCCGGATCACCCTAAGATAAGTCGAAGTCTATTGCGACAGAGAACATTCGTTGATCTGTCGGAAGCCTCAACATTGCTGGGAAAAAAAGGATAACTAGGCATGTCAACTAAGGAAACACTCGACAACGATCGGCATTTCAAAGCAAGTGTGCAGGAGACTCGATGAACTACACCAAGGTCCGAGGCGCCTGGAAGTCGGATGCGTCAGCCTTCTGGGCAAATGCGGCTGGGCACGTGCATTGGACGAGCCCATGGGACGATGTGTTCTTGACCCAGCCGGGGAACCGTTTTTCGTGGTTCGACGGCGCGCGCACCAACGCGAGCTACAATTGCCTGGATCGGCATCTGGAGGCTGGCCGTGGCGAACAGACAGCCATCGCTTTCGAGAGTCCCGTGACCGGCACCGCGCAAACGATCACATACGCCGCACTGACGGATCAGGTGGCGAAATTCGCATGCGTGTTGCAAAGCTATGGCGTGGGTCTTGGCGATATCGTTGTCATTTATATGCCTGTCATACCGCAAGCAATCGTGGCTATGCTTGCGTGCGCACGCATTGGGGCAACGCACTGCGTGGTGTTCGGAGGCTTTGCGGCCAAAGAGTTGGCCGCGCGGCTGGGCGATACACGTCCGACGGCAATCGTCACGACATCGTTCGGGTTTGAGGGTGAACGCCGCATACCGTACAAGAAGACGGTCGACGAAGCGGTCGGGCTTGCGGCGTGGGAAGGGTCGATTATCGTGTACCAGCGCGAAATCGAATCTGTCACACTGAAGCCGGACGACATCGACTGGGATACAGCCATGCGCGGCGCGCATGTGGTCAACCCCGTTTCCGTTCCATCGGGGCATCCGCTTTACATCCTGCATACCTCTGGCACCACCGGTGCGCCGAAGGGTATCGTCCGGGACACAGGTGGCTACATGACAGCGCTCGCCTGGTCCATGAACAACATCTACAAATGCCTACCAGGTGACGTGTTCTGGGCGGCCTCGGACATAGGCTGGGTCGTCGGGCACTCTTACATGGTGTATGGTCCTCTACTCAATGGATGCACCACTGTACTATACGAAGGGAAACCCGTCGGCACGCCGGATCCTGCATCGTTCTGGCGGGTGATTGCCAAGCACAGCGTGAATGTCCTGTTTACCGCGCCGACTGCGTTGCGCGCGATAAAGAAAGAAGATCCGGACGGCACGTTCCTTTGGGAGTCTTGCGTGGGCAAGCGGCGGTGGCATCACGACATCAGTAGCTTGCGGTCGGTTTTTCTCGCAGGAGAGCGCTGTGATACGCCGACGGTGACCTGGGCAGAAAACATGCTGGGTGTGCCGGCAATCGATCATTGGTGGCAGACTGAGGCCGGTTGGGCGATTGCCGCTTCGACACTGGAAGAGGATGCGTGTGGGGACCGACGTAGAGGCGCAGCGGGTCGCGCGATGCCGGGATGGGACGTGCGTTGTATCGACGACGATGGCAATGAAGTTCCTGCAGGCGTCTCGGGTAACATCGTTTGCGGGCTGCCTTTGCCTCCAGGCGTCATGACGGGCATCTGGAACGCTCACTCGCGTTACGAAAGCTCCTACTTCAAGCGGTTTGCGGGTTGGTACGACACGGGTGACGCCGGGTACATCGACGCGGATGGTTTTATCTATGTCATGGGACGCACCGACGATGTTATTAACGTTGCCGGGCACCGTTTTTCGACGGGTGCGATTGAGGAGGTTATAGCGAGACTTTCGCCGGTAGCGGAATGTGCCGTCGTGGGCATGTCCGATCCGCTCAAGGGACAGGTACCTGTGGTATTTATGGTCCTCAAGGACCACGTCAGTACTGATCGTGCAGAGATTGAGTTGGCAGCACTGCAGACTGTTCGGAAACACGTCGGCGCGGTAGCAGCCGTACGGGCCGCGTTTGTGGTCAAGCGTTTGCCGAAGACGCGCTCGGGAAAGATCCTCAGACGGTCGCTGCTTCAAATCGTTGACGGCAAAGCCGTCTCCATTCCGCCCACAATCGACAATCCCGAGGCGTTGTCTGAAATTGAAGAACTCCTGAACAGCCGGGGAATAAAGGGTGAATCGTTGTTTGACGAGCCACATTATCCCTCCGCGTAGCGCTGTAAGGTGACGAGGAGCGATTCTCGCGGGTTGCGAATTACGGGCGGAAGATAAGCGGGCGGTCCTCGAGATCGAGCGTCAGCGCACGCGTCCATAAGGACCTCGATTCCGCGGCGTGCAGGGCGGAACTGGGCGAGACCCCGTGTCGGGAGGAAAATCCAGTCGCTGGAGGTTCAGCTAGGGGACGCGCGTCATCGCAGAGGCGTCGTGGAGGAGAATCTGGAAGCGCTTCGAAGTTCGAATGCGGCATACGTCAAGGAACTCGACGCGCTGATCCTCCTTCTGGGTGTCACTTGCGGGATGCGAATCAGCGAAATTGCACGTATTGAAGTCGCTGATGTATTTGCCAAATCGGGAGCACGTTGCGAGGGGTCAACTTGCGAGGCTCGATCACCAAGGGCTGTCATCCTCGTTGTATCTACCTGTCACACGCGCGCACATCGATGCGTTCGGCAGCTATATCGAATGGCGCTACCAACCCGACGCGGGCGCGGCTCTTAATCGGCGCGAGTTTCGCGGCCTCGTGCCTCGCACTTGGTTGACACCTGAGTATGTCAGCAATGGACAAAGCGCTGTGCTTGGAAATCAAGCTGCTAGCAGATGCCGACTTGTCCATTGATACCGCCGTTGCAATGGACAAAGTGCGGTGTCTTGTCCATCGTTCGGCCTCCTGTTTCGTGCGCCTTTGAATACGATCATAGGTCGCAGTCGCACATCCAGCGGCACCCAGCTGTCGCAGTCCACGACTACCGAATAGTCTTCTGAGACGGGGGGGCGATTTTCAACAGCAGCCGTTCCGTGCAAGGTGACGTTGTCCACGAAGCCGCGATCTGCGGCGGAGCGATCATCCGTTCGGCATAGGACCGGGTTCGGCGTCGGCTCGAAGTTCCAGATGCGGTCGATGACGTTCGGGCTCGATTACACCGTTATGTTCGGCGTGAACAGTTTCCAGCAGCAAGTCCGGCTGTCGTTTTTAGCACCGTTCTGAGCCGCGCGGCCAAGCCTGCCGGCGCGGGGTGTTTCCGGAGACTGGCTGTGGCGACGCGCACGGCCCAACATGGCGATGCGAGGCGCGACGGCCATCCGGAGTCGCCTGCTCCGTTTGCCCCTGGCGCCGTCAAGAACGGTCGTGGTCGGACGGTTACATATAGGTGCGGCGTTGGGGAAATGTGCAAGACTGGGTGGGCCTGCCGGTTGCTGACTCCAAATAGTCATAGTGACCTCGTTTTCAGCGGTGAGCTACGTTCGAAGGCGAGAGGGGGAAGTCGGAAGTGATTCAGTCGCGTAGCCGAGTCAACTCACGCCGTTGGACCTCCAGTTAATCGCCACGAAAGGCGTGCGGTTTCATCCACGCGCCAAATGAGTGTCCACGAACATTGGCAGAGAATCATCCTGATGTATTCGAGCCTTCGGTATCAAGAGGAGGCGGAAATCCGTTCGAGATATCGAACATGGCTCTATGTTTGCCCAGGTGAATCCGGGAACGGGCACATACACGTTGACCAGCTTGATCGGTCTGGTCGCTCGTTCACTCGAACAGAGCGCTATTGATGGCGTCCGTCGGGTTGTGCGCGCACCTACGTTAGCACAACTTCTTGCCTCAACAAAAACGGTCAACATGGTTCGTCAATGCCATCTCTTCTCTTCAGCCTGATAGCCCGAGACGTTCATAGTCGCGGAAAATCGCACCGGATCAATCATTTCTTGAAGAGTCTCAATAGTCAGCCAAATCAAGCAGCAATCGTCGACGGCCGTCTTGCAATATTTCGTCGGCCAGTTCGGGATTAGCGTCGGCTATTGCACGCGACAGCACTAAAGTTCCCGCCAATTGACTTAAGAGTGCGATAGCCCTTTTTCTGCATTCTTTTATATTGATGCCGGCAAACGCGTCGGTGAGGCGATCAAGATTCAGCGCGATTCCCTCCGCGTAGACCTGGCGCGCCTCCGTGTTCAGCCGCCGGGCGTCGCCGGCGAAGGTGGATACAGGGCAGCCGGATTCGACGTCGCTCCGGTGATCGGGGGACAGGTACCAATCGATCTGGCGCTTGATGGGATCCATCCCGTTTGCCTTGGATTCTTCGATATCCTCAAGTAATCGATCTATACCGTTCTTCATGGCGTTGTTCATCACAGCTGTCACTAAGGCATTTTTTGACTCGAAATGGTTGTAGAAGCAACCCTGGGTGAAGCCTGCGGCCTTCGTGATCTCAGCCAGTCCGACCGCGTCCACGCCCCGTTCGCGGAAGAGCTTCTCCGCGGCAGTAGTGATCGATTGCCGATTCTTAATGGCTTGCTGCTTTGAGACACCCATGAACTGTTCTCCTTGCTGTTTTACTTGCCCGCGCATCGCTTCGTGCCATATTCCCACAAAACAATGGCGAATGCCATTGACATTGATGTGCGACGCAGTCATCATTGAGCTGACGATGGCGATGGCCATCGTGATGCGCTTGCGACGAAAGTATGCAGAAGGGTGATGCGTTGATACGCGAAACGGTGAATGAGATCACTGTGCGCAATTTACGAACTTGGCAATACTGACGGCGGCGGACAGCACTCGCGCGGTCCATGGATTAGGGGCGGTATGTCCTTGCGCGCAGTCGTCCCGAGGGCCTAGTTTGATAGCGCGGCACCCAAGCGCGCCATTGCATGTAGTGCTACTGAGGTATAGCTCATGTCAAAGACCACACCCGAAGAAAACAAGACGCTTGTGCTGGAAGCATTTGATACCCTCTTCAACAAACGGGATTACGAGGCAGCCGCTCGTTTCTGGTCAGATACTTACATTCAGCACAGTGCGCATATCGAACCGGGCCGTGATGGGCTCCTGGGATTGATTCGTAGCCTCCCCGACACCCTACGATATGAGCACGGGTTGATCGTCGCGGAAGATGACTACGTCATCGTCCATGGTCGATTTTCAGGTATTGGCCGTCCGACATCGTGGATTGCCACCGATATAGTCAGGATCGAAAACGGCCTCTTGGCCGAACACTGGGATGTGCTTCAAGATGAAGCGACGCAGCCGGAATCCAAGAGCGGACTGCCGATGTTCGGGGACCGCTTCCCTGCTTGATGTGCGTGATGCATGCGACGTGACTACTAGCATGAAATACACATTTTTGATTACCAATCGGAGTATTAGCTATGGGTAAGTTGCAAGGAAAAATTGCTGTAATTACAGGCGGTTCCACGGGTATTGGTTTGGCGACCGCACAGCTCTTCGTGAAGGAAGGCGCCTATGTCTTCATTACTGGTCGCCGTCAGACGGAGTTGGACGAGGCCGTAGAAACAATTGGCCACAACGTCACCGGCATTCAAGGTGATGTTGCCAACTTTAACGACCTAGATAGGCTCTACGGTGCCGTCGCAAAGAAAGGTCGAATCGACATTGTTTTTGCTAACGCAGGTTACGGAGCGTTTGCCTCATTGGAGGGGATGACCGAAGAGCACTTCGATGGGCTTTTTAACACGAACGTGAAAGGTGCGCTGTTCACAGTGCAAAAGGCGTTGCCTCTACTCAATGACGGTGCGTCCATCATCCTCACTGGTTCGGTTGCGAGCGTAAAAGGCACGCCCAATTTTTGGGTTTACGCAGCCACGAAGGCTGCTATACGCAGTTTCGTCAGGGCGTGGACCGTTGAGCTGAAGGACCGTCGCATTCGTTCAAATGTCCTTAGCCCGGGTCCGACCGAAACACCAGCGGTGGGGCAGCAACCTGCGGATGCAATTGCGCGGATTGTGTCTACCATCCCGATGGGTCGGATGGGAACGCCCGAAGAAATAGCCAAGGCTGCCCTGTTTCTCGCCTCCGATGATTCTAGTTTCGTAACGGGTATCGAACTGTTTGTTGACGGTGGGCGAGCGCAGATCTAACTAGCGGCATGCACTCAATCACTAAGGTTCGTTGAGGCTTCAATTTTTAGGGCGTACGGATGCGACAGTCTATTAATTCGCATTCGCTGTCCTTCTGGTTAGCTGGGATAGAGGTGGCCTCGAGAATTCGGACAGTTCGTTGAGTGGAAAAGCTGGGGTCCGAGTCGGCCATAATGGCTGGCAAAGAGGAACCCAGAAAAATGACGAAACGGAATCGACGTGCGCACTCCCAGGCGTTCAAGGCGAAGGTGGCGCTGGCGGCCCTGAAGGGCGACAAGACGCTGGCGGAGTTGGCGCAGCAGTTCGAAGTGCACCCGAACCAGATAACGGACTGGAAGAAGCAATTGCAGGAACGCGTTGCCGAAGTATTCGAGACGGGCAAGACATCGGCCGAGCCGCCGGTCGATGTGAAGGTGTTGCACGCGAAGATCGGGCAGCTGACACTGGAGAATGATTTTTTGGAAGGCGCGCTCAGCAAGGCGGGATTGCTGAGCGTAAAGCGATGATTGATCACGACCACGCGCTGCCGATGAGCCGGCAGGTCCGGCTGGTGGGCATCGCCCGTTCAAGCGCTTATTACGAGCCGCGCCCGGTCAGCGAGGCGGATCTGAAACTGATGCGCCGACTCGATGAGCTGCATCTGGAGTTTCCGTTCGCCGGTGCGCGGATGCTGGTTCGCCTGCTCAAACGTGAAAATATCCAGGTCGGGCGCAAACATGTTGGCACCCTGATGAAGCGCATGGGCATCGAGGCGCTGTACTGCAAGCCGAACACGAGCCGCCGTCATGCGAAGCACAAGATCTGGCCGTATCTGTTGCGGAGCATGACGATCAACCGGGCAAACCAGGTATGGGCACTGGACACGAGCTACATCCCGATGGCGCGCGGCTTCGTCTATCTGACGGCCGTGGTGGACTGGGCCAGCCGAAAGGTACTGTCCCACCGGGTGGCGATCACGATGGAGGCGATGCACGCTGTCGAGGCGTTGGAGGAAGCGTTCGCGAAATACGGGCAACCTGAGATCGTCAACACCGACCAGGGCAGCCAGTTCACGGCGACAGACTTCACCGAGGCGGTACTAAGCCGGGGCATCCGCCTGTCCATGGACGGCAAAGGTGCCTGGCGCGACAACGTGTTCGTCGAGCGCGTGTGGCGCAGCGTCAAATACGAAGAGGTGTATCTGAAAGCCTATGAAACCGTCAGCCACGCCCGCCGTTCGATTGGCGATTATCTGAACCTTTACAACCAAAAACGGCCCCATTCGAGCCTGGCAGATCGGACCCCGGATGAGGCATACTTCGCGATGCTGCCAGCGATCAAATCGGCAGCTTGATTACCCCGGTGCTTCCACTTATAAACTCGAACTGACTGTCCGAACCAACGGCGCCACCTCTGATTCCAAATGTTCGAAACTTGCATAACCAATTTTCGCTAGGTGGCGTGTCTCGGGACGAAACACTCGTCACATACCATCATCGTGCTTGAAGAAGAAAGCGCAACCGTGCCTTCCGGCCGCATTGCCTCAACGCATACATAACGCCGCTCGTCGGAGCGCGCGTGACGGAAACGGGTAACTCGCACCGGCATCGCGGAAGTTGATATGAGCGATTTTTCAATCAGGAGACGCGAGCGGTTTTCCGCGGCCATTAGCCCCGCCGTCAATCACCTTTCAATTGCTTCGCGGCGCCCTACAGGATGTTCGTGAAAGCGGTCATGCGGCTATTCGACAAGTCCGCGTGTCAACTGTGGCCGGCATCCACCAGCCCGATTGGCTTGCCGTCGCGAACGATGTTCGAAACACAATCACCTCGGGAATGCCGGGCTCCTGATGGCTATTTGCGACGTTGATCTCCAGCGTGCCGAAGAGCCCTGCGAAGTTCCTCGGTTGTGTCGCTTCGACCCGCTGGCGCGGGTACCACAACACACCGTGCTTGCCCACTGCATGTTTCAACAGCGCGAACGTTGCGTCCGAAAGCGGTTGGCTCAAGTCGATGTCTTCGACCATTGCGCCTAGGGCGCGGGAGCTTGGATTGATCCGCACGATGGTTTCCTTCTGCGACTGGTTACTTACAACTCACGCTACCCCTCAAAATTCGAATACTGTTGTTGGCGCTAGCTGCGCGATTTGCCAATGCCGGTCCGCAGTACGGCGGAACCGCGTAGCGACACGATCGATTCGAAAGGGTCGCTCGGTTTTCACTGGACCGTCGTGCTCGCTGCCGTCATCGAATCGATAGGCCGTCATGTACGACTTCGTGCTGCATTCGTCCGCTGTTGACTCTACGACGAAAGTGTCGCTGATCACATGCGCAAAACGTTGCATTGCGGGCCGGTCGTGCATTGCGGCGAGCAACTCGTCGTGACCGACCAAAAGGTGGCCCTGTCGATGCCAGCGCAGATCTTCGCAGGTCACGGCGAGCGATCCGTCATAGTTGAAGCAATTCGCGCAACGCTAAAAACGATACTGTGTCTGGGTCAGCTCCGGCAACGCGGGTGCGGCGGACGGAAATGGTGATGAATCAATGTTTGCCGACATGAGTTGTTTCGAGTGAATGGGGCTGAATCGATCATCGCTTGCTGAGGATTCTAGGATTACGCCATGAGGCGCGGGAAGGGGCAGTGGAGAACAGTCGGTTTCCAAATTGAGAACAGCCAGTTCGCGGAGCTACGTGGAAATAACCTCATAGGGGATAACCCTTCGTCCCTTCGGCTATACAGATACTTTGGACGTGTTGTGCGCGGCGACGCGGTATCTGTTTCCAAATCGAGAACGGTGAGTTTCCATTAATCTTACTTGAGTCTCGCACTTGCCGGACTAGAATCGTATCCAGAAACGTCGTTTCCGACGTCCCATACCCCGCCTAAAACGGCGTAACTCGCATCACGGAGACTGGGTTGCAGCTACTGACCTGCCACCTCCATTTTTTCAAGAGCGTGTATGGACCGTCTGCGCTGCATTGAGGTGTTCGTCGAAGTGGCTCACGCGGCGAGTTTTTCGGCCGCAGCACAGCGACTCGGGATGTCGAAGGGCAACGTCACAAAGCACGTGGCGTGGCTCGAACAAAGCTTGGGCGTCCAGTTGCTGTCGCGTACGACAAAAAGCGTCAGCATGACTGAAGCTGGAATGACATTGCTGGAAAGTGGGCAGGCGATGCTAGAGCAGATGTCTGACCTCGAAGGACGCCTCAGGCATTCGGTCGGCGGTGCGCGTGGCGTATTGCGTGTTGGTACGCAGCCGTCGTTTGGCGCATATCACCTGGTGCCGGTAGTGACCGCGTTTGCCGAGAGCTATCCGGATGTACAGGTGCTGCTTTATTTGGATGATGGGAGTGCGGACCTGGTTGGCGAACGCCTTGACCTGTCAATTCGCATCGCGCCTGAACTCAAAGACACGAGTTATGTCGCGGTGAAGCTTGCCCGCGTGCCGCAGTATCTGGTTGCCTCTCCCAGATACCTGTCACAGCGCGGCACGCCATCGACCATTGACGATCTCGACAAACACGAATGCTTATTGAACACGATGAAGTCGCCGAACGGGCTATGGACCTTCGAGAGCGCGAACGGCGCGCACTCGATACGGCCCAAGGGCTCTGTTCGCGCGAACTTCGGTGAGCCACTGCTGCACGCTGCACGCCTTGGATGCGGCATTTCGATGCACCCGCTTTACATGATAGAGGACGATCTGGCGAGCGGTGCGCTCGTGATCGTACTGTCGGAATTCACGCCGATCGGGCTGGACATCTACGCGATGTATCCGAGTCGCCGTCACTTGCCCTCGCGTGTGCGTGCGTTTGTCGACTTTCTGCGCGAACGTATTGGTGGACGCGAGAACTGGTCGGAAACGCGACAGTACGTCAAGCAAGAGGACGTTCACTAGAGCGATCACCAGCTTCGTCGGCGCAGCTTTCGTTGACCTCGTTCACAGTGACAGGCAGCAAGGCACATTCGCGACCGTCGACACCGAGGCGTCCTTTGAGATACTGCTTGCGCCAGTCGAACACCTGGTTCGCGTTCACTTCGTGACTGCGTGCAATCTCCTCTACCGAACGTCCACTGGATAACGTCTCCTCGACGATCTCGCGTTTCTCGTCCACGGTACGCCGGCGATACTTGCGGGCGGCCTTGACTTCGGTGAATCCAGTCACTCTGTCCATGATTTCCTTTATGGGCTTAGTGACATATCTGCCCCGGGAAAGCATGGCGTCGCCTTCATCGGGTGTCTGTACGGTCACGGTCGGACGGTTATCAAATCAGCGTGACGCTCTATGGTCTCACCGATGCTGGATTGATCTATAGCGGACATAGTATCTGGCAGGAAGTGAGCAACTCGACGCAAAACACGGTCTTCGGTCTCAAGGGTTCGGAAGATCTCGGTGAGACTTGCATGCGGTTTTAAAGCTGGAGCAGGGATCCCTTCGAAATATCGGCGCCCAGGCTTTCTCCGGTGACGGTCTCGGCTCCCAGGCGTGGGTCGGTTTGCAAAGCGATCCATACGGCAGGTGACGTTCGGTCGCCAGTTTGACATGGTGAACGACCTGGTCGGTCCGCTCACGGTGGAGTTCAAAACGTGGGGCGGCAACATGGTTGCGCATCCGTTCAAAAACAACAAGCTAGCCGCCAATTCGGGCGTTTTCAACAACTCGGTCAAATACACAAGCCCGACGTTCAGCGGCGTCACATTCGAAACGATGTATTCGTTCAGCAATAAGGCAGGCAGCCTCGCGAACAATCACTCATATGGCTTCGGCGTTTCCTATATGCAAGGGCATGTGAATCTTGCTGCCGGATAGCGTCAGGCAGTCTGCGCCTGAATGACTACACCGTACCAGCCTAGTCCCCGGTAGCTTTCGTACCCCGGTGTCGCTGCGAAGGAGACTGTCCGCCCGTCCGATAGTCGGTAAGATCCACGGGCTTTTCCCTCAGTGACGAGTCGGAACGGTTCACTCAATATTCCGTTCGCATCGGAGCTTGCGATAACGCGAAACGTCGCGTCCACGATCATGCAGCGGCTCCGCGCCCACTCGTCGTCGCTAAGGCGCACTCCACGTACGACAGCAGAGGCCTGTGGTGCCCAGTCGAAGAAGATGATAAGGGCGCCCAGCGGCTGGCCATCAGCTGCACCCCGTTCGCGAATTGCCGTGGCATAGGTAGCTACGTGTGCATCTCTTAATTGCGGGAGCACTTCCACGTTCCCGGCTACGAAATCTGAACCCGACCTGATTTTCATAGCATCCGCAAACCATCTGGCATTGGCGATGTTCTTACCTACGACCGGATACGTACTAGGGCGACCATTGGCCATTACCGTGCCCCCAGCGTCGACGATCCAGAGATCCAGATATACGGTATAGCTATCCAAGATAACCGACAATCGACGTGAAGCATATTCTTGAGCAGCAGCATTTCCATTCGCGAGGCAGTCGACCACTGCCGAATCGGTCGCCCACCAACGAACGTCGCACGATCGCTCATACAGATTCCGGTCGATGATATCGATCATATTCAGCGCAAGATCGGTGCATCGCTGCTCCTCGTGTGAGCGCAGACGCTCAATCATGCCGTCGGCCAGCTCGGTTAGTTTCGACAACGACCCGGCGAGTTCCTTGTTGAGTACTGTCGTGATGTCTGAAATACGTGTTGACACCTGCTTGACCTGGTTCGCTACGACGGCGAATCCCTTGCCGGCATCGCCGGCGCGCGCCGCCTCAATCAGTGCATTAAGCGCGAGAAACGTGGTTTCTCTATTTATGTCGTTAATGTCTGATATTTTGTTTGTCGCGAGTTTTTTAACGCGATGTGCAAGTTCAACGATTTCTTGAGGATTCGACATTGGTCACGCCTTGGTAGATGGTTTAACACATATCCGGCCATGCAAGGATCGAGCCTGTTGAAGTAGTGTCGGCGCGTACTGGTACGTAGGGAATCGAGAAAAGTTAGAGGCCAGTTCAAAAAGGCTGCTCCGTACGCCTGAAGATGTTCCAGCAGACGAGGGCGCAGCCGATTTTCAAGAATGCTTCGTGAATGTCAGCTCGACGATCGAAGCGTATGCGAAGACGACGGAAGTTGCGGAGCCACGAGTGAGTCCGTTCAACGACCCAACGGAATTTGCCCAGACCACTGCCATGTTCAGTGCGGTGCCTTGCGATCACCGGTTTGATGCCGCGTTCGTGCAATCGTTGACGATGCGGATCGGAATCGTAACCACGATCGGCATAGATGACCTAGGGTCTCCGAAGTGGTCGGCCGCGCGCGCCGCGGATCGGGGGAATCGCGTCGACGAGCGGCAGCAACTGGGTGACGTCGTTGCGGTTCGCGCCGGTCAGGATGGCGTTGATGGGAACGCCATTGGCGTCTACGAGGATGTGGTGCTTGGAACCGGGTCGCGAGCGGTCCGTGGGATTCGGGCCAGTTTTTTGCCCGCCCCAACAGCTCGTACCGACGAGGAATCGACGGCAGCGTATGAAAGATCGATCTGCCCGGCCTCACGCAACTTGTCGAGCAGCAGTTCGTGCAGTCGATACCATACTCCTGCCTTGCGCCAGTCGTTCAGTCTTCGCCAGCGGGTCGCGCCGGAGCCAAAGCCCAATACGGTCGGCAGGTGGTTCCATCGCAGACCGGTTTTCAACACGAACAGGATGCCATTCAACGCCGCCCGATCCGATACGCGTGGGCGACCAGGATGCTCTTTGCGTCGGGGCTTGGGCGGCGGCACTAACGGTTCCATCAGTGTCCACAATTCGTCATCAATGTTCAAACCGCGGCTGCGTGCTGGTCATTGTGTGAATTCGTCTACTGGGTCGGCCGTACCATCTAGCCGCACCTGCCCACAATGCTGCCGTGTCAGTCTTTCAATCGTCTCGGACTTCGGTGTGATTCATTGCCTCTCTAGCACAGTCACGTTGAACCATTCGTTTGCGCCGGCGAATGCAGTTGCGCGTCCAACTTGAGTCGGTTGTTCTAACTATGTGAGTCGCGAAATTCATCAGATCTTCGTTGCGATACGGCAGATGAACCGGTTCGACCATGATCATTATGGACGTCCGTATTGAATTGTCAAGACATGTCCGATGGATTGTAGATTCAGTTACGCGATGGTCAGGCCTAATCGTCGGCGGGCGAGTTATTACGTTTGCCATGTTTGCTACCTGACGTTGAAATGGCGGGCTTGACGGTTTCCGTTGACTAAGCAGCGGGCGTTGCTACGGCATGGTGTTCGACTCGCGGACTATCGACGCAAGTGTCCGTCCTGTTCTAGGTTCCCGAGCAAAGGCCGTGCTAGGAATCCACAATTCCCAATCGCTGGAAGAGGTCGGTGCTACAAAATATCTTCAAACCGCACCTCACCAGGTCGCTCATTTTCAAATGCGCCTCGCCATGGTGCAGAGTCTCGTCTAGAAATGCCAACTAAAATATCCATATGGGCTACTGAGTGATGTCGACTGCTGTTACATAGAAAATGTGATCCACGTCTGTCCGATTGACCACCACGGCTGCACTCAAGCGTGCTTCCGTGAGCGCCTCTCCTCAAGAAACAGGCACTTCATTGAATCTGATGTGGTTACATCTAATTGGTTGGCACGGCAGTTGCTCTTGTTGCGCCGTCGTTTTCAACAGGGGTCATCGACTCTTGCCGTTGATTCGGCTATCGGAGCCATTCGGAGTGCGGCACGTACGGGAAGAATCGCGTTGCGCAAGATTCTGTTCGTTGACCGATAAGGCGATCAGCGTCGGCACCGAGGAACCAGATGACAGAGCATTCTGAAGACAACGCACGCTAATGAACCAACCAAAAGGACACGGAAAATGAGGAACCGATATGCGTAAGATAATTATGATGTTTGTTATGGCAGTATTGCTGATCGTGGCCGGCGCGGGAATGGTTCGACCCGCAATGGCCGATGACGCGTCGGCCGCCGCAGCGGCATCTGCGCCGGCTGCAGAGGCATCTGCCGCACCTGCCACCCCGACCGCGCCGTTCTCTGTCGATTCGTCGAAGATCAATTCGGGCGACACCGCCTGGATGCTGACCTCCACCGCGCTCGTGCTGTTCATGACGATCCCGGGCCTGGCACTGTTCTACGGCGGCATGGTCCGCAAGAAGAACGTGCTCGCCACGCTGATGCAAAGCTTCGCGATCACCTGCGTGGTGACGATCGTCTGGACGGTGATCGGCTACAGCCTCGCCTTCACGCCGGGCGGCTCGTTCATCGGCGGTTTCTCGCGCGTCCTCATGGCGGGCATGAACTACGTCAAGGGCGACAAGGCCACGACGCTGACCGTCAGCCACCTCGCGCCGACGATCCCGGAAACGGTTTACTTCGTCTATCAGATGACGTTCGCGATCATCACCCCGGCGCTGATTACCGGTGCGTTTGCCGACCGGATGAAGTTCTCGGCGATGCTGGTGTTCATGACGCTGTGGTCGATCATTGTCTATTCGCCGATCGCGCACATGGTCTGGGAACCGACCGGCTGGCTGGCTAGTGCGGGCATCCTCGACTTCGCGGGTGGCACCGTGGTGCACATCAACGCCGGTATTGCCGGTCTGGTCTGCTGTCTGGTGCTCGGCAAGCGTGTCGGCTACGGCAAGGAAGCGATGGCGCCGCACAACCTGACGCTCACGCTGGTCGGTGGCGCCATGCTGTGGGTAGGCTGGTTCGGCTTCAACGCGGGTTCGGCCGTGGCAGCAGACGGCCGTGCCGGTTTCGCGATGTTCGCAACG
>NZ_FPBH01000096.1 GCF_900116445.1 Paraburkholderia aspalathi
GGGGGTGTCCGGAATTTTGTGTAAACGGGTTGAGGTTTAACCCGGCACCAGCCGCTCTTCGAACTGGATCGTGAAGCGGTTCAGTGCGGCCTTCCAGTCGCGGATCGGCATCGTCCACTTCTTGCTGATGTTGTTCAGGGCCAGATAAAACAGCTTGGTGACGGCCTCATCGGTCGGGAACGAGCTGCGGGTCTTGATCACCTTGCGCAGGCTCATGTTGATCGATTCTATGGCATTCGTGGTGTAAATCACCTTCCTGATCTCCGGTGGGTAATCGAAGAACGGAATCACACGTGCCCAGTTGCGTCGCCAGCTCTGTCCGATGGACGGATAGTCCTTGTCCCACCTGGCCTCGAAGGCACCCAGCATCTGTTCGGCCAGTTCGACGGTCGATGAAGTGTAAATCGTCTTCAGGTCGGCGGCGACTTCCTGCTGCATTTTCCACGGCACGAAGTTCAGACTGTTGCGCACCATATGCACGATGCACAGTTGCACGGCCGCTTTTGGGTAGACCGCTTCAATGGCTTCAGGAAAGCCTTTAAGCCCGTCGACGCAGGCGATAAAGATGTCCTGCACGCCGCGCGTCTTCAGCTCAGTGACCACCTGCAGCCAGAACTTGGCCCCCTCGGTCTGGGCGATCCACAGTCCCAGGACTTCCTTGTGGCCGGCCATGTTCACGCCGATGGCCAGGTACACCGCCTTGGTCCGCACCGCGCCGCTGTCGCGCACTTTGACGTGAATGCAGTCGAGATAGACAATCGGATAAAGCGCGTCGAGCGCACGGGCCTGCCAGAGCTTCACCTCATCACTGACGGCGTCGGTGACCGCCGAGATCAGCGTCGGCGAGACCTCCGTGCCGTACATTTCTTCCAGGTGCCCCTGGATCTCGCGCACGCTCAGGCCACGCGCATACAGCGAAATGATCTTGTCGTCGAAGCCCGTCCAGCGCGTCTGATGGCGCTCCACCAGCTTCGGCTCGAACGCCCCCTGACGGTCGCGCGGGATATTGAGCGGCAACTCGCCAAACTCCCCCTGCAGCGTCTTGGCGCTATGGCCATTACGGGTGTTGCCCGTGGCATTGGTCACCGTTTCGCCTTTGCCATGGCCCAGGTGTTCGGACATCTCCGTCTCTAACGCACGCTCCACCAGCATCCTGGTAAGCTGCTTGAGCAGGCCGTTCTCGCCTATCAGGTCTTCCGGCTTCTGGTAATTCGCCAGCAGGCTGTCTGCCAGCTTGACGAGCTCAGCATCGGGTTTCTCTCTTTTATTGCGTTTCGCTACGGTCATCTATGCTCCTGTTGCTGGCAGTCTCCTGCCAAATGACCGTTTACACAAAACTTTTTACACCCTC
>NZ_FPBH01000004.1 GCF_900116445.1 Paraburkholderia aspalathi
GATCACCGGTGGTTCGAGGAACGGGCGCCGGCGTGCACGCTGCTGGTGTACGTCGACGACGCGACCAGCCGGCTGATGGCGCTGCACTTCACGGCAAGCGAATCGACCTTCAGCTACCGCGCATCTGGCGCAACGCAATCAACCAAAGCAACAGCACAAACCTGCGCCATCAGTCTGCAGGAACTCACTGAACGGCCGTAAGCGCCCTGCCCGTTCACGCGCTGTCCTTCAACGCTACATGAGATTCAAACGGTTAAAGACAGCGTCAAAACAGGAACCATTCATCGCAGCTTCAGAAGTTCTCTGCCGCTCAACCCGCGTCACGAATAACCTCCTTAATCCAGGTTGTGAAAGCATCCATCGTGACCTGGGTCCGTGTCGGCAGATGGCGGTCTCTCGGATAGAGAATCGACACTTCGGGCGCTGGCGTCTCCCACGACGTCAGGAGCCGCTCCAGCTTGCCTTCGCGTAGTGCGGGTGCCGCGATGAAAGAGAGACTCTGCACGATACCCATGCCCGCAATCGCCAGTTGCAGCCGGGCATCGGAGTCCCCAATCGACGCGATACTGCGAGGAAATAGTTCCTCCCGCTTCCCTTTCCTGTCGAACTCCCACTCGAGCCGTGCGCCTGGTTGCGGTAACAGGAAGTCGATCAGATGGTGTTCCGCGAGGTCTTCCGGACACTTCGGCCTTCCCATTTTCCGCAGATACTCGGGAGACGCGACCGTGACGCGTCGTGGACGCCCCAACGGCCGCAGTACCAGATCCTGATCCTCAAGTCCGCCAATGCGTACCGCGAAATCGATCCCGTCGCGTACAAAATCGCTGCGCCGGTCATTCATCACCAGTTCGATGTGGATCTGCGGATGCTGTTCAAACCACTGAGGAAGGCGGGGTATGAGAATCGACCGGGCAATCGAGATGTTCGCGCTGACCCGGACCCGCCCCGCAAGCGCTTCTTGAGAGCAAGTCAGTGAAGCCTCGACTTCGTCCAGTTCGCCGAGCACCCGACGACAGACCTCGTAATAGCGCGTACCGGCCTCGGTAGGGGCAACTGCACGCGTCGTGCGGGCCAATAGTCGCAAGCCAAGGATTTCCTCAAGGCGAGCCATCCGCTCCGTTGCATTCGAAGACGACATGTCCATTGATCGGGCTGCCTTACCGAAAGAGCCCGTTTCCACAATGCGAACAAAAAGGCGCATGGCCGCCAACTGATCAACACGCATCACATTACTCGCTCAGACCGAAAAGAGTCTTCGTATCTTACGCTCTGGGCGACTTACCGTTGAATCCGTATTGTGTGACCTGTTCTCAACATAAACGGAATTTGCTGTCATGAACTACTGCACATTCGGCCGCTCCGGGCTGCGTATTTCCCGTCTCACACTTGGTACCATGACGTTCGGCGCAGGTGACGGTATCTGGGCATCGATTGCCGGCTTGAATCGTGAGCAGGCAGCACGTCTTGTGGGTCTTGCCGTGGATCAGGGGGTGAATCTGATTGATACTGCCGATGCCTATTCGCAGGGTCAGTCCGAGGTAGTGGTCGGCCAGGTACTGGCCGATCTTGGCCTCGACGAAACGCGCATGCTCATCGCGACCAAGGTGCGTCTGCGCACAGGCCCCGGCCCCAATCAGGTGGGCCTTGGCCGCTCACATATCATCCGCACCGTCGAAACGAGCCTGAAGCGCATCGGCCGCGACCACATCGATCTGTTGCAACTGCACGATCGTGATGCACTCACACCGCTCGATGAAACATTGCGTGCGCTCGACGATCTGGTTGCACAGGGCAAGGTCCGGCACATCGGCGTATGCAACTTCAGCGCTTCTGAACTCGAACAGGCGCACTCAATCACGTCGCAGGCGCATTGGGCGCAGATAACCAGTAACCAGGTGCACTACTCGCTGGCCGCACGCGACATCGAGCACGAAATTGCGCCCGTCGCACGGCGGCACGATGCGGCATTGATGGTTTGGAGTCCACTTTCAGGCGGTTATCTGAGCGGCAAATACACCGCTCAGAACGGCCAATCTGAAAAGGGGCGACGCACCAATCTCAACTTTCCACCAATCGACCCGAAAAAGGTTGATCCCATCGTTGAAGAACTACGCGCCGTCGCAAATGCATTGAACACCACGCCAGCACAGGTCGCGCTCGCGTGGTTACTCGGGCGCGACGAAGTGGCAACCGTGATGATCGGGGCGAGTTCCGAAGAGCAGCTTGGCGCCAATCTGCAAGCAGCAGAACTCCTGCTCCCGCCAGAGTACCGTGACCGGCTCGATCACGTCTCCCAACCGGACGTACCGTATCCGCACTGGATGCAGCGCTTTCATGACAAGGACCGTATCTGATCCCACGGGAAGCCGGATTCGTGACCGGGATCTGCGCCCGGTCACGCTCGAGGAGAATCTCATGCAGATGACAAACAAGTTGCGCTGCTCAGCGCGGCTGCTCGGCATGCTCGCCGCGCTAGCCAGTCCTTTGTGCTGGAGCGATGTTTCGACCGCCCAGACGGTTGCCGCACCACAAGTCGGCTCAGCCACGGCGACACCCGATAACGCGGTGCTGCTCACGGTCTTCTTGCGACATGACCAATCCCGTCCACTGGGTGAGCTGAATGCACAGCTCGCGAAACAGGGTTTCTACAAGGCATTCCCCCCGCCTGGCGTCGAGGTGGTCAGTTGGACCGTCGTAATGGGAATCGGACAGATCGTCACGCTTCGTCTGCCGGCCTCTCGGATCCGCGAGGTCAATCGCGTCCTTGAAGATAGCGCCTGGGGCGTATATCACACCGATTTCTATCCCACCTACGACTACAAGGCCGTCGGCCTGGCCGAACACGACAAGGCCAGGTGACGGGACGCTGCGCGCATGCGCCGACTGGCGGACAGCGTCTGCGACAAAACCGCCATTTGCGTGTTCTGGACGACAAGGAGAGTTGTCGTGCGAATAGCAGACATCGCTGGCATCAAGAAATGGAACTGTCCTTGTTACACAACGTGGGATGCGCAACGACGCTACGGTGTAGCAACTATCTCGAAGCGAGAAAAATATCAGGAGCGGTGAGTCTTGGCCGTGAACCGACCGATCGCATGCGGAGCCGCGTTGATGAAGGCGTCAATTGTTACATCGAGAACCGTTTGGCTTAGCTCGTGGTCCGTTGACGTGCCAAAGGCGCAACGCCGAATTCCATGATAGAAAATCCCACCGTGAAAGGACCATACATAGTCAAGTTCGTCTTCTGTAATGGGAATGTCGACCGCAGACGCCATCCTGTACTCGGCGCGTAATTCCTCGCACAGCGGCATCAGAATGCGCTGCTCAAGGATACGAAAGTACCTGCGATTGATTTCCACACCCGAAAGACCCGCGAAGACATAAAGTCTCATCCAATCTCGATTGAAGACCACCTTCAGGTACGAGTTATAAAATCGGACAAGCCGTTCCCGAAGTGGAAGTGAACGGTCACGGATCAGCTTGGGCCATTGGCTGTCCCAGCGTTGGGTGAACACGGCGTCGAACACGGCGTCAATCAGATCGTCTTTCGATTCGAAGTAACGAAACATGAGCGGCTGCGTGACTCCAATCTGTTTCGCCAGGTCATGGGTCGAACCAGCAAAGCCATGCTCGGAAAAGAAATTGATGCTCTCGCGGATTATCTGCGCCCGCCTCTCATCGGGCGATTGCCGGCGCCGCTTTTCTGGCACAGCAGCCGCAACAGCGCTGGTGCGGGTCGATTTCGCTCTGCCGTTCACGTTACTTTGCATCCTCTCGAAAGTCGGTTGCCATGTTTTGGGCTGTCTCGTGACCTGGATCTTGGGCGATGGCCATCTGCTACGTTGTCAACAAAGTAACTGGCTGCCGACGCGCTGCGATAGGCCCGGATGCGTTTTTTCAGAGCCACTGACCGTAGCCCGGATTGTGCAGCCAGTTCATAGCGAACAAGCCACGGCACTGAAACCCAAGTAGCTCCCATGCGGTGGAGCGTCGATGCCGCGTCGGAAAGTATTATATCGACAATGCGTACAGTAGGACCGGTATTGGGCGATCCCCTGTTGCACCAGGCAGTCGACGCGGCTCAGCCAGACGACCAATCCGGCTTTCCATCCACTACGCAGTATCCGCGATGAACCCGTCGTCACTCGCCGATGACCGTTTCCAATCTCCGTCGTCGAAAAAATAGACTGCCTCCGCCTGGCCGCGCAGCCGGATCGCCTCATCAAGCCAGCGACGCGATCCTGCAGAAATCCTTCGCCACGCGCCACACATTGCGACCCAGTTAAAGTTCATCTCCGCCTCCTGCCCTGTTTGCTCCTCGGAGGGTGACTTTTCCTGACATACGCGATGCTCTGGAGAATCATCACGTTTCATTTTCTATGATAGTTATTGATTGATAATTTATACGTCATGGATGCATGAAGTCAAGACTCCCCGCTTAGGGGTTTCCCCATCAGGATATGATCTGGGTTTACTGCATCCCGAGCCACGGCATGCCGGCGATACACAGCAACGATTCAACGGAAAGCACAGATGAAGTCCGATCCGGTCAATATGGAAGTGGAGTCCGAACGGCGCCCAGCTACTGCCTATGAGGTCGCTGAACTCGCGGGCGTATCCCAGTCCGCGGTATCTCGTGTCTTTACTCCTGGTGCCAGCGTGTCGGCGACCATGCGCGCGAAAGTCCTGGATGCGGCACAGCAACTTGGCTATCGCCCCAACCTGGTTGCCCGCTCGCTAATTACCAGACGCTCGAGTCTCATTGGCGTCGCGGTACCTGGTACCGCCAACCCTTTCTACCAGGCAGCCCTTGACGCGCTTTCCACCTCTTTTGCCAGAATCGGCTACCGGGTATTGCTATTCACCTCCGATCCAATGGCCGGCTCCGACCCGATCCTTGACGAGGTGCTGCGCTACCGGGTAGATGCGCTCGTTCTCATATCGACAAGCCTTTCATCCCATTTCGCGGACGAGTGCCTGCAACTGGGTCTTCCGGTGGTCATGCTAAACCGCAAGACCGACAGCGATTCTGTTTCCAGTGTTACTGGCGATAACCGGCGAGGAGCAAAGGAGCTTGCCGCCTTCCTGCTCGCCGGCAAACATCGGCGTTTCGCGTACGTCGCCGGACTTGAACATTCATCAACCAGCCGGGACCGGGAGGCGGGATTCCTGGAAGGTCTCGCCGAACGCAAGGTCCGCCATGTTGAACGCGTGGTCGGAAACTATTCCACTGCTGACACAGAGTCGGCCGTACGCACGCTACTGTCGTCCGCGACACCTCCAGACGCCATTTTCTGCGCGAACGATTACATGGCACTTGTGGCTATCAATCTTGCCCGGGCGGAATTCGGACTCCAGGTCGGTACCGACCTCTCCATCGTCGGGTTTGACGACATTGAGATGGCGCGATGGCCCATCTTCGGGCTGACCACCTACTCGCAACCCGTCGAGCTAATGGTCCGGCGAGTCATCCAGGTTGTGGAGCGTCAGCTTTCCACCGCGGCGGCGCCCGCCGTGCAGCACATCGTCGACGGAGAATTGATCGTGCGTGGATCCGCGCGCATACCACAGACCGGCGTCGTGCGGTCCGCAGACCATTGGATCTGGCGCTCGCGGAAGCGCTCCGATGCATCACGGTGAGCGCCATCGAGGCTCGCATCAAATCACAAATTATCGACCGATAACTTGAACTTCCACTAAGAGAGCGCTATTCTTGGAGTGCGTTTGCATTCGCATGCAAACGCTATTGCATTCGAATGCAAATTTCTGACCTAAACATGAAGGAGAGCTCCAAATGGCCCAATGGCTCAAGCGCGGCGCAGAAGCCGAAGTGATCAAGTCCGCGGCGAAAGAAGTGCGCGATACCGTGGAAGCAACACTCGCGGACATCGAGACGCGTGGGGATGAGGCGGTGCGCGAACTGTCGATCCGGTTCGACAAGCTGGATCGCGAGGACTACCGGCTGTCGCAGCGTGAAATCGACGATTGCCTTTCCCAGTTGACCAACCGCGACATCGCGGACATCGAATTCGCGCAGAGGCAGGTGGAAAATTTCGCACGACACCAACGGGAATCAATCCTCGACATCGAAGTAGAAACGCTTCCCGGCGTAATCCTCGGGCACAAGAACATTCCAATCAACGCCGCAGGATGTTATGTGCCGGGCGGTAAATACCCGCTACTGGCTTCCGCGCACATGTCGGTCATCACCGCTCGTGTCGCCGGTGTGCCACGCATCATTACCTGCGCACCGCCCTTCCACGGCAAGCCAGCCCCCGCCATCGTCGCTGCACAGCATATGGCCGGTGCGAACGAGATCTATTGCCTCGGGGGCATCCAGGCGATCGGCGCCATGGCAATCGGCACAGAGAAGATTGCACCGGTAGACATTCTGGTCGGCCCGGGTAACGCCTTCGTCGCAGAAGCCAAGCGGCAGCTTTTCGGTCGCGTTGGCATCGACCTCTTCGCAGGTCCGACAGAGACACTCGTGATCGCGGACGAATCGGTCGACGCTGAGATGTGCGCGACCGATCTGCTCGGACAGGCAGAACACGGTCCGGACTCACCCGCCGTATTACTGACAACCTCCGAAAAGCTCGCGCGTGAGACACTGACGGAAATCGAGCGGCTGCTTAAAATCCTCCCGACCGCCGACATTGCCCGCAAATCGTGGGATAAATACGGCGAAGTCATTGTTGCGGACAGCGACGAGGAGATGGTCAAGATCGCCAACGACATCGCCTCCGAACATGTTCAGGTGCTGACCCGCGACGTTGACTATTTCCTGAAAAATATGACCAACTACGGTGCGCTCTTTCTCGGCCCGCGCACGAACGTTGCGTTCGGCGACAAGGCCATCGGCACGAACCATACGCTACCCACGAAGAAGGCGGCGCGCTATACCGGTGGGCTTTGGGTGGGCAAATTCCTGAAGACCTGCACGTATCAGAAGGTAATCACCGACGAAGCGTCTGCGTTGATCGGTGAATACTGTTCCCGCCTGTGCGCGCTAGAAGGGTTCGCCGGTCATGGCGAACAGGCTAATCTGCGGGTGCGCCGTTACGGACACAAGGAGGTGCCGTACGGCGGAGCCGCGGTCTGAAAAACTTTCAGACCGCCTGGTTGTGCTACGCGTAAGGAGCCACTCGCAGGTGGCTCCTTACATCGCGTACCGAACAAGCCAGAGCGACTATTTCACCTTTGGCACTATCGGCAAGAGCACGTAGTTCTCACGTCCACCACCCAGGTGCAGTGTCGTTGTGCCACCGAACACGTCGGCAGGCCGGTCACGAGGATCATCGTGGAGAAACGGGCCACAACCGGTAAACTCATTCTTCATGTTCGACAACTTGCCACCGCTCCCGCCTGGGTAGACGTAATCCTTGCCGCGCACGCTCAGGGCGATACGCGCTCCCGGCGGCACAACGATTGACGTCGGCCACAGCTCAATATCGAGTTCGTAGATCTGGCCAGGCGTGAGTGGTTGAATCTCATCGTGAGTGTGATACGGCCGGAAAGGCAGCGATTTATCCGGGTCGAGCTTCCGGTGGGACGCGCGCAGCCACCCCTGTGCGATCGGCGTATGAGGGTCCAAGGCCCCGACGAATACCACCTCATTGAAGTCGGCAGAAAATACACGCAAGACCAGAAACAGATCCGCGTCCTTTGTCGTAGACGACACATGAAGTCGCGCTGCGATAGGCCCGGTCACCTCCACCTCCTCCTCAACCGGTGGCGTAACAAATGTGAGGCCGTCACCCAGCGCGTCGAATGGCAGTCTCGCAACCTGTTGCTGCTGCAAGGTATCCAGCACGTGACCCTCAGCGTGAAGGTGGTAACGAGTCCACTGCGTGTGCGGGATCGGCCAGTTCTCCTCAAAGCGCTCGACGAATGTCTCCCCCGGATGGCGAACCTGTAAGCGTACCTTCGGTTCCTGATCCCAGCCGTTGCTCTCGCCCTTCAGGAAGTAATCGAAAAACCGCTTCTGGATGGCGATGCCGTAGTCGGTGTAGTAGTGCGTCCAGTGCTCGATACCGTGAACCTCGAGCCACTTCTGCTTCGAGGCCGCGAGCATGTAACCCTCGAAATTGCCGCGTGGATGGAGTCCCTGCCCGCCCCAGTTAGCAGCCGACAGCACGGGCACTTCGATATCGTTCCAGTCGGGCGTGCGGCACGTGTGAAATTCGTCGATCAATGGATGCTTGATAATCTCGTCCCACATGTCGATCCTGTTGCTACCGAGTTCTTCCTCGGTCAGCGTCGCGGGGCCCGACACCCATTCGCCATTCAAGCGGCTACGATGCCCGCGCTTGCCGAGACCGTGTTGCACGGTCTTCACCTGCATGTCGTACCAGTTCTGAGCGAACGTGCAGTAGATCCCACCGTGGAAAAACATCTCCCGGTAGTAATCCTGGAAGCCTTCCCAAACACAGATCGCAGCGAGGTGCTTCGGCTTTTCCGCAGCAACCTGCCACTGATTGTTTGCATAGTACGAGATACCGCTTAATCCGACCTTTCCATTACACCAGGGTTGGACACCCGCCCAGTCAATGCAACGCGCGAAGTCCTTGATCTCCTGAGCCGACCATGTCTCAAGGTAGCCCGGCGAGCGACCCGCACCGCGGCTGTCGACGCGGACGCAGATGTAATCGTGCGGCACCCATTTCTCCGGGTCCGCCACCTCCCAGCTCTGATACGCGTTGGAGGAGCCAGCTGCCACGTCGGGATGTTCGTCCACCATCCGATCCCACGCCGTCTTGTAGCCGTCTTCGAAATGCAACAGCTTTCCATAGGGTCCATGCGACATCAGGACCGGAAAACGGCCCTCTTTGGCCGGCCGGAATATGTCCGCCCTCAGGACAGTGCCATCGTTCATTCTGATCGGCACATCCCATTCGATAATCATACCCAGCCGGGTCTCGGTCCTCAGCGCCCGTGATTCGCCAGCCGGCGCATGATCGGGCTCAAGTCTCGTTGAAGTCATTTCGTTTCTTCCTCTTTCAGGTGAATCCTGGGGTCCAGGGCGCGACAGCCCCTCTATCTCGACCGCGTTCAATGGGCGATACCGTTGACCGCTTGTCCCGGTGTATCTGATAGCGTTTCAATGCCGGTTTCGCCTCGTTCAGAGGCGTCAGCGGGAGCCAGCACGGCAAACAGAATGCCGATCAGAAGACCACAACCGGCGAGAAACAGAAACGCGGGAAGAACCGCATCTGTTGTTGCGCGCGGTGTGATGACGTTGCCCGTTCCCGCAATAACGGCGAGGCACAACGGGCCGAGAATCTTGCCAATGCCGTTGGCGGCCTGGCCTACGCCGATGGCGCGAGCTGCAAGCCGTGTGGGGAATATTTCCGCCGAATAAGGGCCGATCACGCACCAGCCACCGTCGAAAAATAGAGCACCAACCGCAACCATGGCCACAAAGAACGGAAATCCCGCGACGGTATGCTGGGCGCCCAGCCCGGCGACACCAAGCGAGAGCGCGATGCCAAAGCCGAAAAGAGCGCAAACCCTCCTACGCGTCATCCACCTGGGTAGCAAGGAAAGAAGCAGCCGGCCAGCAATTCCCGCGAGCGCTACGACGATGAAGTATCTGGCGGCTTCTGCAGGCGATATCTTTAGCAGCAACGCGACGATCGTTGGCCCCCAGAGATAGACTCCGTAGCCAGCCGTACTCAGTGCGGCCCACGTCACGATCACCAGTAGTGTGCGACCGGGAAACAACAGTAGCTCGCTGATCCGCCCATTGGGCGCAGGCGCATTTGTAACGCTCGTCGCTGTAGTCATCGTGGGTAGGTCATCAGCATCCACGCCGAGCAGGAGCGCGAATACGTTGCGTGCCTCGCTAAACCGCCCTTTGCTGATCAGCCACTGTCCTGATTCGGGGACGAACAGCGTAGCGAACAACGTCACGAGCAGCGGTGCAAAACCCAGGGCTGCGACGCCTCGCCAACCGAATGCGTGCAGAAGGGTCGCAGCGGAAATCGACGCAATCAGCGATCCGACAGAAGCGGCGATGAACGGAAAACCCGTCAACCGCGTGCGATAGCTCGCTGGTGTGTGCTCGACGAGAAGAACTGTCTGTGTCGTCGCCGCGCCTGCAAGCCCGCAGCCGACGAGAAAGCGCAACGCGGCGAACCCCAACCACGCCCCTTCCGGTAGGAATGCAACCGCGCCTGCACCGAATCCGCAGATCGTTGTACTGATCAACAACACGCGCTTTCGGCCAAACGCATCCGCCAGAGAGCCACTGAATAGCGAACCCACGATCGCACCGGCCCCAGCGCTAAGGAGAATCAGCGACGATTCTCCATACGTCAGGTGCCATCCTGGACCGAGAACAGCGAGCAGGAAGCCGACGAGGTAAAAGTCAAAGAAGTCGAGTGTAAAGCCGAGGCAAAACACGGAGAATGCGCCGAAGTAGCGCTTTGTGGGTCGCGAACTCGCGTATAGATTCAGCAAGTCCCGCCGCTGCGTGAAGGGTTGCATGAGCTGTCTCCATCTGTAATTTAGTCTGTGTAGCGATATCGTCGCTGCTAGCGGTTACGGCATGCAGCGCGCCATCTGCTGCTTCCATCACTGCGCAGTCCAGCCTCCGTCTATCCTCAGACTTGTTCCTGTCACCATCGCAGCTGCGGGTGACGCCAGGTAACAAACGGCCGCCGCGACATCCTCCGCCGGTAACAGCCGCCCCATTGGCAATCGCTCCATGACCCAGCTATGAAACCTGGCGTCCTCGAAGAAGGACTTCGTCATCGGAGTCTCGACGAATGTTGGAGCTACCGTATTCACGCAGATGCGGTATGCGGCGAGCTCCAGAGCCATCGCCTTGGTAAGCCCCTCGATCGCATGCTTTGTCATGCAGTACACCGACCGACGGGTGGCACCCACATGCCCCATCTGCGACGACATGTTGATAATCGAGCCTCTGCCCGTACTGCTCGCAATCATCTTGCGAGCACACGACTGCGCTACCGTAAACATTGATCGCACGTTGAGCGTCAGCATGGTGTCGAGCTGCTCCAAAGTAACGTCAACGAATTCGGTCGGGAAATTCGTTCCCGCGTTGTTCACGAGGACATCCAGCCGATCCATGCGGTCGACCATCGCAGAAAACGCGTCGACATCTGTGACATCGCATACGAGTGCAGACGCCTGACCGCCGGCATCGTGGATTTTCGTCACCACCTCGTCAAGTTCGCTCGCACTGCGACTTAGTGCGTAGACTTTGGCGCCACGTTGTGCGAGCGCGCCTGCGATTTCCGCACCGAGCCCTCTTCCGGCTCCCGTCACGAGAGCCGCCAGACCATCAAGGTCTGAAGACGATTTCTGCGACCGCATCATTGTTCCCGTGGAGTTATCTTCGGCATCCCGCTCTTCCGATGTACCGTTCAAGGGACTACTTGATGGCGAGCGGATTGAGAGGCGAGCCAACTGCTTTCGTAATCGGCAATGGCGGCGCGGTGAACATGAACTCGTACACGCCATCTTTCGCACAGTCCTCCGCGAGTTCCTTCACGTAGAAAATCTCCCCCATGCTGATCCCAATCATCGGGATCACGACCCAATGCCACGGCTGCGTGCAGTCGTCTGTTTCATTCGGGCGCACTTCACATCCCCATGTGTCAGTGCAGATTGCCGCGATCTGTTTGTCGTGCACCCAGTTCGCCGTCTCAAAGGCGAGACCTGGAGCCGAACCACCTGCGTATCCGCCCCAGTCCCCCTCGTGAAGACAACGCTCCATATGGCCCGTCCGTACGATCACAAAGTCGCCTCGACGCACGGTCACACCCTGAGCTCGCTGTGTCGCCTCGAGATCCTCGATCGAGATTGCATCGCCGTCCCGCAGCGAATGGACACCCAGATAGCGCGCAACGTCGAGCAACACACCGCGGCCTACCATCTTCGCCTTCGTCTTCTCAATGCCGTTCTTCTGCGCGCCATCGCTATCCACAAGTCGTGCGTCGTAGCCGTTCCACATCTTGTCGTCGAAGAAAATGTGACTCAGGGCGTCCCACTGTGTGCCGCACTGCAATGGCAGCGACACGGCGTCATCCGCATATCTAAGACCGCCCGCGTCCTGGTTTCCGGCAACCGCGTCGGTCCCAGTGGCGAGCATGGTGTGGATCGGGTTAAAGCGATTGCCCCAATGCCCCTTCTGCGGACCGTCGCGATCGAAATTCAAACCGAGGGAGAACACCTTGCCTTTGCGGACAAGCTCCGCAGCGGCCTGGATGTCTTCTTCCGCGACGTAGTTGAGGGTTCCAATTTCGTCGTCGGGCCCCCACTTACCCCAGTTCTTGCACCGCTCGGCGGTGCTACGCACGTGGTCCAGAGTGAATTTGTTTGCGTCGTAACGATGTACCATTTTCCGTCTCCTTGTTTATTATTTGATAAATTATAAGTCGCCAAGGCAAATGTCAAGAGACTCATCTGTCGTCAGCCAATTTTTTTGCAGAACCTGGGGTACTTCCTGATCTACCGTACAGCGATGAATACAGAATCCCCTGGCGTCGCTGCGGCCGCATCATGGGGCCGCCGGGCCGGCCGAGCGATAGCGGCACACGGCACACTCAACCGGTCAGACGCCTCGTCACACCGCTTTACGTTTGGATGAGCTTGTCAGGTGTGATTGGCAGATCGCGTACACGTACGCCGATTGCGTCGAATACAGCATTCGCTACGGCCGCTGCGACGCCTGTCGCGCCGAGTTCACCGATCCCCTTGGCACCAAGCGGACCGGAGTTCGCGTCGAATTCGTCGATAAACGCCACGTCTATGTCAGGTGGGATGTCCGCGTTCACCGGGATGGGAACGCCCGCAAGATCTTTTGCAAGCCAGCGCCCGAGTGTCGGCTCGTAGTGGCTGGCCTCCATGGCGGCCATACCCCAGCCCCAGACAATGCCGCCGATCATTTGTGATCGGGACGTCATGGAGTTGATGATTCGGCCCGCGCTATAGACTCCTGTTGCCCGGCGAAGTCGCAGCAGTCCCAGCTCGGGATCAACAGCGACTTCCACAAAGACAACCCCGAAAGATCGCGTTGGGAATCCCGGAGAACCCATATCGACCGGCGCGTTGCCAGGCAAATCAAATGCGCCCTCCGATGCGAGTTCGGCCACACCCGCTTCGCCCAGAATGTCCCGGATAGTGCGCGACGTACTGCCGTAAGCGATATGTCCGCCCTCCAGCGAAACCTGGTCCGCGGGCCAACCGGCGAGCCTCGCCAGTTTGGACCGAACATCCTGTGCGGCCTTTTGTACTGCGGCACCCGTGCTTATTGTGGTGCTCGATCCGTAGGTGGGCCCGGCATACGGCAGGTTCGTGTCGCCCGATAGCGCCGTCACCTGCGCCGGGTCCAGCCCGAGCACATCGGCAACGATCTGAGGAAACACCGTGGCAGGCCCCGTGCCAATGTCGCAGAAGCTTGATTCAAGTTGAGCCGTCCCGTCCGCGCGTAGCCTCACCTTCGCGGTCGAGTGAAACCGTGCCTGCCCCTGGCTGCAATCCGCCATTCCGCATCCGATCCGCCAATGACCGTCAAGCGTTCCGCCTTTCGGGCGCTCGCGCCACCCGAAGCGTCTTGCACCTTCGTCGTAGGCTTCCCGAAGCTTTTTCGACGACCACGGCTTTCCGCTCTCGGGGTCCAGCTCCGTGTAGTTAGCCAGGCGCAGATCGAGAGGATCGACGTTTAGCGATCTCGCCAGTTCATCCATGGCCGAGCCCAGTGCCCAGGACCCCGGACCATCCCAGGGTGAACGCATGAAGGTCGGCAATACAACGTGACCACGGCGGATTCGGTGGGTAGCAGAAATGTTCTCGCAGGCGTAGAAGGACTTCGCGGGTACCGCACCAAATTCCACATAGTCGTCGGTCATACCTGTGACATTTACGGCCTCATGGCTAACACCGAGAAGCCTACCCTGCGAATCCGAACCAAGACGTACTTCATGGGTCATCTGGGGTTGATAGCCGACCATGCCGTACTGCTGCTGGCGGGTCAGCACCATCTTGACCGGCCGACCCGCGACGCGGGCAGCCATGCTGACCAGGATTTCATGAGGCCATACAAAGGCCTTGGTGCCAAAGCCTCCGCCCGTGTGCGGGGCGACAACGCGAACTTTAGAATGATCGATTCCGAATGCCGCCGCCAGTGTGTTCTGCACTGCTGGAAGATGCTGCACCGCATCGTACACAGTCAGCCTCCCGCCCTCCCAAACCGCGAGAATGGCGCACGGCTCCATCGGATTGCCATGACGAGAGGGTTGCGTATATTCGCCGCCTGCGCGGAATGCAGCACCCGCAATCGCCCCAGCGGCATCGCCCTTGTGGAATTCGAGTGCATTCGCTTTCGAATAATTACCCTTATCTGGAGCAACGTCTGCGGCAGGCGCGGTGTCAGGTACGACAAACGGGCGCCTTTCATAGCGCACGCGGACGACAGCTGCGCCCGCTTCGGCTGCCTGCAAACTCTCAGCCAACACCATGGCAACCGGCTGCCCCTCGTAGACGATGTCGTCCGATTGCATGGGCATGAATCGCGTCGCAAGCGGTGGCACACTGATTTCGTCCAGCTTCCGATGCACTCGCGGCATGTCGGACGCCTTCAACACTCTGACCACGCCGACTCGTGCCAGAGCGGCCGTCGTCTCGATCGAGACGACATGTCCTGCTGGAATCGTCGCATTGACGAACACCGCATAGAGTTGGGACGGGAGGTTCCGGTCGCCCGCATAGAGCGCGGAACCTGTGACCTTGATGGGGCCGTCATGCCGGGGGATGGATTGACCCAGATTGCTCATCATGTCCTCGCTGCCGTATCGATGGTGCGCAATACTGCGTTGCGTGCGATAACAACCTTATAGCCGTTGCGCGAGAGTGGGCGCGCATCGACAAGACCTGCGTCGACGGCCGCATTTATGCCTGCGGAGCCCAGACGCTGACCAACCAGCCTGCGCTCAGTTTCGTCCAACCTCCATGGCCGCATCGCCACCGAACCCAGCGCGATCCGCGCATTCGTGATGACGTCACCGTCAAGTTCGAGCGCCACGGCTGCCGACACAGTCGCGTACTCGTAGCTTTCGCGCTCGCGAATCTTCAGATAGGCGGACTTTGGCCAGGCTCTCGGCAATTCAACCGCCGTAATCAACTCCCCGCCCGCGAGTCGGTGATGCGCCGCCGGGTTCTCGCCGGGCAGCACGTGGAAGTCGCGGGCTGGAATTCGCCGGCCTCCCCCGGGACGGTCGGTTATGAATACCGCGTCGAGGGCCGCAAGCGAGACCGCTGGGTCGGATGGTTGTACGGCCACACAGTCCTCGGTCCAGCCGAAAATGGCGTGCTTCTCGTTGAAACCGTGCAGCGCAGCACAGCCCGAACCCGCAACGCGTTTATTACAGGGGGTCGGCTCGTCCGCGCGGAAATATGGGCATCGCACACGTTGCAGCGGATTTCCACCTATCGTCGCCAGATTCCGGATTTGCGCCGATGCAGCCTTCAATATCGACTGCGAGAGGACAGGATAGTCACGCATGACCTGCGGATGCAGGGCGATATCGTTCAGCTTGCTCAACGCACCGATAGTCAGCCCCCCGGACGATGTCTGACGGATCTCCGACAAGCCCTCAATTCGACCGATATCAATGATCTTCGTTGGCCGCTCGATCCCAATGCGCATCCAGTTCAACAGCTCGGTGCCACCTGCAAGGAACGCTGAGCCGCTGGAATGGGCAAGTGCGAGTGCTTCACCTGTCGATGACACCCGTTCATATTCAAACGGCTCCATGGACGCCTCCGTGCATTTCGACCGAAGCAGTCTGGACTGCCTCGGCGATTTGAGGGTAGGCCGAACATCGACAGATGTTTCCGCTCATCCATTCCCGGATTTCCGCATTGGACTTGGTGTGCCCCTCTTCAATGCAGCCGACCGCGGACATGATCTGCCCCGACGTGCAGAACCCGCACTGGAAAGCATCGCATTTTATGAAAGCACGCTGCACCGGATGCAACGAATCGCCAGCCGCGAGTCCCTCGACCGTCGTCACGCGCCGGCTCTCCAGGGTGGCCGCGAGAACGAAACAGGAGTTGACTCGTCTTCCGTCCAGCATAACCGTACAGGCGCCGCACTCCCCGCGGTTGCAACCTTTCTTGGCACCGGTGAGGTGCAACTGCTCCCGCAGTAGATCGAGCAACGTCACGTCGGAGCGCACCTCTACACGATGCGCGACGCCATTGATCGTGACCGATATTCGAACAAGATTGTTTGCACGCGGAGCGTGAGACCTGCCCTGCGCCGACGTAGGAACGGGTGCAGCCTGGACGCCATTCAGCGCCACTGACGTCGCGGCGGCGAGAGTTGACCGGAATAGACCGCGGCGAGTCATCGCCACGCCGCCCCCTCCTTGGTGTACATCGCCGTCGGCCAGATCTGATTTTGCTTCCTGATCGTCTTTCATGTGTATTCCTCAATATCTGCATAACATCATGAACACAAAGCGTGCTTCGATTTCATGGAAGACAACCACTCAAGAACCCGTCGAGACGCTTTCGAACCGAGGATCTGGTTTATTGTGCGCGCACGACACCGAAGGCTCGATAGCGTTTATGTCATTTTTTAAATGACGATTTGTCATCAATATCGACTGCGAGTTGCTTGTTCCCCGTCTAAGTGCCGCGTACAACCCCAACTCCACGCACGACCAGGGCGATTCGTTTGCTCCATCGAGCCGTCATTTAATTATTAAACGATAATTACAAGAAATGCAAGCGACGACTGACACCTTTACCAAGGTCGAAACAGCGGTACAGTCAGACGGTTTCAGACATACGTTGGATCACCCCGCGCACGACTGTTTCCAGCGGAACGCTGCCTTTGACTGTACTCGCCGGGCGTTCGAATTCGATCCACCCTTCGTTGAAACCATCCAGCATCTGGATACGCGGCAATGAATTTTTCATTCCTTGGGACGCGAACAGACGCTCCCACGTGTCCCGAGCCACAGGCTCCATCCGAACATTCCTACCTAGTAATCGGGAGAACACTTCAGCGACTTCGTTGGGCGTCGTCCGACGCGGTCCCTCGAGTTCTATGATCCGGTGCTCAGTCCAATTTTGGCGGAGCAGGTTCGCCGCCATCCGGCCTACATCGGTGGTTGCTACCATAGGAACAGGCCTGTCCAACGGATAAAGGAAACTGGGAATTACACCGGACGCGAGCGCCGGCTCCAGGTCGAATGCCGTGTTTTCCATGAACCATCCCGCGCGGAGGCACGCGACTGGCATAGGCAGCAAGCCGAATGCTCGCTCCATCATTCCTGATTGCTGCAGCAGGTTGGGCTGCGTTGCCTGGGCACCGATCGTGGACAGACAAACTACACGCTTGGGCATTGACGCGGTCAGGGCGTCGCTCAAAGCGGCGATTGCGGCCTTCGACTCAGGAAACCCGGGCGCCGGATCAAAATTCGGGGGGAGCGAAATGAAGACCGCGTCGGCTCCGTCAAAAGCACGTGCCAAGGCGACTGCGTCGTTCATTTCGGCTATTGCCACCTCACATCCCTGGTTTGCCCAGCCCTCTCCTTTGACAGGATCCCGAACGACTCCACGCACGTCCAGTCCTGCCGCAAGCAGAACACGTGCAACGACCCCTCCTACTTGCCCGGTAATTCCGGTAACCGCAAACATTGGCCCCTCCTGATTCGCATCATTCAATGCGGCAATTTTGTGCGTCGACACGTCCTTTCGCGATAACATCAGTGTCATTTGATAAATGCTGCGGAGGCATTGATGGCCGGCTTCGACGAACGAATTCTGAACGGGATGAGTGTTCTGTCCGCGATAGTCGACACCGGTAGTTTCGCTGGTGCGGGTGACATGCTCGACATGTCTCAGTCCGGTGTCAGCCGCTGCATAGCACGGCTTGAAGCGCGCCTCGGGGTCCGTCTCCTGGATCGCACGACGCGCTCTGTCACGCTGACGGATGAGGGCCGTCGCCTCTGCGAACAAGTGATACCACTGCTTGCGGCGCTTGAAGAGGCCGCGACGTCCGCTACCGAAGGAGCGACTGCCGTACGCGGTCGCCTGAGGGTCAATGTCGATCCATTTTTTTCCCGCCTGCTCCTTGCTCCGAAGCTAGGGTCATTTATCGATCAGTATCCGGAGCTCCGACTGGAATTGGTCACAAGAGATCAGCTCGGCGATATGATCGCCGACGGCTTTGACCTCGCGGTCCGATTTGGTGAACCCCGACCTTCCAGTCTTGTGGCACGAAAGCTCCTCGATACGCGCATCCTGACGGTTGCAGCGCCCGCTTATCTCAAGCGCAAGGGCCGCCCCGAGCAACCCTCCGAGCTCGAAAATGATACTCATCAATGCATCAGGTTTCGGGATCCCGAAACAGGGCGGCCCTTCGACTGGGAATTTCACCGCGGACGCAAAAAAATTTCCGTTGAGGTGGCTGGGCGACTCACGGTCAACGATGTCGGCACCATGCATAGCGTCTGCGTGGCCGGGCACGCCATTGCTCAGGTAATGGAGCTCGGTGTAGAACAACTACTCGCGGATGGCCGGCTCGTGGAGCTGTTCCCCGACTGGCCTGACGATCGATTCCCTCTCTACGCACTCTATCCTTCCCGCCACCATGTTCCGGCAAAGGTGCGCATGTTTCTCGATTTCATTGTGTCGCTCAGCGCAGCGCCAGAAAAAACGCTTGATAGGCGACCCAAGGCTAGTCGTCCCTAACGACAAGATCGTTCACCATCTTTGAGCTCGAAAGCTTGTCCCGCGTGGATGAGCGGTTCACCCGTCCGGCCGTGACCCCGCGCTGACGATTTCGCATCTCCCTGCCGTTGAAAACCGGCGCATTTCAGAGGCTTTCACGAGGCCAGTCCCCTATCGCGGTAGACAGTCGCTTCCGGCTCCCAGCTGAACCGTCGTCCGCCGCGACCTCAAGACATATCGGGGACATCATACCCGCAGCCCGTCTCCCAACGACGCGGATACCTGTCGAACATTTTGCCAGCAGCGCTGGCCGCAGAATTTAGCTGCGACGCGTTTCGGTTGCGCGATTCATTTCTTCCTGCCAGCTTCCCGGCGATTCATTTCATGACAATCCGGCATCGATGAGATGACCGCGATGCTATTTCAGTTTCATCTCCTTTTGTCCAGAATCCATTCCGAACCATACGTTCTTCTCTTAACCCAAACCGAAGGAGATTTGCCATGAACTTCCGTCAACTCACCCTGGCCGTCGCAACTGCCCTTGCCTTTCCAATCGCGAGCCATGCCCAGGAAACCGCTTCCCCCGTAACCCGTGCCCAGGTGCGCGCCGAACTCGTGCAGATCGAAAAGGCCGGCTACCTCCCGGGTAAGAACGATCCCCACTACCCGGACGACATTCAGGCTGCCGAGGCCAAGATCAGCGCACAGCGCGACACCGATGCCAACGTCGAAAGCAGTTTCGGTGGCGTACAGGACGGCTCCGTGGCATCGGGCAGCCGCACTGTCGCTAAAGGGCTCAGTTCTCTCTTTGCGCATCACTGAACGACATGCCGTCCGGCCCGCAAATCTGCACTCTGCCTCGCCGGACGGTCGCCTTCAGGCTGGACTTTCACTCGCCCGAATTACCTGTAGCCAATCGCCCGCGCGCTTTACTACGGACCCAATGCCAGCATGCGTAGCCTCGCCACTGTCACACACTCTCAAGTCTATTGAATCAAATCGTTATTTTTAATGACATTTTGTCATATGACTTCTGACGTGGCGGATATTCATTTACCAGGTCGTTCAACTTAAGCTCCAAGACGCTTCATCAGAAGGCAGCGATGCATTGAATCAGCGCTCTGCCGGGTTACTCGCCGTCAACCAATTGTCTGGATGCCAGATTGAACGGTATTCGAGCGGTTTTCGTCGTTTCCTGAAGTTCGGCGAGGTCCCCTTCCTTCGCCGCTGATCTCCGAAGGCAGGCTATGTCCGCCGCCCCGACAGTTTCAATATCGTTTAAAGGACTAAATCAAATGTACGCAATTACAGGAATTACAGGAAAAGTCGGCGGTGTCGTCGCTCAATCGCTTTTGAAGGCAGGACTACCTGTTCGTGCCGTTGTCCGCGACGTCGCGAAGGGTCAATCATGGGCAGAGCTCGGTTGCGAGATCGCTCTTGCGGAAATCGGCGACGCCGAAGCGCTTACGAAGGCTTTCGAGGGCACAGACGGCGTGTTCCTGATGACACCTCCGAATTACGATCCCCAACCAGGCTTCCCGCAAACGCAGGCTAACGCTGTTGCAGTCAAGAAAGCGCTGCTGGCTGCGCAGCCAAAACAGGTAGTGTTCCTTTCGACAGTTGGTGCGCATGTCGCGGAGCCCAACCTGCTCAATAACTCCAGGATGACCGAGGAGATGCTTCGCACGCTGGACCTCCCAGTGTGCATGCTTCGTGCGGCCTGGTTCATGGAAAACGCAGCGTGGGATGTAGATGCCGCGCGCACCGGGGCAATTCATTGCTTCCTGCAACCGCTAGACCATCCCATCCCGATGGTGGCCGCTGATGACATCGGACGCAACGCAGCAGAAATCCTTCGTGACGCATGGACCGGCGTGCGAATTGTCGAACTGGAGGGGCCTGCACGCTATAGCGCAAACGACATCGCGTCCGGATTCAGCGCCGCCCTGGGCCATCCTGTGCGCATGGTTCCGGTGCCGCGCGATACATGGGAAACACTGTTTCGGTCACAAGGCATGCAGTATCCAATGCCCCGTATCCGCATGATCGATGGCTTCAACGAGGGTTGGATTGACTTCCAGGGCGGTATTGGCATTGAGCACCGTAAAGCTCAAATTCCGCTCGATGATGTTCTGAAGACGCTGGTTGCGTAACTGGGCAAAGATACGCCGACTGAAAATCGGTTTCTGTTTCCAGCTACATACCTGCCCGAACAAATGACAAAACGGCATTGATGAGATGAGAGCAGTGGGAACAGATCTATCAATTGAGGAATCGCCTGCTTCCTCGACTCACCACATCGGCTTTGCGATGACTGCGCTTATGGCGCTCGCATGCGGACTTATCGCAGCCAGCAGTTACCTCGCACAACCGCTTATCGTCTTCATCGCGCCCAAGGTCGGACTGCCGCTTTGGGGCGCAAGTCTGGTCATTACACTCAGCCAGGCGGGCTACTGCGTTGGACTAGTCATTCTCGCCCCCCTCGGGGATCTCGTGGAGAATCGACGACTCGTTTTGCTGACACTCACCGGACTCTGCGTCGCGTTGACTGTGATGGCAGGCGCAACCAATGCTGTTCTGCTCCTGGTCGCCGCGTTTTCTCTTGGTGTCGGCACCACCGCCGTACAGATGCTTATCCCTTTGGCGGCGCACATGACTGACGATGCGTCCCGAGGTCGAGTAGTTGGCAAGATCACTGGCGGACTACTCGCGGGCATCATGCTTGCGCGACCTATTGCGAGCATCGCTGAAAACGTCTTGGGGTGGCGCGGTCTATATATTCTCGACGCCGTCATTCTCGTCGCGCTCACGCTTCTTCTCAGTCGCCAGCTTCCGGTTAGGCAACCGGAAGCAAGGCACAGCTACAAGGCGTTGATCGGATCTTTACTTTCGCTAGCGCGGGCGCACCGATCCCTGCGGCAACTTTCAACGGCCCAGGCATGCCTATTCGCGTCATTTAGCCTCTTCTGGGGTACTGCGCCGATCATCCTCATGCACCGATTCGGGTTCAATTCGATGGCTGTGGCATTGTTCGCGCTCGTCGGGGCAGCTGGCGCACTGTCGGCACCTCTCGCTGGCTACGCAGCCGACCATGGGTTCGGGCGGATTGGTCGCATCGCTGGGATTTCGCTTGTCGTCTGCGGGTTCGCGATGGTAGGGGCACTGGACTCGGTGACAGGATGGGTCATAGGAGCACTGATGATCGACGCAGGTGTACAGGTGTCTCACGTCATTTCACAGCGAGCCATACTAGCGCTGGATCAATCAGCCAGCAGTCGCCTGAATAGTCTTTACATTGCCATCTTCTTTCTTGGCGGCGCATTGGGCTCTGCTCTGATCTCCCCCCTGCTGCTGATCGATTGGCGGTGCATCGCAGCGGCAGGCGCGCTGACTGCCTCATTAGCAGCGGTATTTTCTCCAGACAGGGAGTTATAGAGAACCCTTCAACATCGACTTCATCATTTGCTTCGATAGAGACGGGGCGATCCGCGTCTGCGCGGACGCGGTCGGAGTCGGCACGCGACTCATAACAGAATTGGAGTTTCAGTTGTGTATGTAGAATGACATGTGTGCTTTCCTCCGTACCGTTCGTCCATCAATACACGGAGCGGGTGCAGTGCACCCGCATCGCCGTAGCCTCGCCGCCACTTCTCGTTCAAAATACGCTGTCGCCTACGTGGATCGAACCATGCGCAGAGGAAAACTCGACTTGAATGTTCTGGAGACGTACGCGACGGTCTGCCTTTCCGGCAGCCTCAAAAGTGCGGCGGAACACCTTCATCTGACGCAGTCGGCAGTCAGCATGCAGATCAAGCGGCTCGAAGACGCTGTCCAGCAGCGGTTGCTGGAGCGGAACAATCAGAGCCTCCGCGTCACGCCGGCTGGCGAGCGAATGTTGATTCACGCGCGTGCCCTACTCCGGCTTGAGAACACGTTGGTCAATGCGTTCGCGAGCGATCCTATTGCTGGTGAGGTGAGAATAGGCGTACCGGCGGACTATGCACCTGCGCTCCTGTCTGCGGCGTTGCCGTACCTGCACGGCAATTTCCCAGCGGTAGTGCCTTCAGTTGAATGTGACCTGAGCCGGAAGCTGCGCCGAAAGATCGAGAATGATGAGCTTGACCTCGCCATTCTGACCCAGGATGTAGACATCGACTCCGGCTTGCCCCTTTGGGAGGAGCGTCTCGTCTGGGCCGAGCCCTTGCCGGTCGAGCCTATTACCGGCGGCTATACGCCGATCGGACTACTGGACGTCGATTGTGTGCTGCGAGACATGACCCTACGTCTCGCAGCTCAGCACGCTCCATTACACAGAATCGCCTTCCGTTCAGGAAATCTGGCAAGCATTGTCTCGGCCGTTGAGAACGGGTTTTGCGCGTCCCTCATCCCCCAGAGCTCGCTGAGCCTGACAACCAACGTGGCGAACAGACTTAGGATCACGCCGGTCAACGATCGCCTCCGGATCCGCCTCGCAGTCTCTAGCGGAGGAAAGCCGGGAATGGAGGCGATTGCGGCCTTTCTGCAAACGCAGCTGATTATTTCGGCCCGGCGTACCGAAGGAAGCCCTTGACCGGAATTTTCAGGTGTTCAGGCATATGCGAAGGCACGTCGTTGCTTACCTCGTTCGGCAAGTGCCAGAATTACTGACTCGCGCCGACCCACGTGTTCACGCGCTCTCCGTGCGCGGCGATCCACGAAGCAGCGGCATCCTCGGGCTTAGCGCCGTTCTCCGTGGCAAGCATAATGCTGTCGAGCTCGCCGGGCTTCCACTGGAACTTCTTCAGGAATGCAACCACCGAAGGCGCTTTCGAGTCGAGGCTCGGGTTAACTACGCTATCGTAATGATCTCCGTCGCCGAAAGCACTCTTCGGATCCTGGAGGAACTTCAGCTTCCATTTCGCGAACATCCAATGCGGTATCCATCCCGTCACGACGACAGGCTTGTGTGAGTTGATGGATCGGGAGAGTTCCGCGACCATTGCCGGTCCCGAGCTGGGAAGCAATTGGTAATCCAGGTTGTAGACCTTGATCGCGTCCGCAGCCTTTTTCATGATGCCCGCACCCGCATCGATCCCGACGATGCGCCCAGAAAAGTCCGCCTTATGCGCCTGCAGGTCGGCAATGCTGTCGATGGAGACATAGTCGGGTACGACGAGCCCTATCTTTGCTCCAAGATAGTTGGCGCCAAGGTCGTGGACCTGATCCTTGTATCGTTCCCAGTAAGCGGCGTGTGAGTTGGGCAAAGCCGCCGCGAGAATGATATCGAGGTCACCTCGCGCGACGCCTCCCCACATGATGCCAGGTGCTGCGGGAATAAGCTTGACGGGATATCCGAGGCGCTTCTCGATGACTTGTGCCGCCACCGTTGCAGACGCGACGCTGTCATCCCAGCCTTGCACATAGCCAAGGTTCAGCGTCGGCTTTGAGTCCGCCATCGAGTTTCCGGTGATGAGACCGGTGAGCGCAAATGCGCCGGCCAGAACAAGCTTCTTGAGATGTTTCATTTGGTTCTCCTTTTCCCTGGATATGTGGAGTGGTATTTCCGACTAGTGCGCAACATTGTGGCGGTCTCGTCTCGATCAATTTGATCCCTCATCGCCTGGAACCGATCGAAGTGAATCTCACGAGTGAAATTTCAGAGCAACGGGACTCAGCGGTTTCTTTCCGAGTATCAGGTCGCTGGCGCGTTCGGCCAGCATGATCGTCGCGGCGTTGATATTGGCGCTTGGCACGGACGGCATGACGGAAGCGTCAATGACTCGAAGTCCGTCCACTCCCAACACCTTGAGATCAGCGTCTACGACCGTCATTGGGTCGTTTCCTGATCCCATGCGGCACGTGCCACATGGGTGGTAGGCGCTGGCGGCATCTTCGCGGATGAACTCATCAAGGCGTTCGACGTCAGTTATGTCGACTCCTGGCATGTCTTCCCGAAAGTGATAGCGTCGGAACGCTGGCTGGCTGGAAAACAGAAGCCCCAGGCGTATTGCCTCACGCATGACACGCCAGTCTTCTTCAGTGGCAAGATAATTCGGGTCGATCAGAACAGGATCATCAGCCCTGCCACTTCTGAGGCGTACCTGTCCTCGACTCGTCGGACGCATCGGGCCAACGCCGATGCGATACCCATTTGTATGCCTGGTTGGCGTCCAGTCCTTGTTGAAGAACACGGGAAAAAAATGGAACTGGATGTCTGGATGCGGAATGTCCGGTGCGCTTTTCAGAAACGCACCGACGTGGCATTGATTCACCGCCGCGACGCCTGTTTTGCAACCGAACCACTGAACTCCGGCGATCAGCATTCTGTGCAGTTGAAGTTCCCGGTTCAACGATACCGGCTCACGAGTCTCGATCTGAATGTGGCACTCAAGATGGTCCTGAAGGTTTGACCCGACGCCGCGAAGATTCACGCGTGAGTCGACGCCGTGTTCGCTGAGATGCTCCCCGGGTCCAATCCCGGACAGCATCAGCAGTTGTGGGGAGCCAAAAACGCCAGCACAAAGCAAGGTTTCCTTACGTGCCACAACGTTCACGAGCTCACCATGCCGCTTCACGTTGAATCCGGTGGCTCTATTCCCGACGAAGTTGATTCTGCGCAGGGTACTGTCGGTCCAGACAGTCAACCGGTCGTCATCGGGCCGGCTATGCAGGTACCCATACGAGGCGCTATTTCGAATACCTCTGTCAACGCTCATTTCAAAACGCGACACGCCTTCCTGCTGATATCCGTTAACGTCTTCGGTCAGCGGATAGCCTGCCTGCTGTCCAGCAGCCAGGAAGGCCTGGTTCAGAGGGCTCAGGCGCTCCTGGCGCTGTGCGCGAATAAATCCCTCCGCACCGCGGTACTCGCTTTCGACCTCGCTTCGCTCGATTTTGCGGAAATACGGGAGACAGTTTTCCCATCCCCAGCCTGTTGCACCTTCCTTTACCCATCGCTCGTAATCCAGTGGATGACCTCGCAGCCATGTCATACCGTTGATCGATGAGGACCCCCCTAGCACGCGTCCGCGGGGCTGTGTTATCCGGCGGTCATTCAAATGATGTTGCGGCTCAGTCTGGAACCAATAGTTATACTTCGAGGTCGGCCGAAAAATCGATCGCAGCCCGGCAGGCATCCGAATGATCCAGGAGTTATCGCTCGGACCCGCTTCGATGAGCAGAACCGTGTGGCCGGCGTCAGCCAGTCTTCGAGCCAATACGCAGCCCGCCGAGCCTGCGCCTCCGATAACATAGTCGAATATCACCGTCTGGCTCATGCGCTCACCCGCGAAGCACGGTTGCCGCTCGTGGGCACATCGGCGTGATAGCAGTATCTAGTTTCGATCTCGGCGTCGATTTTCCACGTTGCCTCGGCACCCGTGGCTATTGACACAAAATCGCCCGCTTCGATATCAACAGCCGTCCCATCTGGGAAAGTTAGACGTGCCCTCCCCCTCACGACGTAAAACGAAGCGCCGGGGAAATATCGATGGGCATAGCTGTCGTCATTGCATACCCACGTTGACCACTCAATCGTTTTTCTTTCAATATCTTTAGTAGCACGAATGTTGTAAATCGGCGCAGTGCTGAAAAAATACTTCTTGGTGGACATGACCTGAGACCGGGATCGAGAAAAAAGTGGAAATCGACGATTGCCCGCTTATCTTCAAAGATAGTCGAGCTCAAACGGACAGTCAGAAAGAGCGACTGGGCCGGTTGATGTAATCAAGGCGGGTTGTTCGAGCTTGACACCATCTGGACCTCCGACCGCGCCAATATAGCTTTCAACACAAACGGTCATACCCTCCACGAATTCGCCAGGGTACTGCCACGCCGGAGCATCCTGTCGGAAATAGACGAGTGGGTATTCCACGCCAAAACCGATTCCGTGAACCATCTCCGCGTAACGGTTGGGGACGTAGAGATCCGGCATCTGCCACGACGCCTGGACGTATTCTTCGAAAGTTAAGCCTGGGCGCAGCAACGACAGATTGTGTTGCAACTGCTCGTAAGCGAGAGCGTAGTTGGTCCGCTGCTCGGGTGTCGGACGACAATCTCCAATAACGAACGAGCGAGTCTGGTCAGTGAAGATGCCGTTTGGACCCACCAGATCGCTGTCAAACACCAGCATTTCCCCTGCTTCAATGATCTTGGCGGACGCTTCCGTGAACCACGGATTGGTGTGATGGCCAGACGCGAGGCATCGTGTCTCCTGATGTTCACCACCATGTTCGATGTTGTACTGATTCAGCAGAGAGAGGAGATAGTTTTCCGACACTCCTGGTCTGGCATGCTGACGCATGAAGGTAATGGCATCGGTGCAAACTTGCATCGAGCCACGAATGATCTCAATCTCTTCGGTTGATTTGACAGATCTTGCGAGTTCGAGAGGACCTTTGGCGTCGACCACATGTACGCCTAGCCGGTCGAGCGCTCGCAATGGCAAGAGATCGGCCCGGTCCAGACCGAGCGTGGCATCCTGTCCGCAGACTTCCCGCAGGAGGTCAGCTATCTCGGACGCCCATAGGGTTGCGTGTTCAGCGGCCCGGCTTCCGGAGCCGAAGTAATCCCATGATTTCGCGGGTCTCGTTTCACTGATCAATGTGTTGCTGTCGGAAAGATGCATCGCGCCACCGTAATCGAACAGAACAACGGGGCCAGAGACCGGAACGAACACGTAGCGGACCATATGGTGCGAACTCCACACCTGCATGTTGCGACTGCCGGTCGCGTATCGAAGGTTCAACGGGTCAAACAGAATGGCGGCGTCGACACCTGCTTCCGCGAGCATCAAGCGCGTTCGCTCGAGCCGATAAGCGCTCACCCTGTCGTAACCGATTGCCTCCATTTCCTTCCTCATCAAGACTCAAACGTCACTGGTGAGTTTGAAGATACCCGGTCGAATTTCAGTCGGCAAACGAAAGTATCTGACGCGGTACTTCAAATTTTTTGAATCACGCGTCGGGAGCAATCTATGGGCCGTGACGGGACGCTGCGTCGCAGACGGGGATCAAATATCGGCTGAATGGCGCGTTAGGGCAGATGGTCCGGCTGGCCGATTTCCCGCTATCTGCCTTTCAAAGGCGATGTCGAAAAGTACCGCCGCTCACCCATTACGCTCACTAATGCTGAAAGCGCGGACGAATATGTCCTGCCGCGTCGAACAAAGACCTGAGCGCGTGCGGACTGCAGAATCGGGTTCGAGCTCGGCAGCGCAAAAAGGCTAGCCTGGTTCAATTCAGGCTGAACCGATATCTTCGGCAAGAAGGTCACAGCGTTGTGCGTGGCGACAATCGCTTTAAGCGCACGCACCGAATTTGCCACAAAGCGCGCCTCCACCTCTATCCTTTCAAGAGTCATCCTGTTTAATGGTCGCTCCGCTAGGAGGCCAATAGCACAGCCGATGATAAGGCGAGCGCTCGTTGAGGCTCGCCGGTCACCGGATTTGGCATACACCTTCTTCCGCTTAAACCTCTACCCTTTGCGCCACGACGCCATGGCCTGAAAAACGCCATCGCGCCTGACCAGCGCATGAAAGAGCGCGGCTGCGATATGAAGAACGATCAGCGCAAAGAAGCACAGCGCAAGAAATCTGTGCGCATTCCAGAGCAGCGTGTGCAGTTCGTTGCTGTGAGGCAAAAATGACGGCAGTCGAATGCCGGCCACCACGACGGGATAATCGGCTGCTGACAGCATGCCCCAGCCGAGTAGCGGAAGTGCAAACATCAACGCATAGAACGCTACATGCGAAAGATAAGCCGCAAGCTTCATCGGCTCAGGCATATCTGATGGTAGTGGCGGCGCACCTCGCACAAGTCTTACTATCAGCCGGATCAGCGCGAGCACGAGAATCAGCATGCCCAACGGTTTGTGAATCGAAACCAGCGTGAGATAGTCGGGCCGAACGGTCGACACCATGCCGACGCCAATAAACAGCATCGACAGAATGCATATCGCCATGATCCAGTGCAAAGCGCGCTGTATTGGCGTGAAGCGCTTGTGGCTCGATGTCATGGCTTGACCCCTGCGGTTGGCGTGTGCGGATAATCTTTGTCCTCGGCGGTCCGACGGTTGAACGATACCGAGTAGGCCGCCGAGCGCGCAGCGGGGAACGGATCGTCAGAAACACGAATGCCCGAAGGAAGCACTGTCGGATCGAAGTTGAGATCACGGCACGGCCCATTGGCTTCGGGTTCGATGGCGTTGACCACCAGTGTGCCGGCCTCCACTTTGCGGCGATCATCAGGCCAGGCTTTGCTCGGATCGGCAGTCGGGTCACCCGGATTGGCGAGGGTGACGATCATCGTCCAGCGTTGCGGAGCGCTGCTCACCCGCTGCGTAATGTCCGAAGCAAGGAAGTCGGGGCTGCGCTGTTTAAGATCGTCCGGAGAGACAGGCTCAGGCTTCGCTTCCGGTACAAAGGACCAGCGCACGACCTGATCCTGTCCTTCTGCGTTCGTGAAGATAAAGCTGTTGAGGCTGTTATACCGCTCTTGCGCATAAGACGCCGTCCAGGGTGCGCCGGTTGCCCACGCACCGAATCTCGCAAACTCAGGGTGGGCGGCAATGAAGTTCTTCATCGCGTCGGGGTCGTCCGTTCGCGCCGAAGCTTGCAACAGGGCATAGAAGCCTTGGGGCGTCGCAACGGGGAAGAAAGGCGCATCGATCATCGCCGAGCGCCATTCGTTTCCATCCTGTGTGACCACACGCAGGCTGAGGCCGCGAACGCGCACGGTAGCGTCTGTGGCTTTGGCATCCGGCGTGGCCAGATTGAACCGTCCTGTGACCGGATACGAGCCCGGCGCAAACATCTGCGCCTTTGACAGCGCTGCTGCGCCTCCATTCGACTCGAATATGCCGGTAAAACAGACGCCTTTAGCGTGGTTACGCCGGAAACCCAAAGCGGGTCCGCCTGGAGGCGCCAGGCCATTGACGATTTTTGCGGGGGTCAGGCGGTCTGGCGAAAGCCAGCCTGCGGTGTAGGCGAAGGCAAGCACTACCACGGCAACGACAAGTGCGATCAGGGCCAGCGAACGCGTAACGGAAACGTTGGAGCTCGGTCTGTCGGTCATGGGACTCTCGATCAAGAGTGCAGGTAGCGAAAATCTAGCAGCATTATGAAACTCGTGCCAGGAAGATGCGCGTTGAACCGGCACTCGTCTCGCTTCCCCCTACCCCGCCACCCGCCATCCCGGCAAATCAGCCGAGACGCTTCGTACATTGACTAAGGGAAATCCTTCCCATCCAGTCAATTGACAATTCCCCATTGTGGGAATATAAATTCCATCCATGCGATCCCATTCGTGACGCGAAGCACGGCTTTGCGCATGCGATCGTGTCTCACGCGCTTCGGTCTCGAAAATCGCAATCGCATCTTCGGCAAAGTTTGCCGATAGAGAAAGCGCCGGCGACCAACCGCGCACCAAGGAAACGCGAAAAGGCTGGAGGTCGCCGAACGTTAGGTGGAAATGCTTTCCAGACTGCTTCACATCAGTTAGTACTATAAAATATACATTGGAGACAGGCATGAATCGGATCACGGCGATCTCAGGCGTTCTCGTAGCTGCGCTCGCTTCAACGTGGTGCAGCGCGGCCCGCGCCCAGAGTGTCACGCTATACGGAATCATCGATACGGGCATTGAATACGTGAATCACGCGAACCCGACGGGCGGTTCGCTCGTGCGAATGCCGAGCACCACCGGCGAGCTACCCTCGCGGTGGGGTCTGAAAGGCTCAGAGCCGCTTGGCGAAGGCTACAACGCGGTGTTCACGCTCGAAAGCGGTTTTGCAACCGGCACAGGCAGCCTCAATCAGGGTGGTCGCTTGTTCGGCAGACAAGCCTTTGTCGGGATCGACGGTCCGCTCGGTGTGTTGACCTTCGGTCGGCAGTATTCAATGCTGTTCTGGTCGCTGCAGCCCGCCGATATCGTCGGCACCAACATCTATGGACTGGCCTCGCTCGATGCATGGATTGCAAATCCTCGCAGCGACAATACGGTCGTCTATCAGAAGCACGTCGGAGGCCTGACGGTCGGCGCAAGCTACTCGTTCGGTCGGGACGCGTCACCGGCAAACGGATTCAATACGCCCGGAGAGGGAACCTGCGCAGGTAGTATTCCCGGCAATGCCGCGGCATGCCGGGAATGGTCGCTTCTGCTGAAATACGACGCCAGAAGCTGGGGCGCCGCGGCGAGCTACGATCGTCAGAATGGTGGTCCGGGTGCCGCGGCTAGCCTCTTCAACGGCCTGACACCCGTTGCTCTGACCAGCAGCGGCAATCGGGACGCACGTCTGGTGCTGGACGGGTATGCGAAGGTGGGCAAGTTCACCTTCGGGGCAGTATGGCTGAATCGTCATGTGAACTCGGCCTCAACGACAACACCCACCATCACGTCGAATCAATATGCGCTGGAGGCGGACTATCAGATGTCGCCGGCGCTGTTTTTCGACATGCTGCTGCAGCGGGTTATCGATCGCCAGCAAGATACGCGAGCAAGCATGGAAGTGGCCCGCGCCACCTACCTTTTGTCGCCGCGCACGGCAGTGTATGCGCAACTTGGTTTTCTGCAGAACAGCGCCAAGGCCGCTTATTCAGTAAGCGGCGGCGGAGCGTCCACGCCAGGCAAAGGGATGAGTCAGGTGGGCAGCATGCTTGGCATCCGGCACTCGTTCTAGCCGCTCCCCGATGAACGGCCGCCTGCTCGGTTGTTTCGAGGCTGGCCGTTCTGAAGCAAGCCTTCCGGCTACTCCGGAATGCTGGCCAGTTCGGGATCGATCTCGGCTAGCAGCCTCACATCTTCCTCGGGATGCTTGATCAGAAACTCCGGCAGATTCGCAACCCAATGCTGATTTGCAAACGGCGGGTTCCAGATTCTCGGTTGCCAGCGATCGTCCAGACAGTCGGTATCGGCCGAATACTCCGCCTCACCGCCTGCGGGATTGTTGATGTAAGCGTATATCGTCGAAGAAAGCCGATGCCGCCCCAGCCCCAGGTTGCTTGTCCAGCCCGTGCGTTGCATATGATTCGCACCCGCTACAAGCTCATCCAGATTTTCGACGCCGAACGAGATATGGACAAATCGGGCGCGCGTGTCTTTTAGCCAGAACAGGTTGTGATGATCGGACCGCCCGTCGGCTCGAAGAAATATGCCGCGATCGCGTGAAACATCCGTTATGCGGAACTTAAGTCGATCCCGATAGAACCGCGCCGCCTTCTCGTAATCCGGGCAGGCAAAGACGACATGATGGATGAGTTGAGGCGCCGCGCGCTTGAACCATTTACGGTGGCGATTCCAGCGTAGCGAGCGGCCAGGCGAGTTGACCAGCTCTTCGTCCGAGATCAGCGGCTGGCGTTCGAAGAGACCAAACCCGATCGACAAGCCCGCATCGTCGATACAATAGATTCGCCCGTAAGCGTCTTTTTCGACGGCCCGATCACGACGCAGATCAGCCTCGATCGCGTCGAGGCTTGCCTGACTATCGACTCCCCAGATGACCTGCCGGACACCCGGCCCCGAACCGAAAGACGGCGGCAGCGCGGAATCTGTACTCTGCCGCAGAACTACGTTCGAACCTTCGCGTAGTCTGTACTCTACGGCATCGGTACCTTCTCTCACCAGGCCAAAATCATCGAAGAACTGTGTGCAGCGCGCCATATCGTCGACGCCGAACACCACTGTTTGCACACCCAATATAGCCATTTGTGTCTCCATTCAAGAACGCGAAAAAAGCCGCTTATTCCAATTCTCCGAAGCGGCCACGCTGTCACAAAGACAGCTTCAAACGGAGATTTCTTCGAGAATGCGGCCCTTGGTTTCGATTGCGGCAACGGCAACCGTCAGGCCACCGATCAATCCCATCACGGCAAGGAAGAGAAACACCGCACCAACGCCGATGTGGCTAAGGAGTGCCCCAATCACAAGCGGACTCACCACCTGAGCGATACGCAGCCAGGCCATGGCCGCGCCTGCACCTAGCGCCCGCATGCGGGTCGGATAAATTTCAGTGGCATAGGTATGGATACTGCCGAGCCCAATGGCGAGCAGGTAGTTGCTCACCGTCAGCAACGACACCACTGCGAGCATCGGCACCTGCCCGGCCAACCCCAGCACGATCAGCGGCACGGCGCTGCCGAACAACGACAACATGAAAGTGCGGCGACGGCCGATGCTGTCGATCACGAGAACGCTCGTAATGGCACCAGACAGGCCCGCGATGCCCAGCACACTGCTGAGTAGGAACGTGTTGGTGAGGGTGACGTGATAAACGGTCTTGTAGATCGTCGGCAGCCAGGTGATCAGCGCATTGCCACATGCGGAAATGCAGAACATCAGGACCCAGATGCAGACGGTACGAACCGCATAGCCGTTGCGGAACAGATCCGCAAAGCGGCCATGCCGCCGCATAGGATGAAGTGTGAGCGGGCCGACCGCCGGAAGGGTTCGCGTGCCCTGCTTCGATATAGCCGTCTCGATACGCTCCGTGGCAGCGGTGGCTTCATCGATCCTACCTCGCAACGCTAGCCATCGCGGCGATTCCGGGACCACGCCGCCAATCACAAAGATCAGCAAGCCCGGCAGCGCGCCCAGGTAAAACATCGATTTCCAGCCAAACTGCGGAATCAGCCAGACTGCAGCGAATGACGTCAGAAAAAGACCGGCGGCGAATATGCTCTGTAACGAACTGATAACGCGGCCACGAAAACGGGCCGGCGTTAGTTCGTTGACCAGGGTGGCGGCAACCGGCACTTCGCCGCCGAGTCCCAGCCCCTGGATCAGGCGCAGGATAACGAAGGTCATGTAGCTGCCGGCGAACGCGGTCGCCAGGCTAAGAACAGCCATGATACCCAGCGCGAGACGCAGTACACGAAGGCGCCCGAAGCGTTCCGACAACCAGCTCAAGCCGATCGCTCCGACGATCTGCCCAAGATACCCGATGGAAAAAACCAGCCCGACCTGACCCGGGGAAAAGTGCCAGAGCTCGATCAGTACAGGCAGCACGAGCGCAATGGCCAGCGAGTCGAACGCATCGAGCAAATGCGCGATACCAACCACGGCAACCAGGCGCACATGCCAGGAAGAGAACGGCAGCCGCTCGATACGTGCGGTGATTTCCGCCGCAGCGGCCGCATGATTGGCATCGGCCGCTGTTGCCGGCGAATGGGTTGCATGCTCCTCGGTGGGAACAATTGCTTTTACCGTCAACACGTCAAGTCTCCTGATATCGTCTGCCCGTCGACGAGGGCAGTTATTATTGAACGTCGATTCCGACGGTGAATGAATCTAAGCTTGTTCCACCATGCGGCCGATGGCTGGCCAGGGATCGACGGAAATCTCTTCGAACGGCGCCCGATCCACCGCCGTCATGCCGCTGACGATTGCGCGCTCGACCGCCGGGCGTTTTCGCGTGCGCTCGTACCATGCCGCCACATGAGGATAGGAATGCAACATCGGCGCGAGGCGCAACATGTCCAGACGGATCACATAGGGTATGACCGCGATATCCGCGAGTGAGAATTCGCCGCCTGCCAGATAGTCATGATCGAGCGTTGCACGTTCGATCCACTGCAATAGCTTGATGAAATGCCCGACTGCCTCGACACAGAATTTCGAGTCCAGGCCGTGGGCTATCACATCGCGCTTGTAGTCGGAACGCTTCTGATTCGGCGCGCCCGATAGATAGCTTTCGCGGTTGACCGGATCCATTTTCTGGAAGCGTGTCCGGAATGCGATAGCAAAAGTCAGCACCGTGCAGGCGTTGTGCACGTACTCGTCGATGAACTTGTTGAACAGCCGCACGGTAACGCGACCCATCGGGTCTTTGGGCATCAACCGCACGTCAGGAAAACAGTCCTCGAGATAGTAGAGAATGACTGACGATTCGATGACAGGCTGTCCGTCATGGATCAACGTCGGCACCACACCGTTCGGATTGAGCTTGAGATAAGCCTCGTCGAACTGATCGCCGCGTAAGGTCATCCGATGGCTTTCCCAATCCAGGTCCTTTTCTGCCAGTTCGATCCTGACTTTCTGCGCGCAGACGGAGTTCACCGTGTGATAAAGCTCAAGCATTGACTTTCTCTCCTATCCGCTGAACACTGTCAATGATTTAATTCCCATTTATGGGAAATGTCAATATGCTTCGACTGCGGGTACCGCCAACCTCGTCCTCACCACAGTCGCGGATTGGGCATAATTCCGCTGCGATGCTCCAATCCTCCGAGTACGATTACCCGTCACCACCAGGAAAAGAACCACCCGGATATGCCAGCCCGAAAAACTGAAAAGACTCGACGCCCGCAAGGCCGCCCGTCCACTGCTGGCGCCGTCGGCAAGGAAGCTATCCTGGCCGCGGCGCGGGAGACACTGAAAACCGTACCGCCAGGAGAGATCACGTTCCAGCAGGTGGCGCTGCTGGCAGGCATCGACAAGAAGTTGATCCGCTACTACTTCGGTCAGATGCCGGATCTTCTCAAGGTGGTCGCCATCCAGATCACGGAGGAACTGCGCAACCGCTTCATCGCCTCCAACGTCCACGACGGTTCCGTCAGAGATCGTCTGCGTCTGCGCATCTCGATCTTTTTGGACTTTTTCGGGAGCAACCCGCACTACCATCGTCTGGTGGTCGACTATCTCTTCAACACGATCGGCCCCGAACGCGATGCCGCGCTCGAGAGGTTCCGGCATTCCATCGGCGAATTGCAGACGCTCCTGAGCGGTGAACACGCTACCGGACAGGCCTATCCACTGGATGCGCGATTCATTCACGTTTCGATTGCCGCGCTTTGCGAATTCATGTTCAGCGCGAAACCTGTCTTCACTGCATTGTTCGGAAACGAAGTCGACTCCCCCGCATTCAAGGAACGATTTTGCGACTTCGTCACCGATCTGGTGATGGGCTCCGCCGCAATCAACGTAGCGGCGAGCGACAAAAGCTTGGACAAGCCATCGGCAGCCGCGCGAACGCCGCGCAAGCGATAACCGGTGAGCGTGCGCCCTTCACCGCTCTCCCACACGCTCTAGATCGGCTCCGCGAGGCGCCGTTCGTGCGGCCGCGGCTGCGGGTCCTGAAAGGCAGCGCGCATTCGCTCATTACGCAGTTCGCAAAGGACGGGGTCGTCGAGATTGCCGTCCTGTCCGATCTGGTGCGAGATGTCCTGCACGAATTTGCATCGCTCGTAGCGGCGTTCCATGAACCTCGCGAGCGTTTTCTCCGCGCCCTCACCCTCCGCGATCAACTCTGCCAGCACGACCGCGTCCTCGATCGCCATGGTCGCTCCTTGCGACACGTGTGGACCGGAGGCATGCGCGGCATCGCCGATTAGCAACACACTGCCGCGATACCAGGGCGATGGAATGATGACCTCCTCGATCGGACCATAGATGACGCGCGCCGGGTCTTCAATCTGTTCGCGGATCTGTCGGACGAGAGGCGCAGTAAATGATTGCAGGCGTTCGCGCAGCAGGCGTGGAAGCTGAGCGGCTTCGAAGCGCGGATTGCCGGGTTCATTGGTGACCAGCAGGAGATACATCTGGTCCTTGGAGACCGGCATGATCCCCGCTTTAACCCCCACGCCGAAATACATGATCTGATGGTCGATCTCAGCAGGCCGGGTAGTCGTAAAACGCCAGACACCGTGGCCCGTGTATTGAGGGTCGAACTGACTGCCGAATAGCAACGTCCGGATCCGCGAGCGGATACCGTCTGCCCCGACGACGAGATCGTATCTTTCCCGCGAGCCATCGGTCAGTGTCACGTCCACCTCGTCGCCGACCTGTTCAAGCGCCTGCACGCTCAACCCCAGCCGAATCCTCGCGCCAAGAGCGTTAGCCGTCTCGGTCAGGATGCGGTGCAGCGCCGTGCGCGGCAAACCGTTGACGGCAGGAATATCCGGACTTGCGATCCGCAGCAGCTTCATCCTGGCAATGAACCCGCCGTCACTGTCGTTCATCACGTAGTAGTCGATCTGAAGCCCTTCGGCGAGACAACGCTCCATCAGGCCAAGACCGTTCAACGCACGCAGCGCATTACCGGGCTGGATGATGCCCACACCGTAGACGTTGTGTTCAGACTTGATCTCGACGATTTCAGCCTGAATCCCCCGGCGCCCTAATGCGACGGCCAGTGACAGACCGCCGATGCCTCCACCTACAATCAGCACCCGCCTAATCGGCTTCATCATATTTCCTTTCATAGTGTTCAACTGCTGAGGATCTTCATTCATAAATTTGCGAATCATGCAGGCAGTGCGGCAATAAATCACCGGCAGGTGGTCCGTACCGACTACCGGTGTCTTTGCGTCATCCGACCGCGGTCATCGCGTCGCCCGCGATCGTCACCGGCGCGGCATCGATCAGGACAAAAGCGATGACACATGGCGCATCACCTCGATTGACCCAGTTGTGAATCGTGCCGCGCTGCACGAGCACATCTCCAGCGCGCAGCACCACAGCTTCATGATCGATTTCCATCGCGATCTCACCGGCGAGCACGATGGCGTAGTCGATCGAATCGGTTCGATGATTGCGCGGCGCGACACCCGGCGCGTATTCGATGACACGGAAGACTGAGCGCCCTTTCATCGCCGTGCCCACGATCTGTTTCGCCCCGTCGTTGGGGTCGTCGTTATCGGCCGGCAACGCCGCCGACCAGATATTGCAGACCGTGGCGCCTGGACGGAAGCTGACAACATCCTTGGACGATTCGTCGATCAGGATCGTGGCCTCGCCGTTCGGCTTGTGTCCGGTGACTACCCTTCGAATCTGCATTGCCTGCTCCTCTCAATCGTTAGTTCCGGGGATATGGGGAAGCGTCAGATAGGACGCACGAGTCCCGCCGGTCAGAATGCGACTGCTGCCCTGGAAGGTCGCGCCGCCGCGGTCGGATGCATGCTTGTGCAGGATCCGGCCCGGAATGTCGGGGAACTCGAAATCCTTGCCCATGATGGTCAACACCAATCGATAGCCCTTCGGAAAGACCATCGAGGTTGGCCAGATCTCGACGTCCACTTCATAGAACTCACCCGGCACCAATGGCTCGACCCGGTCATGAGTATGGAAGGGACGTAGCGCATTGCTCCGCTGTGGATCGAGCCTGCGATGCGATACACGCAGCCAGCCGCGCGACACGGGAGACGCTTCGTGCGCACCATTGATGACGAGCTCCTTGCCGGCCGCATCGACCATACGCAAGACGGCAAACAGGTCCATGTCCTCCGTCGATGAAGACACCCAGAGATGGGCCGTGATGAAGCCGGTAAATTCGGTATCGACTGCGAAGGGTGCTGTCGTGAAGCTCACCCCGTCTCCCATGGCGTCGAAGATCGCGCTGCACTCCTCTGCGGGACAATCGGTGGAGAGCATGCCCGACGCGACGTCGAGGTAGTGGCGTGTGGGTTGCGTCTCCGGCAGCGGGAACGACGCCGCTGTGCGCACCCGATCGCCTCGAGGATCGCGCACAACGAGCCGCACTTCAGGCTCTTTCTGCCAGCCGTTCTGCTCATCGCGCAGAAAATGATTGAAGAAGCGCTTCTGCATGGCGACGTATTCGGGAAGATAGAACCCCTCCCAGTGCTTGCCGACGTGCAGGGAGAGCCACTTCTGCTGCGAACCCGTTCCGAGAAAACCCTCGATGTTTCCGCGCAGATGCATGCCGGGACCGCCCCAATTGCCGGCCGACAGCACCGGCACCTCGATACGATCGAGCACCGGCGTCCGTTCGCGCCACCAGGCGCTATCCAGCGAGTGCCGCAGGATATCGGCGACATAGTCAGTGCGATTGGCGATGAGTTCCTGCTCACTCAATGCTTCTTCGCCGGTGACACGCTTGCCGGTTTCCCGTTCCCGATGCGGTGAGGCGCCATTGCCGTGCTGCACGGCGAGACATTGCTTCGGCCACCAGTAATTAGCGAAACCGCTGCTCAGGATGCCGCCGTGATGCGTGCTGTCGCGGTAGTAGTCTGTATAACCCTCCCAAGGGCAGATCGCTGCCAGATGAGGTGGTCTCAGCGTCGCGACGCGCCACTGCGTCACGGCGTAGTAGGAAATACCCAGCAAGCCGATTTTGCCGTTCGACCAGGGTTGCCGGGCCGCCCATTCGATGGCGTCGTAGTAGTCCACGATCTCGCGCGGCGAGCGAGGATCCAGGTAGCCGGGCGACTTGCCGCTTCCCCTCGAATCGACCTGGATGATCACAAAACCATCAGGAACCCAACGCTCAGGATCGGCCGTTTCCCAGCGAAGATATTTGCCCGTGGAGCCGTTGCTGCAAAGGTCCGGATACACGCTGACTAGCTGATCCCATTGCGTCTTGAAGCCGTCCTCGAAATGGAGATCCTTGCCGTATACGCCCTGCGCCATGATCACAGGAAAGTTGCCTTCTGCGTCCGGACGGAATACGTTCGCACGCAGAACGAGCCCATCGCTTACGGGAATCGGAACGTCCTGCTCGAAGATCATGCCGTAGGAGTTTTTATGATCCAGCTCGCTTCGTTCCAATCCTGTTTCTTCAGTCATCCTCATCCTTATCTCCACTTCTTTGCACTGGACCGATGCCTTCATCGGTCGCTGTTCTGAACAGCCCGGAACACGTAGCCCATCCAGACCGTGGACGACACCGGTCGCCCATGCTTTCGTGCAATATATTCCCCATAATGGGAATATGTCAAGACGGTACTCGCTCCTTCGCTGGCTGTCCTCCCTCACGGAACAACAGCCTCGACGGCGAAGAGAAATCCGGCTTCCATGGAAGCCTTAGGATTTCAGTTGAAAAATTCCTTATTTTAGGAATAAACTGACGGCAGCACGATCCGCTAACAACAGAACTGGAGAACTTGGAATGTCTGATCGACCCGTTTTACTTGGGATCTCGGGAAGTCTGCGTAAGGCCTCGCACTGCACGGCGATCCTGAAGAACATCGTCGATGCCGCTGAGAGCCGCGCGACGCTCGAAATTTTTCCGCTCGACGCTGTGCCCTTGTACAACCAGGATCTCGATAACGAATCGCCTCCCGAGTCGGTGACTGCCCTGCGGCAGGCAATCGAACGCGCGGCAGGTCTGGTGATCGTCACGCCGGAATACAACTACGGCATGTCCGGTGTTCTGAAGAACGCGCTGGACTGGGCATCCAGACCCTACGGAAAATCAAAGCTGAAGGGGAAAGCCGTGCTGACGCTCTCGGCATCGCCGGCCTTTACGGGAGGGGTGAGAGCGCAGGCGCAACTCAACGAAACGCTGCTCTCGAACGCTGCTTTACTCGTATTGCGTCCGCAGATTGTCATCGGCATGGTGCATGAAAAAATACGGGACGGTCGGGTTGTCGATCAGGAGACCGCAAGATTTATTTCCGAAGGATTGAACGATCTGCTCCGCGATATCGCCAGCAAAGCAACAGTCGCTGATCAGGAAGCCTGAACCATGGCAACCGGGATAACCCCGGCAGAGTCGTCGTCTCAATCGACGCAACGGAGATAACATGAAACTTCTGTCTTACGAGTTCGAAGGTGCTTCCCGTCTAGGGGCGCTCGTCGATGATGGTGTCGTCGACATCGGCAGGCGGCTGGGTGTGAACAGCCTGCGCCACCTGCTCGAAGCCGGGAAACTCGGCGCGGCGACTGAACTCGTTGGAGCACAGCCCGACCACGTCCTGGGCGACGTGGCCTTCCTGCCGCTCATCCCGGACCCGGCCCATTTTTATTGCGTCGGCGTCAACTATGCGGATCATTTGAAGGAGGTCCAGGATGCCGGCATCGTACGCCCGAAACCGAAGCACCCGTCGCTGTTTCCCCGCTTTCCGGAATCGCTGGTCGCGCATGACCGGCCTCTGCAAATACCGAAGGTATCGGACGAATTCGACTACGAAGCAGAACTGGCTGTGGTCATTGGAAAAGGCGGGCGCTATATCGATGAAGCCGACGCGTTGAATCATGTCGCCGGATATACCTGCTTCAACGACGGCAGCGTGCGCGACTGGCAATATCATTCGAGCCAGGTGACCTCGGGCAAGAATTTCTGGCAAACCGGTGGGCTTGGTCCGTGGCTTGTCACGGCAGACGAGATCCCCGATCCGGGTTGCCTCGACATCAAGCTTTTGCTCAATGGCAAGACGCTTCAGGACAGCAATACCCGCCACCTGATCTTCAATGTCGCGCAAATCATTGCTTATGCTTCGGCACTCATCCCGTTGAAACCAGGCGACGTCATTGCCACCGGTACACCCTCGGGTGTGGGTTTCTCCCGCACGCCGCCGATTTTTATGAAAGCCGGCGACATCTGCGAGGTCCAGATCGAGAAAATCGGTACCTTGCGGAATACGGTCGAGAAGGCAGTCGGCTAATCCGTTCGCCGCGCAGGCTGCCTGGCGGCAGGCGCGGCAGTGCATGCTTCCCTGCGGCAACGCACACTTCGGCGTCGTTCGCATCGCGCGCAAGCGGCGCCAGAGTTCCAGCTTTATGTAATAGCCACCCTGCGCCGCACTCACTACTATCAAAGGATATTGACCAACGCTGACGGTGCCCCCGCGACGCCCATCCAGCTTCGCGACCCCGAACATCCGGACCGACACAATCCTTTGAGCCGGCATGAACCAAGACGCCCTCCCTCGCCAAGGCCCCATAGACGAAGTGGACACCGTCTCATTGGCAGCCTCACTGCTATTCACGCACGGGCAGACCACGGAAAGGACGGTCGTCGCGGCGCAGCAGTTCGGGCGCACCCTTGGCGTACCGGTCAGGGTGTTGCCACACTGGGACGAACTCGTGGTCGAGCTTGACCACACCTCCTTCTCGGAAATTGTCCCGGCCGCGCCGCTTGGCGTCGACATGGGCAAGGTACTCGCCGTCCAGACAATCGTGCATCAGGTGTGCGACGGCGCCATGTCGACCACAGACGCCCGCCCGGCGCTCGTAGCGGCAGAGCGCATGCCACCCGTCGCGGTACTCCGCTTTGCTCTCTTCGCGGCCATCGGCGCTGCGTCGCTCGGCGTGATCTACGGCGTGTACGATGCGGCGAGCCTGGCGCTGATCGCCCTGAGCGCCGGCGCGGGGGCCCTGATCCGTCGCTGGCAGGCAAAGCTTGGCAGCGACCCTTTCCTCGAACCGCTGACCGCGGCCACGCTCGCTGGTGTGATCGGCGCCCTCGCGGGTCGCTTCCACCTGTCAGACGCGCAATCGCTCGTCGCGTTTTGCCCCTGCATGGTGCTGGTTCCCGGCCCGCATATCCTCAATGGTGCGATCGATCTTGCACGCACCCGGATCACCCTGGGTGTCGCGCGGCTGACCTATGCCGGTCTCATCGTGCTGATGATCTGTACGGGCCTGCTGATCGGAACCGCCGCCAGTGGCGGCGCGCTTCAGGCCGGGATGTCCGCGGCCGCGCCCGCGCCCTTCGCGGCCGATGTCCTCGCCGCAGGATGCGCGGTCGCGAGCTTCGGGACTTTCTTTTCGATGCCGTGGCGCCTGCTGCCGCTGCCAATCGCCGTCGGCATGCTGGCGCACGCCGCGCGCTGGGCGCTCGTCTCGATCCTGAGCGCCAACGCTGCGATAGCGGCGTTTTTCGCCTGCCTTCTGGTGGGCCTGATCGTCGCGCCGCTGGTCGATCGCCTGCGCCTGCCGTTCGCCGCCGTCGGCTTCTCCGCGGTCGTCTCGATGATGCCGGGCTTCTACCTGTTCCGTGCCGCAAGCACGCTGCTTGAGTTGGTCGCCATCGGACCGCGTGCGTCGGCCGACCTTGTCCCGGCCCTCGTTGCGAACGGCGCCACGGCGTTCCTGATTATCCTGGCGATGACCGTGGGACTGGTTCTGCCTCGCATGCTGTATGCGCGGTTCGCGACGGCGCGCTCGGCGTTTTGAAGGACCTTCAGACCCAAACCACGGCGAATGCTTGTTGCCTGATCCGAAAAGTAGGCAGCTTCCGGGCGACAACCATGCGACTGTCCCTTTCGCTCGGAGCAACAACCGTCACGAAGTTCTCGCACAACCTACGGTAGTCTGTCGGGAATGGTTCAGCAGCGGCGGGTCTGCGCATCGACTCCGCCAGTACGACAACGGTTATCGACACCTGATGGAGGGTACTTACTGTGGCTACGAACAATGGCGGTACGCTGTATGTCCTGCAGGCACGTCCACCGGCAATCATCGCTCTGTCGCCGGACGGTTCACACGAGGTCGTTCTCGCGAACCTCACGCGCACGCCCGACGGCATCAAGGTCGATGCTGAAAGCCAGATGGTCTACTGGACCAACATGGGAACCGGCATCCATCTGGTCGACGGCGATCCGGCTTCAGGCGCCGTTCCCCCGAACGACGGCACGATCGAAAGCGCGAAGCTCGACGGAACCGGGCATCGGGTGCTGGTGCCTTCCGGTAAGGCCGGAACGCCCAAGGAAATCGTGCTGGATAAGGAAGGTGGTCACCTGTACTGGTGCGATCGCGAAGGCATGCGAGTCATGCGTGCGCGGCTGGACGGCTCGGAGGTCACGGAACTCGTCCGCACCGGGAATTTCCCGGAAGATACGCACGACGCGAAGCGCCATTGCGTAGGCATCGTCCTGGATAAGGCAAACGGGCATGTCTACTGGACACAAAAGGGCGCGCCGGATGCCGGCGAGGGCCGCATCTTCAGGGCGGGCCTTGAGCTGCCGCCTGGCGCGACACCCGATCGGCGCCCGGATATCGAATGTTTGCTGGCCGATCTGCCCGAGCCCATCGATCTCGATATCGATCAGCGCGACACCATGCTTTACTGGACGGATCGTGGCGACGATACGCATGACGGCAATACCCTGAATCGCGCAAGAATCACAGCGTCCGGACTGGTTGATCGCCAGGTGCTCGCCCGCGAGCTGAAAGAAGGGATTGGCGTATCTCTGGACTCCCGCGGGCGCCGTGCATTCGTGACCGATCTGGGCGGCAATGTGCGCGAGTTGGACATCGATATGAACGAGGAGGCGCATTTCACTACCGTTGCTCATCTGGGTGTGCTGACCGGTATCGACTACGCGGAAGACATCTGAGTCGGATCCCGCAGAACCGCCCGGCTCAACGCGCCTGACGGGTCGGCCTGAACAGGATTTCGTTCAGGCCGACATCGCCCGGTTGGCCCATCGCGAAGACCACCACGCGGGCGAACGATTCCGCGGGCATTGTCACCCACTGTAGCCACCCATGGCACACCGACAAAGTGGCTACCTAAAAATAGACAAAATCGGTCATTTAATAACACCAGTCGAACGCCTAATCTTCACTCATCGGCCCACGAAGTGGGTCCAACACCAAGGAGTGAATCATGGAACAACGTCTCGACTTCTATAAAGCCAACCCCGCTGCCATCAAGGCGATGCTCGGCGTCGAAGAACGCATCGGCAAATCGGCCCTCGAAAAATCGCTCACCGAACTGGTCCGTCTGCGCGCCTCGCAAATCAACGGCTGCGCGTTCTGCGTCGACATGCACACCACCGACGCCCGCAAAGGCGGTGAGTCCGAACGGCGTCTCGCCACCGTCGTGGTGTGGCGTGAAACGCCCTTCTTCACCGACCGTGAACGCGCGGCGCTCGAATGGACCGAAGCGCTCACGCTGGTGTCGCAAGAACACGTACCCGACGCCGTGTGGCAAGCCGTTCGCCCGCACTTCAGCGACGAGGAACTGGTCGACCTAACGTTGCTCGTGTCCGCCATCAACGCATGGAACCGTTTTTCGATCGCGTTTCGCAAGATCCCGGCCTAAGCGCGCCGCCGCCCTATCCCAGCGCCCCCTTTCTGCATAACCCGGAAGGAAACAAGTCATGAAAATCATGCACGTCGACGCGAGCGCCAAACGCGAGCGATCCAACTCGCGCGCGTTGAGCCAGCATTTTCTGGAGCGCCTGCGTGAAGAAGGTCTGGATATCGAGGTCGACTACCTCGACGTCACAGTCGATACGCCGCCGCATGTGAACGAAGCATTCGCCATCGCGACCTACACGCCGTCGCATGAGCGCACGCCTGCCATGAAAGCACGGCGAAGCCGGAATCGGCCTCAGCATTGGCACAGGACAGCAATGTCCTGGCACTCAGCCAGGAGTAGCCGCATGAAAATTCGTACGCTGACGGCGACAGTAGCGCTCGCCGGTCTTTCCCTCGCGGGACTCTCGCCAACCGTCTTCGGCGCGGATACGGCCGCAGGACGCGAGACGATTACGCCCGCGTTCACTGAGGCGATCGCCAACGTTCCGGGTAAAACGATGACGGCGCTTGTCGTCGACTACCCACCGGGCGGCAAGTCGCTACCGCATCGGCATGGGCAGGCGTTTGTGGTCGGCTACGTGCTGTCAGGTGCGATCCGCAGTCGTATCAACAATGGCGAGGAGCACGTGTTTCATGCGGGCGAATCCTGGACCGAGAAGCCCGGCGCGCATCACACGGTCAGCGAAAACGCGAGCGATACCGAACCCGCGAAGCTGCTGGCCATTTTTGTGGCGGACACAAAGGATAAAAAGCTGGTGACGTTCGACAAGCAATAAACGCGTAACGTGAGCTGCAGCCGCGCCCGCCTAGAACTTCGGATGACACTCAAAATTCACTGACGACGCGTGCGCGGTCATCATCTCCACGCCGCTCACCGTTTCAGTCGTGACACTGCTCTGCATGCCGCGACGCTCGCAGTAGTCGCGCGCCTCGCTTATCGCGTGTTCATGCGCGCGAGCCCAGGCCATCTTCCCGCCGGTCGCGCTCGCCGCTACCGTGTAAGTGCCGGGTTTGTCGGTCGTGACGACATCGGTCGTCGACGCGCAGCCCACGAGGCTCGCGCACGCGACCACTGCAGCGATGAGCGCCCGCCCCCGGTTCGACAACAAGCTTCCGCTCTGCGGCATTTCGGACGCTCGCTCCAGATCGAGCACGGAATCTGACATATGGTTGAACATATTCGCCCACATTTTTTAACCATTTTTCCAATCTCGGAATTATGCGCAATCAGGCGCGTCAGATCAGCCTCGTCACCCGAAAACACTGTTGCACACGCCTGAACAATCGCCCGTAGTCCACGCCAGGAAGGGACTCCGCAAGTCCACGGCATAACGGATCAACATCGCGTCCCCGCGGGCCCAAACCCTGTTTTTGCGCCTCTTCCGTTTCATGCAATTTCTGCACTCTCTTCATACGAACAATGCACTGGCTTTATTCCGCCAGTTGGCCGAAATTAGCACGGTCATTCCATTTTGTGGCGCGCAGGATTCGGGTCGCAGAACCCTACCCGCGATAACCCCGCAGCAAGACTGTGCAATCGAGTCCGCAGCAGGCGGATATAAAAAGAGGAGACATGCATGCGTTTTATCAACCACGGCGTTTGCGGAGCCACGCTGATTCTTGCCGCTGGTGGCGCCGCGGCCGCCGAGTCGAGCGTGACCTTGTACGGCGTCGTCGACGCGAACATCCAGTATCTCGACAACGGCGGCGTGCATTCGTATGCCGAAAAGAGCGGCGGCTCGACGGGCTCCCTGTTCGGGCTGAAGGGCACGGAAGACCTTGGTGGCGGCCTGAAGGCGCAGTTCAACGTCGAAACCGGCTTTAACGTGAACAACGGCGGCTTGTTCGCCGACACCTCGGCGCTCTTCTATCGTCAGGCATGGGTCGGCCTGAGCCACGACCAATACGGTTCGTTGACCATGGGACGGCAGTACGAGCCGAGTTTCCGGGTCATCTATCCGTCCGATCCGTTTCGCGCGAACGAAGTGTTGTCGCCGTTCTCGGCCAACGTCCTCGCAGTCGACCGCAATACGCTGTCAACGCAATACGATTCCGGGCGCGCCAGCAATTCGATCATGTATCAATCGCCGGATATGAAAGGCCTGAAGTTGTACGGCATGTATGCGTTCTCCGCCACGGTGAGCCAGCCTATACCGGCCACGACCGGCAACATGCTGAACGTCGCGGCCACTTACTCGGGCTACGGTTTCTACGCGGGTCTTGCCTATGTGAACCAGCATCCGGGCCAGGAAACCATCGCCGGCCTGCCCACGTCGCTGAGCCTGCTGGGCACCGAGCACTTCATCGGCGCGCTAGCCTACCGGATCGGCATCGTGAACTTACAGTTCAACTATTCCTACAACCGCGCGCAGGACCCGGCGCCTGGGTCGCTGGCCGCGCACCTGGGCACCGGCCATTCGCTGAGCATTGCGGAGCTGGGCGCAACAATTCAGGCAACCCCGGCCGATACGATCACGATTGCCGGCGTTCAGCGCAGCGTGCGCGGCGCGCATGACAATACGTCGAGCATCGAAGTGGGCGCCGACCATTCGCTCTCCCAACGTACGAGTTTCTACGTGCGGGCGGGCTACATGAAGAACAACGGCACCGCCACGGTGAGCTGGCCGGGCGTGACCGTGACCGCCCCCGGGACCAGGCAGATTCTTGCAACGGTGGGTATGACGCATCGGTTCTAAGGCGAAACGCTGCCGCCGGGTGACGCAAGAGCCTCGCCTGGCGGCAGGTGCTCCCGAAGGCAAAACACTTTCGGAATCGCGCTCCACCGACTAGTCTGTATGCACATCAAGCAAACAGACCGGACGCTGAACCGGAGGAGACGTCGATGGATATCGAAGCACGCACCATAACCCGCGTGACGGTTCGGCTCGTACCGTTCCTGATCGTCTGCTATTTCATTGCCTATCTCGACCGGGTCAACGTCGGTTTTGCTGCACTGCAAATGAACAAGGCGCTTGGTCTGTCCGCCAGCGCGTTCGGCTTCGGCGCGGGCATTTTCTTCATCGCGTATTTTTTCTTCGAAGTCCCGTCCAATCTTCTGCTCGAAAAATTCGGCGCGCGACGCTGGATCGCCCGGATCATGTTCACGTGGGGGATCCTGGCCGGCGCGATGGCCTATATCCCGGACATTGCACGCTTCACCGGCCTCTCGCCCGCGCACGTGTTTTATGGCTTGCGCATTCTGCTGGGCGTGGCCGAAGCGGGTTTCTTCCCCGGCATCATTTTTCTGCTGACGCTATGGTTTCCCGCCGCCTATCGTGCCCGCGTGGTCGGCTATTTCATGGCGGCGATTCCGCTCTCCACGGTAATCGGCGGCCCGATTTCCGGCGCCCTGCTCTCGATGGATGGACGCGGTGGATTAGCCGGCTGGCAATGGGTCTATCTGATCGAGGCGCTGCCCGCGCTGGTGCTCTCGTTCTGCGTGCTGTTCTATCTGACCGACAAACCGGCGGACGCCACCTGGCTTGCCAATGACGAACGTGACTGGCTGGTCGCCCGTCAGGCTCAGGAACGCGAGCATCGTGAGGCCGTGCGCACGTTCAGCGTGAAGGAAGCGCTGTTCAATCCGCGCGTGCTCGCCGTCGCGCTCATCTATTTCGGTGCGAACGCAACCAACTATGGCCTCAGTTTCTTTCTGCCGCAGATCGTCAAGTCCTTCGGTCTCACCAACCTGCAGACCGGTTTCGTGACGTCCTTGCCTTACATCGTCGGCGTGGTCAGCATGATCTATTGGGGACGGCATTCGGACCGCAAGCTCGAACGCAAATGGCACGTGGCGATTGCGTTGCTGGTCGCGGCCGGCGGCATTGCGGCGGCGGCCGGGCTCGACAATCCGGTGCAGAAGATGATCGCGTTGTCGATTGCCGGCTTCGGCATCTTCGGCTGCCTGCCCGTGATCTGGACCTTGCCGGCCGCGTTCCTCTCGGGCGCGGCGGCGGCGGGCGGTATCGCCGCGGTCAATTCTCTCGGCAATCTGGCGGGATTTTTCGGCCCGTACGCGATGGGCTGGATCAAGGACAGCACCGGCGGCTTCGGCGCCGGTCTGCTGTGTCTGTCGGGCGCGGGACTCGTCGGGGTAGCCGCCGTGCTTCTGCTGCATCACGACACCTCGCTCGAGGCATCGTGCAGTCTTCCGGACTCCGGCGCGGCAGGCAGGGAGAAAGTTGCCAGACCGTCCTAGCTGCGTCTGCGAAGCGCCGATTTGGCTACGCGGCCCGGCTTGGTCGAACCTCAGGGCGAGGCACTCCCCGGCGCGCTGGCCGGCGCGCTCGGAAGCGAGTTTGCCGCGCCGCCTGCGTCCGGCGGCAGCACGTCGTCCGGCGTGGGCGTCGGCGCCAAAGCCGGCTCACCGTTGCCATGCACCTCACCGTCGACCGCCCTGTTTGCAGGCGCAACCGCTGACGCCGGTGCTTGAAGGAGGGGCGGCTGTGGCGGCAGCGTGCGCGGTTCGACATCAGCGGCAGTTGCAGAAGACGCCGCGACCGCCGATGCAGCGGACGTCGGCGCCGTGGCAACAGCAGGCGCATGGCGCGTCGTATTGCGCGTGACAACCGGCGCCCCCGTCTTCGCGGGCGACGCTGCAAACAGATGCTGGAACCACTCGCGCAGTCTGCCTGAGCGTTCCGCAAACCAGCCCGGCTCCTCGTCGGTCGCGAACTTGACGCGGCTGTCCACCAGCTTCGAGCGTTGCGCGCGCTGGAAAAAGTCGCCGACGATCGGCAACGCGCTGTGCGCCCCCTGGCCCCAATAGTCGCTGCGCAAGGTCACCCGGCTGTCGTTGAAGCCGACCCACGCCCCGGCCACAAGCTGCGGTTGAATCAGGATGAACCAGCCGTCCGCGTTGCCCTGCGTCGTGCCCGTCTTACCCGCCACATCGCCACGCACGCCGAAGCGGCTGCGAATGCTCGAACCCGTGCCGCGGCTCACCACATCGCGCATCACATCGACGAGCGTACGCGCGGCGCCGGCCGGCAACTCCTGTTTCGGCGATGTCGGCTCGAACTCGGCCAGCACCTCGCCGTTACGGTCTTCGATGCGCGTGACCATCACCGGCTCCACGTAACCGCCGAGGTTGGCGATCGTGCCGTAGGCTGAGACCATCTCCTTCAGCGTCACCGGGCTCGTGCCGAGCGCGAGCGACGGCACCGGGTCGAGTTCGCTGTCGCGCACGCCCATGGCGCGCGCCAGCTTCGCGACCTTGTTCGGACCGACCGTTTCCATCAACTGGGCGGTGATCCGGTTGCGCGAATAAGCGAGGCCGTCGCGCAGGCTGATTGCCCGGTCGCTCGGCTCGTCTTCGTCGCTCGGACGCCAGACTTCGCCGCCGGCCAGCGGAATCTCGACGGGCTTGTCGATAAACGTATCGCTGGGTTTGGCGCCGTCTTCGAATGCCGCAGCGTAGACGAACGGCTTGAAGGTCGAACCCGGCTGGCGCCGCGCCTGCTGGACGTGGTCGAACGGGTCCTGGCTGAAGTCGCGGCTGCCGACCCACGCCTTGATCTGGCCGTTGCGCGGGTCCATGGCGAGGAAGTCCGCCTGCACGCGGGTCTTGGACTCGCACACGCTCTTCACCAGGTCGCGGTCGGAGGAGACGCGCTTCATCGCGTCGTCATCCGTCAGGCCGGCGTCTTTTGCGGCGCGATAGTCGGGCGTTTCCCGCAGGAAAGTCTGCAGCAGGTCGCGGCCGTTCGCACAACCCGCACGCGTGCCCCACGCCGAATTCGCGATGCCCTGCAACTGGTTGCCCTGCAAGGTCACGGCCTGAGTGGCCATGGTCTGCAAGCGTGAATCGATGGTGGTGCGCACCACCAGGCCATCGGAATAGATGTTGTAGTCGTTGCGGTCGGCCCATGCCGCGAGCCACTTGCGCAGTTGCTGCGCGAAGTGCGGCGCGGGCCCGGGCGGCTCGGTTTGCCGCTCGAAATCGATGCGCAAGGAACGGCGCGAAAGCGTTGCGTAGGCCGCGGGCGTGAGCTTGCCGTACTTGACCATTTGCGCCAGCACAGTGTTGCGCCGTTGCAAGGCGCGTTCCGGGTTGAGCACCGGGTTGTAGTAGCTATTGCCCTTGAGCATGCCGGTAAGCGTCGCGCTTTCCAGCACATTCAGGTCGCCGGCCGATTTGTCGAAATAGGTCCGCGCCGCCATCTCGATGCCGTACGCGTTGTAGAGGAACGGCACCGTATTGAGGTAGGTCTCGAGGATCTCGTCCTTGGTGTAGAGCGCCTCGATCTTGAAGGCCGTAATGGCCTCCTTGATCTTGCGGGTCAGCGTGGGCGCGCGGCCGATCTCGTCGGGATAAAGGTTGCGGGCGAGTTGCTGGGTAATCGTCGAACCACCCTGCCGGTCGCCAGAAAACGTGTGCAGCGCGGCGGACGCCGTGCGGCGCCAATCCAGCCCAAAATGCTGGTAGAAGCGGTGGTCTTCCGTGGCGATCAGCGCATTCACCACATTCGGCGAGATGTCCTTCAGTTTCACCCACTCGCGGTTCGAGGGCTTGAATTCGGCCAGCAGTTTGCCGTCCGCCGAGAGAATCTGCGCCGGCTGCTCGATTTTTGCCTTGCGGATGTCGCCGATGCTGGGCGTGAACGGAATCAGGATCAGCACATACAGAACCAGCAGCACCGGGCTCGCGGCACAGGCCCATGCCACGCCGCGCAGCGTGGGATGGCGCAGATGCCAGAGGCCCCGCACGATGGGCTGGTTCGCCCGGGTTAGCCCTTTTTCAAGGGTCTGTAAGAATGAGGTGATCAGGCGCTTCACACTTGCTACCGTCTGCTGGGAAAGGCTGAATCCTACCAAGATGCGGGGCGATGGCCGATTTTTGCGCTGCAAACGGACAAACCCAGACGCCGCGCACAGGCAGAAACCCAAGCCCACTATAATGTCGGCAATTCTGACAAGAGGTGCTTCATGATCATCAAACCGCGCGTGCGTGGCTTCATCTGTGTATCGACCCATCCGGTTGGCTGCGAAGCCAACGTCAAAGAACAGATCGAATACGTCAAGGCACGCGGCCCCATCGCCAATGGCCCGAAGAAAGTGCTCGTGATCGGCGCCTCCACGGGCTACGGCCTCGCCGCCCGCATCAGCGCCGCATTCGGCTCGGACGCGGCCACGCTCGGCGTGTTCTTCGAGCGCGCCGGCAGCGAAACCAAAGCCGGCACCGCAGGCTGGTACAACACCGCCGCCTTCGAGAAATTCGCCACGGAAAAAGGCCTGTACGCGACCAGCATCAACGGCGACGCCTTCTCCGACGAAGTCAAGCAACGCACCATCGAAGTCATCAAGCGCGATCTCGGTCAGGTCGACCTGGTTGTCTACAGTCTCGCCGCGCCCAAGCGCACGCATCCGAAAACCGGCGAAGTGTTCACCTCGACCCTGAAGCCGGTCGGCAAGGCCGTCAACCTGCGCGGCATCGACACCGACAAGGAAGTCATCAAGGAAACCGTCCTCGAACCCGCTACGCAAGCCGAAATCGACAACACGGTCGCGGTGATGGGCGGCGAAGACTGGCAGATGTGGATCGACGCCCTCCTCGAGGCCAACGTGCTCGCCGACGGCGCGAAGACGACCGCGTTCACCTACCTCGGCGAAAAGATCACGCACGACATCTACTGGAACGGCTCGATCGGCGCGGCCAAGAAAGATCTCGATGAGAAGGTGCTCGGCATCCGCGAGAAACTGGCGGCCAAGGGCGGCGATGCACGCGTTTCGGTTCTCAAGGCGGTCGTGACGCAGGCGAGCTCCGCGATCCCGATGATGCCGCTGTACCTGTCGCTGCTCTTCAAGGTGATGAAGGCGAAGGGCACGCACGAAGGCTGCATTGAGCAGGTCTACGGTCTCTACAAGGACAGCATGTACGGCACGACGCCGCACATCGATGAGGAAGGCCGTCTGCGCGCGGACTACAAGGAGCTCGATCCCGAAGTGCAAGCGCGCGTTCAGGAACTCTGGACCCAGGTGACCAACGACAATATTTACGAGCTCACCGACTTCAGCGGCTACAAGACCGACTTCCTGCGTCTGTTCGGATTCGAGATCGCCGGCGTGGACTATGAAGCCGACGTCAATCCGGACGTGCAGATTCCTGGGCTCGTGCAGATGTGATGTTCGTTTGCGGGGTCTTTACGGCCCCGCAAGCAGTGCGTTTTCTGTATGAGCAGTAGACGCGTTCAAGATGGCGTCGTGGCTGAGCTCATCCGGCGTATCAGCAGGGAAACGCCCCCTGAAGCGTGCGCAGAATGGCGAGCCCGATCGGGAAGTCGTCCGAGATGCTTGGATGGTTGGTGAAAAACTGATCGAGTAACGGGTAGACGTTCTGATTGCCGATAGCAAGGTTTTGCGGCGGGCAGAACAGCGGCGGACGCTTCTTCGACACCAGGTCCCCGTTCGCCCACCCCAGCGCATTGATCGTGCCGGTGATGTACGCCGCGTAGACCGAGTTGTTGTCGGTATGAGCCCAGAGCTTGTATTGCGCGGCCGTCATCTCGGCGCTTGCGTTGAGAGTAAAACAGGCCGTCAGCAAAGCCAGTGCAAATTTCGATACCCGCATCTTTAAACCTTCAATCTGTGTCGCAAAAGCGGCCATTGTAGGCGAGTCGGATCGTGGCGAGCAGAAGCACTCGGCACTTAGGTTTTTGTAAGTACTGCGCAGGCTTTTTTGTAAGCGTCGCGCGCGAATTGACCCCGTGATGCCAGGGCCGCCGCCATTACCTGAGAACGAACTGCTCACGGTGTGCCGTTGCGGCAGTACTCCAGATAGCCAGGACGCGTGGCAAGACGCTCCATGTAAGCCGTCAGCGCAGGAAAATCGGCATGCTGCAATGGCGTCTCAAGCCAACGGTTGATCGAAAGCGCGATCGGAATGTCCGCAAGCGAGAACGCCGAACCAGCGATGAAGCCGCCGGTCGTTCCCAGTTGCCTGTCGACGATTGCAATATGCCGCGCCCAGTTCGCACACGACAGATCAATCTGCTGACGGTCCTGGTGAGCCGGCGAGTGCCGGACCAGCGCAAGAAACGCGTAGCTCCACGCCCGGTTCAGCTCGCTCGCCTGCCAGTCGATCCATTGATCGCACCTGGCGCGCTCGCAAGGATCGCTCGGATACAGAAACTCGCCGTCATAGCGGCCGGCCAGGTAACGGATGATCGAGTTGGATTCCCACAGCACAAACTCACCGTCCTTGATCACCGGAACCATGGCATTAGGATTCAAAGCGACAAATTCGGGCACATCAGTCGCCTTGAATCCGGAACCCCAGTCCTCCCGTTCAAACGGCAGGCCGAGTTCGGCACACGTCCACAGTACTTTGCGCACGTTGATGGATGAAGCTTTGCCTAGTATCTGAAGCATAGGATCGGGGCCGCTCGTTCAGTCGCTATAGATAAAGTCACCGGGAATCCGGCTCGAATCGTAGCGTATCGATAGCGCGATAAAGCGAACATAGACACTTCGCACATTGCGCACTGGGCCAGCTTGCGTCACGACAGAGGGTCAGTTAAACCGACTCAAAACCCGTCAGCACATTCACGGCGTTGACCCCGATCGCCGCGACCGCGTAGCCACCTTCCATCACGAACAAGGTCGGTTTCCCCAATCGTCCGATCGCCTCGCCAATGCGCAGATAGTCAGCGCTGCGCAGCTTGAACTGCGAAATCGGATCCTCTTCGAAAGTATCGACACCAAGCGACACCACCAGCGCATCCGGTGCGTAAGCAGCGACACGCGCGCAAGCCGCGTCGAGCGACACCGCATAGTCCGCCCACGCCGTACCCGGCTGCAGCGGAAAGTTCGCGTTGTAGCCGAGGCCCGCACCCGCGCCGGTTTCGTCCGCGTGCCCGAGAAAGAACGGATACTCGGTGCGTGGATCGCCATGCAACGACGCGAACAATACGTCCGGGCGATGATAGAAAATGCTCTGCGTGCCGTTACCGTGGTGATAGTCGACATCGAGAACCGCCACGCGTTTCGCGCCCGCGTCGAGGAATGACTGTGCCGCCACCGCCGCGTTGTTGATGTAGCAGTAACCGCCCATATAGTCCGCCGCGGCATGATGCCCAGGCGGTCGGCACAACGAGAACGCACCGCGTGCGCCTGCCCTCACGTGGTGCGCGCCGGTTAGCGCGACATCCACTGCATCGCTCACGGCAGCCCACGTGCCCGCGGTGATCGGCACACCTGCATCCATCGAGTAGTAACCGAGCTTGCCGTCGATATCTTCCGGTACGCGGTCCTGGCGCATGCCGCGCACGGGCCAGATGAGCGGGAGCGCATCGTGCTTGCGGCCGAGCGCGCTCCATTGGTCCCATGCGCTGGCAAGAAACGCAATGAAGCCCTTGTCGTGAATACGGTGCACGGGATCGAGTCCGAACGATGTGGGCGCAATCACGTCGCCGAGCTTCGTCTCGCGCACCCGTTCCAGGATGAAATCCGCACGGCTCGGCATCTCGAAGCAAGGCTTCATTTCGCCGTCGATCAATTCGGCATGGCCATGATGCAGCCGGTGCCGATCGCTATACACAGTCAACATGCAATGTCTCCTCAGGATGCTTGTTGCTCGAATCCGTCGCTTGATACGTCGTTTAACGCGTTGAGGTTGGCCACGCCCGTGAATACGACACTCAAGATACCTGCTCTTGTGTACGGTGCTCGCCATCGCTCGTCGCAAGGATGCCGTAGCAGGCTGGACGCCGGTCACGAAACACGCCCCATGCATGACGAGTCGCGGCGACCGCATCCAGATCGAAACGATGCAGCAGGATCGCGGGCTCGTCGCGCCCAGCTTTCTGCACCTGCTCGCCGTACTGATCGGAGATAAACGACGAGCCGTAATAGCGCTGCGGAAAGTCGCGGCCCTGCTCGCGGCCGGTGCGGTTCGCAGCAATCAGCGGCACGAGGTTCGCGCCTGCGTGGCCCTGCATCACGCGTTGCCAGTGCGCGCTGCTGTCGAGCGAAGCGTCTTGCGGTTCGCTGCCGATCGCAGTCGGATAGAACAGCAGTTCAGCGCCGAGGAGTGCCATTGCGCGGGCCGTTTCCGGAAACCACTGGTCCCAGCAGATGCCGACGCCGAGCGTGCCGTAACGCGTCAGCCAGACGCGAAAGCCCGTGTCGCCAGGCGTGAAGTAGTACTTCTCGCTGTAGCCTGGACCATCGGGGATATGGGTTTTGCGGTAGCGGCCGAGCACGCTGCCATCGGCATCGATCATCGCCACTGTGTTGTAGAAGACATTGCTGGCCCGCTCGAAGAAGCTGATCGGCAGCACCACGTTCAACTCAGCCGCGACGCGGCTAAAGCGCGTGATGGCGGGATGGCCATCGAAAGGAAGCGCATGGCGGAAGTGCTTTGAATCCTGTTCGGTGCAGAAGTACGGCAGCTCAAAAAGCTCGGGCAGCAGAATCACCTGCGCGCCCTGCGCCGCCGCTTCGCGCACCAGGCGCTCGGCTTGCGCGAGATTCGCCTCGCGATCCCACCCCGGCACGGCCAACTGGATTGCCGCCACGCTGACTGCTCGCATCTCGTGTCTCCTCTGTTTTCGTCTGGGAAAATTCTGCCCGAGGAACGCGGCTGGGCGATAACGGGGAAACGGTCATCGAGGGGATAAATGTGGCCAATCTGGCCGGGCCGACGTGACATTGGAACTGGATTCGACGAAAGAACGTAGTCGCGCCGCTGAAACCGTGCGCTCAAAAGAACTCAGGACAGAACCGCAGGCTACGCGCAGCGATAGTCGCTCGGACAACGGCCGGTCCAACGGCGAAACGCGTGCCGGAACCCGGCCGTTTCGCTATAGCCGAGCCGCTCGGCAATATCCGACATCGACAGCCGCGTACGCACCAGGTAGTCGAGCGCGAGATCGTGGCGCACGCGGTCGAGCAGCGCCTGGAAAGCGGAGCCGCTGCCCGCGAGACGCCGTCTGAGCGTGCGCTCCGACACGCACAGCGCATCGGCGAGCGAGCGCAGTGAACCGTAGCGGCGTGGGTCGGAATACAGCAGGCGCAGGCTGCGCGCCGTGACGTCGTTACCCGCCGCGGTAGCCCATTCGCGCTCGAGTTGCGCGCATTGCTGACGCGACATCAGATAGCTCACCGGCTCGGCGAGGGGCAGCGGTTCGTCGAGCCAGCTGGCCGGAAAAATCAGCGCGTTTTCGGCAGCGTCGAAGGTGGCGCGTTGGCCGATCCGCTCTTCGTAGGCGTCCGCGTGAGCCGGTGCGCCGAACGTTACCTCGAGCGCGGATGGCGCGCGCCGCGCTGACAGCACGTCGCAGACCACCGCCCACATCGACGCGAGACACATGTCCGTATTGATCACGGCGAGATCCGGCCGGTAGCGGTAATCGGCCGCGACGATCGCCGCGACATCTGCGTTGCGGCGCAGCGAAACCTTGAAGTAGCTTCCAAGCAGTAGGGGAAAGTCCTGGGCACACTGCAGCGCGTCGCCAAGCGTGGGACTCACCAGCATCGCGTAACCGAGGATGCCGTAGCTCGAGATATGCAGGGCGCGGCCGATGTCGAGGCCGATGCGCGTATCGCCGCAAGCCTGCAACGCGTTGGCGAACACGATCAGTTCCTGCGCGTGCGTGACGAGCCCGGACGGCTGACGCAAATCGCCCTCGCTAACGCCGCTTCCCGCCAGCAACACCTCAGCGCCAATCCCCTGCCGCTCCAGCAAGGAGACGGCGGCGGCAATCGTATGCAAGGTCGCAACGCATTGGGCCGGCGACGGGCGTGGCGAGCACGGTGCATCGGTCATGGGTGATTCTCAGGTTCCCTCGATCAACCGATGATATTTGATCAAATTTCCCAAAAGGGAAAATCCGTGCGATGATTTGATCAAATCCCATGATGCAAAATGCCCAGCTTTTCCGAACAGGCTCGTTCGCGCAAGGTTTGCAGCCGCGCTTCGCGCCGTCTTCATCAACCGACTGGAGTCAACCTTGCAAAGCGACCTACGCGACGACCTGCGTGAATTCCTGGAACATCACCGCATCCATGAAGTGGAATGCGTGATACCGGACATGACGGGCGTCGCGCGCGGCAAGATCGTGCCGAAGAACCTGTTTCTCTCGGAAGGCAAGATGCACATGTCGAACGCGCTGCTGATGATCACCGTCAACGGCGAGTTCGCGGATTTCGAGCGCTTTGTCGGGCCGAGCGATCCCGACATGGTCTGCATCCCCGATCCGAACACGGTGCGGCTCGTACCGTGGGCAATCGAACAGGTCGCGGTCGTGATCCACGATTGTGTCGGACTCGACGGCAAGCCGATCGGCATCTCGCCGCGCGCGGTGTTGCGGCGCGTGCTGAAACTCTATGAGGAAAAAGGCTGGCGCCCTGTGGTCGCGCCGGAGATGGAGTTCTACCTGATTGCGCAGAACAAGAATCCGCATGAACCGCTGCGCCCGCCGCTCGGTCGCGCGGGGCGCAGCGAAGCCGGCCGCCAGTCGTTCTCGATCGACGCCGTCAACGAATTCGATCCGTTCTTCCAGGACCTGTCGCGCTTCTGCGAGACCACGCATCTCGGCGTCGAAACGCTCGTGCATGAAGTCGGCGCGGGGCAAATGGAGATCAATTTTTCGCACGGCGACGCGCTCGATCTCGCCGACCGCGTGTTCCTGTTCAAGCGCGCGGTGCGCGAAACCGCCTTCCGTCACGGCATTTTCGCGACTTTCATGGCCAAGCCGATGGAGCATGAACCCGGCAGCGCGATGCATATTCATCAGAGCATCGTCGACAGTCAAACCGGCGAGAACATCTTTTCGCTTCCCGATGGAACAGCGAGCCCGCTGTTTTTCAACTACATCGGCGGCTTGCAGAAGTACATGCCGCAAGCCATGCCGATGTTCGCGCCTTACGTGAACTCCTACCGGCGCCTGTCGCGCTTCACCGCCGCGCCGATCAATGTGCGCTGGGGTTACGACAACCGCACCTGCGGCATCCGCGTGCCGAATTCCGGACCGGACGGCCGGCGGCTCGAAAACCGCGTGCCGGGCGTCGACGTCAACCCCTATCTGGCAATGGCGGCCACCCTCGCCTGCGGCTATCTCGGCATGGTGGAGCAGCAGGAAGCGTCGGCGCCGATGATCGAAAGCGCCTACGACCTCGAATACGAATTGCCGCGCGGTCTCGAAGATGCGCTCAAGGCGCTCCTCAAGTGCACCGAACTCGCGGACGTGCTCGGCGACAACTTCGTGCAGGCCTATTGCGCGGTGAAGGAAAAGGAGTTCGAGACCTTCTCGCAAGGCATTACCGCGTGGGAGCGTGAGCATCTGCAACTGCTCGTGTGAGTGCGGGCGGCTTATGGAAACGTCATCGGAGAAGCTGGATTTGAATACTCGCCAAGGTATCAACTGGGAGCACGCACAGGCGCTCGTCGAACGCGAACGCCGCGCGTTTGCCGAAGCCATGCCGACATCGCGCGCGCTGTCCGAACGCGCCGCGCGCCACCTGTTGTTCGGCGTGCCGCTTCACTGGATGAACGATTGGTCGACGCCCTTCTCGCTTTATGTCGAAGAAGCACGCGGCGCCGCGTTTACCGACGTGGACGGTCACCGCTACGCCGACTTCTGCCTCGGCGATACGGGCGCGATGTTCGGCCACTCGCCGGCGCCCGTGGCCCGCGCGTTGGCAGCCCAGGCCGAGCGCGGTTTGACGACCATGCTGCCGGGCGAGGATGCCGCGTGGGTCGGCGAAGAACTCGCGCGCCGTTTCGGCCTGCCCTACTGGCAGTTCGCGATGACCGCGAGCGACGCCAACCGCTTTGCGTTGCGCTGGGCGCGCGCGGCGACCGGGCGCAAACAGATCGTGATCTTCAACGGTTGCTATCACGGCACCGTGGACGACGTGTTCGTCGATCTCATCGACGGCCAGCCGCAACAGCGCGACAGCCTGATCGGCCAGGTGCACGACCTGCTCGGCACCACGCGCGTGATCGAATTCAACGACCTCGCCGCGCTGGAAAACGCGCTGAAAGACGGCGAAGTGGCCTGCGTGCTGGCTGAACCCGCGATGACCAACATCGGCATGGTGCTGCCCGAGCCGGACTACTGGCGGCAAGCACAAGCGCTTATGCGCCGCTACGGCACGCTGCTCGCGATCGACGAAACCCACACCATCAGCTGCGGCCCCGGCGGTTACACGAAAGCGTACGGCCTCGAACCCGATCTGTTCATCCTCGGCAAACCGGTGGGCGGCGGTTTTCCGTGCGCGGTGTATGGGTTCAGCGCGGAGCTCGCGGCCCGCGCGCAGCACGCCAAGCGCAGCGCACCGCCCGGCCACTCAGGCATCGGCACCACCCTCACGGCGAACATGCTGGCAATGAGCGCGATCCGCGCGACGCTCGCCGAGGTCATGACCGACGCCGCCTACGATCACATGTTCGCGCTCGCCGAGCGAATCGAGACCGGTCTGAAGGATGCGATCGCACGCCACGGCCTCGCGTGGTGCGTGACACGCGTCGGCGCCCGCACCGAATTCCAGTTCACGCCGACGCCGCCGCGCAACGGTGACGAAGCCGGCCGCCAGCTTGACCCGGAACTGGAGCACATCGTGCACCTGTACCTGCTCAATCGCGGCGTGCTGATCACGCCGTTTCACAACATGATCCTGGTATGCCCCGACACGTCGGCGGCCGACGTCGACAGACTGGTTTCCACATTCGACGCCTGCCTTGCGGAACTGATCTGTCGAGCTTTATGAAAACTTCGCGCCATCACACGCTGCAGGACCAGACCTACGAAACGCTACGGCAGTGGCTGACGATCGGGCGCTTCGTGCCGGGCGAGCGCATCAAGATCCGTCACGTCGCCGCCGAACTCGGCGTGGGCGAAATGCCGGTGCGCTCCGCCTTACAGCGCCTCGCCGCCGAATCGGCGCTGGTGAACGTGCCCAATTGCGGCGTGACGGTGCCACGTCTGTCGAAAGAACAATTCGACGACGTGCTGCGCGTGCGCCTGATTCTCGAAGGCCAGGCCGCCGAACTGGGCGTGCCGCATCTCAGCGAGCACGATCTGGAAACGCTGGAAAAACTGAATGAGCAGATGGTGCAGGCCTTGCGGATCGCCGACGCCAAGGGCTATCTCGACGCCAACGAGGCGTTTCACCTGATTCTGTACCGCGCGGCCGGCTCGCCGCTTTTGCTCGAATTGATCGAAACGGTGTGGCTACAGGTTGGGCCGATTTCGAATCTGTTGTTTGGCGACGCGCAGTTCGCCGCCACGCTCAACGACGCCCACGACGATTTGCTGACCGCCGCGAAGGCGCGCGACGCGGCCGGCGTGCGACGCGCGATCGAGGACGATCTGAGTCATGCGGCGAGTTGTTTGCGGGCGCAGTGTTTGTAACGGTTGGCGCAGGAATCACGCTTTCAACGTCGCCTGTTCCAGAATCATGTCGTAAAGCGCCTGCGCCGCCGGCGACAACTGAGCGGTCTTACGCGCCACGAGAACAAGCGTGCGCGAAACCACCGGATGCGTGAGCTCAACCGTGCGAACCGTCGGATACGCGCCCTTCTGAATGGCGAGCGCCGGCACGACGGCCGCCCCCACACCCTGAGCGACCAGCCCCACGGCAGTCGAACTGCGCTGCACTTCGTAAAACGAGCGCAGCGCCAGTTCGCTCTTTTCCAGCGCGATATCGAGCAATGCGCGATTGCCGCTGACCTCGCCGGCAAAAATCAGCGGATACGGTTGCAGTTGCTGCCAGGCGATGCGCCGCCGTTTCGCCAGCGGATGATCTTCATGGCAGATCAGCACGTAGCGGTCTTCCGTCAACGGCACGCTGGCAAGATCCGGATGATGCTCGCCGGCGATATTGATGCCGAATTCCACCTCCCGGCGCAGCACCGCCTCCTCCACTGCGGACGACGCGTGATCGAGAATCTTGATGCGGTTATGCGGATAACGCGCGGCATAGGCCTGCAGAATGCGCGGCAGATACTGCACGCCCACGGTCGGCACGCAAGCGATCGACACGTCGCCGCGACGGGCCACCCCCGTCTCACGAATTTCCACCAGCGCATCGGCAAGCTCGCCCAACAAGCGGCGCGCTTGCGGCAGAAAACTGCGCCCTATTTCCGTCAGTGCCATGGAACGCGTGGTCCGCTCGATCAGCGTGACGCCGAGATACGTTTCGAGCTTACGCAGACGCTGCGTAATGGCCGTTTGCGTGACGTGCAGCGAATCGGCGGCGCCTTGAAAGCTGCCGCGATCCGCGATCGCGACGAACGCCTGTACGCCGAGCGTGTCGATTTTCATTAGAAAAATGAAGGAATTGAAATGATAAATTCATTTTACTCCGCCTTCGCCGCCGCACAGAATGAGCGCATTGGATCGATTTGACATCACACCCTGTGGGTGGATGTCAGCGAAAACGGTCCGGAAATCGGATGCAATTGGGTGCAATCGGGACAAAGGAGCGCGAGATGACTTCATCGACAAATTGGCAGGCAAAACAGTACGTGTTATTCGAAAACGAGCGCACGCGTCCGGTCAGGGATCTGCTGGCTGCGGTGCCGGCAACGGATGTGCGAGTGGCGGTGGACATCGGCTGCGGGCCCGGCAATTCCACCGAAGCGCTGGCGGCCCGCCTGCCCGGCGCGAAGGTCAGCGGCATGGACAGTTCCGCCGACATGATCGCGGCGGCCGTCAAGCGCCTGCCGCAATTCCAGTTCGAGGTGAGCGACATCGAAACGTGGGATGCGCCAGGCCCTTACGACCTGATCCTCGCCAACGCCGTGCTGCAGTGGGTGCCGAATCACGAGCAACTGTTTCCATCGCTGGTAAAAAAACTTGCGCCGGGCGGCAACCTGGCCGTGCAGATGCCGGACAACCTCGACGAACCCGCGCACCGTTTGCTGCGCGAAATCGCGGCGGACGGCCCCTGGGCGAACAAGCTGAGGGGGGTGGAACGCACCATGCGCTATGGCGCCGACTGGTACTACGCGTTACTCAAACCACTGTGCGCGCGGGTCGACGTGTGGCGCACCGTCTACCATCACCCGCTCGCGGGCGGCGCGGACGCGGTGGTCGAGTGGTTCAAGGGCAGCGCGCTGAGGCCGTTCCTCGCCGAACTCGACGAGAGCGAACAAGGCGTCTTCCTCGCGCGCTACCGTGATGCGATCGCGCGAGCTTATCCGGCCCAGGCTGACGGCACCGTGCTGCTGCCCTTCCCACGGCTGTTTATCGTCGCTACGCGCTAGCGGAGTCAGGCCGCCTGCGGGTTACCCCGTGGTGTTTGTGGTGCCGGAGTCGCCAGGGTCAGTCAGGCATTGCCGCTCGTGAATTCTGCGTGATATTGTGTAACGTAAGCGGAGGGCGGCTTGCCGCCCTAATCGGAACGCAAATTTCAGCAGCGAGCGTCGCCATGAGTGATGTACGCCATCATCTGAGTCCACGGGACCGTTTGGAGCTGTTGTGCTGGCTCACCTGCGGCTGCCTGGGCGCTTATTACCTGAATGAGGACTGGCCTGACGCGGCGTTTCACGTGCAGGCCGCTCATAAGTGGCTCGACTATCGGTCCCGGGAAGCAGACTGGTTGAGTATCGCCAGGTTGTCGGCAACCGCGCTGGAGATTGCGCAGCGGCACGCGAAATTTGTCGAGGCCGATTGGGCGCGGGACGCGGTCGAAGAAATTCTCGATACAGACGAACTCGACCCGCAGGCGCGGCTAGTCAAGCAGGTGCTGGCGGATTGCCAGAACGCGCTTTCGGACAAGCGCCTCGCCGATTAATTTTTTCCCGCGCGACATGTTGCGTGAGTCGGGATGCGGCGTTGGCTCCGTTGATCGGTTTGCCAGCGCCGCGCAGGCAAATTAAAAATTGTGCCGCAAACCCACGATCACGGAGAGTTGTTTATCCGTGTCCGAATTGACGATATTCGGAATCTGCGCCAGATTCTCCGTCTGCCCCGTCGACGGATTGATCCCCAGCCCGGCGCCGGAAGATTTCTGCCCGATCGCCACCGCATAAACCGCCGTCCGCTTCGACAGGCTATACACCACGCCAAGGTTGATCTGGTGCACGCGGGTCGAAGCGCTGCTGCTCGGTTTGGCATCGTTGAAAATATAGGCCAGACCAAGCTGCAAATCCGGCGCGACCATATAGGTCGTATTCAACTCGGCAATGTCGAACGAAATATCTTGCCCCGCGGGCGTTGCCGCACTCGCGAAATACTGGCTCTGTGATAGGCGCGTATGCGTATAGGTGAGCGCCACGCCCGCCTTGCCGAACGCGTACGAGCCCCCTGCTCCGAAAATCCTCACCTTGCTCGCCTGCTGCAGCAGACAATACGACGCGTCAGCATTCGCGCAACTGAAATCGCCGATATAACCGGTCGTGCCGCCTAGGGCTGCCTGCAACGGCTGATTCAACTCGAGATACCCCGCGCTCAGCGACAACGGCCCCTGCGCGTAATTCGCCGCCAGTGCCCAGCCCTTGTTCTGCGAGAAATTCCCCGCCACGCCACCCAGGCTGAACAAGCCGCCCACCGTCAAACCACCGAAGCTCGGGCTGATGTATTTGATCGAGTTGTTGAAGTTGAACGCTTCGTTGAGGTTGTCGACGTCGCCGAAATGCGAGCCGTACAACGTCGCCCAGTTATTGCTCGATGCGTACGCTCCCATGTAGTCGGAGAACGGATCGTATTGACGGCCGAACGTCAGCGCGCCGTACGTACCGTTGTTCAAACCGACCCATGCGTTGCGGTTGAACAGCGTATTCGATTGCAGCATCGCACCGTTGCCGATCAGAAAGCTGTTCTCCAACGTGAAGTTCACCGTGGTGCCGCCACCGATATCTTCAGCGCCCGTCAAGCCCCAACGCGACGGCACCAGATTGCCGCCCGCCAGCTGATAATTCGCGTGGCCGTTGGTGCTGCCGTCGGCGAGCGTCGTCTGCTGGTTGGTGGTGTACACGACGCCGGCGTCGACCGTGCCATAGAGCGTCACCGAAGATTGCGCATGTGCGCCCATCGCGAGGCCGCACGCGGCCAGCGCAAGCGCCGAGCGCTTGACGAATGTGTCTGCCATATTTTTTAGCCGGAAGTTGAGTGGTGAAATCAGCAAGAACAAACTGGACGCCCTGAACGAACGACACCATTCCGCCGCCGTTCAGGAATGAACGACAACAGTCGATCGTTAGAACGTGGCGAGCTAGCGCGCGCTGGGTGCCTTGCGCGCTATTCGATTACTGCCCGAAGCGCGCGTAGATATCCGGTCGCTTCTTGCGCAAGATGAGACCGATCACGACGCCGGAGAGCGCCACTGCGAATACGATCCAGGGGAAGGACTTGACGATCGGGCTATCGGAGCCGCTGAGCGCATCGAGATTGCGCACCAGAATCACGCCGATATACAGCAGGCCGATGCCACCGACGAGAGGCGCGACGAACGAATGCCATACGCGCGTGTCCTTGCGCGTCTTGCGAAAGAACGCAATGACGGAGAAACTCGTCACCGCTTGCAACATCACAATACCAATCGTGCCGAGCGCCGAACTCCAGCTGAACACGATGTTGAATGCATCGCTGCCTGCCGCGATGAAGAGCCCGAGCAGAACGCATACGGAGAGCGTCTGCAGATAGCTCGCCACATACGGCGAACGGTATTTTTCGTGCACACGGTTCAGCACTTGCGGCAGGATGCCCTCCAGGCTCAGCGCGTGGATATAACGCACCAGCGTGTTATGAAACGACAAGAGGCTCGCGAAGATACTGCTGAGCAACAGGAAGCTCATCACCGTCGTCACCGCACCGCCGAGGTACTTGCCGGATTGAATGAACCAGAAGTCGCCCGGCTGCTTCGTCGCGACTGCGACCACGTCGTTGAGTCCATACGCGCAAACAATCGTCCACGTGACGAAAGCGAAGAACACGAGAATCAGCATTACCGACACATACGTCGCGCGTGGCACGGTCACCTTCGGGTCCCGGCATTCCTTGCCGTAAATCGCCGTCGCTTCGAAACCGATAAACGACGCAAAGGCAAACATCACCGCAATGCCCAGGTGGCCGCTGAACACATGCTCCGGCGTGAACGGCGCGAGCGTGAGACCGTTCGGGCCACCACCATGCACGACGATCGCAATCGCAAGCAGCAACAGGATGCCCAGTTCGAGACACATCAGCACGCCGAGCAGCCGGCTATTCAGATCGATACCGCGGATGCCGGTGAATTGCACCACCGCCACGCAGATCAGCGAATAGCCGTACCAGGGCATCGCCGTGTGCAGGAGTGGAGAAAGAATCACCGTGCAGAAGAATCCAAACAGGCCATACAGCGCGATCTGGATGAAGGTGTACGACATCAGCGCGACGAGTGCGCCGGCCATGCCCAACGGCCGGCCAAGTCCGGCGGTAATGTACGCGTAAAACGCACCGGCGCGCACCACATGCCGGCTCATCGACGCGAAGCCCACGCTAAAGATCAGCAGCACGACGCCGGCAATCACGAACGCGCCCGGAATGCCGGCGCCATTGCCCAAGCTGATCGCGGGCGGCACCGCACCGAGCATGCCGGTAAGCGGCGCGGCCGCGGAAATCACAAGAAACACGATCTGCCACAGGCCCAGCGTATTGCCCTTCAGTTCCACGGGATTCTCCGCGTCGACCAGACGGGTCGGAGAGTAGGGTTCATTCATCGCTGCCTCTATTTTGTTGGCTAGTCTGGAACTCGCCTAAACCCTGGAAATACTGGTCCAGACGCTCGCTTGACCGACGTTCGAAGTTTCGGTGTGAGCGCATGGTAGGTAGCTAAAAAATAAAGCGACTTCGCGAACTGCGCCAAATTTTCGATAAATTGCGCCAATGCTCGCGAGCGTCTCATGCACTGCAGTTCGCAGTGAATAGTTAGGAAACTGAAGTTTTTATTTCGTGTGAGGATTGCGCCTTTACGCGCTTTCAGAATGAAAGCAACTGCAGCGCCACTACCTTTATTGTTTTTTCCAGTTGCGCGTGGCGCGCCACAGCACGGTCGCGTCGGCATAACCCACGGCGCGGGCGATTGCCGCATTGGTGAGCCCTTCGCGTTCAAGCAGTCCTTCCACACTGCGCTGCCGCTCTTGGCGCACGATCTGCCGCACGGATGTCCCCGCCTCGGCCAAATGCCGCTGCAATGAACGATGAGAGAGACCGAGATCTTTCGCGATGTCGGCAACGATCAGCTTTTCGTGCGCGAGCCGCCGCGTCACCAGATCGCGTACCTGGTCGGCGATGCTGTGGGGCACCGCATCGCGCGCAATCAGATCGGTGGCGTGGCGCTCCATCATGCGCGCCATTTGCGTGTCGGCGCTTTTGAGCGGTGCATCGAGATCCGACGGACGCAGGATCACACCATTGAAAGGCTGCTGAAAGCGTACCGGTACGCGGAAAATGCGCGCATACGGTTTGAGGTCAGCGGGCGCGGCATGTTCGAAATGCACTTCGGCCGGGTTCCACGCCGCGCCGCGCACGGCCCGGATCATATGGCACATCGTCGAGAGGCTGTATTCCGCGTCCTGCCGGCGCGGCCAGATCTGCGGATTGGCGATCTGATAGGTCCATACCGGCCATTCGCCGTCGCGCAGCAACTCGCAGGTCGTGGTGTTCTGCCACGACGCTAGCGCGAGCGAGAACTTGCGCACTGCCGCATTCAAGGTCGGCGACGATAGAAACACGAGACCTGCCGGCCCGAGCTCCGTCACCTGCAATTCGCTGCCCAGACGCAAGCCGAGCGACGGCTCGCCGAGTACTTCGGCCGCGCGCTCGAATGCCGCCACGTAACGCGTCAGCGGCAGGATTTCATAGGGATTCGACAGGAGCTTGCGGCTCATGCCGAACGCTTCGAGCAGCGCGTCGCAATTGGCGCCTGATGCATCGAGTGCGCGCACAACCGGCCCCATGACCGCTGCGCGGATCATAGGGAAACTACCGTTGAGCGTGACTTTTTTCATGCTGAGCGTCTCCTCTCAAGTCTTCGCTGGTGTGCTGCAGTGTTCTTCCTCGTGGCGCACTTTATCGTTCATTTGGCGCGATAAGCAAGCGCGAAAATATTATTGGGTTCCTACGATTTGCCATCGACTCAGCGTTCGGCACGTTTCACGCAGCCTCGCACGCAGTCCGGTCCAGCACACTCCTTACGGGAACCTTATGAACACGAATGCCACGAAAACCGCACACGCCCCCGTTCATCCGCTCGATCCGCTGAGTCCGGACGAAATGCAGCTTGCCTGCGATCTCGTGAAGGCCGCTGAAAATCTCGACGGGCACGTGCGCTTTCCGATGGTTGAATTGCGCGAGCCGCCGAAGGCCGAAGTGATCGCATTCAAGACCGGCGAATATTTTTCGCGCACGGCGTTCGTCCTCGCAATCGATCGCACGAATGGCACGACCACCGAATTCCATGTGGACCTGAGAGAGAAAAAAATCGCCTCGCGCAACGTGCTGCCGTTCGATCAGGCGCCATATGGCCAGCCGCCGATCATGATCGAAGACTTCATGAACGCCGAGCAGATCGTCAAGAGCGACGACGCATGGCGCATTGCGGTGATGAAGCGCGGCCTCACCGAGAAGGATCTGGAGCGCGTCCAGGTCGATCCGTTTTCCGCCGGCTGCTTCGACCGCGAGAACGAGAATGGCCGACGCCTTGTGCGTTGCGTGAGCTACTACCGCGAGACCGTGACCGACAACGGTTACGCGCATCCGATCGAGGGCGTGGTGGCGGTGGTCGATCTGCTCGAGAAAAAAGTGATCGAACTGGTGGACGATGGCCGCATCATTCCGATTCCGCGCGCGAAGCACAACTACGACACGCCGAGCCTCGGCGAGCCCCGCAACACGCTCAAACCGCTGTCGATCAATCAACCCGATGGCCCGAGCTTCAAGATCGACGGCTGGCACGTAAGCTGGCAGAACTGGAGCTTCCGCGTCGGCTTCACGCCGCGTGAAGGTCTGGTGCTGCATCAACTGTCATGGGACGACGGCAAGAACGCGCGGCCGATCATCTACCGTGCGAGCGTGACGGAGATGTGCGTGCCCTACTCCGACCCGAGCACGAATCACTACTGGAAGAGCGCATTCGATGCCGGCGAATACGGCCTCGGCAAACTGGCGAATCAGCTTGAACTCGGTTGCGATTGCCTCGGCACAATCCGTTATTTCGACATTCCGTCCGCCGACGATTTCGGCAATGCGTTCGTGATGAAGAACGCCGTGTGCATGCACGAAGAGGACTACGGCACCCTGTGGAAGCACTACGAGTTTCGCACCGGCGTTTTCGAAATGCGTCGCTCGCGACGCCTCGTGATCTCCTTCTTCGCGACGGTCGGCAACTACGACTACGGCTTCTACTGGTACCTGTACCAGGACGGCACCATCCAGCTCGAATGCAAGCTGACCGGCATCGTACAAACCTCCGCGGTAGCTGACGGCGACACGTATCCGTGGGGCGGCATGATCACCGAGAACCTTGGCGGCCCGACCCATCAGCACTTCTTTAATGCGCGGATGCACATGATGGTGGACGGAGAGCGCAACACTGTAACCGAACACGAATTCGTGCCGCGTCCGATGGGCGAAACGAATCCGTACGGCAACGTCTTCGACACCACCAAACAGGTGTTCAAGACCGAGAGCGAAGCCGCGCGCCTCGCGAACGGCCGCACCGGACGTTACTGGAAAGTGACCAACCCGAACGTGACGAACGCCGTCGGCGCGAATCCTGGCTACAAGCTGATCGTGAACGACTCCCCGCTGATGCTCGCCGACGAACGCTCGAAGGTCCGCCAACGCGGCGGCTTTGCGACACGTCACGTGTGGGTCACGCCATTCGATCCGGCCGAGCGCTATGCGAGCGGCGACTATCCGAACCAGCACGCGGGCGGTGACGGCTTGCCGCGTTATATCGAGGCGAACCGCAACATCGAGAACGAGGACATTGTCTTGTGGCACAGCTTCGGCCACACGCACGTATGCAAACCCGAGGACTTCCCCGTGATGCCCGTGGAATACGCCGGCTTCATGCTCAAGCCGAACAACTTCTTCTCCGCGAATCCGACGATGGACTTACCGTCCGAGCGGGATCAGAACAGCGTTGAGGATGGCAAGTCTGCGGATCATGGCTGCTGCAAGCGGTGATTCGATGACGTGCGACGTGCGGCGTGCTGCTGCGGGCGTGGCCGACGCGAGATACATGCGGCCCGCGACTGCATGCAGCGTAGTACGTCGGCTGACTCCACGCGGAGGCGGCGTGGCAGGCATGCTGAGGGCGGGTGCAGGCGGTGCGATACGCGGGCGGATTGCGTCCACGAGGGGCACGGTGCGCGGGTTAATTGCGAGCGTAAGCGGCACGGCCTGTGTGTTGCTCGTGGGCGGTGCCGCGACACTGGTGACTCAAACCGGTCTTGGTCAACGAGCCAACGCGTTGTGGATGAGCGTATTGGCGTTAGCAACGATGACGATCGTGCCGTTGTTGATGTCACGCGTATCCCGGCCGCACACGACGTTTGCGACGGCGGTGACACTGATTGCCGCGACGAGTGCGATGGGGATCATGCCGGCGTATGTGGGCGGATTGGAGCATTCAGTCACGATAGCTGGGTTGTTTGTGGCGGTAGGTAGCGCATTGCTGTTGTGCGGGTGGCATCTAGTTGATGCGCCCGTGTCGCCTCCTAAGGATTTCGATCGGAATCAATACGCGAATCAAAACACGGCCCAGCCGACCGAAGCCATCTGCGCAACCGGTGCAACGGTACTGCTCGCAGTATTTTCGGGCTTATCGAGCGGCAGTCTCGCGCGTTTCCAGTTGTTTGCGATTTGCGGCATGAGTGGCGCCCAACCGATATGGCAGGTCTTGCTTTCGGTGGGGGCGGTTTGCGCACTGGCGTTCATCGCCGACCGTTCCGGCAACAACAAACGAATGTTGATTGTGCTGTACGTGCTACGAGCGGCGTTAATTGGAGCCCTCGCAGCCGTGGACAGTCCAACCCTAGCACTACTCGCAGCAAAGATATTTCTGATTCTCGACTGCCTGACGATTCCGGCGCTGATGAAACTGCGAAGAAATTCGTGCAGCGCGTTGAGCGCAAGTTGTCCCGGCGCAGCCCACCACATCGGGATGGTATTGGGCGCAACGTTATCGACAACACCCTACTTTTTCGGCGAAGGATTCATCGTGCTGTACGCACTAAGCGCGATCACGAACCTGCTATGCGCCGGCACATTAGCAACCAACTGGTTCGAAAGAAAGGCGCGCCACGAGCATCTAAACCATGACCACCGCCTGGCAGACTCTTCCGACGAGCACAAAGTGCGAGTCGGGAAGTATGACTCCCTTGTCACGAACGTTGAATGTGAGAGAACACAGATTCCAGATGCACCACTGCCGTCTGCGAGCTGCGGGCCCCACTTAGCAGGCGTGGTTTGAGCCGCTTTCTTTTGCCTACTTTTCTTTGCGGCGGCAAAGAAAAGTAGGTGCTGCCCCGCACAGGGGCAACGCTAATAGACCACTAACAAAACAAGGAAAGGCACCACCGCAGGCAAACAGCAAAAGCGCCAACCAAACATCACCAATCTAACCCCGTCGGAGACAAAAACCATGCCCGAACAAAAAACCCAAGCAGCGCAGCTACCAAAAACAATGTTCATCAACGGCGAAAAAACCCCAAGCGCCGCAGGCAAAACCTTCCCCATCTACAACCCCGCAACGGGCGAAGAACTATCCCACCTCCCAGACGCATCAGAAACCGACATCGACCACGCGGTCAAAACCTCAAGAGCAGCCTTCGAGTCAGACACCTGGCGCAGAATGCCGCCAGCCACCCGTGAACGTCTGCTGCTAAAACTAGCCGACCTGTTAGAACAACACACCGACGAACTAGCCACATTAGAAACCCTGAACCAGGGAAAACTAATAGCCTTCTCCAAGATGCTGGAAGTCTCAGGCAGCGTCCAATGGCTCCGCTACATGGCCGGCTGGGCCACCAAAATCGAGGGCACCACCTTCGACCTGTCGATCCCCTTCCCACCCGGCACCCGCTACAACGCCTCAACAAAACGCGTCCCAGCAGGTGTAGTCGCCGCAATCGTGCCGTGGAATTTCCCACTCCTGATGGCGGTCTGGAAAATCGCCCCAGCCCTCGCTTGCGGCTGCACAGTCGTGCTGAAACCAGCGGAAGAAACGCCTTTAACAGCGATCCGCCTGGCCGAACTGGCTCACGAAGCCGGCTTCCCTCCAGGCGTATTCAACGTCGTCACAGGCCGCGGCGAAACCGCCGGCGCAGCCCTGGTCAAGCATCCCCTGGTGAACAAGGTCACCTTCACAGGATCGACCGAAGTCGGCCGCATCATCGGCCGCCAATGCGCTAGCGATCTGAAGCGCGCATCGCTGGAACTGGGCGGCAAGAGCCCCGTGATCGTGCTGGACGACTGCGACCCGAAGAAAGCGATCGAAGGCGCGGCCGGCGCGATTTTCTTCAATCACGGACAGGTCTGCACCGCGGGTTCCCGCCTGTACGTTGCGCGCTCGATTTACGACGAAGTGGTGCAAGGTATCGCCGCCGTGGCTGATGGCATCGCCTTGGGTTCCGGCTTCGATCCCGCAACACAGATGGGCCCGATGGTTTCCGCACGGCACCGCGACAAGGTCATGGGAATGATCGCCCAAGGCCGCCAGGAAGGCGGCGAAATCCTGTCACGTGACGCGGCCGTTGATGCGGACGGCTTCTTTGTCCGCCCGACGGTCATTGCCAATCGCGCATGCAAGCCGCTTTCCGTGGTCAGGGAGGAGGTATTCGGACCGGTGCTGGTGGCCATGCCCTACGACGATATCGACGAAGTCCTGATTCAGGCCAACGCATCGGAATATGGTCTTGGCGCGAGTGTGTGGACAAATCAGCTCGACGAGGCATTGAGGCTGGTCGACGGCATCGAGGCGGGAACCGTTTGGGTCAACACGCACAATATGGTCGATCCGGCGATGCCGTTTGGCGGGTTCAAGGCATCCGGAATCGGACGCGAGCACGGCAAGGCCATCGTGGATGCGTATACCGAGAGCAAGTCGGTCTGCATCGCGTATTGACCAGTCGGTCTCTGCACGTCTTGCGGCACCAACGCATCGCCGCCACAAGACGTGCACGCTTCTAGCGCCTCGAGGGCAACACAGTAAAATAGCGGGCACCCGCGCCGCCGCGCGTCAGCCTACCCTTGGGTGCCCCACCTTGAAACGCAAAATGCCCGCGCTGAACGCGCTGAAAGCCTTCGAAGTCGCCGGCCGCACGGGCAGCTTCACGCGCGCAGCGGAACTGCTGAACGTGACGCAAAGCGCGGTCAGCCGGCAAGTCCGGCAACTGGAAGCCCAACTCGGCGAGACCTTGCTCCAGCGTCACCATCACCACCTCGAGCTCTCGGCCGCCGGCCGCATCCTCCTGCAAGCACTGCAACAGTCATTTGACCGCATCGAACTCACGGTCCGCAGCCTGCAGGAGAAAACCCACCGCAACCGTCTGCGTATCAACGCGCCGCCCACCTTCACGAGCCGCTGGCTGATGCCGCGCCTCGGACGTCTGCGTGACGCGCATCCGCATCTCGAACTCAGCCTGTCGACCCGCGTCGACGACAATCTCGCCGAATCGGGCGTGCTCGACTGCGCCATCCGTTTCGGCAACGGCGAGTGGGAAGGTTTCGACAACCGTCTGCTGATGAACGAACGGCATATCGCCGTCTGCGCGCCCGCCTTGCTCGCGCGCCAGGCCGGCCGCGCGGCCATAGATCTGAATCAGTTCACGCTGCTGCACGTGCTCGCGAGCACCGATCAGCGCTATCTGACCTGGCAGCACTGGTTGAAAGCCGCGGGCATCGAAAACGTCGACACTCGCGGTGGCTACGAATTCGATCTGCTCGATCACGCAATCCGGGCCGCTATCGACGGGCTCGGCGTGACCATCGCCGATCGTCATATGATCGGGCGTGAGCTGGCTGACGGGCAGTTGGTACAAGTGCTCAATGTGCACGTCGACGGCCACCAGTCGTACTGGCTCGTCACGCGCGCGGAACAGGACGAGCTACCGCACGTCGCACTCTTCCGCGACTGGCTGCAGCAGGAAATCTGGCTGACCGAACGTGCACTCGATTCGTCGGAGTCGGCGCAATTAGGCGAAGCGGGTTGAGGCGGACGAACTCAGGCGGCCGCAGCCAGCTCCGCCGCTTCGGGTTTAAAAGCAGCTTCGACGGCCGCATCCATGAGGATCATCTCGGCGCCCTTCTCCGCGACCATCATCGTTGGCGCGTTGATGTTGCCCGATGTGATGTTCGGGAAGATCGACGCGTCGACCACGCGCAAGCCGGTAACGCCGTGCACCCGCAAGCGCGCATCGACCACTGAGGTGCGCGGGTCGTCGCCCATCGCGCACGAACCGCACAAGTGATAGATCGAACCCGATTGCTCGCGGAAATACTGCAGGAAGCCTTCGCGCGTGTTCACCTGCGGTCCCGGCGAGATTTCCTCGACCGTGATCTCTTTCAACGCCGGCGAAGCCATCACCTTGCGCACCAGTTCGCAACCCTGGATCACTTCGTCGATGTCTTTATCCGTGGTCAACGCGTTGATGCGGATTTTCGCGGCGTCTTCCGCACGGTTCGACGCGATCTCGATCGAACCGCGGCTCGTCGGCCGGCACGGATTGAATGCCAACAGGAAACCCGAATACGGTTCAGGTTCCAGATTCGCCTTGTTGCTCTTCGGAATCCGGTACGACAGCGGATTGAAGTACAGTTGCAGATTCGGCTGCGCTTCGTGGTCGTTGCCCTTGAAGAACCCGCCCGACTGGTTCACGCTCATCGCGAGCGGCCCCTTGCGCGTCAGCAGATACTGCAGACCGAGCTTGAGCTTGCCGAGCAACGGGCGCAATTCGTCGTTCAACGTCTTCACGTTCGCGCGATAGTAGAAACTCACGCACAGATGGTCCTGCAGATTTTGCCCCACAGCAGGCAGTTCCTTGACCATCGCAATACGATGTTTCGCGAGCAATGCGCTATCGCCTACGCCGGAGAGTTGCAACAGTTTGGGCGAATCCACCGCGCCCGCCGACAGAATCACCTCGCGATTCGCCATGAACTGCCGCGTCGCGCCGTTCTGCGTCACGCTCACACCAATGGCCCGTTGGTTACCGTCGAATAGCACGCGGCTCGCGAGCACGTCACGCTCGACCGTCAGGTTCTTACGCGTCAGCACCGGATGCAAATACTCGAAGCTGCTCGACGAACGCTGCCCTTTGCGCGTATTCACGTCGTAGATACCCGCGCCTTCGAATCGTTCGCCGTTGAAGTCGTCGCTGCGCTTGTAGCCGGCCTGGTCGCAGCCTTTCAGGAACACATGGCAGATCGGATGGACTGCATCCTTCATCGGCGAGATACGGATCGGGCCGTCCGCGCCGTGATACTCCGTGTTGCCGAGCGGATGCGACTCGAGCTTGCGGAAATACGGCAGCACGTCGCGAAACGCCCAGCCCGGGTTGCCCGCTGCAGCCCAGTCGTCGAAATCATGCGGCTGGCCGCGCACGTAAATCATCGCGTTGATCGAGCCGGAACCGCCCTGCACCTTGCCGCGCGGGCAATAGATCGGCCGGCTGTCGAGTTCCTTTTCGGGCTCGCTGTAATACATCCAGTTATAGGTTTCGTTGTAGTACGTCTTGGTGAAACCCACCGGGATCTTGAACCAGAACGAGCTGTCCTTGCCGCCCGCTTCAAGCAGCAGCACCGAATATTGGCCCGACGCCGAAAGGCGATTGGCGAGAATGCAGCCCGCCGAACCCGCGCCGACGATGATGTAATCGTAGTTCATGCTCTATGTCGCCAAGCGGCGCCCAATCCATTGAATGCGTAAAACAGCTGGAAACCCACAGCTTGAAACCCGGCAGCTTCAGCCCGGCCTCAACCCTTGGCCGGCGCGAGATCCTTCACGTCGGCAGGAAGTGCTGCCATCTGCAGATGCAGACGCTCGCCGGTGTAAGGTGCGTGCTGCCGAACGACGTCCATGTTCAACTCCACGCCCAGACCCGGTTCCTGCGAAGGAATGATGTAGCCGTCTTCCCATTGAATCGGCTTCTTCAACACTTCGGCGTGGAAGGCGTCCCACGTGCCGATGCTTTCCTGAATCAGGAAGTTCGGCGTGCAGGCGGCGAGCTGAATGCTGGCGGCTGCGCCGATCGGACCGTTGTACAGATGCGGTGCGATCTGCGCGTAATACACCTCGGCGATCGCCGCGACTTTCTTCGCTTCGAGCAGGCCGCCCACACGCGCGACGTTCAGTTGCAGAATGGACGCCGCGCCCGCTTCGAGCAGCTTGAAAAACTCGTACTTGGTGGTCAGGCGCTCGCCCGCGGCAATCGGAATGCTTGTGTGCTGCGCGACTTGCGCCATCGCGCCTTCCTGTCCTGGCGGCACCGGTTCTTCGAACCACAACGGATCGTATTTCTCGAGGCGCTTGGCAAGCCGGATTGCCGACGACGGCACCATCTGCCCATGCGTACCGAACAGCAGATCGGCCTTGCTGCCGACAGCCTCGCGCACACGGCGGCAGAAGGTCTCGCAACGGTCGAGCACTTCCATCGACAGTTGATGACCTGAATAAGCCGTATACGGCCCCGCCGGATCGAACTTCACCGCAGTGAAACCACGCTTGACGTTCTCAACCGCACATTCGGCAGCGAGATCGGGATCGTCGTAGTCGTATTCACCGCGACTGTTCTTCGGATACAGATAGGTGTACGAGCGCAGACGCTGATTCACCATGCCGCCGAGCAGTTCGTACACCGGCTTGTTCGCCGCCTTGCCGATGATGTCCCAGCACGCCATTTCCAGCCCGCTGACCACGCCCATCATCGTCAGATCGGGGCGTTGCGTGAAGCCGCTCGAATACGCTTCGCGCCAGAGCCGCTCGATATGGTGCGGGTCCTTATCGAGCAGATAACGGCCGAATACATCGTCGATGATGTGGGTCATCGCTTTCGGATGGAACGTCGCCGAATAGATTTCGCCGACGCCTTCAATACCGCAATCGGTCTTGAGCTTGACGAAGATCCAGTACATGCCGCCCACATGCGGCGGCGGTACGGCGACGATATGCGTTTCGAGCGAGACGACTTTCATTTACGCAACCCCTTTTTTGCTAAGCATGTTTCTCAGCGCGAGGCCGGCAAAGCCGCCGAGCGCCGCCATTCCGGCCACATAGCCGAAGTAAAGCTGGTAACCGAAGACGCCCGGGAAGTTCTGCGTCAGATAACCGTTGATCAACGGCAGGAACACGTCGGGCGAATAGCCGAGTACGGAGATCAGGCCGATAGCGAGGCCCATCGTTTCGACCGGGATATTGCAGCGATCCAGCAGCGACCAGTAGAGCCCGCGAATCGCGTAAGTCAGAATGCCGATGAACAGCACGAGGAACACCAGCAGCACATGGCTCGAGATACGCGGCGCCGCCATCAGACCAAGCAGCGACAGTGCGGCGAAAAAGAGCGCGATCACCAGCACAGAGACTTTCGAATAACGGTCGCCAAGAAATCCCCCGCCGATGCCGCCGATCGGTCGCATCCACAGCTTGAGCGTCGTGATCGTGCCGGCCATCACCACCGTCAAGCCGATTTCGCCTTCGTGCAGATACGCGGAAAAGCTGTAAGTCGCCCAGAACACCTGGTAACCACAGAACACAATAGCCGCGACCAGCCACAACTCAGGAATCGACGCGAGCGTTTTCAGATCGACCAGCACGTTGCTGCGTTTCTTCGTGGCGCGGTTGGCCGCCGCGTCTTTAGCGCCTTGCGGATCTTTAACCAGCGCAAGCACCACGCCCAGTGCGATGCACAGAAACGCGTACATGTAGACGACCAGCTTGAAGCCGGCCGTCACCGGTTCGCCTTTGGTCTGCGTGAACCAGGCGAACAGCGTGATCGCGATGGTCGCGAGCATGGCTTCGATCAGGCCACGTCCACCATCGAGCAAACCGAAGAAACGGCCCTGCTCGTGCGTGCCGGCGATCATCGTCACGCGCTTGATCACGGCAGCCCAGAAGGTCAACCCGGTCGACAATCCCCAGCCACCGAAAATCAGCATCAGCATCTGGAACGACGGCGCGGTCGAATACCACAGCCCGAGCACGCCGGTTGCGATCAGCGAAAAACAGATCAGCAGACGCGGCGCGATCCGGTCGGCGAGCCAGCCACTCGGCAGGTAACTCAGCAGGAAGATCGTGCCGAGCGACGAATACAGATAGCCGAGCTGACTGTCGGTGATGTGAAACACTTCGAGCATCGTCGGCTGATAGACCTGCCGCAGATACAGAATCGGGTAAATCGCGCCGGCCGCCACGACCAGCAACATGAGCTGGATGTAGCGTTGAGCCTTGTTGGCTTGCAATGCGGTTTCCGCGGCGCTCGAGGCGAGCGAAGCGGTGGTTTGAACCGGTTGAGATGACACGTGAGCGCTCCTGGAAGACGCAGCGCCGGTTCACCGGGCCGCCGGGTCTTCAAATATTTTTATAAGTGCAGCGGATTTGCTGCGTTTTTTGCGGGTTTCAAAACAACGCGTGCCGTCTACTCCGAATCGCGCGGCACGCGCCGGTTTCAGCTTTTCAGCTTTAGTACTTCATGACCACGAGACGGGTCTGCGTGAATTCGAGCATGCCGTGCTTGCCGTCGTCGCCGCCGAGACCCGAGCGTTTCCAGCCCGCGTGGAAACCTTGATACGGATCGGCCGGCGTACGGTTCACATACAACTCGCCTGCCTCGATGCCGTTGGCGATCTTCATCGCACTACGGTAGTTCTCGGTATAAAGCACCGACGACAAACCAAACTGATGGTCGTTCGCCATCTCCAGTGCTTCGTCGAGCGTGCGGTATTTGACGACCGGCATGATCGGACCGAAGGTTTCTTCCTGGATGATTTCCATGTCCTGACGGCAGTTCGACAACAACGTGGCCGGATAGAAAAAGCCCTTGCCTTGCGGCAGCTTGCCGCCGGTTTCGAGCGTGGCGCCCGCAGCGATCGCGCGTTCGACCATCCCGTGAATCGACTGGCGCGACGCGTCGTTGACAAGCGGCCCCATCAGCGAAGGCTGTTCGGCACGATCGCCGCTTTCCACCGCGCTCATGTGCTTCTTCAGCAGCGCGACGAAACGGTCGTGGACGCTTTCCTGCACGTAGACGCGTTCGATCGCCGTGCAAAGCTGCCCGCAGTGCGTGGTTTTGGATGCGACCAGGTCGCGCGCGGCCTTCTCGAGATCGGCATCCGCCTCGATGATGGCGGGCGTCTTGCCGCCGAGTTCGAGCGACGGCTTGGCGATGTTCGCCTTGCAGTATTCAAGCACCTTGCGCCCCGCGCCAACGCTGCCGGTCAGCGTGATCATGCCGACCTTCGGATGCGTGCAAAGCGCCTCGGCGGTTGCGTGATTCATCGCGAGAATGTTCACAACGCCGGCCGGCAGCCCTGCTTTCTCTACTGCCCTGGCGATCTCGAACGCGGAGGTCGGCGTGTTGTTGCTGGGGCGCACCACCACGGTATTGCCGGCGATCAACGCGGGCGCCACCTTGCGCATGAACGTATAGACCGGGTAGTTGAACGGGATCAGGCATGCGACCACGCCGATCGGCTCGCGATGCAGCACGAGGTTTTCGTCGGGCGTGTCGCTCGGAATCACCTCGCCTTCGATGCGGCGCGCCCATTCGGCGTGGTAGCGGGTGATCTGGCCGGCGTAGATCGCTTCGTTGGTGGCGTCCGCGACGCTCTTGCCCGACTCCAGCGCGAGCGCCGCGCCGATGGCGGGCGCGCATTCGGTGAGCGCGTCGGCGAGCTTGTGCAGATAGACCGCGCGCTCGGCCGAAGGCAGCTTGCGCCAGCCCTTCTGCGCGGCGGCTGCGGCGTCGACCGCGGCGATCGCCTCGGCTTCGGTAACGCCCGTGACGTGGGCAATCACGGCTTCGGTGGCGGGGTTGGTGACGGCGATGAGCTCGTCGCTTGCCGCGTCGATAAAGCAGCCGTTAGCAAAATTCCGATCGAGTCGCATCTCGTCTCCTGAAAACCTGGTGCGGTGGCGCATTGCCTTCGGCTATCGCCTTCATGCCAAAGGTGCATGGACGGAATTTTTCTCTGGGGCACGGCGCACCACAAGCGAATAATTCGCGGAACAAACATTCTAAAAAATCACGTTTATCCAGGGATGTGCCTCATACGCGAATCCCATCTCGAATAGCAGAATCCGGGCTTTGCCAAAAGCAGCGGCCTTTACAGGCGGTCGAACCCCGTTTCGCCCCCTGAGGTCACTCATTACCAAAGTCTGGAGCTCACAATGAAAAAGAATGTCATCGCCACCGCCGCCTTCACGGCACTCATCTCGCTGGCGGCCCCGTCCGTCTTCGCGCAAAGCAGCGTGACCCTGTACGGCGTGCTCGATGAAGGCATCGACTACACCAACAACGCCGGGCGCGGCGCGGTCTGGGAAATGGCGAGCGGCTATGCGCAGGGCAGCCGCTGGGGCATGAAGGGATCGGAAGATCTGGGCGGCGGCATGAAGGCCGTGTTCCAACTGGAAAACGGCTTCGACGTGAGTTCGGGGCGGCTCGGCCAGGGCGGCCGCATGTTCGGCCGCCAGGCCTATGTGGGCTTGAGCGACAACCGGTTCGGCACGGTCACGCTCGGGCGCCAGTACGACTCGGTGGTCGACTACCTTGCGCAGACCACCGCCAACGGCAACTGGGCCGGCTACCTGTTTGCGCACCCGTACGACAACGACAACACGGACAACTCGTTCCGTCTGGGCAACAGCGTGAAGTACGCGAGTCCGGAGATTGCGGGCTTCCAGTTTGGCGGCGTGTACAGCTTCAGCAACGACACGAACTTCGCGAACAATCGCGCTTATAGCTTCGGTGGCCAGTATGCGAACGGCGGACTGCTGATTGCGGCAGCGTACCTGCAGGCGAACAATCCGGGCGCAGGTGCGACCGGTGCGATCACCGCGAACGACGCGAGCTTTATCGCCGGGCGCATGCGGGTATTTGGCGCCGGCATCAACTACACGTTCGGTTCGGCGACCGCCGGTTTTGCTTACACCAACTCCAACTATAAGGACCCGACCGGCAACGGCTATATCGGCATCCCGCTGGCGGCATCGGGTGTCAGCCTGAATACGCTGAAGTACCAGAACTTCGAAGTGAACGGCAAATACCAGTTCACGCCGGCCTTCTTTATCGGCGCGCAGTATGTGTACACGATGGAGAACTACGATGCGTCGACGGGCAGCGTGAAGCCGAAAATTCACTCGGTCGGTGTGATGGCGGATTACAACCTGTCCAAACGCACGGACGTGTATGTACAGGGCGAGTATCAGAAGGTCGCGGGCGACTCCACCCACTCGATTCTCGACAACGCGTTCATTCCGGGCGTGCAGGCGCCGTCGTCGACGGGTAATCAGGTGGCCGTGCGACTCGCGCTGCGGCACAAGTTCTGAGGATCGGGGGATTCGTGCGCTGGAGCCGCGCCGTGAGCGGCTCCAGGCCATAGGTGTTCAATTTTTCGCGATGTTCACGTTCCGTATACATTCTGATTTTCTGAACGCCCCTGGGTTGCTTCGCCGGCGTTCAATTTTGCAGGCTGTTCACGTTACGTATACACTCATAAAAATTGAACAAGGGTGGACCATGCCACGCAAATCCCCGCCGCCGTTCGTGCCCGATCCGACGGTTCAAGCCGCAGCAGCAGCGTTTTCCGCTGCGACAGGCGTGTCCACCCGAATCCTCCGGCCGCCACATCGCGCTCACTATGCAGCGAAGATACAGTTCCAGGCATCGCCGGACAGGACCTGGTCGCGACCGGTGCTGCTGATGGACAACGTCGACCGTTTCGCCACGCTGGCTGCGCTCAAATCCACGGCCCATATCCATGCCGACGATCCGTTCGTGCTCGTCGCGCCCTACCTGTCGCCCAATCTGCTTCGACATTGCCGGGAGTTAGGCCTTGATGCGCTGGATATGTCCGGTAACGCCGTCATGCAAAGCGACGGCAACCTGATCATGATCTCCGGTGAGAAGCGCACCGGCATGGCAAGCCGTATCAAAGACCGCGCCTGGACCACCAAAGGGATGAAGGTGGTACTGGCCCTGCTTTGCGACCGGTTGCTCATCAATGCGGGCCAACGCCCCATCGCACAGCGGGCGGGTGTCAGTCTCGGCACCGCACAGTCGACGTTTCGAGACCTCCTCGAGCGAGGCGACATCGTCCAACGCAAAGATAGTTACGTCTTTGCAGACGCCGCTCGACTGCTCGACGAATGGGCCGCACTGTACCCTTCCCGCCTTCGCAACCAGTTGCTGGTCAACCGCTACCGCGCCGAAGATCCGGCATGGTGGCGCAGCATCGATCCGACCAGTGAGCAATGCCAGTTCGGCGGTGAAGTGGCCGCGGCGCTCCTCACCGGCTATCTCAAGCCGGCGACCGTGACGCTTTATTGTGAACAGGCAATACCGCGTAAATGGCTGATCGACGCCCGCCTGCGCCTCGATCCGGACGGCGAGGTGGAAGTCCTGAACATGCCGATCCCGCTTGCAAGGACGCCGAACCTGCCGCCATCTGTCGTGCATCCTGTGCTGATCTATGTCGACCTGATCGCAACAGGTGATTCCCGCAACATCGAAACGGCACGGATGCTACGTGAGCAATACCTCTCCACTTGATATTCCCGACCGCAGACCACTGCCGGCGCTCGTTGTCGAACTGTTAAGGCATGTCGCTGAAACAGCCCATGCCTCGAACGTCGAGTGGTTCGTTGGCGGCGCGACCGCGCGCGACATCATGCTGACCCACGTACACGGCATCGAGGCAACGCGTGCAACCGCCGACGTCGATATCGGCGTAAGCGTGGAAAGCTGGACGGGCCATGCAGCACTCAAGGCTGCACTGATCGCCGGCGGTGCTTTCGAGCAGCGCAGCGAGGCGCACCGGTTGTACTATCGCGCCCCCGGCAGCGGCGAGTTGATGTGGCTCGACATTGTTCCTTTCGGCGGCGTGGAGCGCGATGCACGCAATGCAAGTCATACAGGCAATGCCGCAACAAAAGAGATCGCCTGGCCACCGGATCACGCGATCAGGATGAACGTGGCCGGTTTCGCCGAAGCGCTGACCGGTGCCATCACGGTCCGGGTGGCAACAGACCTGACTGTGCCCGTCGCATCGCTGCCGGGCCAGGCGATGCTGAAAATCGTCGCCTGGCGTGACCGTCACGCATCCGACAGAAAAGATGCGACGGATTTGCTGTTCCTACTTGGTCACTATGCTGCGGCAGGTAATCACGCGCGTCTTTACGACGAGAATTACGAACTCGTCGAACACTATGATCATCACTTGGAGCTCGCCGGCGCCGCGCTGCTTGGACGCGACACAGCAGCGATCGCCTCGGCGGAGACCACCGGATTGATCACGCAAGTGCTGGCGTTCGACGAGGACTATCCGCGCATTCTCGACCACATGATGGGGCGCCGTGCGCAGCTTTTCGAACCGACGCCCGCCTTCATCGAGTCTGCATTCAATGCGTTTCGCGAGGGTTTCCGCAATTCCGGCTGACCTGCGGAAAACGTCGGCCCATAGTCGCGCCTCAATCCCCCTCCACCGCCGCCTTCAACCTCAGCAACGCGTGATCCCACTGCTGCGAGATCGCTTCAAGCGCGCGTCGCGCTTCGTCGAGGTGCGCCGGTTCGAACGCCCATAGGCGTTCACGGCCTACCTTGACGTCGCGCACGAGGCCCGCATTGGCGAGCACCTGCAAATGCTGCGTGACCGACTGCCGCGTAATCTCCGTGCCGGCGGTCAACTGCGCAATCGACATCGCACTGCCCGCGCACAACACGGCGATCAGACGCAGCCGCGTTTCGTCGCCGAGCGCCGCAAAAATCTGCGCGGAACTTCGCAGCATGGCCGCCTTCACTCGCGCATTGCCCACTGCCGGCTTATCCCTTGGCGACATGCTTTTCGATATTGATCAACTGCTCTTCCCACCCGCCGCTATTCATGCGAAACGCTTCCTCGCGGCGTGCAGCGGGAATTCGATCGAAGCCTGATTCGACCACCCGCAGCAACGTGCCCGAGTCGACCTCGCTCAGCTCGAATACGACCAGTGTGGTGGGCTCGGGCGAGTAGTCGACCGACACATCGACCGCGGCCGGATGCCAGCGAAACGACAGAAGATGTTCCAGCTCGACGCGCTCGACCAGTACATCCATGACGAGATGCTCATAGCCCGGATAGGTGATGTTGCCTTGGATGGATTGACCGGCGATAAACTGTTTGCCGCTGAAATCCACACGAAACCATTTGCCGAATTCCTCGGCATTGGACACCGCGCGCCACACTCGTGAGCGCGGCGCCTTCAGCAGAATCTGTTTCTCGATGCGGTCAATCGACGCATTATTGGGTGTGTCAGATGAGATTGTCATACGCAGCCTCCTGACTGCATATTAGGCTCGCAACTGGCAACATGCAAGTATTTGCCTGCGTATTTTCAGGCAGCGCCCTGCTTTCTACTGAAGGACGGCGAAACAGATCGCCACAGGCGCTTGCTTATCCCGCCGACGTCTTCTGCACAAACGCGCTCACCACAGCCTCAAGTTCCTTGGTGATCGAAGTCATTACGCCCGCAATCACGGCGAACTCCCGGCCTGTCACATTCGAGCGGCTCGCCACGATCTGACCGTTGAACGAGACAATATGCGCTTCCTTTGCGATCGCTTTGATCCGCTCGATGAGGTCCTGCTGACCTTTCTTCTGCGCCCGCGCAATGCGCCGGCTTTCCTGCTCGTAGACAGCGGTCACGGCGTGCAGATGCGTCAGCAACGGATCGACGGAACCGATTAACGCGTTCAGTGCTTCATTGGCGCGCGGCGAGCCGCGTTCGATCGCCTCCAGTGCTACCGAGGCCAGCGAGATAAAGTCTGTGATCTTCTTCGCCACGTTCCCGCTGCCGTGAAAAGCTTCGTGCAACGCCGGCGAGAACAGTCCGGGCAAGCCGTCGCGGCCTTGCACCAGCGCTGTATGGCTGTCGGAAAACGTACGCAAGGTCTCCTGCGCAATCGCCAACGCACCGTCGAACTGTTGAAACGCCAACATCGACTGCAACGCGATGCGCTGCGACAGCATCCGTTGACGCCCTGCCAGGTTGATCAACGAGCTCAATACCTCGCTGGAGACGTCCGCTTCGGACTGTGGTGCCTGAACCCGATCTTTCGTGATGCTCATGTCTTCTGCTTATGATTCGATTGACCCTTTCGCTCCGCCCGGCATCCTCGCTGCGTGAGCGCCATCGCGCAGACACGCAGCATCGCTCGCGGATGCCGAATTCCATCACTCCGTTGCGTGCGCATGCATCACATTGGTATGCATCGACCACGCCATCCACGGACGGCGCAGCGCGACGATCGCGAGGAATGCGCAAGCCGCCAGCGCGCCGAAGGTCGCGAAGCCCATCTGATAGCTGCCCGTGCTTTCCTTCGCGATACCCATCACGACCGGCAGATAGAATCCACCGATGCCGCCCGCGGCGCCGACGATGCCCGACATCAAACCGGTACGGCCGGCCCAGCGATGCGGCACCAGTTGGAAGGTCGCGCCATTACCCAGACCGAAGGCCACGTACAGGCACAGCAGCAGCACAATCCCGCCCAGCATCGACGGCATAGCGGCAGCAAAAACGAAGTCGCACAGCGAAATGACCGCGAGCAGGAAGGTCAGCGCGCGCACGCCCGACACTTTGTCGGCGATCAGGCCGCCGAGCGGCCGCACGATCGCGCCGGTTGCGGCAAGCAGCGCCATGAACAGGCCCGCGTCGATCTTCGACAGCTGATACAGGTTGGTCAGCAGCAGCGAAACATACGACGACATGCCGACAAAACCGCCGAATGTGATGCTGTACACCAGCATGATCGCCCACGTGTCGCGCTCGGACAGCACCGAGCGATAGCGCTTGGGCAGCACAGCAATTGCAAGCAGCGCGCCGATCACCGGCAACAGCAGCACACCGGTCTTGCCCGAGCCGAACATGCCCGCTTCGACCAGCAGCACGAGCACGATCAAGCCAACGAGCGTCACCGCGAAGCTGCCGAACGCGCGCAGCACGCTGCCGGATTTGATACCGGAATCGTTGGCCCAGAAGTACAGCGTGATCGCGGCAATCCCGAGCAACGGCAGTGCGCCTGCGGTCGCCATTTGCCAGCCGTAGTGCGTTGCCAGTTGCGGGAACAGGAAGCCGTCGAGCACAGCGCCGATGTTGCCGGCGGCGGCCAGACCCAGCACCAGACCCTGCACCTTCGGCGGATAGTTGCTGCCGGCCATCGGCAGCGCCACCGCGAAGCTCGCGCCACCCACGCCGAGGAACACGCCGAGCACCAGTAGCAAGGTGTACGACGGCACGAACGGCAACAACGGCAGCACGATCGTCGGCACCGCGGACAGCAATACGCCCATCAGCGCGATGCGTTTGCCATGCGCGGATTGATAGAGATTGCCGAGCGTCACGCGCAGGATCGCTGCCGACAGCACCGGCACGGCGACCAGCAAACCTTGCTGCGCAGGCGTCATTGCAACGCTCTTGCTAATGAACGGCGCGAGCGGCCCGTATAGCACCCAGACCGTGAAGCCGGTGTCGAAATAGAGGAAACACGCCACCAGCGCGCGCCAATCTCCGCTCTTTAGAGAGCTCATCACGTTTTTCATTAGACATCCTCACATTGACTGGTTGTTCGCTTACCTGGTACACGGCTTTGAGGCGCCGCGCACCGGAATGGTCACGATGTTGAATACCGGTCCTGGCACGCAATCTCCATGCCATCCGGGCCCTTCTTTCAAGCTTGACTGCGTACTCTCTGAAACCGTGATGCCGCGTCTGAGCCGGCCGCTTTAAAAATCAATAAACGTCGCGTACGTAGCGCTTTTCCTGCGCTAAACAGCTCACATACTCAGCGGCTTTTTCTTCGCTCATGCCGCCGTGTTGAGCGACCACATGCTTGAGCGTCGCATCGACATCTCTGGCCATTCGGCTTGCGTCGCCGCAGACATAAAAATGCGCACCTTCTTCGAGCCATGCCCACAGTTGCGCACCCTGCTCGCGCATGCGGTCCTGCACGTAAACCTTCTCCGTTTGATCGCGCGAGAAAGCGACATCGAGGCGGGTCAGCAGACCGCTGTCGCGCATCGCTTCCAGTTCGTCGCGATAGTAGAAATCCGTCGCCGCATGTTGTTCGCCGAAGAACAGCCAGTTGCGACCCTTATCGCCGCGTGCACGCCGCTCGTGCAGAAAGCCGCGAAACGGTGCGACGCCGGTGCCGGGACCGACCATGATGATCGGCGTGTCCGAAACATGAGGAGGCCGAAAGTGTGCGGATTTCTGCACGAATACCGGCACATTCACATCGCCGGCGCGGTCGGCCAAAAACGTCGACGAGACGCCCTTGCGATTGCGGCGGCCATTGCTGTAGCGAACCGCGGCAACCGTCAGATGAACTTCGCCAGGATGTGCTTTCGGGCTCGATGCAATCGAATACAACCGTGGCTGCAGGCGCTTGAGCATGCCGGTCAATTCCGTGGCAGTCAGGTCCACGGGAAATTCGTGGAGCACGTCGGCGAGTTGCTGGCCCCACAGCCAGTGTTTGAGATCGGCTTTGCGTGCGGGCGTCAACAGATCGCGCAATGCGCCGTTGCTGCTTCGCGCAGCGATGAATGCCAGTGCGTCGGGGCTGGGACGCGCGATTTCGTAGTGCTTGCCGAGTGCGTCGGCGAGGCGCATGTCGCCCACACCGGATACGTTCACGGCCGCGTCGGCACTCAAACCGCTCAGGTCGATCAATTCGTCGACCAGTTCGGGACAATTGCTCGGCCATACACCCAGCGCATCGCCGGCTTCGTATTCGAGGCCCGAGTCGCCCGTGCTCAACGAAAAGTAGCGCGTATCCTTCGCGGCGCCCTGCTTATTCAGTTGCAGGTTCCTGACGAGACGCGATGCGGCCGGACGCGTCCGGGTCGGCACGGCGCCGGATACCACGGCGTTGATCATGCCGCCAGGAGGCACTGCATGCAGCGCCGCATCTGCTTCCTTGATGTGCACGATGATGCTTTCGAGCCACGCGTCGGCATTCTCCTGATACTCGCTGTCGCAGTCGACACGATCCATCAGACGCTGCGCGCCTTGCGCGGCGAGACGTTCATCGAGGCGGCGGCCGTGACCGCAAAATTGATCGTAGTTGCGATCGCCCAGCGCGAGCACGGCGTAGCGCAGGCCTTCGAGACGCGGTGCTGCATCGCCGATCAGTTCGCTCCAGAAACTCTGCGCGTTATCGGGTGGATCGCCGTCGCCGAAAGTGCTCGACATCAGCAGCACGTATTGCGCTTTCGCGAGCGCCGAGGCCTGATAGTCCGCCATGCATGACGTGCGGATTTCAAAGCCGGACTCCATCAGACGTGTGGCATAACGTTCGGTCAGCGATTCGGTGTTGCCGGTTTGCGAGGCCCACAGCAAAGTGACTTTGGGTCGCACGCGCAAGATACGCACACCGGACGCATGTGCCTCATCTGAGTGCAAGGTGGCACGCGCGGAGGCTGGTACGGCCGCCTGGGTCCCACTGCGGCTATATAGTCCGGCCAGCAAACCATCCACGTACAAGCGGCTCGCCGGATCAAACGGTGCACTGGCTGGCAGAACCGGCACGCCGTCGATGCCCGGCCCTTCCGTCGAACGCAGGCCGCTGACGAAACCGGCCAGATACATCCGCTCGGCATCGGTCAACGACGGCGCGGGTGTCGGCGGAAGCTGCAACAGACGAGTGAGGGCATCGATACGGGGCATGTCCAGATCCTCGACGTTCGCCGATATAGCGCTTGCCGGCGCAGTGTCGGCTGTAACCATGGGCGCGTCGCTCAGCGTCTCGTCGTCCGCATTCGAAACCGGCTCACGGGCGTCGATCGCGACCGGGCTGAGCGCGACTGCGCAGAATTTGAGTTCGGGCTGCTGCGAGACCGGATCGATGGCGTCGCTCGTCACTGCGTTGATGCACAGGTCGTCGCCGAAAACGTCGTTCCAGTGCATCGGCGCGAAGCAGTTCCCTGCTTGCACACGCTCCGTAACGACCGCCGGCAACACGGCACGTCCGCGGCGCGAACGGATTTCAACCGGATCTTTTGCCTTGATGCCAAGCGTGGCCGCGTCTTCGGGATGAATCTCGACGAACGGTCCCGGGTTCAGCTTGTTAAGCATCGCGACCTTGCCGGTCTTGGTCATGGTGTGCCATTGATGCTGCAAGCGGCCCGTATTCAACACGATCGGAAATTCCCGATCGGGCAGCTCGGCCGGGGCGGCAAACGCGCGGGCGAAGAACATAGCTTTGCCGCTCGCCGTCGGAAACACGAGCCGCGGAAGGCGGCCGTTGGGCAGTTGCTTCAGCGCCTGGCTGACGCCGTCGTTGATGTAGCGAACTGGATTGCGGTCGGCGGCATCGTCAGCGGCGAGCGGCCATTGCAACGGCGTTTCCTTCAGACGGCGATGGCTCGCGCCGCGCAGGTCGTAGCCGGTTTTCGGATTCGATGCGCGCGTAATTTCCGCGAAAACTTCTTCGGCGCTTGCGTAGGTAAACGCTTCGGCGAAACCCATTTCACACGCGACACGCGCGATGATCTGCCAATCCGGCAACGCAACGCCCGGCGGTTCGATGCCCTTCTGCATCAGCGTCAGGTTGCGCTCGGAGTTGATCATCACGCCTTCGGCTTCCGCCCACAGCGCGCCGGGCAACAGCACGTCGGCGTAACGATTGGTCTCGGTGTCGAGGAAGGCATCCTGCGAAATCACGAGTTCGGCCGCACGCAATCCGGCGATGGCATTCTGGCGATTCGCAACGCTCGCCACCGGATTCGTGCAGATGATCCAGCACGCCTTGATCTCGCCCGCAGCCATGCGAGTGAACATATCGATCGTGCCGTTGCCGACTTCAGTCTTCAACGTGCCCTTCGGAATGCCCCACAGGTCCTCAATAAACGCACGGTCTTCTTCGACCAGGACTGAACGCTGTCCGGGCAAACCGGGCCCCATGTAGCCCATTTCACGGCCGCCCATCGCGTTGGGCTGACCCGTCAGCGAAAACGGACCGCTACCGCGGCGGCAGATCTTGCCTGTCGCCAGATGCAGATTGCAGATCGCATTCGTGTGCCATGTGCCATGCGTGCTTTGATTCAGGCCCATGGTCCAGCAGCTGATCCACTCCGGCGCGGCGCCGATCATTTGCGCGGCCCGGTGGATATCTTCTACAGAAAGGCCTGTAATCGCGGACACATTCTCTGGTGTGTAGTCCGCGAGAAAGGCTGGCATTCCGTCCCAGCCTTCCGTGAAGTCCGCAATAAAGGCCGCATCCGTATGGCCGTTTTCGTGCAGCAGATGCAGCAAGCCGTTCAGCAACGCCAGATCGGTGCCCGGCTTGATCTGCAGGAAGAGATCCGCCTTGTCAGCCGTCGTATTGCGACGCGGATCGACCACGATAAGTTTCGCACCCGCCTTCACGCGATCCATCATGCGCAGGAACAGAATCGGATGACAGTCGGCCATATTCGCGCCGATCACGAAGAAAAGGTCGGCGTGGTCGATGTCTTCGTACGATCCCGGCGGGCCGTCCGCGCCGAGCGAAAGCTTGTAGCCGCTGCCCGCGCTCGCCATGCACAGACGTGAATTCGATTCGACGTTGTTGGTGCCGACAAAACCCTTGGCGAGCTTGTTGACGAGGTACTGCGCCTCAATCGACATCTGCCCCGAGACGTAAAACGACAGCGCGTCCGGTCCGTGTTCGTCGAGCAGGCCGCGCAAACGCGCCGCCGTGGTGCTGATCGCCTGCGCCATCGGTAGCGGCGTCGGATCCTGGTCGCGCGCATGACGCACGAACGCGCCCTCCAGACGGCCCGACTTGCGCAACGCGACGTGCGCCGACTGGCCCTTCGTGCAGAGCCGCCCGAAGTTAGCCGGATGCTCTTTATCGCCGGAGATCTTGACGACCTGCCCGTCCTCGACGTGCAGCACCATTCCGCAGCCAACGCCGCAGTAGGGGCACACGGTTTTTACGCTAGAGGAAGACATGGAGCGCGACGTCGTTCGAATAGACACAAAGAGAAATCAGCAACTCAGGCCGCGACCCACACCTGCCCGTCTTCCACCCGCGCGGCGAACGCGCTAACGGAATACGCCGGCGTTTCGAGGCACTCGCCGGTACGCAGATCGAAGTGATGCTTGTAAATCGGCGAAGCAACCACGAGGCGCTCGCCGAGACTGCCGATCAATCCGCGCGAGAGCACCGCGGCTTGCGAGCCCGGATCATAGTTTTCGATCGCATACACAGCGCTGTGCGCGTCGCCGTTGTTTACGTGAAATACCGCTACCTGCTCGCCGTTGACAAGCGCGCAGACGCCCGTATTGGGGACGATGTCGTCGAGCGGGCAAATCGGCGTCCAGGCGAGCGGCAGGCGGTCAAGGTTCATGGCGGAAGTCCTCGGTGAATAGCGCAAAAAAATTAGACGGTCTCGACAACCACGGGAATCGACGTGAGCTTCGACAGCCGCTCGGCCACCGTCGCGGGCCGGATCTGGCCGCGTTCCTCGACAAAGGTGACGTTGCTGTCGGGCTCGCCACTGTTGACGAAGTGACGGAAGCGCTTACGCGTTTCCGGATCGGTGACGGCCCGCTTCCATTCGCATTCGTAGGTGTCGACCACGTGCTGCATTTCCACCTCGAGTTCCGCGACTACGCCCAGACGATCGTTGACGACCACGTCGATCAGATAGTCCAAGCCCCCTTCAAGGTTGTCGCGCCATACGCTGGTGCGTTGCAGACGGTCCGCCGTGCGCACGTAGAACATCAGGAAGCGGTCGATGTAGCGCACCAGCGTGTCCTTATCGAGGTCCGAGGCGAGCAGTTCGGCATGGCGCGGTTTCATCCCGCCGTTGCCGCAGACGTAGAGATTCCAGCCCTTCTCGGTGGCGATGATGCCGACGTCCTTGCCCTGCGCCTCCGCGCATTCGCGAGTGCAGCCGGATACGCCGAACTTGATCTTGTGCGGCGTGCGCAGGCCCTTGTAGCGGTTCTCGAGTTCGACCGCGAGGCCCACTGAATCGCCGACGCCGTAACGGCACCATGTCGAACCGACGCACGACTTCACGGTGCGCAGCGACTTGCCGTAGGCGTGGCCTGACTCGAAGCCTGCGGCGATCAGTTCTTCCCAGATGAACGGCAGTTGCTCGACGCGCGCACCGAACAGATCGACTCGCTGACCGCCGGTGATCTTGGTGTAAAGGCCGTATTTCTTTGCCACCTGACCGACGGCGATCAAACCATCCGGCGTCACTTCTCCGCCCGCCATGCGCGGCACGACCGAATAGGTGCCGTCACGCTGGATGTTGGCGAGGTAGTAATCGTTGGTGTCCTGCAGCGCCGCGTGCTCCTTCTTCAGCACGAATTCGTTCCAGCACGACGCGAGAATGCTCGCCGCCGCCGGTTTGCAGATGTCGCAACCGAGGCCGTGACCATGCTTCGACAGCAATTCACCGAAGCTGCGCACACCCTCCACGCGCACGAGGTGATACAGCTCCTGGCGCGAATACGGGAAGTGCTCGCACACGTGGTTATTGACCGCGAGGCCCTGCTTTTTCATCTCGGCCTTCATCACCTGGGTGACGAGCGGTACGCAGCCGCCGCACGACGTGCCGGCCTGGGTCGCGCACTTCAACGCGCCGATGTCGGTCGCGCCCGCGCACACGGCGGCGCACAGGTCGCCCTTCGAGACGTTGTTGCACGAACAGATTTGCGCGCCGGCGGGCAATGCCTCGACGCCGAGCGCCGGTTTCGCTTGACCGTCGGACGAAGGCAGGATCAGGAATTCGGGCGACGCCGGCAACTCGATCCGGTTCAGCATCATCTGCAGCAGCGTGCCGTATTCGCTCGCATCGCCGACCATCACGCCGCCGAGCAGATACTTGCCGCATTCGGACACCACCAGCTTCTTGTAGATCTGCTTGCGTTCGTCGCTGAACTGATAGGCGCGGCTGCCCGGCGTGTTGCCATGCGCATCGCCGATACTCGCGACGTCCACGCCCATCAGTTTCAACTTGGTGCTCATGTCGGCGCCGGCGAATTCCGCCGAGTCGCCGTGCAGTTGCTTCGCCACCGCGCGCGCCATCTCATAGCCGGGCGCAACGAGGCCGAACAGCTTGCCTTCCCACAGCGCGCACTCGCCGATCGCGTAGATGTGCGGGTCGCTGGTGCGGCACGCGTTGTCGATCACGATGCCGCCGCGTTCGCCTAGCGCGAGCCCGCTTTGGCGCGCGAGATCGTCACGCGGACGAATGCCCGCTGAGAACACGATCATGTCGGTGTCGAGGTGACTGCCGTCGGCGAATTGCATGCGATGCGTGCCCGACTCGCCATCGACAATCGCCGAGGTGTTCTTCTGCGTGTGCACCGTCACGCCGAGTTCCTCGATCTTCGCGCGCAGCACACGGCCGCCGCCTTCATCGACCTGCACCGCCATCAGGCGCGGCGCGAACTCGACCACGTGCGTTTCCAGCCCCATGTCACGCAACGCCTTCGCGCATTCGAGACCGAGCAGGCCGCCGCCGACCACCGTACCGGTCTTCGAACGGGCGCCGCATTCCTGCATCGCTTCGAGGTCGTCAATGGTGCGGTAGACAAAGCAGTCGGCGCGCTCCCGCCCTTGCACGGGCGGCACAAATGGATAGGAACCCGTAGCGAACACCAGCTTGTCGTACGGCAGAGTCTCGCCGGTCGATACCGTTACGGTGCGGGCGTCGCGATCGATCGCCACGGCTTTTGCATTGAGCTTCAGCAAAACGTTCTGGCGCTCGAAGAAACCCGGTTCGACCAGCGACAGATCATCCGCCGTTTTACCCGCGAAGAATTCGGACAGGTGCACGCGGTCGTACGCAGGGCGTGATTCCTCGCACAGCACGGTGATGTCGAGGCCATGCGCCGCATCTTGTGCGAGGCATTCAACCAGTTTGTGGCCGACCATCCCGTGACCGATAACGATGATTTTCATGACCGCGGCTTCCTCAATGTGCTGGGCTCGAATCGCTGCCGGCTGGCTGCTGCGCGAAAGCGATTCCGGAAATAAAAACGGCGTCCCGCGAACCCAGTCGATGACTGAGTTCGGGGGACGCCGTTGTCCTGACCTGTGCTGCGGCGAGTACTTTGTTGTTGCACTCGCGACGGATCCACGTTGATCCGCTGGCAGGGCTTAATGCAAAGCTTGTGCCAATCGAGAGAAATTCCCGCTGTGGCGCCGTGGGACGGGGCTTTGCGGCATATGACACGGGTCTGCTGTCAGCAGGATGTGGGGCACGTCTTGATGCAGCGAGGCACAGGGATGGTGCGACGCAGCACCGTGTACGTGCGGGCAGCGTTTCGCGGCACTGGGCGAGACTTACCGCGCACGATCTGACCGATCGGTACGGAAATGTACCTACCCAGGTTGTAGATCCGCGCTGTGTGACAGCCGTGATAGACCGGCGGCGGCAAAGCCCATCCGGGTGTTCTTGCAGATCAGACGCAGGACCTTGGACACGGCGTGAATGCGGCTGCCCGCGGCGCTATCCCGTGCGATTCGCGCTTCCTCGTCGTCCCCGGGTGGTAACTCATTCGTACGAAAGCCGCGCCAAATACCTTGCTGGAATGAGCGAAAAAACAGAATAAAGGGCTTCGATTCTATCGGGACCCCAAATTGCTCAATACAAGGTACGCAACCTGGAGAAGCCGGATGTCCATTTATGATGCCGCCCGCCTCCTGATCGCCGACGACGATCCGGATCTGTTGGCCGCCTACGTACTCTATTTCAGCGCACACGGTTTCGACATCCGGACCGCGCGCAACGGCCTCGACGCGCTCGCGCAGTATTGCGCGTGGCATCCGGGCGCCGCGCTGCTCGACGTCGAAATGCCGCGTCTCGATGGCCGCGCGGTCGCCCGGCGCATCCGCCATGAAGCCGACACGCCGGCGCCCATGCTGGTCGCCGTGACCGGCCTCGCGCGCGACGAGGACAGGCGCGAGTCGTTACGCTCCGGATTCAATCATCACTTCGTCAAACCCGTGCCGATGCCGGTAATCCTCGCGGCGCTGACCGGGCGCGGCCGGCATTAATCGCCAAAGCCCAATTCAGCGTTGACCGTTTGACCGACGCGCAGCCACGCCCCAGCCCCGCGCGCGACAAGCGCATTGTTGCCGAACGTCACCGCCCCATCCCGCTGCGGATTCGCCCGGTAGACGCTCATCGTATCCGTAGGTTCGTTCGGCCAATCGGGATCCGGCGCGCCCTTTGCCTGATCGACGGTCGGCATCGGACAGCGCGCACACGGCTTGACCAGTTTCAGTTCCACGGCCTCCTCCGCCGCACCGCCGACACTCAGACTCTCGACATAGTCCTCTTCGTACGCTTCGAGCCCTGTCAGCACGACGTTCGGGCGAAACCGGTCAATCGGAATGGACGGCGCGCCCTTGCTGTTCAGGCGCACGTTCAGATCGTCGAGCGAGGCCTGGCCGATCACCAGCAGCGGAAAACCATCGGCGAAATACGTGGTGGCCCCGGGGACGCTAGCGGTGTAGTCCGGATCGACCTGCCGTTCGCGTTCGGGATCGAAGCGCAGAAGCCGCGACGGCACGCCGAGAAACGCCGAAAACCATGCTGCGCTCTCTTCTCCGGTGTCGAGTCCGTAAGCCGCGTCGCGCCAGACCACGGTTTGCACCTTGTGCGGAGCGCTGAGCCCGGCGGCGTCGAGCGGCGTGCGCAACTCACTCATACCCGGCGCGCGGATCACGAGCTCATGTTCGCCGAGCTCGACCCTGATCAGCGCCATGCGGGGATACGCGCGCTGCGTGAGCATCGCGCCGCTCGGGTCGGTCACCATCCAGTATCGATCGTATTCGAGGCCGGTGGCGAGCAGGCGCGCCTCGTTCAACGCAATGCCGGCGCAGGATTTGATCGGATAGACGAAAAGCTCGCTGATGGTAGGCATAGTGTGGGTGGTGTGGGAAACACGCGCTTTTTGTGTTGAACTCCGATTGTAAAGCGCTGGCGCGTGCTGCCGGACATTGGTCGCGCCGAACTTGAGCGGCCTATCGAGCTTCCTCTTGAGCGGCCCGCCCCGAAACGCCTGCTGAGCAAGAGTTTGCGCCACGCGATCGCGAATCCGGCGGGAGTTGCCATGCGGCCTGAAACCGGCCGGGCGATGCGGTCGTTTCTTCCGGCCACGCTTGGACGTAAAATCCCCAATCGAACCGCTCGGGCAACGACAGAGCCGGCGCCGGGCACACTCCGGTGCGTTACAGGATTGAACTTGTAGAAGCATCCCTACCATAAACGAAACAGGAAATTCATTATGCTGAGCAAACCCGTGTTGACCGTTGCCGAAACGACCCGAATTCTCGAAGCCGCCCGCGCGGAGGCCGAGAAGAACCAGTGGGCCGTGGCCATCGTGGTGGTCGACGACGGCGGCCATCAACTCGGCATGCTGCGTCTGGACGGCAGCGCGCCGGCCAGTTCGTACATCGCGACGGAAAAAGCCCGCACTTCGGCGATCGGCCGCCGCGAAACCAAGGTATACGAAGACATGATCAACAACGGCCGCACGGCATTCCTGAGCGCGCCGCTGCAAGGCACGCTGGAAGGCGGCGTGCCGGTGATCGTCGAGGGCCAGGTGGTCGGCGCGGTCGGCGTGTCGGGCGTCAAGTCGGATCAGGACGCGCAGATCGCCAAGGCCGGTATTCAGGCAATCGCCGCTTAAGTCCGGAGCCATTCGGAATCCGTTCAAAGCGGCGGCAATAAAAACGAAACACAACACGGACCGATGCCCCCTCATCGGTCCCATTCAAGGATGGAGCAGTCGATGACTCAGATGAACACGCGCGGTGGACTGCAAGTCGCCGCCAACCTCGACCAGTTCGTCGAAACCGAAGCCCTGCCCGGCACCGGAATCGACAGCGCCGCATTCTGGTCAGGTTTCGACGCACTCGTGCATGAGCTGGCGCCGAAAAACCGTGCGCTGCTGGCCGAGCGCGACCGCCTGCAAACCGAACTCGATACATGGCATCGCGCCAATCCGGGTCCGGTGCGCGATCTGCGCGCGTACCGTGCCTTCCTCGAAGGCATCGGCTACATCGTGCCGTCGCCGGCGAGCGTCAAAGCCACGACCGACCAAGTGGACACCGAAATCGCCGAACAGGCCGGCCCGCAGCTCGTCGTGCCGCTCTCGAATCAGCGCTATGCGCTGAACGCGGCTAACGCCCGCTGGGGCAGTCTGTACGACGCGCTCTACGGCACCGATGCGATCCCCGAGACCAACGGCGCCGAAAAGCAGAAAGCCTTCAACCCGGTGCGCGGCGCCGCAGTGATCGCTTATGCCCGCAAGTTTCTCGACCAGGCCGCCCCGCTCGCGAACGGCTCGCACGTCGACGCCACGCTGTATAGCGTCGAAGGCGGCAAGCTCGTCGTCACGCTGAAGAGCGGCAAGACCGAACTGAAAACGCCGGCGCAGTTCATCGGCTATCAGGGCGACGCGAGCGCACCGTCCGCCGTGCTGTTGAAGCACAACGGCCTGCACTTCGAAATCCAGATCGACGCGAACGATTCGATCGGCAAGACCGATTCGGCGCACGTGAAGGATGTGCTGGTCGAAGCCGCGGTGAGCACGATCATCGACTGCGAAGACTCCGTTGCAGCCGTGGATGCGGACGACAAGGTCCAGCTCTATCGCAACTGGCTCGGCCTGATGAACGGCACCCTGACGGAAGAAGTCACGAAGGGCGGCAAGACCTTCACGCGCAGTCTGAACGCCGATCGCGTGTACACCGCCGCGAACGGCACAGCGCCAGTCGTGCTGCATGGCCGCTCGCTGCTGTTCATCCGCAATGTCGGCCATTTGATGACGAATCCGGCCGTGCTGACGAAAGACGGCAAGGAAATTCCGGAAGGCATTCTCGATGGCGTCATCACCACGTTGTGCGCGCTGCACGACCGCAAGCACAAACTGAATTCGCGCACCGGTTCGATCTATATCGTGAAGCCGAAAATGCACGGCCCGGCCGAAGTCGCGTTCGCGAGCGAACTGTTCGCGCGCGTCGAAGACCTGCTGAAGCTGCCGCGCAACACGATCAAGATGGGCATCATGGACGAGGAGCGCCGCACCAGCGTCAACCTGCTCGCCTGTATCGGCGAAGCGTCCGAACGTGTCGCGTTCATCAACACGGGTTTCCTCGACCGCACCGGCGACGAAATGCACACGGCGATGGAAGCCGGCCCGATGATGCGCAAGGGCGACATGAAGTCGAGCGCATGGATTGCCGCGTACGAGCGCAGCAACGTGCTGGTCGGTTTGAGCGCGGGCCTGCGTGGCCGCTCGCAGATCGGCAAGGGCATGTGGGCGATGCCGGACCTGATGCACGCCATGCTCGAACAGAAGATCGCGCATCCGAAGGCCGGTGCGAACACCGCATGGGTGCCCTCCCCGACCGCCGCGACGCTGCATGCGCTGCACTATCACCAGGTCGACGTACAGGCGGTTCAGCAGGAGCTCGAACGCACCGACTACTCGAAGGTTCGCGACGAACTGCTCGACGGCCTGCTGACGATTCCAGTCGTTGCCGAAGCGAAGTGGAATGCGGATGAGATCCGCAGCGAAGTTGAGAACAACGCTCAGGGCATTCTCGGCTACGTGGTGCGCTGGGTCGATCAGGGTGTGGGCTGCTCGAAGGTGCCGGACATTCACAACGTCGGTCTGATGGAAGACCGTGCCACGCTGCGTATCTCCAGCCAGCACATTGCGAACTGGCTGCATCACGGCGTGGTCACGCGCGAGCTGGTCGAAGAGACCTTCAAGCGCATGGCGAAGGTGGTCGACGAGCAGAACGCGGGCGATCCGCACTACCAGCCGATGGCGCCGGGCTTCGACACGCTGGCGTTCAAGGCTGCGCAGGCGCTGGTGTTCGAAGGACGTAAACAGCCGAGCGGCTACACGGAACCGTTGCTGCATAAGTTCCGTCTGGAAGTGAAGAAGGCGCAGTAAAGGCCTTTTACGCGTGATCTGGGTACCAGCAGCAAATCCGGCCAGAAAAGCCGGTCAGATAAGCAGGCCAGATAGAAAGACGGGCGCCGCATCATGCGGCGCCCGTTTTAATTTGCGCGATAGTGCTGCGCGTTGCTTCTGCGTGAAGAGTTTCCTACACCTTAAGCTGCTTCAGCCGTGTACTGCGCCGGCACGCCGGCCGACATATTCGCCTGCATATAGGTTTGCAAATACGCTTCGAATTCCGCCTTCACTTCCGGATGGCGCAGCGCGAATTCCACGGTCGCCTTCAGATAGCCCAACTTGCTGCCGCAATCGAAGCGTGTGCCGAAGTAGCGGTACGCAAGCACCTGCTCTTCGGTCAGCAGCGATTGCACCGCGTCGGTCAATTGCAGCTCACCGCCCGCGCCCGGCTTGAGCGCGCGGATATGCTTGAAGATGGTCGGCATCAGCACATAGCGGCCCACCACGCCGAGGTTCGACGGCGCCTTGTCCGGCGCCGGCTTTTCGACGATGCCCGACAGCTTGATCACATTGTCTTCCCACTCGCGGCCATCCACGACGCCGTACGAACGGCTGTCTTCGCGTGCGATGGTTTCGACGCCGATCACCGAGCTGTGATAGTGGTTGAAGGTGTCGACAAGCTGGCTCATCACCGGCTTCGAACTGTGCAGCAAGTCGTCCGCCAGAATCACGGCGAACGGGCTGTCACCCACCAGTTTCTCGGCGCACAGCACCGCGTGGCCCAGACCGAGGGCTTCGGCCTGACGCACATAGAAGCAGTCGACGTTAGCCGGCTTGATGCTGCGCACGAGGTCGAGCAGCTTCTGTTTGTTGCGTGCCTCGAGTTCGGCTTCGATCTCGTAGGACTTGTCGAAATGATCTTCGATAGCGCGCTTGCTGCGGCCCGTCACGAAGATCATCTCGGTGATGCCGGCGGCAATCGCCTCTTCAACCGCGTATTGAATCAGCGGCTTGTCGACGATCGGCAGCATTTCCTTGGGGCTTGCTTTGGTAGCCGGCAAAAAGCGTGTCCCGAGGCCCGCTACGGGAAACACGGCTTTGGTGACTTTCAGCATGGTAGGCATTCCCACATCGGTTAGAAATTAGTGTGTTCGCGGGCCTCGCGGCCACTCGATGTCGCAGAAAAGACTAACAAAAAAATTAATCCATTTCGTGCGTTAATTTTTCTCGATCCAAATAAATAAATCGATTGGCTTTCGATATTCCGGATCGTGGCATGCATCAGGAAACAATTACGTATCGGTGTCGAATTATTTTCTGAAATTCCGAAAATTTTACGTATCCGGCGAAGCGGATCACGGGCCATCTCAAGCTCGTCCGGGGGCGCATCGTGGATGCACGAAAGCGCCCCCGGGCACCGCTCATTCGTTCTCGTCGATCTGGGGCAGCTTGCCCGGGTTCATCCGAAAACGGCGGATCGGCTCGTTGCGCAGCGCCTCGCGGTAGGCGGAGGCGGCGACAAGGATCAGCAGCACGGCAATGCCGGCGAGTAAATGCAGGTTCATGACTTCACCTCTGGTCAAGAGAATCCGTGCTTTAAATTAGCACAACAAAAGCGGTAAATAATTCGATGTAGCAAGTACTTATGCGGAATTACACTTCGTCACAAAATCGCCATTTAATTCGATTTGCCACGCAATTTTTTATCGTTTTTTTACCTCCGCTGTGCACTAGCATGTGATGCACCGCGGGCGCGCACGGCGTGCCCGCGGAATAAGCTTTTTCTTCCTTCAGATTAAGGACCGCGTATGAGCGACTCAGCACTGGATGCCGCCGGCTCATCCCTGCCCCTTTCCCCGTCACGAAAGGCCGCCGCGCCGCGCGCGCAGAGCGAAGCGCGCGCCGAGAGCGCCGGCAAGGAACATGTAATCGACGCCATGCGGGGCTTCGCCGCGCTTCTGGTCGCCTATTTTCATTGCCGCCAGGTCGAATGGGTGGGCATGCAAACCTTTCACCAAAGCGTCGGCCATTCTTTCAGTCTGAGTACGATCGCCGCCTACCTGACCTTCCCGATTGCGTGGGGCTCGGCCGGCGTGCCGATTTTCTTCGTGATCAGCGGTTACTGCATTCATCGCGGCGGCGCGCTACGTCTGGCAAAACATCCCGACTACCGGCTCGACACCGGCAATTTCTGGATCCGCCGTTTCGCACGTATTTATCCGGTATTGCTGGCGGCGCTCGTGCTGACCTTTGCACTCGACTGGGTCAGCTTGCAGCTGCCGCCGGTCAACCACAAGATTCGCGAGATCGGCCTGCAGGCCTTCCTCGTCAACCTGTTTTCGCTGCAAGGGGTGGCCGGCAAGACGTTTGGGTCGAACGGCGCGCTCTGGACGCTATCGCTCGAAGTACAGTTCTACGCGATCTATCCGCTGCTATTCGCGCTGCGCCGGCGTCTGGGCATGACTTCCGTGCTGGCGATCGTCGCTGTCATCAATGTGGTGTCCGCCTATGTGCTCGAACGCCACGATTTGCAGTTCTTCACGTCCTACTGGTTTTCGTGGACGCTCGGCGCGTGGATCGCCGACGCGAAGGCCCGTAGCACGCCGGAGGCGCGTTCGTCGGTCTGGCTCTACGTGCTCGCCGCGGCGTTCATTGCGCTCGGCTGCGCGGCGTTTCATTTCGGCCAGTACGGGGCATTCCAACTGTGGGCGGTCGGCTTTGCCTTCTACCTGTACAAGGCGCTGGAGCGCCCTAATGCTGATAAGGCCGATACCCCAGGCGTGCGCCTCCTGTCACGGTTCGGCGATTTCAGCTTCTCGCTGTATCTGATCCATCTGCCCATCTTCGTGCTGCTGTCGTCGATCCTGTTCCGTTCGTCGCTGCAGATGTCGATCTGGCCGTCGTTCGGCTACATGCTGGTGGCCGTGCCGGTGGCCTACGTGTTCTACCGGCTGGTCGAACTGCCGGCGATGAAGTGGTCCGCGAGTTTCAAACCGAAGAACGTAGTGAAGCCAGCCTGAGAGCGATGTAAGAGAAAGGTCGGAGAAACACACTGTTCAGTTCAGAAACAGGTTTCTCCTTCGACAATGTGAAGAAGCCGTGCCGCCGGGACCACGTTGTATAACCCGGTTGCATAGCCGGTCGGTTGCATAGCCTGTGTGTCGCGCGAAAAAAACGGAGCGGAAGTCCTCAGGACTTTCGCTCCGCTGCGCTAACGACAAAGACTGGCCGAGTCCCTGCCTACCCCCGCGTTAAATCACTTCGCACGTTCATCTGCTCAAGAAGCGCCCGCACAAGCCCCTCAACGCCCCGCCACGCGCTTCAGAATCCGTTCGACACCTTCCACATACGTTGCCGTCCCGAACCGGCTCAGCGCCGTCTGATAGCCGTTTCTGACCAGCTTGTTGCGCAGGTCGTCGTTCGAGCGCAGCTCGGCGAGCGTGTCGGCGAGGCCATGCGCGTCGCCGGGGGTGCATAGCACGCCATTCTCGTAATCGTCGATGATCTCCAGCACGCCGCCTGCGCGTGCCGCCACTACCGGCCGCTGCGCCAGCATCCCCTCGACGATCACGCGACCGAACGGCTCCGGCGTGATCGACGTATGGACCACGGCATCGACCGCGCACATGCAGGCCGGAATGTCGTGCTGGAAGCCGAGGAAATGCACCCGGCCACCCAGGTTGTGCGCGGCGACGAACGCATGCAGCTCGATCTCGTACGCGTCCTCGCCGAACAGCGGCGCACCCACCAGCACGGCATGCATCTGCGGATTGAGGACCATCGCTTCAAGCAGCACGTGTTGGCCCTTCCAGCGCGCGAGGCGGCTGAACGAACCGACCAGAAACGCATCCTGCGGCAGGTTCAGGCGCTGGCGCAGGGTCGCTTGCGGGACCGTGCGCAACGCGTCGAAGGGCGTCGCGGAAATACCGTTGAACACCACGTCGATACGCTTTTTGTCGAAGTGCGTGAGTTCCGCGAAGGCGTGAGCGGAGGCCGCCGAATTGGCGATCACGTGCGTGAGGCCGAGACGCGCGCACCACTTGATGATCGCCAGTTGCTTGCCGCCGAAATGCTCGGAACTCACGATATCGCGCAGGTGCCAGACCACCGGCCGTCTGGCCAGCTTGCCGGCAATCGCGCCGATCACCATCGCGCGCTGGGTGTTCGCGTAGATCACCTCGGCGTCGCGCGCGCGTTTCGCGGTGGCGCGCACGAGCGACGTCAGGCCCTTGAGTGCCTGCCCCTTCGGCAACGAGCCGCCCTGCTTGCGAACGTTGCGCAATGCGCCGGCTTCCAGCACGTTGACCGTCACGCCGGCCTTGGCCAGAGCGGTGCGGAACGGACCATCGTCAAACAGCACGACTTCGATGCGCGAGCGCAAAGCTTTAACGATTTCCAGCAGCGATAACTCAGCGCCGCCGAGCACGCCGCTCTGGTCGACCGCGAGAATGCGCGGCGCGTTGGCGCCCGGCTCTGCTTTGTAGGGGATGTACGTCGGCAACGTCGCTGAGCGCAATGCCGGCACCGAAGCCCGCACGTGGGCGAAGAAACGTTCGCGGAAATTCGCGGCCGAAAACTGCTCGGCATTCGCGCGGCAATCCGCCGGCGAAAAACGCTTCACGTGGCCGTCGAAACGCTCGACCGCCGCAACGATCGACTCGACATTCTGCTCATCGAAGAACATGCCGGTGGGTTTGGACTCGGACAGATCGCGCACGGTTTCAAGCGCCCCGCCCTTGCCGTAGGCAATCACAGGTGTGCCGCAGGCCTGCGCTTCGACCACCGAAATGCCGAAGTCTTCTTCCGCGGCGAACACGAACGCCTTCGCGCGGCTCATCTTTTCCTTGAGCACCTTGAACGGCTGGTAGCCCATGATCTCGACATTCGGCCCTGCCTTCGCGCGGATCTTCTGCATATCGGGGCCGTCGCCGATCACCACGAGCTTACGCTCCGGCATCTGCGCGAACGCTTCGACGATCAGATCGATCTTCTTGTACGGCACCATCCGCGAGGCGGTCAGATAGAAATCATCCTTGTCGGTGCACAGCGCAAACGCTTCGACATCGACGGGCGGAAAGATCACCTGCGCTTCGCGTTGATAAACCTTCCTGATCCGTCGCGCGATGAAATCGGAGTTCGCAACAAAGCCGTCTACCGAATTCGACGTGCGGATATCCCAGTTGCGGATGTAGTGCAGGATCAGCCGCGCCATCGCGGACTTCGGCCCGGCGGTCAGCTTCGACTGCTGCAGGTACTGATGCTGCAGATCCCACGCATAACGAATCGGCGAATGCACATAGCTGATATGCACCTGATCGGGGCCGGTCAGAACGCCCTTCGCCACCGCGTGACTGCTGGAAATCACCACGTCGTAGGCCGACACGTCGAGCTGCTCGATTGCGAGCGGCATCAATGGCAGATACGTGCGGTATTTGGTCCGTGCAAGCGGCAGTTTCTGGATGAATGAGGTCGTGACTGGCTTGCCGCGCAGGAAGCTGCGATCGTCGAGAAAATCGACGAGGCTGAACAGGTCCGCGTCCGGAAAGCACGCAACGATCTGCTCGAGCACCTTCTCGGCGCCCGCATAGGTAACGAGCCAGTCGTGCACGATCGCGACACGCACCGTCTTGTCGCTACGCAACGCCGAGCGGCGCGACGGCGCCTGAACACCGGGAACGGTGGTGAGTTCAGCCAGTGCGCTGCGCGTCGCAGGTTGCAGCACGGCTTCTTCAAGGACTTCGTGGTTCATGCGCTTTTCCTCGGATTCAGTCGCAACAGCAGTGAACGCGCAAGATCGCGCAAAGCGGGTGTCATCGTGATCGACCAGGCGACGTTCGCGCCAACCATCAACAGGCCGGCGACGATCGCCAAGGCGAGACTCGGCAGGAAGCTGGCAAGCCACAGGCTGGCCAGCAGAAAAGCGAGGTGGGCGAGCATGTCGAGCGCGATCTGGCGGGCGCGAATCGCCGACAGGCGCAGCAGCACGGCGTAATCGAACAGCGCCCGGCCGGCCACGGCCATCGCCGCGCCCGTCAAACCGAAATGGGTAATGCCGAGCCACAATGCCCCTGCAAACAAGGGCAATTCAAAGAGGCCGACGCGCGCGGCGGTGGCCGGATTGACCTGCGACTGGATCAGAATCCGCGTCACGTTCGCCTGGCCGACGAGCCACACGGCGACGATCATGATCCGGCCCACCGGCGCGGCCACGGTGGCGATCTCATTGCCGACCCACAGATGCAGAAACGGTTCGAGCACCAGCATCGCGACCAGCGCGACCGGCGTGAACACGCCATTGAGGAATTCGAGCGACTGTTGTGTGATGGTGTCCGCATCCGCGCGGCCCACGGCTGACAGGCGCGGAAACAACGTACGCACCAGCGCGGTCGGCACGATATTCAGACGCGTCACGAGGTTCTGCGGCACGGTGTAGTACGTAACGAAACGCGCGCCGAGACTTGTGCCGAGCATCACGCGGTCGAGCGATTCGGCGATCATGTTGGTGACGCTCGCAATCAGCATCCAGCCGCCGAAGTTGAAGAGCCCCTTCGCCACGCCGAGTTGCGGCGGCAGAATGCTGCGGATCTCCAGTACCTTCAGTGCGGAGCGGCCCAGCAGAATCGCCGCGAGAATCCGCGCGAACACCGCGGCAGCGAGCACGTTCTGCAAGGTCGCCCCCAGCCACAGCGCGGCGCCGAGCGGCAGCAACTGGAACAGGAAGGTGCCGATCGTCTGATTGGTGTTGTAGACACCAAAGCGTTCCGCGCCATTGATCGCACCGGCGAAGACCCACGACACGTTGGCAATCGGAATCGCCACCGCGAGCCACGGCAGCGCCATATAGACCTCATGCTGCAACTCGGGCGACACCTTGGTGAAGTACGCGGTGTACAGAAACGCGCCGAAATAGATGATCAGGCCGCCGATCACACCGGTCGCGAGATTGAGCCACGTCGCGCTCCAGAACACGCGTGCGCTCTCGCCCTTGTCGCCCGAGGCCCGCGCCTTCGAGATGTGGTTCTGCGCGGCCATGCTCATGCCGAGATCGAGAATCCCGAAGTAGCCGATCAGGGTCCACACGAGACTGATCACGCCGTAGCGCTCGACACCGAGCAGCTTGATATACGACGGCACGGTCACGAGCGAGACGAAAGTCGGCAGCACCAGCCCGAAGAAGTTGATCGCTACGTTCTTGAGAATGCCTTTGTCCATCGGATGCCTTGGGTTTGACTACATTTGCCTGGTATTACGAAGAAAGCGGTCATGCCATACGTTGTGTCATGGTTTCCAGCGATACATCATTACTTTGCCGCGGGCGTCTTCTTCGACGAACACGAGGTACTCGCCGTTGCTGCGCTTCGCGGCGCTGATGCCGTTGGGTACGTCGACCCAGCCCGACGCGCTGCCCACTTCCGGACCCGGACGGATCACACCGATCTCCTTGCCGCTGTCCTTGTCCCACACGTGCACCGCGCCGACCGGTTCCACGCCGAAGATGTATTGCCCTTCGACGGTTAGGCCGATGATCGTGGCGATGGGTTTGGTCTGCGTGGTCCACGGCAGCGTGATCGAATAGCGCTGCACCGGATTGCCGCTCGACCATTTGTCGTAGCGCACCAGCACGCGGCCCACTTCCTTCCAGAAGCCGCGATCCACCGACGTATCGGGCGTATAGCCAGTCACGTACATCGTGTCGGTCTCGGGCTCATAGATCGCGCGATGCAGTTCGGTGAACGGCTGCGGCACCGGATACTGCGTCAGGTTCGAATACGAGTAGATGGCGTTGCCCTTCCCATCGAGTCCACCGAAACGGAAGCGATAAATGCCCTTGTTATCGCGGGTGCGCCAGATGTCGCCGGCGCTGTCGACCCACCAGCCCCAGCCGCCCGCGAGCTTCGTGCCGCTTGTGTTGAGCGTGAATTCGTCCGTGTTGAACTTGCCGTCGCCGTTCACGTCGCGCCAGATCCAGTCGCCGCCCGGCGGCGCATTCGGCACCTTGGAGACCGCGCGCTCACGCCCGGCGATGAAGCCCGAAGGAATCGCAGTCTCGCCGTCGTGCTGCGGGTCGAAACGATAGATCTTCAGGTGATCCGCGTACATGTCGGTTAAGTACAGGAACGTGCGGCCCTTGAGCTTGCGAGCGATCGGCAAGCCGGGATATTGGTCGGTGTGAAAGACCGGGTCGTCGGGATACTTGAAGCGGTTCGACAGAAAGCCCGCGTATTTCCAGTCCTGCCCCGCAGGCTTCGAGAGATCGAGTTCGAAACGCTTGTTGCCCGTATAGACGCTGTCCGGACGCGACGGATCGATCCACGCGCCGTCGACGAATAACAATCCTTGCACCTGCCAGTTCTGTTTGCCGTCCGGCGCGTAACTCTCGAGCGTGGCGCCGAGGCCCGCGCCGATCGGGTCGTAACGCGGACCGATGCCGTTGGTCGACACATAGACGTTGCCGCGTGCATCCACGCCCACACCGGTCAAACCATTGAAGCGCTGCGGCCCCGGCTTGCCGGGCGTACCGCTGAAAATGCCGCCGCGTTCACCGAGCGAGCCCGACTCGGCATAACGGCCGTTGTTCTTGCTGAAAAACAGCACCTGTTGGCGCGGGCCGTTGTCCGCGATCAGAACGCGGCCTTGTGCATCCAAAGCGATATCGACCGCCACCGTATCGGCGGGCAACGTGAACGTTTCGTCGATGCGCTTGCCCGCGGCGGTGTAGTGCTCCACCTGCGGCGTCTTATCGTTGCGCGTGCCGGTCAAAACCCAGAGCGTGCCGTCAGGCGCTAACGCGATACGGCCCGGCTCATGCACGGTCCAGGTTGTTTTCTGCTGCATCGATTCCGCGTCATACACCTCGATGCGATCGCGCGCGGTGTTCGCCGCGTAAAGCGTCGTGTCATTCGCTGCCAAACCGCCGATTTCGGCACTCGTGCCGGTCGGCACTTCGTTCATCATCAGAAAGCCCGCTGCCAGTTGCGCATGCGGGTCGGCGCTTTTCGCGGCCGGCTGGAACGGCGCGGCGCGCTTCGGATCGGCGATCTGCCTGCGCGAAATGCCGAACCATTGCTTACCCTTCTCCGGCCACACGCCCTGCTCGACCAGACGTCCTTTCTCGTTGCCAACCTGGATCGCCACAAAGGCGTACTTCCGATTCACCGCGATCGCGCTGCCGCCAGCGTTGCCCCAACCATGCGTGCCGCCCGCGAAGCCGAGCATCTTGCCGTTCTGGTAGACACTCGCTTCGGCGCCGCTTTCGTCCCACGGCGCGTTCGTATAGACCTTGCCGTCGGGCGCGACCGCGATGGCGGTGATGTTGATCTGCGTCCACGTGCCATCGCCGAAACCGAAGGTGTTGCCGATCCAGGAGTTTTTCGCGTTCAAGGCGGTTTCCGCGGATGCCGTGAAGCTGACCGATGCCGCCGTCATTCCGGCCGCATAGGCAAACACAGCAAACCAGGTTTTGAACGTGAAACGGGCCAAAGTTATTCCTCCAATCAGGGCCGTGCCGCGATGGGGTAAAAACCCGCGCGGATGCAAAATCCAATGAGATGACAGCTGGGGCCGCTAGAAGCGACGCAAGAACACGAGACTGATTCCCGCAAGACACGACGTATAAGAAGGGGCGTTGAGCGCAGATTCGCCGCAGCCCGAACCCGGTCGAATACGAGCGCTCGGCGCGTGACGCACGCGCCATCCCCGGCCCCCGTCCACACGGCTCACATTACGCGGAAAGAATGCCGCGACGAAAATCGAAAATAATTCAAAAATATTCGACGCTTTAAGCGTCGTGAAAGAAAATGATTTAAAAATCGATTAAATGAAAATGGCCGTGCACGGCGGGGTCCCGCGGCGCCTTGGCGCCCCATCCTTACCGATGCCGCCTGACTCCGGCTGCACTTCTTACGGATTACGACAGCCACAAGACACAAGCATAAAAATCTATTGCGAATGGATAACGAAACACCCTGTTGCAATCTGATTCATTTATCCATTTCATTCCCGTTTTTTCATCAATTTATTTTCCCTAGAATCGAATGCACTTCCGTTGCGATGCGAAGCGAGCGCGCTCTTGCCCTCAAGCCCTGTTCCTGACTTGAGACGACTCGCGCGATCCTTCGCCCGGCCCATCCGCTTCACACCATGGACGGTTCATGACTGCTAGCGCACTGCCCTTAGCGCCTTCTCACTCTCGCCGCATCCTGCAGCTCGACGGCTTGCGCGCCATCGCCGTGCTCGCGGTATTCGCCCAGCACGCCTTGAAAGCGCCGCTGTGGATGGGCGTCGATCTGTTTTTTGTTTTGAGCGGTTTCCTGATTACCGGCATCCTGCTCGAGCGCAAGGCGCGCCAGCAGTCGTATTTCGGCTATTTCTATGCACGCCGGGCGCGGCGCATCCTGCCGCCTTATCTGCTGCTGATGGTGGTGTCGTCGATTCTGTTCGGCATCGGCTGGGCGCAGCACTGGCAGTGGTATGCGTTCTTCGCGACCAATATTGGCGACGCGCTCAATCAAAGCGGTCACGACAGCCTGAATGTGCTGTGGTCGCTGGCGGTCGAAGAGCAGTTCTATATTTTCTGGCCGTTCGTGATCCTGTTGCTGCCCGAGCGCGTGCTCGGCTACGTGGCGGCTGCGTTGATCGTGCTGGTGCCGGTGCTGCGCGCGGTCGCCACGCCCTGGTTCGATTCGTTCTGGCCGATCTACTACCTGACGCCGTTCCGCATGGACCTGCTGGCCGCCGGCGCATTGCTCGCCGTCGCCGTACGGCGCGACCGCAACGCACTCGAGCCGTTCAAGGGCCTAGCCGTGCTCGGCTTTTTAGCCGCGCTCGCGGTGCTGGCATGGCTGCATCTGCACTATCCGCGGTTCCGGGCGGCCAATACGCCGCTATCGAATGCCGCGCTCTACAGCGTTTCATTGGTGCTTTGTACTTCGGTCGTGGTCATCGCCCTGCAAAGCAAGGGCATCGTCAAGCGGCTGCTGTGCAACCCCGTGCTGGTCTATATCGGCACGATCAGCTACACGATCTATCTGATTCACCTGAGCGTGCTGTACACGCTGTGGCCGCTGCATCTGAACCGCTATCTGACCGCGGCGCTGGCACTCGCGATCACCCTCGCCTACGCCAGCATCACGTGGTTCGCGTTCGAAAAACGTTTGATCTTCGGCTCGGCAGGCAAAGCGCATGCACCCGCCGGCAGCGTGTCGGGGGGCGCATCGCGAGCGCCGCAAAGCCGCGCATGAGGCGCCGCGCGTGGCTCGCTGCGGGCGTGTCGGCCGCTGCGTCAGTGCTGGTTTCGCTGACACTGGATGCGCACGCCAGCGGACCTGCATCGCAGGTGCTGGTGGACGCCTACGGCGATTCGACCACGCTCGGCATTACGTGCAGCGAGGGCCACTGCGGACCGCAGCCACAAAACGCCGTGTCGTATCTGCAGGACGAGTTACAAGCCAGGTACGGTCAAAAGGTGCGCGTCACGAATTACGGCGTGGGCGGCACGATGGCGAGCCAGTTGCGCGACGGCACCGGCAACCGCCGCGCCGGCCCGACCGCCGGCTTGCCGTGGCAGGAACGGCTCGCCGCTTCGTCCGCGCAGATTGTGTTGATCAACTACGGCATTAATGAAGTGATGCAGAACCAGACGCCCGAGCAGTTTTACGCAGCGGAAACAACGCTCGTGAAAACCGCCCGCGCGCTTGGCAAGGAGCCGGTTCTACAGACCTCGAACCCGATGCCCGACAACCACCTGAACGCGCGGCTCGCCGCGATGGTCGCGATGACGCGCCGGGTGGCCGCCGAACAGCAGGTGCCGCTCGTCGATCAGTTCGCGTACGTCAGCAATCTGCCGGACTGGAAGACGCTGATGTCCGACGGCGCGCATCCCAAGCCAGGTTTGTACCGGCTCAAGGCGGAACAGGATTTTCAGGTCGTCGATCCGCTAGTGCGGCGACTGCTGGACGGCACGCTTTGAAGCTCCTTTTTCAAGTGCACTTCTCTTTCTCTTTTACCAATATCGAAGGCAAGCTATGAGCCAACCACGCAAAGCGATCATCACCGGCGTTTCCGGACAGGACGGCGCCTATCTGACCAAACTGTTGCTCGACAAGGGCTACCACGTGACCGGCACCTACCGGCGCACGAGTTCGGTCAACTTCTGGCGCATTCGTGAGCTCGGCGTGCTCGATCATCCGAATCTGCGTCTGGTCGAACACGACCTGACCGATCTGGGCTCGACGCTGCGCCTGCTCGAAGGCGCGCAGGCCGACGAGCTGTACAACCTCGCCGCGCAGAGCTTCGTGGGGGTCTCGTTCGACCAGCCCGTGACGACCGCCGAAGTGACCGGCATCGGCGCGCTGAATCTGCTCGAAGGCATCCGCATTCTGAATCCGAAGACCCGTTACTACCAGGCGTCGACCTCGGAAATGTTCGGTCTCGTGCAGGCAGTGCCGCAACGCGAGGATACGCCGTTCTATCCGCGCAGCCCGTATGGGGTGGCCAAACTGTTCGCGCACTGGTCGACCATCAACTATCGCGAGTCGTACAACCTGTTTGCAAGCAGCGGGATTCTGTTTAATCACGAATCGCCGCTACGTGGCCGCGAATTCGTCACGCGCAAGATCACGGACACCGTCGCGAAGATCAAGCTCGGCAAACAGGACGTGCTGGAACTCGGCAACCTGAGCGCCAAGCGCGACTGGGGCTTCGCGCTCGAATACGTGGAAGGCATGTGGCGCATGCTGCAAGCCGATGAACCCGATACCTTCGTGCTCGCCACCGGCCGCACCGAGACGGTTCGCGACTTCGTGCGCATGGCGTTCGCCGCCGCGGGTTATCAGATCGAATGGTCGGGCAAGGAAGAACGTGAGACGGGTATCGACGTGGCAACCGGCAAGACGCTGGTGCGCGTGAATCCGAAGTTCTATCGCCCGGCGGAAGTGGATCTGCTGATCGGCTGCGCGGACAAGGCGCATGAGAAGCTCGGCTGGAAGCCGGAAACCACGCTTGAACAGCTGTGCCACATGATGGTTCATGCGGACTTGGGCCGCAACGAGCATCACGAGACGTTCTAATACTGTCCTGAGTGACGGCTGCGCGAGCGGCCGTCACTCCATGAAAAAAGGCCTGGTCGCAATGATTCAGGCCTTTTTTCTATTGCGTCATGAAGCCTTCAATGCACGCCACCCGCCGCGATCGCCTCGCTATACACCGACGCCACACGCTTCGCGATCACCGAATTGTCGAAGTTCTCGCGCGCATAGCGGCGGCAGGCATCGGCATCCGGCAACTTCAGTGAACCGTTCAACGCGCCTGCCAGGCCTTCCGCAATCGCCTTCGCACCCGTTTCCGGCAACACCAGATTCGGCGACAGACCCGCCACCGCTTCCGGCAAACCGCCCACCGGCGTCACCAGCACGGGCGTGCCGGAAGCCAGCGATTCAACGGTAATCAGCCCGAACCCTTCGAGCGCCACAGTCGGCACCACGCTGATATTCGCCGCACGGTACAACGCGGCCAGATGCTGATCGGGCACGAAGCCCAGCAGCTTCACGTTGTCCTCGAGGCCCGCTTCGGTGATACGCGCCTGCAATTCGCCTTCGAGCCGCCCCTTGCCCGCGATCAGCAACAGCACATCGGGCTCAGTGCGCTTGAGCAGCTTCACCGCATCGATCAGATCCTCAAGACCCATGCGGCGCACCAGACGCCGCACGGCCAGCACGATCGGCCGGTCCTGCGGCAGTTGCAGCTTCAGTCGCGCTTCGGCCGGCGTGATCGGCAGATTGAACTGCTCGACATCCACGCAGCCCGGCACCACGCGCACGCGGTCCGGCGCGATGCGATAGCGCGAAGTCAGAATCTTGCCGAACGCTTCCGACAACACGATCAACCGCGACGAACGCGCATACACCGATTGCTCCAGATAACGCTTCGCACGTTGACCGAGCGAATCGGCGCCTTCGACGTGACTCTCGTCGGCCCACGGTCCCTGGAAATGCGACACCTGCGGAATGCCACGCGTCACATCGAGACCCGGAAACGTGTACAGCGCGAAGTGCGACGAAATCACATCGGGACGCGAGGTGCTGATCTCCTGGCGCAGCGCGCGGCGTGCCGCCATCAGGCGCAGCGGCAACGATTGCGCGGCGGAGCCGAAACCGTTGATCGCGCCACCGGTGTCCGCGGCCACTTTGGGTGAGCCGGCCACCACGCCGCGCACCGCGACGCCCGCGCCCGGCAATGCGCCGACCAGCGAGTAATACATGCGGTCGAGACCGCCCGCGCGTTCCGGAAACCAGTGCATCCCGATCTGCAGCGATTTGATTGATCTTGAGGTCATAGTTGTTGTCCCTGAGCGTTCTGAGCGTTGTGGTGGATTGTCTGCCCGGCCAGCGTGTTCAGCGTCAGCGCGTCGGTCTTGGCGACCACTGCGGCTTCCGCTTCGCTGCGTCGGCGGTCCTTCTGCTGCCCCGCCAGTTGCCGGTACAGCGCGATGTATTGCTCGGCCATCCGCGCCCAGCCAAAGCCGGTCGCAAGTTCGTTGGCGGCGACGCCCATCGCGCGGCGTGCGTCGTCGTTGTCAGCAAGACGTGCGACAGCGCCCGCCAATGCCTTGGGATCGTCCGGGTCGTCGAGCACGATGCCGCATTCCGGCGTGATGATTTCCGCACCGCCCGCCGTGCGCGCCGTGACCACCGGCAGGCCCGCGGCCATCGCTTCGAGCAGCGACAGGCTCATCGCCTCGTAACGCGACGGGAACACGAACGCGTCGACCGAATGCATCAGCACCGGCATTTCTTTGACCAGCCCGAGGAAATGCACGCGATGCGCAATGCCGAGCGCCTTCGCCTGTTCCGGATACGGGCTGCCCGGCAGAAAACCGGCCACTGCGATCTGCACGTGTTCGGGCAGATGCTTGAGCGCCTGCAACACCGTGCCGAGGTTCTTGCGCGGCGTGCGCAAGTCGCCGACGAACAGCAGCAGGAACGCGTCCGCCGGCAAGCCGAACTTCGCGCGGTCGCCCGTGGCGGCCGCGAAGCCTTGCGTATCGACGCCGTTGTAGATCACGTCGACCCGGTTATCAGGCGTCAAGCCGATCGCGCGAATTTCATCGGCGACCTTCTGCGACACCGCCGTGATCACCTTCGAGCGCCGGTAAGCCCAGCGTTCGAGCAACGCGTTGCAGCGCGTATAGACCGACTGATACGCGGACCACACACCCTTCGTGAGGCCGAACGGGTAGTACTTGCTGCCGAACCAGCCGCTATGCACGAAGTGCGAGGTGTTGACATCGGCAGGCGCCCACGTAATGAAGCCGTTCACGTGCAGCACGTCGAATTCGCGGCGATGCGCGCGCAGCCACATCGCGCTTTTGAAGGCGAACACCTGCTGGCGCAGCAGATTGGTGGGCCACCAGCGGCCGATCTTCATCGGCACCCAGCGTACATTCGGATGCGCGAGCAAATCCGGCGCAACGTGCGACGCAACCAGCGTCACACCGATGTTTTCCTCGAGGGCGGCGCGCGCAATCTCGTGGTTGACGCGCCCCTGGCCGTCGTTATGGCGCACGACGTGCGTGACAATGGCGACTCTCAATCAGTGCCTCCGTGGAAAAGTAGCGTGCGTCTGCGGTTCATCTTTTCGTAGTGCACCGCGGATAGGATCGAAAAAACACTCATGAAAAGCAGCAGGCCGCCGGTGCCGACCAGCGAATTGGTGAACACCAGCATCGCGAAAGTCGCGAGACTGAGACTCAGGCAGGCGGACACGAATTTGTCGTTGCGCAGCTTGAACGACGCGAGCGCCGCGCGCACCACCAGCCACACGATGCCGGACATGTAGAGCAAGGTGCCGGGCCAGCCCAGCACGAACGGAATGTTCATCACGCCGCTGTCGAAGTTGCCGTACTGGCCGAGTTGGCCGCCGTCGTTCGAGAGCTTGGTCGAGGTACCGGTCGCGCCCATGCCTTCGCCGGAGACGTCGGTAAAGGCCGTCTTCGCAAAGGTCGCGTAGAACTCGTTACGCGCGGCGTAACTCTGGTCGTCGCTCAGGTTGACGAGCGTGTTCAGGCGCGCCTGCATCCGCTCGGCCACCGGGCCGACCGTAAGCAGCGGCACGCAAAGACCGGCAAGCAGCACCGCACTCGCCACGATCCGCACGCGCACCTTGTTGTTCGCCTTGACCAGCTGAATCAGGAGCGCGATCACCCAGCCGCCCCACGTCGAACGCACGAGGCTCAGCGCGAAAGCGAAGAAGCCCAGCGCCGCCGCAACCCAGCGCACGCGGTGCGTCGCCGCCATCACGTAGACCATCGCGCCCATCATCGCGAATGCGAACGGTCCCGACGAGTTCATCGTGCTGAACACGCGCACGCCCATCGGCACAGGATCGCCCTGCGAATTCATCTGCGAGCCGAGCATCCACAGCGCGTCCCACGGCGGCATGATGAAGAACTGGATCAGGCCGTAGCCGCCCATCACCAGCATGCCCCAGATGAAGGTACTCACGATCGTGTCGCGATACTTCGGGTACTGGCGCGTGTGCGCCATGATGTGAAAGCCGATCAGGATCGGATAGAGCCAGTTCGCGAGGTCATAGGTCGCGGCGAGCGGCCCGCTCGACATCACACCGATCATGAACGCGTAGGCGAGCCCCATCAGAACCAGCAGCACCGGCAAGCCGCGCCGCTGCGAAAGCAGCTTGTAGTAACGCAGCAGCGAGAGCGCACTGATCATCGTCACCGCGAGCGGCGCGACCTGGATCAGGCTGGTCGGCGTGAACGAGCCTTTGGACCAGTCGGCAAGTCGCCGCACCTCCGGGCTCAGGAACCACAGCCACCACATGAAGCCGATGTAGCGCGCCGGGCTCTTGAAGTAGAGCCACAGGCCCGTCAGGATCGCGAGCACCGGGAAACCGAGCGTGAGCACCGTGCCCTGATGCGCGATGATCAACATCACGGTGATCAGCCACAGTAAGGCCTCCGGCAGCCACTCCTTGCGAGCGCCGGACAGTACCCGCTCCGCGTTATCGCCGCCTCGCGCAATCGTCGACATTGTTTAGAGGCCTCCGCGTGATTCGCGCGGGCCCGGGCGTTGGCCTTGCCCCTGGCTGCCCGCGCGAACTCGCGCCGGTTGGTTCACCGCGGTACGCGGCGCCTTTGCCACGGCATCGGCGTCGGCCGCAGCGGCCACAACACGTCCGCGCGACGCTGCGCGCGCCCGCAGCATCTCCTGCGTGATTCTCACGTGCTGCATCGCATAGTTCTGCGTGGTCAGATCGCGCGACAGCAAACCGGCGGCGGCCGCCTGTGCCTGGTGCAACGCATCCGCCGGCGAGGCGGCGAGCTGGTCCACCGCCTCACGCAACGCCTGCGGGTTGAACGGCGGGATGTAAGCCGCCTCGCCCGCCGGAAAGTAATCCTGCAACGCGCCGACGTTGGTGACCACCATCGGCTTGCCGACCGCCGCCGCCTCCAGCATCACGGTGATCCCTGAGGCGTGCGAATTCGGCCGCAGCGGCACGACGATCACGTCGGCCCAGTCGTAGAGTTCGTGCTGCTTCTTGATGCCGGAGAACAAAGCGATCTCCACGTTCGGCGCGCGCAGCGAGGCGGGAATCCGCCGGCGTGTCGCAAGCTTCACCGTATAGCGCGCATCGTTGCCGAAGGCCTTGATGAGCGTTTCCCAATCGCGGTCGCGATCGTTGCCGATCGCCGCGATGCGGATCGGCGTATGCGGCGTCCATTCGGTCGGCGCCTTCACGGGAAAGTCCTGCGTGTTCAGGCCGTACAGGAGCGGCTTCGCGTCGCGATTGAAAAAGCGCTGGCACAGCTCGGCGTTTTCGCTGGCGAGCGTCGTCAGCTGGTCGGCGCGCGTCATCAGCTTGCGATAGAGCCAGCTGCGCAGAATTCCATAGGAAGGCCATTTATCGAGCAGCCACACGCTTTGCGCCAGCAGCAAGGGGCTCGCATTAGCGCCCGCCTTGCGGCCACTCAGCAGCAGCATCAGCGCGGCGGACAGCCATTCCTGCTCGGTATGCGTCCAGATGACGTCCGAGCGCAGCATCTCGTCGCGGTTGCGCCACGTATGGATGAAGTCGAACCCGAACGCCGCCTTCAGCGCGCGGCGCAGCAAACGCACCGGTTTGCTTTCGCGCGCGTCCTGCGAATAGGTCAGCCTGAACGCATCGGATTCGGCATGGTGATACCCGTACAGGCAGCCGATGTTGTCGCCGGGCCGGTAAAAGCGCGGGTCGGCGCCGTAAAACAGATGAACGTGAACTTTCGTACTCATGCAGACACTCCGCTCTGCCGGTGGAAAGGGGCATCGGCCTGCGCGAGCAGGCGCCAGTGCCGATGCACGAACGTGCAGGACGTTGGGGACACGTGAGCGCTCTGGAGCTTCACGCGGTCCGCGACAACGCGCGACGCGCCTCATGCGCGCCGGTGCGCACCGCACGCCAGCGCGACAGCCTCAGGCTCGCCTGTTTCGACACCAGCGCAAGCGCGGCGTGCGTGAGGCCCGGATAAACGCGCGTGCCCACCAGCGTCCACCACCACCACGCAGTTTCGCGGCGCAGCGGCGGCAACTGGTCGCGCAGGATCAGGTGGAAGTTGAAGGCGGCGTTACGCAACGCCGCCATGGTTTGCGCGTCGCGCCGGTCGTCGTCGAAACGCTCGGCCGGGAAATGGTCGACGGCCACGCGCGGGTCGTACATCAGCTTCCAGCCGGCGTTCTTCACGGCGAGGCTGAAGGCCATGTCGTTATGAACCTGGGCACCCGCGCCACGCAGGCGCTGATCGAAACGGATCGTGCGGACCGCGTCGCGCCGGTAGCTCATGTTGGCGCCCTTCAGGATGTCGACTTCGCGTGCGCCGCCCACACCCAGGTGGTGATTGCCGATGATCTTGCCGTGCGCCGTGACCTTGCCGACCAGCGGCCGCTCGCCGTCGAGCACGCGGCCTTTTTCGTGCACCCAGTCGCGGCCGCCCAGCGCACCCAGGCGCGCGTCGCCTTCGAACGCGGCAGCAATCCGCTGGACCCAGTCGACGTGCGGCGCGGCGTCGTCGTCGGTGATCGCAATCACGTCGCCTTTGGCCGCATCCAGTCCGCGATTCAAAGCCGCGACCTGGCCCGGCACCTCCACCAACGCGACTGACAACGGCAACGTGCCCGGCACAGCGGGATCGCGCAGGCAGGTGTGGGTCGCTTCGTCGTCGGCGCGCGCGACCACCACCACTTCGTCCGGCGCGCGCGACTGCCGTTGCAACGCCGCAAGGCAGCGCGCCAGGTCGGCCGGGCGGCGGTAGGTCGGAACCAGTACGGTGACTTTCATCGTGATGTCCTTTTCTATCGTGTTTGCGCTGGCATCAGCACACTGGGCTCAGCCTCGTGGCTCAGGTGCTCAGATATTCCTGGACCGCCGCATAGCCACGGTCGTAGCCGCCGCGCGAGCGCGCCGGCATACCGTTGAAGATGCCGCCCTGCACGTGCACGCCGGCGGCGCGCAGGCGCTTCAACGCCTCGGCAATCTCGCCTTCGTTATGCACGCCCGAACGCATCACGAAGAAGGTCGAACCGGCATAGGCGCCGATGATCGACGCATCGGTCACGGCCAGCACTGGCGGCGTGTCGATGAGAATCACGTCGTAACGCTTGGCAAGGCCCTCCAGGTATTGCGGAAGACGCGGCGACATCAGCAGTTCCGACGGATTCGGCGGACGGCGGCCACACGAGATGAAGCTCAGGCCTTCGACGTTCGAGGCGCGGATCGCTTCTTCGAGCGAGATCTGCCCGCTCAGCAATTCCGACAGGCCGTTGTCCTGCGCGCCGCCCACATAACGTTCGAGCGCACCGCGACGCATATCGCCGTCGATCATCAAGACGCGTTTGCCCGAATTCGCGAGCAGCACCGCCAGATTGACCGTCAGGAAGCTCTTGCCGACGCCGGCCATGGGGCCGGTCAGCATGACGATGCGGTTCTTCGCGTCCATCATCGTGAACTGCATGGACGTGCGCAGACTGCGCAGGCTCTCGATCGTGACGTCCTTCGGCCGCGCATCCGCCAGCACCGAACGCAGGCGTTCGCCGCCGCGCTGGAAGCTGCTTTCGAGCAGAGCCTGTTCGGCGCTTAAGGGCACGAGACCGTACACCGGCAGATGGAATGCGCGCTCGATATGGTCAGGGTCGTCGATGCCCTTGAACATATTGCGGCGCAGGAACACGAAGCCGGTGCCGCAGATCAGGCCCAGAATCACGGCTGCCGAGAGAATCAGCACCTTCTTCGGCTTGACCGGCGCACCCGGACGCATCGCCTGGTCAACGATATGCACGTTGCCGCCGGTACCGGCCTTCTGCACCGACAATTCCTGCACGCGGTTGAGCAGCAGCACGTAGATGTCTTCCGCCACCTTCGCATCGCGTTGCAACTGCACGGCCTTGACTTCGGTTGCCGGCAGATCGCGGAAGCGGTCAGCGTATTTGGCGCGTTGCGCCTCCAGTTCGGCCATCTGCTGGCGCGCGGCCACGAGCATCGGATGGTCGTCGCCGTAACGCTCGGTCAGTTGCGCCATCTGCAGACGCAAACCGGCGATCTGCTGCTCGTACTGCACGCTGCCTTCGAGGTAGACCTTGGCTTCATCGCTCGCATTGATCGAGCCGGATTGACGCTGGTAAGCGGTCAACGCGGCTTCGGCGCGTTCGAGATCGGCCTTCAGGCGCGGCTCTTCGCTCTTCAGGAAGTCGAGCATCTTGCTCGCGTCGACCTGCTTGTTCGACACGTGCTGACGGACATACGACTGCGCGAGCGCATTGGCCACCAGCGCGGCGTGCTCAGGACTCTTGTCTTCCAGCGAGATCTGGATCACGCCGGTCTGCTTGCCCTGCTCCTGCACGGTGATCGCCGACTGGAACGCGGTGATCGCGTCGAGGTCGTTAAAACGCGTCACGGTGAACTCTTCACCCGGCCGGGCCACCAGCTTGTTGACGAGGATCGTCACGCCGCCGCCCTGCTCCTGCTGGCCCACCTGGCCGCGCAGCAGCAGCGTGCCGTTCTTTGCGTAGAGCTCGTAGTGCTGTTCGTCGAACACCTTCATCGTCAGCTTCTCGCCTTCGAGCGCCGGCACCACGTCGAGCGAATCGATGTCAGCCTCTTCGCCGCCCCAGGCGTACGAAGCCAGACCCAGCCACGGCTGCGCCGGCTGGCCCGGCGTCGCCAGATGCGCCGCAATGCTGCCGAGCAGCGGAATCGTCTTCGGCACGACGCTGAAGTTCAGCTTCAGTTGCTGGACCACCGGGCCGACTACGCCGCGACTCTTGATGATTTCGATTTCGGCATCGGTCGGCAGCGAAGTCGAGCCGGTGGTGATGGCCGCGCCCGTTTGCGTCTGCGTGAGCGCCTGCGAGGTGTTGTCGGACTGCTCGACCCGCACATGCGCATCGGCCGAATAGATCGGCTTGGCGAGGAAACAGTACGCGGCGGCCAGCGCGACGATCGCCGCGGCGATCGTGATCAGCCACCAGATGTCGTCGAGGATCACCTGCACCAGTTGCCCGAGGACGACGTCCTCTTCTTCGGTCTTGATTGGACCGGCCATGTGTGGAGAGATTTGGTTGCTCACAATTCGATCCCGTTTCGGTTGCTTCGGCGTGGGCTTCAGCGGGTGCTCTGGCATGGGCTTGCGCGTTTGCCTCGGCGTTTGCTTCGGTCCCGCGCCCTTTGAGAGCGGCGCGGGCCTGTCGACGGCTCAGACAGTAGTTATCTCGTCAACTGCTTCAGGTAGAACAACGTCTGTACGCTCGGCAGGACTTGCTGCAACACACGGTTGAACGTGGTCGAAGCGGCGGTGCCCACATACACGACATCCATCGGCTGCAACTGGAACTGGGACGACAGCATGATCGCGTCGGGCTGCGTCATGTCGAGGCGGTACACGTCCGGCGTGGTCGGATGCTCGCGCATGCCGCGCATCACGAAGATCTGGCGCGGATTGGCGTCCGTGTCGAGAATGCCGCCCGCCTGGGTCAGCGCGTCGGCGATCGTCAGGCGGCCCTTCACCATCGGCAGCTGGATCGGCGTCTTCACTTCGCCCATCACGAAGATGCGGCTGTCGTTGTGATCCGGCACGTTGATCACGTCGCCGTTTTGCAGCATGACGTTCTGCGTGGTGTCGCCCTGGTCGAGCATGCGGTTGGCGTCGAGCACGTACAGCTTGTTGTTGCGCGTGAGACGCACGCGCTGGATGTCGGCGTCGCTGTTGGTGCCGCCCGAGCGCGTGATCGCGTCGACCAGCGTGAGCGGCACGTCGCTGATGGCGAGCGGGCCCGGCGTCTTCACGTCGCCGGTCACCTGCACTTTCTGGCCGCGGTACGACAGCACGCGCACGTCGACCTGCGGATTGCGGATGTAGCGCACGAGGCCGGAGCTCAACTGATCGCGCACTTCGCCCACGGTTTTGCCCGCGGCCTTGATGCGGCCGACGAACGGGAAAAAGATCGTGCCGTCGGGGGCAATCGTCTGGCCGTACGGATCGGCCTGGCCCGGCAGCGCGGCGGTATACGGCTGCTGCAAGGCGCCGCCGATCGACTGCGTGGTGTTGCCGCCCGCGGACAGCGTGCTGCCCTGCGGGGTGGTCAATTCCGGGTGGTCCCACACGGTGATGCCGAGAATGTCCTGCGGCGAGAGCCGGTACACGTACTGCGACGGATCGCTATAGTGCGAAGTCGGCAGCGCCTGTTGCGCGGCAGTGGCTTGCGCCTGAGCTTGCGCCGCCACCAGCGGGCCGTCGATCAGATGCACCGGATAGGTTTCGTTAGCTTGCTGACTCTGGTGCTGGCCGTCGTCTTTCAGACGGGACGTGTCGAGATAATTGCCAGGTGCGGTAGCGCAGGCCGACAGAAAGGACGTCAGCAAAAGCGTGGCGGCGAGTTTCGAATTGACGTTCGCGAATGTGTGTGCAGTGCGTTTTTTCATCAGCATATTTTCTTCAGCCATCCCATGACCAGGTGTTCGATGAGCACGAGACTCTCCCTATAGTCGGCTTCCTTGCCGCCGTGCGGATCGGCGACGTCGGAATCGTCTTCCCACTTGCCGAGCGGATAGACCTTGCCGCGCGAAGCCGGATCGAGCGCTTCAACCGCGCTCACCTGCGAGCGCTCGCTGACGAGTACGAGATCGGCTGCGCGCACGAGCTGGCGGTCGAGGCGCCGCGAATAGTGGATGCCGGAGGCGACGCCCTGCTCGGCGAGCAGGCGCCGCATCACCGGGTCCATGGCGTGGCCGTTGGTGGCGCGGAGACCCGCCGAATGAAACGCGATCGGCGCTGAGGACGGCCGCGACGGCGCGCGCTGCCGGGCCTTGAACAGCATCTCGGCTGCGGGCGAACGGCACACGTTGGCGTGGCAGACGATCAGAACGTTGGCGAACATGGCGGGCTCCTTAGTGAGGCTTTGGCTACACGGCGGCTTATTGGCCAACTCATTGGCCAACTTACTGGCCGACCTCGGCCGTATCGGCCGCGTCTACCGTGACCGGCAGGCCGTTCGCACCGACTTTCGCCGGCGCATTGCGCAGCGCGTGCTGACGGCCGATCGCGTGATACTCGATACCGAGTTCGAGCAGCGCGTCCGGTTCGTACAGATTGCGGCCGTCGAAAATCAGCGGCGTGGTGAGGCTCTCCTTGAGCGAACCGAAGTCCGGACTCTTGAAGACCTTCCATTCGGTGAGGATTACCAGTGCATCGGCACCCTCGGCCGCTTCCATCTCTTCATTCACGAACGACAGGCGCGCATGCTGTTGCGGCACGTCCTTCAGATCGAGTGCGAACACGCGCTTCGATTCGTCGATCGCGACCGGATCGTAGGCCTTCACGCGTGCGCCGCGGCGCAACAGTTCGGCGATCAGCGGGCGGCTCGGCGCTTCGCGCATGTCGTCGGTATTCGGCTTGAACGCGAGGCCCCACACGCCGAAGGTGCGATCCGACAGGTCTTCGCCCAGACGGTCGACGATCTTCTGCGCAAGGATCTTTTTCTGCGTGTCGTTGACGGCTTCCACCGCTTCGAGAATGCGCAGATTGGCCTTGTGGTCGGCTGCCGTGCGAATCAGCGCCTGCACGTCTTTCGGGAAGCACGAGCCGCCGTAACCGCAACCGGCATACAGGAAGTCGTAGCCGATGCGCGGATCGGAACCGATGCCGCGGCGCACCGCTTCGATATCCGCGCCGACGCGGTCGGCCAGATTCGCGAGTTCGTTCATGTACGAGATACGCGTGGCGAGCATCGCGTTAGCCGCGTACTTGGTGAACTCGGCCGAACGCACGTCCATGTACAGCGTGCGTTCGCGATTGCGGTTGAACGGCGCATAGAGGCGCTTCATCAGCTCGCGTGCTTTTTCGCCCGGCACGTCTTCGTCGCAGCCGAGCACGATACGGTCGGGGCGCGTGAAATCTTCCACGGCCGCGCCTTCTTTCAGGAATTCCGGATTCGACACCACGGAGAACATGTGGCTCGCGTTGCGCGCGGCCAGTTCCTCGGCGATCACGTCGCGCACGCGCGAAGCCGTGCCGACCGGCACCGTCGATTTGTCGACGATTACCTTGAAGCCCGTCATATGGCGGCCGATATTGCGCGCGGCGGCCAGCACGTATTGCAGGTCGGCGGAACCGTCTTCGTCGGAGGGCGTGCCCACCGCGATGAACTGGATGTCGCCGTGCGCGACCGCGGCCTCGATGTCGGTCGAAAACTTGAGGCGGCCGGCCTTGCGATTGCGCGCAATGATTTCCTGCAGACCCGGTTCATGGATCGGCACGCCGCCGTTGTTGAGCACGTCGATCTTGCGTTGATCGACGTCGAGACAGAACACGTCGTGGCCGATGTCGGCGAGACATGCGCCCGTTACGAGGCCTACGTAGCCACTACCGATGATCGTCAGGTTCATGTATTACACCTCGGAAAATGGAGTTGATTCGGGAGAGCGGCCGCGCGTTGCGCGGCTGCGCCTCAATATGCGTTGCTGCCCACAAAGCCCTTCCACAGCGTCAGCACGACGATCTTGATGTCGAGCCAGAAGGTCCAGTGCTGCATGTAGTACAGATCGAGCTTGACGCGGCCCATCATCTTTTCGATGCGATCGGTTTCGCCGCGATAGCCGTTGATCTGCGCCCACCCGGTGATGCCCGGCTTGATCCGGTAACGGTGCATGTAGCCCTTCACCAGATCCTTGTAGATGTCGTCGTGTTCGAGCGCGTGCGGACGCGGACCCACGACCGACATCTCGCCGCGCAACACGTTGATGAACTGCGGCAATTCGTCGAGGCTGGTGCGCCGCAGGAACGCGCCGACCGCGGTGATGCGCGGATCGCGCCGGGTCGCCTGGGTGATCTTGCCGGCCTCTTCCTTGTGCATCTTCATCGAGCGAAACTTGTAGATCTCGAACTGGTTGCCGTCGATGCCCTTGCGCTTCTGGCGGAAGAACACCGGGCCCGGCGAGCTCACCTTCACCATCACCGCGATCACCAGCATCACCGGCGACAGCGCTGTCAATGCCGCCAGCGCGAACAGCCGGTCGAAGATGCGCTTGGGCAGCACGCGCAGATCGGTGATCGGCGAGGCGGCCAGGTTGATCGCCGGCACACCGAGCAGGTCCACCATCGGCTGATTGAAGAGCGTGAGGCTGCGAACGTCCGGAATGAAGCGGATGTTCACGAAGTCATTCTTCAGGTCCATCACGAAGCGATGGATCGCCTTCTCCTTCGAGATCGGCAGCGCGAGCCACAGTTCGCGAATCGCGCGCTGACGCACTAGTTGAAGCATCCGCGAGTAGTCGCGCTCGACCGGCACGCCTTCGATCGCATCGCTCGCATCCGGATCTTCATACGGGTTGATCGTGCCCTCCTCGTCGAACAGCACGACGGGGCTAAAGCCAGCTTCCGGGCGGCTGCGCATCTGTTCGATCAGGAAGCGCCCATACGGCGCGCCGCCGACGATCGCCACCGCGCGCTGATTGAAGCCTTCGCGGCGCAGTCCGCGCAGGATCGAATAGACGATCACCTTGGTGACGATCAGCAGCACGATCGTGGCGATCGCCCAGTAAAACAGCCACAGACGCGACAGGCTGTCCGAACGGTGCAGGCTGAAGCTGATCAGGATGCCGGTGATCTCCACCATCACCCAGCCGCCCGCAACGCGGCACAGCAGGTCGTACAGCGGCTTGCCGCGCCACGACTGATAGATCCCGAGCGCAGGGAAGAACACCACCACGAGCAGGCAGTCGAACGCGAGCGACACGCTTTGGACGTCGTCCAGCCACACCAATTTCCCGCTGTGCACGGCCGTCGCGATAGCCGCGCCGAGCGCGACCATGGCGATGTCGATGATTCTCGATAGAACGCTCAGCATGAGCTGCCCCTCAGTTCGTCAGTCAAGTGCCATCCGTTGGTTGGTTGAATTCCCGTCACACTCATCACGTCCTGCCACCGGGAGCGCAACGCCGGTATTCGCGCCCGCAGATCGATGCGCGGCGCGAAACTGATTGACCCGGTGTTAATTACCCTGCCGCTTTCCGGATTAAAAAAATTCCTGAACGGACGATCCGGAAAACAGGTGTCGAAATGAGTGAATACCCTTGTACAGGTATAGATAAAGCGGTATTAAAATTCGGACTGCAAGACAGCAAAATATCTCAAAATGTATCGGTCATTTTTTCGATATTTTTTCGGAATTTTGCGCGGCAATTGTTACCGATTTCGCGTTTGAGAGGCCGGTTTCTTGCCTTTCTGGAAGCGGATGTGAGCCAGGCTGTCCGTTTTCCTACGAAGCTTACGCCCCGCCTTTCGTCCCCATTCTGCGTCATTCCGCCGGATAAAAAAATCACCTGTTATTTTTTTCGGGTAATTTTTCTTTTTTAAAAATTGGCCGGACATTTTTTCTTCACGAAACAGCCAATTTTATTAGACGGTTTATATAGTTTCTATTTAACGCGCTTTTATTCATTCTTTACTTCGTGATAAAACTCGACGCATTCACCCAGCCTCGAGGAGTCCATCATGACAGCTCCGGTTACGGCCACACCTGCCGACACCCGGTCCACGCAAGCTATGCACCTAAACGTCAAGCTCAAAGTTCATCCCGTGATTCTGGCGGGCGGCTCCGGTACACGCTTGTGGCCGATGTCGCGCGAGCAGCATCCGAAACAGCTGATTGGCCTGCTCGGCGACGACTCGCTGCTGCAGTCGACCACGCGCCGGCTCGACGGGCTCGAAACGGGCCATCCGCTTGCGGAGCAACTCGTCGTGGTGGCCAATGAAGAACAGCGCTTCACCACAGCCGAGCAATTGCGGACGAGCGGCAAGCCGACCCGGCTGATTCTCGAGCCCGCCGGCCGGGATACGGCGCCGGCGCTAACGGTGGCCGCGCTTTCGATCGCCGCGCAGGACGAGGACGGCATCATGGTCGTGATGCCCGCCGATCACGCGGTAACCGACAGCGCAGGTTTTCATGCAGCGGTGGCGGCCGGCGTGCAGCATGCGGCAGCCGGCCATATCGTGACGATGGGCATCGTGCCGACGCGTGCGGAAACGGGTTATGGCTACATCCGCATTGGCGCGGCGCTTGGCATGCCTAATGACGCTCGCGCAACGGACGGCGATGCGGCCGGAAAGGTCGGCGCGCACAAGCTCGATCGCTTCGTCGAAAAACCGCATCTGGAACTGGCGCAGCGGTATATCGATTCGCAGGAATACTGGTGGAACAGCGGCATTTTCATCATGCGCGCCTCGACCTGGCTGAAGGCGATCCGCCACTTCCAGCCGGCGATTTACGAAGCCTGCGATGCGGCCTTCGCAGGCGGCAAAGCGGACGGCGATTTCTTCCGCCTGCAACGCGACGCGTTCTGCGCCTCGCCGTCGAATTCGATCGACTACGCGGTGATGGAGCAACTGGGTAACGATCAGACCGCCGCATCCGGCGTGGTTGTGCCGCTGCAAGCGGGCTGGTCGGACGTGGGTTCGTGGGACGCGATCTGGGACATTTCGGAGAAAGACGCCGATCGGAACGTGGGGCGCGGCCGCGTGATGTTCGAAGGGGCAAGCTCGACCTTCGCGCATTCGGAAGGACGCCTGATCGCCTGCGTCGGCACGCAGGATCTCGTGGTGGTCGAAACGGCCGATGCGATTCTGGTCGCGGACAAATCGCGCGTGCAGGACGTCAAGAAAATCGTCGGACGGATTCGCAACGATGGCGGACTGGAAGCGACCAACCATCGCAAGGTGCATCGCCCGTGGGGCAACTACGATTCCGTCGATACCGGCGAGCGCTTCCAGGTCAAACGCATCGTCGTGAAACCGGGTGCGCGACTCTCTCTGCAAATGCATCATCACCGCGCGGAACACTGGATCGTCGTGCGCGGCACCGCACTCGTCACGCGGGGTGAAGAGCGCTTTATCGTCTCCGAAAACGAATCAGCTTATATTCCGCTGGGCGTCACTCACCGTCTCGAGAATCCGGGCAAGATGCCGCTCGAAATGATCGAGGTGCAGTCGGGCTCATATCTCGGCGAAGACGATATCGTGCGCTTCGACGATACGTATGGACGTCAATGATTCACAACGAATGAAGCGGGAACCTGCGGCTGTTGCTCCTGACGGCCGCGGGGGTATTGCTGTATCGCTAACCGCCGTGCTCACCCCGCATGGGAGATGAGTTCTGGATAGGACGGAAAACGATCTGATGCACTGCTTTCGGTTGCGGTTGCAGGTGCGGCCGGTTCGCTGGGATAACGGCGCAGCGGTCCACGGAATGCATTGAGCGGACCGTGCAAAGGCCCACCGTGATTCACCGCGACCGGCTCCGGCACATGACGCATGGCCGGCAACGGACGCGCCGCTGCAGCAGCCGCCGCAGTGGCATTCACTGCAGGTGCGGCCTCGGCTGCAGCCTGCGTACGGCATTCACGGTCGATCCACTGCCGCGCCCATTCGAGCGCGTATTCCTCCGCCGCGTCGGCCTCGGCAAAGCGCGGGCCCACGAGGCCGGAACGCTCGACGCGTTTGCCGTCCTTCATGATCTCAGCCCACGCGCGATACATGGCGTTGGGCACCTGCTCCGCCGCAACGTAGATCACATAGCCGCGCCGGTCGGCGACCTGCGTGCCGCGTGGCGCGAGGCTCATCGACAGCGAGCTGCGCTGCTGATCTTCAAACTGTTGCGTGCGGCGTGCCGACGTGATGGCCGAATCCAGGCTGTGCATTGCCGCGCCCACCGCCCGTGCTTCTTCCATGCTTTGCAGACCGGCGCGCATGACGGGCCGGTGCGCAGGTGGCGCGGATGTCGAGCTGGCCGAAGGTGTACGCGACACCGGCGGCGCGTTTGTCATACCCGTCGTCATGCCCGACAACTGGCGCGTGATATCGGCGAACGGATCCGCCGAACGCCAGTTGCTCAGGCTGCTCGATACGCCGGGCGCCTGCCACGATTCGGGGCTCTTCCACGACACACCACGCAGACCTTCGTCGCGCACACTAGGGGTTTCGGCTACCGGTGCTGCCGGTTTGGCCGCGACAGGCGGCGCCGGTTGCGGGACGTACGCGAAGGTACGCCCGGTTTTGGACAACAGCCGAACCATCTCGAGCAGCGTGCCGTTTAACTGCCATTCTTCAAAACGGCGCCGGCATGTAGGACCTGACGGATAGCGGCCCGGCAGTTTCGACCAGGGTTCGCCAGTTGTCAGGATCCACAGAACGGCATTCGCCACGATACGCGGTTCGGCGCGGGGCCGGCCGCGTCGGTTCAGACGGACGGCCGGCTCATCAGAGACAAGCGCTGCCAGCAGCGCCCATTCGTCATTGCTTAGCTCATCGAAAAACATTGGGTTTTCTCCACGCAGCCTGGCCGGGCCGCGGCTTTGGGCGGCCACGGATTCAACTTTCACGATCCGTGTGCAGCCCGCGGTTGCACAAATATGTTTTGTACGTTCTGTTTGCGGGTCAATAGCGCACTGGGTTAGTGCGGTTTGTCCCTATTGCGAAGCACAAAACGTGGTCTCACTCGTGCATGGGAGAATTTGTGCACGAAGCATACCACCACCAGGGTTTGCGTGAATATGATTGAGACAAGTGTTACGGATGGAAACAATCTTGTCCTTTTTGCTGCGTCATTTCTCGTATTGCCGTAACAGAACTGCCGTCGGTTCCGGCGCCGAAAGACGCTGTTGCACAGCACAACAGCGCGGCAACGATGGCGAATTGCGTTTACGAAATTTATATTTGAGCCACAACGCATTTCGATGCATTTTGATGGCATTTCCGCCTGGCTGCGGGATGCCTGGGCGCAGTGTTTTGGCAGCAACTGGGTGACATCGAGGTGCGATTGCCGTCGAAGCGAACACAGCGCTTCTTCATGCCGTTCGCATTCCTCTCGACGCCGCGCGAGCGCGGCGGTTTGGTTTGCTTCTAACGCACGGGGTTCGCCGCGCCCTCACCCACCACGGTCATCCATGGGCGTACGCGCCAGCGCGTCACGAGCCCCGCGAGCACATACGGATCGGCTCTGGCAAAGGCTTCGGCGGCTTCGGGCGTGTCACCTTTGAAGAGCAGCACGGCCGTGTCCACAGGCTCGGTCAAGGCTCCGCCCAGTTGCAATTCACCGCGCTCGGTGGCCGCCCAGGCGAGCGCCAGATGGGCGTCGCGATACGTGCCACGCCTCTCGAGGTAGTCCGGCACGAGGTCATACATCAACAGGTAGTGCATGGCGAGCCTCCTTTGGCTTGCGTGACTGGGACGACGGGCGGCGCATCTGCGCGGGAATTTCCGTCAAGATTACCCCTGCGATCTTCAACGGGATTTTCTGCCGATTTCCTATTCATTTGCACCTGCAGCAATGCAAATTGGATGTTTAGAATTTGATCGCCCATATGGAATGACGACGGCCTAATTCATTTGCATACGCCTTACCAATTAATCCGGATTGCATAACTTATTCTTGCACTGCCGTGATTCGGCCGTTTTATCGCCCGGGAGCGCCGCCAACCCCGCTCCGTAGGGGAAAACCAGCGTGCTCGCGTGTCAACCGGAATGGCATTCCGTCCGTTCTGGCAGACAGCATTTGCCATAATGGACGTGCCGAGGGGTCCTGGACGCCGTTGACGCCCACGCGCATGAACGACCAAAAACGTTTTCACCACCGATGGAGTGTCACATGAAAATCCAATCCGCTATCGCTGCGCTGGTGCTGGGTACTGTCCTCGTTTCGCCGGTGTTCGCGCAGAACAGCCAGCAAACGAAAATGGCTGACTGCAACAAGCAGGCTGCCGACAAGAAAGGCGACGACCGCAAGGCTTTCATGAAGACCTGCCTGTCCGCGAAGCCGGCTGCCGCAGCGCCAATGAGCCAGCAGGACAAGATGAAGGCGTGTAACACGCAAGCGGCCGGCAAGAAAGGCGACGACCGTAAAGCCTTCATGAAGACCTGCCTGTCGTCCGCACCGGCTAACTAAACACGAGGCAATCGGCGCGGGCCCCACGTCACGCGCCTCGCCGCGTAATGCTCGAACAGAGCCGCGCCGTTTTCCGGCGCGGCCTTAGCCTTCCTTCTGTCCCGACGCCTGCGCTCTCTCGCCGCTGATCTCCAGGCGGCCGCCCTCGCGCTACCTCTCCCTTCGCAGCCCATCCGCGCGAACGCGCCGTTTTTCTTCTATGATGGCTGCGGAGACGGCCCACCCCCATACACAACATTAGACGGGCCGCCATCTTGTCGTTGGTGCTGCAGAGCATCGATCGGAGGCAAGGATGGTATCGAAGCATAAAAACCGCTGGTTGAGGCGGTGGTTGGTCGTCATCATTTTCTGGGCCGTGCCCGTGGCGATCGTTGCAGTCAGCGAGATCCGGGAGGAAATGGCGTATAACGCCGTCGACCTCGACCGTGCGCTGACCACCTGGAATTTCACCGACGCACAACGCGCCGCCGGCGCGCCCGCGCGCTGCCACGGCAAGCCCGACGAGGCGCAAGCCGCCGGCTGTCCGGCCGATGTGCTGGCGGCCAATGCGCCCCGCCAGCAGGACGCCCGCAACGAATACAGCGTGCGCCGCTCCACGCTTATGGGTTACCTCTGGCATGCGTTCGTCGGCTACTGGATCGTGCCGGCCGTCACGCTGTTCCTGATCGGCGTATTGATCGGCATGATTCGCCGCGTGCTGCGGCGCCCGCCGGTCAAAAGTCCGGCAAACCATGGGTGAGGACGCGGGTGCGAATGCAGCGTCGAGGCAACACTTTCAATTCGATTTCAATGCGAATCGTGGACGCGGAAAATCGGTAAAAACCGGTCTTCGATACGGTTTCAACCCGGCCGCCGATGAGCCGGTCCCTGGGCGATTCGATTCGCCGGAAGCCCATTCGAAGGCGCTGTCCGAGCGTCTTTCAACGCCCTCCCGCCACCGGTCAAAATTACAGCAGCGCGCCTGGCGATGGCTCGCAAACCCCCGCCCCGCAAGGCTTTTCGCCGAACGACGAAGTACGCTCTTCACGCTTGCGTGTGATATAACTTAAAAGCAGCCCGGCAACACCATATGAGGTTGCGCCCAGGAACCATGATGGAGAAAAACGATGCAAAGACGAAACTTCATGCTGAAGACTACCGCTGCGCTCGCTTTCGGAGGCCTTGCACTCGCTGGTTGTACGACTAACAGCGGCAACCCCAACACCCCCTCCACAGATGCCTCCAAACGCCAGTCGATCGACGCCAGTGTCGACGGCACCATGTCGCGCCTGTTCACGACCGTGAAGGGTTCGCGCGAACTCGTATCCAAGGCGCGCGGCGTCCTGGTGTTCCCGTCGGTACTGCAGGTGGGCTTCATCGTCGGCGGCCAGTATGGCGAAGGTGCGCTGCGCGTAGGCGGCGGCACGGTCGGCTACTACAGCACGGTTTCCGGCTCGTTCGGTCTGCAGGCGGGCGCGCAATCGAAGGCCATCATCTTCCTGTTCATGACGCAGGACTCGCTCGACTCATTCCGCAATGCCGACGGCTGGTCCGCGGGCGGCGACGCCTCCGTCGCGTTGGTGAAGATGGGCGCCAACGGCGCGATCGACACGACCACGGCAACGGCCCCGGTCGAAGTATTCATTTTGACCAATGCCGGCCTGATGGCCGATGTCTCGCTGCAGGGCACCAAGGTAACGCGCCTGAAGATCTAGGCGCGCGGTCCTGCGCTGTCCCGCGCGGTCCGGTTGCCGACCCCAGGCACAGCGGCAATAAAAAAACGGCGATGCGTAGTGCACATCGCCGTTTTTTTCAGACCGCCGTGCGGGCCGGTTTTACGCCGCTCAACTCCCCGACGTATCGATCACCTTGAAGCGCGAACGCTTCTGCGCGCGAATCACCGACTGATACGCATCCACATACTGCTGCGCCATCCGGTGCGACGTGAAGCGCTCTTCGAAGCGTTGCCGCACGCCCGCCCGCGGCATCTTATGCAGGCGATTGACCGCCGCCACCGCGCCGATCTCATCTTCGACGATAAAGCCCGTCACGCCGTCGTCGAGCACTTCCGGCACCGAGCCGCGGTTAAACGCAATCACCGGCGTGCCGCACGCCATCGCTTCGATCATGACGAGGCCAAACGGCTCCGGCCAGTCGATCGGGAAAAGCAGCGCATGCGCGCCGGATAGAAACTCGGCCTTCTGGTTATCCGCGATCTCACCGATGAATTCGACATGCGGCAAGTCCAGCAACGGCCGGATTTCGCGCTCGAAGTATTCGCGGTCGGCAGAGTCCACTTTCGCGGCAATGCGAATCTGCATGCCGCAGCGTCCGGCAATCCGGATCGCGGTATCGACACGCTTTTCCGGCGAGATACGGCCGAGAAACGCGAGGTACTTCTGCTCGACCGGTTGCGGCGTGTAGAGCTGCTCCGGCAGACCGTGATAGACGGTGGTAAGCCACTTGGCCTGCGGCAAGGGATGACGCTGCGCATTCGAAATCGAGATTACGGGCGCGGTGTTGAAGGTGTCGAACACCGGCTGTTGCTCGGGCAAATCGAGCCGGCCATGCATCGTCGTGACGAAGGGTGTCTCCTGGCGCTTGAAGACCGAAAACGAGTAATAGTCGAGGTGAAAATGCAGCACGTCGAAGTTTTCGGCCTGGCGGCGCACCAGTTCCATCAACAGCATATGGGGCGCAATGCGGTCGCGGATACCCGGGTCCAGACGCAGCGCGCGCGGCCAGACGGCTTCGAGCTTCGCGCTCGTAACGGAGTCGCCGCTCGCGAACAGCGTCACGTCATGGCCGAGATCGACCAGCGCCTCGGTGATATAGGACACGACGCGCTCCGTGCCGCCGTATAGCTTCGGCGGCACCGATTCGGTCAGAGGGGCGATCTGCGCAATCTTCATATTTTGTCTCCGTGAACTGACGGCTCGCGCCAATGGCGGTGCACGTCAGCGGCGCTGCTTATGACAGCGCCGGTCCTTCTCCATCAATGCAGTGGACGCCGGGCGTCCGCCTGCACCATCCGCATCACACCATTATTCACCAGGGTGGAACAAAAAGCCCCTAGCCTTGCAATTCCTGTGCGCTGTTACATTCAGCTTACATCCGATGGCGTGCCTATTATCCGCTCAGGTCCGTAGCTTAGGCCCGGGTAGCTCGCTTGCCTGTTGCCCTTGGCCGGATCGCCTCGCCACGGCTATCGCGCCGGCCATTTCCACGGCGGCAGGTCGCGATCGTCCGCGTCGGTGATGCGCGTGGCGCCGAAGTGCTTCTCGAGCACGATCGACTGGCTGCCGTCCTCCCGCTCGAGCGCCGCGATCAGCCGCGCCGCGTGCGACACCACCAGCACCTGGGAATGCGCGGAAGCACGCGCGATCAGGCGCGCCAGCGCCGGCAGCAGATCCGGATGCAAGCTCGTCTCCGGTTCGTTCAGCACCAGCAACGCCGGCGGACGCGGTGTGAGCAACGCGGCCACCAGCAACAGATAACGCAAGGTGCCGTCCGACAACTCCGCACCCTTTAGCGGCCGCAGCAGGCCGTGCTGCTGCATCGATACTTCGAAGCGGCCGTCCTGCGTGGCGACGTCGAGCTGCGAACCAGGAAAGGCATCGTCGATGGCGGCATCGAGCGCAACCGGGTCGCCGATCTCGCGAATGGTTTGCAAGGCGGCGGCGAGATCCGCGCCGTCGTTCGAGAGCACCGGCGTGTGTGTGCCGATCTGCGGCAAACGCACGGCCGCTTCGGCATCCGTACGGAAGTGGTCGTAAAAGCGCCACGAACGAATCTGCTCGCGCACCGTGATCATCTCGGGAGCGGTTCGTGGGTCGGAGAACTCCGTCATCATGCTGTCGAAGCTCGCGACAGGTTGAGGGATGGTTTGCCACTCCCCCTGCTCGTCGCGCGTACGTAGCGCTGCGCCATGCCGGTCGACCAGCAAGGCCGACGGCCGCAGCACCGGGCCGCTCCAGATGCACTCGCGTTTGATGGTGGGGTCGAGCGGGAAGCGGGTGGCCCTGTCGAGCGGCGGCAAGCCGAGATCGATCGCATAGCCGAACTCGTCGCCGGAAAATCCAAGCCGCAGACTCACCGGGTCTTTGCGGCGCGTGCCCTCGACGGGCAATTCCCCGGCCAGCATCGCGCGCGAGAAACGTTCGGGCCCAGCCCACAAGGTGGATTGCAAACCACCCTCACGCGCAAGCGATGTAATCACCCCGCCGCGCGCCGTCTCAGCCAGCAACCGCAATGAGCGATAGACGCTCGACTTGCCGCTGCCATTCGCACCCGTGATGACATTCAACTGCCCGAGCGGCACGATCAACTCGCGCAGCGACCGATACCCCGCGATGGCCAACGTCCTCAGCATGCGGCCACCTTTCGGTCAAACGCGCGCTTTGGCGCGTTCATTAAAACAACTCTGTTCAAACACACCATCACTTATGCCCACCGCCCTTGCCCGGTGTCTGCACGGGCACACTGCGCAAATCGTTCAGGAAGGTATCGCGCCACACGCCGAGATCGTTCTTGCGCAGCGCCGCCATATTGATCTCGTGACGCCGCTGGCGTGCATCGAGCGGCATTTGCAGCGCGCGCTGCAAGGCCTCGCACATGCCGATCGCATCGTGCGGATTGACCAGCAGCGCGCCCGTCAACTCCGCCGCCGCACCGGCGAAAATCGACAGCACCAGTACGCCCGGATCCTCCGGATTCTGCGCGGCGACATACTCCTTCGCGACGAGATTCATGCCGTCATGCAAGGGCGTGACAAAGCCGATCTGCGACTCGCGAAACAGCGACATCAGTTTCCAGCGGTCGTACTGCTGATTCAGATAACGGATCGGCGTGTAATCGAGGCCCGAATAACGGCCGTTGATGCGCCCTGCTTCATATTCGAGATCCTGGCGGATCTTCTGATAGGTGGCGACGTCCGAACGGGTCGGTGGCGCGATCTGCACGAGCGTCACGTTGCCGCGCCATTCGGGCGAGCGTTCCAGCAGTTGCTCGAAGGCACGAAAACGTTCGACGAGGCCCTTCGAATAATCGAGCCGGTCGACGCTCATGATCAGCTTGCGACCCTCCAGACTCTGTTTCAGGTCGAGCACGTGCTGGCGGCTTTCGTAGCGCTGCGCCTGTTCGGCGATTTCATCGGGGAACACGCCGATCCGATAGACACCCGTGCGCAGCTTGCGGCCGAAAGCTTCGACGTGATTGCCTTCGCTGACGGTGCCGCGCGCGTGGCGCGTCACGTAGTCGTGGAACGCAAGTTCGTCAGTGGCGGTCTGGAAGCCCAGCAGGTCGTAGCACGAGAGCGATTTCACCAGCTCTTCGTGCGGTGGAATGTTGAGCAGAATCTGCGGCGCGGGAAACGGAATGTGCAGAAAGAAGCCGATGCGGTTCGTGATGCCTTCGGAGCGCAGCGCTTCGGCGAACGGGATCAGATGGTAGTCGTGAATCCAGATCACGTCGTCGGGTTCGAGCAGCTTGATCAGCTTGTGCGCAAGCCATGCGTTGACGCGGCGGTAGCCCGCGTATTCTTCGCGCTCGTAGCGTGCGAGGTCGTTGCGGTAGTGGAACACCGGCCACAGCGTCGCGTTCGAGAAGCCGCGGTAGTACTGGTCGTAATCCTTGCGCGTGAGTCCGACGGTCGCAAAGGTTACCGCGCCGTCCTGCTCCAGCGTCGGACCGGCGTTGGCCACGGTCTCGCTCACCACGTCGCCGCTCCAGCCGAACCACACACCGCCCGCGTCCTTCAGCGCGCCGAACACGCCGACCGCGAGGCCGCCCGCCGACCCCTTGGTTTCCGTCGGCGTAGCGACACGATTCGACACGACGATCAGTCGGCCCATGTTGGTAGTCCTCCTTGGTTCGCACGGCGCGGCGTTCGCGCTTCAGCGGCTTGTGACGCCTCGAGCGTTGCAACACTTCGATGACGTCAAGCGGCCGAACAACACGCGATACCGCGCCAGGTTCGTGAGTCAGATGGACGGTTCGACCACATCGGCGTCCGATCAGTTGCACTCATCTGATCTGCGCGGCACGCGGCGCTACACCTTTTCCTTGACGTGCTGCAACGGATCGCTCGCCTGATGACGACCGGCGCGGCTTGCCACGGGATCGGCCTCGGTGTGGGCGGCAGTGCTGCCGGCGGGCGTCTGCGTGCTGCGCGGCACCCAGTCGGGCGCCTCGCTCTTGCCGGTTTCGAGTTCGGCCGACACGTCGGCGCGCGCCCGCGGCAGATACTGCGGATAGCGTTGCTGGACGAAGTCGAGCAGCCCCTCGCGCACGCGGCAGCGCAGGTCCCAGTTCAGACCGGAATCGAGTGAGCTGACCAGCGCGCGCAACTGCATCGCGCGCTCGGTGCCGTCGGTAACCTGCAACACCTGCACGCGGCGATCCCACTCGGGCGCAGCTTCGACGATGCGCGCGAGCTCTTCGCGCAACGGCGCAAGCGGCATCCGGTAGTCGACGTACAGGAACACCGTGCCGATGATCTGCGAACTGCTGCGCGTCCAGTTGGCGAACGGGTTTTCGATAAACCATTGCAGCGGCACGATCAGCCTGCGCTGGTCCCACAAGCGCACCGAGACATACGTGCCGGTGATTTCCTCGATACGTCCCCACTCGCCCTGAATCACGACGACATCGTCGAGCCGGATCGGTTGCGAGAGCGCGATCTGCAAACCGGCGATCAGATTGCCGAGCACTGGCCGCGCCGCAATACCGGCGACCAGACCGGCCACGCCGGCCGACGCCAGCAGACTCGCGCCGATCTGCCGTACGTTCGGAAACGTCATCAGCGCGCCACCCACGCCGACGATCACGATCACCAGCATCACCGAGCGCGCCAGCACGCGCGCCTGCGTATGGATGCGGCGCGCCTGCAGGTTGTCGGCGGTATCGAGCGGATGGGCCTGGATGATCGCCTCGCCGATCGCCGCCGCCGAGCGCACCGAAAGCCACGTGATTGCGCCGATCAACGCAATCGCGGCGGCGTCGCGCAGCGGCGTGATGAAGGTGAGCGTGTCAGGCGCTTCCCACCACACTGCCTCCAGCATCAGGATCACGAGCACGAAGAGCGAGGGCTTGTCGATATAGCGCAGCACGACGCTGGTGAGTGGGTACGGTCGCGCAATCCGCGTGATGATGTGTGCGCCGACTCGATGGATGCCCAGCGCCAGCACGATCGCGATGGCCGAGACGATCAACGCGCCGAGCCACGTATGCAACGGGGCTTCGGCGATACGGCTGAAGTCGTCGGGAGTTGGCATGGAGGGCGTGTTCCTCTTGGTTCGAAGGTGAACGGAATCGCAAGCCCGAAGCGCGACGGTGGCGTTGCGTGGGGCGGGCGCTACGCGGGCGAAGCCGTCGGGCCATCCATCGGCCGACCAGGCGGCAAAGCGTCGAGGAGGCGAGCATGAGCGCGAATGCCACGCTCCTCTGATGACGCTAACGCTAACGAGCGCTGAAGCAGCGGCACGCCGGCCAGGGTTCGATGCTTCCGGCGCGGCATGCCTGTAGACATCTTAGGCGTTCGTCCGCCAAGACCAGGGAAAGGTGCTCAGGCCGGCAGCATTCTGAATGCGGCCGGGTTTGAGCCAAAATCAACTACGCGATCAGCTACCGCTCTTGCAAGGAAATGCCTTGCCGAGCCCGAGCGAGATCGCCGTGCTGGCGTTGTAGCCCGCCACGATCGGATTCTCGGCGATGTACTTGCGTACCGCGTCGGTGAGTTGCGCCGAGCGCGCGTCCGGCGGCAGGCAGTAGTACTGGCCGACGCGCGGCCCGGTGGTGCCGCCGATTGCGTCGATCGTATTGAAGATGCCGTCGGCAGCTCCCTCGATATACGCGGCACACGCACTACGCGATGCCACATCGGTTTTCGTGCACAGCTTGTTGAGGTCGCCTCCCGTAAACGCGGCTGCCGATAGCGGTACGGCAAGCGCGCTGGCGAAAATCAAAGCCCGCAGCATGGTGTTCCTTTCCAGGGTCGTTTATCAGGCGGTCTTGCGCCGCATCGAACCGGCGCGCCTCGCAACGCGCCAAGTCGTCATTCTGCACTGTTTTGCGAAGCCGCAGGCATGCCAGCAGGTGCTATCTTCAGGCAAATTTTTGGTCCGGGGAACCGGCGGCCGGCTATCCAGCAGCCGGTTCTCCGGATTTTCTCGCAGTTCACTTCTGTTGCATCTGCTGCAGGCGCGCGGTGAGGCCTTCAACCACGTCCGGTTCCTTGTAGGTCTTCGCGAAATCGAGCGCGGTCAGGCCGATCTGGTTCTTCACCGTGAGGTCCGCGCCGTTATCGAGCAGGAGCTTCACCGTCGACACATGACCGCCGCGCGCGGCCATCATCAGCGGCGTGGTGCCGTTCGGCGAACCGGCATCGACGTAGGCCGAATGGTCGAGCAGCACCTTGACGATATCGTCGTGGCCGTTCGCAGCCGCGTAGTGCAGCGGCGCCCAGCCCTTCTTGTTGACTTCGGCGTCCTTCGCGATCAACAGGTTGACGAAGTTGAGGTCGCCGGCCAAGGCGGCCATCATCATCGCGTTCTCGCCGGCCTTGTCCTCGATCTCGATGTTGGTCTTCGGATTGGCGAGCAGCGCGGCGCCCACCTTGTCCGATTTCTCACGCGCGGCGAGCACTAGCAGCGGGATGCCCTGGTTGTCGACGCTGTTCGGGTCCATGCCCTTGGCAAGCAGCTTGTTGACGCCATCGACGTCGTCGAATTTCACCGACTTGATGAGCGAGTCGATCGGCGCGGCCTGAACGGGCGCCGCGACCAGCGAGCTCAGCGCGGCGCAGACGAGCGTAGCGGCCAGCGCGAGGCGCGAGGCGCTGCGGCGTGCCGAACCGAGGGCCGTTTGCGCTGCTGAAGTCTCTTGAAGCGCAGCCGTCGAAGTCGAATAATTTGTCATATTTTACTTTAGGAAACGTCCCTATCCATTTGATATTTATTGGCTTTACCGATCACACACCAGCCGGCGCGGGAATCTTGAAGAGCCGGAAGAAGTTTTGTGTCGTCGCGGCGGCCAGCGCCGTGTCCGCCATCTCGCGCTGTTGCGCGATGAAGCGTCCGACATAACTTACGTACGCAGGTTCATTAGGCTTGCCGCGATACGGCACGGGCGCGAGGTACGGCGAGTCCGTTTCGATCAGCAAACGCTCGAGCGGCACACGGCGCGCGACGTCCTGCACGTCGGTCGCGCTCTTGAACGTGACGATGCCCGACAGCGAAATGTAAAAATTCTGCGCCAACGCCTGCTCGGCAACCGCCCACGGCTCGGTGAAGCAATGCATCACGCCGCCCGGCTCGCTCGCGCGCTCCTCGGCCATGATGCGCAGCGTGTCTTCCGACGACGAGCGGGTGTGGATGATCAGCGGTTTCTTCGTGGCGTGTGCCGCGCGGATATGGGTGCGAAAGCGCTCGCGCTGCCATTCCATATCGGCGATCGTGCGGCCTTCCAGACGGTAGTAGTCGAGTCCGGTCTCACCGATCGCGACCACCTTCGGATGTTCGGCCAGCTCAATCAGTTCGGCGAGACTCGGTTCGCGCATGTCCTCGTGATCGGGATGCACTCCAACTGACGCGTAGACGTTCTCGTACTGGTCGGCGATCGCCAGCACGGACGGCAGCGTCTCCAGATCGACCGATACGCACAGCGCATGCGTGACCGAATGGCTGCGCATGTTCTCGAGCACCTGCGGCAGGCGGTCGGCGAGTCCTTCGAAGTTGATATGGCAGTGTGAATCGACAAACATGATGATGTCCTGCTGATAAGTAGCTGGGTGTGAACCAGGCTGTAAATCGTGGCCGTAAATCAGGCCGCGGCCGGCTCGAGCCGCTTGCCGAGAATCACCAGATCGCGCTCTACGCCGTCCAGCACCGCGACGCGCGGCAGCGACCCCCATGTGTCGAAACCGAAGCCGCGGAACAGGCGCAGGCTCGCGTCATTGTGGCCAAAGATAAAGCCCAGCACGGTGTCGATGCCGAGCGTCGGCGCCACTGCCAGCGAGGCGGCCAGCAGTTGTTTGCCGAGCCCCTTGCCACGCGCGCTTTCGTCCAGGTAGATGCTGACTTCGGCGGTGCGCAGATAGGCCGGGCGGCCGTAGAAATCCGAGAAGCTCAACCACGCGATCACTCGGCCGGACTGCTGCGGATCTTCCACCACCCACAGCGGACGCTTGTGCGGCCCGTGCGCATGAAACCACGCCAGACGGCTTTCGACGCTGACCGGTTCGAGATCGGCAGTGACTTGCCGCGACGGCACGGTCGAGTTGTAGATGGCGACGATCGCGGGCAGATCGTCGAAAGTGGCATCGCGGTAGGAAAGGCTCATGGTGCTTTGACGTGAGATGGAAGGCAAATCAGCGGACGGATGCACAGGTCGGCGCGGCGGGTTAAGGCACGCCAGCCTTGCACACACCGTCGGCCACCCAAGTTGATTTATGCAAACAGCTCGCGGTAGCCGATAAACAGTTCTTCGAACACCAGCCGCGCGTTCAGCGGATGGTTCTCGACAGCGCGCTGGCGCGTCACGGTGCGCATGAAGCGCGCGAATGCGCTGGCATCGGCTTGCGACGCACAGCGCGACAAGGCAGTCGACGCCTGCGGAAAATAACGCGGTGCGCCGGCCGTGCGCTGCGCCAGCAAATCGTACATCCAGCGTTGCAGCCAGCCGAGCACGAGTGGTACCGGCAGCTTCTGCAGCGCCTCGCCGCAGGCGAAGGCGTCGCAATCGGCGCCGGCGGCCAGTTGCTTCAAGGTCCAGTCGCGCAGCGTGCGGTTCTCGTCACTCGCGAGAGCGAGGGCCGTGAGCGGCGCACCGCCGGCTTCGGCGAGCAGCACTGGCGCTTCGGCGACGCCTTGCGCGGCGAGCCACTTCGTGGCGACTTCCGGCGCGGGCATCGTCATCGGCCATTGGCGGCAACGGCTGATGATGGTGGGCAGCAGGCGGTCGACGCGCGCCGACACCATCAAAAACACCACGCCGGCCGGCGGCTCTTCGAGCGTTTTCAGCAGTGCGTTGGCCGCGGCGATGTTCAGCCCCTCGGCGGGATACAGCACGACCACACGCGCACCGCCACGGTGCGACCCGACGCCGACGAAATCGAGCAAGCCACGAATCTGCTCGATCTTGATCTCCTTGCTGGGCGCGCGCGTTTTCTTGCCTTCATCGCCGTCGGCCTTTTCGGCTTTTTCGTCCGCGGCGCCGGCGAGTCCGGCTTCGGCGGCCAGCGTCTCGGGCACGATGATCCGGTAGTCGGGATGATTGCCCTGCGTGAACCAGTTGCAGGCGACACAGGCGCCGCACGGCTCACCGTTGGCCTGCTGGGCTTCGCACAAAAGCCCCTGCGCGAGGTGCTGCGCAAAGCGCAGCTTGCCGATCCCCGCCTGGCCATGCAGCAGCAAGGCATGCGGCCAGTGCCCACGCAACTGCTGCAGGCGGTTCCAGTCATCGGCTTGCCACGGATAAATCATTGTTTCTCTTTTAAATCAATCGGTTGACGACATTTTATGAGACATAACACGAACTTCGCCATCCGTCATAACTCAGGATTATATTCTTTTAAAATCAAAGAACTGCAATCAATTCTTCAAGCTGCTTCTGAATTCGTGCGATGGTCTGCGAAGAGTCAATGATAGCGAACCGGTACGGCGCTTCTTCCGCGCGGCGCAGATATTCGGCACGGGTGCGGTTGAAAAATGCCTCCGACTCGCTTTCGAAGCGATCCGGATCGCGCGCGGCGCTGCGCCGTTCGCTGGCCACCTCCGGCGTCAGGTCGAACAGCACCGTCAGGTCCGGCTGAAAACCGCCCTGCACCCAGCGCTCCAACGTTTCCAGCTTGTCGCGCGGCAGGCCGCGGCCGCCGCCCTGGTACGCGAAGGTCGCGTCCGTGAAGCGGTCTGACAGCACCCAGTCGCCGCGCGCAAGCGCCGGCTCGATCACCTCGGCCAGATGCTGGCGGCGCAGCGCGAACATCAGCAATGCCTCGGTTTCGAGGTCCATCTTCTGATGCAGCACGATTTCGCGGATCTGTTCGCCGAGCGACGTGCCGCCCGGCTCGCGCGTCATGACGACCGAGCGGCCGGTGCTCGCGACTTTCTCTTCGAGGCGTTCGCGAAACCAGCCCAGATGGGTGGTCTTGCCGGCACCGTCGATGCCCTCAAACGTGATGAATTTGCCCCGCGCCATCATTGCCCTCGAATGTATTTGTCCACGGCCTTGTTGTGATCGCCGAGGGTGTCAGAAAAGATACTGCTCCCGTCGCCGCGCGAAACGAAGTACAGCGCGGTGGATTGCGCCGGGTTCATCGCCGCCTGCAGCGATGCGACACCGGGCAGCGAGATGGGCGTTGGCGGAAGCCCCATCCGGGTGTAGGTATTGTAGGGAGTGTCGGTCTGCAGGTCTTTCTTCCTGATGCGGCCGGCGTAGCTGTCGCCCATGCCGTAGATCACCGTGGGGTCGGTTTGCAGCGGCATGCCCACGCGCAGACGGTTCGCGAACACGGCCGCGACCATCGGACGGTCCGATTTCTTGCCGGTTTCCTTTTCGATGATCGACGCCATCGTCAACGCATCATACGGAGTCTTATACGGCAAGTTCGGCGCACGCGCGGTCCACGCTTCGTCCAGACGCAGCCGCATCAGACGGTACGCGCGGCGATAGATGTCCAGATCGCTGGTGTTCTTGTCGAACAGATAGGTGTCCGGGAAAAACAGCCCCTCGCCGTTGCCGATCGGAGCTTCCGGCGCGTTGATCGCGTTCATCAGATCGGTGTCGCTCATGCCGGCCGTGTCGTGCTTGAGCGCCGGATTGGCGTCCAGCTCGGCGCGCATGCGCTTGAAGGTCCACCCTTCGATGATGGTCGCCACGTATTCGTTGACGTCGCCGCGGGCGATTTTTTGCAGCACTTCGTACGGCGTGATGCCCGTCTTGAACTCGTAGTTGCCCGATTTCAGGTCGCTTTGCAGACCGAGCAGCCGCGTCATGATAACGAACAGCTCAGGCTCGACCGGCACGCCGCCGCGATTGAGCTGCAGCGTGACGCTGCGCAGGCTGCTGTGCGGCTTGACGGTGACATCGAGTTGCGCGGGGGTCAAATCGAGCGGGCTGGTGGCCCAGTGATATCCGCCTGCGATTGCGGCTGCGGCCAGCACAATGACGATTGAGCCGGCGACGAAACATTTCTTCAGAAGGGTCATGCGAAACTGGGCTGGGTTGGACCTCATATAATACTTGTTTGCCTTAGCTAAAGTCAGAATTGACTGTTCCCGGAATCCATGAACACACCGCTCGCTACCGCTTCAGGCACGCTTTCAGTTGCGCCCGCAGTTGCTCACACGGGTACCGCCGCCACGGCACAGGCTTCCGCGCCCGTCCGACTTCCAGTCTTGCCGCGCCCCGCCGCTGACGAATTCGACGCTGTCATCGGGCAAGGCGCCTACATGCCGCTGACGCAGTTCGGCGTGATCGACGCAACCGGTGACGACGCAGCGAGCTTCCTGCACGGCCAGTTGACCAACGACACCCAGCATCTCGACGCCGCCAATGCGCGCCTCGCGGGCTATTGCTCGGCCAAGGGCCGGCTGCTGGCGTCGTTCCTGACGTGGCGCACCGGCGAGACGATCCGCCTGCTGGTGTCGAAGGACGTGCAGGCCGCCGTGCAGAAACGGCTGTCCATGTTCGTTCTGCGCGCCAAGGCCAAGCTGGTTGATGCGAGCGGCGAACTGGCGGTGGTGGGTCTGGCGGGCGACGTGCGCAAAGCGCTTTCCGGTGTGTTCGACGCGTTGCCCGACGGCGTGCACGTCCAGGTGGACGGCACGGCGGGGTCGCTGATTCGCGTTCCGGATGCGCTGGGCCGGCTGCGCTATCTGTGGGTTGGCCCGAAGGCCGCGGTCGAGGCGCGCCTGCCCTTGCTCGACGAAAAGCTCAAGCGCGTGTCGCCGGCGGTATGGGATTGGCTCGACATTCGCGCAGGCGAACCGCGCATCACGCAACCGGTGGTCGAGCAGTTCGTGCCGCAGATGGTCAACTTCGACGTGCTCGGCGCGGTCAATTTCCGCAAAGGCTGCTATCCGGGTCAGGAAGTGGTGGCGCGCAGCCAGTATCGCGGCACGATCAAGCGGCGCACCTCGCTTGCGAACGTGACGGGCGAACTCGAGACGGTCAAGGCCGGTACCGAACTGTTCCACTCAGCCGATCCGGGCCAGCCGTGCGGCATGGTGGTGAATGCGGCGTCGGCGCCGGAAGGTGGCGTCGACGTGCTGGTGGAGATCAAGCTGGCGGCGCTCGAAGGCGGCACGGTGCATCTGGGCGCGGCGGAGGGTCCGGTGCTGACATTCCTCGCGTTGCCGTATGGGTTGCCGACTGAGGTTTAAACGCCCCAACCCGAGCGGCGCAATCGAGCGCCGCTTTTTCATGGCATCTGTCTCTGTTCCGCCACCGTCCCCACCGGGAGACTCCACCCGATGTGCCTGATCGTTTTCGACTGGCGGCCCGATGCGGTCGACGGACCGCTCTTCACGCTCACCGCGAATCGCGACGAATTTTTTCGCCGCACGGCCGAACCGATCGGCTGGTGGCATGACGCACCGACCGTGCTGGCCGGACGCGATCTGGTGGGCGGCGGCACGTGGCTCGGCATGTCGCGCGATGGCCGCTTCGCCGCGCTGACCAATTACCGCGCGCCGCACGAAATGCGCGCCGATGCGCCGACCCGCGGCACGCTTGTCAGCGACTGGCTCAGTGCCTCGGCAAAAGACTCGCACAACGGCACGCACGAAACGCCGCTCGAGTATCTGCAACACGTCGCGCAAACCGGCGATATCTACAACGGCTTCAATCTGCTCGTCGGTGACTGGACGCGCCGCGAACTCGGCTGGTACTGCAACCGGTCGAACACCGCGCCCACACTGCTCGAGTCCGGCACGCACGGTATCTCGAACGCGGTGCTCGATACCGCCTGGCCGAAGCTGGTCAAAAAGCGTGCGGAACTGGGCGCCATGCTTGCGCGTGATGCGATGCCGACGCTCGAACGCCTGATCGATCTGATGCGCGATCCGCACCTCGCACGCGATGACGAATTGCCGTCCACCGGTATTCCCCTCGAACGGGAGCGGGCGTTGTCGGCGGCGTTTATCGAAACGCCGGAGTACGGCACGCGCGGCACGACCGCGGTGCGCGTGGTGGCGCATGGCGAGGTGATCAGCGTGGCAGCCGCCGAACGCAGCGACGATAACGGCTCGCATCGGATCGTGCGGCCCGGAGACTTCGAACGAAGCTTTGCGTTCAACGTTGAACGCGAGATCGCCTGAGGCGCTACCAGCAGCGGCGATTACTCCACGCCAAACGCCACCCGCAATGCCGCGGCGGCATCCGCATGCGCCTCTGCGACCTCGGCTACGTAGCCACCCATCTTGAAGAACTCGTGAATCATGCCCGGGTAACGTTTCAGCGTGACCCGGTTGCCCGCTGCGCGCAGTTTCTCCGCATACGCATCGCCTTCGTCGCTTAAAGGATCGTATTCGGCGGTCGCGATCCATGCCGGCGCAAGGCCGCCGAAATCAGGTGCGCCGCGCGTGCCGTCGAGCGGCGCGAAACGCCAGTCGTCGCGGTCACTTTTATCGCGCACGTATTGGTCGAAGAACCATTGAATCGTGTCGCCCGACAGCAGGAAGCCATTGGCGAGGCGCGAGTGCGAATCGGTTTGCTGATAACCCGTGGTACCCGGATAGATCAACAATTGCAGCGCGAGCTTGATGCCCGCGTCGCGTGCCAGCACTGCGCACACCGTTGCCAGCGTTCCACCCGCGCTATCGCCACCCACGGCTAGCCGCTCCGCATCGATGCCGTACTCCGCTGCATGCGCGTGCAGCCAGGTCAACGCATCGAATGCGTCTTCAACGGCGGTGGGAAATTTGTACTCGGGCGCGAGCCGGTAATCGACCGACAACACCGTGCACTTGCCGTCGCGCGCGAGCATCCGGCACAGCGCATCGTGCGTATCGACACTGCCAACCGTGAAACCGCCACCGTGGTAATACACCAGCGCCGGCGCAGGCTCGGCCCAACTCGGCTCAACCGGCTGATAAAGCCGCGCGCGAATCGTCGCGCCGTCGCGCGTCGGCACGCGCAGATCTTCGATCGCGAACATCGGCGCACTCGCAATCTCCAGAATCGGCGCGCTTTTTTCGTAGGACGCGCGCGCCTGTTGTGGAGTCAACTCGTGAAGCTGCGGGCGTTTCGCGCGCGCGATCATGTCGAGCACCTGCTCGATTTTCGGGTTCAGCGGCATTGGGCGTCGGGTGGCGCGTGGGCGGCGAAGGTTAGTGGATCAAAAGTGAGAAAACAGCACCTAGCCTGCATTCTTCACTTCGGGCTTCAGCGACATCGGATCAGTCGGGTTACGCAACTGCTCGATGTCCTCATGACGCAGCTTCACCGTCGCCATGATGCCCGGATGCGTGACGATGTAGAAACGCCGCGCAGCGATCGCTTCGAACGTGATCTCAGCGACGTCGGCCGCGGTCAGCTTGCCCGATTGCACCGCGCGTTGCAGTTGCTTGCCGGCGGCGATCTGCGAGCGGGTCGGCCTGCTATCGTTGCGCAAATCCGCGGGCCTCGCGCGTTCCGCATCGGCGATGCCGGTCGGCACGAAGGCCGGGCACAACAATGAACAGCCGACTGTGCCGCCCTCCGTACTCCCGGCTTGCGCCAGCTGCAGGTCGTGGTAAAGCGTCTCCGTCAACGACACGACGGCATGCTTCGAGGCGTTGTAGATACCCATCGCAGGCGGCGACAACAACCCCGCCACCGACGCCGTATTGACGATATGCGCGGGTTCGTTCTGCCGCAACATGATCGGCGTGAAGGCGCGCACGCCGTGCGCGACACCCATCACGTTGACGTTGAACACCCACGCCCAGTCGTTCGCCGTGCTTTCCCAGAGGAAGCCGCCCGAGCCCACGCCCGCATTGTTAAACAGCAGATGGACTTTACCGAAGGCATCGAGCGCCGCTTGCGCGAGCGCTTCGACCCGGGCGGCGTCGGACACGTCGGTCGGCACGCCAATCGCCTCCGCACCGCCGGCGCGCAATGCGTCGACGGTTTGCGCGAGCGCCTCGGGATTCACATCGGCCAGCACGAGCTTCATGCCGAGCGACGCGCCCTTCTCCGCGAACGCCCGGCCGAAACCGCTTGCCGCACCGGTGATCACCGCCACCTTGCCTTCAAATTCGAACATCCTTCCTCTCCTGGATTTAGCGGTCGGGGATTATCGGCTGGGAACCGTCTCAGCCGATACGTTTATCGGCTGGACGCCATCGACATCTCCCGCATGCGCGGCTCGACGACCGCCGAGCTTAGATCAGCTTGACGAGCTGCTTGCCGAAGTTTTTGCCCTTCAGAAGACCGATAAACGCCTCGGGCGCCGCATCGAGCCCTTGCGCGATGGTCTCGCGATATTGCAGCTTCTTCTGCGCGACCAGCGTGCCAAGTTGCTTGAGCGCTTCCGGCCACACATCCATATGCTCGCTGACGATGAAGCCCTGTACCAGCAGCCGCTGCGTGAGCATCAGCGACGGATGCTTGAGCGGCATCGGCTGGCCATCGTAGCCCGCGATAAACCCACACAACGCGATGCGGCCGAACGCATTCATGCGCGCAAGCGTCACGTCGAGCACTTCGCCGCCAACGTTCTCGAAGTAGCCATCTACGCCGTCCGGCGTCACGGCTTTGAGCTCCTGATACAGGTTGCCGGCCTTGTAGTCGACGCAGGCGTCGAAGCCGAGTGTCTCGACCACATAGCGGCACTTATCCGCGCCGCCCGCGATACCGACCGCACGCGCACCGGCCAGCTTCGCCAGTTGCCCGACTACGCTGCCCACGGCGCCACTCGCCGCGCTGACCACCACCGTGTCACCCGCCTTCGGCACGATAATCTTGTTCAGGCCGTACCAGGCAGTGACGCCGGGCATGCCGACCGGGCCGAGATAGGCCGACAACGGCACATGCGTATCGTCGACCTTCTGCACGCCCGCACCGTTCGAGGTGCCGTACTCCTGCCAGCCGAACATCGCGACGACCTTATCGCCGACCGCGAACTTCGGATTCTTCGACTCCACCACTTCGCCCACCGTGCCGCCGATCATCACTTCGTTCAGCGGCTGCGGCGCTGCGTACGACTTGCTGTCGTTCATCCGACCGCGCATATACGGGTCGAGCGACAGGAAGTGATTGCGCACGCGGAATTCGCCTTCGGCAAGCGGCGCCAGCGGCGTTTCGACGAGCCTGAAGTTATCGGGCGTAACAGCGCCTTGCGGACGCGAAGCCAGCACGAGTTGACGGTTGATCTGGGGCATGACGATCGTCTCCATGAGTTACCGATGTGATCGGCGAATAGTTCGAACCAGCAGCGTCTGCAAAAGAGGAGTCAGCGCGCGGCGCTCGACACGCACGCTATTCGTCCGGTGATTAACCGTCGCTTGGACCGGGTTTCGCCGAAGGGTCGCTGCGCAGACGCTGTTGCGTCACGTCGCGGCCCACGGCGAGGCGCCGCATGTATTTGAAAGTGCCGAGTGCTTTGGCGACGAAGTGGCCTTCGCTGTCGCGGATCTCGCCTTCGCAATAGGCCATGGTGGTCGAGCGGTGCAGCACGCGGCCGGTGGCGCGCAATTCGCCGCGGCCCGGCTGCATGAAGTTGACTTTCATCTCGACGGTGACCACGCCGACGCCGTCACCGGCCAGACTGCGCGCGGCCATCGCGAGCGCGACGTCGGCGAGCGTCATGGTCACGCCGCCATGCGCGACGTCCCACGTGTTCATGTGATCGGGTTGCAGCGGCAACACGACTTCGCTGGCGCCGTCCGCCGCCGACAACAACTGCGCGCCGAGCCGGTCGACGAACGGGCTTTCGGGCAGCGTCGCGCTGCTCGCTTTGGATGAGGATGAGTCGGTCATTGCGGATTTCAGATTTCGTAGTCGACACATTCACGCGATTCACGCACCGCACCGGTGAAGCCCTTCAGCGCCTGGTGCTTCGGATGGACCTGATAAGCGTCGAGCGCGGCCTTGTCGGTGAAGTCCGACACCATCACGATGTCGTAGGTCGATTCGAGGCCCGGTGCCGCGATGCCCACTTCGAGCTTGAGCATGCCCGGAACAATGTCGCGGCAGCCTTCAAGTTTTTCTTTCAGCTTCAGGACGTTTTCAGCACGCGACGCACCTTCGGCGTGTTCTTTGAGTTTCCACATCACAATATGACGGATCACAGAATCACCTTCTTCGATTCAATTCGTGGGGCCAGGACTCGGCACAGCAGGAAATCATAACCGCTACGGCGTTCGCGCATGCGCCACCCTCCGTGCCGCCAGACGCCCTAACCTGCGCACCGCGTCATCGGCCTCATCGAGATCCGTACTCGGGCAACTCAGGCGAATGAAATGATCGAAGCGCCCGGCGTTCGAAAACACCGTGCCCGGCATCACGCGAATGCCTTCGTCCAGAGCCGCATCGAAAAAAGCAGCCGATGACACGTCACGCGGCAGCTCGATCCAGAAAAACATGCCCCCGCCCGGCGGCGTAAAGCGCGTGCCCTCGGGAAACGAAGCGGCGATTGCTGCGGCCATCCGTTCGCGCTGAATCCGCAGACGGTCGCGCAAACGCCGCAGATGCCGTTCATACGCATTCGTTTCCAGAAATTCGGCGAGCACGACTTGCGACAACTGCTCGTTATGGCGCGACTGCGCGAACTTGAGCATGCCGATGCGCGGATGCCAGCGTCCGCCGTTGATCCAGCCGACCCGCATGCCAGGTGCGAGCGTCTTGTTGAACGACGTGCAATGGATCACCGTGCCGTCGGTGTCCCAAGCCTTCAGCGATCTGGGCGGCTGCGCGGCGTCGGAGAGTTCGCGGTAGGGATCGTCTTCGATCAGCGGAATGCCTGCTCGCGCGCAGAGTTCGACGAGCTGTGCTTTGTGCGTGTCGGGCATCACGCTGCCGAGTGGGTTCTGCAGATTCGGCACGACCACGACCGCCTTGATGTCGGGATGCGTTTGCAGTGCGAACGCCAGTGCTTCGATGGCAATGCCGGTGGTTGGACTGGCCGGAATTTCGAGCGCACGCAGGCCGAGGCTTTCGAGCACCTGCAGCAAGCCAAAGAAGCACGGCGATTCGACCGCAACCGTGTCGCCCGGCTGCGTGACCGCGCGCAAAGCCAGGTTCACTGCCTCGATGCCGCCGTGGGTCATGATCACGTCGTCCATGCCGATCTGGATGCCGGCGTCGAGCGCACGGCGCGCGATGATGGCGCGCAGTTCAGGATCGCCCTGATCGGGTCCGGCCGCGGTCAGCAAGGTCGGCCGTCGGCGCAAAGCGCGCAGTGCGGCTTTCTGCAAAGCGTCGGTGGGATAAAGATCGGGCGATGCGGTGGCACCGCCGAGATTCAGCGCGTCGGGATAGCGCTGGAATTTCGACACGATCGCCGAAATCGCCGAATGGATACCGACGAACTGCGCGGCGCCGGGCGCGACGGCAAGATCGGGCTCGGTTGCCGCGGGCAGCGCCGCCGTTTGACGGGCGCGCACGAAATAACCGGCACGCGGCCGGGCGTCGATCAGCGCCGCGCGTTCCAGGGTTCGATAGCTCTCGGTCGCGGTTGCGAGGCTCACGCCGTGCCGCTGCATGAAGGCGCGCATCGACGGCATGCGGTCGCCGGGACGCAGCACACCGTTATCTATGGCGCGGCGGTATTGGTCGGCCAGTTGGCGGTAGAGGGGGCGGCCATCCGGGGGGCGGCCGTCGGCGGGCGACGCTTCCGTGCACGTTGCCGCTTGTGCGTCGGGTATCGAGGTAGAAGTGCTCATGAGCCGATGGTGCGGATAGTTAGGGCGTGGCGACAGATACACATCCGCGAGATTCCAACCGATACAGCACGTTTAAACCTCGCCTTGTACCGGTTCACATTGTCCATTATTGCGCCTGTTTTCACCTGGACGGACTCAATAAGCTGTGTGGCATGAAAACGGTTTAAAGGAATCGGTCATGCCCCTCACTCAGCCTCGCACCGGTTTACCTCACGATGCCACCACCTCGCGCGTTGCCGGCGGTCAGATGGCCGTGCACGATCTGCGCGCACGAACCTCGATCGTGGCCGTCGAAGGTGATCTGCAACTCGCCTTTCGCGATCATTCTCTCGCGTTGCTCGGAGACGCCGTGCCGGTCACGTCGGTCACGCTGCACGAAGGCGAACGCTATGTTGTGCCACAGCGCGGCATCATGTCGATCAGCACAGCGCATGCAAAATCCGCCGTGTTCGTCGTCGAGCCATGGCGCGCTGAACACGAATGGCACCGCTCCATCAGCCAAGCCGTGCGCAAGCTGACGAGCCTCGTGAAAACGCGGCTGCAGCGCGCCACCTGAAGCGTCGCTACCGGCGCACAACGGCCCGCTACAATGCATGACCCAAGCCGCTTCCTTCGAGGTGCCGGTCATGCCCTTCTTCCGCGTACTGCTGTCCCGCCCCGACGCCCGTTATGCCCGTTACGCCCGTCTGGCCGCGATCCTCGCCGTCATCACGCTGGCGCTCAACGGCTGCGCCGGTCTGTTCGGCGGCGACCCTTTGCGCGTGAGCGTGGCCGGCATCGAACCGGTCGACGTTCAGGGTCTGGAGATGCGCTTCAACGTCAAACTACGCGTACAGAATCCCAATGAATCCGCTGTCAACTTCGACGGCGTGTCGCTTGCGCTCGAACTGAACGGCAAGCCGTTCGCCAGCGGCGTCAGCGATCAGAGCGGCACAGTGCCGCGCTTCGGCGAAACGGTCGTCAACGTACCGCTGACGGTGCCCGCCTTCGCCGCGGTTCGTCAGGCATTCGCCTTCGCTGGCGCCGCGCAGTCGGGACAGATTCCGTACATCCTGCGCGGCAAGCTTGCGGGCGGGCTGACAAGCACGACACGTTTCGTCGATCAAGGGACGTTGAGCCTGCCGGCGCTCGGTATGGCGTTGCCTTGATTTGGCCCGGTTCGCGCCGCCAGTCGTCGCGCTAGTGATGCATGCCCAATACCAAAACAAGCCCGACCCACGCGTATAAAAAACGGGCGCCGTAGATTCAATGCCTGCACATCCCATCGCACCGAACCACACGACACCCGCTTTTAATCAAACCCGCTCTCGCGCCTGATCACACCACTTCGAACAGGCCCGCCGCACCCTGGCCGCCACCGATACACATCGTCACGACGACCAGCTTCGCACCGCGCCGCTTGCCTTCGATCAGCGCATGGCCGGTCAAACGCGCGCCCGACACGCCATATGGATGGCCCACCGCGATCGCGCCGCCGTTCACGTTCAGACGGTCTTGCGGAATGCCGAGCTTGTCGGCGCAATACAGCACCTGCACCGCGAACGCCTCGTTCAGCTCCCACAGGTCGATGTCTTCGACTTTCAGGCCCGCCTGCTTGAGCAGCTTCGGCACCGCGAACACCGGGCCGATGCCCATCTCGTCCGGCTCGCAACCGGCCACCGCAAAGCCGCGGAAAATGCCCAGCGGTTGCAGTCCTTCGCGCTCCGCGACCTTCGCGTTCATCACGACGCAAGCCGACGCGCCGTCCGAGAACTGGCTCGCATTGCCTGCGGTGATCACGCCGCCCGGCATCGCGGTACGAATCTTCGACACGCCTTCGAGCGTCGTGTCGGCACGAATGCCTTCGTCGGCGCTGACCGTGACTTCCTTCGTGAAGAGACGCCCGCTCGCTTTGTCGGCGACGCCGGCCAGCACCGTCAGCGGCACGATCTCGTCCTTGAACTTGCCGGCTTCGAGTGCGGCCGCGGCGCGCTGTTGCGAGCGCACGCCGTATTCGTCCTGACGCTCCTTCGAGATCGAGTAGCGCTTCGCGACGTTCTCGGCGGTCTGCAACATCGACCAGTAGATTTCCGGCTTGTTCTGGCTGAGCCAGCCTTCGGTCACCATGTGGCGGTTCATCTCGTTCTGCACGCACGAGATCGATTCCACGCCCCCCGCGACGAACACATCGCCCTCACCGGCAATCACGCGTTGCGCGGCCAGTGCGATGGTTTGCAAACCGGATGAACAGAAACGGTTCACCGTCATGCCCGGCACGCTAACCGGCAAACCGGCGCGCAGTGCGATCTGGCGCGCGATGTTCATGCCCGTCGCGCCTTCCGGATTCGCGCAGCCCATGATCACGTCTTCAATGCGCGCCGGGTCCAGCTTCGCGCGCTCGACAGCGGCCTGCGTCACATGCCCGCCGAGCGTCGCGCCGTGCGTCATGTTGAAACCGCCGCGCCATGATTTGGCGAGGCCCGTACGGGCGGTCGATACGATTACGGCATCAGTCATACATCTCTCCTGTGTCGACCCGAGTTGGCGCTCTAGCTCTTACTCGGGTCCCATGCAAAGCGGTCGCCCAAGTTGGTGCTCTAGCTGTCGACCCGAGTTGGCGCTTTAGCGCTTACTCGGGTCTCATGCAAAGCTCTTACTCGGGTCCATGCAAGTTGGCTAGTGATGGCGGGCGCGCTGGCAGATCGCCCAATCGCCCCACTTCATTCATTTCACTCATTTCGCCTGAGCGGCGGCGATTCAGCCGTTGAACCCACGGCCCTTCGCCGCGAGCTCCGCAATGCTCGGCGCCAGTTGCCACGCATCGCCATTCGGGCGCGACGCATAGCGGCGAATCGCGCGCTCGACGTTGTAGAGGCCGACCGTATCCGCGTACAGCATCGGACCGCCGCGATAGAGCGGGAAGCCGTAGCCGGTCAGATAGACCATGTCGATATCCGACGCCTTCGACGCAATCCCTTCCTCGAGAATCTTCGCACCTTCATTGACGAGCGCGAACACGAGACGCTCGACGATTTCCTCGTCGCTGATCTTGCGGCGCTCGGCGTTGATTTCCTTCGAGAACGACGTGATCATCTCGTCGACCACTTTCGACGGATACGCCGTGCGGTCACCCGCCTTGTAGTCGTACCAGCCGCCACCGGTCTTCTGCCCGAAACGCCCCGTCTCGCACAGACGATCGGCGATCTTCGAGTAGTGCATGTCAGGATGTTCCTGATAGCGGCGCTTGCGGATCGCCCAGCCGATGTCGTTGCCGGCCAGGTCGCTCATGCGGAACGGGCCCATCGCGAAGCCGAACTTCTCGATCGCCTTGTCCACTTGCGCGGGCAATGCGCCTTCTTCGAGCATGAAGAGCGCCTGACGGACGTACTGTTCGATCATCCGGTTGCCGATGAAACCATCGCACACGCCCGAGACCACCGCGGTCTTCTTGATCTTCTTGGCGAGCTTCATGACGGTGGCGAGCACGTCTTTCGCCGTGTCCTTGCCGCGCACCACTTCGAGCAGCTTCATCACGTTGGCGGGACTGAAGAAGTGCATGCCAACCACGTCCTGCGGACGCTTGGTGAAAGCGGCGATCTTGTCGACATCCAGCGTCGACGTGTTCGAGGCCAGGATTGCGCCGGGCTTCGCCACTTCGTCGAGACGCTTGAACACCTGCTCCTTGACGCCGAGTTCTTCGAACACCGCTTCGACGATCAGGTCGGCGTTTTTCAGGTCTTCATAGGAGAGTGTCGGCGTGATCAAGGCCATGCGTTGTTCCAGCGCCTCGGGCTTGAGCTTGCCTTTCTTGACGGTGGCTTCGTAGTTCTTGCGGATCGTGCCGAGGCCACGATCAAGCGCTTCCTGCTTGGTTTCCAGCAGCGTGACCGGAACGCCCGCGTTGATGAAGTTCATCGCGATGCCGCCGCCCATCGTGCCGGCGCCTATCACGGCCACCTGCTTGATGTCGCGCACCGGCGTGTCCGACGGCACGTCGGGGATCTTGCTCGCCGCGCGTTCGCCGAAGAACGCATGGCGTAGCGCGTGGCTTTCCGGCGTCTGCACAAGCGCGATGAAGCATTCGCGTTCGAATGCAAGACCCTTGTCGAAACCGTTCTGCACACCCGCTTCCACCGCGTCGATGCACTTCAGCGGCGCCGGGAAATTCTTCGCAATCGCCCCGACCGTATTGCGCGTGAACTGGATGAAACCGGCGGCATTCGGATGCTCGATCTTGCGGTCGCGCACCTTCGGATGCGGGCCCGTCTTCGCGCCGACCTTGCGGGCAAACGCGAGCGCGGCTTCGGCCAGATCGCCTTCCACGACTTCATCGAACAGGCCTGAATCGGCGAGCTTTTCCGACAGTACCGGCGCGCCGGAGACGATCATGTTGAGCGCGGCTTCGAGGCCGATTGCGCGCGGCAGACGCTGCGTGCCGCCCGCGCCCGGCAGGATGCCGAGTTTGACTTCCGGCAGCGCGATCTGCGCGCCGGGTGCGGCGATGCGGTAGTGCGCGCCGAGCGCCAGTTCCAGCCCGCCGCCCATGGCGACGCTATGAATCGCGGCGATGACCGGCTTGGCGCTGCCTTCGACGGCCTTGATAACCGTATGGAGGGTCGGTTCCTGAGTCGCCTTCGGCGTATTGAATTCGGTGATGTCGGCGCCGCCCGAGAAGGCCTTGCCGGCGCCCGTCAGCACGATCGCCTTGATGGCCGGATCGTTCTGCGCGCGCTCGATCCCTTCCACGATGCCGGCTCGAGTCGAAAGGCCGAGCCCGTTTACGGGGGGATTGTTCAGCGTGATGACGGCCACGCCGTCATGAGTTGTGTAGTCCACTGCCATCTGCCTGCCTCCGTGCGATGAGGCGGCGCATGACGCGCCGCCTGTCCGGTTGATCGAGTCGGCTCATTGTCCGACTTTAGCTCCGATTTCCCCGGGGTCAGCAGGCAGAATACACAAAAAAGCACGCTCGTTCAATTTATCGTTAGACGGGGTTTCCCCTGGCAAGCGGAGTCAGGGGGCAATCCTTCTCGTCTTCGAGCGCGGACGGCAGGATGTGGTCGCGGAAAATGTCGCGCAGTTTGAGTTTCTGCAGCTTGCCGGTGGCCGTATGCGGGAGTTCGTCGACGAAGACGACGTCGTCGGGAATCCACCATTTGGCAACTTTGCCGTCGTAGAACGCGAGCAGTTCCTCGCGTGTCACCTCGAAACCCGCACGCTTGACAATCACCAGCAACGGCCGTTCGGTCCATTTTGGATGCGCACAGGCGATGCACGCGGCTTCGGCCACCGCCGGGTGCGCGATCGCGACGTTCTCGATGTCGATCGAACTGATCCACTCACCGCCCGACTTGATCACGTCTTTCGAGCGATCCGTGATGTGCAGGAAACTATCACGGTCGATGGTGGCGACGTCGCCGGTCGGGAACCAGCCGTCCACCAGCGGCGAATCGTCCTTGCGGAAATACCGGTCGATCACCCACGGGCCGCGTACGTGCAGATCGCCGAACGCCACACCGTCCCACGGCAGATCGCGCCCGTCTTCGCCGACGATCTTCATATCGACGCCGTACAGCACATGACCCTGCTTTTCGAGCAATTTGCGCTGCTCTGCCAGGGGCCGCTGACTCTGTTCCCACGTCAGTTTCGACAAGGTGCCGAGCGGCGACATTTCCGTCATGCCCCATGCATGGATCACCTGTATGCCGTATTCGTCTTCGAAAGCTCGCAGCATGGCCGGCGGGCAAGCCGAGCCGCCAATCACCGTGCGATTCAGCGAAGAAAAACGCACCTTGGCTTCGCGCAGATAGTTGAGCAAGCCGAGCCACACGGTCGGCACGCCGGCCGAATACGTGACGCGCTCGTTTTCCATCAATTCATACAGCGATTTACCGTCGAGGTCCTTGCCGGGAAAGACCAGCTTCGCCCCGGTCAGCGGCGCGGAATGCGGAATGCCCCAGGCGTTCACATGGAACATCGGCACGACCGGCAGCACGGAGTCGCGCGCGGACAGGCTCATCGCGTCGGGCAGCGATGCACCGAACGCGTGCAGCACCGTCGAGCGGTGCGAGTACAGCGCGCCTTTCGGATTGCCGGTGGTGCCGGACGTATAGCAAAGATAGGAGGCCTGCCGTTCGTCGATAGCCGGCCAGTCGTAATTCCCGTCCTGCGCGTCCACCAAGGTTTCGTAGCTCAGCACCGGCGTTTGCATCGCCGGCAGATGCGCTTCGTCGGCCAGTGCGATCCAGCCGCGCACTTTCGGGCACTGCGGTGCCAACGCATCGACGAGCGGTGCGAACGTGGTGTCGAACAGTACGTAGGCGTCGTCGGCGTGGTTGATGATGTAAGCGATCTGATCGGGGAAGAGCCGCGGATTGATCGTGTGACACACGGCGCCGAATCCTGTCGTGCCGTAATACGCCTCCAGATGCCGGTAGCCGTTCCAGGCCAGCGTGGCCACCCGCTCGCCGGGTTCGACGCCAAGCGCGATCAGCGCCTGCGCCAACTGCTTCGCGCGCTTTTCGCAGTCGCGGTAGGTGTAGCGATGCACGTCGCCTTCGATGCGCCGCGACACGATCTCGGTGTCGCCGAAATGCCGCGCGGCATGCGCGAGCAACGAGGACACGGTGAGCGGCACGTCCATCATCTGGCCAAGCAGCGGCGTCGTCATAAAGAGAGGTCTCCTCGCCTTGTTTGCGTCGTTGGGGTTGTAGCTCGGGGGCCGCGCGCACTCCGCTGCGTCGCGCGCGACGCTTAAGGTTGGTCCGCAAGGGACGCTCCGGTTGGTCGCGCGGCCGTGCTCTGAAGCGGCGCGGAAGCGCTCCGGCAGGAGACGTCCGGCACGCAGGCGTCTGTCCGGCCAAACCTCGGACTGAGAGCCGGCCAGCACCGCCGCGGGCGCGGACTTACAATATCGGTTAATCCAGAGGCGCTCAACATGTCGTTTTCCCCAAGCATTGCAGGGTTATCCGGGCCTTTAGCGGCTCTTTCCGACGCACTGATCACCTCGCCCGAAAGCGCATTCGCGCGGCTCGGCAGCGTGTTTCTGACGCGGATGCCGGCTGCGCCGCTGAGTGCGCCGTACGTGGTCGGGTTCTCCGCAGAGACCGCCGCGCTGCTCGGTTTAGAGCCCGGGCTCCAGAATGATCCGGGCTTCGCCGAACTGTTCTCAGGCAACGCCACGCGTGAATGGCCTTCCGAAGCGCTGCCGTATGCGTCGGTGTATTCAGGGCATCAGTTCGGCGTGTGGGCGGGCCAGCTCGGCGACGGCCGCGCGCTCGGTCTCGGCGAAGTCGAACACGATGGCCAGCGCTTCGAGCTGCAACTCAAAGGCGCGGGCCGCACGCCCTATTCGCGCATGGGCGACGGCCGCGCGGTGCTGCGTTCGTCGATCCGCGAATATCTGTGCTCGGAAGCCATGCATCACCTCGGCATTCCGACCACGCGCGCGCTGTGCGTGATCGGCTCCGACCAGCCGGTGCGCCGCGAGGAAGTCGAGACCGCGGCGGTCGTCACGCGCGTCGCGCCGAGTTTCGTGCGCTTTGGGCACTTCGAGCATTTCTATTCGAACGATCGCGTCGATGCACTGCGCGCGCTCGCCGATCACGTGATCGAGCGCTTCTATCCGCATTGCCGCGAAACCGACGATCCGTATCTCGCCCTGCTGAATGAAGCCGTGAATTCGACCGCCGATCTGATGGTCGAGTGGCAAGCCGTGGGCTTCTGCCACGGCGTGATGAATACCGACAATATGTCGATTCTCGGTCTCACGATCGACTATGGCCCGTTCGGTTTCATGGACGGCTTCGACGCCGGCTACATCTGCAATCACTCTGACTCGCAAGGCCGCTACGCGTACAAGATGCAGCCGCAGATTGCGTACTGGAACCTGTTTTGCCTCGCACAAGGGCTGCTGCCGCTGCTGGGCGTCCAGCATGAAGAAAGCGTGCGCGGCGAGAAGGCGATCGAAGACGCGCAGCGCGTGCTCGGCGGCTTCAAGGAGCGGTTCGCGCCGGCGCTGGAAAAACGCATGCGCGCCAAGCTCGGCCTCGAAAGCGAGCGCGATGGTGACGACACCCTGATCAACCGTCTATTCGAAGTGATGCACGCCAACCGTGCGGATTTCACGCTCACCTTCCGCAATCTGGCGCGTATTTCGAAGCACGATGCGAGCGGCGACGCGCCGGTGCGCGACCTGTTCCTCGACCGCGCCGCATTCGACGCGTGGGTGAACGACTACCGCGCGCGACTGTCCGAAGAAACACGCGACGACGCCGCGCGCGCCATTGCAATGAACCGTGTGAACCCCAAATTCGTACTTCGTAATCATCTGGCAGAAACGGCGATCCGCCGGGCGAAAGAGAAGGACTTCTCCGAAGTGGAACGCCTGGCAGCCGTCCTGCGCCGCCCGTTCGACGAGCAACCGGAAAACGAGGCGTATGCGGGGCTGCCGCCGGATTGGGCCAGCTCGCTGGAAGTGAGTTGCTCTTCGTGACGAGCCCCCAGAACAATCTTGAGACAGGAACCCCGACCATGAACAAACCCGACGACCTCAACACCGGCGCCCCCGCCGTGCAGAAAGACGACGCCGAGTGGCGCAATCAGCTCTCCGACATCGAATACCAGGTGACGCGCCATGCCGCCACCGAGCGCCCCTTCACCGGTCGCTATCACGATCACTGGGACCGCGGCATCTATGACTGCGTCTGCTGCGGCACGCCGCTGTTCGAATCGGACACCAAGTTCGACGCCGGCTGCGGCTGGCCGAGCTACTTCAAGCCGATCAACGGCGAAGTGATCGCCGAGAAAACCGACCGCACGCACGGCATGCTGCGCATCGAAGTGCAATGCAAGAACTGCGGCGCGCATCTTGGTCATGTGTTCGAAGACGGACCGGCGCCGACCGGTCTGCGTTACTGCATCAATTCGGCTGCGTTACAATTCGAGCCCAAGTAACGCAGCGTGGAGTCCGGCGCCCGTTGAATGATGCGCGGCCGGCGTCTGTCATCAGGCGCGCGCCGGCCGCGACACCCTTCATCCGGCTTGCAATCCGGTCACCCCAGCGGTCAGCCGGCGGTCGACCCGGCACGGCAATCATGCTACGAACAGCGCAATGCGCCGTTCCCGGCTGCCGCGGCGGGTTTTAAGCAGCATCCCTGCCACCGACGCCCCGCGCCGCGTCCCCAATTCTCCAACTCTCCAACCCACTCTCCGAATTCCCGACCAGATAATGAAATTCCTGTTCGATCTGTTCCCGATCATCCTGTTCTTCGTCGCCTTCAAGATCTGGGGCATTTTCACGGCGACGGCAGTGGCGATCGTCGCCACGCTGGTGCAGATCGCGTGGGTGGCATTCCGCCACCGCAAGGTCGATCCGATGCTGTGGGTGAGCCTCGGCGTTGTCACCGTGTTCGGCGGCGCGACGCTCGTGCTGCACAACGACACGTTTATCAAATGGAAGCCGACCGTGCTGTACTGGGCGTTTTCGGTCGCGCTGATCGTCTCGCAACTGGCCTTCAACAAGAACCTGATCGAAGCGATGATGGGCAAGCAGATCACGCTGCCGCACGCGATCTGGGGCAAGCTGAACATCGTCTGGGCGATTTTCTTCGTGCTGCTCGGGCTGGTGAATCTGTTCGTCGCGTACAACTACACGACTGACCAGTGGGTCAATTTCAAGCTGTTCGGCGCCACCGGATGCCTGGTGGTATTCATCGTCGGACAGAGTTTGTGGCTGTCGAAGTATATGAAGGAAGAATGACATGACGAGCGATGTGTTCATGCACGCCACCACCGCCGAGCGCGCCGCGCTGATCGAGGCGCGTCTTACCGCGGCGCTCGCGCCGGTCGCCTCGATCCGGATCACGGATGACAGCGCGCAGCACGCGGGCCACGCCGGCGCGTCCGCCGGCGGTCATTTCTCTGTCACGATCGTGGCTGCCGCATTCGCCGGGAAAGCCCGCGTGGCGCGGCATCGCATGGTGTATGATGCGCTGGCCGATGCCATGCAGCGCGGCATTCACGCCCTTGCAATCACGGCGTATACGCCCGAAGAATTTGCTTTGTTGCCCCGCTAGGAAACCTTTCGATGACCTTGAAGAAAACCCGCCTTTGGGTATTGCTGGCTGCATTTGCGGCCGCACCTGCATTCGCACAGAACATCGCCGTCGTGAACGGCACGCCGATTCCGAAAGCACGCGCTGACGCGCTGATCGATCAACTGGTTCATCAAGGCCAGCAAAACACGCCGCAACTGCAAATGGCCGTGCGCGAAGAGCTGGTGAACCGCGAGATCCTGATGCAGGAAGCGCTGCGCCGTGGCCTGCCGAATCGTCCGGACATCAAGGCGCAAATCGCCGTCGCGCAACAAACCGTCGTGCTGCGCGCGCTGATCGAAGACTTCGTAAAGAACAACACGCCGACTGACGCGGAAGTCACCGCGCGTTACAACGCGCTGATCAAGGACGCGGGCGGCAAGGAATATCACCTGCACCACATCCTGGTCGACAATGAACAGCAAGCGAAGGATCTGATCGCCAAGATCAAGGCCGGCGCAAGCTTCGAAGACCTCGCCAAGCAATTCTCGAAGGACCCGGGATCGGGCAAGAACGGCGGCGACCTGGACTGGTCGGACCCGAAGGCCTATGTACCTGAATTCGCGGACGCGGCCACGCACCTGCAGAAAGGCCAGATGACCGACACGCCGGTGCACACGCAATTCGGCTGGCACATCATCCGTGTCGACGACGTGCGCAACATCACGCCGCCGCCGCTGGAACAAGTGCGTCCGCAGATCGTGCAGCAGATCCAGCAGGAAAAGCTGCAGGCGTTTGAAGAAGGCCTGCGTAAGAACGCGAAGATTCAGTAAGCGGTTTTTGCGCTGCTGCGTCGGAATAAAAAAACCGCCCTCGGGCGGTTTTTTTGTTTCTGCGGGTTCTGCTTTACTTCGCTTCTGCTACAGCGAGGGGACCGCCGCGACGAGCGGCGGCCCTCATCGCATCATCAACCCAGCCAGCGGCGTGCGTTCTGGAACACGCGCAGCCACGGGCTCGCGTCCGTGCTGCCCTCGCCCCAACCTTCCGGATGCCAGCTCATCTGCACCGCGCGATGCACGCGCTCGGTGTGCGGCATTAGCACGCTGAAGCGGCCATCAGGCGTCGTGACCGACGTGATACCGTCCGGCGAACCGTTCGGGTTGAACGGATACTGCTCCGTTGCCTGCCCACGGTGATCGACGTAACGCATCGCCACGGCCACCTTCGACGCATCGCCTTGCTGCGAGAAGTCCGCGTAACCCTCGCCGTGCGCAATCGCCACCGGAATGCGTGAGCCTTCCATGCCGGCGAAGAAGATCGACGGCGAAGCCTGCACCTCGACCAGCGAGAAGCGCGCTTCGAATTTCTCCGACTTGTTGCGGGTGAACTTCGGCCAGGCTTCCGCGCCCGGAATCATCGAAGCGAGGCTGCTCATCATCTGGCAGCCGTTGCAGATGCCCAGCGCGAACGTGTCTTCGCGACCGAAGAACGCAGCGAACATATCGGCGAGTTGCGTGTTGAAGCGAATTGCCTTCGCCCAGCCTTCACCGGCACCCAGCGTGTCGCCGTATGAGAAGCCGCCGCACGCCACCGCGCCGGCGAAATCCGCCAGGTTGGCGCGGCCGGCCAGCAGGTCGCTCATGTGCACGTCGTGCGCGTCGAAGCCGGCGCGGTCGAATGCATAAGCCGTTTCGAGGTGCGAGTTCACGCCTTGCTCACGCAGGATCGCGACACGCGGACGTGCGCCCTTGCCGATGAACGGCGCGGCGACGTCTTCAGAAGGATCGAACGTGAGGACCGGCGAGATGCCCGGATCGGCGGCATCGGAGAGCGCGTCGTATTCGGCATCGGCACACGCCGGGTTGTCGCGCAGACGCGAAATACGCCAGCTCACTTCGCTCCACGCACGATGCAACTCGGTACGCGGCGCGTCGTAGATCTTCTTCGCGTCGCGATAGATTTCGATCGTGTCACGATCGTTGATCTTGCCGATCACGTGCGAGCACGCCGACAGACCGTGTTCGCGCAATGCGCCCAGCACCGCGTCGCGGTCCGCTGCGCGCACCTGAATCACGGCGCCAAGTTCTTCGGTGAAGAGCGCGCGGATCGTGCGGTCTTCACGACGGCCGCTGGTCTGCTTCGCCCAGTCTTTCGCATCGCCGTAATCGGATTCATGGTTCGGATCGAGCACCAGCATGTCGACGTTGAGCGACACGCCCACGTGACCCGCAAACGCCATTTCGCAAACCGTCGCCCACAGGCCGCCGTCCGAGCGGTCGTGGTACGCGAGCAGCTTGCCGTCGCTATTGAGTGACTGGATCGCGGTAAAGAAACGCTTCAGATCTTGCGGATCGTCGACGTCCGGCACCGTGTCGCCAACCTGCTGTGTGACTTGCGCGAGGATACTGCCGCCCAGACGATGCTTGGCGCGGCCAAGGTCGATCGCGATCAGCACGGAGTCGCCCGCGTCGCTTGCGCTGCGCAGTTGCGGCGTGAGGTGCTTACGCACATCTTCGACCGGCGCAAATGCCGAGATGATCAGCGAGACCGGCGCGACGACTTCCTTCGCCACGCCACGGTCTTCCCACTTGGTGCGCATGGACAGCGAATCCTTGCCCACCGGAATGCTGATACCCAGCGCCGGGCACAGTTCCATGCCGATGGCCTTGACCGTGTCGTACAGCGCGGCGTCTTCGCCTGCTGCGCCGCATGCGGCCATCCAGTTGGCCGACAGCTTGAGCTTATCGAGCGACGCAATTGGCGCCGCCGCGATGTTGGTGACCGCCTCGCCGACCGCCATGCGGCCTGACGCCGGCGCGTTGATCACGGCGAGCGGCGTACGCTCGGCCATGGTCATCGCTTCGCCGCGGAAGCCTGCGTAGTCCATCGTGGTAATCGCGACGTCGGCCACCGGCACTTGCCACGGGCCGACCATCTGGTCGCGCGCGGTCGTGCCGCCCACCGAGCGGTCGCCGATCGTGATCAGGAACGACTTGCTGGCAACCGTCGGATGACGCAGCACGCTGACCGCCACTTCCGACAACGCGATGCCGGTGACATCCACCGGTTCGAGCTTCTGCTCGACACGCTTCACGTCGCGATGCATGCGCGGCGCCTTGCCGAGCAGCACTTCCATCGGCATGTCGACCGGCTCGTGTGCGGTGTCGCTGTTCGATTCGGAGTCGATCACCTTCAACTGACGTTCGGCCGTAGCCGTGCCGACCACTGCGAACGGGCAGCGCTCGCGCTCGCACATGGCCTGGAAGGCCGGCAGATCAGCCGGCGCAATCGCCAGAACGTAACGCTCCTGCGCTTCGTTCGACCAGATTTCGCGCGGCGACAAACCGCTCTCTTCCAGCTGGATCTTGCGCAGATCGAAGATCGCGCCTTTGCTTGCGCCGTCCACGACTTCCGGGAAGGCGTTCGACAAACCGCCCGCACCCACGTCGTGAATGCTCAGAATCGGGTTCTTCTCGCCGAGCTGCCAGCACGCGTTGATCACTTCCTGCGCACGGCGCTCGATTTCCGGGTTGCCGCGCTGGACCGAGTCGAAGTCGAGTTCGGCCGTGTTGGTGCCGGTCGCCATCGAGCTGGCGGCGCCGCCGCCCATGCCGATGCGCATACCCGGGCCGCCGATCTGGATCAGGAGCGAGCCTTCCGGCAGATCGTGCTTATGCGTGTGCTGATCCGAAATATTGCCGATGCCGCCGGCGATCATGATCGGCTTGTGATAACCGCGCACCAGACCCGCGACGTTTTGCTCGTAGGCGCGGAAATAGCCGCCCAGATTCGGCCGGCCGAATTCGTTGTTGAACGCGGCGCCGCCGAGCGGGCCGTCGATCATGATTTGCAGCGGCGACGCGATGCGGTCAGGACGGCCATACGCTTCGTGCTTGTCGTCCGGGTTCCGGTGCGCCAGCGGCTGCGCGGCGTCACGGGCGTTTTCCCATGCTTCGACGCCATCCGGCAACTCCAGATTCGACACCGTGAAGCCCGCCAGACCCGCCTTCGGACGCGCGCCGCGGCCCGTCGCGCCTTCGTCGCGGATTTCACCGCCCGCGCCGGTCGAGGCGCCCGGGAACGGCGAGATCGCGGTCGGGTGGTTGTGCGTTTCCACCTTCATCAACGTGTGCGTCAGTTCGACGTTACGGCGATAGTGTTCGGGCAGCGCGCCGGGTTCAGCCGGCGCGCGCGGGAACCAGCGCTCAGCCACGCCGCCCGCCATGATCGCCGAGTTGTCCGAATACGCGACGATCGTGCCCTGCGGGTTCAGCTTTTCCGTGTTGCGGATCATATTGAACAGCGAGATGTCCTGCTTCTCGCCGTCGATCGTCCAGTCCGCGTTGAAGATCTTGTGACGGCAATGTTCGCTGTTGGCCTGCGCGAACATCATCAGTTCCACGTCAGTCGGGTTGCGGCCGAGTTTCGTGAAAGCGTCGACCAGATAGTCGATTTCGTCGTCCGCGAGCGCAAGGCCCAGTTCCGTGTTCGCCGCTTCCAGCGCACCGCGGCCGTTGCTCAACACGTCGACGGTTTGCAACGGCTTGGCCGGCAGTTCGTCGAACAGATGCAGCGCGTGGTCACGCGAGGGCGCCACGCTTTCGGTCATGCGGTCGTGCAGCGCTGCGGCGACGGCCGCGCGGGCTTCGTCGGAGAGCGCCTTCTTGCCGCCCAGCAGACCGCTTTTCAGCGTGACCGTGTATTCGACGCCGCGCTCGATACGGCGCACCTGCGTGAGACCGCAGAGGTGGGCAATATCGGTTGCCTTGCTGGCCCACGGCGACACCGTGCCGAAGCGCGGCACCACGAGGAAGGTTTCGGCCGCGCCGCGCTCTTTGGTTTCTTCGAGCGGATCGCCGTAATGCATCAGCGCTTCGATCTTCGCGTTGTCTTGCGCTGACAGCGGATTTTGCGCATTGACGAAGTGCAGATACTGCCCGCGCACGCCGGTGATGTTGGCGTCGATGCGCGTAAGCGTCTCGAGCAGGCGGGTTTGACGGAAATCGGAAAGGGCCGAAGCGCCGGGGAAACACGAGAAGTGGGCCATGGACTTGACGTTGCGTCGCTAATGATGCCGATGAGTCGCGCGTGAAGGCGACGTGAGGCGGAAAGGAAGTCCGAGATTATACCCCGGGAACGGCCCTCCAACGGGCGTCGCACCAGGGTTTTGGCGGGGTTTGCGTGGCCGGTCTGCCGTTTTGACTGCTATCATTCGCCCTTTCACCAGATCGGCGCGAGCAGCCTGAGCAATCCCGGGCCGTGCGCCGCATGCCACGCTTAACGGGAACGCGGCGTTTCGGCGTCCCGCCGGCAAATCGAATCAGATCATGGATGTCATCGTCATTGGCGGCGGGATTGTGGGCGTCGCCACCGCTTATCAGCTGCGCGCGGCCGGTCACCGGGTATGCGTCGTCGAGCGTCACGCAACGGTCGCGCAAGGCGCGACCTATGGGCACGGCGGCACCGTGCTGCCGACCCCGCTCGACGTCTGGTTCGGCCCGACTTTCATGGCGAGCCGTCAGGCCGCCAAAAACGGCGTGATCAGCAAGACCGGCTTTAACGGGCCGGTGCGCCAGTTCGTCAAGCAGCTGACCGCGTTGCAGGAGCCGGAGGCGTTCAGCCGCCAGTACGCGCGGCTGCGTCCGTTGATTGAAACATCGCGCGAGGCGATGGCTGACGTCGAAGCGCGCTTCGGGCTGGAATTCGAACAGGCGAGCGGCCTGCTCTATCTGGTGCGTTCCCCGCAGGAATGGCAGCAGACCCAGACTGCGCTCGAGCTGCTGCGCCAATACGAAGTCCCGCACCATGTGCTCACGCCGGCCGAATGCGCCGCGTTCGAGCATTCCGTGCGGACCGAGCCAGAATTCGCCGGCGGCGTGCTGTTCGACCACGAGCGTACGGCCAACTGCCCGCTTTTCGCGAAACTGATCAAGCAGACCCTCGATACACAAGGCGGCGTGCAATTCATGCTGGGCTGCGAAGTCTCGGCGATCCGCCTAGACGGTCAGCGCCCTGCGGTAGAACTGGCGCCGCGGCCCGGCATGGCATCGCGTTCACGCGAAGTCGACGTGATCAACGCCGATGCGATCGTCGTTGCTGCCGGTTACGGCAGTCTGCCGCTGCTCGAACGCCTGGGACTGCGGCTGCCGCTGCATCCGCTCCGCCTGCATAACCTGGTGGCGCCGATTGCGCATGAGGAATGCGCACCGCATGTCGCGATTGTCGACGCGGTCAAGCGGATTACCGTCAGCCGCATGAATCATCGCCTGCGGATTGCAGGCGGCGCGGTTTTGCAGAGCGCCGGGCAGATCGACAAACCGCTCGGCGAAACATTGACGAAGGAAGCGCTGGCGCTGCTGGGCCAGGCGACCCACGACTGGATTCCGGGGGCCGCCCGGATCTCCGCGGCTCTACCGTGGGAAGGCGTCAAACTGCTGTCACCGGACGGTTTGCCGGTCATCGGCAATGCGCTTCATCCGCGCCTGTTTGTGAACGCCGGCCACGGCCCGGCCGGTTGGGGCCTGGCATGCGGGGCGGGTAAGCTGATCGCCGACCTGATCTCGGACAAGACCCCCGACGTCCCCGCGGACACGCTGGCGGCGCTGCGCGCGGACCGATTCCAGTAATTGGCGCGGCGGGAGCGTATCGGCACTACCATAGTGGCTCCCAACGCTTCCTCACCTTGCCCAAGGTGAACTCCAAGCCTCGCCATGACAGTGCCCGAATCCACGCTCCCGACGCTAATCAGCCCGCATAAGCGGGCGTTGCCGCTGCTCTCGCTCACCGACCTGCGCATCCTTGAAACCCAGGCCGCGGCGGCACTGCCTCAGCACACCCTGATGTCTCGCGCCGGCAAAGCAGCCGCGAGCTACCTGCAAGAGCTGATCACCCGCGACACCTCGATCGAAAAATCGAAGCACAAGGTATGGGTCGTAGCCGGCCCGGGCAACAACGGCGGCGACGCATTGATCGTGGCCGCGGAACTGCACCGGGCAGGTATCGCCGTAGATCTTTGCATGCCGCTTGAAGTCAAGCCGGACGACGCCCGCTGGGCGCTCGACACCGCCCGTGCCGCAGGCGTGGCCATCACATCGACGCCGCCGGCTTCGCTGGAAAGCTATACATGGCTGGTGGACGGCATGTTCGGCATCGGGTTGACCCGTCCTCTGGAAGGTGTCTTTGCTGCCATCGCCCGCCAGCTTTCACAACGCACGAAAGCGAAATCCAGACGAGGCGGTGTGCTGGCGCTCGATACGCCGAGCGGCCTCGACAGCGACACCGGGACTGTCGTCGGCGAAAAACTGGACCAAGCCGGCGGCCAGAACGACAATGTCGCAGTCCACGCCACCCATACGATCACCTTCATCGGCGCAAAGCCCGGCCTCTTCACGGCGCAGGGCCGTGATCTTGCCGGCACGGTAACGGTGGCGCCGATCGGCATCGACAGCAGCACTCGCACGGCCGTGCAACTCAACGCGCCGGCCCTGTTCGCCGACTTCCTGCCGCCGCGCGACTTCGCCACCAACAAGGGCACCTTCGGCAGCCTCGCCGTGGTCGGCGGCGACACCGGTATGTGCGGCGCGCCGATCCTCGCCTCGCGCGCGGCGCTCTATACCGGTGCCGGCAAAGTGCATGTTGCCTTGCTCGGCGACGGTGCCCCGCCCTACGATCCGCCACATCCCGAACTGATGCTGCATGCAGTCGACGATCTGCCGCTCGACAAAATGGACGCCCTCGCCGTCGGCTGCGGCATGGGTCAGCGCGACATCGCCACACGTGTCATGCACGACGTGCTGACGCTCGACGTACCCAAACTGTTCGACGCCGACGCGCTCAATCTGATTTCGACAGACCCATCGCTCGCGGCCGAAGTCACCGCGCGCGGCGTACAAGGCGATCCTTGCGTGCTCACGCCGCATCCGTTGGAAGCCGCGCGCCTGCTCGGCACGGATGCGCGAGGCGTGCAACGCGACCGCCTCGCCGCAGCGCGGGCATTGGCTGCGCGCTTTGCCGCGGTAGTCGTGCTGAAAGGCACGGGCACGGTTATCGCCGCGCCGGACGGCCGCGTCGCGATCAATCCGACTGGCAATGCCGCACTCGCGACAGGCGGCACCGGCGACGTGCTCGGTGGCATCATCGGCGCACTGCTCGCCCAGCATCTGCCGCGTTACGAAGCCGCGCTGGCAGGCGTCTACCTGCATGGCCTCGCCGCCGACACGCTGAGCGCGCAAGGCCACGGCCCAGCCGGATTGACGGCGGGTGAACTCGCCCCGATGGTGCGCACTTTGCTCAACCGTCTGTTCTATCCGGCAACGGGTGGATGAGTCAGCGGGTGAATGAAGCGCCCCATGCAGCGCATCAAACGGGGTGCCCTGAACGTGGCGCCTCATCCCACAGTTTGCATGGGACGCCCAAACCGCTGCCACCCGTCACACAACGCCGTTATACTGATTGACTGCGCCGCCCGTCGGATTCATCGCGGGTTACGGCGAAATTTCGGTGGGCCGTTCGATCTCCTGGCGGACTCGCGAAGTTTCCCCGCAACCCACTACGAACCCCACCGCGCGGCATCGCTCTAACAGCATCGTTGCATCATCCTCGGCAGCGCTTCACGCGCGTGCCATTCTTCGTGCCCCTTCGTTAGACGGACGCTATGACGCAGAACTCGCTCCCCTCCTGGTCCTCGCTGCAAACGCATTACGAGAAGATTCGCGATGCGCACATGCGCGACTGGTTCGCCCCTGAGAACGATCCCGCCCCTACCCGTGCTGAGCGCTTTGCGTTCGCGGGCGGCGGTCTCGCGGCCGATTTTTCGAAGAACCGCATCTCCGACGAAACCCTGAAACTGCTGGTGCAACTCGCGCGCGAAGCCGGCGTCGAGAAACGCCGCGACGCGATGTTCGCGGGCGAAGTCGTCAACCCGACCGAAGGCCGCGCCGCGTTGCACACCGCGCTGCGCGCCACTGATCCGAAAGCGCCGTTCCATGCGGAAATCCAGGCGGAGCGCGCCAAGATGGCCGCGTTCGCCGACAAGGTCCGCAGCGGCGAGTGGACCGGCTATACCGGCAAACGGATTCGCTACGTCGTGAACATCGGCATCGGCGGCTCGGACCTCGGGCCCAAGATGGTCGTGCACGCACTGCATCATCTGGCCACGCCGGAGATCACTACGCACTTCGTGTCGAACGTGGACGGCGCGGATCTGTACAACGTGATGCAGCAGATCAATCCCGAAGAGACGCTCGCGATCATCGTCTCCAAGACTTTCACGACGCTCGAAACGATGACCAATGCGCGCTCGCTGCGCGACTGGTTCATCGAAAAAGGTTGCCCGGAGAGTGCGCTGGCGAAGCACTTCGTCGGCGTGTCGGCCAATCCTTCTGAAGTGGTCAAGTTCGGCATCGCGAAAGAGAACGTGTTCGAGATGTGGGACTGGGTCGGCGGGCGTTATTCGCTGTGGTCGGCAGTGGGTCTGTCGATCATGATCGCGATCGGCCCGAAACAGTTCGACGAATTGCTGGCCGGCGCCAACGAGATGGACCAGCATTTCCGCGACGCGCCGCTCGAAAAAAATCTGCCGGTGCTGCTCGGCATGATCGGCATCTGGTATCGCAACTTCTTCGGCTCGCAAAGCTATCTGGTCGCGCCGTATTCGGAAGCGCTGCATTTCCTGCCGTCGTATCTGCAACAGCTCGAAATGGAGAGCAACGGCAAGTCGGCGCGCCTGGATGGCGTGATGGTCGACTATCCGACCGCCGCCGTGACCTGGGGCGAACCGGGCACGAACGGTCAGCATGCGTTCTTCCAGATGCTGCATCAGGGCCCAACGATCGTGCCGATCGACTTCATCGCCGTGTTGACGCCGGAGCATCCGCTCGTCAGCCATCATCCGAAGCTGCTGGCGAACTGTTTCGCGCAAAGCGAAGCGCTGATGCTCGGCCGCACGCTCGAAGAAGCGAAGAAGGTGGCCGGTGCGGACAAGCCGGAACTGGCGCCGCATCTGGTGTTTCCGGGCAACCGTCCGACGAGCACGTTGCTGGTCGATGCGCTCACCGCGCGTTCGCTCGGCGCATTGATCGCGCTGTACGAGCACAAGGTGCTGGTGCAGGCATCGGTATGGGACATCAATCCGTTCGATCAATGGGGCGTCGAGTTGGGCAAGATCCTCGGCAAGGTGGTCGAGGCGGATCTGACGTCGGCAAGCGTCGATGAGAAGAAGCATGACTCGTCGACGTCGGCGTTGATCGCGCGGGCGCGTGCTGCCTTGAAGCGATAAGCGTGAGCGGCGCGCTTGCTCGTGCCGCATGCGCTGATTGCTCACGCCCGCGTGGTTAGCGGCGTTGCGTTATCGAGTTGCGTGAGAGGAAAAGCAAAGCGGGCCCTTGTGGCCCGCTTTGCTTTATACGAACGAGTGACGCTTGGTTGGCACGCTTCTCAGGCCAGACGTCCCGCTTCGATGGTCACCGTCGTATCGCAGCGGCGCGCCAGTTCGATGTCGTGCGTGACGAGGATCAAGGTGGCGCCATTCGCGCGGTTCATCTCGAACATCAGATCGATCACCGCGTGACCGGTGGCTGCATCGAGACTGCCGGTCGGCTCGTCGGCGAACAGAATCGCCGGATGCGTGACAAAGGCTCGCGCGAGCGCGACCCGTTGCTGTTCGCCGCCCGACAGCAGCTTCGGATAATGCGCAGTGCGTTTGGCGAGTCCCACCTGCTCCAGCAGTCCGCGCGCACGCGCCGCGGCCTCGCGCGTACCGATGCCGCCTTGCAGTTCGAGCGGAAGCGTGACATTTTCGAGCGCCGTCAAATGCGGCATCAGTTGAAACGACTGGAACACGAAACCGACCGAGCCGCTCCTCAACGCGGCGCGCTCGTCTTCGTCCAATTCGGTGAGCTCGCGGCCGAGCAGCCGAACCGAGCCCGAGCTTGCGCTGTCCAATCCTGCGAGCAAGCCGAGCAGCGTAGACTTGCCCGACCCGGATGCACCGACGATCGCCACACTGCTGCCGGCATCGATAGCAAGATCGATGTCCTCGAGAATCGTCAGCTCGCCTGTTGCATCCTTAACCTTCTTGCACAAACCCCGCACTTCAATGACTGGATCAGTTTTGTTTAGCATGGTGAAGCGTAGGTTGAAAGTGCGCGCCGTAGCGACGGCGCTGACTACTGCATTCGGCCCGGCCGTGCTGGCCGCAACCCTGTTTTCGTTGCCCTTCACAGCCCATGCGGCCAACCCGCCCGAACAGGCCAAGCCGGTGATCGTCGTGCTAGGCGACAGCATCTCGGCCGAATACGGCTTGCCCCGCGACACTGGCTGGGTTGCCTTGATGCGCCAGCGCCTCACCGATGAGCGAATCGATTATAGCGTCGCCAATGCAAGCATCAGCGGCGACACCACCAGCGGTGGCCGGGCGCGCTTGCCGGCGCTTCTGCAGCGGCTCAAGCCGAGTATCGTGATCGTCGAGCTCGGCGCCAACGATGCGTTGCGCGGCGTGCCGCTCTCCACCACCGAAGACAACCTGCGCACGATCATCGAGCAGGCTCAACAAGGCCACGCGAAGGTCGTGCTGGTCGGCATGTACGTACCACCCAATTACGGCCCCGACTACACGCAAAAGTTCCACGGCCTGTACGGCGAACTCTCGAAGCAATTGCGCGTGCCGCTGGTGCCCTTCTTGCTGGCCGGCATCGCCGACAAACCGGAAATGTTTCAGGCGGATCAGATCCATCCTACGCAGCAGGCACAGCCAGTGCTACTCAACAACGTGTGGCCGGCTATCAAGCCACTCCTTCGCACAAGTTCGCCGCACTGAAAAGCTCGCTAACAACTTGTTTCCGGTAATTGGGGAGCGCGGATCGGCAAGATCGCTCCAACTTTCGTAATCCCGCGCAACCCGGCTCGATTCTGAGCGACTTCTGAGGAGATAACGTGAAATATTTACCGTTAATCGCTTTGACCGTGGCAATTTCTGCATGCGCCGCTCAACCGCCGGCAGGTGTCCAATCCGTGGGCCAAAGCCAGCAGCCGCCGAAGGCCGTCGCTGCGTGCATCGCGCACAAATGGGCCGATAGTTCACAACAGCAAGTCCTGTCGCAAGACGTCATGGCTAACGATCAGGCAATGGATGTCTATGTGCCGGGTCAGCAGCCGCCTAACGGCGCAGCCGCCGTCGTACGGCCCTCCTACAGCGGTCCGGGCTCGTGGGTCGGCTTCCGCGCCAATGGCGCTGCGGGCAGCGACGCCACCAGTTCGATCAGCGCCTGCCTCTAGGCGGCTGACGGCATAACAAGCCGCGCTCCCAGGCAGACCGTTTGACGCGCTTGCACGTGTCAAATGAAAAAGCCCCGCAATTGCGGGGCTTTTTTGTGGCTGCGCGCTTTACCTGCTTGCGCGCTCACGCTAGTGGTAGTGCTTATTCGCCGCTCGCCTGCGCATTGCTGCTGTCGAGCGAGCCGTAGAACTTCACCTTCGAACGGGCACGCAGCGATTCGACGTAAGCCTCAGCGTCGGATTGCGCATCGACTTGCGCAATCTGCTGCTGCGCTGCAGCCAGACGCTGCGGATCGATAGGTGCGCTTGCAACGACCGCGTTCACGCGATAGATCGCATAACCGTCGCCGCCGAGGTCCACACCGACGTACGCAGGTAACTTTTGCGCGTCTGCCTTGTAGATTGCACTCAATGCAACCGGCGGCACACCTTGCGCGTCGTTGCGCGACACCTTCAGCGGCGACGAGAAGCCCGTCGTGGCCTTCGACTTATCGAGCTCCGCCAACTTCGCGATGCCTTCCTTGTGAGCGGCCTCGTTCGACTGAGCCGCGATCACTTTCTGACGCACCGCGTCCTTGACGGCGTCGAGCGCCGGCACGGCTGCAGCTTTGTAATCCGTCACGCGCGCCGCGATCAACGTGTTACCGCCGACATCGATCGCTTGCGTGTTGTTGCGCGCGGTGACTGCATCGCTCGCGAACACCGCAGCGAGGAACTTCGCGTTGTTCAGCGGGCTGTCAGGCGGCAGCTTCGGATCCGGCTGCGGCGTGACCGTGGCCGTTTGCAGTTGCAGCTTGTACTTGTCGGCAGCCGGCTGCAGGCTCTTCGCCTTCTCGTAAACGATCGACGTGAAGCCTTCCGAGTCGTCGCTGAATGCCTTGCTCGCCAACTGCGTTTTCAGGTCTTTTGCGATTTGATCTTTCACTTCGTCGAACGGCTTGGTGACGGCCGGCTTCACGTCCGTGACCTTGACGATGTGATAGCCGAAATCGGTCTGCACGATGCCGCTGACTTCGTCTTTCTTGAGACCGAACACGGCGTCGTCGAATGCCTGGCCACCAGCGATCATGCCGCGACCGAAGTAACCCAGATCACCGCCCTTCGACGCCGAACCCGGATCCTGCGAATTCTGCTGCGCGATCTGCGCGAACTGGTCCGGATGCGCCTTGACCTGTGCGAGCACCTCGTCGGCCTTCTGCTTTGCCTTGGCCTTGTCAGCTGCGCTTGCATCTTTTGGCGCGGCGATCAGGATGTGGCTCGCGCGCACCTGGCCGTCCGTACGGTAATGCGCGATGTTGTCGTCGTAGTACTTTTTCAGATCAGCATCGCTCGGCTGCACAGCAGCCGACAACGTTGCCGGCGACATCACAAGGTACTGGATCGTTGCCGTGGCGGGCGTGGCGAAGTCGTTGCGATGCGCGTCGTAATACGCCTGAAGTTGCGCGTCCGTGGGCTGCACCTTCGCTGCATAGTCGCGCGGATGGAACGCAATGCCCTGCACTTCGCGTTGCTGTTCGGCGAGCTCAGTGAGATGCTGGGCGAGCGTCTTCGACGTGAAGGCGCTGCCTTGAATGCTTGCAGGCAACTGCTGCGTGGCAATGCTGTAACGCACACGTTCGTCGTACTGATCGGGCGTCATGCCTTGCATCGCGAGCAGCTGCTTGTAGCGGTCGACGTCGATCGAGCCGTCAGGATTCTTCAGCGACGAGATCACCGGATCGTTCAACAGCACACGGCGCACGGCGTCGTCAGACGCGGTCAGATGCAGGCGCTGTGTTTCATCAGCCAGCACGCGCTGCTCGATCAGACCGTCGAGCATTTCGCTACGGCGCGCAGGCGTATCAAACGACTTCATGTCGAACTGCGCACCGAGCATTTGACGGGCTCGGTCGAGTTGCTGACGCATCGCGTCGTCATACTCTGCGCGAGTAATCTTGTGGCCGTTGACGCTGGCGACGTTTGCACTTTCGTCAAAGAAGCCGCGGAAGCCTTGAATACCCACAAAACCCAACCCCGGCACAATGACGAGGATGAGCATGAACATCATCAGGCGTTTGTGATTGCGGAAAAAATCGAGCATGCGTGAGGGAGTGCCAAAAACAGAACGCCCGATCTTACAACAGCGGGCAATAAAAAAGGCGAACCGGAGTTCGCCTTTCGTGGATACTGGCGGAGTGGACGGGACTCGAACCCGCGACCCCCGGCGTGACAGGCCGGTATTCTAACCGACTGAACTACCACTCCTTATACTGCACTTGTACTAAACAGAACCACTATGCCAAATCTGAAACTGGTGGGTGCTGAGGGGTTCTAGGAAGCCCTCGCCCGGCTTGTAGGACAAGGCTTTGCCGCAGTTCGATCCTGCAAATACAACGAAAAATACAACGAGCAGAGATTTTGCCTCGAATGTCGCTAGGCCGCAACAGAAATTTGCTCTTCTCCGATTCCGCGGAACGGAATCGGGAATATCGCCTGGTGTCGACCAGAAGCGGTCTCTTGTGATGGCGGGTCACATGTTCGCTTTGGTTCCGATGTCGGCCGGCTGACATATACGAGCGACCACGTGGGATGCGAGACCGGCGCGGAACTAGCATCCACATTCAATGGCGTATATTCGACAGCCATAGATAACGATTCCGACAAAGGGTTGCCAGATGGCAAATGGAACGGGTGGAGTTGCGGTCGCGCCGCAGCCATTTAGTGATGACGACGTGCTGGAAGCACACTTCCACTTGGAAGCGGCGACAGAGGGCACCGAGCATGCACGAAAGCTCTTCCTGCGAACGTACAGGCTCGCTAACGCTCAGACGAGGACTTGGCATGCAATGCCAGAGGAAGAATGGCCGCTGCTGGCGACCGTCCTTCCGAACAGAATTATCATGCGGCCGATCCATGTGAATCCGCATGCGCAGCGCTACCTGACCCCAAAGAACGGGTGTTTCGCTACAGTCATCTACATCGATGAGGAAGGCGACGAGTTGCCGGATGACGCTGAAGCTGCCGCGTTGCGCGTTGAATCACGCTTAGTCTGGGGTCTCTTTGACCCTCCCGGTAATGGCCTCGGTCTGAACAGGAATCTTGACCCTGTGTGGCAAGGTCTATCGCGGATTCAGCACGCCGAAGTCCTGGTGATCAGCCGGCACCCGGAAATGCACGCTAAGGACGGCGTGATTTCGATTGGCACGCAGGAAGTCGACAGGCTGCGCCGCGCCTTCAATCGGGTCACGACGAACGGCCGTAAGCTTATTCGTCAAACAAAGCAAGGCATTGTGCACGACGACATGCTCACAAGGCTTGATCCCGAACGATTCCGACGAGTCGTGCAGGTGAACCCACCCCTGGCCGAGGTTCGACGCGAGGGGGCGAAGCAGGCTGCAGCGCGAGAGCGTGCCGAGCGTCGCTCCAACGTGCAGGCCGTGCGCAAGCAGCTCGGTGAGCTAGTGACGGAGGCTCCCCAGGAGCTGATGATGCTGCATGCCGAGATTGAACGGGTGACGCTCGCGACTATGATTGAGGCATTCAAGGCGAAGTTCACCAGTAAGCTTACCGAACCAGACTGGCAGGCATTCTTCGAGCAGAACAAGCTCGTCCTAAGCATGGCTTTTGCGCGTCCCGTCGAGCTGACTCATACGCAATTCCACGCAAAGGGTTCTACCTTGACCGGTTCAGGTGCTCAGATCGGCGACTTCCTGTTCAGGGAATATGGCCAAGCACTCGCCATTGTTGAAATTAAAACTCCGGAGACGGCCTTGCTACAGGGCACGGCCTACCGCGGGCAGGATGTCTTTGGGCCGAACTCGGAGCTCTCTGGTGCGGTGAGCCAAGTGCTGTTTCAGCAGAGCGAGCTTAGGCAACGCTGGATGACTCATGTAAACGACAATCCGGCACTGCGCCCGTCCGGTGCCGATGTCATCAAATGCGTGGTCATCGCAGGCCGCCTGCCCACCGATCCAAGCAAACTGCGCAGCTTTGAGGTGTTCCGAAACGCGTGCAAGGACGTTGACATCGTTACCTTTGACGAACTGCTAGCGAAGCTCGAGTTCCTGTACAAGCAACTGACTCCGAAGCCTGAACCAGACCTGTTCTGACCCAGAGACCCGCCCGGTAATGTCGGACGCGCTGGATGCACTGCCATGCTACTAGACGCTGCCATTTTCCCTCCCTTTAACGCTGTCGCAAGGACGTCAGTATGCGTGTGCAGGAATACGCTGGATGCGGCTGTCGAACAGACGAATGGGCAAGTGAAATGACGATACGCCACGGCACGCCCGGCTCCAGTGAAAACGGCTTTTGCGGGCGACAGACGCTGGTCCTTGTCTCGCGGCTGGCAAATGCTAGCTCAGACGTCGCGCAGCAGACGCACGCGATACCGGTGCCATACCAGCGCGCCGTCCGTGCGTCTAGGGCTGCGCCTGGGATGGTCAAAAAGCAGACCGGCCTGCGCAGGATAGGCACTCGCGAAGACGGCGGCCGCGATTCCACACGGCTTCGGACCGATGGGGACAATAAACATCCGCTTGCCGACACCCAGCGACGCTCTTGTTCGTTCAAGACATTCGAATGCGGCTTCCGGATCATTCGCGGAGCAGTATTCGATTACCAGCGGGCCTTGCTGCAGCCTCGGTAGATGCGGAATGATGGCGTCGAGTTCCCATCCGGGGCGATACGCCGGAATTCCAAAGACCACTTTGACTTCCTTGTCTGCGATCATCTGGTGCTCTTCAAGGGCCCGGTCGAGTCTTTCTGGTTCAAAGCCCAGAAAGAACACACCGGCCTCGAGATCGTCACTGCCCAGATCAACGACCGAGCGAGGTATGGGCTGATAGCCTTGAGTGGTCTCGGTGAGCGCAAACTGATCGCCTCCAGGATGCGTGCGGGTGTAACTTTCAGGCTCCACGTAGACCACCTCGATCGTGCCCGACTGCATCTCCACCAGCCCGCTCACCAGCGCGAACAGCTCCGCATATCCGAGTGTCGTCGCTTCGAGCACAACGGTCGACGTGTCATAGGCTGAAAGGATCTGTCCGATTCCGTCCGCATTGGAGATCCGGTCGCCAATCGAGATGGTCATGTCTTCGACGTTGTACCGTACGGGAACATGCACACACCCTTCGCCCCACGCGGCAACCACCAGCTCACCACGCGCGTCAATGACATCTCCGTGGAACAGCGTAATTTGCGGCCTGACACCCAATGCGTCAGCGCTCGGTGCGGTCGAAGTATCAAAACGGATCAACATTGGTCACAGGAGGTCCAGTTGGTGGAACTCGGTATCAGGAAGATTCCGTGCGAAGACCCGGGCAAGATCGCGGAAGTCCCCCTCGGTGCCCATCGCAAGCGTGTGGAACTGTTCGACGGTCAGATCGATCTTGCGCTTGCGACGATAGCCGACTACGGTCTGCTCAATCCATTCTCGGCGGCATCGCTGCCCGTCCAGGCCGCAGTGGGCGGCACTCACCTCATCAGCAACCGCGCCGACCTGCTGAGCGCTTCGAATCTGCTCTCGCAAGCGGCGCTCGACGAGTATTCCTTCACGCGCAATCTTTATCTGCAAAGGCGGCGCGCGCTTTCATCGAAACCGGGCGACCCCGCAACACTCCCCGCCTATGGCGACACCGCATCCCGGTAGGCCTTGAGCCCGCGCAAAGACGGCCGGCAAAATGCGCCGGTAAGTGTCGGGTAAGCCATGCACGCTCAGCATGACGGTTATGTCTATTCGGCGGCGAACCCGCGTGTCATGAAACTCACCACTGCAACAGCGCTGCGCGCAAACATTGTGCTCTTCTTGGTTTCCACAGGCATAGCCATCATCCCCTGCCTGAGCCTTGACTTGCTGTTCGGCCTGCCCGACAGCGGTACTGCCACGTTGCCCTTCCAGGGTGGCACCTTTGCCGTGGCACTTCTGATCATGCTGCTGCTGCTGCGCTGGTGGGCGCGGAGAGCGTTCGATGCTGCCGTAGTGGCATGCAAGGTTGAAGTGCGTAAACAACCCGGCGTTAAACCACTGATTGCCGATGATTGTCGCCGTGCGTGGCTGGTCCAGTTGCACCTCGAACTGCATGGTCGTCAATGTGGCGACTGATTTCGCCTGGCGAACCGGCGGCAGCACCCGTTCTTCACGACTCGCGCTGCCCCACGCTCCGGAACCCGATATGAGGGGCGCCGGACAGCCCTTTAGACGGAAACAATCATGAAAACGCTCGGGTATTGTCTGCTCGTCGGTTTGCTGCGGCTCCTGTCAGTCCTGCCGTACCCGCTGGTTGCCCGCGCCGGCAGCGGTCTCGGCGCAGCGCTGTATCTGATACCAAGCCGTCGCAAACACGTGGCGCTCGTCAATCTGCGGCTGTGTTTTCCGCTGAAAACCGAGCATGAGCGCGAGCGTCTTGCGCGCGCGCATTTCCAGCATGTCGTGCGCAGCTATCTGGAGCGAGGGCTTCAGTGGTTCGGGAGCGCCCGCGCGATTGACCGGATGGTCGAGATGGACAGCCGCATCGACCTCCACGATCCGCACGCCCCACCGACGATTTTCATGGGCTTCCACTTCGTCGGCATCGAGGTGGGTTGCATGCTGTATTCCTCTCAACTGCCCGTCGCGGCGCTCTACACGCGCATGTCGAATACGCGCGTCTGCGAGCTCGCAAAACGTCAGCGTGGACGGTTCGGCGCGAACATGATCGAGCGTAGTTCGAGCGCGAAACACATCGTGAAGCTCTTGCGCTCAGGCACTCCAGTAATGCTGGCTGCGGACATGGACCATGGCACTTCGGGTTCCGTGTTTGCCGCGCTGTTCGACGTGCCGGCATGTACGCTCACCTCCGTATCACGGCTCGCAAAACTCGGGGGCGCGCGCGTCGTGCCCTTCGTAACCGAGGTGTTGCCGAAATTTCGCGGCTACAGGCTCACCATCTTTGAGCCGCTCGAAAACTATCCTACGGACAGCGAGTCGCACGACGCACGCACGATGAATGCCTTCCTTGAGCGGCAAATCCTACGCTTTCCCGAGCAGTATTACTGGGTGCACAGGCGCTTCAAACATCGTCCGGCAGGTATGCCGGCGGTCTATTGAAATCCAGGGGCCATGTCATGAAAGTCGCCGTATGCCTGACCACGTTTAACCGCATCGACTGTGCGCGCATCTCGATGGAGATCATCAAATTGAACTGGCAACGAACGTGGCCGGTCGTACATGCGTGTTCTCACGCCACTTACGAACCCTATCTGGAAGATCTGCTCCTGCGACGGCCACCACGCCCCTTGACGACAGGGGCACTCGACCTCCTGGTGGCTTCGATCCAGAGCGCGGTTGAACGTTTCGATCCCGACTTCGTTGTGCACCTTGAAGCAGATACCTGGATCATGGACCAACAAGTCATCATCCGATATCTGCACAAGTTGCGGGCCGATTCGGACTCGGTGATCGCGGCCTCTTCCTGGAGCGACGATCGCGCACCTGCATGGAAACACTCCCAGAAATTGGGCAAACGGGAGCGCCATGCACTTGCGCGCATCTTGAGGCCACTGGGTTTCGGATATGGCATCCGCCAGACCCGGACCATTTCCACGCAGTTCTTCGTCGCGAAAGTAACGCCTGTGTTCGTGCAGATGATCTCAGAACTCCGTGCTCGCGAGCGTGATTTCCTCGAAAAGGTGCTTTATTCAAAGGTCATCCGGCATTTCGGAGCGAAAGCAATTGTAGGGATGCCCGAGCGGGAACCCGTTCATCCGGGATTCCGCAATACCTGCGAAGCACTGAGCCTGTACTGCCAGCATTGGCCAAGTGGCGAGGATGCGCCGTCGCTCGATAAAGAACCGCTCATCGATCCCGCCGACCGGCCTCATGGGAAAAAGGAGAGTCTGGCGGCAGCGCGATTCGCGCTGCAGGGCCCTTACATGCAACGGCTGCTGGAGAGTGGCGATTTACGATACTACAACGGCGATGCGCGACGGTCGTGAGCATGCATCTGAGAAAGCCGCAACCGCCATCCTCTCGTACAGATCGACCCAGCAAGCCGTACATGGACACGCTGTTCCGTGAGACGCCCCCTCCCCGCTCGATACTCGTGATCTGTACGGGCCGCATCGGCGACGTGTTGCTTGGCACGCCTGCAGTGCGCTCGCTAAAAGCCCACTGGCCCGACGTGCAGATCGATATGCTGGTATTCGACGGTACGGGTGGGGTGCTGGAAAACAATCCTGACCTCCGGGGTGTGGTCTCCATCGCGCAACGCGCACCACAGGTAGAGCGCGTTGCCGAGGCCCGCAAACTCTGGCGCCGTTACGATCTCGCCTGCTCACTGCGCACGTCCAGCCTCGCCAGCTTCCTTTGCTGGATGGCGGGGAGGAAGCGGATTGGCATTGTTGGTGCCGCTCGCAAAACCTGGATCAAAAGGTTAGTGCTAAACCGCTTTGTGGTCGATCGCGATGACAGCCTGCACGTGGTCCAAAGCAGTCTATCGCTCATGGGCCTTCTTGGGATCACGCCCTGCTTCGACGTCGTCCCGCCAGCCATGCTCAATCGCCCGGAGCAGCTCGCGCAACTCCATCTGCTTCTCAAATCCGCGGCCGGCCAGCCCTATGTTGTCGTGCACGTGTATCCGCGCTTCGCGTACAAGATGTGGCACGCCGAAGGCTGGCTCGCGCTCATCGAATTCCTGCGTGCGCGCGGCTATACGATTGTTCTGACAGGCGGACCAGCGGAAGATGAAGTAGCGTATGCGTGCGAGATCGGAGAGCGGGCGGGAGGTAACATCATCAATCTGGTGGGAAAGCTAAGCCTCGCTGCAACCGCCGAAGTGATTCGACGCGCGAGGCTCTTCGTCGGTCCTGACACGTCCGCCACGCATATCGCGGCGGCTACCGGCACCGCGACCCTCGCCCTGTTCGGTCCATCGAATCCGGTTCGCTGGGGACCGTGGCCGAAGGATTGGACCGACAGCAATCCCTGGGGGATATCCGGTTCGGGGCGACGCGGCAACGTCTATCTGCTTCAGGGTGCTGGCGCCTGCGTACCCTGCAAGCTGGAAGGCTGTGACGCCCACATTCACAGTCGGAGCGATTGCCTGCTGAAGCTGGATGCCGATCGCGTGATCGATGCGACGACAGAATTGCTGGGCATTGCGCCTGACCAGAAACGCCGAATCCCAATCGTCGCGCGATCCTTCGCTGGCGCGCGCCTCGGAATGGCAGACATGGATGACCGCGCGGTGCCAATCAAATTCTGATTTCTTTCTGGAGCTTACCTGATGAGCGTCCTTCGTTTTGCCGCACCGCTGGTTCTATTCGCTGCCGCGTGTTCATCAGCGTGGTCCTACGCCAGCGTTCAGCCGGTGCCAGTCGTAGAGTCCAATACGCTCACGCCCAACCAGGCCACTGCATCTGGCCCGAGAAATACTGCGCAGCCTGTGGATAGGCCAGTGCTTAGCATCGGGGTAAGCGATCCCAACACACAGTTGATCCTTCCGCGGCTCCTCACCGATATCATCAATGCGGTCAATTCGCGGGTGTCTGCTAACGACTTTCTGCGCAACGTGAGGCACGACATGTAGCCCTTCTGTTTCTATGACCGTTCGATATCCATCAGTTAGGCAAAAATCGCAATGCCTCGGCTGCACCTTAGTGCCGGAGCCATAGTTGCTGGCCACGGCCTGACCGGCGCACAGCAATACTGTCGAGCGCAAGCGACATACTGATGTTTCTACCCCGTAAGTTAGCCGTCATCTTTTTCAGTTCGTTCGCCTTCTTCAGAATGTCGTGCTCAAGCTGCAGTTGCCGGCTGTCGCGTCGAAGCGATTCCACCTGTTGCTCCAGTTTCGCACGCTCGTCGTCCGGTGCTGGCTTCTTCTGGCGTTTCATGGATGCTGGGGCTTCGCGACCGAGTAGCTGGTTCTTCCAATTGTGTAAAGAGTCGGCCTGCTCACGCCTGCTTTCCGGGCAACCAGGCGCGCGCTTTCCTCTCTGGTGCACAGCTCGATGACTGCCGCCCGCTTCACCTCCAGAGATTTCGGAACGCTGCCAGTTGCTCTGCCGACAACGCGCTTTCTGATAGGGATGCAGCTCTTCGATCCAGGCTGCGAGCGTCTCGCGTCCCGGATAGCCTAAAGCCCGTAAGGTTGCGGCAGCACAGCGGTCATGGCTCAAATAGTGATCGACGGCCGCCTTCTTCTGTTCAGCAGAATACCTGGGCCTCTTACGGACATAGCCAGCCTGTAGATCATGGCATTGTTCGTATTCGCGATGCCACGCTTTGAGAGAATCCTTTGTCGGGTAGCCCAATTGCCGGATGGTGGCCCCCGAGCCGCTTGCCCAGCTTCAAGTAGAGTCGGACCGCTCGAATGCGATCTTCGTATGAGAACATGAACTACCTCCAAGTAGTCCAAGATTTGTCCGCACCCCAGCCCGGCAGATTCGCCCCGCTCTTGTCGATCGTCACCGTCTCCGGCACGCCGTTTCCAGCGATCGCCTTTTCGAAGTAGCGCCGGGCAGCGGCCTTGTCCCGCTTGGCACGGAACAAAAGTCGACCGTTTCACCGGCTTTACCGACGGCGCGATACAAGTACCTCCATTCGCCCTTGACCTTGAGTGGAGTAAGAAACAGGGCGTAGTCGAACTATTTCCCTGTTTCTCCTCCCCGGTAGGGTCGAGAACTGGCGCGCGCACGGTAGGCTCCGGTGGTTTTCCCCACCGCTTTCGCGGTAGACCTCAGTCCGGCTGCCATAGTCACGTTTCCAGCTCCCGCCACGTCGAACGCAGCGGGCCGATTTCCGGCACTACGCTCTCCTGTTCGCTTCATGCCAAGGTTTATGGGACCTATCATGCCGGGCGCGCTTTCGGTGTGACAGCACGGCGGACCCGGTAGCCGTCGAACAGCCCCAGTTCCTCATACAGCCAACGCCTACTCCACCGCTTCCAGCCGAAGCCGCTTCGGTTCCGGGATCGCCCCATGTGACGCCGGATCTTCTTTTCCACCCAGTCCTTGATGAAGTTAAAGCACTCGTTGGAGTCCCCCACAGCGAAGTATTGCACCCAGCCCCGCAGTACCGGGTTGATCAGTTGCACCACCCGATTTACCGGCTGCGACTGGTATCGCCGGAATATCTCCTTGAGCTTGCGCAGCAGCGCCGTACGCTTCTTCAGCTTCGGCGTGTAGTGCGCTCGCCACGCCCGTGTCCTGAAACTGCGGAGTTGACGGAAGTCAAACCCCAGAAAGCCGAAGCTCTCCTTGCATCTCAGATCCACAGTGCGGCTCTTCTCCTCATTGACCTCAACCTGCAGTTTGGCAAACTCTTCCCGAAGTCGCGTGGTCACCGCCCTCGGCAGCCACGCATGGCGCGGATGGGCATCGATCAGCACCACCAGATCGTCAGCGAATCGGGCATACTCGACGTAGGTGTACTTCCCGTTGCGCGTGGCTTCTTTCGCCCGCTCCAGCATACGGTCTACCTCAGTGAGATAGATGTTACTGAGCAACGGTGAAATCACCCCGCCTTGCGGAACGCCTTGTTTGCCCGACGCCGTCAGCATCAGCTTCAGCAGATGCATGACGTCCCGATCATTGACCCGACGTACTACCTTTTCGAGCAGCAGATGATGCCGCACGGTGTCAAAGTAGGCGCGCAAATCCAGATCTATGATCCGGGTCTTCCACTGGACGATTGCCGTCGCCACCCGTTGCACCGCTTCATGCGCAGTACGCTTGGGACGATAGCCATACGACCCCGGCTGGAAATCTGCCTCGAAGATCGGCTCCAGTATGAGCTTGAGCGCACCCTGGACCACGCGATCGCGGATAGCCGGAATCGACAGGACGCGGACCTTGCCCCCGTCCTTCGGTATCTCCTGCCGCCGTGACCGCAGTGGCCTGTAGGTGTGCCCCGTCAATTCGCCCTGTATCTGCTCGAGGAACGCCTCTACGCCTTGCGCCTCGATGGCCTCGAACGTTACTCCGTCGATACCCGGAGCACCGTTGTTCTTTCTGGCCAGCGCGTACGCTTCGCGCAGCGTCTCCATCTTGCAAACATGGACGTATAACCCCCAGAAACGCCAGGACGGTTCAGCCTTCGCCTTGACGTATATTCCTCGTCTCAGGTCCTGCAAACTGCTGGACGCCTTTGTCATCTCGTCCTTGCCTCCCATGTTGTCGAGGACGTTACCCCGGGCGGTCACCCAAATTCCTCCGGGTGTGGTCACTTCAAACTCCCCCACCTTGCGGTCCGATCTGAGCAAGCCGACGTCGCCGATCGCACCACGTAGCAGGACGTTATTTTTACCTCCTTGGCCAGCCCGGGAGGTGGGAGTTGAACGTCTTGAAGCCGCATCAGCAAAGTACGGTGTTCACGTTGCTGGAACTCAACAAGAGCCAGCGCGAGATTCATCGGATCACTGGAATCGACCGCAAGACGATCCGCCGCTACACGGCGATCTTCGCTGCACGCACAACTGCGTCCGCAAATTCCCCCATCCCCGCGACCATCGGCTTGGGCCCCTCAGATCAAACTCCTCCACTCCCGCGACCACCGGCTTTTCAGGCCGGGCCTGCCGAAACGCATAGCTTCGATTTTGCCCGCTCGTTGTGCGAGCCGCACCGGAAATGGATCGAAGAACAGGTTCGTCTGCAGCGAAACGCCCAGGCTATCTATCAGGACCTTGTCGACGAGTTCTCGTTTGCTGCGAGCTATGAGAGCGTCAAACGGTTCGTGCGGGCGCTGCGACACATCGATCCCGCGCAATTTGACCGGCTCGATTTCCTGCCCGGCGAGGAGGCCCAGGTTGACTATGGCGAGGGCGCTCCGACCCGCGATCCGAAGACTGGACGCTATCGGCGACCACGGCTATTCGTGATGAAATGTGGTCGGCCACATTTCATCACTAATGTGGCGCTTGGTCATATGTGGCCATGATCGCTCCCAGCTGTTCCTGTCAGTGCGAATCGCGGGATGAGCGCCACATAACAAAAGGCAGATACTGATCTCCTCTTCATTGAATGAGGATGGCGGATCATGTTCGAATCCCTTTACACTCGTCCATGGATTCTCGCGAAGCACCGCAACGCACCACTTGCCGTCGAGCGCGAGAAGTTCTTGCAGCACCTTGCGAACAGGAATCTGGCAGTCCGCACCCTTCAGCTGGTTGCCTGCGAGCTATTAACAATAGTTCAATGGATGCCCATCGGGCGTCGCAATCTCACCGTGTCGCAGATTGAAGCCGCAGCTGATTCTTGGGCGAGGCATCAACGCCGGCGCAAACGCGCTCGTGCGCTACGCTCGTCGCGTAAAGCCTTTAAGTCTATCGCCGTAGGATGGATGGCATACCTCGGCAAGTTAGCGCAACCCCGACGCAAGAGGAGCCGCTACGCAAAGCTAGTCGAACCATTTGAAGCGTTCATGCGTGATGAACGCGGTCTGGCTGAGGCAACCATTCGCTATTGTTGTTGGCATGCGGAGAAGTTTCTCGACTACCTGGGTGAAGCAGACCTGTGTCTAAAGACGATATCCGCGTCGCAGGTCGACGTGTACCTGTCCCACAAAGGAGCAACCGGTTGGAGTAGAGCGTCGTTGTTGACTTGCGCCAACGCACTCCGCAGTTTTTTGCGATATAGCGAACAGCGCCGCTGGTGTGGTCGGATCTCGGCGGGCGTTGTCGTTCCTCGAGTTTATCAACAGGAGCGATTGACGCGCGGTCTGGAATGGCAAGCCGTGCAACAGCTCATCGCGAGCAGCGCAGGCGACAGTCGTCGCGATATCCGTGATCACGCCATCCTCATGCTATTAGCCTGGTATGGGCTGCGCAGCGGCGAAATCGCCAGTCTTCGACTCGAAGACGTGGATTGGGAGCACGATACGTTGTGGGTCAGACGCCAGAAACAGAGGCGAACTGAGCAATATCCTCTGACCGCAATCGTAGGTGAAGCGCTTCTTCGCTATTTGAGAGAGGTCCGACCACGCTGCGACTGCCGGGAGCTGTTTCTGACACTGAACGCACCGTATCGACCGCTACCGCACAGTTCTCGATACTACATCGTGCGTAGTCGGCTGGACGCCTTGGGGATTCAATCCTCCAGGCGAGGACCTCACTGCTTGCGCCATGCCTGCGCCAATCACTTACTTGCCAGCGGCTTCTCCCTGAAGCAAATTGGCGACCATCTTGGACATCGCAGTGCCTACGCGACGCGAATCTACGCAAAAGTCGATCTGAGAGAGCTTCGTCAGGTGGCAGAAATTGACATTCGGGGGCTGCTATGAAACTCGACGACTGCGTTGCCAACTACATCGAATACAAGCGCGGACTTGGCATGCGGTTTATAACTGAAGACCGCATCCTTCGTGCATTCTGTCGGGCTGTGGGTGACGCCTCGACCGCAAGCGTGAGTACGGACCAGGTGCTTCGGTTTCTATTGGTGAACGGTGAGCGGACACGTTTCTGGGAAATCAAATATTCCGTGCTCAAGGGCTTTTACAGCTTCGCGATCGCCCATGGCTATGCACAGCGCGTGCCTTTGCCGCCAACCATGAAGCGACAACCACAGGCGCTGGTGCCGTATATTTATTCTCGTCAGGAATTATCTTCGCTGTTCGCAGTTGCCGCCGGGCCGTTTCCTCGACAAGCCCGCATGGAACCGTATGTGCTTCGTACGTTGCTGGTGCTACTTTATGGAGCAGGTCTTCGCATCAGCGAGGCATTGTTGCTGAAGCTGGACGATGTAGATCTGGAGCAGGCTCTGATTTGCGTCCGCGACACGAAGTTTTACAAGACGAGGCTGGTTCCCCTTGGTACTGACCTCAACGCCGTCATAAGCGAATACGTTGATCGACGTAACAAAGTATTCTGCTCCGATAAGAATGCTCCATGTTTCGTCTTCAAGGACGGCAGGCCGTTGTCACGCGGGGCAGTCGAAAAGACGTTCCGGCACCTCTGCCGGTCCGTTGGTATCGAACGCGCAGGCGGACCGCGAAATCAACCTCGACTTCATGACCTGAGGCATACGGCGGCTGTTCATCGCGTCATTGCATGGTATCGCGGTGGCGAAGATGTTCAACGGTTGCTATCGCATCTCGCGACCTATCTCGGTCATGTACACATCGTGGCTACGCAGCGATACCTTACCCTTACGCCAGAGTTGCTCGGCGAAGCCAGTGCTCGATTCGAGCAGTATGCATCGGAGATCGATCATGAGTAACACGGAAATGCTGGGACCGTGGCTCCGTCGCTTTCTTCTGGAGTATCTCGTTTCTGAACGGAACCTCGCGCTCAACACGCAGCGGAGCTATCGGGACATGCTGGTGGTCCTGTTGCCGTTCATGGCGAAGAATCTCACTAAGCCTGTCGATCAACTTCGCGTTCTGGACCTCTCACCAAAGTTGGTGCGCGCGTTTCTCTCGCATCTTGAAGAGAAACGTCACTGTGGTACCGGAACTCGCAATCAGCGCCTCGGCGCCCTCCACGCGCTTGCTAGATTCGTCGGCGAGCACAGTCCGGAGCATATCGATTGGTGTGCGCAAATCCGCGCGATTCCCTACAAGAAGGCGAGCCAGGCAACAATTAGCTATCTCGAGAAGCGGGAGATGGAAGCTCTTCTGAACGCGCCGGACCGTCAAACAGCACAGGGCCGCCGCGACTACGCTTTGTTGATGTTCCTCTACAATTCTGGTGCGCGAGCAAGCGAGGCAGCGTCGCTCCGCATTCGCGATCTTGACGGCTACAGAAAGTGCGCGTGTATCACCGGAAAAGGTGGGAAACAAAGGATATGCCCATTGTGGCCTACAACCTTCAATGTACTCGATCCGTTGATAGTTGACCGTGATTCAGCTGAACCGGTATTCCTGAATCGCTATGGCAAGTCGATCACTCGATTCGGCATCCACACGTTAATCGAACGCTACGCCCTGCGGGCCAGAGAGCAAGCTCCTTCGCTGGCGTCCAAGCGGGTCAGCCCGCACCTCATTCGGCACACAACAGCCACTCATCTACTGCGTGCCGGTGTGGACATAAACACGATCCGCGGATGGCTTGGTCACGCCAGCCTCAACACGACGAACGTTTACGCGGAGATAGACCTGGAGACGAAGGCGAGAGCGCTGGCGAGTTGCGCTCCAACTACTCAACGTGCGAGGAAATCGTGGCGCTCACAGCCGACACTAATGGACTTCTTGCGTAGCCTTTAGGAGGATTTTATGTGGCGCTCATCCCGCGATTCGCACTGACAGGAACAGCTCGAAGCGATCATGGCCACATATGGCCAAGCGCCACATTAGTGATGACGTTGCGCTATTCGCGCCACAGTTTCCGGCGGGTTGTCTGGAAATCCGGGCAGGAGGTGTGGGCGCGACTGCACGAAGAAGCGTTCCGCTATTTCGGTGGCTGTGTTCAGTACGTCGTCCTCGATAACCTCAAGGAAGGGGTTATTACGCCGGACCTGTACGAGCCGGAGATCAATCATCTTTACGCCGCGATGCTCGAGCACTATGGTGTCGTCGCTGACCCTGCACGCATTCGGGATCCGAACCGCAAGGGTACGGTCGAGAACGCGATCCGGCATACGCAGGGCACCGCACTGCGTGGCAGGAGTTTCGACTCAATCGAAGAGCAGAACGCGTTCCTCGTGCGCTGGGAGGCGAACTGGGCATCGAAGCGCTTGCATGGGCGCGCCCGCCGTCAGGTCGAGTCGATGTTCGAGGAGGAGAAGCCGCACTTGCGGGCATTGCCCCCGACTGGATTCCGCTATTTCAAACAGGTGGTTCGCACTGTCTCCGACGACACTACCGTTCGCATCGACCACAGCTGGTACGCGGCCCGTCCTGCCGCGATTGGCAGCACGGTGCTGGTGCGCATCTTCGATTCAACCATTGAAGTTCGCGATCGGCAGACACAAGCGCTGCTACGCATTCACCCGCGCTTCACCGAGCCCGGTCAATTGCTACTACCCGAGGACGAGCGTCCGTTCAACCCGTCCCGGCAAACGGCCTTCCTGCTCTCAGCTGCAGGGGACATCGGGCCGCAAACGAAAGCACTCTGCCAGAGGATGTTTGACGCCCAGGGACGCGTTGGCCAGCGGGGTATGTGGGGCATCGTCGGTCTCGCGAAGAGATACCCCACCCGCATCGTTGAACAAGCCTGCGGCCAGGCACTGCAGTATCACCTTCAATCCTACAAACAGGTTCGCAAGCTGGTCGAGCGACTGTTCGAGCATGCGCTGGAACAACTTGATCAGGTGCCCCAGTTCGCTTTGCCTCTTACCCAGGATCACGCGCTAATCCGTCCAGCGGCCGAATACGGCGAACTGTTCAGTCTCGGCGCGCGACAGCAACTCAACCCATTGTCGGTGAACAACGGAGAGACCAACGAATGACCATGTCGATGCCCGAAATCGAGCGTTCGCTCAAACAGCTCCACCTGTCTGGCGTGCGCGACACGCTGGAGACCCGCGTATTGCAGGCGCAGGCGGCAAATCAACCGTTCCTCGAAACCTTCTCGATCATTCTGCAGGACGAGCTGGACCGTCGCCAGTCCCGGCTGATCGAACGTCGGCATAAGCAGTCCGGTCTTGACGAGAAGCTCACGTTCGCCGAGTTTGACTGGACATTCAATCCGAAACTCCCGCGTCAGGCGTGTCTGGAGTTGCGAACGCTGAAGTTCGTTTCTGCTGGCGAGAATGCACTTCTCATCGGCAAACCTGGCACGGGCAAATCGCACATCGCGAAGGCCGTCGCCAACCAGGCCGTGATGCAGGGCTATAAGGTCCAGTATCTGGAGACCGACGACTTCTTTGCGCGTTTCAGCCTGAGCGAACCCGACCAGCAGGAGAAACGTCTGCGCAACATTCTCGACTGCGATCTGCTGATTCTGGACGACCTGTTTCTGTCACGATCGATTCCGGATGCCGCTGGTGCTCTACTGCAAACCCTCGTTCATCAACGATACAAACTACGCCGCAGCACCATGGTCACGTCCAACCGCGTTGTCCAGGACTGGGGTGCCTACCTCGGTGATAACACCATGAGCAGCACCATTCTCGACCGACTCATGCACCATTGCCACTCGCTTGAATTCGACGGCCGAAGTTACCGCCTAAAGGAGGCTGCTGAAACCCTTGCGCGCAAAACTAAAGCGAGCTAAAAAACAACCTTGTCCTGCTGTCGGGTGGAGGAGTTTGCGCGACCACAAGTGGGGGAGTTTGAAGTGACCATCCGGGCGTTACAAACAGCAGGGCCCCTTCGCTCTTCCGGCGTTACCCGGTCTCATCGCTAGTACGGACCCATCCGCCACCCTCTCGCCTTCGGTCCACTTCCCGGGTTCGCCGGTTATAGGACCTACCTTGCTCCGGCGATTTCGCGCCGGGGCGAGGAGGGCTTCTCCAGTTGCTCAGCATGTCCTTGTCATCGTGCCGTCGCTTCCACCCCGCCGAAGTGGAGTAGCCGTATCGGTCAGATTTCGGCTACCCATGCTGCCTTCGCCCTCACGGTTGCAGGCTCGGCCTTCGGGTCTCTTCACTTTCGAGGCCACATTCACGTTCATCTTCATTACGGCCCGATGACTCGCACGTCCCCCAAGGAGACGGCCGTCGATAGGCTTCAGAGTCTTGGTTTCCCGCCACCCTGCTATCCAAGCTACGGGGCTTCTGACTTCTACCCCGGCAGGTCTATCCCCTGCTGAACACGCCAGCCTTAGCTGGACGCACAACCGTGCGTAAACCTCTCGATTTACACGGCTCGTCCCAGCCATTCTCCCGTCATCTCGCGATGACAGATCGACGCGGAAGGTAGATGCTCATCCCGGTTTCCCGGTTGGCGGCAACCTTCTCTGAGCTGAGTCATCCCCTTCGCTCCACTCGCATTACACAAGTTTCAACACTACTACGGGATAATCCGCCCCCTTCATGTGCATCGGTACTTTCCCCCTTCGTGGGTCCCACTTATAAGGTTTTCCCTTGGCATCACATGAAGAGTTCCCAAGTTCCGCACCCGAGCCCGGATTCGAGTCACGCCGCCTATACACCGGACACCACGTGGCCAATAAGCAGGTGGCCGCCACGCTGATCCCGGGGGTAACGGGCGCCCCCAGTTTTGATGTCGTCTAAGTTGGTTTCGATGCGTCGTCAGCGGTTCACTTTCGTTCGTCTCTCTAATCCATACATGACGTGTTTGATCACGCCTTTTGACCGTAACGTTCACCACCGCAGCGTTTCCGACTGAAGCAGCTTACGGCTGTTTGAAGTCAGTTCCTGCAAACCGACCTCGGAGGGTCTTCCTCCATCTCGAGTACAGCATCGTGTTCAGAATGCAAACACGTTCATGGCACAACCCGTTATCCAACCTGTACCCCCTGATACTGCCAGTGCGTGAACTCTCGCGGGTAAGCCTTCTTCATCTTGTGCAACCACTCTTCACTGCGCCGCTTGTGCCGTCGCAGAGTTTTGTACTTGCGCTGAGCCCAGCGCACAAGCTTTCGGTCTAGATACCGACAGAGCCCATGCATGGCTGTCCGATAGAAGGCCCCATAGTAGTTCCACCAGCCACGTATCGTGGGATTACATTGCTCGGCTAGTTCGACCAGTGGTTTGGACGTTTGGCGAGGCAGCCGCCACCCGCGCACCGTCTGTCTCATCCGTTTCAGGGCAACAGGACTGACGCCGGGCAGGAAGCTGGTAGAGACCTGCCCGTACTTCGTCATCACCCTTCGCGGACGATACAGAAAGCCCAGAAATGTGAAGGTCACATTCGGATAGGTTTGGGTGCGGCTTCTGTCCTTGCAGTACACGATCTTTGACTTCTCAGGATGCATCGTCAGCCCACACTCCGCCAGCCGCGAAGCAATGGCGTGCATGACCTCCTGCGCCTGCTCCTCGCTGCGGCAATGGACCACCGCATCATCGGCATAGCGTGCAAAGGGACACTGCGGGAAGTGACGCTGCATCCAGGCGTCAAACGCATAGTGCATGAACAGATTCATCAGGATCGGACTGACCACGCCCCCCTGCGGGGTACCGCGATCCCGCGGCAAGCGGGTACCCTGTGCAGTTTCGAATGGCGCAGTCAGCCACCGCTCGATATACATCAGGATCCAGTCCTCTTTGATGTGCTTGCGGACCGCCTTTAGCAAGAGGCCATGATCGATTTGATCGAAGGCCGCCTTGATATCAAACTCCACCAGCCAGTCATACTTCCAGCACCTTTGTCGGGTGATGGCGACCGCCTGTTTGGCCGATCTACCGGGCCGGTATCCATACGAATCCGCATGGAATAGTGGTTCGAGAATCGGTTCAATGAGAAGCTTGACTGCGGTCTGCCCCACTCGATCGCTCACCGTGGGCACGCCCAACTTACGAATACCGCCCGTTGCCTTTGGAATCTCCACTTGCTTGACCGGCGGCGGGAAGTACGACCCCGACGACATCCGGTTCCACAGCTTGTACAGATTCTTCGACAGGTCCTGCTCGAACATCGCGATAGTTTCATCATCGATACCGGCAGCACCCCGGTTGGCCTTCACTCGCTGGTACGCCTCCCAGATCGTTCGCTTAGCAATGTCATAAGGTTTCGTTGATGTCATGTCACTCCTCCCCGACAAGCGGGTTGGTGACCTTCGTCAACCGGATAACGCTGCCCCTTCGCTCCACCCTCATTACAAGGGCTTCAGCACTACTACGGGCAGCTCCGCCCCTCGTTGCGGCATCGGTATTCTTCCTCATGGTATTGGCCATTTGTCATTTCCCTTTCCATCCGCAACAAGGTTCTCACGTTCCATACCGAAGCCTGTATTGAGCTCATGCCGCCTCTACGCCGGCTGCCGCCAGGTCCGTAAACAGGTCTCGTCCTGACTGATCCTGGAGCGACGAAATGACCCCAGTTTTGACAGCAACTTAATGGATTAACGACGCATCATCGAACGGTTTGCTTTCGCTCATCTTCTCAACACATACCTGCCATCCTTACGGATGACTTTTCCACGGTCGCTCACCACCACGCCTTTTGAACGCAGCAGCACCGGGTGGTTTGAAGCCTGCTCCTGCAAGCCGGCTTCGGGAGGCCTACTCCCATCTTCAGTACAGCACCACAAGCTTTCGCTTGTGTTCGTGACACACTTTCGTCCATCCGCCAACTTCGGGCGACCCTTTTTTGCGCGGTCCGAACGCCTTTCCCAGTACAGGTAGCAACTTGATGGCCCGGCGGCGGACCGTCGAATGGTCGACAGACACAGCCCGCTCGGACATCATCTCTTCCAGATGGCGATGGCTCAACGGGTAGGCGACGTACCAACGTACGCACGTCAGCATTACGCCCGGTGGGTAATGCAGCCGTTTGAGCGCCTTGCTCAAAACGGCGTTGGGTGTCTTGACCATTCGTACATCGTTCGTCTTGGGACCTCTCACCATAGCAGACGCGCTTACCGCGACAGAACCCTAATTCTGGTCCCAGGTTCAGGTTAGAGTTACGACCAAAACGAGCACGGCGACAATCCGCAAGTGGTCTACAGCAAGACGGTAAACCGCGTCCCCTCTCCTAGACTACTCACCGTCAACCGCCATTCGTGCGCCAGAGCGATTTCTTTGCAAATCGCGAGCCCGAGGCCGGCGCCGTCGTGCCGCGCATCCGGGGCACGCCAGAACCGCCTGAAAAGAAAGGGAAGGTATTCCTGCCTGATGCCAGGCCCCTCGTCCCTCACCTGGATCGAGACGTCATCGATGATCAGCGTGATGACGCTATTGGGCGGCGAAACATTGATCGCGTTCTCGACGATGTTCTTCAGCAGGATAAAGAGCGCACTCCGGTCCGCCCAGATCGACGATGGCGCATTCAGTGTCTCCAGCTCAAGCTTCACGTGTTTCCGGTCGGCCCGTCGCTCCAGATAGCCGACGACGTCCTGCGCGACGTCCACACTGCTTACCTCGCCAAAGGTAAGGTTCTGCGATTCGCTGACTTCAGCCAGATGCAGTAATTGCCGGACCTGGCGCGCCATCAGATCGATCTCGCGAAACAGCAGTTCCTTGTCCTCGATCTCGGGCTGCAGTTCGATCTGGCCACGGATCAGAGTCAGCGGCGTTTGCAGTTCATGCGCGGCTGACGCCAGAAACTGTTGCTGCACCGTGAAACCATTTTCGAGTCTGCCGAGCGTCTCGTTGAAGGCGCTGATCAGCGGCCTGATCTCGCTCGGAATCCCCTCGGAGGACAGGCGTGTCGTCAGATTGCGCGGCGTGATCAGCGCAGCGGCGCGCGACGCCTGCCTGAGCGGCTGGAGTACCCGATGCACGGTAAAGGTCAGCGTCAGCCCGAAAATGATCGTCGCAATGAAAAACGTGATCCGGACGATGTCCGGTATCGGAGCGATCTTCACGCCGATCAGCGCCTGGTTCAGGCGCTGACTCGTTGCGGTCTGAATGTAATAGACCGCCTGCCCGTGTGGAACCTGCTGCGTCATTATGTCGAACGGTTTGCTGTCGATGCTCGCCTGCACGATCCTGCCGTTCGCGGTGGCAGGATCGCCCTCAAGCCATGGACGACTGTCTCGCGTGTCGCCCGACGCGAACAGCACGCTGCCCCGCTCATCAAGCACGCGATATTGGAGTTCAGTGGGCGCCGCGTTGAACAGCCACGCCTCGCGGTCGGGAAGCCGTACCGAGACCAGATGGCCGGCATCGTCGAAGACGAGCCCGTCTACAACATGCATGACCTTCTCCCGCTGTTCGCTGCGACCGAGCGTCTCCTCCGGGAAGTGACTGAACACGTAGATGACGAGGGTGGCCAGTACGGTCAGGCAAATCGCCAGCGCGGCAATGCTGGTCAGCCACAGGCGCGCGGACAGACTTCGAATCCAGTGATTGAGCATGTCGAATGAGTAGCGGTTGGCTGTCGGTGCTGGATGAGCGCCGGCGGGTTAGCAATTTACCTGAGGCCGGTTCGAACCGGCTCTGCCACGGACGGCGGCATGGACGCCTGGTACTTTCGCGACACGCCAGAGCTCCAGTCGTCCGATCCCGGACGAAACACATACCCCTTTGCGCGCACCGTCTGAATCAGTCTCGGCACGGCGGCGTCCTGCTCGATCCGTCTGCGCAGACGGTGCACCCACACGCCCACGGCGGCCAGCCGGGGCGGCGTATCGGGCCAGATGCGCTGCGCGATAACCTCTTTCGATAAAACCCGCCCGGGCGCACTCGTGAACAGATTGAGCACCGCGTACTCGGTCTGCTGGAGCGGAACCGGTTCGGCCTGAAACGTGAGGCTGCGCGATGCGTAATCCAGTTCGAAGCCGTTGAAACTGAACGGCCGCTTGAGCACCGGGTCTTGCAGGGGAGTCTGTACAGTGCGTTTTAGCACGCAGCGGATTCTGGCCAGCACTTCATGGACGTTGAACGGCTTGCAGATGAAATCGTCAGCGCCGCATTCAAGGGCCACAATGCGCTCCGTGACGTCATCCCGTTCGCCGAGCATGATGACCGGCAGGTCGTCGCCGCCGCGTCGCAGCGCCTGCAGCGCGGCAAGGCCGCTGCCCCAGGTCGCGCCGCTCGTCATCACGATCAGTGCCGGCCGTTCCACCTCCACGCGCTGTGTGACCTTGCCAGGTTCGTACAGAACCGCGACATCGAAACCGCTCGACTGCAGGTAGGTGCGCAGCGCGTCACGACACGCGGGATCGCTGTCGACTATCAGAATCAGCTGTTTCATACGCCCCTCTTTGCTGACACAGGTTGGTCGGGCAAATCGCCCGGTCCGTTTTCGTTGGCGGCCTGCAGCGCGAAACCTGCGCCACGGATGTTTGCGAGCCGCGTCGTGGAGCCTAGCGTCGTCAGCTTCTTGCGCAACCGGTGCAAGGTCACTTCCAGCGCGTTGGGCGTCACCGCCTCGCCCAGGCCCCAGGCTGCATGTTCGAGTGCCGCGTGCCGTACGGTCCGGCCGGCCGCCTTCACAAGGCACAGCATTATCTGCAATTCGGCGGGCGCGAGCAGGACCGCCCCGGCACCGCGGCACATCGCGCGCTGCTGCGGATCCACGATGATGTCGGCGAACGACAGGACCAGTTCCGCCAGCGTCGGCGGCCGGCGCATCAGCGTGCGTACCCGGGCGACCAGTTCACTCATCGCGAACGGCTTGGTCACATAGTCGTCGGCGCCGCTCTCGAGGCCGTCCACGCGGTCATGCAGCGCATCGCGTGCGGTCAGCATCAGGCAGGGCGTCATCTGGCCTGCTGCACGCAACGCGCGCAGGAAGGTAAGCCCATCCCCGTCAGGCAAGCCGCGGTCGATGATCAGCACCGCGTAGTCGCCCCGGTTCACACCGTAGCTGGCCTCGGAGACAGTAGAGAACAGATCGGTTTCGATTCCCGCAGATGACAGGGCCTGGCGCACCATCGCGGCCAGGCGCTTGTGGTCTTCGATCAGTGCGACTCGCGACATGACGCTGCGCTCATTTGAATTGATAAAGGTAGCCGAGCTTGACCTGAGGAATGTATCTCTTTCCGACGATCGGGCTGTCGGTGATGCCGCTGCTGAGATGGGTCACCCCTAAATCGAAACTCACCATCTGATGGCGGGTGAACCTGTAGTCCACTCGCGTACCGATCGACATGTCGTAGGACGCCTTGCCCGTGTATTCGGGGCGTCCCGCCTGCACCTCCGACGGCCGTACGCCATAGTAATAGTTGACATATTTGCTGCTTAACCATTCAATGCCGGCGTGCGGCTCGACTGACCAGTTGCCCAGATCGAAGGACTTGCTGAAGTCGAGGTTAGCCGTCTCACCCTTATTCCCTCCCAACAGGTAGTCGCCCGACAGCGTACCGAACGCGGTTTTCCATGCGAGCGCCGGACCATACCAGAACGCGCCGCTGCGGTTCTCCATGCCGTTCAGGATCGGCGCGTCGGACCCCTTGTAGCCGCCGAAGACGTCGAACTTGCCGCGCAGCGTGACGGTCACATCGCTCCACTTGCCGACCTTCAGATCGACCGTGGTGCCGAAGGCGTGCACCCATTTGTTGTCGAAGGAAATCAGCGGAATCGCCGCGACCCGGCTGCCGTCGCCTCGGTAGGGCGACGACTCGATTCCGACTGCCGCGCCGAGGCCCCAGTGCGTCACATTCGTCGCATTGCTCAGCACGGTGAAGCCGCTGTCTTCCGCCTCGGGCGGGTCCGCACTGACACCGTCTGCCCAGGCCGCGCCCGAATACAGAAAGGCCGATGTGACGGCCAACAGCAGCGGGTGCTTACGGCGGAGAGTTTTTTTCACAGTCGTTCCTACAAGTGGATGGATGAGACGCAATCGACTTTAGGACCGGCCGACTTACCCGTTACTTACTCACAAAAAGGCGGCGAATCGAGCGAGACGCGGCGCAAGCTTCGCGCAGAAGCGCGGCTCAGCGGGCAGTCCCCCGCTCGTATCGCGCCCGTGGACCTGCCGGGCAACCGGGCAACCGTGCGCCGCAGGGCGTCGAGTAAGAGAACACGACAGGCACCGCCAGCAGGCTGAGCGCCGCGGAGGTCAACAGGCCGCCGATCACCGCAAAGGCCATCGCTGTCGGAAACTCGCGTCGGCGCCGAAGCCGAGCGCGCTCGGCAGCATGCCCGCGGTCATCGCTACCGTCGTCATCACGATGGCCCTCGCGTGCTTCATGCAGGCATCTGCGAGTGCTTCCACCATCGGCACTTGCCGCAGCTGAAGATTGCGGATCGTGTAGCCGAGAGCCGTCAGCCAGACCTCGCTGACGGATACCAGGCGCCCTTCTGAATCGATCGAATGCAACATGGCCGGGGTGGCCGCATACAGCATCCGGTAGCATCGCTCGTCGGTATCCAGCGTTGCTTGCCTGGACGATTCGTGATCCAGTGTGGCGAGGATGGCATTCGTGAGTTCAAGCAGCGCCGAGTCGTATTCGGCGGGCATCCGCCCCACCCACCTCCCTGGTAAAGGCAAGCAGGAGCTCGCCGAGCCGAACCGGCTGCTCCTGCTGGATCCAGTGACCGGCGCCGTCGATCAGCTCGATGTCCCGCATTCTCGTCGTCGCCTTCGTCCTCATGAGCTCGAGCGCGCCCGGCGCCGAATAGGTGCCCCAATCGCTCTTTGCGCCAATGAAGAGCGACGGAACGTCGATCGTCCTGCCCGAAAACAGGCGCAGCTCAGCGTTCAGATCAGGATCGGAAAAGACGCGATAAGCCTGCAGGGCACCCTGGAACCCTGTGCGGCCGTACTCCTGCGTGTACACCCGAAGTTCCGGCTCGGTGAGCCATTTGCAAGCCATGACTTCGGCGGAGGAAGGCTGGAATGGAGCAACGGTCTCGGGCATCGTCTTGCCGAGATCCATGACGTAATAGGTGGGCATCTGTGCAAGTTCTGCTGCGGTCAGCGCTTTCAACGGATGCGGCGTGTTTCCCGGCCAGTCGGCGCTCTTGACATAGAAAAACGCACGAAGAAACGCGTGCAAGCCCTGAGGAGGGTTCCACATGTCACGGTTCGCCTCCCGTGTGCTCAGGTATTGCTGGTAATACTCTCTCGGCGGGTCGAGCGCCGCCAGCGCAGCCGCTAACTTTTGATTGCCGGTGTTCGGTTGAACCGACGATGCCTCGCTTTGCGCAGTGTTGAACGGAAGCGTCGGCGCACCGGGGAACGGCGCGCTCATCAGCACAACCGAGGGAAAGACGTCAGGCCGGGCTAGCGCACAATAGGCCGCCACGGGCGAGCCCAGATCGTGGCCGACGAGCATTGCCGTACGCCGATACCCCAACGCCAACACCAGTCCGAGGGCGTCGCGCGTCATGTTCAAAAAGCTGAAAGGCGCCAGCGGGGCGTCATAGTCGTTCACCCAACCGGTGGTGCGTCCAAAACCCCGCTGGTCGGGCGCCACGACATGGTAGCCGGCATCAGCCAGGATGGGGATCAGGTGTCGCCAGCCGTAAGCCAGATCGGGGAAACCATGCAGAAGCAATGCCAGCGGCCGGCCGGGGTCCTCGTAACCTGCCTCGAGAACATGGACATCGAGGCCGTTGACCCCATGGATCATGCGCGAGCGGACGCCCTTGGGAAGCGTTCCCTCGCCATATGTGGATGTGGACAAATCAATTCCTCCTATGAGGTTTGCGCGGGCGGGTCGGATGAAAGAGGCAAACAGGCTGAGCGCGCCCATCGCCAGGACGGCTCGTCGGGACGCCGATGGCTTGACGCCAAGTGGATCACTCATGAGGGAACGACCCGTCCGCGCGCAAACGCTGTCTTCAGCTTCAGCGATAACGCACGCGACGAATGATTCGCACGGCAACAGGGCGATCGAGCACGATCAGCCCCGGCACGAAGACGCTGTGCATGCGATGAACGCAAAAATCCGCACATTTCGCCTTCAGTTATTCCTGCCGCAGTCCGGGCAGGCTGCGCATCACGGAACGAACCTTCCTGACTTGCAATTGGGTCGAGGCGCATCGATGACTCCTTATATGGTGATCGCCATAGTATAGTAATCACCATAGAATCATCAAGCGGAACATGCTATGTTCTCGGCATGCCACGTACGACTGATGCCCGCCCTCGCGCCATTGCCACCGCCCAACGGCTGTTTCGCATCCAGGGCTACACTGCGACCGGATTGACCCAGATCCTCGAAGAAAGCGGTGCGCCTAAAGGATCGTTCTACTTTCACTTTCCACGCGGCAAGGCACAACTCGCAGAAGAAGCAATCGATGACTACGTTGCGAATAGGATTGCTGTGTTGCGTAACATCTCGGCGGATACGACGGGTGACCCTCTGAATTTTGTTCATCAGATTTTCAGCACATTTGCGGCCGAAATGGTCGCCTCTGATTTTCGGTATGGATGTCTGATGCAGAATCTGGCCAATGAGCTGCCCGCGCTCGACGCTGAGTTAACCAAACGCGTAGCGCGCGGATTTGCTGAGTCGACCGAGATTATTGCGGAGCATTTCAAGGGGTGCGGCTTCGCTCCCGCGCGCGCGTCCGCTACGGCAGCCGCATTGGTAGCCGCCCTCGAAGGCGCGCGGACTATCGCCCGCCTCGAACGCACGCCGGCTGTATTCGAGGCGCTGGCAGAGGTTAGTGCCCAACGGTGGGCGGCGCCCGGGGATTGATGGACTCCAAACGGGGAGCAACGGGCCCGCGCTATCTTCGCGGCCGTCGCCGCCCCACAGCTCATCGCGAGAGGCCGTTTGGACGCGTCCTTCTGCGTTCAGGTTGATCGGCTCATTCCCCCGATTCCTGCAATTGCCCGCAAGTCCCGAGGAAGGCCGCCCACAAACAGCGAGGTGATCCACTGGATAAACGCCTCGGTCCGCGCGGGCGCGAACTGTCTGGACGGCCGAACGAGACAGATTCCTTCGTCTGCGTCGAAACGCCATTGTGGCAAGACCTGGACCAAGGTGCCGGTTGCGAAGTCGGAGACCATCGCCCAGTCGCGGAAACCGACGATGCCAATACCGCGGCCCGCTGCTTCGAGCAGGGCGCCTATGTCGTTCGAACGATAGGTTCCAGCCGGCATGATAGTCTCGTGCCAGTTGTCTTTGCGCATCCGCCATTCATGCGTCGAGACGGGCCCGGTGTAGCGAAGCAGGTTGTGCCCCGACAATGCGGCTGGAGACGCGGGAACACGGTGACGCTGCAGATAATCCCGCGAGTTGTCGGGCGTAAGCAGTGGGCCGTCGAACGCGACGGTGAGAGTCGCACGCGAACGGATCGCTCAAACGGAAATCAGCCGTCGGGCGTAGGTTAGATCCGCCGAATCATCGGTCGTCGCTTCCCAAACTGGCGTATCGTTGCTCGTCAGCAGACGTTCAGCCGCCGACTGCGAAAGACCGCTTCTTTAATTGGGCGGGATGTCAAGGGTCGAGATGCATCTGCCCGTCGTCTGCATAGCTGATGTTGGCCCTAGCGGCCGACGACGAGCAGGGTGAGCACCCATAACTCGCCACCCACATCGCTGACGAAAAATTCGTCCACCATTCCGGCGCGGAAAAACGCTTTGGCTTGCGCCGGCGTCCACATCTCGAACTCCTGCTCGAACAGCTCGCCCGGTGTCGCCATGCAATCGCCTCCGGCCGTCGGGCGGCAGTGTACCAAGACGTTTCCGCAAAATGTCGCGAGGGAAAAGAAAAACGAATGGTGTCAACCGTTTCCCCGGGGAAACGGCCAACTTTCGGAGACGAGTCCTGATATCCCGCTGGCGCAAATACAGGACAGTTACGGTCCTGGCCGCAACCGGTGAATTGCGCTAACCATCTGCACTGTGACCATCTTCATGAACAAGCAACTCGACCACAGAACCGTTTCCCGGCCGGCTCTCGATTTTCAGATGCGCGTGCATCATCCTCGCCCGCTCGGCCATCCCCAACAGTCCATACGACCCGAGGCGGCGCACTGGCATATCGAACCCTTTTCCGTTGTCTCTCACGACCAGTTCAATTTTAGAACCCGATTTGGTGAGCCTGATCTCTACGTGCGACGCAGACGCGTGGCGTAAGACATTCGTCAATGACTCCTGGACGATGCGAAAAATTCCTGCCGTACGCATTTCAGACAGACGCGGTTCAGGACCCACCGCACTGAGTCGACATGAAATCTCCGTGCGACGGCTGAAGTCGTCCGCCAGCCACTCAAGTGCAGGTACGATCCCCAGGTCCAACGCAGCGGGCCGCACTTGATTCACCACACTGCGTACAACGCCCATGATCGTGTCGAGGAGCTTTTTCATCTCGTCGGCCTTTTGCGCCGCAATCGAATCAGGCAACAGTTCTTGCCTTAAAAGCAACACCTCCGTTCTCAAAGCGGTAAGCAGTTGTCCCAGCTCATCGTGCATCTCCATTGCGATGAGCTTTCGCTCACCTTCCCGAACGGCTTCAAGGTGAACGGACAATGCCTCGAGCGCAGATAACGCTGGCAATCCTCGCGGGGTGTGTTTGCTCATTCGGCCGACCTTCAATTCGAGCAGCTTGCGATGGTGGGGTAATCGTACTTTTCGTGCGGAATCTGGCGGTAGTCGCATGCAGAGCAACTCGCAGCAAGGCTCAGCGGCTCCACGGTTTTCGAGCAATCGGAGAACGCGCAGATCGTTGATCGATAAGGGGTCTCAGGATCAAACCGCCAGAAATTGCACGAAAAGTACGATTACCCCGAAAGGCGCATCTGATGCGCTACTCGATGACCAAGGTTCATGAACTAGCATACCCGGTACTCCCGGTGGAGCTGGAAGAGGCAGAATTGCGAACGGTCTACACGCCCAGCGCAGCCGAGATCCGGTTCGTTTTTGGCCAGTTCCGTCAGGCGCCTACGCGCGTGCCGGTCCTCGCGCAATTGAAGCTGCTGCAGCGCCTCGGGTACATGCCGGTAGTCTCGGATGTGCCTCCGGTCATCATCGAACACGTATGCACCGTGCTCGGCGTCCGCCCGCTGCCGCGCACCACCCTCGCGCGCTACGATCGCTCAGGCAGCAATTCCCGGCACCAGAAAAATCCTCCGTGAGTTCGTCCGGATTCTTCGTCGACAGCACTACACACGCCTGGCTGGCTGATATCGCCGCGCACGCGGCCAGGACCAAGGCGGAGTTGCCGGACATCGTCGACGTGATGCTGGAAGAGCTGGTCCGACGCCGCTACGAGCTGCCGCCGCTTGCGACGCTCACCCGGAGCGCTGGCCACGCCCGCAGTCAGCTCCACGAATCGATTTACCGCGCCTTCGTCGATTCTCTCGATGATGATCTGAAAGCCCGTGTCGACGCGCTGTTTCTGGTCCGGCGCGGCCGAACACAGTGGGACGAACTCAATCGCGAACCGAAGCGGCCCGGACCACGCGAGATCGCGCGTTTCCTCGAGCACATTCAGGCCATGAACGCGTTGGCCGATGGCTTGCCGCCCGTGCCAAGCGTACTCTCGGTCGCGAAGCGCATGCAGTTCGTCACTGAGGCACGCCCCACTTGACGTGCACGAAATGCGGGCGCTGAAGCCTGCCAAGCGCTACTTCATGCTCGCGCAACCTCAGAAAGCGCTCGACGACGTCGCCGAGATTTTCATCAAAACCGTGCGCAACCTCGAGCACACCGCCAAGCTGCGAGCCCAGCAGTACCAGCTCGCGCACGCCGACCAGTTGCAGTCGCCCGTCAGCAAGTTCCGCGACGTCCCGAACGTACTGCAGGACGACGAAACACCCGCTGCCATGCGCATCGCGCAGATGCGTGCCGCGTTGAACAACGATCCCGATGCTGTCCTGATTCGCTGCAACGAGCATTTTGCGCAGGCTGGCAATCACATCTTTCCATTCCTGCTCGCGCCGTACAAAAACCTGCGCTCGTTGTTACTCCAGTGTCTCGAGCAACTCTCGCTGAAGCCGAGCTCGCAGGACGACGCCTTACTTCGGGCGCTCGAGTGGATCGAGCAACTACGTACGTCGCGACGCGAATAGAGCGTCACGCTGCTTTGCGCGCGGGCGGCGATTGCAAACGTGCTCAATGTGCCTGCAGCAACGACTTTCATCTTCATTGCGATTCCTGTTTCTGGCAAAGGACGGTCTCCGCCGTTTGCAGCAGCTGGGTTTGTACCGGAGGGCGCCTGCAAAAACATCGTGCGACACATAGAATACCTTCGGCACCGAGAGGGACCGCTATTTCCTGCCGTCGCTCCACCCTGCTCGACAAGTTGGCATACCGCTTAACGTTGCCGGTCTGTGAACTCGTAATCCGCATTGAGTTTTCGGGAGTCTTTGCCCACCCGGCCGTTTTCCGATCTCGACATCTCCAACTGGGCGCGCAACATGCCGCGGTCCAGCTCCTTCTCCCACGCAGCGACCATGATTGTCGCCACGCCGTTCCCGATAATGTTTGTCAGCGCGCGGCATTCCGACATGAACCGGTCGATGCCGAGAATTAGCACCATCGCCGCGACCGGCACCGTCGGCACCACCGAAAGACTCGCGGCCAGGGTGATGAATCCCGCGCCAGTCACCCCAGTTGATCCTTTCGATGTCAGCATGGTCACCGCGAGCAGAGTGATTTCCTGCATAACGGTCATGTGCGTATTTGTAGCCTGCGCAAGGAACAGCACGGCGAGCGTCATGTAGATGTTGGTGCCATCTAGATTGAACGAATAACCCGTCGGCACGACCAGTCCGACAATTCCGCGCGAACAGCCGAGCCGTTCCAGTTTTTCCATTAATTGCGGTAATGCGGCTTCCGATGTCGACGTCCCTAGTACAATCAGCAACTCGTCTCTGATATATGCCAAGAAGCGAAATAAGCTGAACCCACAAGCCTTCGCGACCAGTCCCAGCCCGCACGCCACGAACAGAAACGCGGTTAGATAGAATGTGCCGATGAGTTTCATCATGGGCAGAAGGGATTCAATGCCGTATCGGCCGATGGTGAACGCCATCGCCCCGAAGGCACCGATCGGCGCAAGACTGGTGATCATGTGAACGATCTTGAAAAACGCCTTCGATAACGCGTCGATCAAGTCGATCACCGGCTTCGCCTTTTCGCCCATCACCGCGAGAGCGGAGCCGAACAACATCGCGATTAGCAGCACTGGCAAAATGTCGCCCTGTGTGAATGCGCCAACGAACGTGTCCGGGATGACATGCATCAGGAAGCCGGTCAGGCCTTCCCCGTGCTGGGCCTTCGCTGCGTACCCCACGATGGAGCTTGCGTCAAGTGTCGAAGGATCGACGTTAAAGCCCTTGCCCGGCTGGAGGACATGTGCGGCGAGCAGGCCGATCGCCAGCGCTATTGTCGATACAACCTCGAAGTAGATCAGCGCCTTCCCGCCGACGCGTCCGACCTTGCGCATGTCGTGCATGCTCGCGATTCCTGTCACCACCGTGCAGAAAATCACTGGACTGATGATCATGCGTACGAGTTTGATGAAGGCGTCGCCGAGCGGTTTCATCGCAATGCCGTCGGAAGGAACAAGATGGCCGAGTAGTATGCCGGTTATGATCGCGGCGATTACCTGGACGTAAAGTACCTTGTAAAACGGTTTCCTGACGGGCTTGGATCTCATGTCTCCTCCGTTATAATTGAAAGCGCGTCCTCACCACTTCATGGCAAGCGCCCGGAAGCTGTCGAACTCGCGTCGTTCTGAATGCGGCCGAAGCCGCGCGTGCTACATCACGGCAGCCCACGGATAGCGCTCAAAGTGGCGCTTTTCAAATATTTCGATGCCGGCAAGTTGCGTGCACGTAAGGTCGATCGTGTCCATCCCTTCGATCACCATGCGCTTATGGCGTACACCCAGCGGGAAGTTGAAGGTCTTGCCGCTTGCATTCGACGTCACGGTCTGCGCTTCGAGATCAATCTTTAATTCGGACTTCGGAGCTTTCACTGACTCGCGCAGCAGAACGTCAACCGCCTCACGATCCAGTTGCACTAGAAGCAGGCGATTATTCATCGCGTTCGAGTAAAAGATCTCCGCGAAGCTAGGCGCGATGACGGCCTCGAAACCATATTGCTGAAGGCCCCAGACTGCGTGTTCGCGGCTTGACCCACAACCAAAGTTCGATCCCCCGATTAGGATCCGCGCGGATTTATATTCCTGCCGATTCAATACACACGAATCGATAGGGTCGCCATGTTCATCGAAACGGAGGTCGTAAAGAAGGCCTGCGCTCAAGCCAACCTTATCGATAATCCGAAGGAATTGCTTTGGCATGATCTGGTCGGTATCGAGATTCTCAATCGGTAACGGCGCGGCACTGCCTTCTATCACGGTCAACTTAGACATGGAAGCTCTCCAGCGTTCGGACATCAGTGATTTTGCCGGTCAGCGCCGCGGCGGCAGCCATCGCGGGGCTCATTAAATGCGTGCGCCCCCCCCGTCCTTGCCGTCCCTCGAAATTTCGATTGGTAGTGGATGCACAGCGTTCGCCCGCCTGCAGAAAGTCGTCGTTCATCGCTAGACACATGGAGCAACCCGGCTCGCGCCATTCGAAACCGGCGCTCTTCAAAATGTGTGCAATGCCTTCTGCTTCGGCCTGTCGACGCACTGATCCCGACCCCGGCACGATCATCGCTCGCACGCCCTGGGCGACTTTTCGCCCGCGTACAATCTCGGCGACGATACGCAGATCCTCGATACGTCCATTTGTGCACGAACCGATGAAGACGCGGTCGATCGGCGTTCCCGCGATAGGCCGATGTGATTCGAGATCGATGTACTTCAGCGCCCGCTGCAATGCCGCGGCGGCTTCGGGCGTGACTTGAGAAGCGGCGTCGGGAACGAGCTCGTCGACGCGCATTGCCTGATCAGGGCTCGTGCCCCAAGTGACGTACGGGGCGATTTCGCTCGCGTCGAAATGGTGCTCCGCATCGAAAGTTGCGCCCTCGTCCGACCTGAGCTGGGCCCAGTCGGTAAGCGCGGTCTGCCACGCGGCGTCATCGAGCGACGTTGCATGGGCGCGAACATAGTCAAAAGTCACTTGATCGGGCGCGATCAACGCGGCCCGCGCGCCCGCCTCCACAGTCATATTGCACAGGGTCATGCGAGCTTCGGCCGAAAGGGCGGCCACGGTCGATCCGGCGAATTCAACCGCATAACCCCTTGCCCCCTGAGCACCGATCTGGCTGATGATCCAGATGATCAAGTCTTTCGACGACGTGCCGTAAGGCAATGCGCCATCGATAGTGATACGCATGGTCTGCGCCACGCGATACACGAGCGTCTGCGTGGCAAGCACGTGCTCGACCTCTGACGTACCGATTCCAAATCCGAGTGCTCCAAGCGCTCCATACGTTGTCGTGTGGCTATCGCCGCAGAGGACGACCATGCCGGGTCGGATCAGGCCCAGCTCGGGTGCGATGATATGTTCGATGCCCTGCAGCAGATTATTAGCGGCGAACAGGCGAATGCCGGCTTCATCGCAATTGCGCGCGAGGTTGTCGGCTAGCAGCAACGATGCGGAATCACGAATCACGCGGGGTGATTCCGCGTGGGTCGGGATAATATGGCTAACGACGGCGAGTTGCTGGTGCGGGCGGCGCACGTGACGGTTCTTGGCCCGGACACCACTGAACGCTTGGGGGCTCGTGTACTCGTTCATCAGATGCAGGTCGACGTACAGTAGAACGTTCTGATCATCGATACGCGAAACCGTGTGCGTATCGACGAGTTTTCTATAGAAGGTTGTGGAGGTTGGCATGGTTTTAGTTTTTTAGGAACGGGAAGGCACACTCAATCAACAACTCGGGCGCTTCCTCAGGGATGTAATGACCACAAGGCAGCGCGCAGCCCGTGACGTTGTCGGAAAACGACTTCCATTCGGCGACCGGGTCGAAACACTTCTCAATCACGCCATCGGCGCCCCAAAGCGCCAGGAACTCGCACGCGATTTTTTGGCCGGTCGCGAGCGACTCGCGGTCGTGCTCCAGGTCGATCGTCACGCTTGCCCGGTAGTCCTCGCAGATGCCGTGCGCCGTGCCGGGGATCTGCAGGCATCGTAGATATTCCGCGTAGGCCTCGCGCGTGAACGGCCTCAGGCCCGCGCTGCGCGCCCCAATGGTCTGCTTGAGGTAAAGGTCGGCGTCGGCGTTGATCAGCGTTTCGGGAAACGGCGCCGGGCGCACCAGGAAGAACCAGTGCCAATAGGCGCGGGCGAATTCGAAGGAGGTCTGTTCGTACATTGCCAAGGTTGGCGCGACGTCGAGCGTAATGAGCTTTGTTACCGCCTGCGGGTGATCCAACGCCATGCGGGCCGCAACACGGCCGCCTCGATCGTGACCCAAGACCGCGAACGTTTCATGGCTCAGCGCGTGCATCAGGTCAACCTGATCTTGCGCGAGGCGGCGCTTTGAATAATTGCTGTGATCGGACAGACCTTGAGGCTTGCCGCTGTCGCCATAACCGCGAAGATCTGCGGCGACTACCGTGAAGTGCTGTGCCAGCGCCGGTGCGACCTTATGCCATATAGCGTGAGTCTGTGGATGGCCATGTAGAAGGAGCAATGCCGGCCCTGCGCCTCCGGTGATTGCCTTAATTTTGACGCCGTCGACGGTCGCCGATACGTCCTTGAATTTGTCGAACATCATTGCCTCCATCAGTTTTATGAAGTCTAATTGATGCGTCGATCGACATGATTTCTATTGAAGCAATCCAGTCTTCACTTTTGGGAACGAATCGAATGGACGGTTTTTCCGACCTTAGTCTCTTCGCGAGGGTGGCGCGGCATCGCAATCTAGCGGCGGCGGCGCGAGATTTGGGGGTTACGCCGCCCTCTATCAGCAAGCGCTTGGCACAACTCGAGCGGCGGCTAGGCGTACGGCTTCTGAACCGCACGACCCGCCGCGTCAGCCTGACGCCCGAAGGCGAGCTGTACCTGACGAACGGGTCGCGGATTCTCGATGAACTTGCGGAACTCGAGCAGTTGGTCGCGAAAAGCCGTGGCGAACCAGCCGGGTTGCTGCGCGTGAATGCATCGTTCGGATTTGGACGTACACGCGTGGCGCCGGCCATATCGAGGTTCGTCGCGCGGTATCCGACGATCAAGATCCAACTCCATTTGTCGGACAGACCGGTAAATTTGCAGGACGAAGGTTTTGACCTCGGCATTCGTTTCGGCGATGTCCCCGACGCACGCATCAATGCACGACTGCTGATGAAGAACCGGCGGATCGTGTGCGCATCGCCGGAATATCTGACGGCGTTCGGCGCACCAACAACGCCGCACGAGCTAACGCGGCATGCGTGTCTCGTACTTCGGGAGAATGAATCGGCTTACGGTACTTGGCACTTCACGCGTGGGAAAAAGAATGAGACGGTCAAGGTTGACGGGCCGTTAAGCAGCAACGACGGCACCGCGGTTCTTGAATGGGCGCTCGACGGACGCGGCATTGCCGTTCGTTCGCAATGGGAGACGGAGGCGTTGGTTCGGGATGGGAAGCTCGTCGTATTGCTCAATGATTGGACGCTTCCTAATGCGGACATCCATGCAATCTATCTTGAACGACATCAGCTGTCGGCCAAGCTCAGGACATTCGTCGACTTTCTCGGCGGAGAACTAGCAAGGCAGGACGTAGCAATCGGGGATCTATGACAATGGTCTTTATCCGGGTGGGAAGGTGATCCCGATAAAGACGCTGGTTCGAACGGCGTAACCGGTCGACCGCCTATGTCAACTTGGGCCCGCGACGCTGATCCGTAAGTCAGAGGGATGCCGCGCCGCGCGATCTCGCGCACCGGTTAGCCATTTGTTCTGTCCGCTGCAGCAAACAAGGGGTGTCGAGCAGGTTACGCAGGAAGCTACTTGCCTGGCGCGCAGCGATGTCAACAACGACCCTACTCAGATTGTGGTGACCGACTGTCAATCGGCGAGGTTTAGCACCAGCCCGGCAGCAACGGCCCATGTCAACGTCAACTCCGGCGCGCTTCGCGCGGCGAGCGCAGCGTGGCTGCAGAGCAAACCGAACGCCATTAAAACGACGATTCTCCAATGATTGTTTTTTAAAGAAAATTCAAAACAAACCGCCAGACTTAACACAGAAAGGACGAATACCCCACCGTGGAACGATCTCTCTGGATCTGCCCGGACCTCCCCACGCTCTCACATCATTGCCCCACGCGCGCGCGAATCGGGACCCACCCTGCCCGAGCCGCTTACGGCAAGCTCACCGCCACCGGCAGTCCTCTAGCGGGCTTCCGTGGGAGAGTGAGATCAAGTGAAATAAATCACGACTTCCAGCCTACTTATACTTATTGGGAGGGCCGCGAAAGAGGTCAGCATCTCCCGTTGGGTGAATCCTTGCGATGCGAGTGCTTGACAGCAAGGTTTCGACGCTGAGCCAAGCTAAGCGTCGCCGGCTACGGCGTAAATGGCAAGCTTCAGCGCTGGATTATCGTTCGCCTGAAAAGTAGCAAACTTGAACTTCAGATCGCCCTGAACCGGGTGGGTCATTGTCTTGACACCTGACACCGGTGCCCCCACCTCGTGAGAAGTCCACCATTCACTGAATTCCGGACAGCGCGTGCGCAGTTGTTCGACCAAGGTACCGAACGCTGCATCTCCCGCCCACAAATCGTGCGCGACCCGAAAGAGCGATACCATGCGGCGCGCTTCGTCTCCCCAAGTCTCACCGAACAGCCGCCTCGCCGCCGGGTCACCCAACATGTAGAGAAGTATGTTGCGTTCTTCACACGGGAGAAGCGCGAAGTCGGTAAATAGGTCGGCCGCCGCGTCATTCCACGCAAGGATGTCCCAGCGCTGCCCGAGCACGTAGGCGGGCTGTTGGAAACTCGCAACCAGATGGCTGATCGTCTCAGGGACAACTTCGATTACGAAGGCTTTGCGTTTCGGTGTTTCAGCAAGGGCGCGCAGATGAGACAACTCGGCCTTACCGAGCCGAAGTGCTTGGCCCAACGCCGAGATCGTCGATGCAGAGGGTGACACTGCCCGCCCCTGCTCGAGCTTTATATACCATTCAACGCTAATCCCGGCGAGTTGCGCCACCTCTTCACGACGAAGCCCTGGTGCTCGCCTGCGACGAAGAGTGGGAAGCTCAACGTCGCCAGGGAGAAGCTTCGTCCGGCGCGACCGTAGAAACTCGCCTAATTGCTTACTGCTGCGCATAGCATCCCTTTTGGTGGCACTCCGCAATACCAGTATCATACTGGCTCTTGTTGAGCGCGCCTTTCTTGTCAAAAATGCGCCTGAACAAAGGATAAGCGGAGAAAGCGCTCTCATGAAAACCGATGTAGATGGAACAAGCTGGAACTGGGTCAGGCAGGGCACGCTCGGGTCGCCCGTTGTGGTTCTGATCCACGCTGTTGGCCTGGATCTCTCCTATTGGGAGAAGCAGATCCAGCTCTTGGCGCCGAACTATGATGTGATCGCCGTCGATCTTCCCGGGCACGGTCAATCGGCCGCTCCATCAGCAGACTGGAGCTTCGAGAAGGCGGCGGCCGGTATCGTGGCTGTCCTCGACGACGCAGCCGTAAGAGCCGCACATCTTATTGGCCTGTCGATCGGCGGGATGATCGCGCAGGAAGTTGCCATTTCATACCCGGCCCGTGTTCGATCATTAATGCTCCTCGCGACCGCAGCCACCTTCTCCGATGAGGCACGCGCTGCAATGCTGCAGCACGCAGCACTTGCCGAAGCGCGGGGCATGGAAGCCGTTCTGCCTTTTGTTCATTATTGGGTTACCAGTGAGACAGCACGAGATCGGCCGGACATTATTGATCGCATCTCTCTGAGCGTGCTGCGTCTCGATGCATCGGACTATGCGCTGATTTGGCGAATGATCGCTGGCTTCGACGCTTCGGCGCGCTTGGGCACAGTTCGGTGCCCGACCGTTGTGCTCGTCGGCGACCGCGACCTTAACACGCCTGAGGCCTACGCCGTCTTACTTGCCGCTGCCGTTCATCAGGGTAATACTATCGTCCTACCAGGGGCATCGCACTTGATCCCCCTCGACCTCCCCGTAGAGACAGCCTCGGCTATCGAAAAGTGGCTGGCGCACGCTGAGTCACATTACGAAAAAGGTGCGCTTTAAAAGTACTTGCGGCGTCTCGTCGTTTAACTGTGTATTTCCTCCCAAAAACTTGACGACTGAAATCCGCGCGCTTGAAAGCTGAAAGTGTCCAGCCAGGCGCCCACACACATCCGCGGCGCCGCGCTTCCTGCTCTGCGAGCGTCATCAATGACTGCCGTGGCCGCTGCCACGCAGGCGTTCGGGAACAAACAGCTGCCCCAGTTGAAGCTGCATAGAACCGGTGTCACTCCATAACCCGCAGGCATAGCTTCCGTTCCTGGGTGCACCAGCGTGATCGCGAGCGGCTGCGGATTAACTGGACCAGCCCTATGCTCGTTGAATTGCCGCAGCGGCACACTGACCGCGTTGCGCATTTGCTGCGCGTCGGACACGTCGGCAATGACGATAAGTGGAGTCACTGCGCGCGGCCTCATATGTCTGGTTCACAATCTGTCGAAATATTCTGAGGCGAATGCGATCGCGCCGGCACCAGCCAGCACCGAAAGCCAGACGAGGGTCGTGTCAGTCGTGGGTACCCGCGCGCTTGCAGGCCGATTGATGACGACCACGCAGTCCGCCCATGCCGACTGTTCGGCGTTTTCGACAATAGACGTTGTCGCGAGCCTGCGGCCAACTACGTCACAAGGACAGCTTTGGCACCATCCGGCGACTCATAGGCCATGGCGAGTTCGATCTGATCGTAACGGAATTCCTTGCCGATTCTGGTTTTGAACATGGGATCGTCGATCACGCCCTCAAGCGTTTGCAGCGCCGCAACGAGGTTCGCCTGCTTCTTCACCGTCCGGCTTTCGAAATTGCTGAATCTCCTCATGCTCAGGTTCTTCATCATGAACAATACGGACTGAATAGAGACCGGCGCAGTGCCACCCAAAAACCCATAGGAATAGATCGTCGAATTCGTCGGCAAGCTGGGGGCGATTCCTGTCAGCAAGTCGCCGCCGACGCCATCGAATACCGCCGTCGTCCCCAGTTCGGTGGACAGCACACCAAGCGTGTCGGTGAAGCCCTCGGTGGTGACGATGACATGCTCCACGCCCAAGCGGCCCAGCGCGTCTCGCGCTGCGGCGTTGCGCACCAGGAAAATCGCCGGTATGTTTCTGCTGCGCGCAAGCGAAGCAAGCGCATAACCAGTGGCCGAGTTCCCAGCCGTGACGATGACGCCCTTGTGGCCCGCGTTGGCGATCTCTTCGAGAAAGGCGTATGCCGTTATGACGTTGACGAGTGAGCCACAATAGTCGCGCGTACTTACGTAGTCCGGCAGGATCAGACAGGTCGTATAAGGGACATGTGCCCGTTCGCACCAAAGCCCGACACTCTCCGAACTTCTGTCGAGCGACCGGTATATCGCCACCTGCTTGCCCGCATATTCAAGGGGCACGCCCGAACCCACCGCTGCCACGCGCCCGGCCCCCGACGCGCCCCAAACGCCATGCTGGTCCAACGCGAGCGCGTTACCGGCCGCTGTGGGCATCGTCAGGAAAGTCTTGTCGCCATGGTTGATCGCCGAGGCATCCATGTCTATCAGCACATGACCGGGCGCGGGCTCGTCCTGAGTCGGAATGTCACGAACCTCTAGCTCCCGGCCACGTGTTACACAAATTGCTTTCATTGTTCAGTCCTCTGGTTCAGGTGTCGGTGATTGCACACCCCGTAACCTAAGCAACTTCGCTTATTGCCGAAATGCTGTGTCGGGGCATACCATCCATTCCGTTCCAGAATTGATGCGGACAGCCCATATGGACCGATTGAACGCGATTCGTCTGTTTGTACGCCTCGTCGAACGCGGCAGTTTTTCCGCCGTGGGGCGTGAGGAAGGGATTGGACAGCCGGCGGTCAGCAAGCAGATCGGCGCGCTGGAACGGCATCTTGGTGCCCAACTCGTCTTGCGGACCTCGCGCCAGGTCGTTATCACGGACGCAGGACAAACCTTCTACGAGTCGGCCAAGCAGCTCGTGGACGCGTTCGACGCGCTCGAGTCGTCCGTAGGAGACCGCCAGCATTCGCCACGAGGCGTGGTCAGGGTCAATACGGCTCCGGCGCATGGGCGGCTTTGCATTACGCCGCTGCTACCTGGGTTCTTCCGTCAGTATCCGGACGTCGCGATCGAATTGTCGGTATCCGAGCGGCATGTCGACCTCGTCGGCGACGGTGTCGATGTGGCGGTCCGCCACGGGCGACTGGTGGACTCCTCTCTCACCGCACGGAAGCTGTCCGAGACAGACTTCGTGCTCGCGGCGAGCCCGGGCTATCTTGCTGCTCACGGTGTTCCGACGCGGCTTGCGGACCTCGATGAGCACACCTGCATCGTCTTTGCGAACGGCCGCGAGCGCTACCCCTGGTCGCTGAAGGTCGGGAGGGAGCTGGTCTCCTATGTACCGCACGGCTCGCTGCTGACTGGCGATGCGGAGCATATTCGCGCGGCGGTGCTGTGCGGGCTTGGCATTGCTCAGGCGCCGTTCTGGCTCATGGCGGAAGAAATCCGATCCGGCGACATCGAGGTGTTGCTGCCAGATCTGCAACCCGAGCGCGTCCCGATTCACCTTGTCTATCCGGCGGGTCGTCGAGTGCCGATGAAGGTTAGAGTTTTCATCGAGTATCTTGTTTCGGCATTTGCGCGTTCAGAGCTTTGAAACGCAGTTCAGTCACGTGTGGCTGTAAGTCGGCCAACGCGGAGACGCTGAATCGTTGGCAATCTACGGGTTGGCTTCGACTGTCTCTTCATGGGCCGACCTGTGCTTCACGTCCCGCATGCGTCAACCCACAGGCCGCGCATTGCACGTCAGACCATGACCGATCCCGCTCCGGTCAGACAACTTTCTCCAAACCGGTCAGTCAGCCAAATTCAGGTTTTGCAAACGGGAGTGCCACTAAGCGGCCGTTGGCGACCTCGCCCAATCGGCCACGAGCAGTCTCTCGAACTCGTCGGCGAACCTCTGTCGACGAGCGACGAGCCGCCATTTTTCGAGGCAACGACGCCCAATGACACGGCAGACGGGCCTACGCCCAACAGTGATTGTCGTTTAAGCGATTCGTTCGCGTCTCGTCACAGTCAGCAATGTGGTTGTGTCCCGCCTATCGGGACGCCGGCCTCGAGCCAGTTTTTGTCAGCCTTGACGACATTAGGGAAAACCCCTAGCATAAATCAGGTGTTAACCCTCATTTTGCTTTTCGCGTCAAGGCCGCGCCACTTTCAACGATGGGATACCCGATGAATTTTCATACCCGCAAATGGGTCAAGCCCGAAGACCTGAACCCAAACGGCACGCTGTTCGGAGGCAGCCTGCTGCGCTGGATCGACGAGGAAGCGGCGATCTATGCCATCTGCCAGCTCGCCAACGAGCGCATTGTCACGAAGTTCATGTCGGAGATCAATTTCGTCAGCTCGGCGCGTCAAGGCGACATCATCGAGCTCGGCATGACCGCCACGCACTTCGGGAGCACATCAATCACGCTGCGCTGCGAAGTCCGCAACAAGATCACCCGCAATAGCATTCTGACTGTCGAAAAGATGGTGTTCGTCAATCTCAACGAGAGCGGCGAGCCGGCACCGCACGGGCGGACGAAGATCTGTCATGCGGACGAGGCGTTTGCTCGGTACCCGCAAGACCGTGAACATATCGCCTGTTGTGCAGCCGCCGGCGGGCAACGCTGACAGTGCGCGTCGAAGCAGATACGATGCGCTGAGCGTCTTGTGCTGCCTGGTCATTGCGACGGGCATACAGCGGGCATCGCGCTGTAGCCCCGCGCGCGGATGAACCCAACTGGCTGCATGTATATGCGGCACTGGCACCCGATACTCGATGTCCGCGCTGTTCTTGGCGACTGAGATAGAGTGCGGACCGCCGCCCGTATAGATAAGACGTATAGGAGTCCGATGGGCGCTCGGCCTCGACCCGGACGTTGGCCATAAGAGAAAACATCGTTAGTCGCCTCCGGTTTCATGCCCATATGTTTAATCTGATCAACGTCAGGATGCTGTCGCGCGGCGCCACGCTGCTTGCGCCTATTTTCATCGCGGGACTCGTGACAGGTAACGCGATGTGGTTCCGCGTCGAAATCGCGACCGTTTCAGCGTTTATTGCGGCGGAGCGATCGCGCCTCGCCCCACTCGGGCTGCTGCTGCATTTGCTCGTCGTAGGCCTCGGTTTTGTCGCAATGACCATATCCGCCGGAAGGCCAGCTTTGTTCGTGATTGCGTCAGTGTTGCTCGCGATTGCCTGCGTGGCCGTCACTGCCGCGGGCACAGAGATGCGCTGGGTAGGCTCCTTCACCTTCATCCCAGTCCTCTACCTCGCCTGCGTCACGGCAAACGATGCGAACGGGCGGAATCTGGCGCAGCTTGGTCTCCTCGGTCTCAACACGCTCCCCTATCTGCTTTGCGCGGCACTACCCGTCATACTGGACGCGATCATTTCTTATCCTGCAAAGCGCTGCGCGGACAGATCGAACAGCCCTGGTTGGCTCGCCGTTCGGCAAGTCTCGGAAACACCGTCACCCGGCTGTTTCGAAGGGATGATCGCCGCTGCCCTTGCCGTTGGCGTCGCCGCATCGCTCGTCGAGTGGCATCACGTTCACTACGCGCAATGGCTGGTCTGGTCGGCCGCCAGCGTCGTCACCGGTGATGTCGCGACGGCGTGCGCCAAATGGAAAGACCGGATGATGGGCGCGATGGTCGGCGTGCCCGCCGGTATGCTGGTGGGAATCTTCATGCCACACGCCCCGCTACTCTCAGACGTATTGACGGCCGCGCTCGCATTGACGCTCGTCGCGTTCAATCAATATGTCATAGCATTCGGCACGAGATGCGCGCTACACGCCGTCGCAATCATCGTCGCTGGACATGCCCTTTTTTCAACCGACGACCGCGCGATAAACGTCGGTATTGGCAGCATGATCGGCATCGTCTTCGTGCTGGGAACGAACTTAATCAGGCGGTCGCTCAAAGGCCGGTGGCATCGTGCCGTCTTTGGACCTCACCATCGTTAAGCGCCGAATGGCGAATGGCCTCGTTGCTAACCAGGGTATCGGTCCCGGCGCACTCCTTTCAACCGAAAGTCACGTATGGATCGATAGCCGGTTCGTCGACTGCGTGCGACCTGTGCGCCTCACGTCACCACAGCTCCGGCCGATAATTGGAGCCATGAAAACCCGAACCGAATGACGCCAACGTCCTGACTTCGGTCATGAACGCTGTCGCCTACACCCCAGATACCGTCGAGGATCAGGTGTGAACGGCGGTCAGAATCCGGACAGCAGATGGGCGGCGTCGATCAGGAACGGGAACGAGTGTGATCTTCAGAGCGGTTTCGTGATGACTGGTCGGGATACCGATGGACGGCATCGGTACGACCTGGTGTTCCGTCCCAGAAATAACTTTGCATAAAATTAGATTGTTTCTATGATCGAGTCACTGTGTGTAAGAGGCGATCATGGGACGCAAAGGAATCGAGATTGTCGTATCCGAGCTGGAGCTAGGGAAGGTCTGCACAACTCGTTTTCAGAGCGCTGATTTTTTGACACTTGGGGCGTATCAGCCGTAAGCGTCTGCTGGCAGGTTGTTCGTCTGGCTTTTCAGGTATGACGACCTCCGTTTGCCGAGACTCACGGCCTTTACCTCCGAGCGTTTCACGCCTTGCGTAATGCCTTGCGTGCCATCCAGAGGTTGCCCAACGCAAACAGTGTCGTGATCTGCGCGGTGTTCTTCAACAATCCCCGGTACCGCGTCTTCGTATAGCCAAACTGCTGCTTGAGCACGCGGAACGGATGTTCAACCTTGGCGCGCACGCCAGCCTTCAGACGCTCAATCTGGTTGTATATCGCGTCCAGACGATTGTTCAGGTCCAGTTGTCGACGCTTGCCTGGTCGCATCGCTACATGCCAGCGTACCGGGTTCGCCTGACAGCGCTTCTCAATACCCTGATATCCGGCGTCAGCGTACACATCCTTTTCCTGGCCGTGCAACAGCGCTTCGGCCGCAATGATGTCGTGGACGTTGGCCGCCGTACCAATGACGGTGTGGACCAGACCCGACTCCGCGTCCACGCCGATGTGGGCTTTCATCCCGAAGTACCATTGATTTCCCTTCTTCGTCTGGTGCATCTCCGGGTCCCGTGTACCGGAGCCGTTCTTCGTCGAACTGGGTGCGGAAATCAAGGTCGCGTCGACCGCCGACCCTTCCTTCAACATCAAGCCTTTCTCGGTCAGGATCTCATTGACCAGCGTGAGCATCTGCGCGGCCAGGCCGTGCGTTTCGAGAAGGTGCCGGAACCGCAGAATCGTGCTCTCGTCCGGCAAACGCGTCATACCTTCGTTCAGCCCCGCAAACTCGCGATACAGCGGCACGTCATAAAGCGCCTCTTCCATCGCAGGGTCTGACAGACCAAACCACTGCTGCATGAAGTGGATCTGCAGCATCGTCGCAACCGGAAATGGTGGCCTTCCAGTCTTGCCCCTCGGATAGTGCGGTTCGATCAACGCAATCAACCTTGACCATGGCACAACGCGCCTCATCTCATCGAGAAATTCCCGCTTGCGCGTACGTTTCGTTGAAAGATCCAGACCAAGACCGAGCTGTGTCATCGACGAACTCCTTTAACTCGCCTTCTCCCAGGATAGGCCAACCAGACTTCAACGCCAGGACTTTTGCAGACTTTCCCTAGAACAATTGCTGTCAATGAGCCGCTCGCGTTCACTACCTCACTCTCTGGTCCGCAGGGCAAAGATTGTCTTGATGGCCGCTGACGGTCATAAGAGGCAGGAAATTGCAACGCAGTGCGACGTGACGCCGCCGGCGATCACGCACTGAAAGAAGCGGTTTGTCGCGCGGGGGCTTGCCGGCCTGCCTGATGAAGCCCGTCCAGGCCGGCCTCGCACGCATGACGATAAAGCCGTAGCGGAACTGCTGGCGAGGATACTGCATGAGAAGCCGGACGGTGCAACGCACTGGAGTGTGCGGTCCGCTGCTGCGCAGACAGGGATTCGAAGAGTTCGGTGGCCCGATATCTATCCTTGTTCGGTGTACAGCCCCATCAAAAAGCTTCATGCTGTCTAACGATCCCTACTTCGTAGAGAAGGTGCGCGATATTATCGGCTGTATCTGAGCCCGCCGACCAATGCCCTGGTGCTGTGCGTCGATGAGAAGAGCCAGTGCCAGGCGCTGGAGCGTACGCAGCCGATGTTGCCGATGGGGCTGGGCTATCTCGAGGGAGTGACTCACGATTGCGTCCGGCACGGTACCACTACTCTTTCGCCGCGCTCAATACGGCGACGTGGTTTGCTAGACTTCGTTGTAAGAGACTTGCACTCTTTACTCCTTGCCGGTCTCCCGGCGCACTGACAACATTACTTCGCTCTACGTCTGCGACTTATGGGCCTGCCGAATGGTCTCGTTACGGTGATGCTTACTAAGCCGGCCGTAACTCAAACTTGCTCCGGTTCCATAGAGTCGGCACGAAACTCGAAGCGGGCCTCGGTCCCCGGCTCGGCATCCGCGAAGATCAAGCGGCAACGATGCAAACGAGCAACTGCTAGCGCCAAGCTCAGCCCGAGGCCGCTTCCCGGCACACCCGCCGCAGCCCGGCCGCGAAAGAAGCGTCTGCCGACCAACGGCAGTTCGCTGGCCGGAATACCCGGGCCGCTGTCTTGAACGACAAGGGCCGGCCCAATCGGCCCGGCAACCGTTCGTACGGTCACCGTGCCGCCACGACACGAAAACTTTACGGCGTTCTCTACGAGGTTGTAGAACGCCTCGAAAAGCAGCTGTCCGTCTCCGGATACGAGCGGAACCTGCGCCAGCTCTTGCTTTAACAGAACGCCACGCTCGTCCGCGAACGGCTCGAGAATCTCACCAATCTTTTCAACTAGTAGCGCCAGCGATACCGCCGGGAAGCGTTCGGGCAACGCGCCGGCCTCAATTTCAGACAGCCTCAACAGCGCGGCGAATCGCATTAACGTGACGTCGATCTCAGCAAGCGCCCGATTCACAGGCTCGACGGCAGCGTGTTTCATGTCGCTGAGGTATTGAACGAGATGCAGCCGCGCGCGACTGAGAGGCGTTCGCAGATCGTGAGCAATGCTGTCACAGGCGCCTTTCACCTCTTGCATCAGCCTCTCGACGTCGTCGAGCATGGTGTCAACAAGATTGGCAAGCCGTCCGAACTCGTCTCGCCCGTTGTCCGCAAGACGCCGATGTAATTCACCACGCGCAATCCGGTCCACTGCCTCCATCACGTGGCTGATCCGGCGCGTTTGTCTGGCCGCGAGTAGGAGACCTGCCACGAACGTCACGCCGAACACCACGCCGTTCCCGACGAGCAGGCCGCGAAGAATCGAGCTACGAAGCGCCGTCACGTCGGATAAATCGCGCGCGATGACGAGAATGCGACCATGCTCGCGACGCTGCGCGAGGATCCGCGTCCGAACGGGCGCAGACCGTTCACGCAGGCCGATGCTGAAGTTTGCGGTGCCTGGCGATTCGAGGCGCCTGGCGGCGTCTGGCAGCGCTACGATGTCGCCGGCAACGCGTGATCCGTCTGCGTCGAATAGTCCGAAAAAGTTGATCGGTCGCTCCCGCGCCAATTGACTGTTGATTTCCTTCGGCAGGGCATCGGCGGGGATCGATGCGAAATAGCGCGCTTCCCACACTAGCGTGGAATCGGTCTGAATAAAAAGCGCGTTTGCCGAGTGCCAGTAGACGAAGGTTGAGAACAAAGAAGTCGCAACTATGAACACCAGCAGGTACACCAACAGCCCCCTGACGGCTGACATGCGCAAGACTGGCATCGCGGCGCCATTGAAGTTATCCAATTCGATACCCCTCGTTGCGGACGGTGTGAATGAGTTGAAGCTCGCCCGGCAGCGCGAGTTTCCTGCGCAGCCGCGCGATGTGGACTTCAATGATGTTGGTGCCGGGATCGAAGCGATACTCCCAGACGGCCTCAAAAATCAACGGCCTCGACAATACTTTTCCCGCGTGTTCCATGAGGAAGTCAAGCAGCCTGAATTCTGCCGGCGCGAGTTCGATTGTTCGGCCGCCGCGCCGGGCTACCCGTGCGAGCAGATCAAGCTCGAGGTTGTCGACACCTCTCGTCGTGGCAGACCGGGATGCACTGTGTGCGCTACGTCGCAGTAGTGCCTGGAGCCGGACAGCGAGTTCGCCGCGATGATACGGCTTGACCAGATAGTCGTCACCACCAGCCCGAAGCCCGCGCATGCGCTCGTCCACATCGGACAGCGCGCTGATCATCAGCACGGGAATCAGACATCCCGCATCGCGTAGAGCTCGCACGACCGTCGTGCCGTCGGCATCCGGCAGCATCCTGTCGAGCGTAATGGCGTCGAACGCATCGTTAAGAACTCGCGCAATGGCGTCGGCGCCGTTGTCGAGTACGGCTACTTCGAAACCTTCCGCTTCGAGCGTGCATCGAATATCGCTGGCGGTGACGCCGTCGTCCTCTATCACGAGCACACGCGGCGGTTGACCGGGCGCCCTGTGCCGGCCTGACGCAACTTTCATGCTGCTTTCACCGATTAAGGATCATTAACCTACTTGCGAGGCCGCCATTGCTACAGTGGTTTGCATCGAACGCAGCACCGCAAGTCCCGATATTACCTGTTCGATTTGAACCATGTTTTCGAAGCGAGGATCTCATGAAAAATTTCTTTACGCCATTTCAGCGACGCGGCGCGGCCATGCTCGCGCTTGTGTCGGCACTCGTCGCAACCCCTACCCTTTCCTTCGCCCAGACCGGAAGCCACTCATCACCTACACGCGCACAGGTTCGCCAGGAACTGGTCGACCTCGAATCGGTGGGCTACGACCCATCGCGCGGGGATGACGCCGATTATCCGGAAGATATCCTAAATGCGAAACAGCGGCTTGCTCGAAATCATAAGGATACCAAACAGAAATGTGTCCTTGCTCGAGCTGAGACGAATTAAAACGTGTATCGCACATGCGTTCTCATCAATTTCATGCGCTGACCGAACGTCGGCTACTCAGATGCGGAGGATTCTCATGACTCAATCCAATATCCAAAGTCCCGTGCGCAGGCATTTGGTCGCGAGCGGGCTCACGCTCGCCGGTTCCCTTGGACTGGGCTTGCTGCACCAAGCTCAAGCCACGATGAGCGTGTCGCCGCCGTCAGGGACTTTGCCCGAAGCTGCTCAGGCAGCGAACATCCATTTCTTCCCCGGTTTCAAGCAGCAATTCATCAACACCAGTGGAGCTACAATTAACACGCTCGTCGGCGGGGACGGTCCGCCGTTGCTTCTGATTCACGGCCATCCGGCAACCCACGTCGAGTGGCACAAGATTGCGACGCAGCTCGCGAAACGCTTTACCGTCGTATTGACCGATCTGCGGGGCTATGGCGATTCGAGCAAGCCCGACGGCGGCCCGAATCACGTCAACTATTCGAAGCGCCTGATGGGACTGGATCAGGTCGAAGTCATGCGGGCGCTGGGATTCAAAAGGTTCCAGGCAGTTGGGCATGACCGCGGCGCCCGCGTTCTGCACGGCATGTTGATTCACTACCCGCAAGCCGTGCAACGCGCAGTGATGCTCGATATCGCTCCCGCCGACCAGATGTATGCGCACACCGACGAGTCTTTCGCGACGCGTTATTTCTGGTGGTTCTTCCACATTCAGCCGGCGCCGCTGCCGGAGCAGATGATCGGGGCCGTGCCTGAGCAATACCTGCGCGCGCATCTCGACGTTCAGAGCAAAACGCCGGGTGCCGTGACGCCCGAGGCATTTGCGGAGTACCTGCGCTGCTATCGCAACCCTGCGTGCATCCACGCAGTCTGCGAAGACTACCGGGCGACAGTCACCGTTGACCGCGAGGACATCCACGCCCATCCGCAGCGCGTTGCCACACCGGTCCATGTTCTGTGGGGCGCCAAGGGCACGGTGGGCCAGACCTTCGACGTGCTCGCCCTCTGGCGCAAGGAAGCGCAGAACGTCACCGGACACACATTGCCTTGCGGTCACCTGATACCCGAAGAAGTCCCCGGCCAGTTGATCGATGCGTTGAACAGCTACCTGCAGGTGTAGTACTGCCCTACAGCGCGATCACTTCAGGCATTCCTGCAGGAACGCACACGGCCTCGGCCACTCTGAGACGTTCGGCATGCTAGTCAGGCTCGTCGGAACACAGCTACTCTCGTTCAAGCTGTTCGACTAAGCAATGAGGGCTTCGGTAAGGCTCCTTAGCGCGTGACAGGAACCGTTTGCGAGGCAATGGGATTTTAATCGCAACGGAGCTGCCGAAGGCGCCAAATTCTTTGCTTGGATGCGGGCTCGCCGTCTGAATCAGTGTTCGGCCGGAATGATCGGACGTGCATTTCCAAATGCCGGACGATCGCTAAAGGATCGGATAGATCAGGCCGCGGCCCTGCGCCACGATCCGGCGGGTCAACGTCGCTTCCTGGGACACAAAGCGATCGGAACATCACTCATTGTAAAAATGCCCGCAGTCGCGATGGTCACCCGCCTACGGGCGGCTCGCTCGTCATCAGCGAAACGGTCTACGCCCCACGACAAGGTCGTAACCAGTTCGAACAGTTCTTCTGCGGTCACAGCTTTCACCGCCATGCCCGCGGATTTTGCAGAGTCGAGAAGTACACGGGTTTCCTCGATGAGGCGCGAGCTCGCCGGTTTCATCGACGATTCCGGATCGCTCCGTGCAGAGGCGACACAATACGGCAAGTCATGCCAGATGCGCAGTTGCCACGTCAAGCGCAGCAGCCACTCGGCAAGCGCATCGCGCGGACTAAGCGAGCGCGAGAGCTCGCCGGCCTCGGCCAGCAAAGCCGCAATGTTGACCTCCATGACCGCCGCGAGCAAGTCGTCGCGGGTCGGGAAATTTCGATAAAGCGTAGCGTTGCCAACGCCAGCACGGACGGCGATGCCGTCAAGCGACGCCAGCACACCCTCTTCCTCGAATGTCTCACGGGCCGCGACGAGGATCGCGTCACGATTGCGTTGGGCATCGGCACGCATCACGCGCGGTGCTTTCTGGGGCGAATTACGCGCAGCACACATCACATCTCTCTTTGACAAAGCGGGGAGTATCCCCGTATATTGATAATTCCGGGGAGCATCCCCGTTTAGACAGGAGGATACATGAAGCAGTCACTTGCGGGTAGGGCGGTGTTCGTTACGGGTGCCAACGGTGGGTTGGGAGAACAGTTCGTGGAGCAGGCGCTCGAGCGCGGCGCCAGGAAAGTATATGCCGCAGCGCGAAGCCCGAGGAGGTGGGTCGATGCGAAAGTCCAGGTCATCACGCTTGATATCACGAATTCGGGGGACATAGCCCGTGCAGTAAATGCAGCGTCCGACGTCGACCTGTTAATCAACAACGCGGGCATCGCGCCGGCGGGAGACTCCATAACTGGGTCTGAGGACGAGCTCCGCCGGATCTTCGAGACGAATTTCTTCGGAACACTCGCCCTCGCGAATGCCTATGCACCTGTGCTCGCCAGCAACGGCGGAGGTACGCTTTTAAATATTCTGTCCGCGGCTGCCTGGATCAGCGTGCCAACTGGCTACGCGGCGTCGAAGGCGGCGATGTGGTCGGCGACTAATGCGCTGCGAGCGGCCTTAAAGAGCCAACGAACGCAAGTGATTGGCCTTCTCGTCGGCATGATCGATACGCCGATGACCGCGCGGTGGGATGTCCCGAAAGTCAGTGCCGCGAGCGTCGTCGAAAAAGCCTACGACGGTATCGCGGATGGCTCAATGGAGATATTGGCCGACGAGGCGACACAGGGACTCAAGGCCCGGCTGAGCGTGAAGGGCGAAGAGCTGTATCCGTGGATGGAAGAGCAGCTCCAGGGATTCGTGCCGTAATCTCGCCGAGGCGCCTCACTGCGCGCGGCGCACTATGAAAACGGCTGGTACCGGACAATTCTCGCCCGCGTTTGCTAATCGCGCGAGCGGACTATCGAGGTAAGCGCGTCTGAGCGTCCGCTAATGAGAAGACTGAAGGTCCCTTGTGGGTCGGTAGTCCGCACTGACGACTGGCCGTTTTTCAGACAGCGAAATTCCTCTGGCCGCTTTCGGGCGCTGCATTTGAACGAGCCGACTGACGCAGCCGACCCGCAACGGTCGGTCGACTTGCCGCTTTGCGAATGACCGCTACCACGAGTACAGTGGCCGGCCGGGTCGTATATCGCAGACTTTGCCGATCAGCTTCGTGGGAGTTAGTCTATAGGCGGAACCGCCCCGTCGGTCAAGGTCTTAAGCAGACGCGCTCGACGGCGTTTGAGGTCGGCTATCTGGATGGAGGTTGCCGGCTCAACCAATGTACACGCGAGGAAAAATGGATAAGTTCGATGCGATGCGCGTCTTTATACGCGTGGTGGAATCGGGGACGTTCACCAAGGCTTCCGAGACCCTCAACATCCAAAAGCCTACGGTTACCCGACTGGTTCAGACGCTGGAAAACGATTTGGCGACGAAGCTGCTCAATCGCACAACCAGACGGGTCACTGTCACGCCCGATGGCGCGGCCTATTACGATCGCGCTGTGCAATTGCTAGCCGAACTGGAAGAGCTGGAAAATTCCATGAGCGGTGCCAAATCCAATCCGAAAGGCAGATTGCGCATCGATCTTCCGCGCCCGCTAGCTCATTCAGTTGTTATTCCTGCACTTCCAGACTTTCTTGCGAAATATCCGGATATCGATCTTGAGATTGGCGTCAGTGACAGTCCGGTCGACCTGATCGCTGAAAACGTGGATTGTGTCGTACGCATCGGCACATTGACCGATCAATCACTGGTGGCCCGGCGAGTTGGCATCAGCTACTTCGAACTATGTGCATCGCCAGGATACTGGAAGAAATTTGGTAAGCCGAAGCATCCGAGCGAAATCGGCCGTCACCATACAATGATTCACATGGTCTCGGCGAGGACGGCAAAGCCATTTCCAATCACCGCTCGTCACGGCAAAGAGGTCATTGATATTCGGGGCAAAAAAGTCGTCCGTTGCAACGACGTGTCGACTTGCACCGATCTTGCCACAGCGGGGCTCGGAATTATCAATGGGGGAACCTTTATGACCGCGCCACTGATTGCATCAGGCGAGCTGGAGCGTTGTCTCGAGAAATGGCAGCTTCCCCCTATGCCCGTGTCGATCGCATACCCTCCCAATCGGCATCTCGGTAACAAATTACGTGTCTTCGTAGACTGGATCGTCGAGCTGTTTGCCACGCATCCCTCGCAGCAATCGCCACGTGGCTAATCCATATTGACGATGCTACGCGGCCCTCGGGTACGACACGCAACTACCCGAGGTCAATCAAGCTCGCTGGACGGCGAGCGCCATCTTGCCAGCCCCAACAGCAACCACACTGCCCTCTGATCACACATCGAGGCGCTAGTCCTGACGACTCTGGTTGCCGCCCGCTCGTCGCAGTCCTGTCGACCGCACCCGCTCTCAAGAACGCTTTCCCCGTGTCATTGACCGTGCGATTAGGGGGTATTTCGACAACAATCTTTTAATAGACCAAGAGTTTCTCCCCACGATCGGAATCCCTAGACTGCTTTCAAACGGCGGAAACACGTTCCGACGAGTCCAATTCACCACGCGATTGTGAGGAAGCAGATCATGAAGACGACAGATACAACATTCGACCAGGTCATGACACGGCCGACGAGTCCGCGGACCGGGTTGTCTCACGCTTTGACCCTCGGGATGACGGCTGGCATTGCCGCCGGCTTCATCGTTCTTGTTCCGGTTTTAATCCTGCAGTTGGCTCGAGGCGTCGGCATTATTCCAGAGATGCAGCTAGCTGCCAGCAGCCTGATGGGCATGGTTGCCTACGCAGGCGCTGCCGGCCTGATCGTGGGAACCTTGCTTCACTTCTTCGTATCGATCGTCCCGGCGATCGCCTACGGGCTGGTCGCGTGGCGCTTTCCAGTGGTGAACCGCCTGTCGTGGATCGCCGGTCCAGTGCTCGGCCTCATCGTGTTCTTCTTCATGGGCTTCATCGTATTGCCACGCAGCGCATTTACCACGCCCGCGTCGGTTTCGCCCATGCCGTTTCTGCCCGCGCTGCTAATCCATATGCTCGCGCTCGGCCTGCCGATCGCGCTGATCGTCCGGCGCGGATGGGACGTCGCGTGACAACATCAATCGATGTCCGAGTCTAATTCAAAACGACGCGTACTTTCAAGCAAAGAGGAAACATAAAATGATTGGCATTACTGGAGCAAATGGCAAACTTGGCCAATTGGTGATCAGGGATCTGCTGAAAATTATCCCCGCAACTCAGATCGTTGCGGCAGTTCGAAATCCGGAGAAAGCCGACAACCTGCACGACGTGGGCGTCCATGTGCGCGAGGCGGATTATGATCGTCTGGAAACCCTGATCGAGGCTTTCAAAGGTGTGGAGAAGCTGCTGCTCATATCGGCCGTACAACCGGGCGAAAGATTCAGGCAACATCGGGCCGTGATCGATGCAGCCAAGCGAGCCGGCGTCAAGCTGATTGCATATACGAGCCTGCTGCGAGCAGACACTTCGAAGCTGATTCTTGCTGGCGAACACCTGCAGACCGAAGAATATCTAAAGTCCTCTGGCATGGACTTCGTATTGTTGCGCAACGGCTGGTATCTGGAAAACCATACGGAAACACTTGCGTCGGCGTTGAGCCAATCCGCAATTAAAGGTAGCGCAGGACAAGGCCGATTTGCCTCTGCCTCGCGGGCCGATTACGCAGGCGCGGCAGTTACGGTCCTGACGCAACCAGGTCACGCCGGCAAGACCTATGAACTTGCGGGAGACCATGCCTATTCGATGTCGGAATTGGCCGAGGAGGTGTCGAAGGAGGCCGGTCGTCAGATCGTCTATGACGATCTGCCACCTTCCGACTATGAGGCCATGCTATTGAGCTTTGGTCTGCCAAAAATGATCGTCGATGTCGTTATCGATGCGGACGTGAATTCGTCGAAAGGCGAGTTGAATAGCGCCTCTGGTGATCTGTCCAGACTTCTCGGCAGAAACACGACGCGCCTCTCCGAGGCCGTCAAGGCTGCGCTGCAGATCTGACCCGATGGTTTCAGAACAAGAAAGCCGGTCAGAACCGATCGATCAGGGCCTAAGAGAATGTTTCAAGTGCGACGCGTGTCGCCGTCCGCCGGACGTAAATCGGCAACGTAGTGGATGGCAAAGCTCTTCTCTGCCTTGTCACATTCAACAACCCGAGGATCGGAGATTGAAGCTGTGACCTGCTGTACGACCAGCAGTTGCCTACCCGGACGTGCGCGACTGGTAACGGTCGGGTTCGAAGCTCCGGGAACGACGTACCCTCTCTATGGGCGGTTCACCCGGGCGACCGGGCAGGGATCGACACTGCCAGCAGCCGTGCGGTGTGGGGGCCAGGCAATTTCCGCATGCACAACATATGTGAACTGTTGATAAACCTCGTTAGTCTCGAAGAGCCAAAGCTGCTGAAAGGCTCTGACCAAAATGGTGGATGGCCGGTTGCATCTCTTTGAATTGGATGCACGTCGTCACGGTGCCATCGGGGAATAGACAGGTGCTAAACGGATAGATCCGTGCGAAGTGCTCGGGTCGGCAGGGATGGGAACGCGGGAACCCCGATTCTCCGCCCTTGTTCCGGTTCAAAGGAACGGCGGCAGGTGGACCGTGAGGAACACTGTTGGGGAAGCGGGGGTGAGAACGCGCAAGAAGCGAAGGGTTGCCTGTAATGGGTGACATAGGGGTTCAAGATTTGCCCCGACCTGAAAGGGTGCTGACGTGCGCGTGGTGCGGCTGTCGTTGGCCTGCATCAGGGATTCATCAAAGGGATGCTTGAGAGAGACCGGTTGGACTACGGTTCAGCGCCCTTGTCCCGGCAACGGGACGAATCGACGATGTAAAGCTGGCGAAGGTTGTGGATGCACAGGCACAACCGGCATCAATGTGATGCTTAATGCCGTGCGCGAGCCGTATGCGGGGAAACTCGCACGTACGGTTCTTCGGGGGCCGCGTTTCCGGGAGGGAGCGCGGCTACCCTCTAAAGAGTCGTCCGACCGCTGAAGCGTTCGCCAGCAGATCAGGCAGCACGCGAGTTTAAGGAGCCCTTCATGGATGTCGGCACGACGCTCATATCGAGTGCGAAGGCGGCGAAATCCATGCAGCCACGCATTGGTTCGCTCGACGACCCAGCGGACTTTACCGAGACCGCTGCCATGGGGTTTGCCACGCCGGGCGATCGATGTGGGGATGCCGGCGGCGTGCAAGGGCCGACGATACTTGTCGTGGTCATAAGCGCGGTCCGCATAGCCCAAGGGCTTAACCGCCCGTCTGGACCTATCGCCGCCGAGAGTGCGCTGTCGTAGTAGGTCACGACGCCAGTTTCTGGATTGTAGCGCAGACCACCGAGCACATAAATACGGCCATTGTAGGTCGTTACAGCATGATATGCCCTGGGCTCAGTAAGCGCCGTCTTGGACCGCCATGGGCAGAAAACAGGCACATTTGTTGGCATCCACGATTGCCGACAATCGAGATCTTCAGCCCAGCCATTGCACTGACGGAAGACAAGTAATTCGAACAGAAGCGCGGTACGTTTCATGTTGGCAGCATTACTCCCTTCACTTTCAAATTCCGGGACGCCGGAACCACAGGAGGTGTCAGGAATTTTGTGTGCTGAGGTCGGTTAAAAATCTCAGCTGATGGCGGCGGTGAATCGCTCGCCGAACAGGATGGCGAACTGATTGACTGCTTGCCGCCAGGTGATAGGTGGCATCTTCCAATCCTTTTCGATGTTGCGCAAGGCCAGGTACAGCAGTTTGCTGGCGGCTTCGTCGCTCGGAAAGTGACCGCGGTTCTTGACGATCTTGCGCAACTGCATGTGCATGCTCTCGATTGCGTTGGTCGTGTATATGATTTTGCGCACCTCCGGCGGATAGGCGAAGAACGGGATGACTTGCTCCCATTGGCGCTGCCACATGGCAGCCACCGTGGGGAATTTCCTGCCCCATTCGCTTTGAGAGAAGGCTTGCAGCGCCGCCTCGGCGGCTTCGGCGGTGGCGGCCTGATAGATCGGCTTGAGCGCAGTCGCCAACGGCTTACGGTCCTTCCAGCTCGCCAGATTCAGCGAATTGCGGATCAGATGCACGATGCAAGTCTGGATCTGGGCAGCCGGATATACCGCTTCGATCGCCTCCGGAAAGCCGCGCAGACCATCGACGACGGCGATCAGGATATCGTGCAGGCCACGGTTCTTCAGTTCGTTGAAGACCTTCAGCCAGAACTTGGCACCCTCGGTCTGCTCGATCCACAGGCCCAGCACTTCCTTGCGGCCGTCGGCCCGAATGCCGAGCGCCAGGTACACCGCCTTGTTCCTGACCGTGCCTTCGTCGCGGATCTTCAGCCGCAGCGCGTCGAAATACACGATCGGGTACATCGCCTCGAGCGGACGCTGTTGCCACTGTTCGACTTCGGCCAGCACTTCGTCAGTGACGGTGGAAATCAGATCGGGCGACACTTCGAGCCCATACAGCTCCAGCAAATGGCCCTGGATCTCGCGTACGCTCATGCCGCGCGCGTACATGCTGATGACGTGGTCGTCAAAGCCCGGTAGCCGGCGCTGGTATTTGCCCACCAGTTGCGGCTCGAACGTCGCCTGCCGATCGCGCGGAATATCCAGATTCAGTTCGCCGCTGGGCGTAAGGACCGTCTTGCGGCTCGTGCCATTGCGATGATTGCTGGCCTTGCCTTGCTCCGCCTCGCTCTCCAGGTGATGCGTCAACTCCGCCGCCAGCATGCGCTCAGCCAGTTGCTTCTTCAGTTGCCCGGCCAGGCCCGACTCACCGAGAACCGACTCGGCATCCTTGTTCTGAATCTGCGCCAGCAGTTGGTCGATCAGCTCATCGGGGAACAGCTTCGGCGCCTTCGCGTTCTTGCTCTTCTTGGTCACAGTTGCTTCGGTCATAGGACGTAATTTCCGTTATCGTCTCATGACCTCGGCACACTAAAATTCTGACAGGCTCGAACCACAGCGCGCAATGCAATATTGCTGGTCAACATCCCGCCAATCGACAACGGTATGAGACCATCAAGGCGTTTCGTCGCCGTTGTTCACCCGTCTTGCGCCACATCCCTCAAAAAATTTCTGCCGCCCCCACCCGATTGCCAACTGGCGGGCTGGGTCTTGTGGGGACGGACGTTCCGGCAGTTAATCCGTAAAACTATGCCGAGCTATTGCTTGGCGGCCTCAAATTCGAAGTGCAACACTGTTTCGTATAAGGTGTTGCGATGCACGAAAGAGCTCAGTACCAGCAACTTCAACCTGAAGAGCGCCTGACCATTGCTAGCCTGCATCTTCAGGGTTCGAGTATCCGGGCCATGGCCCGGATACTCGGGCGCTCGCCGGCCACCGTTAGCCGTGAACTGGCGCGAAACAGTTCTCCTGCAGGCTATGCATCGGTGCCAGCTGTAGCGCTCAGCGCCGCACGCCGCAGCGCGGGCCGCCGCCCCACAAAGCTTTGCCTGCAAAGTGTCTGCTGGCGTATCGTTCTCACCCTGCTCGAGTGGAAATGGTCACCCCAGCAGATATCAGGCACACTCAAGCGTATGGTGCGATGTGATGTCGCGTAAGGGATTGTTTCGTCTGGCGTTGTTGGCCAGAGAGGAAACCGGCTGTTCCGTCAGCCGTAACCTACCGGTGCATGCGGGATTGGTAACGATCCGGTGTGAAGCCACTGGGACAACGTAACCCGCTCATTGAGCGACGGCAATCTCGCGAGAGAATGTTGTTGTCTGCCAGCGCCGCGGCGGATGGGGTGCAAGGTTGGGCAGTATGGTTAGCGAATGCGAACTGCTGATAAACGTCGTGATGAGTAACAAGCCAAAGGCGCTGTCAGGCTTGAGCCAAAAGGCATACAGTCGGCTGTCCCTCTCATACGTCGGGACACACGGACTAACGACTGTCGGCGAAAAGGTGGAACCTAACCTGCTCTTGTCCTTTATGCGGAACACAGTAAGCCCGATTGTCCGCCAGCGTCGCAGTCCATCGCGGTGTTCGGCAGGCAACCCGTAAGGGAAGCTGTTGGTCGAGCGGGTAAGAGAACGCGGAGAAAGCGAACGGCGGCCTGTAATGGGTCGCATAGGGGTTCGAGCTTTGCCCCGACCTGAAAGGGTGCAGACTTCCGCGTGGTGCAGTTGTCGCAGACCAGCGTTTTAGATTCAACGAGGGGCAGCTTGTGAGTGACCGGTGGGGCTACGGTTCAGCGCCTCTCGCCGCACCAATGGGGCGAATCAACGACGTGACGTTTGCGAAGGTCGTATGAAGGCTGGTATGACCGGCGTCAGTATGACGTTTAATGCTGTGCTCGAGCTGTATGCTGGGAAACTCGCACGTACAGTTCCTCGGGGGCCGCGTTTCCGAGAGGAGACGTGGCTACCCAATTATCCGACTGACCCGACCCAGCAGGTTTCGCACGAAACCATCTACACGGCCATCTACGCTCAGCCGCGCGGCGAACTGCGCCGCCAGCTCATTGCCTGTCTGCGCCATGGTCACAGCGCACGCATGCCGCGTACACGGGGCACCGACCGGCGCGGACAGATTGCGGACATGGTCAGTATTCATGTGCGGCCGCCCGAAATCGAGGACCGGGTGCTGCCTGGACACTGGGAAGGCGACTTCATCAAGGGGGCTGGCAACCAGTCCTCGGTAGGCGTTCTGGTTGAACGGACCAGCCGCCTGGTGCTGCTCGCAAAGATGGAAGACGCCACCGCAGCTTCCGCGTTGGCGGGCTTCTCCGCCAAACTCAATTCGATTGCCGCGCCACTGCGCCAGAGCTTCACCTACGACCAGGGCAAAGAAATGTCGCGCCATAAAGAGCTCGCTGCCGCAACCGGCGTGAACGTGTACTTTTGCGACCCGCACAGTCCCTGGCAACGCGGCACTTGCGAAAACACCAACGGGCTGCTGCGCCAGTATCTGCCCAAAGGCACCGACCTTTCGGTCTACAGTCAGGACGAACTCGACGCCATCGCCGACAGTCTGAATAGCCGGCCTCGTGCAACTCACAACTTCCATTCACCATTCGAGGTCTTCGCCGCGACCCTTGCATCAGCAAGTCAACCTCGAGGCTCTAAACATTAATCCCGCTGTTGCGCTTCACCCTTGAAACCGCCCTTCAATTGCACCTGCGAAAGAACTTGTTCAGAGAGGGGGAACAGTCCAAGCTGACCTCGTACGGGTAAGGGATGAACCAGCCTTTTCGCTTTCTCAAGCTTCCACCCGAAAGCCCCCTTCGGCATCGGACCTGGTACGAGATGCCCGGGCCTTAGCCGACTCCAGGTCGCCTGACTAAATGACTCCACAGAGACCACGTTAACGATACCGATCAAGCCTCCCAGGTATGTCGGAATAACGTCCGGGAACAACGGGACGAACTCTTCGGCGACGCTCTTGGACGCATGTATGAATACGGCGCCTCTGTAGTCTGTCGTCCACGTGCGTACTTCGATCGTCTTGCGACCACTGACGATCAGTTCAGCCCACGGTTGCCTGATACTCAACGCGACTTGCGGACGTTCCGGATCGGTCGATAAATTCATCGGCGCGTGGCCTCAGGATAGGTTGCGATAAGTTCAGCTGCAAATCGCTTCTGAAGAGCAAGCGCAGATTCAGGTGTCAGCAGACCATTCGAATGTGCGATCGCATCGCGCAGGATTTTCGGAGCATCGAACTCAAAAGCCTCCAGGCTATAGTCACCATGGCTTACCTTGTGCGCCCAAGAAAGGTAGGCATCCACGTGGATCCGCACGTTGGCATCGTTGAAATACGGGTCTCTTCGGGATGTAAGATTTATGGCGTAGTCCAGCGGATCCCGCTTGAGCGCCGTCCGGCGGACAATGCAAGGAATGCAGACGCCGCAAGGTGTGCCTGGTCGCTTGCTGACAGAGCCGAGTACCTGACGCGAAGCGAGACTCCAGCAGGTTTCCGTTTTTGAAAGGATCGCTTTCAACTGGCTGGGGCCATGCACTCGCCCTAAGCGGTCCGCGGCTTCACGCTTGGTTGCGTCCAGGAAAGGGTTGCGTATCTCGAAGCCCGCACCGAACAGGCACCCGAACATCCGTTCAGCCAGTCGATGCAGCAGGGGATGTGCATGCCGTGTCATCCTGTAGGTTGCGGACGGTGGCGTAGCGAGAGCAAGCGGCCCATTTTCAAACTGCAGTAGCGTCCTTGCGCGAAAAGAGTTCGCCACGACCGCGCCGAGCGCAAGGAACAAAAACGAGCGGTATTGAAACTGGCCACCGATGCGGCGCCTTCCGCCGCCCCACTTGCAGCCTAGTTGAACGTGGCGGTCAAACCCGAATTCCTGAGCAAGAAATTCCTGCTTGGCTTTTGCCCCATAAAATGACGCCAGGACTGCATCAGTATCGTTTTCCCGAAGCCATCCGAGACCACAGGTGCTGTCCAGCCCCCCGGAGAACAGTGCTACAACATTGGCGATACCCGATGCATTTGCCTTGACCACTGTCGCCAGAGCATCAAGCCCGTTAGTCCGGCGCCGCTTTGAGAAACTGAATCGCCATTCCGCATTGCCCAGCAATCTCAACATTCCGGTCAGGGCTCTTTTTGCCTCTTCGGACCATGCCTCAGGTACGCGCAATGGCATCGACACGTCAACTCTCCGTACTCGCTGACTCGATATCCGCTTGGGTATGTAGCGTTCCACTTCCCACACGACGCGAGCGATCTCAAGCACGTCTCTCCCGCAAGGCGGGATGCCATCGGCGCCAACGCCCGCCGCGTCGTGCCACGTTATCGAATCAAGGTCGAATGCATGCTGGTCTGTCTCCGATCGAGGGCCCTTTTCGACGACAACCTTCGCGGTATGCTGGCGGCTCATGTAGGTGTCACAAGTTTGAAATAGTTATCAGCCAGTACATAAAGCACATCCTTGCGTTCCGCTTTGCCGGTGGCAAGGAACTTCATGTCGAAGCGATCGTAGATGCCGATCGCGACCGTATCTGCGGCTTGCCTGACGGCTGACGCCGCCGCACCCAGATCACGGTACGAATCGGCACCGATGGCCTGAAAGATAAGCGCACCCAGATATCGATCTATCGTATTGTGGAACTTGTCAGGTTTGATCGCGGCGTCGATTGCGGCTGCATTACCGCGCGTCGCGACCACGCGGTCACCGCCGATCGCTGAGACCAGAAAGTCACGAAAAGCAGCAGACGCCAGCTCGACGTACCGGTCATCCACCGTGTAGTCTCTCGCCTGAAGGACCATATCGATGCGGGCGTCGCAAACCGCTTGCATGCAGCCTGCGCCCGGGTCCACGCCGAACGCTCGCGCGATGTCCTCCCACGAAGCGCCTTTGTCCAGTTTTGCGCCGATTTCAAGCAGGTCCGCTAGCAGTGAAGCGGCGAAACCGTCGGCCAGCATGTCGCGAATGAACGCGGTCCTGCCCCGCTCTCTCAGCAACTCGTGAATCACCTGCGTGAGTCGGGGCTGGTCACTATCGGACGTCAAGCGCCGCGAGATTTCCCGCAACCCCTCGATTGCCCGTAGCAGTGAACCCCGGGCTCCGGCACCGCTGCCCGACCCACCACCTCCAGCAGACCCGCTACCGCCGCCCAAACTTCCTGTTCCCATCAGTCAGCGCTCCCCCAGATATCCTTCGCGGTCAGTTCCTTCCAGGCCGATGGCAATCTCTCGGCGCGTGGGTCCTTTAGGAAAGCGTGCCAAGCTTCCCCCTTCCCGCCTGCCAGCACATCGAGCCCCGCGAAAGTCACGGCGGCGTTTTGCACGTCTTCGGCACCTGTCAGGTTCGTCAGCCGCCGGAATTGCGCGGCGCTTTCCCCGAGAAGCTGCTCCGCCTCTTTCAGGTCCGCGTCCAGTCCTCTCGCTGCAAGCAGTTTCGCACCCCGGACCCGGCTCCTGATAGCCACCCTGACGGCCCACATGTGATAAAACCCATCGAGCACGTTCAGTCTTCCTCTCAGCTCCTCTGAAGTAAAGGCACGCCCGCGCCCAACCTCAATCCAGGCAAGCCGGTCGGCCGCGATTCTCGCGACAAGCGGATATGCCTGTGCCACCTCACCCGTCGTCAATTCTGCCAGCACTTGCGCAGCAGCAGGCAGATCGTTGGACGCCTGGGCGATGCGCGCGCGAGTATAGAGAAGCTCTGCCGTTAGTTCCACGAACGGCTGTGCGACCTCCAGGCCATCTGTTATGAACGCGTCGGCGCAGTCTCGTACTGCGTTGTCGATCGGTCGCGGCGCAGGATCCAGAAGGCATTCGGCGGCGTTTCGCGATGCAGCAGCGAAAAGATACGCATCGTCCGCGTTCTCTTGACCGCCCGGCCGCAGTTTCCCACGAATTTCTTCATAAACTTGCAGCGCTTCATCGTACTCGTGCAGAAAATACTGGCGCAATCGCGCAAGGTTGTGCTTGAAATGCAAGACGTCGACAGCCGACATCCCCGCCCCCTGGGTGGCCGCGCGCTCGGCACAATCGACCGCGTCCCTGGCATGCCGCCACATGGCTTGTTGCACAGCAGTGTTGCCCGGACGGCCTTTGAGGCATTCGGCCAGCATGGCATGGCGTCGTGCCTGAGCTTTCAGTGTGCGCGGAAGATGATGCTCAAGTATCAGCTGCGCGATCCCGATGTTCTGCACATTGATTCCCGCCGCAACGATATCCATCAGGAGTACCTCGTCAATGCGGTCACTTAATTCACGGTGCCGTGCTGCGAGTTCGAGGAGAATCACGCGCTTCTGGATCGACCACGTGCGCCCCACCTGCGCCCAGGCTGCGTTGATCGCTTCGGCGGCGTGGGAGATGTCTCCGAGCGCCAGATACTGGCGTGCGACCTCAACGGTCGCGTCGAAGTCGTGTTCAACAGGGCGTTGCTTGAGCAGTTCGATACAGGCTTCGCGCGCCTTCGCGATAATCTTGGGATCAGACCGATTCTGCACGATCATGCGAGCAGATTCGCCGAGAACCCTTCGACCACCGATTCTGATCGTGAAGGGATCCAGTCGGTCAAGCAATTCGGGAGAAGTACCGGCGGCGTGCGCAACTTCCTCTACGTTCAGGGGACGCTCGGCGACGCCAAGGATTGCGCAACCCAATGGCTCGACAGCGATGGCCTCCAACAGCTGTTGCTCTATGACAGGAAAGGTGAATTGATCCAATTTCCAGGCCTGATGATTGTCGGGTGGCGTTTGCCCGAGGACGACCACAGAACTATGTTCCGGCGCGTTTGCCAGCATCTGCCAGGCGAACGCGCGATCGGGCGGCTCGGAGAACAATACGACCATCCCCGGTATCGCCAAAAGCCTGCGGACGCCATTCAGTCCTTCTTCTGCAATAGACTTGATCGCCAGTGCGAGCTGACGATCGTGAAAGCGAGGGTCAAGATATTGATATACGTCCTTCGCCCAAAATTCAATCCGGCTATCAAACGTCGCTCCGGCGCGCAACAGGATCGGAACCACCGGGCGGCCCGTGTTCCTGCGGATGATCGCGGCAATGCCCGACAAACGCACGCGCACGGTCACCTCTTGCGCAACATTGATCGTGCTCTGTACGGTCAGGAAGTAGCGCCCCGGAGGCGTAAGCGTTTCAGCAAAGACTGCAACCTCGTCGCTCACTGGCGCCAATCCCGTCGCCAGCTCGGGGAACTCGCTTCCAGCCGCGATGAGCGGCAATGTAACCCAGGAGGCAGGAAATGCTTCGCGTGCACCCCACGTAATCTGAGCCACGGGTTCGCTGAGGGACCAGACCGCAGGCGCGGCATAGTCCAAGCGCCCGCCAGCCTCCGGATAAAGCGAAAGCGCGGCAGCGCGAGCCAGGGCAGCCGCGACTTCCAGTGGCTCGCCGGCAGAAAAGGCGCCAATCAACGTCTCCAGCATGGCTTGAGCGGTTTTCACCCGGATGCGCGAGCGCATCGCCAGCACTGAAACCGCCCTTCGCTCGCCTAAAACACGAAGTACTTCGGGCGCGTCAAACCGCATTCGCGGCTGATCCCCGTCCTCAGCGAGCGAGCACGCCCAAAATATCCAGAAAGGCGGCCGAGTCGAGGCTTTGGCGAAGAGCCGGTCGACGAAATCCGAAAGCGGCATCCATCCCTGTTCGCCGCCCGACAAACGGATGCGAGGAGAAGGCAAGTGCTCGCCGTGACCGAAGAAGATCAGAACGTTGGGCGCGAGGGAAGCCGCCTCCGAGCCAACCGTCGTAAGATTCTCCTCATTCACCTGGCGGACGAGCCACGAATCAAGTGTTGGGTGAGTGGCGCTGGCTGCTTTCAGGGCCCCAGCAAGAAATGTCTCCGCATCTTGAGCGTCAAACGCAGGTTCCTTCCCAGGGTGTCCGACCAACGCGAGCACGCGCATGGGAGAGTCGAGCTTGTCGAAGTGAAAGGCCTGATCGGGGTCTACTGTCCTGAGCGGTGCGAACTTGAGCTGGTTTGAGAGATGCAGCAGGCCCTGGAATGCCTCCCAAGGCAGCGGAGCCCGCTCCGCCGGCCCAATCCTTAGCACCAACGGTTCAGGCCGGTTGAACATTCTCTGGTCGATAGCAGCGGGAATACCGCTTTTTCCGAATGCGGATTTGAAGTCTCGCTCCGCCGTCGGTTTCCAGAGATCGACGGGGCGATTGAAAAACGGAAGTCTGCCGCCGGCAAGATTGAACTTCGCGACGACTTTTCCGCACTCCGTAAACGTCACCGTGTTCGAAAGCAGTCCAGCTTTCAAAGTGACGTCGACAACTCTCACGAACCCCACCAGCGACGAATCCTTTCGAACACGTTCAGCCTCTCTTCGGCGCCCAGATGCTCGTCGTTATCCCTGGCAAAGATTTGTTCAAAAAATGCCGGCGCCGCCGCACCGAAAGCAATGGCATCTTTCCAGTCGGCAGGATCTCGCCAGGCAACTACCAGCACGCCAAGGCCCGCAAGGATCACGACGTTTAGCCAGTACCATGGCTTGCGAACGTAGGTCGGGCGATCCTGAAATCGTTTTCTGACCAGCTTGATCATATCTGGAAGAACAGCGCCCACCGCACCCCAGACGATAGTATTCGAAATGGCCATTTTTGCTCTCCTCTTGTTTTTTCGTATATCGGCGTGTCGAATGCGACGGCTATTCTGCTACAACGGCCCGCTAATAGCCAACAAGATCTGGTTGCAAGTCTGAGACTTTCCTGCCTGGTATGGCAACCCGCTTGACCAGTTTCGTCCCGTTGCTAAAGGGTTGCGTCTGCGATTACCCCGACTTCGCATACAAGACAACATTCGGCACATGGCGGCTTAAGTCTGCAACTGGCCACACTCAATGCGCGTTTTTGTCGAAGAGCATCGCGCGCACGGACGTTCAGTGGTCCGGCCCGCTGTTAGCCACCCTTATAGTCGGTTAGGAACAGCCGTTGCCGGCCGGGCGTTGCTGCCGCACTTGACAGTCGAACCTGACGCGCGCAGCGGCTAGTCCAGCCCAGTTTTCCGCCCCAAGGCGATCGAGTCCCTTTTATCGATTGCCGCTTTGGAGCAAGGCCCTGCATGGCAATACTGACGGCCAGTAAGTCCCAGAATCCGGCGGCCTCCGGTACTCCGTCTGGAGGCAAGATCAAAAAAAGGTATCATTCTGTAACGTGATGCAAGTTGATGCCAGTATCCATGACCCGCTCCATAGACGCCGAAATCAAACGTGTGACAGTCACCTTGCCCAGGCGACAGCTTGATGCGCTGCAGACGATCGCCGTGCGCGAAGACGTAAGCGTGGCCTGGCTCGTGCGGAAGGCGGTCGACCGGCTTTTACGCGACGGTCCTGACCTCCCTGTTACAGATCGCGTCCGTCAAAACAATGGGGCCGAGAATGAAAGTTGAGAAGGCCGCTGGGCCGGTCTATACCGTTGCACGTTTCTGGCGCTGCGCACTGCAAGTCAACCCGTCGGGCTATCAGTCAAAGTACCGCGGCGCCGAGCACGGTCTCGGTGAGCACGCCTATAACCAGCAGCTACTGGAGCAGTGTCTGGCGCATGGCATCCAGGTTGTGGGCGTCGCTGATCACGGCAGCGTCGACGCGGTCGACGGACTGCGCAAGGTGCTCGAGCCGCACGGGATCGTCGTGTTTCCGGGTTTCGAGATCGCGTCCAGCGAGAAGATCCACATGGTATGCCTTTTTCCGGAAGGCACAACCAGAGATCAATTGAATCGGTACCTCGGCCGGCTCGAGCTCACCGACGTGCAAGACACCGTACGGCCATCGCGCAAGACCTGCCTCGATCTCGCCCAGATCATATTTGACCTTGGCGGGTTCTGGTACGCTGCGCACATGACTGGTTCCAATGGACTCCTGCGTCTCAATCAGGACGGCGGTGGCCTCGTGCACATCTGGAAGAATGAAGCGTTGGTCAAGGCGGGACAGATACCCGGTCCGCTGAGTGATCTTCCTGCAAAGTACAAACAGATCGTCCTCAACCAAGATCCTGCTTACCTGCGTGATCATCGTATTGCGTTGCTTAACGCGAAAGACGTGGCGCGCCCACAGGACCTGGGCGATCCTAGCGCCAGCTGCTGGGTGAAGATGACGAAGCCCGGCTTCGAAGGCTTTACCATGGCTTTCAAGGACGCGCAATCGCGAATCCGTCTCGGGGCCTTGCCAGAAGAACATTATTCGCGACTCGACAATCTGCGTTTTCACGGCGGATATCTCGATGGCATTTCCATCGAATTGTCCGCACACCTTAACGCCATCATCGGCGGTCGAGGCACGGGCAAGTCGACCCTCGTAGAATGTTTGCGGTACTTGCTCGACGTCCCGCCAAACGCAACCTCGGCGCGTCGCCAGCATGACGATATCGTCCGGGCAAATCTGGGAGCGGGCGGCCGCATTGAACTGGACGTGGTTTCGCACGCGCTCCACGGACGACGTTATCTTGTCTCCCGCCGATACGGCGAACCGCCGAACGTCAAGGACGATCAAGGCAATGTATCCACCCTGCATCCTCGCGATCTGCTTCCCCGCATAGAGATATACAGTCAGAACGAAATCTTTGAACTGGCCCGGGATCCGGCGAGTCAGACGGACATCCTGACTCGATTTTTGCCCAACGGTATCGCGCTCGCTGGTGAGCTGTCTGCGGTAATAAAAAGGCTCGCCGAAAACCGGGAGAAGCTTCTTGCGACTGTTCGGCAAAGAGATGAACTGCAGGCGCAGGTTGCACGACTACCGAAGCTTTCCGAACAGGTACAGCAGTTCAAATCGCTCGGCCTGGAGAGCAAGCTCGCACTGGTACCGCAACTCGAACGCGAGCGTCAGCTTGCCGGGCGCGTCAACGAAGAGCTTGCAAGGGTCGCTGAGGGACTGACGGCCCTCGAAGAAAGTGCGCCCGACACGACCTTCCTTAGCGACAAAGCGCTGGACTCCCTGCCCCATGTATCGATGCTGGCCGCCTTACGAGCGACGCTAGACGATCTCGCGACGGCAATGAAGACGCAGCTAGACTCGCTGCGTCTGCTGCATACCAATGCTGAAAAGACGGCGAACCAGCAACAAGCCGAGTTGAAGGCCAGTCTTGACGCTGACTCAATAGCACTTGAGAAGGTATTCGCCAGCCTCCCTGCCTTAGCCGGCAAGCCGGGACGGGACGTGGGCCGCGCATACCAGGAATTGCTGCGCGAAATAGAATCCATTCGCCCCGGCGAGACGAAAGTAGCAACGCTCGACAGGTTGCTGGCCGAGCTGGAGAGCCAAAGGCGAAACCTTCTCGATGAGTTTTACCGACTACGGGACCAGCGTAGCGACGAGCTGCGTGCGGCCGTCAAGAAGCTTAATCGCATGCTGGACGGCAAACTCAGACTGAATCTGCGAATCGGCGGCCAACGTAGAGCATTGAAGGCGTTCCTTTCAAATATCCCTGGACTCGGCGAAAAGCGCCTGGCCTGGATCGACCACGCCGGTGATGATCTGACAGTAGCTGCATTGGTACGAGCCATTCGTGACGGCGAAAGCGTCCTCAAATCGTTGACCTTCGACTGGGGCATGCAGAACTCGGTCGTCGAGACACTCGCACGTCTCGATCGCAGTTCGGTGCTTCAACTCGAAGAGATCGATCTTCAGGACCGCATCCTCATCGAGTTGAACATCGCCCATCAGGGCGAAGCGTTCAAGCCACTGGACCAGCTTTCGACTGGCCAGCAATGTACGGCCATTTTGCATCTGCTTCTTCTGGAGAATCACGATCCGCTCGTCATGGATCAGCCCGAAGATAACCTCGACAACGCGTTCATCGCGGATCGGATCGTGACCCAGTTGCGCAGCGCGAAGACGGAACGGCAGTTCCTTTTCGCCACGCATAACGCAAACATTCCCGTGTTCGGGGATGCTGAATGGATTGGCATCTTCTCCGCGACAGAATCTCAGGCACACATGCCCGCGCAGGCACAAGGGTCCATTGACGTGCCAGAGATTCGCGACCGGGTCGCCGGGATTCTGGAGGGAGGACGCGAGGCTTTTTCCCAGCGCAAGGAAAAATACGGCTTTTGAAGAGAGATGACAATGTTGAGAACCGAGCTACTAGAAATCATCGCAAATGGCGAGAACTCAGGGGTCGAGTTCAAGCGCGATGATGTCCGGCCCGAGCAGCTTGCGAAAGAAATTGTCGCCATGGCGAACCTGCGAGGCGGCCTGCTTCTGCTCGGAGTTGAAGACGACGGTGAGATCTCCGGAATCCAGCGCGACGATCTGGAAACATGGGTCATGGACACTGTGTTTGGCCGCTATGTCCATCCCATGCTGCTGCCATTCTATGAAGCAGTCACGCTGAAGGACGGCAGGCGCGTCGCTGTCGTTTCGTTTGCAATGGGCACCGCAAAGCCCTACGTCCTGCGCCACAATGGACGTGAGGATATTTATGTCCGGGTCGGAACGACGTCACGCCTTGCCACGCGCGAACAACAGGCTCGCCTGTTCGAGAGTGGTGGCATGCTGCACAGCGAAATGCTACCCGTTTCAGGCGCAGCCTTCGATGCCCTGGATCGGGAGCGTCTGCAGGACTATCTGCTGTCGCTGGCTGGGGACCGCGAGCTGCCGGACTCTGAGGAAGCCTGGCTACGACGCATGATTGGGCTCGGATTCATGACCGACACCAGTGTTCCTAGCCCTGTCTGTACGATAGCCGGTTTGATTCTCTTTGCCCGCACACCACGCCGCTACCTTCGTCAGGCGGGCGTCCGCTGGATGGCGTTCGAGGGAAGCGACAAAAGCTATCGTGCACTGGATGACACAACGCTCGATGGTCCCCTGGTCGGTCGGTTCGGACCGCCCGGTGATGCCCGCGCATTGATTGAACGCGGCTTGATTGAAGATTTGATGGACCGGATACAACCCTTTGTCAGCAGCGAGGACGATGCATTGGCCGACGGGCTCAGGCGGCATCGAACCTGGCACTATCCTCCCGAGGCACTGCGCGAGGCCATTGTCAACGCACTCGCGCATCGGGATTGGACACGCGCCCTTGACGTCGAAGTCGTAGCGTATATCGATCGGCTTGAAATCCTGAGCCCAGGTGCGCTGCAGAACTCCATGACCATTGAAAAAGTGCTGGCAGGTCAGCGCTCGCCCCGTAACCCGATCATCGTGGAAGTGCTACGCGACTATGGCTATGTCGATGCGAGAGGAATGGGCGTGCGCAACAAAATTGTCCCTTTGATGCGCGAAGTAAATGGCGTCGACCCCGTGCTGGAGGCCACTGAGGATCAAGTGCGGGTCATTCTGCCGCGATCCGGAGCTGATGCCTAGAATCACGAGCGCGGGGAGACTGACCGACGTTTGAACTGTGTGATTCACAGACATCGTTTCAACTAAAATGGGGCGATGGACCGCGAGATTGCGACTCGATTACGTTGGGTGATGATGTATCACGAGACCGGCAACGCCGGTCTCGTATGCGCCCGCTGTGGCATCTCGAGACCGACACTTCGCAAATGGTTACGACGCTACCGTGATGCTGGAGAAGAAGGTCTTCGATCTCAAAGTCGCCGCCCTCTCGACAGTCCAAACCGGAAGGTCACTGAAGCTGATCGTTCGACGATTCTCCGGCTGCGTGCCGAGCGCAAGGGAGCGCGGCGGATCCAGAATGAGTTGCGGCTCCACGAACAAAGAGAACTGTCCCTCGCGACCATTCACAAGGTTCTGAACGAAGCGTCCGTGAAACCGTTATTGCGCCCCAGGCGGCCAACACATCCCAAACGCTTTAGCCGCCCGGTTCCGGGGGATCGGGTCCAGATGGACACGATGAAGATCGCGCGAGGCGTCTACCAATACACGGCCATCGACGATTGCTCGCGCTTTCGCGTACTGGCTGTCTACCCGCGCAGAAACGCCCGTAATACGCTGCTTTTTCTTGATCGTCTCATCGAGGAGATGCCATTCCCGATCCAACGTATCCAGACTGATCGGGGCGGCGAGTTCTTCGCCGAATCGGTGCAATGGCGCCTGATGAGCAAATGCATCAAATTTCGACCAATTCCGCCTCGCTCGCCGCACCTCAACGGCAAGGTTGAGCGTTCACAGCTGACTGACCTGAACGAGTTCTGGTCCCACCATACCCCGACCGAGGACGAGATTGACCAGCGACTTGAAGAGTGGCAGTTCGACTACAACTGGCGCCGTCCGCACGGCTCACTCGGTGGCAAGACGCCCGTTGACCGCATCGCAGAAGTCGGCGAAATCACGCCTCTCTCGGAGCAGGTGCAAAACGCATACGACGAGCGGAAGGAACGGATCCGGCATCGCGAATGGCGTGTGGACAAGACACTCGCAGAGCATCACCGGCGCGTGCTGAAACTCGCGTCTCCTAACGGAGCCACGGGTTCCAGCAGGATAAGAAAACGGCCACCACGAAATTGAAACGATGTCTGTGAATCGCACATTGCATGACTCCTTGACGACCGTATTTCCGGCGGCATCGGTCTGCACTACGTTGACGGTCCGTCCAAAGCCGCGGATCGCCGTGTGCACCGTGTATTTCACCTTCTTCGCCTGCCACTTCCACACCCTCACAATTTAACCGTGGCTCCTGAGCAGCGGTGGATTAGGTTGTCCCCTTGTGTCGTGAGATCGCACTTCGTCATCCTAGCTGCCCGGAGGCGACAGCCTCAGGAACTCCTTGGGCACATTAGACGATTATCGCGTGCTCAACATTCAACTCAACACTGATGACGGGACTACGAACTGAAAGATACTGCGAATGAATCTTCAGTTCAGCAACGGTCGATTCTTGCGGAAAGTACAAATCAACAAATCCCTCAAGATGCACCTCTCGTTGCTCGCACAAATCCGCTACCCCATCTCCGGATACCGACCGTTCTCCAACTGTATCCCGGGTCTCAAGGCGAAGGTTCATGTAGTCAGCATAGTAGCCACAGTAATCGACTCGACACGAAGTGTTAAATTCCACCTTTATCGAGAAATGTCCCGGTTCGATGAAGGTGGCGTCCTCGAACCTTACCTTGTGAACCTCACTGTGGTCGGGCTCACTGATCGCCGCTCCCCAGCCGGAAATCGCCAAAGATTCCACCCCCTCAACGGCATCCGGTCCTAAGTAAACCTCATTGAAAAGAGCATCAGATCCGAAGACATGTTGTTCCAGATTGTCTAAAAGCTTGATCGAGGAAAAGTATGTCCTGATCTCTTCGACGTTCTTCGTACGAGCGTCAACTTCGCGGACAAGCATAGCGACCTCTTCAATATTGAAGAATTCGCTGAGGCCAGTTGTCGTCGTTACTTTAGGAACATTGTTTAGATGCCGGCGAAGCGCACCGTCTTTCAATATGACGAAAATATTTTCCCTCGATTTCGCCAGATCGCAAATGCAGCTCGATATGATTGCATCAGGGAAATCTTCTCGTGATTTCGCCTGCCGATAAGCGCCGGCCCCGTTGAAATAGTCATCCATAAGTGACGTAAACGAAGCAGGATCAAAATTGAGGATCGTAGCGCTAGTGGACGCACGCCACTGCTCGAATTCGTCGCTATGTAACAACTCAAACTTTTCTCTCAGGACATCCAGCTGCACTGGAATGCTGTTCAGCAGGTCGCGTTGCTCGCTTGGCCTCTTCAGAGACTTTGCAAGCTCAAGCATGTCGGCCTTGGCGCGCTCAAGCTTATCGCTGCCGTCTTGCACCTTTTTTGTAAGAAATTCCCGCCTTACCATGTCGGGGACAAAGACTTCGACATCACCGGCAGCGGCAAGGCGCGCAAGCAAATGCATATTCCGGGAATGAAGAGTTTCCTGATGGAGAATATTTGTATCCAAAGCAACGCTAATCATAGGCTTTTACAGATTCAATAGCTGGAAACGCACGTGAGTGCTAGCAAACGTCACGCAGGTACAAAGTCACGGTGCTGCACAGGACGACGGTCTTCACGCTCCGCCAGGCTTAACCGACGTCACCGAGATTAGCGCAGGAAACTGTTCTGATACGCCAGCGCCCTCGATCTGAATATCAGGAGGCGACCAGCCCATAGGCATCGCGTTCTCGGCGTCGGGCTCGGCGTAAGCCAAATGATCAACTTGCTGGACGACTAGCGTCGTGACGCTCGCCTGATCGCGATGGCTCGCCTTGAGTCCTTCGATCAAACGGTCGTCATTTGCAAAGCCGCCGCGATCTACAACTTGGAGGATGCCTTGCGGCTTCAAGACCTTGTCAGCGAGCTCATACGTGGCGTTCTGGACTGCAATCCGGAAGCCGTAGATATCAGCAGCCCCATATTCTCCAAATCCGTGTTCCGCTGCCCTATATTGGTGGGTTCCGAGGAGCCAGCAAACGACAGCATCGAATTGATGGGTATTCTTAAGCCAACTCTCGAGGCCCGGATCATTCAACATGTCTCCCTCGATCAACAGTATGTCGGGCGAAGCGCCGCCGGGAACCTGTCCATAACGCACTTCGTAGGCCCCCCCAGACACCGCCCGGACATCGCTTCGAAGGCGCAATTCTGCCGAGAAGCCATGCTCTTCGAGGCGCGCCTTTGTCGCCACCAGACAATTAGGATTCTCATCAATGGCGACAATCGACCGACCGCCTTGTGCGAGCGACAATGTTGAATAGCCTACCCCGCATCCGATCTCCAGCACTAATCGCCGACCGTCAACCTTATCTGCCATCCAACGGTAGTAGCCAGAGTCAAAGAAATGCTTCGAGTTGACCGCCCATTGATTTACGTACCGACTACGTGCACTCGCTAGCTCCCGTACTACTGGCGATGCGCTGTCTCGTGCCTTCGCTTGAGCGATACGTTGATCCTTTGAACCCCGCTGTTTTGCTTGTCCCATCTTCTTCAGTTTTTCGTGAGACCGGCGGCCGGCCGGCTCCGGTGTATTATCGCCAGTTTGTATCTCTGACCCCGGCCGGGCTGGCGTTTTCCGTTGTCACTGACCCTTCGGTCGGGCCTTGCCCGTCCGCGCCATCCGTAGGAGCATCGTTCGCGCGATCGACTCGACGCCGCTGCAACCAATGGTCGTCGTTTCTATACCTCCAGCGTCCGTGATAACCGCGACAGCACCATCGACCTCGTGAACCTCTACGACATATGTTCGGCCGTCGACTGTGACTTCAACTTCCATATTGTGTTCCAATGCCTCAGGGTTGCCCGGATTCTGCGGCAACAAGTTGCTCGCGCAGAGACTTTACCAGCGTGCAGGCCATCTTGTAGTGATGATCAGATTTACCTTGCCAGGTATCGCGTTCCAACTCGGCCCTAGCAAGCCGTTCGCGCAGCTGTTCGACGTTTTGCGCTGTCATAACGTTTTCCTATTCCTTCGCACGGTTAGCTTCGGTGTACAGCTCGCACAACATCAGGCGAGCAACGCTCGCGGCCACGGGACCTCCGTGTGCGGACTTTGAACCGCCCCCGATCATCCTGACCGTCATCCAGTCTGTCTTATCGACACTATACGACCCGGCGACCTCAACCCCGTCGACCGTAACCGTCATGTCGATCCAATGGGTAGGGACGTTTTGCTGTTTCTTCATTTGCGTTTTCCTAGTTTGGCAACATGTCATCGTCTCGGGTGAACACCACCAGCTCGTAGGGCGCTCCCGGCCGACATAACAGCGAGAAGAAGCCTCCGATCGCAGGCGGATGCGGCACAAACAGGAGTGCAGGCTCGCCCGCAGTGAACGTCGGATCGATCAGCATGTCGTCGGCGTTGCGTACGAGTGAATGCGCAGCGAAGCGCACTGAGCCATCCAGTTCGAGGGCGAGCCACCCGCGCACGGCTTGTGTGCCTGCATGTGCGGCAATCCACGCATCCACGGCATCGTGACAGTTCGGCCGTGACGTGGCCGCGGGTCGCACGTGTTGGGTCGGGCGGGCCCGTCTCGCGGCCGCAAGTTCATCGACGAGTGCGGTGGCCAGAGGCTCGTGGCCGATCGGGTGCGTATAAGAGACGCGAGTGCTCATGCTGTCTTTTCCGTTTTTCTCTACAACAACGACATCTGTCCGCCAAGCTCTCGTGAGTATCACGGTCGCCCTCCTCTGCAATGCTGCCCGACCGTCTTGTCGATTTCGGCATCCGCGCGACCTCCGCAGTCCCTTCGTCCCCTCGATACTCGCACCCCCAATCGGGGCTAAATACATCAGCAGAGAACATGGCGCCCGGCGCAATCTGAACCAGCTGACTCATCGGCGGACTTTCCTAGTCGTGGGGAATCCGGGTCAACAGCTCCAGCAGCTCCTCTTTAACAAGCACCAGTTCGCAAAGCTTGCGCGGGTTGCCATCGCTGTCGGCCGTCATCACGTCAACGGCAAGGAAAGTTCCATTCTTGAACTCATGTGCCTTCGCGGGGAATTGGAGCCAACGTCCAGACACCTGACAGGGTGCCTTGCCCTCGTTCACGTTCGTGCGCCTGCGCCGCTCAACATTCCATGAAGCTTTCGTATGAGGTGGCATATCTATCTCTCTTTCCCTACGCTTTTCCAAGCTCAACGCGCCAATCTGTTCGATCTGTGTCGCCGACCGTTGCTGTTGCGGTTGAGCGACGAAAGATCCGTTCACCATCGCATCACGGACAAACGGCCCTGAAAATTTCCACCGATCCACACCTTGCAGGGCGAGTTCCGATTTTTCAGCTTGAACGCCCCTTACCGCAGCGGCCGCATTCGTGAAAATGAATGCCGCTATCGTTAAGTATGTAATGGTAGTGGGTTCCCGGCGCCCATTGATGCCGCCCGATGCGGCACGCGAGCCGTCCGATCCATCTCTGCAGCATGAGCCCTCCTGTTTTCCGATATCCGAGATCGCCCCACGTCGTCGTCAATTTTCGCGACTGCCGCCAAAGGCTGCTATGACATTCCGTCCGGATCTGCGTCCGGAACAGGTGAACTCGCGGTTCCGGCGAGAAATTGCCTGAGGCGACGGTCTGCGCTCACTATTTTGTGCTGGGGTACGGTGGCGAGCTGCGCATCGTGCAACGCCAGCAGGCTCTTGAAAACGGGAACAGCATCTTCCGCGAGCACCCACTCGTTTGCCGCATGGGCCAGTTCCAGTGCGGCCTCCACGGCATATTCCGCAGCCTTGAAGCGTCCGACCGGTTCGTTTCCGTAACCGTCCTGCTGGAGAAACCAAGCGAGGTACACGGTCCGCATGAGCTCGTTAAACAGATGCCCGTTGCCATGGCCGTCGCGGCAGGCGGCGAGGGCCAGGTGGGAGGTCAACGATTGCTCCCGCACCGAAGCCTGGTCCATCGGCAATAACATCGCTTTTGTGAGGTATTTTCGTGGCCGCGAAACACCTGCCCCGCCTCGCTTGGAACTCATGTCGTCTGAAAATGTATGGGTGACAGTGCGACTATTCTAACGAGGTCTTCTCCGCGATCGGCGATTCTGGCCTCGCGAGCCCCTTCCGTCGCCTTTCCGCGATAGTCGGTGCTACCGGAGCTGACCTTACCGGGGGGGACGACGCTGGCGTGGCAACTGAACGGGAGGTACGGCGCCGGAGCGCACGGCGGTGTAATCCAGCCGTGGGAAAATTGGCGGACACCAGAACGGCCTCCCCGTGGGCCTGCGTGGGCGAGTACGCACTACGGGTCCAATGGCAGCGTCTTTGAATCGGAGAAAGGATGACCACGGTAATCAGGTACGGCATGTTCCTACTGGCAATCGCTTTTCCCGCGTTTGCCGGCGCCCGGTACGTTGAAGTGTGGAATCCGCCTGAGGCGCGAGGCGACACGCAGCGGGCACGACCGGTGCGCAAGGCACCGAAGCATCGGCGCGCGAGTATGCGCACCGGGCGTAGCCAGCTGCATCACCACATCGTTGCGGCAGCGCCCGGCCCAAAGGCATCAGTCGCCGCAGGCGGGCACCGTACGGGAGAGCCACGCTATGACGACATTCCGCGTCAGATGACGCCTGAGGGTAACGTACTTCGCGTGGATGGGCGTCGCGCACACGTCGAGATCGAACGCTGATGCAGAGCGCACAACATCGAGGCTACATGCTCTGGGGCCACGCCATTCTGCAGCAGAAGGATATCCTGCACCCCGAACGCTACGCCGCAAGCGGCACCATCACGAAAGACAACAAGGTCATTGAAGCGTCCGGTGTACTCGGCGAATTTGACACCGGGGAAGAGGCGGAGCTGGCGGGTATTCAATGGGCACGGGCATGGGTGGACAGTTTTGATTGAGGCGTTCCTCGTTGTTTATCTAAACTGCGTTTGCCCGTCGTCAATTCGACATCTCAGGCCGTTCGAGACAATCGCCACACGCCTGGGCGACAGGCTGGTGGTTCATCATTCAGTCGGTGGCCCGCCGTCGGGTATTTCTGGATCAGTGGGCGGCTCTACGCCCTGATTTCCGGCGGGTTCGCCGTCGCGGACGCTTAGTTGCGTATTATGGATGACGTCGCAAAGTTTATTTCGCTCCCACGCGTCGCTAACCTGAGGCCTGGCCCTCTCCTTGAATCCCGGCCGACCCTCTATGCGGAGGCGGACGCGATGAGTCCGGAATTGACCCTGGGGCAGCGGCTTTATACGGAGCCGTGGACCAGCGTCAACGAGAAAATGGCGGCTATCGATGTGCTGCCATGGCCGGCGAAGAAGGCGCGCACCGCGCTCCTGCTGTTCGTGGCCGATGAGATCCGCGACGGTGCCGCTATCAGGCACACGCGCCGCGGCGAACGCATCGTACGTCCGGAGCAAGGCATCCGGGCCGGTGGCCGCGACCAGCGCCTAACGCAACCGCCGTACTGGGTGCTGGCCGTCGTCGATCGCGATCGGGTGGGCAACGCACGATACCGGGAAGCGTTCGCGCAGCACGCGTACTCGGCACGGCAACCGGTGCCACTGGACAGCCGGTACGAGCGTGTCAGGAGCGCAGATATGTCTGGGGCGAGCCTTTCAATCAAAGCGTGGCAAGCAGTTTCTCCGCCGTCGCCTTGAAGACCGCGAACGCTTCGTCGAAGTTCGGACGGATCGATCCGTAGATCAGCGGTTGCAGACGGACATCGTATTCGCTCCGGGTTTGTGCTTCGGTCTCGGCGACGGTCAGGGCCTGCGCCATGCATTTTTTGGGATCGGCGGCGAACTCTGCGTGGTTGGGGAATTCCTCTACGTCAAACGCAACGAGTTCCGGAAAGTGCTCCGCGGCACGACCCACGATCGACGGACCGGAGCGCACGATGCAGTAGGTGTCATAGACGTGGCGAACGAGCGCTTCGTCCCAATCGGTTCTCACGCCGGCGCGATGTTCCGCGTGTCGACGCAGGAATGACAGTACCTTTTCAGCGAGCGTCTCTTCAACCGCGATGCAGGACATATCCACTGTCTCGCCCTCACGCTGGGCCAGTTGATCAATCAGATAACTGATTGGCATCTTCGTCGTTGCGAAGCGTGGGGCGCGCACGGTGAACTCAAGACTCAAGTGTGGCCGCAAGCTGCTGTGTCCCTGATACATCGATTGGTACAGCCACCCCGAGGCAAAGTAGCGGTTGCTGTTTCGCGCCTTGCTCTCCGCTTCGATGAACTCGAAACCCATCGATTTCAGTTCGGCGATTACGGCGCCTTTGAGCGCACTCAGATGGTTCTTCAAGCCGGTGCCGGAGAGACCGTGGCCATCTCGAACGACAACCTTAAGGTCGATGTCCTCCGACATGCGTTCGATGAGGTCGTGCGCCTTGGAAAGGCTGGTGCCGCCGCAGAACACAAGCTCAATGCCCTTGTGCTCGATCCTCGAGATGGCGTGCAGCACGTCGGTAACATGAACGTCCTTCTCGAGGATTACGTCAGGAAGGGCGGTGATCCCTTCCGCCACCAGTGAATCAATAAGATTTTTCTGATCTTGGGCGATTGTTTTCATATTTAACGGTCTTCTTGCCGAAACCTAATTTCCGGGCAATGCGCCGATTGCCCGTGTTGATTGCAGTGACCACAGGCAGCTGCGTCGTTCGTCCGGCGTTATAGTCCTCCACAATCGTCGACGGGTACACCTTGACGCCCATCTTCTTCAACGCCTGTTCTGCAAGAATTTCCACAGACTGCACCGGGATCGCATTGCCCGACAGCACACTGCGCTTTGCCTTCGCATAGACACCGACGCCGAGCTTCACCATGACGCCGTCGGTGACGAGCTTACGCAGCGCGCGGCCGACCTGCGCCTCGCTGCCGAATTTGGCAAACTCGGAGCGAAGGAACACGTCAGACGCCCGCTTGCCAACCGCGATGCGTAGCCGGTTCTCAAGATTCATGACATTCTCCGTTCATCAAGTACGGCCGTTTTCACACACAAGACATTGACGATAAAGGAAAATCGGCTTCAAATAACGTTCATCTGTTGCCAGTGTAGCATGAGTCCCGAATGATCGTTTCTGTCCCTAAAGTTGTACGGTTTTGAGGCATAAGCCAGGCACACCCGAGATTGACACGCGCGTGCCCGAGAAAGCGCCTGTAATCACGCCCACGACGCCGCTCGACGCCTTGCTGGCACGTATGATCGACGCGCAGAACCCAGGGCGGCCCCCCGCAAGGACCAGCGAGATCGCCGAACGCTATGAACGCGACGGGGAACTTGTACGACTGTTGAAGGAAGCCCGCGGCGGCAAGTGCCAGTTCTGTGGCCACAGCTTCAAGACGCCGGGTGGCGGCACGTATACCGAAGCGCACCACCTGGAGCAGTTGGCAAACGGCGGTCTCGACGTGTCGCACAACATGCTGATCCTCTGCGCGAACCATCACCGGCAATTTCACTTCGGGTACGTGAAGATCCTGCACCGCGACCCTGATACGATCACGGTACGGCTCGACGACGAGGTGCACACGATCGCGTTGGGGTTTGTCGCGCCGACAGAGCAACCCGCAGAGGACGTCTTCTGAGCACCGCGGACACCTGCTCGCCTATGTAGAATTCCACCAAACGGAAGGCGAAATGCAACAAGATCAGATTCTCTTAACGGTGGACGAGGCGACATTTAACGGGTTCATCGCAGCACTGGATGCACCGCGGCGGCCGCGCGATGTTGGGCTCGAGCGGTTCATGGCCGTGCCGGCACCATGGGTCGTAGTGGAGCCACCGAAGTCCGACCAAGAAGCGCGTCATGTTCTATCCCGCGTATCTCCATCATGAAGACGGCAGCGCCTACGGCCTGACTTTTCCAGCTTTCCCCGACTGTTTCGCCGCTGCCGACGCTCTGGCGTCGTTACCGGCTGCGGCACAGGAAGCTGTGGAAGTACATTCCCAAGGCGACACCGGGACGGGCCTGAGCGTAAATCCCGTTTCTATGCCGGATGAATCAAGTCCTCACGCAGGTCGAAAAACTGCGCAAAAAGGCGCTGCCACCATTCGATTTTCGCCAAGTCTTCGCGTGGATACCCTTCCGAGCGCATCTGCTCGTTATGACACAGGCAGTCCAGCACACGCAGGATCGGAGGTTCCTCCGACTCGATATCGAGCCGTTTTTCGGAGGTCATCTGGTAAACGTCTTCGCTGGGCTTGCCGAGCATGTGACGCTCCAACTCAGTGAATTTCCGCGAAAGATCATGATGAAGTCGCGCGCGTTGCGACGAACCGAAAACGAGATTGACAGCCGAAAGAACGGTGACGAGTCCAGACGCAATCAGCGCAAGCGCGTGATAGTCCTTGTCGAGAACTCCATAGATCGCAGCCGATCCGAAAATCAACGAAAACACGTTCCCGAACTGGTCACAGCGGTCAAAGAACGCGCGCCTTCGTTGGTGGTATCGGATCGATCGACGGGTACCAAATAGCATGCCGGCCCAACGTCCGTCCAAGCTGTCGGTCTCGCTCATCGTTTTGGCTTTCTTTCCGGGTCAGGTGGGGCCAATGTATCACGTACGATCGGGCGATCTGAGTCCTTCCGTACATAGCCCTCCTGAACCGAATCCCGGCTAGGTCGTCTCGGGAACGGGTTACTGTCCTGGCCGAAGCCGCCACGCCCCGGGGGATTCGGTTTTTTGCTCTTGTCATTCATGGTTTTGTCGTCGTCGCGGTAGATTAATGCGAGGTAATTCTACCCGACGTCTGTGAATTCAAGTTATTGGAAGTTGCCCCAAAGGCAATGCGTTCCCGCGCAGCATTTTCCCTTTCGGATTCTGGAGAACACGATGCTTCGCGCGCTGGTGTCGATGCTGATGTTTGGGCTGATCGGCTCGGCGATCTCGGGTGCGGACGCCTACTTCAACAGGGGGCTGGCGCGAGTGGGCGCTTGAACACCTGCGCGGGCTGATTGACGTCACACTCAACTTGTTCGGCCGCCCGCTGACGCCGTAGTAATTCTTGAGTGCGTCGCCCGAGTGCGCCAAACAGATGTTCATCGACTCGAATCCGTACTGAGACAGCGTGAACCGCGGGCGGAAAAAGTGAAGGGGTAGACCATACGGCACCGTGCGGTGCTGCCGCGGCCTAGGGGCAGCCGGTACCCCCACCGCGCTTTTTGCATCCCGTCGAGAGGGAGAAAAATTAGGCCCTGCGTCGTCACCCAATTGCTGCCACTTGTTGACGCCATTCCACTGATTCGCGGCGTACGTGGCCGACCTCGTCAGAAGCTCAAGGTCATCTACGCAGACCGTGGCTATGACTTCGAGGCGCATCGCCGGAACACAACCGCCCTCCTTCGCCTTCGACGCGCTGTACCGGCTCGAACGCTGGGCGGCCGGCAGACGGCAGTCGGGTGTCCGACGGCCATCGCTGCGGAAGATGGCCTGCAACCGCTGTTCGACCAGGGCATGCCGCCAGGTCCATGACGACGACCATACGACACGCGTGGTCTTGCCCGCGCGGGACGATGTATCATTCCATCATTGGACAGTTGCATCCACGGTCATCCATGCCTACCCGCCACTCTCCGCGCAAACATCCACCACACGCTCCTACCGACTGGCCATCGCGCCTGCGCGAGGCGGGGCTGCGCTCTACCTCGCTTTCCGTTGCCGTGCTCGAACGCCTGGAGGGCGCCGATCAGCCCCGTTCGCACGAAGAGCTCGCCCGCGATCTGGGCGCCGCTACAGGTGCGGGGAAAGTGGATCGCGTGACCCTCTACCGGATCCTCGACCGGCTGACTGCCGTTGGTCTGCTCACCCGAATCCAGGGATCTGACCGCGCCTGGCGCCATGCAATCGCAAAGCACGAGACCTCCACTGGTTATTTCGAGTGCGATCATTGCCACAACATTTCTGCGCTTCCGGAAGATCCGGAACTGGCCGGTGTGCTCGCCCGGATCGAGCGCAGGCTCACGCGTCGTGGCGTTCATAGCACGAACGCTGCCGTCACCATCCACGGCACCTGCCGCGATTGCTCGACCCACGGCGCGTGAGCACGCAGGATCATGGCACCTGATCCGGCGGGTCAGAAAGCAGGTTATTAACGCCACTTTGTTGCATTAATATCCAACCCTGCTAACATGGGATTTTCTGCTGGCGCCCGCCGTACCCATGACCTCGCCGATTCCCCAGAGCTTCGATGACTGGCAGCACTGCATTGAGCACGAGTGCGGCATCACGCTGACACCGGCGTTCATCCAGGAACGGCTGGCCGTACTTGGCGACCCCGGCAATGCCGAGACGCAGCGGTTTGCGCGGCTCTACGGCGAAGTGCACCTGCAACGGGTACTGGGCTGGTTTGCTGCCGCGCTGGAAAACACGCCACTTCGGGCATGACGCATCGGGTGTGAACCAAGTCCCTCGTCTGCTGACCGCCCCGCTCAGGAGAACCTTCCCATCATGACTGCCTCGCTTCAATTCGCTCCCCGCACCTCCGTCACCGAAGTCGAGGAAGGTCGCTCGCTCTCGCCCAGATTTGGCCCTGATGGACTGATTCCCTGCGTCGTCAGCGATGCGGGCCGGGACGACGTCCTGATGGTCGGCTACATGAACCGGGAAGCCCTTGCGCGGACGATCGAGACCGGTATCGCCCACTACTGGAGCCGCAGCCGCCAGACACTCTGGTCCAAGGGTGCGACGAGCGGACTGACCCAGCGTGTAGTCGAGATGCGCATCGACGACGACCAGGACGCGCTGTGGATTCGCGTCGAGGTGGCGGGCAGCGGCGCGAGTTGCCATGTCGGTTATCGCAGCTGTTTTTACCGCGCGGTTGACCTGCCCGAAGCAACCTTGCGGTTCACGGAAGGTGCGAAGACGTTTGACCCCGTCGCCGTGTACGGCGACGCGCCCAATCCCACGCAGCTCTGACAGCTTCCGGGCGTCGTGCCCGCATCATGCCGGCGTGATCGCCATCGCCGCGTCGAAGCGGACCGGCTGTCCCACCGGGTATCCCTGCACGGCGTCATCGCGCATCACCACATGGCCACGAATGATTGTGGCGACCGGCCACCCCGTCACCCGCATGCCATCGTAGGGCGTCCAGCCACAGACGCTCGCGATCCAGCGGTTCGTGATTTCGCGCCTTGCCTTGAGATCGACGAGCGTCAGGTCGGCGTCGTAGCCCACGGTGATGCTTCCCTTTTCCGCTATCCCGAACACCCGCGCAGGACCTGCGCTCGTCAGTTCCACCAGACGCTGCAGCGACAGCCGTCCCTTGGTGACGTGATCGAGCATGACCGGCAATAACGTCTGCACGCCCGGCATGCCGCTGGGTGACTGCGGGTACGGGCGGCCCTTCTCTTCCTGCGTATGCGGAGCGTGATCACTGCCCAGCGTGTCCACTCGTCCCTCCCGAAGCGCGCGCCACAGCGCCTCCCGGTGCCGGGCTTCGCGGACCGGCGGGTTCATCTGCGCCAGCGTGCCCAACCGCTCATAACATTCGGGCGCACACAGGGTCAGGTGGTGCGGCAGCACCTCGACTGTCACCCGGCTCCGGTACGACGCCAGCAACGCGATTTCTTCCCCCGTCGAAACGTGCAGGATATGCAGCGGCCGTCCTGTTTCGCGCGCCATGCCGACGATCCTGCGCGTCGCATTGAGTGCGCTATCAACGTCACGCCAGCGTGGATGGTCGCGCACGTCGCCCGATGTTTCTGCGATTGACCGGCGCTCGCGCAGTCTCGCCTCGTCCTCCGCATGCACGGCCACCCGCCGCCGGCCGTGCTCGAGGATGCGCCGTAGTACAACGTCGTCATCCGCGAGCAGATCGCCGAACGAGCTGCCCATAAAAATCTTGATGCCGGCGCAGCCCGGTAACGCTTCCAGGTAGCCCAGCTCACCAGCGTTGACGGACGAGCCACCGATGTAGAACGCGATATCACACCACGCGCGTCCTGACGCTGCCGCGATCTTCCGTTCGAGGTCGTCGCGGCGCAGCGTCAACGGACTGGTGTTGGGCATCTCGAAAACGGCCGTCACGCCGCCGAGCACCGCGCCTCGCGTGCCCGCTTCGAGATTCTCCTTGTGCTCGAGGCCCGGTTCGCGGAAATGGACCTGTGAGTCGATCACGCCAGGCAGCACGTGCAGGCCGTGTGCATCCACGACCTGGTCAGCGCTCCAGCCGCGCGCGTCGATCGAAGCGATCCGGCCGTCAACGCAGGCAATGTCCGCCTGCTCACTTCCTTCCAATCTGACCACGATACCGCCGCGCACGAGCAGGTCGGCATGACGGCTGGCGGCGCCCTTCGACGTCAGCATGCCGGTGCGCACGCCACAGCGCTGGTCAGTTCATCCAGGATACCGGTCGTCGCCTCCCGGCGCACGGCATCCGAGAATCCGATCAGAGCGGGACTGACCAGCCCCATGCGCGGATTGTAGGCATCGCGCCGGAAGCACTGTGCGTAGCCGGTCGCCGTCTCATGCACGATCACCGACTGGACTCTGACATCCGCCTCGCCGTTACGCATCGGCATCGCACGCATCACCACATCGACCAGCACGAAGAACACGCGCGAAAGCTGCTCCGCGCTGGGCGACACCGGCAGGGCAATCCAGCGCTGCGAATGGCTACGGCACATCTCCATGTACGCCGGGTCGTCACAGTTCCAGAACACGAGCGTATGGTCGAACGCGTCCACGATCTCCCGGACCTCCCCCTTGAGGAGGCCGAAGTCATAAACCATCTGGCCGTGATCGAGCGCATCGGCCTCGAGAATGATCTCCACGCGATAGGAATGGCCGTGGATCGACCATGCGCAACGATGCGATGACGCATGCCGCACGACATGCGCACCTTCAAACGAAAACAGTTTCCGGATCAGCATCAGTATTTCCTTACGGTCACAACTCGTTCGCGATGCGACGGTATCCCTGAACGAGCCTCATATTGGTCTGGGCAACGTCCTCGGAGAACTCCGACGCACTGGCGGTCACCTTCGGGATCGTCGACAGGTCCGTGCCCGGCCCGATGCGCTGCGTCGACGGCACGTAAAAGCCTGCGGGCAGATCGCATCCGTCCACCACCGCGTTGTGACGGACGACACAGCCCTCGCCGACCGTGCAGTTGAAGAGCACGCTGTTGAATCCGATGAACACGCGATCGCCGACTTCGCAAGGACCATGCACGATGGCGCGGTGCGCGATCGACGTATGGCGGCCGATCGCGACCGCAGCGCCCGACTTCGAGTGGATCACAACGCCATCCTGAATGTTCGAATGCGCACCGATATGGATCGGTTCAATGCCGCCCTGCGCATCCGTCTCGTCGGCACGGATCACCGCGTACGGGCCGATGAATACATCCTCGCCAACGATGACCCGTCCACACAGGATGGCGGTCGGATCAACAAACGCGCTTTCGTGGACCACAGGCAGGTCCCCACGTGGATTTTTGCGGATCATGCCGGCCCGCCTTGACTCCGGTGCCAGACGGTTCCTTCTGCCGTGTCCTCGAGCTGGAGGCCTGCCCGCAGCAGCTCGTCGCGCAGCGCATCCGCCTCGCCAAACGCGCGCAGCCGGCGAGCCTCGGTACGGCGGGCCAGAAGGGATTCGACCCATGCGTCATCGGGCGCGGACGTTCCACCGGCACGACCGCGCAACGCATCCAGTGCGCGCGCTGGCTCCTGCTGTAGTACGCCAAGCAGTTGCGCGGAGGCCAGCAGTCGCGCCTTCGCCCATTGCCGGGCCGGCCCATCAGCCGCACGCTGCAGATCCTCCACCAGCTGGTGCAGCCGGGTCAGCGCACGGGGCACGTTGAGATCATTCAGCAGTGCTGCCTCCAGTTCGCTGTCCGGTTCGGTCTCCAGGTGCGGAAACCGCGACACGGTATCGAGTGCAGCATAGGCCCGCTCAAGCGTCCGACGGGCCGCCTGCAGCCGCTGTGCATTCCAGTCAAGCGGATGACGGTAGTGGGTCGAGAGCAGCGCCAGCCTGATCGCTTCGCCGGGCGCGTGCGCGAGCAGATCGCGCACCAGCAGCACGTTGCCGAGCGACTTCGACATCTTCTGCCCGTCCACGGTGACGAAGCTGTTATGTACCCACATCCGGCAGTACGGCTCACCATCGTGCGCGCAGACGCCCTGCGCGATCTCGTTCTCGTGATGCGGAAAGATCAGGTCCTGGCCGCCACCGTGGATGTCGATGGTACGTCCCAGATGTCGCCCGATCATCGCTGAACATTCGATGTGCCATCCCGGGCGGCCGCGCCCCCATGGACTGTCCCAGCCCGAGATGTCGTCGGTCGAAGGTTTCCAGAGCACGAAGTCGAGCGGATCGCGCTTGTATGGCGCCACTTCCACCCGCGCCCCGGCAATCATGTCCTGGGTGCGGCGCCCCGACAGCCGGCCGTATGCCGGAAAGGATGGCACGTGGAACAGTACGTGTCCTTGCGCAACATACGCGTGATTCCGCTCGATCAGGGCACCGATGAGTTCGACGATGTCCGGGATATGCTCCGTCACCCGCGGTTCGATATCCGGTGGAAGGACGCCGAGCGACTGCATGTCCTGGTGATATGCGTCGATATATCGCGACGTGACGTCACCGATCGGCACGCCCTCGCGGCGCGCCATTTCATTGATCCGGTCGTCAACGTCGGTGAGGTTGCGCGCATAGAGCACGGAGCGGTAGCGCCTGCGCAGCAGCCGCACGAGCACGTCAAACACGACGGCTGGCCGTGCGTTGCCGATGTGCGCATGGTTGTACACGGTAGGACCGCACACGTACAGCGTAACCGCATCCGGTACGCCCGTCTGCAGCGGCTCCCTGCGGCGGGTCAGCGTGTTGTAGAGCGCAATGGGAAGCCTCGTCATCCGGAATGCGCCTCCTGCGAACGGATGGCGCGCACCTCGCTGAACAGCCGGAAAGTCGATTCGACCGTTTCACGTTCGACCGCGCGGGTAATAAACACAATGCGCGAGCGGCGATCGTCACCCGGCCATGCATCGAGCGGCACCGGCGGATGGAACACGTGCTGCACGCCGTGAATGACGATCGGCCTGTCCTCGCCTTCCACGTTCAGGATCCCCTTGATGCGCAACATCGACGGGCCCATCAGCGACAGCAGCACGTCGAGCCAGTCGGTCAGCACCTGTTCCGGAATGGGGTCGTCGACCGTGAAGCAGAACGCACGGATCTGGTCGTCGTGGCGGTTGACGTCGTGCAAATGGTCACGATGGTCGTCGTGGCCGTGATGCGCCTGCGCCTCTCCATGGTCACGCTCCTCACCGGCATGACCATCATACGCATGATGATGAACGTGTCCGTGCGCGTCGCCATGCCGATGCGCATGCTGTTCGTCATGGTCATGATCGTCGCCGTGACCCGCTTCTCCATGATGATGGCCATGGTCGTCGGAACGATACTGCTCCTCGGCGAGCCAACGTTCGACGTCCGCGATCTTGCCGTCCGCCCTGAACAGGCCCAGGTCCAGTATCCGGCTCGCTGCCAGTTCGCCGTGACTGACGCGGATGACGCCAGCGGCCGGATTGATTGCATGCAGCCGGCTGGCGAGCCGTTCCAGCGCATCCACGTCCGCAAGATCCGTCTTCGTCACCAGCAGCCTGTCTGCCATCGCCGCCTGCTTGACCGCCTCGACGTGCGCGTCGAGCGTTGCTTCGCCGTTGCGGGCATCGATCGTCGCGACCAGTCCATCCAGCCGGTAGCGGTCCTTCAAGTCGCGGTGCGTCGCAAGCGTATGCACGATCGGCGCAGGATCGGCCAGTCCTGTCGTCTCGATCAAGACCCTGTTGAACTGCCGTTGGCCTTCGCGCGCGAACCGCCAGTGAATGTCCTTGAGCGTGCGGACCAGATCGCCGCGGATCGTGCAGCACAGGCAACCGCTGCTCATCTCCACCACGATATCCTCGCGGCTGTGGGCGACCAGCATGTGATCGAGCCCGATCTCACCAAACTCGTTGATGAGCACCAGCGCATCGGCCATTTCCGGCTGCTGCACCAGCCGGTTCAGTACCGTCGTCTTGCCGCTGCCAAGAAAACCCGTCAGCAGCGTTACCGGAATCAGGTCCATCGCGCACTCCCCGTGTGGTATGTCCAGCTTTTCAAGATCCAGCGGTTGTGCCTGGGTGCCAGTGCGGGACCCGCGCCCGCGTCGCGGCGGGCGTTGCCCGCCACGCTGCGAACGGTGTGTCGCCGCGCGCGGGCTCATGCCGCGCCTTCTTCCTCGGGCACCCGGCCGCCCCACGCCGGGAACGGATCGTCATACTGCGTCCACGCCTGCGGGCCTTCCGCCATTTCCGCATCGGTCAGCAGGCACGCATCCAGGCGCTGACGCAGTGCCGGCTCGTTCATGTCGACACCAATCAGTACCAGTTCCTGGCGCGCATCGCCGACGTCCGGCTCCCAGTTTCGGTTGATGAATTCGAGGGATTCGGGATCGCTCGGCCAGTGCGATTTCGGCACTGCCGCCCACCAGAGGCCCGCCATGCCGTGGCGGCACACCGCGCCCGCCTGCGACCACGAGCCCGCGTGCGTGGGACGGCTCGCGAGCCAGAAGAACCCCTTTGAGCGCACGACGCCCGGCCATTCGCTGTTGACCATATCCCCGAAGCGCTCAGGATGCATCGGACGCCGTGCCCGCCACACGAAGCTGCGGATACCATATTCTTCCGTCTCGGGCGTGTGCTCACCACGCAGTTCCTTGAGCCACCCCGGCGCCTTCGACGCTTCCTCGAAGTCGAACAGCTTGGTATCCAGTACGCGGGCGAGCGGCACGCGACCGAATTCCGAGATCTCGATGCGGGCCCGGGGATTCAGACTGTGCAGGATCGCCATCAGGCGCTCGCGGTCTGCATCGCCGATCAGGTCGGCCTTGTTCAGCACGATGACATCACAGAACTCGATCTGCTCGATCAGCAGGTCCACGACCGTACGCTCATCTTCATCGCCGAGCGACTCTCCGCGCGACTGCAAACTGTCCTGTGAGCTGTAGTCGCGCAGGAAGTTGAAGGCGTCGACGACCGTCACCATCGTGTCGAGCCGTGCGACGTCGGAGAGGCTCTGACCGCTCTCGTCGGCAAAGGTGAAGGTCTCGGCCACGGGCAGCGGCTCGGAGATCCCGGTCGATTCGATCACGAGCTGGTCAAATCGTCCCTCTTTCGCCAGACGGTTGACTTCCAGCAGCAGGTCCTCGCGCAGCGTGCAGCAGATGCAGCCATTGCTCATCTCGACCAGCTTCTCGTCGGTGCGCGAGAGCTGCGCGTCGCCGTCACGTAAGAGTGCGGCATCGATGTTCACCTCGCTCATGTCGTTGACAATGACGGCGACGCGTCGCCCTCCCCGGTTGTTCAGAATATGATTTAGCAGCGTCGTCTTGCCCGCGCCGAGAAATCCTGAAAGGACCGTAACCGGCAGTCGTGCATCCATGAAATGACTCCTTGTAGTTCTGTATCAGGCGATATCGATCGCAACCATGACGCGGGGGCTTGCGCCGTGCGACATCGCCGGCGAACGGTGAATCGCCCCGTGCGAGCGCGCATCGGGCCACCGCTCGCCCTTGAGGACGGCAACGGTGAAGGTGGGAATCTGGTGAACGCACGCACTGTCGGGAATCAGGCCCGAGCGCCCGTCCGGCAGGCCGCCGCTGTCCGGCCCGAGCCGACTGCGATCGGCACACCGGCGCTCGAGATATTCGGTGCCGGGGCCCCGCCACGTGCATAGCAACCGCGCAGGCACGTTGTCCACATGAAAGCGCGGACACATCGCCTGCCTTGTTACCTCAATGCGTAGCCTTGCACTGCGACTGTCGAGCAGTATGCAGAGCGTCGCCGCAAGCGCTGACAACTCGCGCCCGAACGCCGCGCAACCCTGCAGCCGTGGCCACGGGCCATCGACCACCGGCTCACCCTTCTTCCACTGTGCCATCCAGCGTACGGAATCAATACCCGAATGGATGACAGCATCCAGATAGCCGCTCACACGCGCGTTGCGCTCACGCGCTGCCGATGCAACCTCACGCAGTGGATCGTGGATCGCCGACAGTTCACCCGCCAGCTTTTTGTACGCCTGATCGCAGATGTCGGCCTCTTGCGCATGCATCACAGCTTCCTTGATCGGGTACTGCACAGGGAGCGGGCTTGCGATGCGCTCCCGCACATGCCCGCATTATACATAAACGCAACCATGTTGCATTAATGAAGGTTGGCGGGATTGTGCGAAATGTGCGTATACGCACGTATTGAGAGGTGATAGCAGGAACAGATCCGTCGCGTCGCGTAACAGAATGGCCACCGGCTGCATGACGGCACGTGGCACATCCCGTGCCGACCGGGGCCGCGTCGACGTTGCCCTGAAACGGGGGTGACATGCGCCGCCCCCTACTGCCGATGCATGTCCGGTGGCCAGGCTAGAACGTTGTGCGCAGCCCCACCATCACACTGCGACCACCTTCCGGAGCGATATCCCGGACGACCGAACTCGCATAACGGATGTCCTGGTTCGTCAGGTTATCGCCGCGGACATAAGCCAGCCAGTTCGTTGAACCGACGTGAAACCGATACGTCAGGATGAGCCCGAGTTTCGTATAGCTAGCAGTAGGCAAGTCATCCTGGGGAACGCGGTGCTGCCCCCACGCATGCTCCATTTCGGCGCGGGCGCCGAACGGACCATAACCGTAGTCCACCGCGAGCGTCGCGCGCAGCGGCGAAATGCGGGGCAGTGGTTCATCATTATCCATGTTGCGCGCGTGCGTGTAGTCGCCGACCAGTTCGACATCGACCTGGTGCGCCCCCCTCTGGAACACCCGCCACTTGCCGTCGAGCTCGATGCCGTAGAATTCCGCGCGCACGCCGCGATACACCGCCTCGTTCAATGCGTCGTCGGTACCGGGCGCGACCACCTGGTCATCGTCATCGACCAGCCGTCCCGTGTTGTACTCAGTCAGATAGTTTTTGAAGCGGCTATAGAACACGCCGACGCTACCCCGGTTCGGACCATTCTGAAAGCGCAGCGACAGGTCGGTCGAGACGGCCTTCTCCTTCTGCGCACCGGGATTGCCGATCAGGTACTGCCCGGTCGCGTCGTGGGGACCGTTCGCAAACAGTTCATAGAGTGCCGGCGCACGCTCCGTGTAGGCAACGTTGCCCGCCACCGACCACGCAGGCGTGAATTTGTACAACGCGCCAAGCGACGCACTGACGGCATTGAAATCACGGTCCAGTGCACTCGCGAACCTGTCGTTGCCCGCCGCAGTCGGATCCTGCTTTACGTGCTCGTAGCGTGCCCCTGCGCTCAGCTTCAATGCATTGGTGACATTCCATTCCTCAAGCCCAAAGAGGGCGACGTTGGTCGTCTGCGTTGTTGGAACAAGTGCCTCGTCGCCGAGCGCCGAGAACGTGTTCTGGCTGAGCTGCACACCCACAGCGCCTTCGAACGGACCGATCTTCCGGTGCCGGGCCTCGATCCGGGCCTCGTACCCGTGATTGCGAAAGGTGGTACTGGTTTCGCCGTTGTCGATTTCCTTGTGTTCGTAATCCGTGTAGCCGAAGTCGAACTTCAACTGTGAGAAGGGCCCCTGCAGATTGCGCACTTCCGAGGCGAACGCCACGTGGTCCTGATGCATCCGCAACCGCACGTCGTCCTCGGCCACGGAGCCATAGTTCGCTTCATAGCCGTTGTAGGACACGCCGGCGTATCCGTCCGTCCATGTGTATGAACCGCCGAGCGCGCCACCGTGCCACCGGCCGTCCGAGTTCGGGATGCTGCCGTAGGCCTCATCCGCATCGGGACCGTCGAGCGCGCGCTGACGGTCGGAGTGAGCGAAGCCCGGGATGCGCTCCTTGCCCGTCTCGCGGTCGAACACGTCCGCGTGAAATGCGAACTGGCCATTGCCTGCCTCGACCTGTGCCGCGCCGGCGCGCGCACTGTTCGCTCCACCGTAGCTCGCATCGACGGCGCCCGTCACGCCCTTGATGGGCTCGCGGGGAATACGGTTGTCGATCGTGTTCACGACCCCGCCAATCGCGTTGCCGCCGTAGAGCAGCGCCGCCGGTCCGCGTACGATCTCGACGCGCTCGATGGTGAGCGGCTCCTGCGGCACCGCATGGTCATAAGACAGCGACGACGCGTCCCACGCCGCTACCCCGTTCTGCAATATGCGGATGCGATCTCCATCCATGCCACGGATGATCGGCCGCCCCACCATCGGCCCGTAGGTCGTGGTCGAGACGCCCGGCAGGCCGTTCAGGGTCGCTCCGAGCGAGTTTGTCTGCCGGCGGATCAGCGCATCGCCATACAGTGCAGTTGCTGGCGCGATCAGGTCCGTGTCCCCAAGCGGGTTCGCAGTCACGAAAACCGGCGCGAGCGAGCCGCCGGGGATGGCTGTGGGATCCTGCGGCGTGGCGGGCACCCGGGACTGCGCATGCGCCAGCGTAGCCAGCAGCGCAATCGAGAGCGGAGACAGCCGGCTCAACTGCAAGGAGAAGCGGGGAAGAGTTCGGTTCACGGTTATTGTTCTAGCAAGGTTTTGTACAAACCAGGCACATGCAATGCAACGATATAACATTACATTGCATGTCAGCATTCCGCCATGCCTGGCACTAGCATCGAGGCCCTGTAGCCAGAACGGCTGGATATATTACAGTTGACCAAGAAGACGCCGACGAAATGATATAACATAGCTTACAATCGGTAAAGATCGGGCTTGGGATAGGAGAGGCAATGACGGCAGCAGACACCGGAACAGCATTGGACACACTTGAAAGGCGCTGCGCAGCCGCCGGGCATCGTCTGACGCCGCTGCGGCGACAGGTACTCAGCCTTCTGCTCAGGCGTAACGGACGGGCGACGGCCTACGAAATCATCAACGATTTGCCTTCAGTCGGCCGGCGACCCTCCCCGCCTTCGGTGTATCGCGCGCTTGAATTTCTGATGAAGATCGGATTCGTAAATCGTGTGGCCGCGACCAGCACCTTTTTTGTATCTGTAACTGATGGCCCGCGACGCCATACAGTTCTCCTGGTGTGTGCGGCCTGCGGTGCAACGGAGGCACTGGAAGACGAAGGGCTCGAACGGGCTCTGTCCCAGGCGGCGGGTTCGGCACACTACGAAGTGGATGGCGGTCAGACAGAGGTGAACGGTATCTGCGGAGCCTGTCAACGTGGACTTGCCCCTGCATAACCGGACACGTGGTCACGCTTAGGTTGGTGAGTTTGCTTGCTGACGGAATTCGCGTGGCGAGCGGTATTTCGAAGCGCTGTGCGGATGCGATACGTTGTAGTGGTCGAGCGCGATGGCCAGGTTTTGCAGAGCCGTTCTCGCATCAGGTTTGGGCATCCACGAGACATAATCGCGCTTTATCGTTTTGACAAAGCTCTCGGCCATTCCGTTGCTCTGCGGACTTCTGACGGGTGTCGTCACGGGCTTCAGGCCGATTGCCCGCGAGAACGTCAGCGTCTCGTCGGCAATGTAGCAGGAACCGTTGTCGCTAAGCCACTCGATTTCGCTATCAGTTTTCAGCGCTCCGTGGAAGCGGCTCTCGACGGCCTGAAGCATCACGTCACGCACCATGTCACCGGTGTAGCCGCCGGTGCTGGCCACCCAGCTAATGCCCTCGCGGTCGCAGCAGTCCAATGCAAAGATGACGCGCAATGGCGAGCCGTCATCACAACGGAATTCGAAGCCGTCCGAGCACCAGCGCGCATTGCTCCGGTCCACCGCGACCCTGCCGTCATGCCGCCGCGTGGATTCAGGATGTCGAGCGCGGCGCTCGAGCAGCAGACCGTGCGTGCGCATGACCCGATAAACCCGCTTTGCATTAACACGCGGTTGGGCCCGTGCATCCCTGTTTCGCCGCAATAGCGCCCACACACGCCGGTAACCGTAGGTGGGCAGGTCGGCGACCAGTCCCCGAAGCTCGGTCACCAGCGGTATATCGCCCAGAACCGGCATTCTGCGCTGGTCGACCCACTCGGCGGGGCGCTTCGATTTGACCGCAGGATTAGAGCGCGACACACCCAGGACTTCACAGACCGTCTTCATCGGTCGTCCCCCGGCAGCAATGGTGAGCGCGCAATCAATTTTTTTGCCCGGCCGTACTCCACTGCTTCGCGAAGGATTTCCACTTCCATGGTCTTCTTGCCCAGCAGCCGCTGGAGTTCGCGAATCTGCTTCATCGCTTCGACCAGGTCGGAGGCCGGCACCACCTGTTCGCCGGCACTTACGGCTGACAGGCTGCCATCCTGATACAGCTTGCGCCAGGCGAACACCTGGTTCGCATTCACCTGATGGCGTCGGGCTACCCCGGAAACGCTCGCTCCGGGTTCGAAGGTCTCGCGCACTATCGCGAGTTTCTCTTCAACCGAGCGGCGCCGGCGCTGTTCCGGCTGGGTCAGAACCTCTACGGGTTCTACGTTGGAGTTAGGCTTAAACTCGGGTAAGGCCGCAGCGTCGCCGCCGCAGCCTCCCCTAAGAACCGTACGTGCAAGTTTCCCTGCATACGGCTCAAGCATTCCAAAGCCGCACGCCTGTGTGACCGGCGTCTACAAACTGACGCCTGCGCATCGTCTTGCCGAGGTTCTTCCACCGAAGCGGAGGGCGCAGACACCGCGAACGATGCTCTCTCATGCTTCCCTCTACGAAGTCTTTCGACAGCTTTGCGCTAGAACACCGGACGGAAGTCTGCCCGCTTTCGCGTAGGGTGATGTTACAACCCCTATCTGGACCATTACAGCCCGGCATTCGCTTTATCCGTCTTCTCATACCCGCACAGTCAACGACTTGCCTTTCGGTTCATCTGCCACGTGGGCAACTGTACGGGCTTACCACGTTCCCGTTTCATCACACGACCGGGTTAGGGTCCGCCTTTTCGCCGGCGGGGATTTCGACGACGTGCTCCGACCTATGAACGGAGCATCCACCCGCGCACCAGTTTGGTTAATGCCTGACAGCAGCTTTGGCATCCTTCTTCTGACGACGTTTATCAGCGATTCACATGTGTTACCCATACCGGTCAGCCTTGCGTCTCAGCCCCGTCGCTGCTCAGAGCCTCTACGCGTCACCTCGCGGCGGCGCATACAGTTGGACTACGTTGTCGGAAAGGCTTCATCCAGCGTCGTCACCAACGAAAGATGCTTTCCTAGGCTACCGCTGGTCGCACAACGGGTCCACTGTCGCGGAAACATGTTCGCACGACCGAACAATGATGAAGCGGACACACACTGCGCTCTCAACGACGAGCCTCATGCTTCGTGTCGCACCATAGGCGGAAGACTACCTTAAAATTTAAGCGTTACCTCGTGTCCGGTTTTCGACGGGGCCGTTCCACCTACCTCGATGATCTCACCGGTAATCTCGTGGCCGAGTACAAGGCCAGCGGGAGCAGTGGTTCGACCACGCACCATATGCTGGTCCGAACCACAGATGTTTGTCGCGACGACTCGCAGAATGACCCCATGATTAGCCCTACGACCAGCCGGGTCTACAAGCTCGGGAAATGCGATGTTCTGAACCTCAACCTTGCCCGCTCCGATATAAACGACTCCACGATTTCCTGACATAGTGTCTCCTATTTATGCTCTGTCAATACTATTCGCGGTCTCAAACCAGGTTGCTCACAACCACTCGGTCTCGAAACCATACGACGTAAGCGGCACGCAGCCGCATTCCGTCAGAACCACCTGCTGCTCGAGTTTCACCCCTTCGGTTCCCCCTTCTGCACCGATGTAACTCTCGACGCAAAGTGTCATACCGGATTCAAACCGACCGTCGTATCCACCACTCTCCCAATCTACGTGGTGCGCGACATTCGGATACTCGTCAACCATGCCAATGCCATGAGCCACGCAGCTATAGCGGTTCTGAACGTAGCGTTCCGGAATCTTCCAGGCCTTTTCAGAAAATTCATGGAAATTCATACCAGGACGAAGCAAATCCATATTGAAATGAATCTGCGCATAAGCTGTTTCATAGAGGCGGCGTTGGTCATCGGACGGACGCGTGTGACCTACAGTCCATGTCCTTGAAATATCAGAACAGTAGCCATTCGGGCCCACCATGTCCGTGTCGAAAGCTAGCAGCTCTCCACGCTGCAGGACCCGCGATGAGCACTCGTGCATCCAGGGATTGGTCCGGTCACCCGATGCTAGCAATCGAGTCTCAATCCACTCTCCACCATGACGAATATTTTCGTAGTGCAGATGCGCCCACAGGTCCTGCTCAGTCATTCCGGGACGAAGCTCACGATGCATGCGTGCAATTCCGCTTTCGCACGCACGGATTGACTCGGTCATAAGGACCAACTCGCCTGGCGACTTGATTGCACGCGCCATTTCCATCATGGCTTGCCCGTCTAGAAGCGTCATTCCTCTTTCTACCAGGAACGCAGTACCCATTGGGTCAAGCCTGTCCACTGCCAATCGCGCTTCGTTTGGCGCGCGCGCTTGCAGGACGTCCAGGATTTCTTCACCCCAGAGCTGCGCGCGTTTTTCGGCGTTGCCGCCAGCACTGAAGAATGACCAGCTCACTGCGCTGCGCAACTCCAGGTCCAGACGTAAGCCGTCCCACACATGTTTGCAACTGTGAAACTCCCATCCGATTACGCGGCCGTCAGCGAATACCATTACATACCGGGAGGGGTTTCGCCCCGTCCAGATTTGCATATTCGACGTGTCCGTTGCATAGCGAATGTTAACGGGGTCGTACAGCAGGATGGCCGAACAGTTGTTCTTCTTCAGTTCCTCTTGCACGCGTGACAGTCGATAGGCGCGCACATCTAAAAGTGTTTGCTCTGTCCGCATGGAACGGACGACATCAGTCGTATCAATCACATCGCTGCTGAGCATGTACTCCCTCCAGGGAAACAGTCCGTTTAGATTTTTAGTAATGCACGGGACGATCTCATCGTGACAGAACGAGCTAGAGGCCACGTGTTACCACGTGGCAAGCCTAGCAGGCGGTTTCAAAGTTCAAGGACCAGGTCCGATGTGGGTCGGCTGCAGCAAAGCAGACGGAAACCCTTCTGAACTTCACGTTCACGAATGCCGCCGTTGTGTTTCATGTCAACCGAACCTTCAAGGACCTTCGTCTTGCAGGTGCCGCACATACCCTGGCTGCACGACGATGGGATTGCGACACCGTTCTTTCTGGCCGCAACCAGTACGGTCTCTGACGCGTTTATCGTGAAGGACTTCGAGGAACGAGAAAGTTTGATGGTAAAAGTCTCCTGCGCCGCTTCGCTTTTGGCCACGGCGGGTTCTGGAGCAACACCGGCGGAGATGTCGAAACTCTCCTGGTGATATCGAGCCGGGTCGTGACCGCCTTCACGCAGCAGTTTTCTGACTGCGCTCATGTAGGGGGCCGGGCCGCAGGTGAACACCTCGCGTTCTGCATAATCCGGAAGCCATTTAGAGAGCAACTCGAGGCTCAGACGCCCGGTGGCGCCCGCCCAATCTTGCTCTTCGCCAACACCTTCGCAGACGAAGAAAAGGCGCAGACGCGGCGACAGCTTCGCGAGCCGTTGCAATTCCTCACGGAAGACGATGTCGGCGGGCGTCCTTGCACTGTGCACGAACGCGACATCTCGGTCGAGCCCCAGGTCGATGCCCGCTCGTGTCATCGACATCAAGGGCGTCACGCCAGAGCCGGCCGACAGGTACAGCGACTTCGCTGCGGGCGCGGCCGTCGGCGTGAAAGTGCCCGCCGGACCATATGCTTCAAGCCGGCTTCCTGGGTGCATGTTTCCATGCAACCAGTTCGACATCGTCCCGCCGGGAACCCGTTTGACGGTGATGGAGAGCAGATAGGGCCGCGTTGGAGCAGAGGATATCGTGTAGCAGCGCTCGACCGATTGCCCTTGCACGTCCGCCGATACGGTCATGAACTGGCCCGGCTCGAAACGCACGGGCAATCCGTCGCTCGTGCGAAATTCAAAGCTTTTGACGTCGTGCGTTTCGTCGACGACACGACAACACGTCAGCGTCTGCTGGACGCTACTCGGCCAGAGCCCGCCACCACTCTCCCACGTGTCGGCATTAGACAGCCTGTCGGTGGTCTCGGGTACAGGCTCAAAAATTCTTTCAACAGAGTTCATGACTGTGGTGGTCCTGCTTAGAGGCCGTGTGCGCTCAATCGTGCTGCGTACCAGCGGGAGAACTGGTCAACGTAGGTTTCCGTGAACGGCGAGAACATACCCGGTGAGTACGCCGGGTCCTGCGTGCCCTCGTGCGTGATTTCGACAAGGTGCTTGTCCTGGTTGTTTGTGGCAACCCACACCTCTGTCAAATCGGAAATGTTGTAGTCAATGCCTTCAACTGCATCGGCATGAACGAGCCACTTAGACCGCACCAGCGTCTTGTCGGGCGCGAGAGGAATAATGTAGCTAATCACCGCATGGTCGCTCATGACGTGTGTCCATGAGTTGTGCGTCCACAGGTGCGTATCACCCAGGTCGCGCCGCTGAAGACTTCCGAATAGCCTCGTGCTGGCGACCTTGGTGCTGATGGTCTGCGATTCACCGTTACCGGCGATGACGAGCTGCTGCGTTCTAAACTGGGTGACCGCACCCTCGTCCAGCCACTCGACATTGGCGCTGGCAAATCCGTCTTGCTCCCAGCTTGCCTGACATGCTGCGTTGCGCGTCTTGTACTCTTCCAGCGCGCGAAGCGATTCTTCGCTGAGATTCTCAGGACAGAAGCCGAAGTCTTCCGGCAAGAACGATGCCGTCAGTTCCGGATGAGTGGCCTGGCAGTGGTAGCACTCGCGATTGTTTTCCATCACCAGCTTCCAGTTGCCGTTTTCGATGATTTCCTGCTCGAAGGCAATCTTGGTATTTTTCAGGTCGTACGGCGCAAAACGCGGAGCCATCGTTTCTTCCAGCTTTGCGATGTCCTCCGGCGGGTTCTCACCGAGGCATACGAAAATGTGCGTTCCGACAATCCTGGTATGCGCTGGAATCAGGCTACGGCAGGTCGGGTCGAAGTCCTTCCCCATATGGGTGGCGTGGCGCAGGCTTCCATCGAGGTCGTACGTCCACTGATGATAAGGACATACCAGCATGCCGACCGTTGACTTCCCAGCCTCTTTCAGACGTGCGCCACGATGGCGACAGACGTTCCGGTAGGTTCGAATATTCTCGTCATCGTCGCGCACGATGATGATCGAGGCCTTGCCGATATCAACGGTCGACACATCGCCAGGCTCGGGTACATCCGCCGTGACGCCGACCAGAATCCAGTGCTTGTGGAAAAAGACCTCGACGTCCGTTTCGAAAACGTCCTGGCGACCAAAGAGCTCGCCGGGCATGCCATGACCGGGCTGGCGGCTTCGGATTAACTCACCATGGGTCCTGCATTGCACTTCAGACATCGTCTTCTCCAACGTTCAGGTAGGTCGGGACTCCGATTGTTCCCGCTATGACTTGAGTATTGGATTGACGAAAAAGAGCGTCAATGCGCTTTATTTTCGGTCTGGCATTACTTTAAATTATGCGTGAACCAGACCCGGTTCCGCCGGGCCCCGGTAGGCTTCGCAGTGCTTCAATTCTCGATGGAATCCTGCCGCAGCCAGTCGATAAGACCGTCAATTGCAGGGGTAATTGTGCGCCCGTGCGGGACCACGACGTAATACGAATCGCTCACCTTGAACGAGGCGACCTGCAGCCTGACGAGTTCGCCAGCCTCGATAAGGTCGTGGACCAACCTTCCCCAACCAAGCGCGATGCCCTGGCCGTAGCGTGCGGCCTCGATTGCGTCCGTATACAGGCTGCAGCGCAGCGCAAAGTTCAATCGCACTGGCCTGAAACCCAAAGCGTGAAACCACTCTTCCCATCCCATCCAGCCTTCCGAGGTGGAATCCGACTCGATGAGCACGGCGTTAGCGATATCCTGCAGCGATTCTGGCGCACGCCGCAATTCCGCCCACTTTGGCGAGCAGACAGGAAAGACCTCCTCGTCAAAAAGCAGGGTCGCCGTGCCGTCTCCCCATCGTCCGTTTCCGAACCGCACGGCGACATCAATCTCCTTGGGACGGAGGTCTGCAGTGAACATCTGCGTGGACAGGCGAAGCTGAAGATTCGGTTGAGCCTTCTTGAGGGTCGCCAGCCGGGGCAGGAGGCGAAAATGTGAGAATGCAGACGTTGCCGCAAGCACCAGTTCCTGCTGGACTGGGCCGCTGGCTAACCGGTCGAACACGCCGGCAATTTTCTGCATCGACTCCGCCACGACAAGATACAGAGCCTCACCTTCCTCAGTGAGTTCGATTGAACGATGCAGGCGGTTGAACAGCCGGGTTCCAAGCGTTTCCTCAAGAAATTTGACCTGCCGACTTACCGCGGCCTGGGTCACCCCTAGCTCATCAGCTGCCAGAGTGAAGCTCCTGTGCCGTGCGACCGCCTCGAACTCGACGAGCGCTGTCACCGAAGGGATAAGCCGCCGGTATCCCTTGGTTCGTGCAGTTGGCGGCTTCATTTCGCTCCTCCAGTCAAAATAGGTCAGCGGTGAGTTCAGACACGCGCGCCTTGTGATTGAGTAATTATCGTCGACGCGCTATGAGCAACGACTAGTGCCGTACAGCCCTCTTTCGAGGAGGTACGATGCCTCGATCCTGCCGGGTAAGATACCGCCTGTCCAGGAAGGAAATCAGTATCATCGTCATCAATGAATACGCCATCAAGAATCAGAATCAGCTCGGTCGAATCGTGCTGGTGCTCGAACGAACGCGCGCCTGGTTGCAGACGCATCCAGTAACTGCTCCAGTCCCCATTCTCATCATTGGCAACTGGAATCCAGAAAAAGCCCGGAAGTACCGTCTCCCCAATCTTCATCGGCCGCCAGTCGCGCTCATCAATTGAATACCAACGACGACCGTCTTTAACCTTCAATCCAAAGAGAGCCATTTCATCGCACATACGCCTGGTCACCATTTTCAGCCGTTTCCGCTGTCTGAACAAAAAAGTAAGCCCCGTTTGCCAATCGGCGCTCGCTGCTTTCGCTTTCGCGGCGCTTGACGCCAATTTGCGAACTGCATGCTCGCTACGTGTTGGCCAATGCCTGTTGACCCTGCGGTCGCGCTATGCGGTACGCATTCGGCGATTCGCCAAACTCCTTTTTGAACTCACGGCCAAGATGGGAGGAGTCCGAGAATCCGCAGGACGAAGCAATATCAGCGACCGAGCGATCGGAGCTCGTTAGCAGCCATGACGCCGTCCGTATCCGAATCTGTCGCCCGTACGCCAGCGGTGATTTCCCCGCCTCGGCAGCAAAAAGGCGCTCAAGCTGCCGCACGGACATCTCGAGACGTCTAGCTAGCTCCGCGAGGCTAAGTGGGTTCCCAATGTGCTGCTCCATCAACAGGATTGCTCGCCGTACCTTGGGGTGTGCCGCGGGTTCAAGTCCCGGTGGGTGGGGCTGCGGGGCATTCCCTTTCTGGGCATCATCCACGAGCATGATGCGCAGCGCCTTCTGTACGACTGTCGCCTCGACATGTCGCAGCAGGATAGCGGCTGCCACATCGATTGAAGCACGTCCACCTGAACACGTGATGCGGCGCCGGTCAATGACAAATAGCCGGTCCGCAACGAGATTGCGTTCGTCGACACCGGGGAAGCGCCCGACAAAGTCCCAGTAGTGGAACCAGCTTACGCACATGCGATATCCGTCCATCACTTCGGCCCGCATCAAGGCAAAAACGCCCGTGCAAATCCCGACCAATGTAGCAGACGTTTCCGCGGCGTCATGAATGAACTCGAGCGTGGCTTTGCTTGCGGACGGCCCCGAATGCAGCAAGCCCCCGACGACCACCACGTAATCGAAGGACCGGGCTTCTTCAAAAGTTGTCCATGGCGTGACCTGGATTCCACAGCTTGCCCTGACAGGAACGAGAGATTCTCCGACGATGGTCCACGAACAGCGAACAGGTCTGCTCATGTCTCCTTCGTCACTTGCCAACCTGAGAAGGTCGACGAAACCGGAAAACGCCGTCAACGTGAAGTTGGGCAATAGCACAATTCCAAAGCGGAGCTGCCGGGACGTTCCGGCGTCGGAATGGATAGGGTCGGGAGACATGGGACCGCCTGCGTTAACGCCTTGCGAATCGGCCAGAACTGTCGTCGTTCGACGGACCTGCTCGCGCTTTCAACACTGATGTCAGCGTAAATTACCTGATAGTTTCCGTTTCGACGCCTTTCCATTCGCGCATCATCACACTAACTTCCTCGCCAAGCCATTCGCGGAACCGTGCATACTCGGGTCGAAGCTTCGCGTTCTTGTGCGTTATCAGATAGTGGTGACGGTCGTGGAATTCGAGCACATCCTGCACCGGTCGAACCAGGCGGCCCTGTTCGACCTGGCGATGGACCAGATGATGCCAGCCGAGCAGGGTGCCTTCACCGGCTTCGGCTTGGGACACGAGGAGTCGATAGTCGTTACTCTCCAGATGATCGTTTTCGACCAGTCTGTCCGAGCCATCACTCTGCTGAAACCAGTTTCGCCACACCGACCAGTCAACGTGCTCGCAAACCTGGGCGCGTCCCAGCAGGGAGAGATTCAGCGTGGCATGCGACAGCAGGTCGAGCGGCTTCAATGACCTGCCATGGAAATGACGCTCGTAAAACGATTGACTGCAGACCGGATAGACAACGTCATGGAAGAGCGGCTCAATGTCGTACTCCGCCTCGCGCGGTGGATTCTTGGTAATGATGACATCAGGCTCCATGAGTTCATCGAGCTCCATGAAATGCTCCGTCACCATCACGTTCAATCGAATATCGGGAAACCGTTTGCGGAACGAGGGCAGCCTGAACGACAGCCATAGCGCCGAGAACGTATGCGAGATGCAAATTGTCAGCGCATGTTTGTCGGTCCGGCGTACCGCCTGGGCCGCTTCAGCGATGTTCATGATCGACAGATAGGACGCGTTGTACAGAATGCGCCCGGCATCGGTCAGCGCGATGTGTCTCCCCGTCCGTTCAAACAGCGCGACGTCCAGCGAATCTTCAAGCTCCTTGATTTGTCGGCTAATTGCCGCCTGGGTGACACATAGCACCTCCGCTGCCTGCGTGAAGCTTTCGTATCGGGCAGCCGTGACGAAGCATTTCAGCGCCCGTAACGACGGCATCTGGGCGAGAAGTCGGTCGGCAACCAACTGTTTCTTTTGCATGGCTTTCACCTGTGAAGCGGACGCGACGCGCCCGGGCGACCTGAAGACAACTCCGGCAACGCTACGCACTGTCCCGTGACATCGCAACGACCGCGTGCGTGAGCCGAAGTGCTCCTGCGCAAAAATAGTGTGCGAGTCTCCGAGGTAACTGGCAAGGGGGAGGCAACCCGAGTCCACAGGCTCGCCCCCGAGCCGAAATAGGCTGTATTCAACTATTATCCGCCCCTAAATATCGCTCTTCACGTGTATTCGCGGCTGCCTGCTATGCGCGCCCCTTGATTCGGCTTAACGCCCCATCAGGTGCGTCTTTGTACTGCCCGTATGCCCCCTTGACGAGAAAGTTCGGTGTGCACCTGTTCGTTGATGCCACCCGGCGTCATGCAATGCTTGACCATTGCCGACAATGGCTCTTTCGTCTGCGCGGCGTCATGGGCAAGACCGATACAGTACCCTGACAGAAAGGCTCGCGCCGCATCATACTCAAGACCTTCCTGCACGAGCCAGGACGCCTGGCTTTCGAGAACAGCATAGAAACTGGCCATCGTCCCGGTCACCGCCGACAGCGCGTCGAACTTGCCCTCGTCATCGACTTCAACCGCCTCGCCCAGAGCCGAGAAGATAGATTTGGCAACACCGTCTGGAGGACAGGTTGCCGTGCTTCCCTTCCCTTCGGCGACTGCCGGCAACGGTATGGCACGAACGACCTTGCTCACTGTGCGGACAAGTCGATGCACTTCATCTATTGAAATCCCCGCGATGAAGCTGATGACATGATGGCGTGAGTCAAAACGAAGCTCGCCCAGGACGTCGGTAGCGATTTGCGGCACGACTGCGAGACAAACAACGTCGGACGTCTCCAGCACTTCCTGATTGTTTGCGCAGACCCGCACCCGCCCATCAAGATCAGCGAGCCCAGTGGCAATTTCTGCGTTGCGGGGCGACAGTGAAAGGTGGTCAAACGTAACGCCAAACCGAAGTAAGCCCGTAACGACTGCCCGCGTGATGGTGCCGGTCCCGATGAATCCAAGTCGCATCTGGTCTCACATGTGGTTGACGCGCGGCAGCGTCAAACGCAGTCGCGCCCAAGGGGTCAACAGCCCGACGTGACAAGTCAGGCACCTGATTGAGCCGCTTGCTTTAATCGAGCTTCAGCCAGGTGGTCTTCAGTTCACAATACTGGTCGTGGGCATAGACCGATTTATCGCGGCCACCGAACCCCGATTGCTTGAAGCCGCCGAACGGCGTCGACAGGTCTCCCTCGCCGAAGCAGTTCACCGTTACAGTACCCGCCCGGATTCGCGCAGCAATCTTGTGAGCGTGATTGACGTTGTCTGACCAAAGCGATGCCGCCAGACCGTAGCACGTGTCGTTGGCAATCCGGACCGCGTCATCGATATCGGCGTACTCGATAAAGCAGACGACAGGGCCAAAGACTTCTTCACGAGCAATGCTCATCTCCGGGGTGACGTTATCGAAGATGGTCGGCTCGACAAACCACCCGCCCGTCTCAGTGCGTGTGGCCTTGCCGCCGCACACCAGGCGCGCCCCCTCGGCCTTCGCTTTCCCGATGTGGGCGAGCACCTTTTCATAATGCTTCTCTTCAATCAAGGAACCCAGTCTAACGTCAGGGTCGAGTGGGTCGCCAGTTTTCCATCCCCCGAGAGCTGCCTGGACCTTTTCGAGCAACTGGGCTTTTGAGCTCGAGGAAACCAGAATACGAGAGCCTGCGCTGCAGTTCTCGCCCATATTCCAGAATGCGGCCGCGACCGCCTGCTCCGCAACAGCGTCCAGATTCGCGACGTCGGGCAGAACCACCTGGGGGTTCTTGCCGCCACATTCCAGCACGACCCGCTTGAGGTTTGTGTCTGCCGAGTAGTGAAGGAATCGCTTGCCGGTTTCCGTGGAACCTGTGAAAGCAACCAGGTCAACGTCGGCGTGGCGGCCCAAGGCCTGCCCGGCGCTTTCCCCGAAGCCGGTAACGACGCTCAAGACACCTGTGGGCACGCCAGCTTCCATTGCCAGGTCGGCGATGCGCAGAGTCGAAAGGGAAGTCTGTTCGGCAGGTTTGACAATGACGCTGTTGCCAACGGAAAGCGCCGGACCGATTTTCCAGGCAAGCATGAGCGCCGGGAAGTTCCAAGGCAGAACTGCGCCCACGACACCAATCGGTTCACGGGTAATCATACTCACCACGCTCGCGCCGGCCGGCGACAGGGCGTCGTACCGCTTGTCGGTGACCTCCGCGTGCCAGCGGATACACGCCGCCGACTCGGGAATGTCCAGTCCCATGCACTCGCTGATTGGCTTGCCCGCCTCACGCGCTTCGAGGAGAGCCAGTTCCTCGGCGTTATCCTCAATCAGTTGCGCCAGCCGCAAAAGTACCGCTTTACGCTGCGCCGGTGCGACCTTCGACCACACGCCGGACTCAAAGGCATTTCTAGCCGCCACGACCGCCCGATCGATGTCTTTCGTATCGCACTTTGCAATATCGGCCAGTGCTTTTCCCGTCGACGGATTGAGGGTACGGAAGGTCTCGTTCGAAGCAGCCGGACATCGTTGCCCGGCGATGAACGCCCTTCCATCGAGCGACAAGGCTTCCGCTTTCTGCTTCCATTCCTGATAAGTCGTCATGTCCTGTCCTCATAAATTTAAAGCTCGGCTCCCGCCGAAAATTCCTTGACCCAGATAGCCGCGGATACTGCAACGTCGGCAATCGGACGGACCAGCAGCGAACGCGGATGCGGCTGATTCAGAAGCTGACGAATGAGGTCATTGGAGTGGCCGAGCGCATACTCTGCGATGAGCTTTCCTGACGCGGACCCTCTGCTCAGACCAAGGCCATTGCACCCGATGGCTTCATAGACGCCATCGTCCCTGCGCCCAAACAATGCGCCATTGTTCGCAGACAGACACAGCGGACCGCCCCACGTGTATTCCAGTCCGACATCTTTCAGCATCGGAAAGCGCCGGTCGAACGACCGTTGATGCATGCGCTTTGCCTTTGCCAGGTCGGCCTGCGAAACTTCCAGGCCTGGTCGGAATGCGAAGTGGTTGCGAACGCAGATTCGGTCCGTAGCCAGGCGACGAACGGTCGAGCCCATCGGATCGGCCGGAATCAGGGCCCACGATCGCGTGCCGCCGAGCCGCTTGACCTCTTCCGGATTCACCACGCGGGTCATGGACGCAAACGTGTACACCGGAAGCAGACCATTCGGATGCCCCCCGAATGTCGCCGCATACGCGTTGGTGCACAGAACGACTTGCCTCGCCACAACCTTGCCGTTGGCAAAGGTCAGGACTTTTGATGGGCCCTGGTCATCTATTCCCCTTACCGCGCTGAGCTCGAAGACCTTCACATTCTCGGGCAGAGTCGCTGCAAGACCGCGCATCAGGGCTGCCGGCTGGGCTGTGCTACACCCCGGCGTAAAAAGCGCGCCCCGGTAGAAGTTCGTGCCTGTGACCTTCGCGATTGCCGCTTCGTCCAGCCATTCGAATGCTTCATTGATACGCGCGAGACCTTCCGCGAAGTGGGCAAGCGCGTTGTGCCCCTTCCTGTTCACCGAAGCGTGAAACTTGCCGTCGTCCCGCCAGTCGCAGTCAATGTTGTACTGCTTCACCGTGGAGCGCACATAGTCGATGCCGTGCCGTTGAAACCGAACGTCTGCCTTATCCGCTTCCACACTTCGCGAGTAGCTTTCGCTGCTTATGTCGTGGGGTAAATCGACGAAGAATCCGGAATTTCGTCCGGCTGTGGTGCGCCCGATACGGTCTGCCTCGACCAGTGCTATCGAGGCATCCGGTGCGAGCTCGGCCAGACGCCGGGCAGCACAAAGCCCTGTAATGCCGCCTCCGACAACGACCCAGTCATATTGGTGTCCAGAAGACACCGAAGCGGCGGGCGATGGCGGTGGCAGGGTTTCCCACCATCCGTTCACACCGTCTGGAGCGGGAAACCGCACGAATTCCAGTTTCGAGGCCATGCATTCACTGCGCGTTGCGCAACATAGGTTGAACGAGCCTGGCAAACGCGCCGCGCTCTTCTTCAGTGAGCGTGCCGAGCGGTGCCCGGGCAACGCCGACAGGCATACCGGCCAGCTCACAGCCATACCGAACGTATTGAATGAATTTCCCGCTGCGTTCCAGCAGTTCGAGCACCGGCAGCAGCTGCGCCATCTGCTTACGGCCAGTTTCGAAATCACCACGCTTGACGCACACATCAAAGAGCGTCGTGTGGGCTTCCGGCAAGAAGTTGGAAGCGCCCCCGACCCAGCTCTTTGCGCCCCACACGAAAAACTCGAGCGCCTGGTCGTCCATCCCGCAGCTCAACACCAGCTTGTCGCGGAAATGCGTGGCAAGGTGATGCAGACGCGATATGTCGCCGGTGCTTTCCTTCATCGCGATGAAGTTCGGCCGCTCGAGCAGCTTTTGCAGAACGCCATCGCTGATTTCCGTCCCCGTGCGGGCCGGGAAGTTGTACAGCATGATGGGCATGTCGAGACTGTCGTCCACTTTCAGCAGATGGAGCAGAAGCTCTTCCTGCGTCGGCTGGGCGTAGTACGGAGCAGCAACCAGCAGGGCGGACAATCCGGCGCGCTTCGCTTCCAGACCTAGGCGGATGACTTCTTTCGTCGTCGTCGCATTGATGCCGGCGGTTAGATACGTCTTGCCGCCTGCCGCCTCAGCCACAGTGTTGAACGTCTGAACCCGCTCGTCGAAACTCAGCGCATAGTATTCGCCGGTGGTGCCGCCGACCCCAAGTCCCGAGACCCGGCCTGCGAGATTAGCGGCATGCTTGCCGAGCAAATCATGGTCAATTTCGCCGTCTGTCTTGAACGGTGTGACCAGCGGTGTATGTACTCCCTCGAAGCTCATTTTGCGTTCTCTCTTGAATAAAGGCACCAGGCCTTCTGCCGGCACCGGCGGCAGGAATGGTGTATCGGCCACAAACTTTTCGGAGCGGTCCGCGTGCAGCGGTGCCGCGCTCAATCAATACAGCAGCTAGTCGAACGAACCTGATTGGTCGTTAGCTGCGTTCACGGATTACACGAGTGCTTCCGCGTCCGAGTAAATGGGGTACTGGCTACACAGGTCCCTCACCTGGCTACGGACTGCGCGCTCGACCTGCTCATCGCCGTTGGGCTCCCGTTCGAGTGCCGACAAGACCTCCAGAATCATCTGCCCGACTTGCTCGAACTGGGCAGGACGGAAGCCGCGGGTTGTTCCTGCGGGCGTCCCGAGCCGGATTCCCGAGGTTACGGTTGGGCTTTCCGTATCGAACGGGATACCGTTCTTGTTGCAGGTGATGCCCGCACGCTCCAACGCCTTTTCAGCCTGGGTGCCGGTTAGCCGCTTCGAGCGCAAATCGACCAGCAACAGATGGTTGTCAGTCCCGCCCGTCACGAGGCTCAGACCGCCCGACTTCAGGACGTTGCCGAGCGCCTGAGCGTTGCCTAGCACGTAGTCGATATAGGGCGCGAACTCCGGCCGAAGCGCCTCGCCGAACGCGACTGCTTTGCCCGCGATGACGTGCATGAGTGGGCCACCCTGCAGGCCCGGGAACACGGCCGAGTTGATTTTTTTGGCAATGTCGCCGTTGTTGGTGAGGATGAATCCGCCGCGCGGCCCACGAAGCGTCTTGTGGGTGGTGGACGTCACCACATCGGCAAACCGGACAGGGTTTTCGTGCCTTCCGGCCGCGACAATGCCAGCAATGTGTGCCATGTCGACCATCAACAAGGCGCCCACGCTGTCGGCAATTTCTCGGAACGCGGCAAAGTCCAGAGCACGTGGATAGGCCGAGTAGCCCGCGATGATGAGCTTGGGACGATGCTCCTCGGCAAGCCGGCGAACCTGCTCATAGTCAATGCGGTAGGTGTCGGAACTCACGCCGTACTGGACCGCGTTGAACCATTTACCGGAAAGTGCAGGACGCGCGCCATGCGTCAGATGACCGCCAGCATCGAGCGACATACCCATCACAGTCTCCCCCGGCTTCACGAGCGCGAGCATCACTGCACCGTTCGCCTGTGCTCCCGAATGAGGTTGCACATTCGCGTATTCGGCTTCGAACAGCGCTTTCACGCGGTCGATGGCGAGCGCCTCGACCCTGTCCACATGTTCGCAACCGCCGTAATACCGCTTTGAGGGGTACCCCTCGGCGTATTTGTTGGTCAGCACAGTGCCCTGCGCTTCCATCACCGCCGCAGAGACGATGTTCTCGGAAGCAATCAGTTCAATCTGGGTTTGCTGGCGACGCAACTCCAGCGCAATCTCGGATGCGATGACGGGGTCACGGCTCTGGAGAGTTTCAGCAAAAAAACGCGAGTTCTCGTTCACGTGGTCACTCCGGAAGTATTCAAGTGATGCATGCTGCAACACGGCAAAATTGATGGATACGAGGTAGATAGCTTTATTGCCCGTGGGAACAGACAAATCCTGTGCTCTCCGCAGACAGCGATTACCCGCCGATTCGCGGAGCGCCCCACTTCGATTACTGCTGCAACCAGGCCTTCAGCTTTTCCGGATGCGCATCGACGAATTTCTTCGCTGCCGTCGCGTAGTCGTTAGTGCTGTTGCCCTGTAACTCGATTGCCTCGACGTCGGCGAGAGTCAACTTGAAATGCTTGAAGAAGACGTCGGCCCGAGGAAATCTGGTTGCAAACTGCTTCGACGCGAATGCATGAACCTGCTCTTCACCACCCAACGTGCCTTTGGGGTCCTTGAGATAGCGCATCTGCCATTTCTGGAAGAGCCAGTGGGGGCTCCAGACCGTGGCAACAACCCACTGCTTCGATTGGTAGGCTCGCTGGACTCCTGCGAGCATGCCCGCTTCGCTTGATGATTGCAGGTTGTATCCGTTCAGGCCGTATGCCTTGATTGTCTTTTCGGATGCTTGCATCAGACCGCCTCCCGGCTCAATACCGTCGATGGTGCCGTTCAACTTGCTTTTGACGTCCGGCTTGTTGAGGTCGGAAACCGAAGACAGTTCTGACTCAGGAACGTATGCTGGCACTGCCCAGCCGTTCTTGGCGCCGGTGTAGATGATGCCGACATCATCCATATCGTTCTTGTACTTCGCGTAATACGCTGCGTGAGTAACCGGCAGCCACCCCCCCACCATGATGTCGAGGTCGCCGCGGGCCACGCCCTGGTACTGGATGCCGATATCGGCCTGCACGAACTGGACGGGCTGCTGGAGATTGGCCTCAAGCACGTATTTGGCCACGTTGGCAACGGCCAGAACGTCAGCCCAGTTTGTTACTGCCATCTTGATAGGTTCGGCCGCGACAGCGGACCCGACGCCGACACTCATGGCAACGACCGTCGATACCGTCAGTCTTGCAATAAGCGACTTGAACAGATCGCTATTCATGTAACACTCCTAAATAGTTGTAAGATTTCTTGGAAACTTGACAGCCGCTGTAATGGCGTGTCCGATCTCCGAACTCCGTACCGCCTCGAGCGCTAGCACTATATCCGCTATGTGATACCGCTAGCCAAACTTACCCTGGACGATCCCCGCTCCATTCGACTGCCGTCCGCGCATTATCGCGGGTCAGGTCCGCGGCGCAGTGCTAGTGCCGGTTTTTGCTGCTCGTACGACGGGTCTGGCCTTCTTTGACTTCACACCGAAACTCTCCGTCAGGCGGTCAAGCACGATGGCAAGCAGCACGACTCCCAGCCCGCCCTCGAAGCCAATCCCGATGTCGAGCCGCTGAATGCCGCTCAGCACATACTCTCCAAGGCCACCGGCGCCAATCATCGATGCGACCACGACCATCGAGAGCGCCATCATGATGGTCTGATTTACCCCTGCCATGATTGACGGCAGGGCGTTCGGTAGCTGGATTTTCCAGAGAAGCTGCGAATCTGTGCTGCCGAAGGCGCGGCCTGCTTCCAGCAACTCTTCGCGCACCTGGCGGATGCCCAAAGTCGTGAGGCGTACGACTGGCGGCATCGAGAACACGATGGTCGCAATGACTGCGGGGACTCGACCCAAACCAAACAGGATGACTGCAGGAATCAGATAGACGAATGCCGGCATGGTCTGCATGAAATCGAGCAGCGAGCGCAAAACCATCTCCACCCGTTTGTTTCGAGCTCCCCAGATGCCCAACGGCACGCCAATGACCAGACTGAAGAACGTCGCTGCGATAACGAGCGCCAAGGTGGAGACGGTTTGTGCCCACAGCCCCATGTAATTGATGGTCAGCAGTGCAAGGCCAACGAAGACCGAAAACACGACACCGCGTCGCCACAACGCAAATGCCACGAGGATGATGAGCATGGCAACAAACGGGACTGCGGCGAGTCCGTCCTCCAGTAACTTCACGACTGCACCTAGCGCTGCGGAGAAGGCGTCGAAGCCGCCGCGGAAATGCTGGAAGAGAAAGTTGACCGCGTCTTCCGCGAACTTCCCGATGACTGACGAGTTCATGCTGCTCTCCGTTCCATAACCTGCTTGAGTATCGTCCGGCAGGACACCACGCCTGCGAGTCTCCCGGCCGTGTCAGTGACGGGTACGTCGTGCTCCTGGCTCAAAGCGATGGCAGCCAGCTCATGCAAATCCGCGTCAAGCGAAACAGCATTCACATCCCGGAGCAGCGCGTCCCTGACCGGACGCATACCAGACTTGTGCAAAGACGCTGGCGTGACACAGCCCTGGTATCGACCCGCTTCGTCGCATACATAGCCGCACTCAACGCCACTGTCGATGAGCTGATTGAGATAACGCTCTGAGGACATCGCGACGTCGCAAGAAATCAGTCCTCGGTTGACCTTGGTCATGAGACTGGAAGCCTTGAGAAACCGCGAAACGTCAACATTGCGGAAGAAGTCGCGTACGTACGCGTCCGCGGGCGACTGGATAAGCTCTGCAGGCGTGCCGACCTGAATCAGGCAGCCATCTTTCATGATGCCAATCCGGCCGCCAATCTTGATGGCCTCTTCAATGTCGTGTGAAATGAAGACGATTGTCCGCTGCTCTTCCTTTTGAAGCCGTAGAAGCTCGTTCTGCATTTCGAATCGAATCAGGGGGTCCAGCGCCGAGAACGCTTCGTCCATCAAAAGCACTGAAGGATTCACCGCAAGCGCACGTGCGAGTCCTACCCGCTGCTGCATACCACCAGACAGCTCGCTGGGGAGTAGCTTTTCGTATGTGCCCAGACCGACTCGCGTCAGCACAGCAAGCGCGATTTCGTACCGCTCGGCCTTCTTGAGGCCAGCAACTTCCAGTCCGTAAGCGATGTTGTCGAGCACCGTGCGGTTCGGCAGAAGCGCGAACGACTGGAACACCATCGCCATCTTCTCCCGTCGCACAGCGCGCAGTTCCAGTGTCGACATGGGTGCAATGTCGCGCCCCTCCAGAATGACCTGGCCGGACGTTGGTTCAATCAGCCGATTGAGCAAACGGACAAGCGTCGACTTACCTGAGCCTGAGAGGCCCATGACAACGAAAATCTCGCCGGCCTTAACGTTGAGACTGACGTCATTGACTGCCACCATGTTTCCGGTCCGTTCGAAAATCTCGTTCCGTCCAAGACCTTGCTTCACGAGTTCAGCAGCACGCTCCGGCTTTGGTCCGAAAATTTTCGACAGATTTCTGACCGTAAGAATGTCGGTCCCAGAAACTGCGATGGGTTTCCGCACCGCGGAATAAACATCGTCCGCTTTGATTGCGCCCGGATGGGTTACGTCTGGTTGCGCGAACGTCAGGTTTGGGGCCATTCTGTCATCCCAACTGGCAAGTTCAAGAAATTGAAGCGCTTGACCTGTTAGCCTTCACAGACCCTGCACTTAAAGGTGTCGTTCGCTCTTGCCGGACACCCTCGGCTAGTTCCATCTCGAAGCTGTGGGTGCATGAGCCGAAGGCGAACATCTCGAGCAGCAGCGTCGAAGAAGTCACTATTCGTCGCACGATCTGCAGAACATCCGTGCGCCGACAGTGCCGTCGCTAGTGCCTAATGCAATGATTGCAGCGTAGCAAGCCAAATTTACCTATCTAGCTACATTTTCTGGGCACTTTGCCATACCTTTGGTAATGCTTCGCACTTGTATAGTGCTCGCAGAAAAGACGTGCCAACGATGGGATTCCCGTGCAGCCCCTCCGGGCGTGGGTCTGCGGCCGAGGGCACGGGCCAGGTCTACTGCTTCTCGCCTCCCGCTCTGACACAATTGACGCCGCACCATAGGGAATGTCCTATGTCGGCGCCCAAAACACAATCATTTGAGCGAGCTAGTTGCGCCGGTCATCTCATATCCCGGGCAGCCGCAAGTTGTCCGAGAGGGGTGGCTAATGCCCCCCGTTGTCGCTACCAAAACGGACTCTAGTTCGCAAATGATGGAACAGTTTGGTTCCCCGGACATTGCTGCGGTCGTGTCGGAACGCGGCACCCCGTCTCGAAGGGCGAAGGTATTTCCCGGGGGAGATTCAGGCGCACGGACCAACACGTTCTTCTGGCGGCAAGCGTTGCGTCAATGCTAGCCTGCGCTAAGTAGCATGGAAATTTGCCGCGTCGGCGACCCGGCAATAATTCGCGCAAACAGCGCGCGGCAGCGAACGCAGGTGTCACGCTCCTCTACTCGCGTATCCTTCAGCGCGCCGGCACCGTTGCGCGTGAGGTCTTGGTGCGGGGGCTGAGCGGCCGGCTTCCCGGACAGGTCAGCGCGCAGGATTGAATCCAAAGTTCCATCGTCTGTCGGCGGTGCTTAAGGGCGGTCACGCAACCAGTCGATGCTCCTCGCGTCACATCAGGAGGCAGAAGATGAGCGGTATGACCAGATGAAGCTGATCATGGAGTAAGCCGCCACCGGCGGCTTACTCTTTTATGGGCGCCTTTGAGGCGCTCACAATTTCAAGCCACCGGCTTTGCCGGTGGTAGTTGACTCGATGCTCGCATTCAATGTCCGGCCACCCACAAAAACTGTTATTGCGTTCATTTTTTTGGCCTCTTTCGAAAATGGAGTGGGTAGGAATTCGCACACTTTTTGAGGACTCCGGGGTGCGTGGGCGACGATGCCGTTTGCTGTAAGCAGTTGGCAATCGGGAACGCACCGCGGTGCCTGTATATGCATTTTCTGGGCCGTGCCATGCGACATGGCGCTCAATGTCACCGGGATAATGGCGAGTGGCCAGTCGCTGTCTCGTCCGTACCAAAGTCGGCGAGTCCTGCCACCACGTTCGAACGCGATGTGCATCCGTGCCGCGACCCGTTGTGGCTTTTGGAGATCTTCACGCGGCGGTGCGCGCGACTCGCGCAGTGCCTGCAGCATCAGGGCTATGCCGGGCGCACGATCCCGAACCATGGCCGGCACGACCGCAATCCGTACTGCGACGAATGTCCGAAGTACGTCGCGATGAAGCGCCGGCCATGCCTGCCCGACCTGTGCGTGAGCGAACCTGAGTCGTCAAAAGACCTTTATGTCATGCCGTCCTCGAGCCTGATCTGTTCGAGGCACTTCCGGTACGAACACATCGTATTCGCTGACGGACAAAGCGGTAACAAACTGTAACCCTGCTGTATCTCTCTCGACCGTCGACGCGACGGGCGAACTCATCATTTCGCCTGAACCATCACGCTGTTGCTTTCATGTGTCCATTGCGGTAAGCCGGACACTGCGGATAATCGAACGTGACCAAAGCAACACGGAGTCGGGCAAAATGGATCAGGTAATGCGCATGAAGGAAGTGGTGAAGAAAATCGGCCTGTGCCGGGCGACTATCTACGCCATGATCAGCCGTGGCGAATTCCCGCGCCCAATCCGGATCGGAGAACGAGCAACCGGCTGGCGCGAGTCCGAACTGGAAGCCTGGCTCGCGAACCGAACCGCGGCGCGGGAGCGGTCCGCGTTACCCTCGGGCCGCTGATTATCCGCCGGCAATATCACGACGTGTTCACGGCTAGCATCGTGCCCCGGCATCCCGACGCGCCACACCGGCAGACATGGCTGAGCCCCGCTTCTTCGTCTGTTGGGTCGTCGACGGCCAACTGGTAGTCAAGAAACAGTTCCTGGCCGGGTGCAATTGCCGACAACGCGTGAATGAGCACGCGGTCGTCGATCTCGACCGCCTCGCAATTGGCGTTGCATGAGTGATTGAGCCAGCGCGCGCTGTTTCCCCGACGCCCGCCGTCGATGACGCGTCCGTCCGACAGCCCGAAGAAATACGTGTGGCCAACAGTGCCACTTCTCGTGTGCTGCCTGAGGGCGGTTGTCCACCCGACCATGTGGATTGATGAAAGCGTACTGACGCAACTGCCCGAGGCTGGCTTGGCCAGGCGCGGCCGACCGCGCATCTACAGTGATGCGGCGATCCAGATGCTGCTCGGCCTCAAGCAGGTATTTCATCTGCCGCTGCGCGCTGTGCAGGGCTTCGCCCTCAGTCTGCGCAAACTCGGCTACCCGGGCTTGCCGGTGCCGAACTACACGACCTTAAGCCGCCGCGCACAGACACTGAAGGTTGTACTGCCAACGCGGCGCGCCAACGAGCCCTTGCACCTGGTAGTCGACAGCACCGGCCTGAAGGTCTACGGCGAAGGCGAGTGGAAGGTACGCAAGCACGGCTGGTCCAAACGTCGCACGTGGCGCAAGGTGCACCTGGCGATGGATGCGAACACGGGCCAGATTTGTGCCGCGCTTATGACCCATCAAGACGAAGGCGATGGCGAAGTTCTGCCCGATTTGCTCGACCAGATTCCTGCAGATGTGGCAATCGATACCATCGGCGGCGACGCTGCCTACGGCACCAAGGCATGCCATGCGCGAATTGCGGCGCGCACAGCGGTCCCCTCGATTCCGCCACGTGAAGGCGCGACGCCGTCGCCAGTGAGCACGCCGGGCGCGGCTTGGCGCAACGCTGCCATCGACGCGATCGCGGCAAGCAGCAGACGTGAATGGAAGCAGGCGAGTGGCTACCATCGTCGCTCGTTGGCAGAGGCCCTGATGTACCGGCTCAAGATCCTCACGGGCTCCTGCCTGTGGGCTCGAGAGATTGGCTCCCAGGCAACCGAAGTCTCGATTCGTGCAGGCGTGCTCAACCGCATGGCGGCCATCGCACGCCCGCAGTCCGTCTGTATCGCCTGAGATCGACATCACAGAGGGCATGTTGTCTCTACGCCTGATTTGCGCAACAACGCCCGTCTTTTGGACCGAAAGGAGAAACGGTATGGTACAGGTACCCGCTATTAAATATGCATTTCCAGCGTTTACCTTAAGGCCAGCGAAGTCATTGCGATCTTGCTGCCGCGCAAATACGAAGACCTCTCGGTTTTAAATTAGCTCTCAGGTTCTTTCAGCCCTTAGATTGCGATTGTCCGCGGAGCTGCGTGACGCGCCGCAGAACCGTTACCAACGCTTGCCCAGCGATGGACAGCTCGCCAGAGTTGTCGATGTCCAGCGCATCGCTCAAATCGACGTGAATCTGAGCCGTCCGCGCTATCCTAGCCCGGCGCCCGTCATATCCCTCACGACCTCGCTTTTCAAGGCGCTCCGCGAGCACATTCGGGCTGGCCGAGACATTGATCACGCGCAGCAACGACCCATAACGACGACGTGCCTCGGGAAGGACCGCGCGGGAGCCATTCGCGACCACAACGTGACGTTGTTCCAACCAGTCATCTATAATTCCTGGTAGCCCATAACGCAGACCGTGCGCATCCCAATGCAGCGCAAACGCCGCTCTACCAACACGTTCTTCGAACATGTCGGAGGTCACAGGATCATGGTCCTCCCCGACCGAAACGGGCCGCGTTATTACACGACGAACGAAGTGGATAGTGTTATCGTCAGCAAGGTGCTCGCGAGCATAGTCAATCAACGTATCCTTTCCCGCACCGCTTGGCCCCACAATAACCACAAATCTGCCGCTATGATCCAGATTTATCACGTCGCAGTGCACTCCTTAAAAGCGAAACGAGAGCGGACAACGAAGTCGGCGCCGCTTTGCGCTTGCTCGAACAAAGTAAGAGCGTCGAGCGTGTAACCTCTCGTCGCCAAAGCAGAAAAGATCGCCTCGAGTCGCAGTCGTATCTTCGCCTGGTCCGCGACTGGCAGCCTGTCCGTCAGTGTCATGTGAAATCGGAATCTATCGAACACATAAGGGTAGCCCCACCCCGACGTATAGGCGGCCCCGATGGTGTCGAGTCCATTGCTCAGTCGACGTTGGAGTTCGGACTCGGTGAGTGGCGCGCGAAACGGCTCAAATTCGTCCACGATCATCGAGGCCAAGCTCTGTAACATCGGTGATGGCCGAATCGGAACAAGCGCAAAAAATCCGTCCATCACATCGACCTTGAACTCGCCCAATTGGCACGGTTCGTTCACCTCGACAAAGCGCGCGAGTGCTTCTTCCAATTCAGCAACATTGCGGCCAGCGGCGAGTCTGAATGGCGCCTTCAGCGTCGCGTGAAAGCCATAACGTCGCGGCGCCGTCGTGATCGCGCCTACTTCGGTATCGCGTTCGATTAGAGCATCGGGCGAGTCGCTCCGAAAAGCGTCACGACCCAACCATCGAGCCGCGGTTTGCGTCAACTCATCCTCAGCGGGAGGCGTGTAATATATCGCATAGCGCGGTTCAGAAGACATGGTGAAATCTTTACGCGACGCGCTGCCCAAGGACATATGTGGCACGCGGTACAGGTAGATTGTCGTTGACCCGCACGCGCACAAAATCGGCACGCAGACCCGTTTTGATCGCGCCTCGATCATTCAAGCCAACCGCTGTTGCTGGCGCCTCTGACACTGTAGCGATCGCACGGGGCAGCGACCACCCTACTTTCCTTTGAAGCTCAAAGACAGCCATCATCAAACTACTAGGAATATAGTCGGACGACAAAATGTCAAGAAGGCCTTCTTCCGCCAGGTCAAGTGCTGACACATTGCCAGAATGCGAACCACCGCGGACCACATTAGGAGCGCCCAACATCGTGGCCAAGCCATGGGTTCGCGCAGCTTTTGCAGCTTCCAAGGTCACCGGGAACTCTGAAATGACCAGGCCTTCTCTAGACGCACACTCGACATGCTCGACCGAGGTGTCATCGTGACTCATTACCGGAATAGTGCGTGCAGCGCATCGCTTGATAACTTCAGCGCGATGAACCTCCGCAAAACGTTGTTCGTCAGTAAGCTGGGCTAATGTAGCCGCGAATTGCTCGTCAGTGATGCCGCCATCCTGGAAACTGAAACGGCGCCATTTATCACGATCGGCCCATTGCCGTTGCCCGGGTGTATGGTCCATCACAGAGGCCAAGCGCATCAACGGATGCGTACACAGTCCGTCGAACAATACGACGATGTCTTGCGTCGCTACCTCACAGCGCAAGTGGATATAGTGATCGACGCGTAACAGCTCCGCGGCCGTCAATTTAGTCAGTGCCTCGGCCGACTTGTAATGCTGCTCCGGATTTCGGATGCCGATGGCGCTCCGTGTCCCAATTGCAAGTGAGTCAAATACGGTCGTGATGCCAGCGACAGCGACTTGCGCATCATGCGTGAGCAGTGCTGATTCTGCGTTCCAAGTCACATTAGGACGCGGGCCCAGGTGCTTTTCCAGATTGTCGGTGTGAAGTTCCACAAACCCTGGCAGCAGATAATCCCCGTCCCAATCCTCCGCGTCTCGAGCTTGCGTCGTACCGGAAGAAATCTCGTCAATCCGGCCATTCTCGACTCGCACAACGCCTACGAACTCTTCGTCGGGCGTCACAATCCTTGCGTTCTTGATCAACATTGATGTTGTCCCTACCTTTTTACGAGCCAATGTGCATCGAAACACGTTCGAGCTCTAACCGCCGAGTCGCAACTTCGCCCCGCGTCATTTCGTCATGGAAGATTCCGACGACCGCTGTACCACGTTCACGCGCTTCAATGATTATCTCGGTGACCACGGACCTATTCTTCGCGTCGAGTGACGCAGTTGGCTCATCGAGTAGTAAGACCGGATGTTCCGCGATCAGCCCACGCGCGATGTTGACGCGTTGCTGCTCGCCCCCGGAGAACGTCGTGGGCGCCACCTTCCACAGCTTCTCGGGGATATTCAAACGATCAAGCCACGTTCTAGCGCGTTGGCGTGCCTCTTCGACCTCGACGCCGCGAGCGACTATGGGCTCGGCCACGATATCCAGCGTCGGTACCCGGGGAATCACCCGCAGAAACTGACTAACATAGCCAATTACATCGCGCCGGATCCTCATGATGTCATGGGGATCCGCATGAGTAAGGTTAAGAAACTTTTCGCACGACACTTCGTCGCGCAAGTGAATTGATCCAGTAGTGGCCAAGTAGTTGCCGTACAGACATCGCAGGAGCGTACTCTTGCCTGCGCCAGATTGCCCCACAAGCGCGACGCACTCTCCCCTCGAAACATCGAGGTCAACTCCACCCAAGGCTGGAATGGACTCCTCGCCCTGCGTGTGCAAGACGAAGGTCTTGGTGATGCCGCTTGTCCACAACATTAGCTTGTCGTCATGGACAAAACGCATGTCTTTCGATTCGTCATTCATAGAAGGCTCAGTTGTCCAATAAGCAGGCTCGGTTCTCGATAGGATTCGTCACGTCGGCAGCACCGAGGAAACAAGCAACTGGGTATATGGATGCTGCGGATCGTCGAGAACCTGGTCGGTTAATCCGGTTTCCACCACCCGTCCGTTTTGCATTACCATCAACCGATGCGCTAGAAGCCGTGCTACCCCGATGTCGTGAGTGACAATCACGCACGCGAGTCCTAATTGCGCCGTAAGTGTGCGAAGCAGGTCGAGCAACCGTGCCTGAACTGACACATCGAGACCTGCCGTCGGCTCGTCCATTAAAACCAATCTTGGTTTCGTGACCAGGTTGCGAGCGATTTGCAGACGTTGTTGCATTCCGCCTGAAAATGAGGTTGGCCGATCGTCAATTCTCCGCACGTCGAGTTCGACGCGCTGCATCCAATCGATCGACTTCTCTCGGATTTTTCCATAATGACGGTCTCCGGTTGACATCAGCGGCTCACCGATGTTCGCCCCTGCTGACACCGTCATGCGCAGTCCGTCGCGCGGGTTTTGTTCGACGAAGCCCCATTCGGTGCGCATTAGCAAACGTCTTTGAGGCTCCGACATCGTCAAGAGATCCAGTGCATCGCCCTTCGCATTGCTGTAATGCAAAGTGCCGGAAGAAGACGGGACACGCAGCGCCAAGGTGTTGAGGAGCGTCGACTTTCCAGAACCTGACTCTCCAACGATGCACAAAACCTCACCGGAATAAAGGTCGAGATTTACCTCCTCGCAACCGATTCGATCGCCATATCGAGTCGTGAGTCCGCGCGCGGTGAGCAACGATTTCATTCATGATCCCCTGCATTTTTGGCTTCACGAGAAGCTGCTGCCTGAGCCTCTTGTGTGGCCTTATCTCCGGGCGCTTTGTCGCGTTGCTCCTCACAGTACTCGCTGTCCGAACAAACGAACATTCGTGTCCCCTTGTCATCGAGAATCATCTCGTCGAGATAGCTGTCGTTCGATCCGCAAAGCTCGCAGGCGTGGTCCCAACGCTCCACGGCAAACGGAAAGTCTTCGAAATCCAGGCTACGCACCTCGGTGTAGGGTGGAATTGCATAGATTTTTCGCTCCCGCCCAGCGCCGAACAATTGAAGCGCAGGATTCATGTGGAGCTTGGGATTATCGAACTTCGGAATTGGCGAAGGTGCCGTTAGGTAACGGTTGTTCACAATGACGGGATAGTTAGCTCCCGTGGCAATGGTTCCGTACCGTACGATGTCTTCGTAGAGCTTTACATTCATCAGGCCGTATTCCGCCAACGCGTGGAGCTTGCGGCAGGCAATCAGACGTGGCTCGAGGTCATAGAGCGGCTCAGGCGAAGGCACTTGATAGACAATCACCTGCTGCTCGGTCAGGGGCGTTTCCGGAACCCGATGGCGCGTCTGGACGATCGTAGCCTCAGAGGTCTTGCTCGTCGTTCGCACGCCCGTGGTTCGCGAGAAGAAACGGCGAATATTGACAGCGTTCGTCGTTTGATCCGAGCCCTGATCGATCACCTTAACGATGTCGTCGCGGCCGATAATCGCAGTGGTCACCTGGATACCACCAGTTCCCCAGCCGTACGCCATGGGCATCTCTCGCGAGCCGAAAGGAATCTGGTGACCGGGAATCGCTATGGCTTTCAACAACGCACGACGAATCATCCGCTTGGTTTGTTCGTCAAGGTAAGCAAAGTTGTAGCCTTCGATCGGGGATTCCGAACGTGCCACTACGTGCGTTGTGTCAGGTTGGTTTTGGGTTTGCGTGTTCACTCTGCCTGCTCCTTCTCGCTGGCTGTGCGCAATGCTGGGTGTTCTGCACGAAGCCTTCTAAGCGTATTCAATTCGGATTGCACGTCCACGTAGTGCGGCAGCTTCATATGCTGAACGTAGCCCGATGATTCGACGTTATCGCTGTGATACAACACGAATTCGAGGTCTTGTGCAGGAGCAGTGACAGCCTCGCCCAGTTCTTCAGCGCGCAAAGCGCGATCGACCAACGACATTGCCAAGACTTTACGTTCCGAATGGCCGAACGCAAGGCCGTACCCCTGCGTGAAGGCCGGCGGTGTTCTGGCGTCCCCTGCGAACTGAGTTATCGTCTGGCATTCCGTCATATCGATCTCGCCGAGTTCAATCGGAAAATCGAGCTCCGGTACATTCATTTCTACAGGTACTTTGCCGAACCGGATCTCGCCGACATAGGGATGTCCGTCGCCATAGCCGCGCTGTGTCGAATACGCCAGCGAAAGTAGGAAACCCTCATCGGCGCGGGCGAGGTTTTGAAGGCGTACTGCACGCGTAGCAGGCATTAACAACGGCTCCACGGCGAGATCAATGGGTTCTGAACCGTCTGCCGTGGGCTGTTCCTGTTCAATCACCCCTTCCGCCTCGATCAATCGAAAGACGCGCGGCGTGATCGTCCGCTCCTGGCCTTCAGAGTTGGCAGCCTTGGTATCCGTATCGAACGCTTTCGTCGCCTTCGTCTGCGCGGTGTGAGGCTCGTGTGGTGCGTCGGACTGTTCAACGAGGAGTTTGAAATCGAGCAGGCGTTGCGTGTAGTCGTGCGTGGCCCCAAGCAGTTGCCCACCAGGAACATCCTTAAACGAGGCGGACACGCGGCGCTGCACTTCCATCTGTTCGGTATCAATCGAGACGGTATAGCCAAATCGCTGCAGGGTCGTTCGGTATGCGCGCAAGAGGAAAATTGCCTCGATGAGATCGCCCGCTGCTTGTTTGATTGCTAGTGCAGCCAACTCTTCGTCGTAAAGAGATCCTTCAGCCATAACGCGAGCGACACCGAGACGCATCTGTTGGCGGATTTGGGAAATCGACAACTCTGGAATAGCTCGGTCGCCGCGGCGGGCGTCCTCGAGCAAGCGCCACGACGCTTCGATGGCTCGTTCGCCTCCTTTCACTGCGACGTACATTATTTGATCTCCACATTGGTCGTACGCGGAAGTCCAACGATCTTGCGCCCGCACACGAGATAGCAGTCAACTCCGCAGGGTGCTAGCGCTTCAAGTGCCTTGCGCTGTTTCCAGAACCTGTCCGGAATACCCGTAGGAGCGATATCGAGGCTCGACTTGATCCCCGGTCCCGATAGAGTCAGCAATGGACCTCCTTCGAGCGCCTCGACGCGGATAAAAAGAGTTATCGAGGCCTGGGGTGTCTCAGGTGTTCCAAGAGCTAGCGCATCAAGACTGGACAACGTGGCAGTATTCGTAACGTATCCAAGCACAGCGCCTGAAAACTTGCCCGTAAGCGGCGCGCCAGTATGAAACCGGAGAGCTTGCGCTAGTGCAGCGTCGTGTTCCTGCAGCCATATAGGCGTCGAATAATCGGCAATCGTCAGTAAGGCTGCGAACGCCGCCTCTGGCCATTGGCGCGCGGCCGCTTGATCTACCGCTACATCAATGACGCCGATTGTTCCCGGGCGTGCAAGCGCGTCAAGTAATACTCGAAAACACGCTTGCGTATCGTGGACCGGGTCCTCGAGGCCGCGCACAAGCGCGTCGAGTGAATCCAGGTTAGCGCTCAATGTTCCCCCCGGACCATCGTGTAGAACTCAACCTTGGTTGATGCGGTTGCATCAGCCCGTTTTTGGCGCTCCTCGATCGAGGAGCGCTTTGCAGGTTCAATCAACTGCGCGCGGGTGGCGTCGCGCCAATGCGTGGATTGCAGCATTGCATCCGCCAACGCACTCAGTTCCGCACGCCGTTTGTCGCGACCTAATTGATAGGAAACACCCACGGTTGATGCGCCATCGGGAGATTTCAAGCGCAAGACAGCACGCGTGACCGTTGTCTCGCCTAGATTGAACGGATTACCAGTGCCGCCAATGCGGCCTCGGACCATCGTAAGACCCGTTTCGGGTGCGCGCAGCCACTCGAAAGCCGGCAGATCTGAACCGCCGCAGACTTTCATTAATGCCGTCTCCAACGTCCCACGGGGCACGCCGGCGATTTGCGCGAGCCAGCGTCGCCGCTCCAGGGCGTCATCGGGAGATGGTTCTTTCATATCTGTTTTCCTCTGAAATGGTCAAATCACGCGTTTGCACAATGGCCCCACGTAGGCGCGCGAACTAACCGTCAATCGAAGCGGGTCAGGTGACAAACATTTCGAACATTTGACGTGTTTGCTTTGCAAGCAGGTGCGAGATTAGCACCGAAGTATGTTCGTTATGTGACACCATACGTTCGATATGTGCGTTTTAAACTCGCCGCGCTCGCAAATTTTTTCCGGCTGATAGCCGGCGGACGCAGCGTGGCAGCGCACGTCGCTGATCGATTGACAGCAATCAAAGTAGGAGACCCGATCTCCGAGCACAGGGGGCCGCCGCATGCAGCATGTGCTTGGAATGGCGCCTTGTTGTCACAAACGATGGGGAAAACGCTGGGTGGCACAGAAGAAGGCACTAGCCGTAACACCAGAACCGATCCGAGCGCTGCGTAAAGTGTCCCAAGCGCGGATTTGCGGACGCTGGCCACATCCGATCGAACACGGATCGCCCATCTCGAACATTAAAACTGAACCCAATTTAACGATACGCTCACCAAAGTCACACAACGAACATAAATGATGGTTACGCTTCGCTTGAAGGTCGGGCCACCAAGTCAGTCCCACAATCGGTTGGCTGCGCAAGTGAGCAAACGGGAGGCGGCACAAGGTGTACGTCGTACGCCAGGGCCCTTCTGCTAATAGCTGGCAGGCAAATTAAGTACGTACTCCAAAATCTAAGTTATTTTATGGGCCCTCTCGAGCGTCAAACATGTTAGGACGAACTGAAAGTCATACGTAGGTTTAACACCCGTCCGCATGCAATCGGCTAGGGCTTTCGGTGAGGGTTCGCGGTGATTACCGTGCCGCAGTCTTAAAAAATCGTGCCTCTCGCAAAAAACAGCAACCATTTTCAATATGGACTACTAACGATGTCAAAACAATCCGCGACAGCGTCTGCCTTACCATTCAGATGCGAAACTAAAAATCAGAACGCCAGCGACCCGTGTAAGTCACGAAAGCAGGCTGGACGACATGGAAAACCATTGACACTGTCTGCGAGGCAACTGCTTCGTACCATGGGTTCGACACCCTTGAAAAACGTTGGATTGCGGGACCTGAAGACCATTAGGCGCCTCGCAGCGCTCATCGGCGTTGCCGCGACGGGTCTGGCACACGCGCAAAATAGTGTGACGCTGTATGGAGTAATCGATGTCGGACCAACGTTCGTCAGCAATGAGGGGGGTGCGCATAACGTCAAACTGGATGACTCAGTTTATTCGGGGAATAGATGGGGCCTCAAGGGCACGGAAGATATGGGCGGTGGCCTCAAGGCGATTTTCTTGTTGGAAAACGGCTTCAACGCTTTAAATGGACAATTGCGACAGGGCGGTCTTGAATTCGGCCGGTCATCCTGGGTTGGGCTGCAAAACGACTATGCAACGCTCACCATGGGCCGTCAGTACGACCTGATTGAAGATTTCACTGCCCGTCATGCAATGAGCAATTGGGCCAGTGGTTATGCGAATCATCAAGGCGATCTGGATCGATTGGGCGGGGAATTGCTCAACAATTCCGTAAAGCTCCTAAGCGCAGAGTTCAACGGCTTTCAAGCTGGCGCGATGTATTCGTTCGGCAATGTCGCGGGTAGCGTTCACAAGCAGAGCGCCTGGGGGGCTGCCGCGCAGTACAGCCGTGGACCGTTCTCGGCCGGCACGGCCTATATGCGGCTCAACAACCCCTCCGGTGGCAACGCTATCGACCCCTATGCGCAGATGGGCGTGTTTAGCTTTCTTGGCCAGACCACTGCCACGCGCGATCCCGCCACGGGGAAGGTTATGGACACCCAGTCTGCGCTTGCGGTCGATAGCCAAAGTATCTTGACGCTCGGCGCAAGTTACCTCCTTTCGAACGTCACGTACGGAATCGCCTATTCAGATGTGTGGTTCAAGGGTTTCGGCAAGACTTCTACACTACGGGCCTATGATGGCGGTGCATCTTGGCAAATTACACCGTCATTCTCGCTAGCAGCCGCCTACGTCTATTCAACCTTCGAAGCGCATCACTACAACGAGGGTAGCCTCGGACTCGACTACTTGCTCTCCAAGCGTACCGATATCTATTTGCAGGGATCGTATCTTCGCGCTTCGGCCGGAGTCGACGCAGTACAGGGTTACAGTTTCACCCCGTCAACGACCAGCACTCAGACCAGCGTGCATCTTGGCTTGCGTCACCGCTTCTAAGCCAGAGGATCGGCCGGACTGCCGCGCGGCAATCAAGATGAGAACACGCTTCTCATCCAGATCGCCGCGCCATAGGCCGGACAGCTCTTGATAGCCGAACGGCCGATTTAAAGCTGGTCATCTGCGTTATCGAGCCACAACATGCCAAATAGACAGCCATGTCGACGGAAATTGCGCAAATTCAGTTCCAATTGCCGCCGACGTCTCTCACCCATTGCAATCTGTGTTTCCGGGGCTGCATCGTAGCAGCTGAGGGCAACCACAAGAGCCGCGGCAGTCCATGACCGACCGTCCGCGCCGTCTTGCTTTTTACCGCCTCAGAGCACCTAACGAGAAGCAAACGGGCGCATATCCTATCGTGCCTAATTTGCGCCTTGCTTTTCGGCGACTGTACGGATTAGAGCCGCTCTTCAATGAGCTGATATTTTTCGGGAAGGGCCATGTTCTCGAACTGCTCACCAACGATCAGTTCGACTTGCGCGTCGGAGAGTACTTTCAACAGGTCCTCGCCAGGGCGTGTGTCAGTGACGAAAACATCCACGGAGCGCCAATCAAGCGAAATGTGATGCCCGGGCCGGTTGAGCTTGGAATGATCAGCAAGGACAACGTAGCAACGTGACTGACGCGCAAGGATCGGCTGCAATGTTCGCTGGAGGTCACTACTATCAACCAGGCCATATTCCGGGCTAAAAGAGTGTGCGCTGACGAAGGCAACATCAAAAAAACATTTACTGATCGCCTCCACTACACGTTCGCCGCCGAGACCCCTTGATACGGGGTCAAGGGTTCCTCCCGTTAATTCGACCGTATTGCGGCCGGCAGAAACAAAAGCTGTTGCGATATCTGGGACCGTTGTCAACGCGTGACTGTCGGGTCCATTTGCGAGTTGGTGAGCGACGGCCATGATTGAACTTCCCATGCCCAAAAAAATACGATGCCCTTCGTTGACTAACGATGCTGCCGCCCTTGCCATCGAAAGCTTCGTGTTCTTCATCTGGCTCACGCGTTCAGCCATGGTTCCCATGTCTGGTACCGCAGGCAACGCCGCTCCACCGTGCGTACGTAGGAGCTTCCCCATATTTTCGAGCCCGGTGAGATCACGTCGAATCGTCATCTCGGACACAGAAAACATTCCCGCGAGCTCGGCAACCCGAACGTTCTCGCCCCGTTCAATCCAACTCAGGATCTGGCGTTGTCTGACATTAACTGACTCGGTCATACCCCTTCCTCTTTGTGTCGTGATGTTCGTGATGTCTGTCACCGCTCTGCTAGTTGTTGATCTGAGGCTCTAAACGCGCAGCAACGCTATTTTATCAAACATTTTCTGCCGACAAATAGAACGTTCCAAACAAAACAACGGTTCGATGTCACAAAACGAACATACATGTTCGCTACTCTACCATTCGAAGCGTGACAGGTGGATGGCGGGCAAGCCATACGCCGCAAGCTCTTTGCCGGGAAGTAACGGCAGAACGCAGCGTACAGCGGCAGCAATGCGAACGGACGATGAGGCTGGGCGCCACGACGGATTTCAAGATGCATGAACAAGCAGGACCTTTTGCTGATGGGCCCGTTTCAGTTCTTTTATGGTTCGACGGCTTTGTTCGACAACTGCACAAAGCTGAAGCAAAGACGAAGCAACACGGCGGGGAATAAAGTTGATGGCGTGAAGGACCCGCGCAGTGATGTGCCCACTACAAGTGCGCACCTGAGGAATGATTTCCACCCGAATATCGCCGACATCGTCTAACACGAAGTGGCGCTGTTTCGGAAGACATCACGGCCTACATCAGCAGCCCTGCGTTGGCTTATCCGCATTTCGGACCGTTCAAGCTCTAACTATAGGAATTACAGATGACCGCTCGAAATGTCTTGTTGATAGTCACCGATCAGTGGCGTGGTGACTGCATGCCCTGGCACGAAGACAATTTTTTACAACTACCCAATATCCGAAGGCTTTGTGAACGCGCAACGGTGTTCGCAAACCACTACTCGACCGGATCGCCGTGCGGACCCGCTCGTGCCTCGTTGATGACCGGTATGTACGTGATGAATCATCGCGCCACGCAAAACAAAACGCCAATGGACGCGTCGATCTCAAATCTCGGCGTCGAGTTGCGTAACCATGGCTACTTTCCAGCATCAATCGGCGCTCATTCATGGATGCCCGACCCGGCCACCACGACAGCGGCGGACTATCGTTACAAAACGTATGGCAACAACATGCCCGGTTGGGCCACCATTGAGACAATAGAAGACCCGGACCATATCGAGCGGTACCTCTCCTATCTCGCAATGCTTGGCTATCACATCCCGGAGAATGGAACCGATGTCTGGAAGCCTGAGTCGAGCCGTCTCGACGCGCCATCCCCGATACCCTCGGAGCATTCTGATACGACATGGGCGACCGACAGCGCATTGCGGTTTCTGTCCGGGCGCAACGGGAAGCCGTGGATTTTTCACTTGGGCTATTGGAAGCCGCACCCGCCTTTCATTGCACCAGCTGAATATCAACAACGCCACTCTCTTGAGACGATTCCCAATCCCAAGCGTGCCGCGTCTCGGGAAGAGGAAAGTGAACAGCACCCCTTCATCGCTGAGTCGTTAGCGTCGACAAAAATGCACGACTATGTCCAGAACGGCACCGGTCTATGCAGTGATGCGTCTGACGACGACGTTCGACACATCAAGCAGCACTATTACGGCCTGATGGAAGAGCTCGATGCTCAAATGGGGCGTGTCATTGCTCGGCTCGAAGAGACAGGCGAGATTCATAACACACTGATTGTCCTCACTACGGATCACGGCGAAACGATGGGGGACCACTATCAGTTTGGAAAAATGAATAGTTTCGACGGTTCCTATCACATTCCGTTGGTCATCCTCGACCCGTCGAAGGAGGCAGATCCGGGCCGCGGCCGGGTTGTCGAAGCGTTCACCGAAAGCGTGGACATCGTCCCTACGATATTAGATTGGCTCGGCATCTCTATCCCGACTCAATGCGACGGCCAGTCCGTCATGCCATTCTGCTTTGGGCAAACCCCCTCCAAGTGGCGGGAAGAAGCCCATTTCGAATTTGATTTTCACGGACTGTTCTCAGAAAAATGGTCACGTAAGTATGGATTAACGCCCCACAACAGCAGTTTTTGTGCAGTTCGGGGACACAAGTTCAAATACGTTCACTTCGGCTCGCTTCCACCTATGCTTTACGACCTTGAAGCCGATCCGGACGAGACCACTAATCTTGCAGGGAAAGCGGACTATGCCGCAGTTGAGCTGGCGTATTCGCAAAAATTACTCAGTTGGCGGTTGAACTTCGCGAACAAGCGGCTTTCTAGTTACACAGGATCGCCGCAAGGCTTAACGCTTAAGAAATTGTGAGAGCTATAAAGGTAATCAGGAAGGAGCGTCGCTGAGCAGGGTTGCGCTTTTAGTGTGTCGGCAAGCTCTATCCGATGCGCGACGGCTGGCGCTTTCCAATGAGGATTCAATCAGTCGTTACTGGCTGACCAGCAAGCTTAAGATTGTTAGTAGTTTCCAGGCTCGGGAATCCATTGTTGAGATCCCAGAAAGCGCTTATAAATATTGATATGACATCGATTACCGAACCAATTGGCTATCTCGCAGCAATATTCAGCACCGCATCTTTTATTCCGCAGGCGTTGCTCATTTGGCGCACGAAGTCCGCTGAGGGCGTTTCCGTTGCAATGTATTCTGTGTTCCTGACTGGCACCTCGTTATGGCTCGGCTATAGCTTTCTCATCAACAGCTGGCCGATGATAACGTCTAACATCGTCGCTCTTTTGCTCATCTCCTTCATATTACATATGAAGTTGAGCTACGGATGAGCCGATGACGAACCGGTGAAGGTGTCTTGGGACACGCAGAAACTCCCAGCAAGCTGATAACACGGACGATGTTATCAAGTACTGAATTAACTTAGGTTAACTTAACGTCTAGGATTGTTTGTATGACCCTATCCTTTGAAAGCACCTCACCGTCGCTCGGAGCCAAGGTATCAGGTGTTGCGTTCGATCAGGTGTTAGACGACGCAGCAGCATCGAGCGAACTCTTTGATGCACTTCGTCAAGCACTTGATCGCCATCTCGTTCTCGTGTTCAACCAATGCGATCTGTCTGCGCAACATATTTTCCGTCTTGCAGCTGGGATCGGCGGTGGCACGCCGTTTGTCAATATAAAGCTACCGGATAATCCCGGCGCGATCCACGTGCCCGATCGACCCGAGATCAAGGTCATTTCAACCGAATTCACGCCGTCGGGACTCCCGCTCGGGGATGCCGGAAATACGCTGGCGCAGGTTTGGCATAACGACGGCGCCGCCGAAGACGTGCCGCCAGGCGTCATTACTTTTAGCGGTAAGCGCACGCCAACGCCCGCACCCGAGACGTCGTGGATGAACATGTACGAAGCCTACGCTCGGCTGCCCGATAAGTTGCGTAACGAATTGGCAGGTCTGAAAGCAATTTATTGGAAAGGCGGAAGATCTCCGTATTTCGAAGACTTCGAGACGCCGCAGACGCAACCGGAAGCGGTACGCCGATCAGGGGTGCGCCATCCGCTTGTCTGTCTACACCCCTCTACTCATCGCCCGTATCTGATGGTACCTATGCACCGAGATACGCTGATTGAAGGTCTTTCGGGTCAGGAAAGTCGAAGAATAATGGATATTCTTTGGGACCATATGTTTGCGCTCGAGTGTAGTTGGAGTTATGGCATCAGCGCAGGCGATGTCGTCATTTGGGACAACATGGCGACCATGCATAGTCGCCAAGGTTGGACTTCAGAAGAAGCACGGACGATGTGGCATTTGGCGAGCCGCGCCCGACGAGCTCCGCTCCCCATTACCGAACTGGCTTGAACACGTTACCTAAGTCGCACCGTCGTGCTGACGATAAGTCGGTGGAACCATAGCGACTTTTGCCGTAAGCACCCGAACGGCTGATGTGGCTCATATCTAATGTTTTAAAGACGTTTCCAATCCACCGCCCGCTTTGCTGGACAATCGAGGATATCGCATCGTGAGTATGACTCGCCGTAACTACCTTAAAATGATGGGTGCCGTTCCGCTGACCGCAATCGCACCGCGCATCGCCCATGCACGATCTCGAACCGATTTGATCATCGCGGTTCAGGACAATCCGCCACAACTCGATCCCCTTAGGATCACGACGAATATTGCATACCGTGTTACGGCGAGCATTTACGACACGTTGATCCGTGTCGATTACCGCAACGGCGACCGCTTGGTACCGGGTCTAGCGACGTCCTGGAAACAGGTCGATCCACTCACCTGGGATGTGGTGATCCGCAAAGGCGTCCACTTCCATGATGGATCGGTGATGACCACCGAAGACGTTGCCTTTACGTTTGGACCGCAACGCATGTTGACCGACGGGCTACCGGGTCAAAGTATATCCCGCCAATTTTTCAGCGGCCTGGATAAGGTGGTTGCCCTCAATGACACCACTGTGCGTTTCGTGAATAAACAGGTTGATCCGCTTTTCCAGTTCAGACTGGCAAACTGGACCAGCCAGATTATCAGCAAGGCTGCGTTCCTGAAGATCGGAAACTGGGACAAATGGGCGCTATCCCCAGTGGCCACTGGCCCCTATCGTGTCGCTGAAGTCAAGGCCGGTGAACAGATTCGATTGGTCGCGCATGACCAATACTGGGGCGGGCAGCCGCCCTACTCTTCGCTGACTTTCAAAGTCATGCCAGAGGCCGCTAGCCGGGTGAACGCGTTGGCCGCCGGTGATGTTCATCTCATCACCGAAGTAACGCCAGACCAGATTGCGACGATTAAGGGACACAAAAATCTCGACGTCGTCGGGGGCGCGATCAACAACATCCGCTGCGTGAGCTACGGCAAGTTTGGTGGCCCACTTAAGGACGTTCGCATTCGCCGGGCACTCAATCTTGCTATCGACCGCAAGGCTATCACCAAACAACTCTTCGCGGACATGGTGGACGTGCCCAGAGGTTTCCAATGGAAATCCTATGGCGACATGTACATCAGTAATTTTCCGATGCCAGCGTTCGATCCCGTCGCGGCAAAGAAGCTCCTGGCCGAAGCCGGCTATTCAGGCGCGCCGATCGAATATCGTATCGTAGCTAACTACTACACGGCTGAACTTGACGTGGCGCAAGCGCTCCAGCAGATGTGGGAGGCCGTCGGCGTCAATATTCAACTCAAGGTGTGCGAGAACTGGGCGCAGGTTTTCGCTCAACCAAATTATGCGATCTTTGATAGTTCGGCCGTCACAATCTATCCCGACGTAATGGGATCGCTTTGGGCCAATTACGGGCCGGATGGCTTTATCCGCTATGAAGCCAAGAGCTGGAGCAACCCCGAGTTCGACGAGATCGGTAAAAGATTGCAAACGATGACCGACCTTCCTGAACGCCGAAGGCTCCACGAGCGGGTGCTGGAGATTTTCGGTGAGATCGACCCGCCAGGGACAGTGCTTTTTGACTCGCCGATGCTGTACGGAAAGCGGCGCGATGTCAGTTTTGTGCCGCTTCGCAGCGCAATGATGGACTTCGGTCCGTTCAACACCCCAGCATAGTCTTATGCTCGCCGGGCATCATGCGTCCAATAGATCGCATGATGCCCATTCGTGAACAAATCCATGAGCCGGGTTTCGAGGTCGATTGAGACTGTCGGTGGCGGTATTACAGCAAGGCGATCCTCCATGATCATCGATCATCACACTGATCCTCATAGCCGCGAAACAGGCAAGCCCTTGGGTTCAGGGACCGCAGACGACGCTGCGCTCGTGTCGCAAGCGTTCGAGCGTGGCGCCTCCATGAATTCGAGCTCTGAAATGATGGTGCGTGACGAAAGCGTCATACCGCTCTTGCAGATCAGGGATCTTCGCCTTCAGCTTCGATCGAAGCGCGGATCCACTGAGATTCTGAGGGGCATCAATCTGGATATCGGCCGTGGCGAAATTCTCGGACTTGTCGGGGAGTCAGGATGCGGGAAAAGTGTTACTTGGCTTGCTGTCCTTCGAGTGCTGGGACAAAAAGCACGCACTACAGGCTCGGTTCTCTTCGAAGGGTCGAACTTACTCGATCTTAAAGAAAGGGACATGACCGCCCTTCGCGGGCGGCGTTTGGCAATGATCGTCCAGGATGCCACTGCCTCTCTCAATCCGATCCACACAATTGGGTTCCAGCTTGCAGAGACACTGGTGTTACATCGCGCCTTAGCATGGAGCACAGCGCGCGTTGAAGCAAAACGGTTGCTCGATCGAGTTCGAATACCGGCTGCCGAGCGACGTCTTGGCCAGTATCCGCACGAGCTTTCTGGGGGAACAAACCAACGCGTGGCAATTGCCATGGCTCTGGCTGGCGAACCGGATCTTCTCATCGCCGACGAACCCACGACTGGGCTGGATGTTACCGTCCAAGCCCAGATTCTGGACTTGCTTAGAGAAATCAGAGGCGAGATGGGCACGTCTATCGTTCTCATCTCTCATGATCTCGGCGTGGTGCGCGAGACCAGCGACCGAATTGCCGTCATGTATGCGGGAAAACTTGTAGAGATGGCGCCATCAGCTGATTTCTGGCACCGGTCGCAACATCCATATACGCGTGGTCTTCTCGCGGCCGCTCCCGATATCGATGAGCCGATCGGACGGTTGCGCGCGATTCCGGGGCACGTTCCCGCTCCGAATGACATCCCACGCGGATGCGCCTTCCAGGCCAGGTGCGCACAAGCATTGCCGAGTTGTTCGGTTACGTCGCCGGCGATCGTGCCTGTTGCGAACGATCATCAGGTTGCCTGTTTTAGGGCTGAGTCCAGCAACGCTGAGACGGCTAAGGTAAAAGAGAACATTTCGGCATGACTTCCTTTCTGAACGTGCAGGGACTGACCAAACATTTCAGTGTCCGTTCCCGGGCAAATCTTTTTTCGCCAAAGGTTCCGTTGAAGGCGGTCGACGACGTGTCTTTCTCCATCAGACGGGGGGAAACGCTTGGCGTCGTTGGCGAGTCGGGATGCGGTAAATCGACGACCGGCCGCCTCGTGCTGGGCATGATGGCGCCAACAAGCGGGTCGATCTTACTCGACGGCATGGCAGTGCAAACGCGCCATGACGCCGTCTGGAGAGCGCAAAGACAAAAAATGCAGATGGTCTACCAGGACCCGCTGTCTTTCCTCGACCGAAGACTCCCGATCGGTCGCCAGGTCATGGAGCCGCTTGTTGTCCATGGCATTGGTTCTGTGGCAGAGCGACGGGAGAAGGTCCATACTTTGATGTCGACCGTCGGACTGCGAACAGACCAGTTTGTAAGCTATCCTCACGAACTCTCCGGGGGGCAGCGGCAGCGCGTGATCCTGGCGCGTGCGCTGGTGCTCGATCCGGATCTTGTGGTGTGCGACGAGCCCGTTTCCGCCCTCGACGTGTCCGTCGGGGCACAGGTGGTCAATCTGCTAAAGGATGTGCAGGCGAGCAGAGGTCTCACCTACCTGTTCATTAGCCACGATTTGAAAATCGTTCGTCAGATTGCCGACAGAGTGATCGTGATGTATCTCGGAAAAATTATGGAAGAGGCTGCGACGGGAGAACTTTTCCGGAACCCACTGCATCCCTATACACAGGCGCTGATGTTGGCTGTCCCGAGCTTGAAACCACAGCCCCCGCGAAGCCTGATTATCCACGGAGATCCGCCAAATCCGATGGAAGTTCCGAGTGGATGCGTATTGCATCCACGCTGCCCACGCGCATCGAAGCTATGTCAAACAACACAGCCAGAGCTACGCGTCATCGCGCCAAGCCGCTCCGTGGCATGTCACCACCCTCAGGATGACATGGCCTCCTTGCGCGCGGCAATGGAGAACACATAATGTTGGGATACATCTCCGCTCGTTGTTTACGTGCGTTAGCGACCCTACTCTTGATCGTGACCGTCACGTTCGTGGTCCTTCGGCTCTCGGGCGATGCGGCCGTAAATATTATCGGCCTCGACGCGTCGAAAGAGGCACTTCGGGAATTTCGCCGAACCTGGGGTCTCGACCAGTCATTGTGGGTTCAGTATGTGAGATACCTGCAAGCAGTCATGGAAGGAAATCTCGGACGCTCGATGCTCGACGGACGAAACGCATTGGATGTCGTTGTGGATCGATTGCCGGCGACGTTGGCGATCACCATTCCCGGCTTTATCCTGCAATTGATGGTCGGCATTCCTGCCGGCGTATTCAGCGCCCTTCGGCGTGACACCTGGCTTGATCGACTGATGATGACTGGTTCAATTGTGGGCTTCACCATGCCGTCATTCGTCCTAGGTCTATTGTTGGTCATGCTGTTCGCCGTCAGATTACATTGGCTTCCCTCCGGAGGCGCGGGCACCATCTATCACATTATCTTGCCCGTGTTGACACTTGGCGTATTCGGTGGCGCAACATTAGCCCGATTCACACGTTCGGCAATCATCGACGTTCTCGGCCAACCGCACGTGCGAGCGGCGAAGCTTAGAGGTATCCCGCGCACGAGAATGGTATTGCTTCATGTAATTCCAAATGCGGCCCTGCCGGTCGTCACCATCATTGGACTCATGCTGGGTGGTTTGGTAGCAGGAGCAGTGGTTGTCGAGAGCGTGTTTTCGTGGCCGGGAATAGGTCGATTGCTCGTCGATTCAGTCGCAAACCGGGATCTTGCCGTCGTGCAAACGATCCTATTGATGATCGGCGCCGCCATGGTTCTCGCCAACTTCGGCGTTGACCTCCTCTACGGGCTACTCGATCCGCGTCTGCGTCACCGGCAAGTCAACAGCACGAGCAAAGGATGAGACAGATGGCTACGATATTGAATTACTCTACGCTGTCCTGGCGTCGGGTAACGCAGGGGTTTTCTCCATCGCTGTTCATTGCGTTTCTGTGGATTGCGGCCATGGGTGTAATCGCACTTTTGGCAAACCACCTCACCCCGTTTGACATAGCGGCAATGGACCTGCGTGAACGCCTGCGCCCTCCCGCTTTCCTTGCTGGAGGAGATTGGATACATCCCCTTGGAACTGACCAGCTCGGCCGAGATACGTTTTCGCGTCTGCTCTCCTCGATCCGCACGAGCATGACGATTGGGCTGATTTCTACATTCATCGCAGCGGCGATCGGGGTCGGACTCGGTTTCCTTGCAGCCCACGGCAGAGGTCGTGTCGAACAAATCATCCTGATGCTGATCGACGCTCAGGCGGCAATTCCATTCATGATCGTCGCGCTCGCCGTCCTGGCTTTTTTTGGTAACAATCTCGTCCTGTTTACCGTGCTACTGGGCTTCTATGGATGGGAGCGCATTGCCCGGCTTTCCCGTGGGCTCGCAATGTCAGCATCAGAGCAGGGCTATACGATTGCGGTACGGGATATCGGTGCTTCACCTGTGCGCCTGTATGCACTGCACATCCTGCCCAATGTAGGCTCCAGCTTGATCGTTGCAATGACGCTCAATCTGCCCGAAGTCATCTTGCTCGAAACAAGCCTGTCATTCCTTGGACTGGGTGTGCAGCCACCGCTATCGAGTCTTGGCAACATGGTCGGAAGTGCGCGTGCTTATATGGAAGGGGCACCTTGGCTAGTTTTCATCCCAAGCGCAGTCATCATGTTAACTGCGCTATCGGTCTCCATCATCGGAGATTGGCTCCGGGATCGGGCTGACCCCATGAGCGACAGTGCTCGATAAGGGTCACCCACGCGATGCCCAGAAAATACATCTAGCGCGCTCCCCGATCTGTAGACGATCGCGGGTTGATGTTGGGATGCGTATCGATAGCAACGATGAAAAAACATGATCGACTTTCTTTGCCAAACCTCTTAAGACTGTCGGCGCCGAACATTCAGTTTCGTCGACATCCAGCCGGTCAGCGTCGGAACTAGTGCTCAATAAAAAGTGTCGCTTTATAAATTTTAATTGAAACAACTCACAAGGTAGTGGCTTTTTTGTCGAGGCCGCCTCAAGGAATAGGCTTGAACTATGTCAAAGATCCCCGACGAGACCGAAACGATCAAAAGCGTTGATACTCCGTACGATTCGTTAAAAGCCACTGAGCAATCGAGCGCAAGCGCTGGACGGACCGTGACGCGCACTGAAGCTTGTTCCGAGCTGAATGCGGGCGTCCAAGAATCTCAAAATCCTCAAAGCGCTCATGACTCGAGCGCAACCGGAAAGAAGCGCGACTCTGTGAATCCTCTGAAGGCCGTTGCAACTGAGCACGCTAACTACTCCTCCGAATCAATCATCACGATGAGAAAACAGGATGTCGTTGCACGCAACGACATGCTGAGGCTTTTGCACGACCGCAGGCCGGGCTTTTCCCTCGAGCAGCCCTTCTACACCGATCCAGAGTTTTTCAAGCTGGACATGGAACTGATCTGGTATCGCGACTGGCTTTTTATTGGCCACGATTGCGAATTGCCGAAGCCTGGCAGCTTCATCACAGTTCAAGTTGGCGCGTATCCAGTTGTCCTGGTGCGCGACCAGCAAGGCAACATCAACGCCTTTCACAATTCGTGTCGCCATCGCGGTAGCCGCATTTGCAAGACAGACAAAGGCACGGCGGCAAAGCTTGTCTGCCCGTACCACCAATGGACCTACGAGCTGGACGGACGCATGCTCTTCGCCCGAAATATGGCCGACGGATTCGATAAAAGCCAGTTCGGCCTGAAGCCTGTCGCTTGCGAAAGCGTTGGCGGATACATTTTCATCTGCCTCGCAAAGGAGCCGGCTGATTTCGCGCCGATGCGGGCGATGATCGAGCCCTACCTGCTGCCGCACCGGCTCAGCGACGCAAAGGTCGCCTTCGAGAGCACGGTCATCGAGAAAGGGAACTGGAAGTTGGTCTGGGAGAACAACAAGGAATGCTATCACTGCGCAGCTAACCATCCCGAGCTATGTAGGACGTTATCGGAGGCGCCGACGTCGAACAGCGCCTATGAGCCCGAGAACGATCCCGAATTGCAGGCACTTTGGGCTAACTGGGAAGCAGCGGGCCTACCGAGCAAGTTCCGCATCGACCCGGCTGGCCAGTACCGTGCCACACGAACACCGCTGCTGCGCGACGCGGTCAGCTTCACCATGACTGGAAAACGTGCGGTCCGGCAGAACTTATCAGACGTCAGCGCCGAGCGCATCGGCACGCTTGCCCTTTACCACTATCCTTCGACGTGGAACCACGTTCTTGGCGATCACGCCGTGACCTTCCGCGTGCTGCCGATCAGTGCTACGGAAACCGCGTTGACGACAAAATGGCTGGTACACAAAGACGCGGTTGAGGGTGTCGACTACGATCTTGACGAACTCACACACGTTTGGGCCCAAACTAACGATCAGGACCGCCGCATTGTCGAAGAAAACGCCTTTGGCATCTTGTCGCCGGCCTACGAGCCAGGTCCCTATTCGGAGCTTTATGAGGGCAGTGTCATTCAGTTCAATGATTGGTATGCGCGCTTTATCGGTTCACGCTTGGCCGAGGGTGGCCAGCCGCTCCGCGGTGCCGTTTAAGAGATTGAGGATGTACGCAATGACTGATCGCAGCCGGTACCTTCATCTTGACGACATGGCACCTTGGAATGACAAGCTTCACGCTCTGGAAGTAATCGACGTGAGAGAAGAGGTTCCGGAGGTGAAAACCTTTACCTTCCGCTCCGACGATGCGACCTGGTTCCGCTTCGAGCCGGGGCAGTTCGTGACTTTAGAGCTGCCCACCGTCGACGGTCCGCTGATGCGTACCTATACGATCTCATCCTCGCCGTCGCGACCATTTTCAATCGCGGTGACAGCTAAGGCGCAGGCAGGCAGCATGGGCACGCGTTGGATGTTCGACCATTTGAAACCGGGCATCCGCGTCAACGCCTACGGACCGACGGGCGACTTCTCCCTGCATAGACATCCGGCCGCAAAGTACCTTTTTATTTCGGCTGGTTCCGGCGTGACGCCGATGATGTCGATGCTGCGTTGGCTGCACGATTGCAGACCTCGGGCCGACGTCTGCTTCGTCAATTGCTCACGGCGACCAGAAGATATCATTTTCCGCAAAGAGCTCGAGTTAATCGGCGGCCATATGCCGCTTCTATCGCTCGGCTTGATGATCGAGGAACGATCGAGCCGTGAAGCCTGGTACGGTCATATGGGCAGGATCGACCAAATACGGCTCCGGCTCCTGGCACCCGACTTTCTCGGACGGGAAATCTTCTGCTGCGGTCCGGACCCCTTCATGCGTGCCGTACGTGCTTTGCTGGAAGCTTCGGGTTTCGATCTAGCTCATTACCATCAAGAGAGCTTTGCCGCTTCCGCTGCGGAGGAACTGCCGGCTCCCTTAGCGTCAACAACAGAGGTTGGCGTCGGAGTCCCCGTTGAAGAAAAAATGCCAGTCCGCTTTTTGCGTTCTGACGTCGATGCCGAAGGTTTTACCGGCCAGACCATCCTGCAGACGGCGCGCGCATTTTCGGTGGGGATCCCTGCGGCCTGTGAATTCGGCGTGTGCGGGACCTGCAAGGTGAAGAAACTCTCAGGCAAGGTCGAGATGCATCATCATGGCGGTATTCTCCCTAACGAGATCGACGACGGCTTTATCCTCGCTTGCTGTTCCAAGCCGCTGTCGGCGCTCGAAATCGAGGCATGATCCGGTCGGATCTAACGTAAGCCGGCGGCGACCCACGCATTGCTTGCTCAACGTCAGTTAGGGACGCGAAATGCTGAAAATATTTTTTTGAAGTTTGCCGAGTCAACTCCGGCCGACAGTTCCACAGCGTTACCAGGTAAGCGAGTCGCGGAATCCACGCAGATGTGGTTCGTTTTGAACCGTACCTGATGTGCCGGCCAAAGTACAGGGCGACAGATTGCGGTCTACATGTACTTCTTGAAGTACTTCGCCATGTTCCATACCGCGATCACAATCATGATCGACACCGGCCAGAACAGCAGCCAGATCGGCAGCCGTACCGGCGCGACGAGCCAGACGACTGCGGTCAACGGGATCACGCCGAACGTCAGGAAGCGCTTCGCGTGATGGTAACGGGTCGCCGACTCGTATCCGCCCTGCGTGCGCCTCACGTGTCGCGCCGCCAGACCGTCGGCCACGGCAACAGCGATCGCGAGCAGGAACTGCGGAATCGTCATCGCGAGCATCGTGATGCGAACGCCGAAGAGCTTGACACCGTACATCGCCACCATGAGCGCCTCGCGCGTCGCTTCGGAAAACGCCGGCCTCAGGTACGAACCCAAACCATGCGAAGGCTGGACGCCTGCCTGCCAGGCCCGCGCCGACGCATCGACGCCGGTCCAGCCGAACCAGCCCCAGTACGCGGCGTCCGCCGCCCACGCAGCCAGCCCGGGATCGGTCGTCTCGCTCAGGTAATTGCGAAGCAGCGCCTGCATCCCACCCACCGGGTCATCGTGCCAAAGCGTGTGCGCCGCGGCGAGATCCGCCAGCACCGCGAGGATGCTGGCGAGCAGCAGCCAGAGGACAACGTGGATAGCCAGATCGACGATCCAGAAGAAAGACTTCACACCATCGGCATTACCGTCGCGCGTTTTCGCCGCCATGGTCGCTCGTCTATCGTCAGAACCCGGCACCCTTGCCCTGCACCGTCCATGGTCCAGAGATCGGTGCGGGCGTACCGGCATCCGCGTCGACCGGCATGAAGCTGCCTACGGCGCCGCCAATAGCATCGGGCGACACACCTCCTGCCTCGTCGAACGGCGACACCGCCTGGACATAGGACGCATAGCGGGACCGCATGTCCGCGACCACATCGTCCAGCCCCGGCAGCATGATCGGGTCATGCGCGTCGAGCAGCGGCAGCCGCACCTTGACCAGCTGGCCTCCCTCGATGAGCGCGAACGCCTGGCCCTTCGGCAACTGCGTCAGATCAGATGCCTGCAGCATCGGTACCTGTCGTGCCGAGATCTGGTCGTGTGTCTGTGCCGTGAAATGCACGCCCTCGCCGCGCCTCACCGCATCCGTCGCGGACGACGCAAGCGTCAGTGATTTCACATCGACCATCGGGAGCTGGTCGGTCAGAATCTTCGCGGTCGTGACGTACTTCACCCGCAGCATCACGACCGTATTGAAGTTCCCGAAAATCTGCTCGGCCTTCGCCCGTGAGCCGATCTTCGCTTCAAGATCAGCGCTCGTCTGTGTGTAGGCGGTGACCTGATATCCGGCGCCGCCCGCCTTGTTGACCAACGGCACGAATTCGTCGCCGACCAGTTCGTTGAACTCGTCCGCATGGATCGAAACACGCCGCCGGCCGCCTGCCGTGCTTTGCCCATAGCCATGCCCGTACTTGTAGATGCGGCCCGCGGTCGACGTCAGATCCGCGAACATCGCATTGCCGACCACGCCAGCCACCTCGAAATCCGACAACGCGTCCAGTCCGACATACACAATCCCGCCGCGATCCATCACGCGATTCCAGTCGAACACGGGACGCGGATCGTGGGGATCATCATAGTCGGGCGACAGGAGTTCCGAAGTGCGACCTGTGGTGAGCTTTTCCAGGAGCGGATATAGCGACGACACGAGCTTGTCGAAATACGAGCGTTCGTTGCTGATGACCGACAGCAGGCCATTGGCGATCGGATCGGTCCAGCCCTGCTGCCGGATCAGGTTCGCCACCTGCAGCACCTCCTGGTTGCGCTGCAGGCGCATCGCCTGCTTCGCCTCTTCCTTGTCCAGCGGCTTGAGCCCGTCCTCCCATCCCGGGTAATCACGATCGAGCCAGAAGCGAAAGTAGCGTAACGCAAGGCCGTCGATGTTCACCGCGTTCCGGTAAATCATCTCGTAGGTTGGGCGGATCCCGAGCGCACTCATCGCCCGCGCCATCACGTTCACGAAACGCCAGACGAAGTCGCGGAACGCCGCCGACTGGCCCTCCTTCGGCAGATTGCCAGCAATACGTGTCGCAACCTCCGTGATCCGCGAATACGTGCCGATCGGGCTATAGCGCGCCGACCTGTCGGGATAGCCGAGGTGGAAGAACGTGAACTCGCTCTCCCGCCCGCAACGTTTCGCTTCCGCATACATGCGCAGCAACAGGTCGACGTCGCCCTTCGGATCGAAGACGATCACGACATCACCGCGGCGGATGTCCTGGGCCACCAGCATCTCGCACAGGCGGGTCTTGCCCACGCGCGTCGTTCCAAGCACCGCCATGTGTCCCACACGCTCGGCCATGTCGAACCAGATGTCCCGCTCGTCCGGTTCGACGCCATGCAGCGCGGGGTCTCCTCCGACCGGCGGCAGCGGCGCGACGGGATTCCACCGTGCCTCACGGCGGGTCACATGTGCGATCCAGCTGTCGGGATACCGGCGCTCATGGTCCCGCGCCCGGTCGTACAGGTCATTGCGGGCAAGCAGCCGGCGATTTTCGGGAAAACGGGCCTGATAGAGCCGCTGCGTGTGAATAACGCTCCAGCGAAAGCCGCGTCCGAGGAACACCTCCTTCGCGGAGCACGGAATGTCGGCTGCGGGGATCACGTACTGCGGCAAGCGGCGAAGATTGCGCTGGAAGCGGATCAGCCGCCACGCCTGTCGCCCGCGAACGTAGGCGAGTGACAGCAGCGCGAGGGTCGTGACGCCGCCCGTCGCGGGCGTGATGAGAAAGAGTGCCGGGTGGGACCAGAGGATGCCGGTCGCAGCGAGCGCCCCAACGGAGGACAGCAGTTCGACGGGCCTGCGAAAGAAGTTCTCGACCGGATACGCCATCGCCGTCGCCCCGGTGCCTCGTTACGCCTCAGACGACTGAGACGACCGAGGTGAATCGGCGTCTTGCGCTACGACCGCCTTCTGCTTCGACTGGATCATCGCGTTCGGCGGCGGCACGGGACTGAAGAATCGCTCAGGCTCCGGAACGAGCATCACGGATAACTGACGGCCGCCGGCGCCCTTGATGGTGTAGTGGAGCAGATAGGAGCGCCCCGCGCCGCCCGCGTCGGCGGTCACCGGATAGCCGGACTTCTGGAAATCACGCTGGACCTGCTTCCACGGTTCCGGGGTTGCTTCATCTTCCGCCAGCGTCTGTTCGATCGCGTCGGGATGAGCCTGCGCGAAATCGCGGAAGATCGCGGGAGTCACCAGCAGCATACCCTCCGGCACAAAATGTACACGGGCCATCGATTCGTTGTACGGTAACCCGCCATTGGCAACCCCCTCCTGCACCCAGGCCATGAACCGTTCGGCATTTGGCCGCGGCTGCCGGGCACCCGCCCGGGCGGCAATGGATCGCGACGGAACCCGCGCCTTCTCGCGCGGGCGAACCGGGGCGCTCACCAGATCCGGTACGGGTGCAGGATCTCTTCTCCCGTCGCGATCAACGATTTCATCGTTCAGCACGGCGGCGCTCTCTGCGTCTGGCAGATAAGCGTGCTCACGGTCGTTCATGGACAGCGTGCCGGCATCGAACGCAGCGCTCTCCTGCGGGTCGGGCAAGTCATCGGCCGCGACTGGCGACGACGTTTGCGGGCCAGGCTCTGCGTGTGCGTCCGTCACGCCCTCATCAATGAACTCGACACATTCAGCTGTCGGGTTCGGCGCAGCGCCCACTTCGATAACCTGAACCGAGCCCGCCGGTAGCGCACGCGGATAGCGAGCCGGATCGGCGTAGAGTCGATCGAGCGGAAAGCGCAGGACCGTGAACGTTTGCTGCCATGCACCAATCGTCACTGTGATGGTCCAGATGGCGCCGCCTTCCGGCGTCGGCACCAGCGCACCGTATTCCTGCCACGTGTCGAAGAGCCGGTTGTTGTCCGACGGGATGCCCGCCGCGCCGCGTTGTTGCTCTTCATGCGACGCGACGTAAGTGCGGACAGCCTCGGCCAGCGTTTTCGCCACGCACCACAGCGATTCGCCGTCGCAATAGCCGGTGGCTCCCGCACGGTTAAGCGGCACGCCGCCCTCGGCCAGAAGCCGTCGCAGCCCTTCCATCAACCGCTCGATCAACGGAACCGCGCGCGCCGTCGCAAACCGCGTACGGGGACCGGCGAGCAGGTTTTCCGCAACCGAGCGGCGATCCGCATCGCCGACGATCTTCGCCAGCGCGCTGTCTTTCGACTTTGCGTCACCGGATAGATAGGCCGCCAGTTCATGCAGCACCGGCGGATACTGGGCCAGCCAGATCAATGACGCCGGTGGCACGACGCGCTGCAGCAGCACGATGGCAAGACGCGAATGGGCGCCGTAATCGCGCTCGCCAGGCGCCGGGAAATCCACGCGATACCACTCGCCACCCTGCCCGTTCATGCTGCCGGCCAGCGGCACCCAGGGACGGAGTTCCTGCCCGCTCGCCAGTTCGACCTTCAGGTCCGCGAGCGGCTTGCCGATGTCGTGCAGCAGCGCGCCGACCAGGACCGCATAACTGCACCGCGCTCCGTGCTGCATCTGGTCTTCGGGACTCGCCCCCAGCGGCAGCCGGTACCCCTCACGGAAATGCAGCGCATAGCGCGCCACCTCGAGCAGGTGAATCAGCAGGCCGCCCGGTTGCGCGTGATGATGCGATTCCGATGCGGGCAGGAGCTGCACGAATTCCGTGAGCCGCTGCAGCAACGGTTCGAGGTCGCGCTTCTCGCTGTCGAAAGACAGACCCAGACTGCTGGCGATACGCCGGACTGTCCCCTCAACACCGGTTCGCTGAATCAGCTCACGGTATCCCAGTACCGGCAGGTATTGCGGCGAAGGCGGCACGCTGCGCCTGACAGGCTGCGCGGGCGGTGCAGCCGGCGGCAGCGGCGGAGTCGCATGCACCGTCGCTTGTTGCAACTTCAACCAGTCAAGGGCATTGGCAAAAGCCATGTGGGGTTTCCGGCTGAACGGGAGAACGGGATCAGCCTCGGTCGTGAGGCCTGGCGAAAGGTCGCCGTGGTTGAACGGTACGCATCGCGCTGCTGGAACCGACGCAAATAACTGCACGACGGGATGCCGCACCGCGCAGTCATAGTGCTCAACAGATGGCCTCACTTGCGGGCCGCCGGTCGGTCCTTTCCCAGCCTTCTGCGGCAAGGGCCGCAGCGTTTTTCTCTCTTGCAGCAGAACCCCTTTTTTGCCCTTCGCCGTTTGCGCCTTTGAGCGGGTGATGCGATTCATCCCAGCATCACCTGCGGCCTTTGGATTGGGCCCTTCCCTTTACGCGTCCTTCCTTCCCCTTGCCTTTCCAGCTTTCTCCCGACGCCTTTATCCCGCACTGGACAGCATGCGGGCTTTCAGCTCCGTTCATTGGCCCCGTCAAAAAATGACGGCGCGAGCCGCTGCGCTTCGGTGCAGGCATTCCGGCGATACCTGCACCTGCGCTGCCTACAGTGAAGCCGTCAGTCCTCCCCCCTGGACTGACGCGCGCTGTTGACCTGCCGGGCTGCGCCCCGCTCCCGGCAGGTTCTTTTTCGCAGATTCTTTTTCGTAGCTTCTGTTTCCTTCAGGCAGCCCCAACCGGATGAGGTCAACGTGAAGCGGGTCCCGATGATCCCCTTGTTTGCATTCCTCGTTGCAGCGACGAGCCGCGGCGACTGCCTCGACGATGCCGCGCGGTTCCATCACGTCAACGTCCAGCTGGTACGCGCGGTCGCCACCGTCGAATCGGGACAGCGCGCGAGTGTCGTCCATCTGAATGATGACGGCACCACCGACATTGGGCTGATGCAGATCAACAGCCGGTGGCTCGTGACGCTCTCGCGCTTCGGCGTCTCGCGCGCAGGCCTTCATGACGGCTGCACCAATGCCTATGTCGGCGCATGGATCCTGTCGCAGAACATCCGTCGGCTCGGACTCACGTGGGATGCCATCGGTGCGTACAACGCTGGCACACGCGAGAAGCGCATTGCCTATGCGCGACGCGTCTACCGCGAACTGCGCCTGGCTCCGGCACCAGTGGCTCAGCCTCAGCAAGCCGTGCCGGCCAGGCATTCCAGCTCGAACTTCATTGCCCGGCTTTTTGAACCCATCGCATGGGGGAACGGGCAATGAGCCGGCTCACGTACGAATACGCGATCGAGGTACTGAACGACTACCTCGGCCCGCTGCAACCGATGCTCGCCGATCCCGACGTGCAGGAAATCATGATCAACCGCGCGGACACCATTTTCGTCGAGCGCAACGGCATCATCTCGTTTGTGGCCGGGTGCGACCTGAATCCTGACGCGCTCGATCGCGCGATCACGATTCTCGCCAACGTCAATGCGAAGGCGCAGACCCCACTGCTCGATGCGCGGCTGCCCGGCCTTCGTCTTGCCGCAGCCCGCCAGCCGGTCGCCATTCACGGCGATATGCTGTCGATCCGAAAGCACGCGCGCCGCCACATCGGTCTGGCCGACTACGAGCGCAGTGGCGCGTTTGACGTACTGCCTGCCGCGCAGCGCTCTTTCTCCCGGCGCCGCAATGCCGTGCTGCTCGACCGGCTGTCAGGCGGTGGTGCGGCGTTGTGCGAGTTCTTCCAGTGGGTCATGCGTGAGCGGATCAATGTCGCATTTTCGGGCGGCACTTCGTCCGGCAAGACCACGTTGCTCAACGCGATGATCGATGCGATACCGGCAAGCGACCGGATCGTCACCATCGAGGATACAGCGGAGCTGCAGGTCCACGCGCCGAACTACGTGGGCCTGGAAACCAACCTCGGCATCACCATCCGCGATCTCGTGCGCTTCTCGCTGCGCATCCGCCCCGACCGGATCATCGTCGGCGAAGTGCGCGGCGCTGAAGCCTTCGACCTGATGGAAGCACTCAATACGGGACACCCCGGCTCCATCGTTTCGTTTCACGCTGACTCGGCTGACACGGCACCCGCGCGACTCGAATCGCTCATCCGCATGAGTGACGAGGGGCCGCTCATGACCATCACCGACCTGCGCCAGAAGATTGCCTCGACGTTCCGGTTCTTCGTGCATGCCGAGCGGCAGGGCGCGATACGCGGCCCCGTCGAAATCCGTGAAGTGCTCGGCGTCGAGCACGACCGTTACCACACGCGCTGTCTCTTTTCCCGCTACGCCGATGTCGAGGAGGCAGCCCATGCCTGAAACAACCCATACCTCCCGGGGCGTGATTGCCATGCGCCGCGCGGTCTCCACTGCCGTCGGCTGGTGTCGCGCAGTTCGCACAGCGTGGCGAAGTCTTGTGCTGCTCCATGAACGTCCCATCCGCGGAGTCCTCACTGCGTTGTGGCTTGGCTCGATCCCGGTTATCGCTCATGCGGGCATCTGGAACGGTGGCCTGTGCACCGTCTATCAGGACGTGCTCGACAACGAGCTGCTGGAAGTCGTGTCCCTCTCCGCACTGGTCGGCTCGATCGTGCTGTGGCTGCTCGACGATGGTCGCAGCAACATCAAGACGCACGTACTGCGCGGGGTGCTCGGCACGCTTGCGATTCTCAACATGCCGCTGCTGTGGGCACAGGTCTTCAACCATGGCGCGGCCTGCACCGGCACGCTCTGACGGACACCTCTGAGGACACACGCAATGGACGCACAGCACGCCGATCAACGCGCGGACAGCGAACCGGACAATCCGCTCGCGGCACGCATCCGCAAGACGATGCTCGAACAGTTCCTGCTGCTCGGCATCGACCGTCGCTGGTGCATCGCACAGGGTGCCATCGTGATCACGTTTGCCGCCGGTATGCGCAACGCGTGGGTGCTGCTCGCGGTGCTGGTGACGCACCCGGTGCTGTGGCTTGCCGTGCGGCGCGATCCGGACCAGATCCGCTGCTACACCAGATACAGCCGCCAGGGCGATTACTACGAACCGCGCCATCTCCTGCGCCAGAAGGTCAACGCGCGCCCGAAAGGCTTTGCGCGAGGGTTGCCATGCTGAAGTCCGCCTTTGCACGCTCCCCGTTCGACAGCGAATCGCTGGCCCGCGTTGCACGACGCACTGATGGCGATCGGCGCTCCACCGCCGAACTGGTGCCGTGGCTCTTCCGCTTTAGCGACGCGCTCGTCGTCAACAAGGACTCGGCGTTGATGGCGACGTACGCGTTTTCAGGACCCGACGCCGATGCGCTGTCGACGGGCCACATCCTCGAGCTGATGGACAACCTTGTCACGTCCCTGCGCGACACGGCGCGCCGTCCGGTCACGATGTGGTGGACCGTCCACCGCCGGCGCAGCGCGCAGTATCTCAGCGCACCGATGCCGGATCCGGTTTCACAGCAGGTGGACGACGCCCGACGGGCAACGTTCGAGCAGGCTGCGAACTATACAAACCGTCACTACGTGACCTTCACGCTGGCGCCCGAGGTCGGCATCGATCGCTTCGCGGGCAAGGTCACGCACGGGATGACGCGCGACGGGCTTCCCGTCGCCCGGTCGCTGATGCAGGCCGTGCGCGGCACGTTCTCGGACCAGTACCTGTTCGCGTACACCGCCTCGGAACTTGCGACCGTCGTCGAAACGTTCGAGCACATCCTGTTTGGCTTCGTGGCCGGCAACCCGCGCCTCGCCTGCCGACGGCTGTCCGGCGACCGGTTGGGTGCCTTCATGCACGCCTGCGGCTCGCCCGCCAGCGATCATCTGCAGGCCGTGCCGGTCCCCGACATTCCTGCGCTCGACGTCGCCATGTGCGATAGCGAAGTGCGGCCCGGCCACGACTACCTCCATTTCTACGCTGGCGGCCGCCAGCGCTTCGGGATCGCAGCAGGCATTCCAGGCCGCCGTGACTTCTGGCCGGACAGCGTTCTGCCGACCAGTCTCGACGGCCTGCTCAAGGTACCGGGCGAGGTAACCATCAGTCACTGTTTCCGGGTCACATCCCCTTCTGCCGCGATGCGCTTCATCGACGGCGTGCGCCGCTATCACGAAGGACGCCGGCTCGATACGCGATCGCTCCTTGCCGCCGCCCTGCGCGGCGGCGACATGTCTGGTGCGCGGCAGAACCAGGCACGTTCGGACGCAGCCGACGAAGCCAACCGCCGCGCTGGCAAAGTCGAGATGGCTGAAGAGCTGTACGGGTACTACAACCTGTCCGTGCTGTCGTACTCGCCAGTATTCGAGACAGGGCCGTTCGATGATGGCCACACCGCTGACGCGGCATGGACCCAGGCCGCGGCCACCCACAAGGCGGTTGAGGAAGCGCTGCGCGCAGCGCATTTCACGCCGTTGCGCGAGACCCTTCACGCCCTTTCTGCATTCGCAACCACGATTCCCGGCATGTGGCGCGAATGTGCCCGATGGTCGTTCATCGACACGGAAGCCCTGGCCCGCCTGCTGCCCCTGCGCGGTGTCTCGGACGGCCATCGCATCAACGCGCATCTGACAAAGGAAACCGGCGTGCTTTGTCCCGCGCTGGCTGCGTTCCCAACGGAGTTCGGCACACCCTACTGGTTTACCGGCTTCCTGGGTGATGTCGGGCACATGCTGGTATGTGGGCGCACCGGCTTCGGCAAGACGATCTTCATGCTGCTGTGCGCGACGCTCTTTCGCAAGTATCCGAACGCCCGGCTCTATGGCTTCGACAAGGATCTGTCGATGCGCATCCCGACCATCCTGCAGGGTGGTCGCTACATGCAGTTCGACAGCGAGCCGGGAGACGTCCACAGCGACGAGCGTGCGCAGATGAATCCGCTGGTGCTCCTGGCCGACCCGCGACATCTCGAATTCCTCGTCGAATGGGTCGTACTGCTCGTGCAGCAACGCGGCACGTATCGCGTGAGCGCCGGCGACCGGCGCGAGCTGGAAACGGCATTCGCCGCGGTTCGCAGCCGGGGCAGCCGCACCGACCGGCGGCTCTGGCGACTGCGCACGGTCCACGCGTCATTGCCAGCCGGGCCGCTCGCGGACGAACTGGCGCTGTGGGTCGGCGGGGCCGTGCACGCCCACTACTTCGACAACGTCGACGACAGCTTCGATGACGCGCACTGGGTCTCGATGGCAACCGACCGGATTCTCGCGAGCCCGGTGATCGCACGGCCATTCCTGTCGTACGTCACCTACCGCATCCAGGATTCGCTCGAGCAGCGACGCGCGAACGGCGTGATCGGCCCGACGCTCGTGATGCTGCCCGAGATCTGGAATCTGCTTGACGATGAATCGTTCGCGAGGCAGATCGGCAACTGGATCGTCACGATGCGCAAGAAGCTCGGCTGCGTATGGATGGATGCCCAATCGCCCGAGCAGGTGTCGTCCTCGTCCGTCTGGCCGCAGATCCGCGACAACGTACTCGTGCGCGTGTTTGTGCCCGTCGAGAACTTTACCCCTTCCGCGAAGACCGCCTACCAGCGCGATTTCGGCCTGTCCGACGGTCAGATCCGCACGATCCAGAAGCTCGTCGCAAAGCGCGACTACTTCATCGCCGAACAGGGTGGCGCGTCGCGCCGCATTTCGGTGCCGCTTGATCCCCGCTCAATAGCAATCCTGCGCTCGGAAATGAGCGCCCAGATCGTCTTCGACCGGCATCTGCATTCGGGTTATCCGGACTGGAAGGAACGGTACACCGACGAAGCCGCAGCGCAGGCGCGCGGCGATGCAATGCCCGCGCCCGCGCCGGAGGCCGGCCATGCGTAACGCCCTGCCCGGCCGCATCGGCGCACCGTTGGTCATTGGTCTACTTGTGCACGTCGGTGCTGCCCGGGCCGGTGGCGGCATGACCGGCGGCGCCACGGAGATCACGCAACTCCTGAATCACGCGGAACTGGCTTCGTCCGTTTCGCAGCAGGCGCAGATGGTCGAACAGAATGTCCAGGCGCAGATCACGCGCCTGCAGCAGTATGTGACGATGGTCCAGAACCTGAAGCAGGTGCCGGCTTCTCTCATCGACCAGACGATCGCCCCCTACCGCACACAGATGGCAAATTTCCAGTCGCTGTCGACAGCGATCACGCAGCTGCAGCAGGCGGCGAACGCCACGAGTGGCCTGTTCGGTCGCAGCCTGTCGGAGATGAACTCGACCGGCATGTCACCGGCGCAGTGGCTGTCGGCCTACACGTCGCTTGCCTCGATGCGTGGCGGGATCTACCAGCAGCAGCTCACGCAGGACATGCAGAACCTGAACACGCTCGCCGCTCGCGCGGAGAACCTGCAGCAGATCCAGTCCCAGATTCCAAATGTCACCGGCGCCGTACAAGGGCTGCAGATGCTGAACCAGCAGTCGAACGTGCTTGCCGGCGAAATGGTGGACCTGCACGCGCTCATGCAGCGCCAGGTCGCGCAGCAGATGCAGGACCGCGCCGGCGAGGCACAGGCCCAGGGCAATGCCGCGCAACTCGCCGCTGCGCGGGCCGCAGCGATGGGCCGGGTCAACCAGCAGGAACAGCAGACGACGCAGGGCGCGCCGGACTTCGATCTGCTGCAGAACCCGTGACGCGGAGGCGACGATGCTGCTGCGCTGGCTGATCCGCTCGCTGTGCATGACACCTGCCGAACTGCGGCTCGTCCTCGGGGGGGTACGCGCGTACCGTGACCACCGTCAGACCATCGACGAGGAACGAGACGCGCAGTGGCGCTTCGACCGGCGGATCACGCGCAATACCCGCCTGTCCCTGCTCACAGGACTCCTGATCGTGCAGATTGACAGCCCGCAGGTCTTTGCGGCCGGCTGGTTCGCTCTGCCGCTCGCTGCACTGCTGGCTATGGTTCGCCTCGCCGGCGGTCTGCGCTAAACGGATGTGGAATCTGAGTCATGAACGACGTCATCTCGGTCCTCAACACACTATTCGCGACGATGCAGGCGAAAGGAGGCAGCCTGCAGACGCTATTCCTGTCCGACGGTCTGGACCTGCTCGCAGCGCTCGGCCTGATCATCGCGACCTGGCACGTGTTCCTGTGGCTGCTCGAGGGCGACTTCCCCGGCTTCTTCGCGAACCTGTTTCGCCACCTGATCAGGTGCGCGGTCATCCTGGTGCTGCTCACCGCGTGGAGCACCACGGTTCATAGCTATTTCGTCGACAACATGCAGACGATGGCCTCACGCGTGTCCGGCGGCGACGGCAATCCTGGCGATCTGCTGCGTGCGCTCGTCAATGCCGCCTCGACCATCATGCAGGGCGTGCGCACCGAAGCCGCCCAGGTGTGCGAGGAGGTGCCCGATGCCACGCCCGAAGGCGTCGTGATTCCGAACACCGAACATCAGGAATGCGGTGCGACGAGTGACGCAGGGGCGAACTCGGCGGGCGTGAGTTCGATCTGGACGCTCGTCAGGAACCTGCCGCTGATCCTGCTCGCGTTCCTCGCGAAAGCGCTGGCGATCATCGCGATCACGCTCATGACGTTGATCTTCGTCGTGGTTGTGCAGTTCGGCTCGTTCCTGCTCGACATTGCCTTCTGTCTCGGACCGGTCCTGATCCCATGGTATGTGCTGCCTGTCGCTGAATTCCTCTTCGATGGCTGGCTCAGGTTCACGATCTCCGCAGGCCTCTTCAAGGTGGTGGCCTGGCTGATGATGGCGATCGTCGACAGCGGCGTGCTGCCCGGCATCCAGAGCCTCGTGCAGCAGACCGCGACGCAGAGCGGCACAAACAGTGACGCGTACTACGCGACGAACTACCTTGCGATGCTCGCGCTTGCGCTCGTCTGCGGCGTAGGGGCTTTCATGATGTGGCAGGTGCCGGAAATCGCCAGAGCACTAGTTACCGGTGGCGGAGGCGGCGGAGTTAAAGGCTTTGGAAAGGGCGCTATCGGTCGTCAGATAACGCCAGGGATTTTCAAGTGAGGTCAGTGATGGTGATCCTGTTGATGCGATGCGTAGTACGACGCCCATTCTTGCTCCTGCAGATACCGGGCCTCTTCGTCGACGCGTTGCGCCTCTGCACGCTCGCTTGGCGTCGTTCTGATCCACGACCAGATGATGAACACCATTGCGCCTGCGAGCACCATCGCGACGCCGAAATGCTGCGCGCCGACCTGATACAGGACGAACGCGGCAAACAGGAAAACTGGCAGCACGAAATACAGCAGGATGATCCTCAGTCTGGCCATGGCTGCACCCTCGCAGCAAGTGAACTGGGTTTCAGTCTAGCACCGCACGCGCGGGCCTGCGCGCAGGCATGAGCAATGGATGAACAGATGCCACCGTCGCGTCCGTCCCACTCAGACCCGGCCGCCCCTGCCGGCACTGATCTCTTCGCGCCGCCCAACACCGGAGAAGCCGTGGCCGCATGGTTCGCTGCGTTTCAGCGGCCTGTGTGGGAAAAGCGCCTCGCCATCAAGGTCGCCGCCGCCTTCGCGCTGATCGCAGCCGGCGAATGCGCAGCACTGATCGTCCAGAGCGCGCATAGTGGTCTGCGTCCGTATTTTGTCGAGCATGACGAAAAGAGCGGCGCGGTGTGGGTCTCGGACCGTTACGCCGAAACGTATTCAGTGACCGCGGCCAACAGGCGCTATTTCCTGGTGAAATGGGCCTCACGCGTGTTCACGATCGAGGCCGACAGCCAGGACACGCTCACGCGTCAGATCCCCGCTGCGTTCGGCTGGACATCGGGCGCGGCGACGCGGGAGCTCGAAACCTGGATCACGGTGACCGATCCCGTCGCGCAGCGTGTCGTGCAGACGCCGGGGCTCACCCGTGAATTCGTCGAGAACTCCACCTCGTTCTCGCCCGATGGCCAGGTCGCGTACCTGATCTTCACACTGGTCGAGAGCGTGAACGGCAAACCATCGCGACCGAAACAGATGCTGCTCACGATCAGCTTCCTGCTCGCACCCGAGACCCTGAAGCCCGGCGAAGAGAAGGACAACCCGATCGGCCTGCGTATCACCCATTTCAGTCTCACGCCCTATCTCGGCGTCAATCCTGGAGCAGCGCAATGAACGTCATTGCATCCGTCACATGCGTCGCGATGCTGCTCGGTGCCAGCATGGCGACGGCCAACGGGCAATCCGCGTCGTCAGCCCCGCCTGCTGCCTCGCCGCTGCCGCCGGGCATACCCTCCATGGCACAGAAGCGGCCGGACGCGGCCCCTCCACATCCTGCTCCCTCGTCCTCCCGACACCGCCGGCACGCGGCGGCGCATGCGGCGATCAATGGTCCCTACCCCGCGCCTGATGACGCGTCGCTCGTCGTATACGACTACGACCCGGACTACTCGTACCCCGTGCCCGTGCGGACCAGCCAGGAAACGCATCTGGTGTTCGGACCAGACGAGGAAGTGGTGGGCGTCTATCTGTCGGATACCGGCAAGCGCTGGCTTGAGCACACCGCTCTGACGAAGCGGGATGTATTTATCGAGGCGCGCCTGCCCGGACTCGATAATGCCGCCACCATCATCACGTCCCGCCGGCGCTACGAACTCGACTTGCGATCGTCCGATGACGGCAAGGTCTACCACCGGGTCTCGTGGCATTACCTCGATGCCAATGCACAGAAAACAGGAGGACAGGCCTCGCCGTTTGGCATCGAATACCCGGGTAACGTGCCCACGAGCAACGCTGCCGCGCGGCCGGACCGCGCGACGCCCGAAGGGCAGCCGGCATCGGACACGGCGGGGCCGGACGGCCCTCACATTGCGCTCGATCACGCGAACTTCGACTACCGCGTCGAGGGCAAAGCGCCGTTCGCGCCCGTGATCGTATTCGACGACGGGCGGTTCACGTACCTCCAGCTTCCGCATCAGGCCGAACTGCCCGCCATCCTGCTGATGGACGACAAGGGGGAAGCTGAGATCGCGAGCTTCGTTCCGCTTGGCAACGACTTCTACGAGGTGCAGCAGACCGTTCCGTATGGGTTGCTGCTGAAGCGCGGCAAGGAGCGGGTCCGGATCTTCAACGGTCAGGGCAAAGGCTGCGGGCTCTTCGGCTGCGATGCAGCGCGCATGACGAATGTCTATGGGAAGCCGTGATCATGGCCGCCCCGCAACACAACGGTCACAGCGGCGCCCCGCTTACGCCCGATCCCGCGCGCCTGACGCGCGTGCGGCGCGATCTCGCGAAAGTGCTGCTGGTCGCGCTGGGCTCTGCCCTCGTCGCGATTGTGCTCGTCCACGCGCTATCTCACCCGCACGAGAGCGCTGCCGAACGACGCGCGAGAGAGCAGCTCGATACTGAGGCGCGGCAGCCCAGGGCGTCGCCGGATGCGCTACGCAAGCGGCTGGAGGACCAGCGCAATCTCGCGATGGCCCGTGCAGGAAACGAAACAGCCAGCGCTCCGCTTGGCGGCACGCCGCTTGACGGCATCCCCAAGGGGATACCCGGCGATAATGTTGGTCCATTGCCGCGTGACTATCCCGCGTCCGGTTCGGCGGCGAACCGCGATGCCGATCGTCTCGCCCTTCAACGGCAGATCGAAGCGATGCAGAGCCAGTCGCTCGTTGCGTACGAAGACACCACACGCGGCATCCAGGACGCATCGGGACGGACCACCAGTGTCCAGGACCCGGATCGTCCTGCAGGCCGCCTGCCAAACCTTCCGGAGCAGTCTGACGCCGCCGCTCAGACGATCCATGGCGCGCCTGACACAGCGTCGTCTGCGTTACAGCAGGCAAGCGTCGCGAGCGGCATTGACCGACGCAACGCGGACTGGCTGAAACAGCAGTCAGACACGGCTGACGATGAGAAACCATTGGCCCCAGTCCCGCTCAGGTCACCGTACATGGTACTGGGCGGCACGCCCATTCCCACGGTCATCCTGCAGGGCGCAAAAAGCGACATGCCAGGCGCCTTCCGCGCGATGGTCGACCGCGACATCTATGACAGCATCGACGGCACCTGCAAGCTCATCCCGAAGGGCACGCGCATTCTCGGCCGGACCAACAATGACGTGGCGATCGGCCAGGACCTGATGCTCATGGCCGCCACCCGGATGATTTTCCGTCACGCGACGATGCGACTCGACGGCCTGACCGGCAACGATCCCGACGGCGAGGCGGGTGTCAGTGCCGACGTCAACAACCACTTCTTCCGGATCTTCGGCTCGACGTTCCTGATCGCGGGCGTCGCCGCCTGGATCGGCCACAACCAGAACCAGTCGAACGGCACGACGATCAACGTCAACGGCGGCGTGGCGACGGACCTGTCATCGGCCGCAGCGCAATCGTTGTCGCAGACGACGCAAACCATTCTCCAGCGCAACATGAATATCCAGCCGACGCTGAAGCTCGAGCCGGGCCAGCGCATCACGTTCATCACCCAGCGGGACATGTTGCTGCCACCCGGCGTCACTGACGGGAGCTGCCATCGATGAAACAAGCCACCACCCTGCTTTCTGCAACCGTCCTCGTCGCTGGCTGCCTGCTCCAGTCAGCCCGCGCCGAACCGCCGCCGATGACGGGGCCCGTCTACGACTTCGACTGGCATCTGAGCGGAGATGCCGAAGCCCGACCGTACCAGGTGTTCGACGACGGCCGGAAGATCTATCTGCAATTCGCCGATCCAAAACGCGTGCCCGCCGTTTTCGCCGACACGCCGGCGGGCCTGTTACTCCTGCGCTGGCACTCCGACCCGCCCTACGTTGTCGTTGACCGGATGGAACCCGCACTGGTGTTTCGCGCCGGCTCTTCTGAAGCTCGTGCGGTGCGCGCCTCGCCCGGCGAACCGCCACGCAGCGCACATTTTGGTACCGCCGCACCCACGCGGATGACGCGCACTGGTGAGCCCGCGCCATAGGTTTCGGCGTGGCCAATGCGGGCCAACACGGAATGCGAGGATTTGTTTCCGGCACCATCGGGGATAACCCCGGACGGCTCGAATGCAGTCGTCCGGGAGGACGACCCGCGACCAACGCGGGCGTGCTGCGCCGTCTGCGCGAAAGTGAGGTCCGCGTAGGTAGTCACCCCATCCGGGCCCTCGCAGGCAATAGCGACAACGACAGGATCGCGCCACCCTGAAGATTCGCGAGAACGCAAGCGCTCGGCGCCCAACCCGCGTGACGGCAGGGATCGCGGCCAGTCAAACGCCGGCCGGTGACGCGGGCGTTGTCGCATCGGAAGACTTACGCATCAGTGCCAGCTCGACCAGTTCGAGATGGTACGTGTAACGGCCCTGCACGACCTTCATGAGCATCGCACCGACCGACGCACCGAACACCAGAGCAATACCCCAGAGGATGGCTGTGTTTGCCAGGTTGTCAGCGGCAAAGCCACGCAGGAAGGTATTTTCAAGCCAGGACAGGCCGCCCGCATCCTTCATGTTCGACAGCGTCAGGGCCAGCAGCGAATACACTGCCGCGCTTCCCCCGAAGAAGAACACAATTCGGGCGTCCAGGCGCTTTGCCTTGAGCTGTAGCCAGTACTGCACCCGCCTGAGGGCCTCTTCGTCATGGTGAATCAGGCGCCGCACGTGAGCTTCATCATTCTCGATTTCGCGGACGAAAGTATCCAGCGTTTCTGCCTTCCAGCGTAGCATGACGACGAACATCGCAATCGGCTCGACGAGCATGGTAAGGATACCGAACAAGGTCGTCAGAAGCCAGAACGTGAGTGCGACGTACGCCAGTACAGGAGAGCGGTCGACCTTGTAGCAAAGTCCGGAGACTCCAAGCAGAACCATACATAGCATGCTCAGGACAAGCATGAGTCCGGACAGCTTTCCCGCTCTGTCCATGAACAACTTCTTCGCTGGCTTGTAGGGCTCAGCGTCAGCGAGATCCTTCAGGATTGCCTTTATGTCCTTCATCACTTTTCCAAGAGATCAACATGACATCAGCCCATGCGCTAGCGGCCGGCATGGTGAAGCTGCCACGGGCTACGATTATCCGCGATGCTCGTCCCACTCGATCTCGCAAGCCGAGCACGTTAACTCGACCGCCGGCATCAGGCTATTTCGCGTGAGAAAGGCTGCTCACATGTGCCGCGATGACATGTTCGTGGGCAAGGTTCCGGTCGAACAAGCCTGATCCGGGTCCCTGGCCTGCTGGGAATCCGTCTGCTGATGCAGGATGCGGATTACGTCGGCGAGCCCCGCCGATTCCCTGAAAAACACTATGTGCATTACGACTTCAGTTTCCAGCCGAGTCTGGACCGTGACCGCATCATGGCACTTGCGCAACTTGAATTCATTGAGCGACGCCAGGCCGTTCATTTCCTCGGGCCGCCCGGACACGAGACATAATGCTCACCTCCCTATGTTATTGAAGATCAATGGATAGTTGATTTGGATCTGCCGATTGCGGGCCTTCAGCCGAATCCCGTTGTGCGCAATACGCGTCTATATCGGTGCGATGTATAACCCACGGTGCGCCAATGCACGCCTGCGTAGCCGGCAATTGCTTCGTGCGGACCAAACGCAGAACCGCGGGCGCGCTGATACGTAATAATGCAGCCGCTTCCGTCGCCGTCAGTTCGTTACGCTCCTGCCTCTCTCCTTCGCGGTAGACAGAAATCGAATGATCGTGGCGCAAGATACCAATGCGCGCTGCGGTCCATGTATGCCCCCTGGCCGTGCGTCTGCCGAGGCGATTGATGATCGCAGCAATCGACAGGTCCGGGAGGGTTCTTGCCAAAGCGCGAATGATATCAATCGTCTCGCTGTCGGTGACCCAGCGATGTTGCCCAGTACGGTTCGTTTGGAATTCAAGCTCAGTGTGTTGGCCTCCCTGCCAACCTAGCTTCGAACGGGTATATAAGCCCCAGTTCGGCACGAGCAGCGTCCATGATAGCGATCATTTTCATCGACATGGCATGAGTGACGACTGGGCTTTCAATTCCACCCGAGCGCATTACCTCACAGAAATGGGCCGTTTCGTAATTAAGTCCGCCTCCCTGAAACGGCTCATGCAATTCGACTGCCCGTCCTCCAAGGTAGCGAACAGTGGCTCGAGACGGGTTCCACCAGTTTTCGTGGATTGTGACGGACCCCTTCGTGCCAGCGATAAAAGCGTCGCCTTTGCCGTCCAAATCCAGCCCGCAGAATATTTGCGCGATGCCATTTTCGTGAAGAATATTGAGGCTTGCGAAGCTATCGACACCGGTTTGTCCCAATTTACCTAGCGTCTGCACATTGATCGCGCTCCCGAGGAATCGAACCGCCAGGAACGCCTCGTAGATACCAATATTCAGCAAAGCACCACCTCCACGTTCCAACCGAAACGATGGGTGATCGAGTGGAACGTCCGCGATCGAACAACCGGCACGCACGAATCCGATGTCCCCTATCGGGTCTTCCGCGAGATGTTCCGTTAATTTTAGAAAGAGCGGATAGAACGGTGGCTTCATAGCCTCCATAAATAGAACGTTGGAGGCCTTCGCAGCATTCAGCAGGTGTTGAAGTTCGCGAGCGCTTACGGCTGCGGGCTTCTCGCATAGAACCGCGCGACCGGCGGAAAACGCACGCGTTGCGTAATGCGAATGACTGTCCGGAAGCGTTGCGATATAGAGCGCGTCGACGCCGTCCAGCAGGTCGTCGAAACTGGCGTAGGCGCGCGTCCCATGCTTCCGAGCGAACTCTTCGGCCTGTACCCCCCGCCGCGCCCACACGCCGACAAGCTTAACGTTTTGTACAAAGCTCAGGCCTTCGGCGAACCGACCGGCTATGTGGCCCGCGCCGACAATCCCCCATCGAATGGGCCTTGGGGGGTGCGACTCAACGCCGTCCTGATGTTTCGATTCTTCCATGTTTGCCGTTTCCCACAGGTTAGTGTACGTACCCGAACAGGGCCGCGCGGCCCCGCAATACGCTCTCATGGTGGGGCAGCCTCCAGCCATGCCGCGCTTAGAGTGAGAGCCCATTATAGAACCAATTTGATGCCAATCAATGCCAAATTGCTTAGTCGCGTCCGGCGCAGTTCAATCAACGGCGGCTGCACCCTCGAATGCGGCCGTCAGTTCCTGGTCTCGCTGGAGGGCTGGAAGGGGTCGAGGCTGTGTGGAAACGTTCGGCGCGTAGCGGCGATAAGTTGGGGTAAAGCGCGATCGAAGGAAACAACTTCGCAGCTTTTCAATTGGTGGCGCGGCGATGGGCGTTCTCAGGCCCTCATCGCCTCGATCAATGCCTTCGTACCCAGAATGTTCATCGGTCGCTTGAGGTTGTAGGCTAATACGTGAAGGCTCATCTCGGTTCGAACACGTGGCAGCGTCTTGGTTAGAAAGTGCACAGAGCCCATCCAGAACTTGAGCGTTCCTAACGGATGCTCGACCGTCTGTCGTCTCAGCCTCGCGGCGTCCGGCGTCTGATCGAGTCGGCGCTGCATTTCTTCAAGCACCTTCTCATGTTCCCACCGCGTGACTCTTGGGTATGGACTCGGCGTGCACTGCGGTTTCAGTTGGCATTTCGGACACGCTGACGGCCAGTACTTATGGATCGTCACGCCGGCCTCAACAGTCGTGAAGCGCCAAATGGCCCGCTCTCCAGCCGGGCAACGATACTCGTCGTCGGATTCGATGTAGACGAAGTTTCGTTTATCAAAGCGACCCTCGGCCTTGCTGTTTTGACCTGCCTGATTTCTTCGGGCCATTTCAGTCTTGGGGAACGGCCTCGGTTGCTTCAGTTGAACAATACTGCTGCTTGAACTCGTCGGGCGTCAGGTATGCCAGACTTGAATGTGGTCGAATCGCATTGTAGTGGCGCCGCCACTGCTCGATCACTACCTTCGCTTCGGCGCGTGTCCGAAACCATTCAAGGCTCAGGCATTCGTCACAGAATTTGCCGTTAAAACTCTCGTCCGCGCCGCTCTGCCACGGCTTTCCGGGATCGCTGAGCGCCATTTCCATGCCGTTTTCGGCAGCCCACTTCAGGATGGCCCGTGATACGAATTCCGGGCCGTTATCTGAGCGCAGGTAGCGTGGCGCACCGTGAACGCTGGCCAGTTGTGACAGGACTTCGATGACGCGCTTCGACCGGATCGATCCCGCAACGTCAAGCGCCAGGCACTCACGTGTGTACTCATCGATCACAATCAGACACTTCAGTTGCTGGCCGTTGGCGCAGGCGTCGAATACGAAGTCGTATGCCCAGACGTGCCGGGCCGCCGTCGCCGGCTGCGGCCGTGGGCGACGAACCGACACCCGCCGGCGCGGGCGCTTGCGCGGCACCTGCAGGCCTGCCAGGCGCCACAGCCGCCATGCCCGGTCCGCGCACATCCCGTGACCCTGGCGCCCCAGGAAGATCTGGATGCGACGGTAGCCGTAGCGCGGATATTGCGCCGACAGAATGCTCATTGCGGCGAGCACCGGTGCGTCCCGTTCAGCAAGCTTCGACCCGTAATTCAACGCCGACCGTGCGACCGACATCAGCGCGCACGCACGTCGCTCAGACAGGCCCCGCGCTTTCGCGTAGGCGACCTGCTGGCGTCGCGCGGGCGCGCTCACCACTTTTTTCCGTTGATCTCTTTCATTACGTCCAGCTCGAGATCCCGCTCCGCCAGTATCTTCTTCAGTCTGGCGTTCTCCTGCTCCAACTGCTTGAGCCGTTTAACGTCGGCTGCTTCGAGGCCGCCAAAATGCTGGCGCGAGTTGTAGATCGTCTGCTCGCTGATCCCATGCTTCTTTGCGACCTCGGCGACCGGCGCCTTGTCTGCCTCACGCAGGATCGTGACCATCTGCTCGTCGGAAAACCGGCTCTTTTTCCTGACTTCCTTTCTCCGTTGGAAGCCATTCTCTCAAGTTTGAGCTGGTCCGAAAATTCCAGGGCAGGTCAGTTTGAGGTCAGCGGTTTCGGGACCAGCGTCTGGATTCCGTCTTGCTCGCGTCGCAGAATTTCCTCACTCTTGTAGTAACCGCGATCAGCAAATGCGGTTAGCTGATTTGCACCAATCATCTCGCGCCAGGTTGGCCATCGCCGCTAACTGGGAACGATCGTGGCCAACATTGACGACCTCATGCGCAACGATCATGTGGTTCTTGAGATCCACAGCGGTCTGCACGTTATAGCCGACCATTCTTGTGCCACGACCGCTGGTTGCTATTGAGCGCGCGTCCGGATCAGTTAGCGAGATCTGGCCGTCTGGAGCTGCACGCATGCGCGTTTCGATCTCGCCGAGTTTCTGCATCTGCGACTTGATCTTCAATATCTTTTCTTTCAGGTGCGGGACGCGTCCCTCCGGTAGGCTCGCTGGCTCACGATCGGCCCGATCCAGTTCATCCATGTAACGGCCGATGCTTTGCTCGAGTTGCTCCATGCGAGCCTTAAGCTTGTGGTCCGTGAAGTTCTTGTCGCGGTTGTTGACCGCTTTGAACTTACTTCCATCGATGGCAACGGTGGCATCCGAGAACAGCTTCAATTGCCGGCAAAGCATTACAAACTCCCGGCAGACTTTGCGGATCGCACCGCCGTTGTCTTTGCGGAAGTCAGCGATGGTTTTGAAGTCCGGGGTCAACTGGACCGTCAGCCAGATCAGTTCCAGATTGCGCTGTGTTTCGCGCTCAAGACGACGACTCGATTGAAGCCGGTTCAGGTACCCATAGATGTACAGCTTGAGCAGGGTCGATGGGTGATATGCCGGTCGACCGGTTACAGCTGGTGCAGCACGCTCGAAGCAAGACTCATCAGATCAAGCTCGTCGACAAATACGTCAATCACACGTACAGGGTTATCAGCGTCGACGTAATCGTCGAGAGACTCAGGCAGCAACGCGACTTGCTCTCGCGCCGCGCTTTCGATGTATCGCTTCATGGGCCACCATCGGAAAACGTGTTGACTAACTATAGGCGATCAACGTGTTTTCACACAGCCTCGGTCGGCTGCGGTCAGCCGCACTGCTCGATGCAGGGGACCCCGCGCGCATTAGGAACCCGGAATGGCGACAGCAGCTTCATGCAAAGCGTGATCCGCTCGACTTTGTGCTTTGGAAACCCTCACGCAACCGACAAGGTCATGGCATTCCTCGAAACGTTCTGATTATCTGCACCGAAACGGCCGGGGTTTCGTCCTACAGACGGCTCCCTGGCTGTCGCTTCGCCTAATTTCCAGTTGAGGGTAATCGTTACTGTATCTGAAGCTTCAGATATTCACGAATCCCGGCCAGCCCTCCTTCACTGCTGATCGTTTCAGGCGTTCTCGGCGCGTTCGGCTATGCACTTCTCGCAGGCGCAATGAGCGGTATTCTTCAGTCGCTCGCGCCCGAGAAGGAGCGCATGGGCTTTAACATGCGCCTGTCCCTCTTTAACCAGGCAGGCAGCGCGATCGGCACTGGTGCCGGCGGCTACGCGATCAACCGCTTTGGCAGCATCACCACGGCGATCGTGAGCGCATGTATCGCGTTGGCCATTGTGCCCCTGCTCCGCATTCTGGCGAGCGCCGCACGCGGGAACGGAGCACGCAGGCGCACCAGCCCGCTTACCGCCTCGCTCGAAGCCTTCCGCTACCTTGTGAACGAACCACAAAGCTTCGCTGCTGCCGTAACGGTGGGGCTGGCCTTTGCCGTGATTCAGATCACGAACCTGCTATTGCCGGGCTTCGTTGTTCATAAGCTCAGGGGAAACGGTGATCTCTTCGGCGTACTCGAGATGACAGCCGCCATCGCCGGAATGGCTGCGCTTGCTGCTGGCGGATGTCCGCCAGTCGCCAGAAAGATGCGCGGCACCACCGCCGTTCAAGGCGGTGCCGGGGGCTCGCTGATCCTGTTATCGCTGGCGCCAGACGCACCGGCCGCGATCGTCCTCTACTGTCTTGCCGGGATGCTCTGGAACCTGTCACGCGCAGCAGCCAATGGGCATCTGCTAACGGTCGTGGATGGGGCCATCATCGGACGCGTGCAGGCATTCGCCACGCTGCTAACGGGCGCATTCGGCGTGCTGATATTCCTGCTTCCGAGCATGTTCCCGGACACAACCGAAGCGCACCTTTACGCCGCCTGCGGAGCTGCGATCGTGGTGGCAGCGGCACTCATGCGACTATGGGCCAGTCGCGGCAGAACTGGCCCAGTCTGACAATCGCAGTGGCAATCGTAGCGGCAATGACGTCGGATCCGCAAATGCCCGGGGTCCAATAAACCGCCCCGGACACGCCACGCGGACAGGCCGTGTATTCCGGATCTCGGGTGTCATACTCACTTGCGCTGACGAGATGGAATCGACGCCCGACGCGGACGAAGTCGATATCCGCATTTCAACCGGAGGCCGAATACATACGCGGTTGCTCTGATACACCGGATAAACTGCGACGGTCAGCCCGCTGCGGCCCGCTCCGCACTTTCCTGCAGGCCGGAAAGCTGTGCCAACGCGTCGGCCGCGCGCTCGAGCGGTACAAAAATATGATCGTGAAAGGCAGCGGCAACGACGTTGCAGCTGATGCTGGCCTTCGTCAGCGCCTCAGCCACCGCGGCAGTGAGTCCTACCGCCTGCAGATCGGAATGAACGGTCAATGTAATCCACGCTGCCCGGAAAAGCACCGGTAACCCTTCGCGCACCGCCGTTGGCTCATCAATGATGACGGTCAATCCCTCGCGCTCACGAAAGGTCGCAAGGGGAGCGAGCCGGGAAACATCCCTGTCTGCCTGCACGGACGAAAAAACATAGGCGCCTTCATTCAGCTCTGGCTGCATCGACGCCAGCAGCTGTGAGAGATCCGAGACCGGTTGGCTCACTGGGTTTCCTGTTGGAGAGAAGTCATCGGGCAGGACACCGGCGATTCCAGCTGCAAGCGGTGCCTGCGTCGTTTTCACAGCACTATTGTGATCGAAACGGAAAATTGTCACTCATAGTGCGTCCTATCATAGAGCGTGGCCTCAAACAGGTCAAATCCGTACCCTTCGATATCTTTCCGATCGAGATGTCGATGCAGTACGACCCGCTTGTCCTGTTTGGCAAACGCCTGATTGCGCTTCGCAAGGCGCGCGGCTGGTCGCAGGAGCGTCTGGCGCTCGAGAGCGGCCTCGCCCGGTCGTACATTGGCGGCATCGAGCGGGGTCAGCGCAACATCGCCCTCTATAACATCTGTGTGCTGGCTGTCACACTCGGGATTTCACCCGCTTCAATGCTCGATTTTGATGAGCTTGCGTGACAGATCACGCACACTTGGGATCCGTCACAAAAGGAAGGGACAAGGCAAGATGCTCGTGTATCCAACGCGACGCCTATGCACGGCGTGTGGCATATCGTGATGCGTCGTGAACTCAAAAGCTATCCCGTTATAGCGGTCTCGCAGGAAATAAAGATGGCGCGGTTATCACCTTGATTTTTCGATTTGGCCGGCTATGATTCGCGATTGAAGTTGCCCGCTGGAGCCCATCCAGCATCCCTTGCAGCACCGTCGCTTTGCGACACCTTTTGCGGTTGCGCTTCGTCCCATTGTCTGGACCGCCGCAGGTCGTTTGACCAGAAGCTTCCTTCCTTGCCCGCCCCGGGGAATTACCATTCCCCGACGCGGGACATGGCGATTCCCCTTTTTTCGTTCTGGAGAATCGTCATGAATCAGTCAGTCGAACCCCGCAAGTATTTCGACCTTCATCTGCGTGGCCTCGGGTATCTGTCGCGCGTGCGCGACGTAGCCGCCAAAGGCAATGGCCGCAGCAAGGCGAAACCCTTCCTCGCATGCGCCATTTCCGCGTTTCATGGCGATCCGAATGTCGAGAACGGCATCGTCTATCTTCCGCTCGACCTGATCGTCGCCGGCGAAAAGGCCAGGGAAGCGGTCCGCGCCGTGATGGACGACGCGAACGATCCCGATGTGAAAGTCCTCGTTGCCTTCCGCTCGGGTGACCATTACATCCGGACGTTCGAGCGTACCGGCAACCGCGCGGGCGAAACCGGAGCCGTACTCAAGGGGCGCCTGCTCAAGCTCTTCTGGGTCAAGGTCGACGGCCAGGAAGTGTACCGCGATGAAAGTGATGGAAGCGACGACGCCGACACGGAAAACGATCAGGCGCCGGAACGGGTCAACGCATATGTACCGTCCACTGACCCTCGTGATCAGCACGATTCGGCCAGCGTCGAGGAGCTTCCGGGCAGTAGCAATGCGCGGGAACCCAGCGAAGCGCCGTCTCCGGCTGAGCGCACTGCTCCGCGCACCAACCGCTATCCAACCCTGCGCCGTCATGGCAACGCCAGTGCCCGTCGTGCGCCCGTCAGTGCCGACTGAACCGTAACCCCTCGTCCCCCGCCTCGCGGGGGTCTTCTCCCACGCACGACCGGTCTGCCGGTTTTCCCGGGCGACGTATCACGAAACGCCCGGGAAAGCCGGCGCCGGCCACCATGCGCTCTGGGTTCACGGTGGCCCGAACACGCCGTGCCGTTTGTGCCGGAACGATTTCTCCGGCCCAGACACGCGCCTGGCAGGTTCAACTGCCAGGCGTCATGCGTCATTCGCTTCTCACCTGCAATGAAAGTACGCATGAGAGCGAATGACGCATGACGGTTTCACTGCCGGCCTGCCAGCTTGCAGGCCCGTCTGTCGCCACGCTAGGCGACACCTTTACAGCCAGCTTCCGGTGCCACTGTCTGCACGGCTGTTCCCGCGTCACGCGACGCGGGCTCCGGAATCACCTCCTTTCACGCCTTCGGGCCTCACCTTGTCCAACCTTCGCGGGGATGCGCTTCCCCGCCCGGGCAGCCGTTCGCCGCGTCTTTCCGGAGAACGTCATGACTCAATCCAGCAAAACACACGGCATCACTGCCACGATCGTGCCTGATGAACGCCGCATCGATATCCTGCCGCGCTATTTCGGCAGGCACATGATCCGCGCGGAAGTTGCTGTCTACACCGCAATGTCATCGTTATGCGACACCTATCACGGCGGATTCTGGGACTACATCGAACTGTCCAACGGCGCATTCTATATGTCACCGCGCAAGGATGGGCCGCTTGCCATCACCTGCGACGGCAACGGATACGACGGCGAGATGAGCAGCGATGCCGCAGGCATTGTTGCCACGCTGTTCGCGCTGAATGCAATGGCGTGGTCGACCGAAGACGCAAGCTTCACCGACCTCTATCACAGGCTGCTCGCCTTCGTACCGTCTCACGCGGAAAGCCGCGAAATCTTCGCGGCGATCGACTGACGTCCTGCCCTTCTCTTACACCCTGCGGAACGCATCCCGCTGGGGCGCGTCTCCGCGACTCATCACGGAGATGCCCATGTCAAACTGTAGCTGCCGTGCCGTCAAAGCATCCGTCGACAAGCCCCGCGACGTCGGATTGCACTACTGGCCGGGTGTCCGAACGAAACACCACGCGCGAACGTCAGGGACGCTTGCCCACGCCGCGAACCGGCCCGTCGACGAAGGCGATCCTTCGCAACAGGCTTTCCGGTGCCGTGACGGTCGGATATTGCCGCGCTACACGAACCGGAGCGTCGGTCTTTCCGACGGCCTCTATCTCGGCCTCTTCAACGGGCGCGACGATCCGCTCGGATCCCCGCTTGTCGACGGGTTTGACGGACCTCTAATCGGCCGACTGCGCTATTGCCACACGATCAGGGCCCGCGATATCGAACTGGAAGTTCTCGATCCGTTCGAAGCGCGCCTGTTCTTCCCCGACATGGCGTACGTCGCCGGGCCGGATGGCGAGGTTCTGACCGCAAAGATCGTGATGCCAATCCCGCTCATGTTCAACTCAGGAGCCATCGTCTTCGATGGCCGCTACTTCGCCGACTGGACCGTGTTCATCATCAGCGCCGTTCGTACCGCGACGGGTCGCGATCTTCGCGCGCAGCAGCGCGTGTGACGCCGGCATCACGGTCGCCGTTTTCACTTTTTTCCATCATCTGCACCGCACCAGCGGTGCTTCCCCGCGGGGCATCGCCCCGCCCCGGGAACGATGCCTCGCCTCACCTTGCGAGGATCATCATGGGATGGCTGTTTGGTCATGGACAGACGCGTGCGCAACTCATCGCTCGCCTGACAGGCGACGAGGCGCATGACGGCTTCACACGTCGCTGCCTTCGTCACTGCACCAGTGGCAACGTACTGTGGACCGTCTGGGAAATTGAACGCGCAGCAGGCGTTGCGCCAATGCGTTTCATCGGCTGCGACCTGCTCGCATGGGACAAAACCTGCGCGGGCTGGGGATACAAGGATATGTGCGAGGAGATGGAACCGCTTTACTACTCCTGCCCGCTCGCCTATCTCGACATGGTCCCGCCCGTGGCGCCCGCATGGCGCGAGCAGGTTCGCGCATGGCATACGGCACGCTCACGGGCACACTCATGCCCGCTCGCGCCAGGCGATGTGCTCACACTCAGCGGCCTGTCGATAAAGGAGGCTGTCGTCGTGAGTCGACATCATCGCTCGTGGATCGTCGAAAGCGGCGGGCGGCTGTTCAGGTTTCCGCCACGTCTGTTCCGTCATATCGTCGCGCAGCGCAGCGCCGACGCGTGCGGCCCGCAACACGGGGCTGATGCATCAACGCCGTCATGACGCGTCGCGCTCCCTGCGCGACCTGCCGGAAGTTTCCGTCCATGAGCTTGCGGAAATGAACATGACTGCTGCCTGTCCGTGCCGGTTGCGCATCGCCCTATCGGCAAAACCTGTCAGCAGGACCTGCAACGTTTCGTTCGGCGGGTCGGCTGTGCCGCTGTGCTCACCGCGCAGCGGCCGTCTGTCCGCACGATCTTTCCCAAACCGCGGGACACCATGCCCGCCAGGGAAGGTCCCGCCCCACTCCGTGGAGGCATCATGATTTCGCTTTCCGGCACGCTTGACGTGCGCACCATCAAGGGCAGCAACGGCCCCTTCCAGGTCGGCGAACTGACGACGTCCGTCGGCGACTTCAAGGTCAAGGACAAGCTGCTTGAGCAGTTCGAACCGGGTGCCTACACCGGCACCTTTCTGATCGACAAAATCTATCCGCACAGCTACGTGTGGTATGGCAAGGTCACCGTCGAAATCCGCGCGAAGCTCGCCGACGTGCAACTGGACAACGACGAACCGTTCAGCGAGACCGGGCGCGAGTCCGCCTCGACGGAGCCGGACCCCGTCGACGAGGAACGCCTACCGGCCGCTCCTCGCCCCGCCCACGCGGAAGAAGCGCCCGCAGCCGCGCAGACGGGCAATGATGCTGGTGAGCTGTATCTGCCCGATCTCTTCGGAACCGACCTGGCCGATGCGATCGTCGCCGGCGAGCCGGTGAAGCTTGATCCGACCGTCGATCGCGGCGTGTTCCGTCAACAGCGCGACCAGCTTCGCGCATTTGGCTACGCCTTCCAGGCGTCTACCCAGACCTGGCTGAAGGCCTGATTCCGATCCACCTTCGGTGTGCCAGGCTTCCAGGCTCCGGCACACCCGTCACCCACAGGAGATTCGTATGGCCCTGATCTTTCCTCGTCTAGCGCGAAATTTTGTGAAGAACGGGTACTTTCCGACCGACGCCGTCACGCTCGCGCGCATCGTGCCGGCACTCGCGCTGGCCGATCCCGACCGTCCCTCGCGACTGCTCGATCCCTGCTGCGGTGAAGGCGCGGCGCTGCAGGAACTGAAGGCTTCGCTCGTTGCGCACTCCACAACGCCCGATAGGGTTCGCGCCTTTGGTGTCGAGTACGACCGCGAGCGTGCGTGGCACGCGAAGGAAGTGCTCGATACGGTTGCGCACACTGACGTTCACGACATGTTCATCACGGCCCGTAGCATGGGACTGCTGTTCCTCAATCCACCGTACGGTGATGTCGTATCTGACAAGGCACAGACGGGCGAACGCCAGCCGGATCGTCTCGAGAAGATCTTCTACCTCAGGACGGTCCCCTGGCTCGCATTTGGCGGCGTGCTAGTCCTGATCGTGCCGCATTACGTGATGGACCGCGAGTTCGCCACGATGATTGCCCGCAACTTCACACAGGTCCAGGTGTTCCTCGCGCCCGACCAGACGTTCAGGCAGCTTGTGCTTGTCGGCGTCAAGCGCCGGGCGGATGGGGTCGACGCCGCACTGGCCGCGCGCCTGGCCCGCATCCATGAGGGCGAACTGCCATCTGAGCTGCCGCGAAGCTGGACGGCCGAGCCGTATCGCATCCCTTCGATGGCCGGCGAATACGCTTTCATGTCGGCACGGATCGACGCGCCGCAGCTCGAACACGAGTTGCAGCGCCTGAAGCACGCCACGCTCTGGCCACAGTTCGCCACGATGTTTGCGGCGAAGGCTGTCACGCCGCGGCGTCCACTACGTGATCTGTCCGACTGGCATCTCGCGCTCGCGCTTGCAGCCGGGCAGATCACAGGTGTGGTGACGGGCGCCGACGGCACGCGCCTGTTGATCCGCGGCGACACCATCAAGCAGAAGCAGCAGGAAGTCCAGATCGAGGAAACCGACAAGGGCGAAATCCGGACCACGATCCTGATGCGCGACCGGTTTGTTCCGACGATCGCGGGCATTGACTTCACCCCCGGCCCTAACCTCGGCCGGATTGTCACGATCCGCTAACCTGGATCATCTTCGTCAAACCCGCGGGGCAACGCCCCGCGGGGGCGGGATCCGCACTTCACGGACACGACATCATGAATGATACGAGCCTCCGGAGGCAGCCATTGCCCGCCTTCATGGTCGGCTACAGTCTTGACCATAGCCACCGCGTCGTCGTCGGCGTTCGGGCCGCCAGCGCCGATGCCGCCTGTGCCATCGCACGTGCGGCCTTCGACGCCGGAACATTGTGGGACGATACGCCGGACATACCACTGCTCTACGACGACTACGAAGAGCTTGATGGTCAGGTCCTCAACTTCGACGCCACGTCGGTCGCCACGTGGCCGGCCGCCGATGTCTCGGTACGCGCCGCAAGATTGCATGCAGCCGCGCATCGGCTGCTCGCGTTCGCACGACTTGCCGACCGACGGCTACCGCTCGCAGCAGCGATCGAAGCGTGGCACCCCGATACCCTTGTGCCGATGACGGTCACCGCCGAACAGGCTCGCGAACTGCGTGCATTGCTGGAAAGGCTCCGTGCCTGCTGACGCACGAACCCGTTTTTTGGACGTACCTGCGCGCCCCTCGAAAGGGGCGCTTTCCCGGAGAGTCCCACACGACGTTCGGGGAAAGCGTTTCCCGCTGATCTGCCGGCAGCAGATCCGTCGTCGCCCGTGACGCGACACCCTTCGTATCACCCGCAGCTTTCTTCCGGCGCCTTCGTCTGCGCGGCTGCGGCTTCCTTCGCGAAGTCCCGGAATTTCCTCAACCCGCCCGGGTCTGCACCCGGTGGGTGCGCCGGACATTCAGACTGGAGCACCCTCATGCTGTATCCCATCAAGGAACTGCAGGACATCTTCGTCGATGCCTGCGTACGTGCACCCGATGGCGAACTCGCCTTAGTCTCGGCCTTCGGACGCGATGGCGCCGTTCAGCAGCTCTATGCCTCGCTGCACCTGGGCGTCCAGGAAGGCGGCATCCGGCAGCTCACGCTGCTTGATCCACACAGCAGCCAGCCGGTTGCGGTCATCCCTGTCGGCGACCCGCGGCGGCTCGACAAGTACAGCGGCCGCCTGCCGAAAGACAACCTGTTCGGCAACCTTGTCCATACCTGGATTTATGACGAGTTGCTCCTCAACCCATCGAAAGCCGCTGGTTCGGCATGGTTGCTAATTGATCGCGACACACAGGCGCACGACGACGGGTCCCTTCAGGCCCGCGTCTGGTCGCTGATCGAACATCTCAGTCCAATACCGCTGCTGCCGCCTTGGCGTACGCCGGTGCTCGACGCACTTGGCGCTCAGCTCGTCAGCCATCTCGGCAACACACCTTATGCGCCTGTCGGCCGCATCCATGCTTCGCGGGTCACGCTCCCCGACACGTTCGGAAAGGCGATTTCGGATTTCGTCAGCAGCGGCACGCTCACGCTCGACTGACGCGCACTAACACGCACTAACGCTCGTCCAGGCCGCACAAGCCGCATCCGCGGCTCTCTACATTCACCCCAACCTGCGGGACTCACGCATCCCGCCAGGGGAACGTGCGACCCGCGTCTTATGGAGACGCATCATGGAAGATCTGCAACCCGCTGTCGTCGATAGCAACGCCATTGATGAAGACCTGGTGCCCGGCGATCAGTCTCGAGACGTAATCGCGCTGCCGGACTTTATCGCGAACTTTGGCGCAGGCCTGCTGGACGCCGTCCGCCAGCAGAATCCGTCGATCTATGACGGCCACCGTCCACCACGCTGGGACGCATTGCTCAATGAACTTTCGCGTCCACCATTTCCCGCGCAACGCGAAGTCGTCCACGCGATTACGACGCTGCTCACGCAGCACGCGCCAGGCGGCGTCATCAATGCAGAAATGGGCACGGGAAAGACCTTGATGGGGATCGGCGTCGCAGTCCTGCTGCATCACGCCGGTTATCCGCGCACACTGGTCATCGCGCCACCGCACCTCGTCTACAAGTGGCGACGCGAAATCAGAACGACGGTGCCGGGCGCGCGCGTCTGGATTCTCAACGGCCCCGACACCTTACGCAAGTTGCTTCAGCTGCGTGTCTTGCGTTCGAAGCCGGACGTGCCGGAGTTTTTCATTCTCGGTCGCGTGCGCATGCGCATGGGTTTCGACTGGAAGCCGGCCTTTGCCCATCGCGTCGCCACGCTCGACATGGAAACCGACGCCGTCACCCGCGTCTTTGCCTGCTGCCCCCGCTGCGGCGAATTCGTTTGCGATGAGGACGGCAATCCAATGACGCCCGCCCTGGCGCGGCCAGCACTCAACGAAAAGCGCCGTGCCTGCAGTTGCGGCGAACGGCTGTGGACCCTCGCGCCGAAAGGCCAGGGCACACGGACAATGCGCGAGCTGGTGAAAGGCGCGCTGTTGCAGATGCCAACCGTCGGCGAGAAAACCGCCGAGCGGCTGCTCTCGCGCTTTGGCGAATCGATGCTGGCCGACATGCTGCAGGATAATCTGTACGAGTTCATCAATCTGATGGACGACAGCGGTGAGCTCGTTTTCTCGGACCGGCAGGCGAAGCGCATGGAACGTGCCCTCGCCCACACTGAAATCTCGTTCGGACAGGGCGGCTATCAGGCCTCGGAGTTCATCAAACGGTATCTTCCCCAAGGCTACTTCGGCTTGCTGATCGCAGACGAAGGCCACGAATACAAGAACGAAAATTCTGCGCAGGGACAGGCCATGGGTGTGCTGGCCCGCAAGGCCTCGAAAACGTTGCTGCTCACCGGCACACTGATGGGTGGTTACGCCGACGACCTCTATCACCTGCTCTATCGGCTGCACCCCGCCATGCTGATCGACGACGGGTTCAATTACAACAGCAACGGCTCAATGGCAGCGGCGACGATGGCCTTCATGCGCGAGCATGGCGTGCTCATCGATATTCACAGGCAGGTCGATGAAGGGTCGCACCGCACGGCGAAGGGCGACCGGAAGAGCGTCTCGACGGTGAAGGGACCGGGCTTCGGCCCCAAGGGCATCATGCGGTACGTCGTGCCCTATACGGCCTTCCTGAAGCTCTCGCAGATAGGCCAGAACGTCTTGCCACCCTACGACGAATCGCTGCTCCCGGTCGCAATGACCGACGAAATGGCGGCCGCCTATCGTGCACTCGAATCGACGCTGACGTCGGAACTGCGAGCCGCGTTACGCTGCGGCGACAAGAGTCTGCTCGGTGTGGTGCTTAATGCGCTACTCGCATGGCCGGAATGCTGCTTTCGGCCCGAACTCGTGCGTCATCCGCGCACGAAGCGCATCCTCGCCAGCGTGCCCGCATTGCTGCGCGACGATCAGCCGGGTCCCAAGGAAGAAGCGCTGCTGCGACTCGTGCGCAGCGAACTGCTCAATCGCCGTCGCACGCTCGTTTATACGACCTATACGGGTACGCGGGATACGTCGGTGCGACTGAAGAATCTCTTCGATGCGGTCGGTGTCAGGGCATCCGTTCTTCGTGCGAGTGTTGCTGCTGAAAAACGCGAAGACTGGGTCGCAGACCAGCTCGAGCGCGGCGCCGAGGTCATCATCACCAACCCGGAGCTGGTCAAGACGGGTCTCGATCTGCTCGAATTCCCGACGATCGCTTTTCTTCAGTCGGGCTACAACGTCTATACGTTGCAACAGGCGGCACGCCGCAGCTGGCGGATTGGTCAGACGCTCGACGTCACGGTGCGTTTTCTCGGGTACGAGGGCACCGCCCAGATGCGGTGTCTGAAACTGATGGGGCAGAAGATCGCCGTCTCGCAATCCACTTCCGGTGACATGCCGGAATCCGGTCTCGACATCCTGAATCAGGGCGGCGAAAGCATCGAGGTCGCCCTCGCGCGACAGCTGGTGAATCAGGAATAGCCTCGCTCATAACTCATCTACCTGAACCCCTGCACTGCAGACGGCGGAGCTGATAGTCCCTGCGCCATTCAGCAACCACTCAGCTTCGCCAATTCCCTAAACTTCTGGAGGTATGCAGCATGATCCTGTTTCCTGCTTCAGAACTGCGCCCGGTCCTCGTCGAAGCCCGCACGCTTGCCTGCCGGGTCATCCTGGTCAAGGACCACGGCGTCTACATGATGTCGGAGAAATCCAGCCCGTCGCGTGTTACGTCGCGAAACGGCGAATCCCGCCTCATTGCATATGCCGTTGGTTGCAGTCCCGAAACGGTGCCATTCGATGAATGGTGGAGCCTCGCATGTACCGAATTCGGCGGAGACGACTTTGCCGAATATTTCGATCACGACGCCGCCATTTTCGACCGTGTTATTGACGACGGCTGGAGCCTGGAAATTCGCGCAGACGAACATCACCTCTATCTTGATGTAGTCCTACGCGATGCCTGACGGCCTTCAGACACGAGGAATCAACAGGCGTCGTCCTGAAGCCCCTGTTCTCGCAAACGAACAGGGGCATTTTCATCCCATCCGATCAACCTGCGCCTCCGCTTCCCGCCGTCTGGAATATCGACGAGCAATTGCTTCAACAACAAAATGGCCACCGCATATCGTTGGTTCGATCGGCCCGACGGGTCAACAGCGCGATTCCACTTGCGAGGAGTCCTCCTGCTGCGGGGGGATTCCGGGTTACCGCGGGCTGCTGATGATGCAAAACACCGAATTTTCTGCTTCGCCCCAAGCTGCACCCACAGGACGTCAACACCCGTCGCGCGTGGCCCACACGCTTCTTGCGGCAGGGATTGGAACGGCGGTCGCACTGACTGCCTGGTATCCCGGGCACTACGCAATCGCGCTGCTGGCGTTGCCGGCCGCCTGGTCGAGGTTGCGCAGCCAGCTCGCTGCCTTCATGCTTTGGGCCAGTTATTATCTTGCCGGCGCACGCGACATCCCGATGGTATGTGCCCGGTTCTTCGGGGGCTACGACGAGCTCACGCGGCCGACCGCGCTCGCGCTTGGCGTGGTGCTGTGGGTGCTTCAGGCCATCGTGCTTGCGTCGCCCTGGGTCCTTCTCAAACCCGGTCGCTCGCTTTACGATCGCAGTCCCGTCTGGCGCGTGGTGGTCGCGACATTGGTCGTCACTGTTCCGCCGGTCGGCATCATCGGGTGGCTATCGCCGCTCCACGTGGCGAGCATGCTTTATCCTGGATGGCGATGGGTTGGCATGGGCCTGGGCATGGCTGCGCTGTGCGCCGCCGCCATGCCGCGAGCGTGGCCCTGGACGCGGGTCACGTGGACGGCACTTGTATGCCTTTCTGTCTGCGCACATTGGCAGTTCGTCTCTGCGGCACCGCCTGCCGGATGGATCGCGGTCGACACAGCACTCGGTCGCTTTGACCAGTCCAGCTACACACCGCTCTACGAACGCAACGTGCGGCTTCAGGCAATAGCCCGGCGTGCGTTCGCAGCAGGGAACATCGTCGTGATCCTCCCGGAAGAAATCGCCGGTTTGTGGCGCACTTCGACGGCGCTCTGGTGGCGTGCCGATATCCAACGCATGCGCGCCACGGGCCAGACACTCGTGATCGGGATGGACGTCGCCGTGAAGACCGTGCCGTTCCGGTACACCGACACCGCGATCATCACTGGTGCGGGGCATGGCCGTGTCAATAGCCGGCAACCTGTACCGCTCGCGCTATGGCGCCCGGGAGGAGCAACCAGTGCCGTCCCAGGGAGTCTCGCGCAACCGTATCCCGTTATCGCCGGTAAGCGCGCGGCGATATCACTCTGCTACGAGGATCTGCTGTGGTGGCCGCACTGGCGCACATTAGTTGAAAAGCCGGATGTCGTTATCAGCCAGTCGAACGGCTGGTTCGACGGCGACCTTGCGCTGTCGCGCATCCAGCAACAGGGGATCGTGTCGGTGGCGCGTCTGGCGGGTGCCCCGCTGTTACGCGCCACGAACAGGTAACCGGGCTGCTTACCTGCTTCCGTTGACCGCGTCCTTGAACGCCTTGCCAGCGGTGAACTTCACGGTGTTTGCCGCAGCGATGCTGATTTCCTCGCCCGTCGCCGGATTGCGGCCCGTACGCGCGGCGCGCTTGCCCTGACTGAACGAGCCAAACCCGACCAGTTGCACCGTCTCTCCCCTGACCACGGCTTTCGTGATTGCGCTGACGACGGCATCGATTGCCTCACCCGTGATGGACTTGCTCGAGCCCGTAGCCGACGCAACCGCATCAATCAGTTCCTGCTTGTTCATTACCTTCTTCCTCTTCGTGGAATGACATCCCTGGTGGCTTCCCATACGCTGGGTACCTTGCCGGTAGCGTCCGAGATACGGATTGCGTACCCTATCGCGAAGACGGCACGCACGCAAGTCCGTCCGGGCGCCATAGCACAATGGGCGCGTCGCCGCGGTATCGATCGCGCCGCGCAAGTTTCAAATCAGTGAGTTCGGTTCCACGACAAAGGGACAGCGATCCCGGGTATCAGCGGATGCGCCCATCCTCGCATGGTCGGCTCCCAGCGTCTTACGGGTATTCCTCCGGTTCATTTATTCCGGGCGTCGCCAGGGTCTTGAAAACCAACAAGCAGTCGCCATATTGGCTTTCCGATCACCTGGTCTGCCGGACGGCACCTCACATGGATTACCAAGTCAGCTACGAGCACAGCCTGAGAACCGATCCCGACGCGTTCATCGTACGGGTGCCATCGCAGCGCGTGGAAGGCATCCCAGACAATCTTCTCCGGGATCTCCTGCCCGATTACATTACCGAGCTCATCCTCCAGCGCTCACCAGCAATCGGAAAGATTCGAAACCTTCGAATTCTTTGACAATCAGGCTCATCCGGCCGGTAGGTATGGACCGCCGCACGCGCAGGCTGTCTCAACCGTCGCCAGCTGCACCAAATATTGACCAATCAAATGAGTCGGAAGTCTTCCTCGCGTTCTCGGCCGCCGCTGGGCAAAAGCATGCTGTTGCCGCTTCCGCTTGCCCGGATCCGGTCACTTTCACTCGAACATCATCTCGCACTGGAAGCCATCACCAGCGGCCACGGGAACGTCGATTTGCTGGTATGCCTGCTCAAAGCCGTCTATACAGCCTGGTATCTTCGGGAGGAAATGCCCGCAAGCGCCGGCAGCCGACCCTTCCAGCACGCGGAGGCCGCGCTTGAACGATGTATCGCCAGGGCCGAGCGTGGCGAAGCCTGGGAGATGCTTGATGCGGATAAGAGCGCAATTGAAAAAGTTTTGTTACTTCATGACAAACAGCTCGCGACGGTGCCCGCTCATCGCTTTCTGATGGCGCTCGATTCGCTTAACCACCTTGCCGTTGGGGGACTGAAATCACCGATCCCGCCATTGACGTGCTCCGACCAACATTAGGCTGAACGAACCTCTCCGCCGAGGTTTGCCCGGAGACTTGCTGCAGGTGGTCCTTGTTGGATGATGCCTTAGCCCGGTCATTGAGCGGACTACCGTAAGCGATACCGAGGATTCCTCCCGCCTGTTCCCGGTATTCGGCGGGCCACATTGGAACATCAACATCACCCTCGAATAATCTTGAAGGCCGCCCTTTTCAAAGCACCATTCAAGACAACATCGTTAGTTTTACTGAGTTAATGCATGACCCTGGCGGCAACACGCGGAGCCACCATCATCCTCCGAATTTGTGATATCAGGCATAGCTTTACGACGTAATCCGTCTCCGATCCAATTGCTTCGGAGCCTAAAGTAGACATTACGGCCATGCTGTCGAGACTTTGATGGTTTTAAGGCATTGAAACGCCCGGCGGTTAAATGATCGCTCCGGCTCCCGAAAAAGCTCACCTTCAATAGAAACGCGTCGGCGGTCGGCGTGTGCGCGCGCCCGAGATTACGCGAAGGCGCAGCGCAGACTTCAGTGGCGAAAGCGCAGCACCACCTTGTCAGCACGCTTCAGGTGCTCTGCTGCCCCTATCGCACGTGACGACGTGGGCGACGTGCCACAACAACCAGGTATTTTGTTGCGCCCAGATCGGCTGCCAACAACGATCCGCGAATCCTCGACATGATCACCGCTGCCGGCCGAGGTCGTCGATGATCGGCTGGAAATCGAACAGGTATGCCCTCCGTTCAGATCCACCTATCCGAATGTTGCTGGCAGTGGCTGACGCAGCATTCGAATTGTCCCCAGGGATTGGCGTCTCGAGAGACGACATCTACGATCCACCGGAACGACCAACTGCTGACGTGCCACTCGTCGGTCGACGCGGGCCGGAACAATATCGGGGCGACGATCAGATCACCTTCAGTCGGGCATTCGCGTCATGGCTGAGGAACGCATGCGCTGTTTCAACGCATCGTCGCAATTGAAGTGTCGACACCGCACACGACGCCAGTTCGAGTACCGGGGGCTGAACTTCATCGCGAAATCCGATGGCTGCGGCCCGTTTACGCGATACCCAAGCTGGCGGACAGCCGGTACCTCCGTTATTGTGGATGTCCAGCATCGACGCCTCTCGACGGCAATACGGCTCACGCCGGTTGAAGCCGCCAATGGCTAGCCCTATCTGAAAGAGATCCCTATGAGCAAAGCAAGACAGCTTCGAGATCGCATGGCCGAAAGCGGCCTGGTACATATCATGGCAGCACATAGTCCGCTCTCGGCCATTCTGGCTGAGGAAGCCGGTTTCGATGGACTCTGGGCATCCGGCTTCGAGCTTTCCGCGCTGTACGGTCTGCCGGATATGAGTCTGATTTCCATGACGCAGCATCTCGAAATGCTGCGCGCGATCGCTGGCCGATCTTCGCTGCCGATCGTAGCCGATATCGATACCGGCTACGGCAACGCCTTGAATGTCATTCATGCGACCCGCGAGTACGAAAAAGCAGGCACCGCAGCCGTCGTGATCGAGGACAAGACCTTCCCGAAGGTAACTAGCCTTGCCGCTGATGGCCGCCAGGAACTGCTGCAAACCGAGGAATTTCAGGGCAAGATCGAAGCCGCCGTCTCCACCCGCAGCGATCCGGATTTCCTGGTCATCGCCCGTACGGAAGCGCTTATTGCAGGCCAGGGTGAGGCGAAGGCGCTGACTCGTGCCATGGCCTATGCCGAGGCCGGCGCTGACATGATCCTGATCCATTCGAAAAAGAAAGACCCTGCCGAGATCGAGAGCTTCTCGCGGGCATGGAAGGGACCGGTTCCCCTGACCATCGTCCCGAATGCCTATCCAGACCTTGACGCCACCCGCATTCGCGCGCTCGGCAACATCAAGATGACCATCTACGGCAACTATGGTATCCGTGCCGCGACGACCTCGATGCAGGACACGTTCCGGCGAATCATTGCCGATGGCGGTGTGCAGAACGTCCACAAGGACATCGTGCCGGTGGAGGAAATCTTCCGCCTCCAGAAGATGGATCAGGTCAAGGCCGACGAAAAGCGGTTCCTGAGATAGGGGATGCCACGCGGCTGACACCCGTTGCCAATAGCGTGCCTGCCGCCTTCGCACCCCTGCCCTGCGGACTGAATGCTTTTCTCAGACCCAAAACATAACCGTTCGGTGGAGCGCTCCGCTCTCGGTTATCTTATCTACCGCGCCGGCTATGCGCGCAGCTTTGGCATGGCTGACGCTCATTAACAAACTTAAGCAAGATAACACGTGGTGCTGCGATCCCAGGACGAAGAAATGGATAAACTCCGACAGTCAGAAACGAATCCGGTGAATGACGACGCCGAGATCGCGGTTTTTCTCGCTCGTCTCGGTTTGTATGGCGCGTGGGAGAAAAGCCCCGACCGTTGGCGGGAGGCTTACCAGTTCGGCCGCATGCATGCGGAGCGGCTGGACTCGCGGCCGTCCACCATCGACGAACTCATGTGGGGAAAGTAATGAGCGCGCGACCAGACGAGTTGGCATTCATGCCGATGACTGCTGTTCGAGATGCAATCGCAAATGGGGACCTATGTCCCCTGAATTACGTGGATCATCTTCTTGCTCGGATCGAGGAGCTAGACCAGTCGATCCACTCGTTCGTAGCCTGTGACGCCGACCGTGCTCGAGACCGAGCACGGTATCTGCGAGATATGCGTAAGCGTTCCGACGGACATTCGTCAATCGGGCAACTGTTTGGCGTTCCGTATGCCGTCAAGGATATCATTGATGTGAAAGGATACCCGACCACAGCACAGTCGCGGATTATGCCCGCAGGGCCAGCTTTTACCAACGCGCCCGTGATCGATAGGCTGGACGCCTCCGGCGGCGTTTGTCTCGGCAAACTCGCCTTGTACGAATTTGCGATAGCTGGTAGTCCGACGTTTGATCTCCCCTGGCTCCCGGCCAGAAACCCGTGGAATCTGAATTATATGGCTGGCGGTTCATCGAGCGGGTCCGGCGCGGCTCTTGCTGCAGGACTCGTTCCACTCACCATCGGAACCGACACGGGCGGCTCAATTCGCAGTCCTTCAATGATGAACGGAGTTGTTGGTCTAAAACCCACGCATGGAAGTCTCGACATGAGTGGCGTGTTCCCGCTTGCGCCATCGATGGACACGGTCGGCCCGATGGCCAGATCTGTTACGGATGTATTCGAAGCGTTTAGCGCCATGACGGACATGAGCGCAAAAGGCGAGGATCGCATTCCAGAAAGGTTCACCCTGGGCATAGTGCGCCATTTCCACGAAACGGATCTTCCGTGTGACATATCGGTTTCTCATGCGATAGAAAAATGCGTTGCCGTTGCCAACTCAGCGGGTTGGGCTATCAATGATATCAACCTGTCGCCGTTACGCAGTTTCGAGTCTGCGGGTAGGGTTACGATGATCGCTGAAGCGTTCGCGATTCATAAGGGGTGGCTCTTGGAGAAGCCCGACCTTTACGGCGTGAATGCGGCAGAGTTTCTGATGAGCGGCGCGTTCATTTCATCGGAAGAGTACCTGCGTGCTCAAAACATCCGCCGCCGTTTGACGCAGGAGATTGAAGATGCGCTTGAACAGCATGACGCCCTGCTAACGGCCGTAAGTACAATTCCACCTTGCCGGATAGACGATCCGGACGCAATGCAGCGATTGGCCGCGGCATCAGTGCGCATACCCGCCAACGTAACGGGACATCCGGCTGTGGCTATACCGACCGGATTATCAGGCGATGGTCTCCCCGTCGGCGTACAGCTTATCGGTCGCAAACACGACGAGCGGAAACTTTTGCGTATCGCAGCCGACATGGAGCAAATGCTGGGCTTCACCTCAAAGCACCCTTATCCGAACGGAAGACGGCGCTGACTTCGAATCAAGACGGCAAGAATTGCTATCTCGACGTGCTAAGGCCGAGCGGATTGTAAACCTGCGCGCATGATGATCTGAGCCGACCCGGACTTTATGATCATCGCGTGAACCGAAGCACTGATTGCGGGCCTCTGTGAAGAGGAGGCGCTAAAGCGAGCTAACGCGTGCACCGGTGCCGACATGATTCCTGATCCACCCGAAAAAGCAAGATCCTGCCGAAATCGCGTGTTTCGCTCGTGCCTGCAACAGTCACATCCCGCTCGTGCCCGTACCGAACGCCTACTGGAACTCGACGCGGGCCGCATCAACGCGCCGGGCAACGTCCTGATGGTCATATACGGCAGTTATGGAATCCGCGCGACCGCAACCGCCATGCAGGGCGTCTTTCGACGCATCCGTCGCCGACAGTGGCGTACAAAATGTCCACAAGGACATTATTCCCGTCGAAGACGTCTTCCCTCTGCAGGGTATGCAAGCCGTCTCACGCTTCTTGCGCTGAGGCTACTCACGAGAATCATAGGAAAACCATCGAAACGTTGACAGGTTGTATGGAACGGGATTATGGCTACGAGGGCTACAACATTCATGTAGCCGTGCAGGCATGCGCGTCGATGAAACCGCGCAAATTTCAGATGCCCGACTTCGGATTTACAGCGGTCGTCACCATCACGCGATCCGGTAAGCACATACCTGTCTTACCCGAAATATACGTGTCGGGCCGCGACGGGCGGTTCTTCGCAAGCGTGGCCGACACGTTGTTTGCGGCAGGTACCGCTGGTCAGCGAGCCATCGATGATCTGTTGCGGCCATAGAGAAACGCCGAAAGTGGGGCAAAGTCGCTGAAGACAGTCAATTCCATGCGTCTTGCGCGGAATACTGCGCCCGCAATTTTGCCCCTTGTCGCAGCTGACAAGACTCATGCAGAGCCCGCCACACACGTGGCACCGCTCCTGTCACATCGCTTGGGACAGTCTGCAGCAGGTGGATGGCAAGCACCGGAGTGCGACTACGGTGGCGCCGACCGGATGCGGTAAGCGGATTAGCTCCAGCGGCTCGCCACCGAGTCCGACGACGGTCGAATTCCGTGAGCTCTGCAGCGGCCGCGCCGTCGATGAACTTCATGCCACATACGATTTCAGCCCTGCAGGATGGTGCTCACGACGGCGCGCACTGCCTCGAGTGACACTTTCGGGAGAGACCGCGCAAAAACGAGCCGCCGCAAGTATCTCCGCTTGTACTTACGACATCGCATTGTTCGATATATGTCATCCCGCTGTCGCCGATCGCCGCCAAAATTCTGAAAGAAGGACAGGTCATCCATCACGCTACGGTGCCGACTGGCGGCCTGCCATCCACGTCCAATTTCATGAGGAAATTCGATGACTGCAGTCTCGACCATGAGATCCGAAAACGCGGCGCCCGCGTTGCGCGGAGTCTGCCTCGATATTGAGCAAAAAATTCCTTACGCCGCACGGAAATGCGGCTACCGCAAGTGGATCCTGCTGCGCGATCGCGCAAGCCGGAGACGAACTACCGTGGCCCGACGCCGGCGCACATCGTCGACAGCCTCAGTCCAGGCGACGCGACGTCCCCATGATGCTCTGGTCCTGCACGCTCTGTCTTTATATGACCGCCACGCCTCACTCGAGAATGACGCGCGTGCAACTGCGGTCCCTTTATCGCTGTCGCCGTAGTCCCACTCCTGCTCGGCTTACGTATCCGCCAGCGCCCAAAAGTAGCCGTCAATAGACTGGCGGCAAGCACAATCAAGAACACCATACTGGAAAGCAATTTCATGCGTACAACACGCCGTTCATTCCTGATGTCGAGCGCCGCGGCAGTGGCCGCACTTGCTTTACCGCCAGTTCGCGCTGAGGCTGCCTCATCCGTCCAACTTTCAATCGGCCACGGGGAGCCACTGTACCTTGATATGCTCAACGCACTGGGAGCGGCGTTTCACGCCGAACACCCAGATTTGATAGCGAAATTTGTAACGGACGGCGACGATTGGGATCCGCTGCTGCAGAACACACTGCGTGAATCGATTGTTGGGGCTCTGCCAGATATCACCTGGCAATCCCTTACTTATGCCTCGATCCTCTCAAAGCGCGGGATCGCTCAGCCTCTCAACGGCGTTGCCGGCGACGTGGATGCGTTCGAAAAACTCGGGATCCCCCGTATCCTGATCGAAACCACCCAGGTAAACGGCAAGCTCTTCGGCGTCCCGTTCGGAACGACCATTCCCGTTGTCTACTACAACATGAATCTGCTGCGCAAGGCCGGTTATCAAAAAGCTACCCCGCCAACAACGTGGGACGAGATCATTGAGGTCGCGAAGCGGGTCACAGCCCTCGGTGAGAAAATCAACGGCGGCTACATCGAATACGCTGCGACCAATGCTTGGATTTTCCAGAATTTACTGGCTTCCCTTGGCGGTCGAATGATGAATGCCGAACAGACCAAAATTGCCTTCGACGGCAAAGAAGGGCTTGAGGCATTGCAGATTCTCGCCCGTTTCGGTCAGGCGAACAACGTAGACATGACGGTGGCGCAGTCCAGACAATCGTTCAACGCGGGCATGTCGGGAATCCAGATACGCACGGCAAGTGGCATCAATTCCGTTGCAAAGGCGGCCGCTGGCCATTTTGAACTTCAGATCGGCGAACTTCCCGTACCGAGTCCAAATGGCCGCCTGGTTGGGGCTGGCCATGGGTTCTTCATGTTTGCAAAGAATCCGGATCGACAGAAGGCCTCCTCGGAATTTCTCAGGTTCGCCGCGCATGAAAAAGCGCAAGCGATTCTCGGCCAATATACCGGCTACCTGCCTGTTTGCCTATTGACGCCAAAAGACCCGAAGTTTCTGGACCGGTACTTCGAGGCTAACCCCTACCATCGGTCGATTGTGAAAAATCTCGCGATTACCGGCGACCAGTTCTCATTTCCGACTGTCAACAACGTGAAAATCGTCGAGATGATGGCGGAGGAAATGAGAAAGGTCGTTACGGGCCGCGAGAAACCCCAGGATGCGCTCGCCGCAATGGCCTCTCAGACCCGCAAATTGCTCGAGGCCTGAGCCGGTACAGCGTGTGTAGGCAAGGCAATAGTGTTTAGCGCACATCGATCTGCTCCGGTTATATTCGTACAGGGACTCCTGCCCATGAGCAAGATCGGTTTGCATTTTGAGGGTCACGGCGGCGTCCATACGTTCGGCTTCTGATGTGCTTGCTGCTGCACGAGCCATCATGGAAATTTCCGCGCTTGCTCCTCATCGGCCTTCTGGCTCCGTCCTGCAGCCGTCGGATATACCAGGATCTGCACGCGCCGATCCGACCGGTTCGCCATGCTTGCCGCTTTTTGCGCAATCGCGAAATAAATACAGCAATACTCGATATCTGTTGCCTGTACGCAACTCGGAAGCAGCCGCTACCTGTCAATGTTGCCCAGGCAATGCGCGCCGTCTTGTTCGCCAGGGCGATTGCAGCAATGCTCACATGGCGGCGTTGCTCGCTGCCTTGATCCAGCGACTGTGCCGATCGTCGCGACGGTTCACGAAGTGCATGACCGCGCGGGCGCCCGATCTGATGCAGGAAGTCGTCGGCGGTATATTGCGTGTCATGGTCCGCGCGCAGCGTCAGGCTCCGTTGCGGCCAATCGCCCACTGCAGTCTTTGACAAATCTGTTAAATCAGTTCTCCAAAGTTATAACTCAGGCGCGCAGCATGTTTTCCGCGGTTCGCCAGATTCAGGCGCGGGCACGCACACATTCTGTCTCGATCGCAGCGTTCCTCGGTGCGTACCGCGCGTTGTAACGGCTGAGATCTCCTACCATCAATTCTGCAGCCATCGCTCATCTCGTGGACACGGGTGCGGTTGGGCGGCGATCGTGTTGCCGACCAGTCGGGAACGCGACCCTCCTCGTTTTTTGCCTTCTCAACCGGCGCACGTATTTCGGGGGATCAACGGCAACGGGATGACATGTATCGAACAATGCGATAGCATCGCCGCGAATGTCAACGCGTTCGCCTTCAATCGAGTCGTTCGGCGGATTTAATTCAGGGAGTGTCGTAGTGTCAAACGAAGATGACGAGTTGTCACTGAATGCTGTAAGGGCCTTCGTGCAGATCGCCCGCGACCGCAGCGTGACGCGGGCAGCCGAGAGCCTTGGCATCACCCAGAGTTCAGTCAGTCGGCACCTTGCGGTGCTGGAAACTTATTTCGGCGCAAAGCTCGTCGAGCGGCGCGGTCGTCGCAGCGACCTGACCGAATTCGGTCGCCTGTTCGGGGAGGCCGTAGCTGAGCCGCTGGAAACCATTCTGTTCACCGCCCAGCGCATGCGGCGGCGCGACCACAATGCGGCCAACCGGCTTGTCGTGCGCACCTCGCTGTCCACCTTCGCCTATACGCTGCTCATTCCCAACCTTCAGCACTTCTCGCGCGAGATGGGTGGAGCGCTGGTTGACGTCACGACGTCGCTGTCCATGCCGTCTTCGACGGATGGGTTTGACGTGCTGCTGACGCGGGATCTCGTGCTGGCTGAGCCCTCGGACCGCTGGGATATTTACGATGAGCAGTTGGTCTGTGTCGGCGCGCCCCAGAATATTGCGGGCCGCAGCCTCGATGCCGTGAGCGCCATACCGGTGCTCGCCATCACCTCCAGACCGGATATCATGCCGACGTGGCTGAAGGCGATGGAGCTGAAGGCCTCCGATATCCTCTGTGGCGCACGTTACGATCACCACTATCTGGCGTTGCCGGCCGTCACCACCGGGCGGTGCCTGCTCGTGGCCCCAGAGATCATCGTTGCCGACTTGATTCAACAGGGTTTGCTGGAGGTGCTGCCCGGCTCCCGTACACCGAGCGGTATGCGCTATCGCGCCTATGCCGCCGACCGCAGCCGTAGCCCGGACCTCGCGCACGCCTTCTGCCGCTGGGTTGCCCAACTGTGTAAGCGGATCGGGGCGCCGGCCCGGGAGTGACACGACACTGAATGCTCAGTATCAGCAATGATGGCCGACATTAGGTTGAAGGGCAGGCAGACGTCGATCGCAAGGTTGCCGAAATAGACGGCGGCCATTCCTCGTCTACAGACCTCGCGCCGGAACTGCGAATTCACCGACGTAAGGCCGCCAGCGTGCGCCTCCGGAAGATACATCCACGGTCAATGCGAAGGGCAACTCCGAACGGTCTTCGCAAATGATTGCCCCCAAGCGTCGGCCCAATATCGTGCTCCCATCGCTTCAAAGTTTCTTGTGCATCGAGGCGGGCGCGTTGCCGCAAGCCGGCTACGGCGCGGCACAACGCCGGCGGCGGGCCGACGCAGGTGGCGGATCATCGCAATTCGCCGCAATAGTATCGAATTTTTCGATGAACGTCATCCCGTTGTCGCCGACTGCGCCGAAAATCAGTGCGGTAATCAAGAGAGCAACTTATCCGGGTGGGGCGTTACCCACGGGCCGGAATTGCGGCCGCCGTCTGCCCGGTCGCTCTCCCTTCAAGAGGAAAAACGATGGCTGCAGTTTCAATGGCGGGAATCTCCAAACGGTACGGCGCGACGCCCGTGTTGCGTGACGTTTCCCTTGAAGTAGGAAAAGGAGAATTCCTCACCCTGCTCGGCCCCTCTGGCTGCGGCAAGTCCACGTTGCTGAGAATTCTCGCCGGACTCGAGGTCCAGGACAGCGGGTCGATGTCGATCGGCGGCCGCGTGGTCGACGGCCTGCGGCCCAAACGGCGCGACGTCGCCATGGTGTTCCAGTCGTATGCGCTCTATCCCCACTTGACCGTCGCCGCAAATATGGCGCTGCCGCTGCGCATGCGCCAGCTCTCGAGCTGGCAGCGGTTGCCGCTTGTCGGGCGCATTCTGCCTGGGACCGCTGCAGGATGCGCCGACATCGAGCGTGAGGTGACTCGCACAGCCAAAGCGCTCAGCATCGGCCATCTGCTCGCTCGGAAGCCCGGCCAGCTCTCCGGCGGTCAACGCCAGCGCGTCGCCATGCCGCGCCGGTCACTTCGATAAAAGCCACGCGATCCGGCAGGGCTAAGCTTCAACGCCACCGGACAAGGAACCCTCAGATGAAACGAATACTATTGTCGGTTATTAGCGCCATCTGGCTGATGGCGTTTGCGCCCTGGTTGCATGCCGAGCCGATCACCCTTCACCTGGCCTATGCTTTCCCCAGTCGTGACACTCTCTTTCTGGAACCGATTGCAGAGCAATTCATGAAAGATAATCCAGGCATAAAGATCAAACTGGAAGGCAATGCCACTGACTGCCCCGCGCTTCTTCAGCAATTGCTTCGGTACTCGGTGACGGGCGCACTGCCGGATATGGTTTCCTCGGTCTGCTACACCGACATGCCTATCCTCGCAGAACGGGGTATCCTGACGCCTTTGGACGATCTCCTATCGAACGATCCTGATTGGAAGAATGTCGGCATTACGCAGAGTTCGCTTGGCACAACCACTGTGAAAGGTCGCGTGGTGGCGGTACCGCAGTCCGTCTCTTCCAGCATCGTTTTCTATAACATGAGTCTGATCAGGAAGATTCGTCCCGACCTGGAGAACCTCGATCTGTCGTGGGACGAACTCCTTTCGATCGCGGCCAAGCTACAGAAGGCAGAACTCGGCGTGATGCCTTTGTTTTTCCAGTACTACGACACGGACAACTGGTCGTTCAATAGCCTTGTTTCCAGTTATGGCGGCGATGTTTTCACCAAAGACGGCAAGATCGGCTTCGACTCGCGGGCTGGACGAGACGCGCTGGCACTGCTGCGACGGTTCGGTGAAACCGGCATGGTCGACATGACCCCTGAGCAAGCGCGCCAGGCATTCGCATCCGGGAAAATCGCCATCTATTTCGACTCAACATCCAGATTGCAGTCGCTGATGGCCAACGCGGGACCGACTATGGATATCCGTACGGGAGTATTCCCGCAATCGGCTGCCGATGGAAGGTTGGCGCAAGGCGGCGGCGGAATGGCCATCACGACGAAGGATCCGGCAAGGATCGCCGCTGCCTGGAAATTCCTGAAGTTTGCTTCCGGGCCAGAGGCGCAAACGTTGATCGTCAAAACCACCGGCTTCGTACCGGTCAACGCTGTTGCCGTGCGGGATTCCGCGTATCTTGGCGCCTACTACAAAAAAAGACCGGCCATGCTTGCCGCAATCCGCGAGCTGCCACGCGTCAAGGTTCAAAACCCCTATCCCGGTCCGAATGCCGCGCAGATCATGATCGTCATCCGTGATTACCTGCAACGTGTGGTGACATTGAAGCAGACACCTGAAGAAGCCCTGCCCGGGATGGTCCGCGAGGTCACGAATCTCCTGCCAAGACCCTGATCTCCACGATCGGCGGTTTTCGTCTCTCGATGTTCGAGAACCGCCAGCAAAACCTGCCTGGAGAAAGAAAGGTGCAATGGTCGATGAAATCTACTCGCGGCAGGAAATCCTGCGATCAATCGACAATGCGGTCGAGAGCCATTTTGTTGCCGAACTTGAGGCGAGCATCGTTACGTTCAGCCGAAACGGCAACACTTCAAGGGCTATTGCTTCTTTTCCGCGAAGGAGAAGGCACGCGAACTTCATGGTCTGCCTGTCGATATCCGCACGAAATATCTGGAAGAAATGGTAATGGTCGTCGAGGCACTGCAGGCCGCTTTTGGTGCGAAGAAAATGAATGTCGCATTCTTCGGCAATTCTTTTGGTCATGCGCATTGGAACGTATCCCGCGTTACGGCACTGATCCGCTTCCGGGAGACTCTATCTGAACCCTGGATCGCAAGTTAATGAAGTCGCATTAGAACGAGGATACATGATGGACCGCAATCCCTTTTCCGAAGCTGAAATAGCCGGGCGCCTTGCCAGGCTCCGCACCTTGCTTGCGGAGCGCAATCTAGACGCGGGGGTCTTCGCTTCTCCCGAGAACGTCTTTTATCTCACTGGCCTAGACCACTGGGGATACTTTACTCCACATTTGCTTGTCGTCGCGCACGAAGGCCTGCCTGTTCTGGTCACCCGTGCCAATGAGAGATCGACGATCGAGAACCGGGTGAAGGCAGCGGAGTTCCGCAGCCACTCAGATAGCGAAACGGCGGGTGACGTTGCGGCGCGGGTGCTGACCGATCTCGGGTTGGCCAGTAAGCGGATCGGCCTTGAATACTGGACGGCTGGTATCAGCCATGGGCTTGCGCTAGCGCTTCAGTCGCAGACCGACGCCAAATGGAGCGACGTTTCCGGTCTGGTCGACAAGATGCGGCGAGTGAAAAGTGCCGAGGAGCAAGCCCTGATGCGTCGGGCCGCCAAGGTGACGGACGCCGCTGCTGGCGCCGCGATTGCGGCGATCTCGGACGGTGCCTCCGAGCAGGACGTCGCTGCCGAGTGCATGTCAGTGATGATACGCGCCGGAGGGCATGTTCCGGGCTTTGGACCTTTCATCCGTCCAGGCGCGCGTCTGCGCGAAGTGCATACGACCTGGGGCGATGGCGTTTATCGGAAAGGTGAATCCGTGTTCATCGAGCTATCCGGCTGCGTCTCGCGCTACCACGCGCCGCTCGGTCGGCTCGTTCACATTGGCCACATCAAGGACGAAGACCTTGCGATGGCGGAGCTGAGCGCCAAGGCGTTCGATGCTGTTGTCAAGGCGCTACGTCCCGGTGCGATAGCACGCGAGGTTTTTGCCGCCTGGCGAGCTGTCGTCGACGATGCGGGCCTGTCTAATTACTATCGGCAGCAATGCGGCTATCTAATCGGCGTCGGTCAGCCTCCGTCATGGACCGGCGGCAATTCGGTGATCGGGCTCAGACCCGACTCCGAGATCGTCATCGAGACTGGGATGAGCTTTCACATCCTCTCATGGCTGATGGGAACCGGGCGCGGAGACGACTTCGTTTCCAACACGGTTCTCCTGGGTGATGGCGGCGCTGAGCTGCTCACCCTCACGCCGGCCGGCCCGATCGTACGCTAGGAACGCACCATGGCGCTCAGGGTTATGGCCGCGACTACATCACACGTGCACTGTGGACCCTGCTGTCCCCTTCTTTGGTCATTTTGCTTACTGCGCCTGCCATCTCGGTCGTCGAAGACTGGCTTCGCGACAGACTGGACGCCATGGTATGACCGGTCACGCGTCCGACCTTCTGCGCTGAAAGGCGCGGGATGGGGAGAAAACCGCATGCTGCGCGCCTGCTCCATCCTGTTAGTACCACTTCTCATGCGGTTTATCTCACCTATCAAACGGACAGATTTTCGCTCCAAGACAGATATCGTTAAATGAACAGTCCTACCTCTGGCGAGTCGCCATTTGTGGCACAACGCGTACTGGATGCCAAGCTTTCTGCAACGAAACGCAATGACGCGCCCGACCAACCAGGTGAAACTGGGGGGTCGAGGCATCATTGCGCTCAGCCAGGGCGAGCCTGAATTCCCGGCTCCCCAACATATCCGCGAAGCGGCCAAATCCGCTATCGAGCACAACCAATTTCGCTACACCGACGTTGCAGACACGCTTGCTCTTCGCGAAGCGGTCATGCGCAAATTTGAACGCGATAACGGTCTGAGCTATCACCCAGACCAGATTCAGGTTGGTCGCGAGCGAAGCAGTTGTTGTGCAACGCGCTCCAGGTGACGGCCAATCGGGCGCCAAGGTCGTCATAACAACGCCCGCGCGGGTCTCGTACCCCAGGATGGTTCTGGAGCTAGCAGGCGGTGAGCCCGTCATCGTCATCGTGCGTTGCAGGGCAGTCACCGGCTTCAAGATCACGGCGGGCGAGCTGGAAAAAGCCGCCAGGCCACGAACGAAGTGGTTGACACTGAATTCACCGACCAATCCGAGCGGTGCTGCCTTCAGTTGCGACGAACCGACCGCCTTGGCCAAAGCATTACTGCGCCCCCGTCACGTATGCTGATGGCCGATGACATCTACGAAAAAAACCTCTATGCCGACACGCCGTTCGCCACCCCCGCCGCCGTGGCTCGCGAACTGGCCCCACGCACGCTCACCATCAATGGCGTATCGAGGGCCTACGCGATGACAGGCTGGCGGGCGGGGCACCGGTGCCAGCCCCTTGCGCTTATCAAGGCGATGAACCTCGTGCAGTCCCGATCAACGTCACATGAATGGGCATTCCGCGTTGAGCGACACTTCTTCTTCCGACACACGTGCTCCTTCCGTATCCGTTGAAATTAAACGCAGGCGATCATCGCTGTTTGCGCAGCCGTTATCGCATTTTGCGATAGACGTCATGTCTCTGCCGCACAGCAACCACAAAATCCCTACCAGTGATCGACGCTAAGGCGAGGGACAGAGTGCCATGCATCCGGGTCCACATGAGATGCCCGCAAAAGACCGTTTAGAAATACGACAAGAGCAGTACGCTCTTCGGGACGCTGGAGATCCTGGTCGCGGGCTGAATTTTGATCCGGTCTCTTTCTCAATTTGGTAGTTGGTCAGTTCTTAAGCGTGCGGGACGTTGCATTAATTCAGTCTAGTTTTTTTTAACTAGGATTCCTTATCATATCGATCGGGTGAATTGGGAGAACGAAGTGAGGATTAAGAGTGGGTACTGGTTAGTCGCAGGGACACTGGTTGCCGGCATACCGGTGGCAAAAGCGCAAAGCAGCGTCACCTTGTATGGGATCGTCGATGCAGGTGTGTCCTACATCAACAATGTCGGTGTGGCGACGGCGGCAGGCGCTGCGGGACGGCCAGTTCGGTACCTTAACAGCTCGCGTTTCGCGTTTAACAGCGGGGGGGACTACGGGAACCGGTGGGGCCTGACCGGAAAGGAGGATCTCGGCGGCGCCCTCTCGGCTGTTTTCCGACTGGAAAACGGGTTCAACATCGGCACCGGCGCGCTCAAGTCCACAGGAATCCAGTTCAACCGGCAGGCATTTTTCGGCCTGTCGAGCACAAGCTACGGCTCGCTGACCTTCGGTCGGCAATATGAAGCAATCACTGATCTCGTTGAAGCGTATGGCCCCGCTTTTGTGGGGGGCATCGGTACTTATGCAGGCGACGTATCAAACTTCGATAACAGCATTCGCGTCAACAACTCCGTCAAGTACCGCACTCCTCTCTATGGTGGTTTCAGCGGTGAACTGCTATACGGTATCGGTGGAGCGCCTGGCTCACTGAACACCAACAGTACGTTGAGTGCAGGCGTAAATTACGTGCAGGGCCCAATTGCCGCCGGCATCGCATATTTGCGTCTGGACAATAGTGGCGCCACGACCAATGCGTGGTCAGGCTCTGCGGACGGCAACTTCGGCTCGTCCGTGACGGCGGGTTACGCCGGGGCGCGCCGCGTGCAAATCGCGACCGCTGCTGCAAACTATACAATCGGCGCTGTCACTCTCGCTGTGAACTATGGCTACACGGGATACCAGCCCTCCGTGTATTCATCGTTCAAGCGATCGGTCAGCTACAACTCGGCTGGCGTCGGTGCCCGCTATGTAGTTAGCCCTGCACTAACGTTCGGTGGCAGCGCGACCTACACCATCGGGCAAAGCGTGGCGGATGGCGCCTCCCGGCCCCGCTATCAGAACGCGGGCCTCGCGGCATGGTACAACGTCAGCAAGCGGACTGGCTTCTATGTTTACGGCGGCTATCAACACGCGTCAGGCTCCACGCTGGATGCCTACGGCAACGTGGTCGCCGCCACTGCATCGATCGGAGACGCGGCCAATGGACTCTCATCAGGATCTGGTAATCAGGTCATGGTCAACATCGGAATGTTCAACAAATTCTGATCCGGCAGGTCGCCACGTTGTCACCAGAATCGCATCGTTTGGTGCCAGTGAATAATCTCTGGCGGCTCGTGCATGCGCGGCGAAGCGGCCAATTTACAACGCTGCACCGCGACAAATGTCGCGAGTGCAGTTCTTCGAGACCAAATCCTTTAATACCGCCAAGGGAATGACAAATGCCAAAAGTGTTGAGTGATGTCCAGGTCGAGCAGTATCGTACCGAAGGATTCGTTTGCCCAATTGACGCCCTTTCTGTCGAAGAAGCCGCCGAAATTCTTGCCCGTATGGAAGACCTCGAAAACAGGGAGCCCAACCTTTGGGCACGATCGAAGGTAAAACCGCATCTGCTCATGCTGTGGCTCAATGAGCTTATGAGGAATCCGACGATTCTCGACGCAGTCGAGGATGTGCTTGGGCCAGACGTCATGGTATGGGCTACCGGTCACTTCGATAAAAAGGCCGCCGATCTGGGCTTTGTTTCATGGCACCAGGATGGAACCTATTGGGGTCTTTCCGAACCGAGCGTTGTTACAGCGTGGGTTGCGTTGACGCCCAGTAACCGTGAAAACGGATGCATGAGAGTGATTCCGGGCAGCCATCACCGAGGTCAATTGCCGCACATGGACACTGAAAATAAAAATAACCTGTTGAGCAGAGGGCAAGACGTCCAGGTTGAGGTCAATGAAGCGCAGGCCGTGGATCTTGAACTTCAGCCGGGGCAGTTCTCTCTGCATCACGTCATGCTCGTTCACGGCTCGGAGCCCAATTTCTCCGAAACCCGGCGTCTGGGAATCACGATCAGATACGTCGCCGCGCATGTGCGCCAGACATCCGGTTTCAAGGACAGTGCTACCCTGGTCCGCGGAGTCGACAAGTTTCACAACTTTATCGCCGAGCCTCATCCCAACTCTGACTTTGATCCGATTGCAGTTGATTTCTACAACGAGATCGTAGCAGAGGTCCGCAAACGCAAAAACACGATCGCGACGGATTACCAGAACAATCGATAAGTCAGGCAGCAGCACGGCGCCTCACCGTTGCGCTTGATTAAGAGGCCAAGATCCGGGTGACGATGTAATAGGGATCGCTTTTCATTTTTCTGATAGCGTGACTGGAGGCGTTTCGAGCACCCGGCGCTGATAGTCATATAGCGGACCTGCCCCCGTTCCGGTAGAACGGCTGGCGTGGAGCCAGGTGCAAACCCACCGACTTGACGCACAGGTAGGGCCGGCATGAACAGTTTCGTGGAATCGGCCTGCACTCGAATGAAGGAAGGCTATCGGGTACATCTGGCGAACCCCGCGGCGATCAGGCAGTACGAGGGACCGAATTACAGTGTGGACTTCACCGATGCCGCCCATCTCGCGCAACTGCTGCGTCTGGGAGTTTTGGCGAAAGGCTATATTTGCCCGGCAAAGCAACGGCCGGTGCGGATCTTTCGCGCAAGAGGATGCAACTGGTGCGGTTCCGCACGGCCCAGATCCTTGCGATAGAGAACCTGTTCTCACGCCAGACGGGTGGATAGTTGCAGGGTGAACGGGTCAAGCGTCTGGGATGAGACGCTGGTTCCCGGATTCGGTTTTGCGTCCGATGTCGCGCTCGCGATGCAGGCCAATCTAGCAGTCATGCAGACGCACCGAGCATTCTGTAGAGATCCACGCGTACATCGAACGAGAAGCCGTTTGACTGTCTGTTCCGGCGACGCGGGGCAGGCAACGGAGTGCTCGCCGGCGTCGCATTTGCATGTAGTCGTCGGAGCACGAGTTCAATACGTTCGCCGCACTGCCTCACCTGCGTTTGATAAAAATTATAGAGTGCAAGCGCCTGTGTTAGTTCGAACACATGTTCGTCGTGGTAATTACCGACCAGTGCATCGCGAATCGTTTCGATCTATGCCTTGCAGCGGACGTCACCATGTTGGGCCAGTTCGTCCGGATTGCGTTCGCCGGCAATGATTGAGCGGATGATCTTTATGCCGGTAGCGCCAGTGACGTCCTGCACGACATGATGCAGTTGCAGGTTCATCTGCAACAACGCTTTCTGCATGTGCCGGATATGTGCTGCGGCATACTCGAGAATGCCGTTCGCGTTGACGCAGATAGGAGCGTAACGTCGCAATAACATGCCGGGGACGGAAGCTGGCCCGCAGCAGGCCGTACGCTTTAGCCTCTGCAGCCACTGGGCGTCCGCTGGCGTCAGTCTTGCGGCCGGGCACGTTCCGCACATGCCGGGCATTGAACAGCACCATCTCGAAGCCGTACGCTTCCAACACTTCGAAAGCGGGAATCCAGTAAGCACCGGTCGACTGCCACTGCGCGAGTTGGTGAAGCTCCTGCGTAAAGCTGCCAAATGACCGGACCGGTTCCGGATCCCATTCCGGTCCAACTGCGACCACATGAGACTTCGCGCCGATGTCGATGGCCGCAGCATGAGGATGTACTACCGTAATCGATGCGCCGCTGCTGGCGCTTTTGGACTTCGTCGTCTTCATGTCTGCCTCCGCCTGGGGATGGCCAGAGAGCGGGACAGTGGAGTAGATCGTCTTCCTGACCAAGGCACTTTCGAAGCTGGGCACCCCAAGCCGGCCCAATATCGTGCTCCCATCGCTTCAAAGTTTCTTGTGCATCGAGGCGGGCGCGTTGCCGCAAGCCGGCTACGGCGCGGCACAACGCCGGCGGCGGGCCGACGCAGGTGGCGGATCATCGCAATTCGCCGCAATAGTATCGAATTTTTCGATGAACGTCATCCCGTTGTCGCCGACTGCGCCGAAAATCAGTGCGGTAATCAAGAGAGCAACTTATCCGGGTGGGGCGTTACCCACGGGCCGGAATTGCGGCCGCCGTCTGCCCGGTCGCTCTCCCTTCAAGAGGAAAAACGATGGCTGCAGTTTCAATGGCGGGAATCTCCAAACGGTACGGCGCGACGCCCGTGTTGCGTGACGTTTCCCTTGAAGTAGGAAAAGGAGAATTCCTCACCCTGCTCGGCCCCTCTGGCTGCGGCAAGTCCACGTTGCTGAGAATTCTCGCCGGACTCGAGGTCCAGGACAGCGGGTCGATGTCGATCGGCGGCCGCGTGGTCGACGGCCTGCGGCCCAAACGGCGCGACGTCGCCATGGTGTTCCAGTCGTATGCGCTCTATCCCCACTTGACCGTCGCCGCAAATATGGCGCTGCCGCTGCGCATGCGCCAGCTCTCGAGCTGGCAGCGGTTGCCGCTTGTCGGGCGCATTCTGCCTGGGACCGCTGCAGGATGCGCCGACATCGAGCGTGAGGTGACTCGCACAGCCAAAGCGCTCAGCATCGGCCATCTGCTCGCTCGGAAGCCCGGCCAGCTCTCCGGCGGTCAGCGCCAGCGCGTCGCCGTTGGCCGCGCGATGGTGCGCCATCCGGCCATCTTCCTGATGGACGAACCGCTTTCCAATCTCGACGCCGAGATGCGCGTGCAGATGCGTACCGAAATCCATGAACTGCACCAGCGTCTCGGAACCACCTTCGTCTACGTCACGCATGACCAGGCCGAAGCGATGACGCTGTCGGACCGCGTCGCCGTAATGCTCGATGGCGAACTCCTGCAGGTCGCCCCTCCCCAGGTCATCTATAACGACCCCGACAGCCGGCGCGTGGCCGAATTCATCGGCTCCCCGAAAATCAATATGCTGGACGGACTGGTTCGCGGACCTGGCGAAATCGATGTGGCGGGCTCCACGCTTGTCGTCGACACCGATGCGCCTGCAGGCGCCGCGCTCACTCTCGGGATACGGCCCGAAGCCTTTCATGTTGCCGACCATGCCGGAACCGGAACGCTTACCGGAGCCGTGAGGATGATCGAGCACATGGGCTCCGACCTCTTTGTGCACGTGGACGTAGGCGGTCTGGAACGCCCGCTCATCGCGCGGTTGCTCGCCGAACGTGCGCCGCACATTGCCAATGGCCAGACCATCCATCTTGGCGTGTGTCCTGAGCGGGTGCTCCTTTTCACACGCGACGGCCGGCGGTTGCGGTTGCCGTCGCAGCCATCAGGCGCCAGCGTAACTCGGATTCGAGGGGCAGCCCAGTGACCGGTACCATCATCGACCAGCCCGATACAACCCTGACTGACGCTGTTAAAAGTGATGTGCCGCAGAGTGCCGTGCGCAGACGTTGCACCGGCGAGGCGCTTGTCGCCTGGACCCTCGCCGGCCCTGCGCTGCTGCTCCTCATCGTGCTCTGCTTCCTGCCAGTTCTCGCCGTACTGATCATTGCCTTTACTGACTGGCAATTTGGCGCCGGCACGCTCTCCTTCGTGGGACTTTCGAACTTCCGCGAGATCTTTGCCGACGATCAGTTTCGCGCTTCGCTGGCCAACACAGCTATCTACGTAATGATAGTAGTGCCCGGCACCGTGACCCTGGGGCTTGCCATCGCGCTGCTGATTGAAAGCGGCAAGAGCCTTCGGGCCTTTTACCGGGCGGTTCACTTCCTCCCCTTCATGGCCACGCTTGCCGCCATGGCAATCGCCTGGGAAGCGCTGCTCCATCCCACGATAGGCTTAGTCAATCAGTCACTGTCCAGCCTTGGGCTGCCGACCGCCAACTGGCTCCGCGACGAAAACACCGTGCTGCCAGTGCTCGCCATCATTGGCATCTGGCAGAACCTCGGCTTCGCCATGGTGCTATTTCTTGCGGGGTTGAAATCAATTCCGCAGGATCTTTACGACGCCGCTGACATTGATGGTGCTGACCGGTGGCTCGATCGTCTGCGCACCGTCACGCTACCGATGCTTGGGCCCGTGTCCATGTTCGTCGTCATCATCGTAGCACTGCGCGCATTCGAGACTTTCGACACCGTGCAGATATTGACACAAGGGGGGCCGGGATACGCGTCGTCCACCCTGCTCTTCATGCTCTACCGGGAAAGCTTCGAGTATCTGCGCACGGGTTACGGTGCCGCGGTTTCCGTCGTCTTCCTTCTTATTGTGGTGGCGCTCTCCCTGATCCAGGCACGCGTCATGGACAAGAGGGTTCACTACCAATGATAACCACCCGCCTTTCTTTGCCGTCCGCAATCGTACGCCATGGCGTGCTGCTTCTCACCGGTGCGCTGATCCTCGTGCCTTTCATATGGATGGTCAGCCTCTCCATCAAGCCGCCCGAGGAGATTTTCCGCGCGCACTTCTCGCTTTTCCCGCACCATTGGTATGCGGTTGAGAACTACAGAAAGGCACTCACCAGTGTGCCGCTGCCGCGTTACATGCTAAACGGCATCATCGTTTGCGCAACCATTCTCGCACTACAGATCGCGACTTGCGCGCCCGCTGCCTACGCGCTCGCCAAACTACATTTTCGCGGCCGTGACCTCCTATTCGCGATGGTACTAATTGGCCTCCTTCTGCCGCACCAGGTGCTGGCATTGCCGCTGTTCATTCTTGGCTACAAACTCGGCATGCTGAACAGCTATGCAGCTCTCATCTTTCCTTACGTCGTTTCGCCCTTCGGGATCTTCCTCTTCCGCCAGTTCTTCCGGTCCATTCCAGACGATGTCGTGCATGCTGCAAGGCTGGATGGCCTGTCCGAGTTCAGCATCGTCTGGAAGATCATGGTGCCGATGGCCCTACCAGCGATCATAGCCTTCTCGATTTTCTCGGTGGTCAGTCACTGGAACGATCTTTTCTGGCCCCTGATCGCGGTACGCGACGAGAACCTTATGCCGCCGCCACTCGGGATAATGGCCTTCAGAAACGAGGAAGCGGGCAACGACTATGGCCCCCTGATGGCCGCGGCCACCATTGTTGTCCTTCCGCTCATCGTCGCTTTCCTGGCTGCACAAAAGTGGTTCGTCGATGGGCTGACTGGTGGGGCGGTGAAATGAGGCAGCGCCGCGTTCATTCGCTCCAGGGACCGCTACAACACGGGACGCCTCGAGTGGGTCTTTCAGGGATTTCTTTCCTGCTGACGCGCTGTTGCGGCGCGTCAGCAGGGTCTGGCAGCAAATCAACGATGACAGCTCCCACATCGCTGGATTCCGGTGTCTCGTGGATTCCTGCAGCGCTGGCTGTGCAGCAGCTGTCGTGTTCGCCCGGCGCTGCGGCGCGCGCCCCTCACCTCCAAGGGAATTCGGCGTCGCGATCGCGCCAGCGGTTGAACGAGTGAAAGCGTATCAGATAGCGCCAATGCGCAAAAAGACGTCATGCAGCTTAACGCTCGGCCGTCAGTCCGAAAGATGCCGCCGGACGTACACCATCTGATTTCGCTTTAAGTACTGGACCCCGTACTCCACAAAACCATCGAAAATCGCCGAAAACATTAACCTAGTACTACTAAATTTATGAAAGAGATAAAAAAGATTCTCCACTATGGTGGCCTGTCACTTGGCCTCATCGCCTGCTCCAGCGTTTCACATGCGCAAAGCTCAGTCACGCTTTACGGGATCCTCGCCAGTGGCTTCGTCTATACGAATAATGCTGGCGGCCACAGCAACATCCAGCAAGCCAGTGGCCTGCCAACCAGCAATCGCTGGGGACTGCGGGGCACGGAAGATCTGGGTAACGGCCTGAGCACCGTTTTTGTTCTCGAAAGCGGCTTTGACCTTTCCACTGGCAAACTGGGACAAAATGGCCGCCTGTTCGGCCGCAAAGCTTATGTGGGTCTATCGGACGCTCGCCTGGGCACGCTTACGTTGGGCCGGCAGTATCAAACCACCAACGATTACCTGGCGCCGTTGGCATTGACGGGCACGTTCGCTGGCGGTAGCCTGGCGGCGCACCCCTACGATAACGACGACCTGAACGGCTCAATCAAGAGCAATAATGCGGTCAAGTTCCAAAGCGCTAACTACGGCGGTTTCCAGTACGGTGGAATGTACGGCTTCTCGAATGCGGCCGGAAGCTTCGCCGACAGCCGCGTATACAGCTTCAGCGCGTCGTATGTGACCGGCGGTTTGACAGTCGCATCCACTTATATGCATCTGAATAATGGCGGGTCCGCAACGAATCCCAACGGCGCGGTTGCAACCGGCGACTCCACCTTCTATGCGTCACGCCAGGACACCTGGGGCGCTGGGGCCAACTATACATTTGGCGCAGCAACCGTGGGCCTTCTGTTTTCTCAAACGCAACTGGGCAATGCTACCGCAATCGGATCATACGCCGCTGGCACTTCGAGCAACGTGAAGCTGACGAATCCGAGCGCACGCTTCACCAACTACGAGTTCAATGGCCGCTATCAGCCCGCTGCGAACTGGACCCTGTCAGCCGCATACACCTTCACAGACGCGCGTCTGGATGGTGAGCACCCGAAATATCAGCAGCTCACTGTTCAGACTGCCTACCTGCTGTCGAAGAGAACCGACCTGTTCGCGGCAGCCGCATACCAGCACGTAGGTAGCACTGGCAAGTCCGGTATCACGGCGCATCTCGTCGGCTTGAGCAGTTCGTCGACGAATTCTCAGGTGGGCGTAGAGATTGGGATTCGTCACCGCTTCTAGCCGCTCGACGGAGCGACGAATGAAGACCGGGCCGCAAGCGAGATTTGGCGGTCGGACAACCGCTCCATTCCCTCAAGGCGCTCGCCCGAAATGAAATGGGAGGCACCCCTGTGCCTGCTCGGATTTTGGAATGACCGGTCGCCGCAGGCCCCGGTCGATACTGAACAACTGTCACAGGATGACTACACCAAGTACTATGAAACCTGATTTTTTGGCGCAGCGCGTGCGAACTGCCAAGCCATCTGCGACCAAGGAAATGACCCGCCTGGCCAATGAGCTCAAACGCGAAGGGCGTGACGTGATCGCTCTCAGCCAGGGTGAGCCTGATTTTCCAACGCCACAACATGTGCGGGAAGCGGCGAAATCAGCCATCGATCGCAATGAGTCGCGATATACCGACGTGGCGGGCACGCTTGCGTTACGCGAAGCGGTCGCCCGGAAATTCGAACGGGATAACGGCTTGAGTTTTGATCCCGGCCAGATTCAGGTTGGATGCGGAGCCAAGCAGGTCCTCTACAACGCATTACAGGCAACGATCGGTCCAGGTGACGAGGTAATCATACCGACGCCGGCCTGGGTCTCCTATCCTGAGATGGTTCTGCTTGCCGACGGTCGGCCCGTAATCGTACGTTGTGGCGCGAGCACCGGTTTCAAAATCACGCCCGAACAGCTGGAAGATGCCATTACGGCGAGAACGAAATGGCTGATGCTGAATTCGCCATCGAATCCTAGCGGAGCGGTCTACACTCACAATGAGTTAATGGCCCTCGGCGAGGTGTTGTTGCGCCATCCTCATGTATGGGTGATGGCCGATGACATCTATGAGAAGATCCGCTACGACACCACACCGTTCGCGACACCCGCGGCGGTCGTCCCGGATCTGGCAGCGAGAACGCTTACGATAAACGGTGTATCGAAAGCGTACGCCATGACGGGCTGGCGCGTCGGCTTCGGTGCCGGGCCTGTTCCCCTGATCAAGGCGATGAATCTTGTGCAATCGCAGGCAACCTCGCACACCAGTTCGATCAGCCAGGCCGCCTCAATTGCTGCACTTGACGGACCGACGGATTTCCTCCACGGTTTCGTCCAGGCGTTTCGTCGGCGACGTGACACTGTCGTTGCTGCCCTGCAGAGCGTGGATGGCTTGACCTGCGACTCTCCGCGCGGCGCTTTTTATGCTTTCCCAGGGTGTCATGGCCTGCTGGGACGACAAACTCCATCTGGCGCTCTGATCGAAACAGACACGGACCTCGCGATGCACATCCTGCGTAGTTCGGGCGTCGCGGTAGTCCCCGGTTCCGCTTTTGAACTTCCCGGCCACTTCCGTGTTTCCTATGCGGCCTCGGACGCAGAGCTCTTCCAGGCCATGAACCGGATTTCCGAGGCATGTTCGGCCCTACGATAGAGACATCGCGCTCCATCCGCGCGGCATGCATTTGCTCGAAAGCGGCAGGCTCATGACAAAGTGGAGCAGACGAATACATGAACTCGAAGATCTGAAATGAGGCTGCTGCCCCGCTCGTCGCGCTCGTTGCCACGACGGGGACAAGATGCAACTACCCCGACCAACACTGGAGCCTAGTTTATGAGCAGCAAAAATAGCGACGTAGCCTCGGCGTTTGCCGACAGGCCCGCGCACATACTCAACATGAGCGGCAATCTTCCACCGAAAGTCCCTCACGTGTTTGACGATGCGTACCGCGGGGCGATTGCTGCGGTACTGGAAGAGCAGTCACCGAACGACCTGATAGGCGCTCACCAGTTCCGCGGCTCGGAACGTGATCGCGTCGCCGGAGCGGCCTTCGTCGCCCGACGGCTGCCCCACTCGCCGGACCCTGACCGGATGATTGTATGCAATGGCACCCAAAGCGCACTGACAATGTTGATGACGGGCCTCGTCGGGCGTGGCGGAGCGCTCGCGATCGAAGCGTTGAGTTATCCAACCATGCATCAGTTTGCCGGGATGCTGGGCATCGAACTTTGCGCGATCCCGATGGACGAGGAAGGCATCTTGCCCGACGCCTATGAGGCCACATGCCGGAACCGCAAATTGTCGGCATATTATGCGATGCCCACGCTGCAGAATCCGACGACAGCGATCATGAGCGTCTCGCGTCGGCAGACGATTGCAGAAATCTCTCGCCAGTACGGCGTAGCGATTATTGAAGACGACATTTACAGCCTGCTGCCACGCGATGTGCCTCCCCCGCTCTCGTCATACGCTCCCGAAATCTCCTGGTATATCCTCGGCACCGCGAAAGCCATGGCCGCAGCACTCAAGGTCGCCTATATCGTTGCACCCAGTCCGGACGCTGCACGATCGCGTTTCTGGCCTGGCGTGCGGGCCACGTACTGGATGAGTGGACCGATCAACGTGGCGACGGTTTCGCAACTGATTACGACCGGCGGTGCGGACGCAATTATCGATGCCGTACGTGCCGAAACCGTCGCACGTCAAGCGATGGTTTCACAGCGACTGCAGGGCGCCAGCATCGGTGCACTGCCTGAAGGTCTACATGTCTGGCTGACGCTGCCCCCGGAACTGCATCGCGACCGGTTCGCAGCCAGCGTGCGTGAACTCGGCGCAGAGATCAGCACCAGCGACACCTATTTATTTGGCGAAGGTGACGCGCCGAACGCTGTCAGGTTCGGTACCGGCGCGGCGCCGAATCGCCAGGAATTTGAACGCGGCCTGAATGCCATCGTCGACGCTTACAATCGATGACAGGCGATGAGGCAACCGTAGTCGAGGCCTCACGCAAGAATCCAGACCCATGATCATGATCGTTGCGCAGAACGGGTTCGCACGTGAATGACAAGGAATGGGAAAGCACTGCATGGCAATGACACGTTGGCATGCAGGCCACGCGTGCGGCCGCGCGGCGGTGCTACCCATTTGCGCTGCAGGCCAGCAACAGCGCATGTCTGCGTGCAGAACCGTGGCCTTGACAAAGTCTGGTCGGGCCCGCCAACATTGATGCGCGGGTCCGATGTATCGCGTGTCGAGTGAAGGTGCAACATTGGCTGCCTCCCCACTATCGCTGAGGGGCTTCCGTCATGCCGCCTCAAGGTACGCGTTCAGCACGGCAGGTGAAGAGGGAGATGGCGATATCGGCGCCGCGCAACAGGGCATTTCCGCTTCGAAGTGGATAGGGTTTCGCTGTCGGCGTGTTCCCTTTGCGAGAGCGCGCGCAGCGCGCGAAAGGCAAAAGCGTAAGTGTCTGCGAAAGCGCTTCACCCATATAGTGATAGATTTTCAGGCCTTTTGCACTGACCAACGTGCCGGCCGCCCGCAAATTGGCAACGTCGCTCAGAGTTCGGCGCTGACCTGCTGTGCTATCCCAATGCCGAACGAAATACCAGGAGCGCGCGAGAGAGAGCTTCACGGTCTTGCGTCGACGTCAGGCTGAGCCGGATTCCGTGAGGATGGTCGGCGTCGTCCCGTAGGCAAAAGCTGGCGCTTCCAGTAGCGTGAACCCCGGCGCCGTCCAGTCTCCGAAAAATCCGGGCTTCCTGCTCCGCGCTCGCGGGTAGCCAGAGATGTGGGCCACAGCGATCAGCGCGATAGTCAACCCCGGACAGGACGTCCGCAGCGAGTTCATGACGAATGGCTAGTTCTTCGCGCGTCGCGCGGGTCAGCAGATCAGCGAGTTGTCCGGCGAGTACTCGCTCAGCCACATAACCGTGAAACATGGTGGGACTATAAAAATTTACTCCATCAAGTCCGTCCAACAGGCTTATCAATCTACCTTCGTCCGGAGCCACCACGAAGGAACAGCGCAATCCAAGTGCAACAGCTTTGCCCAAGCCCGAAATATACCAATGTCGGTCTGGGATCATGCTACGCAGGGTCGCTGGTGGTTCGTCGGCGAGTGCGCCCATCACATCATCCTCGATTACCTGAACATCGAACTTCGCCGCAATCTCCGCAATGTCGGACAGGCGCTCCACGCTCAAGGTTGATGTTGTCGGATTGTGAAGCGAGGGATTGATATAGATGGCGTCTACGCCGCGACTTTTGCACAAGTTATGGAGCGCCGCGGGGACCAGACCGCGGTCGTCCATTGATATTGCAACATTGCAAAGCCCCAGGTGAGCGAACAATTTGTGTGCGACCGAATGGGTAAGCGCCTCAACCGCAATTCTCCCTCCACGCGCCACCAGGTGCGGAATCAGCAGCAGGAGCGCTGCTTGCGTGCCACCCACCGGAAGAATCGACGGGGGCATGGGCGCGGTGCGCAAACGCCTTGCCATCCATGCGCTCCCCAACTCGGCGAGGCGCCGTGGACTGGAAAGCCGCATGTCGGAGAAAACATCGACACTCTCGAGCCCGGCAACCAGAGGAAACAGTACCCTTCCATGCTGCTCGGTGAGGACCGATGTAAGCCGCCCGAGATTATGCCTGGTTGCATCTTCGGGTGTTACTTTGTCACTTTGCATTGAAGAAATCATCAGTACAGGACCGCAGTGAAACAGCTCAGCCCGGTCAGTGCACCATGGCCATCGAAAAACTCCTTGCGATGAGACGTGCCCTGTTCAAACGCCAATCCTCCCGGCGCTCGATTCCCGAATCCGATCGCATTTGTAAACCCGGCTGTTCTGAGCCACAAAATCATGGAACCGTTTTGTTTCGCACATGTGGTCGTCAGAACTGACTTTCCTTGTCACCGCCCCGGCACCCTGAGCGCAACCGACCGTGTGAGCGTCCGAAGAGAAAGTCCGACGGTTTCACGGCGCCCGACTGTGCACTGGTTCGTTGCTCCCGGTACCGGGCCGGAAGCACGCAGCGATTCATAGCGATGAAGGCGCCCAGTCCCGTCCGAGCACAAATACGCAATCGCCAAGGCCGCTCCGCGCCGGGACCCGCCTGCATAATACGATTCCGTCGACGGGCGCAAGCACGGGCTCAGGCTCCTTCCAGGGAGCAGTCGGAAAATGCATCATTCCTGTGATCTGATTCGCCTGTACCTCGTCGCCTAGCCCGACATAGGGCTCAAACAGTCCGGCTTCTGCGCTTTGAACATAGACATAGTCCCGGGCGGGCACCCGACGGATCAGCCGCGTTGGCGGTGGCGGCTCGACTGCAATTGCGCGACTCAGGACGCCCGTGTGTTCAAGCAGGCGGGCAAGGCCCTTCTCAGCCATTCGCAATGCGGGTGCCGATACGGCTCCACCGCCACCGAGCTCTGTCGACAGGTGATAGACACCCGTGCGCCGACATGCGCCGATGAGCGCGCCATCGCCTCCGGTCGAATGATCGATGATCATACTGGTCGGCATCCCAAAGACCTTCAGCAACTCGAGCGAGCGGCTGAAACGTGCCGGGTCATCGGAACGAGCAATCACCGCACAGGGAAGATAATCTCCTTTGTCTCCCCCCGAATGAAAGTCAAACGCATATTCCACCCCCGGCAAGATCTCGGACTCGATCATATGGGCGATCATGGATGTTGGGCCGCCCATCGGGTCGCCCGGAAAGAGGCGGTTCAGATTGCCACCGTCAAGAGGCGATGTCCGCCGCCCGGCCCGGACCGCCGGCGTGTTCGCAGCCGGCAAAAAAATTATCTGCCCTCGAACGTCTTCCGGCTGCAGGGTACGGATCAGCTTCATCAGCATAACCTGGCCTTCATATTCATTGCCGTGATTCCCAGCCATCAGCAGCACGCGGGGGCCCTCGCCGTTCTTGATGGAAACTACCGGAATGCCTTCACAGCTGTAGAGACCGGTTTCTTCCCCCGAGGTATCGTGAGTCCCCAGGGGCAACCAAAGGTAACCCTGCGCTTTCCCCTCAGCGCCAAGGTCGACATCCGTCCATATACGCGAGCGATGTTTCGCTTTGCCGGGATCCAGGTTGTGATGGCCGACGTTTTCCCTAAGACTCACTGTATTCTCCTATCAAATTTCGTTCAACGGCCAACGTTGTTGTGCGAAACGTTTCCGCCAAGATTCATCCGTCCTGCACTCCAATCGGAGCCCCGAAGCCGGCCGGACAGGTCTTCGAAGGTAGAAGCACCCCGAGACTCCCAACACAAGGCTTCTGGAATGGATTCTGCTCAAGCCTTTGCAACATTGAGCTCGAAGACGAATGCCCCGAAGGGGACGTACTACCGGGCCTGGGAACGAGGCGGAACGCCTTTCAAGCCGGCAAAGACGCCCATATTCAGGCAGGCCAGCAAGATTGCCCTTGCAACTGCGCGTCGACGGCCCGCCTCAAGGCCCTGAAACGCCCGGATCGCAGGCTACCTCGCCAACAGATTTTGAACGTCGTTGACCATCAGCTTCATTGCTTCCTCAGGCGAACGCTTCAGCGTCACCACCTCCTGAAGGTGTAACGCAATTGCTTCGGTGATCCGCAGGGAGTTCTTTCCGGGAAAGGAGTACCACCCGGCAGACTTTGACGAGGCGAGCAATGCAGTCATTCGGGGATCTTTTGCGTCAGTAGACTGCTCGAGTTGTGCTACGGTCAGTCGATTCCCGGGCACGTATCCGGTCGATTCGAACATTGTTTTCTGTGCCGTTGAACCAGCCATGAACTTCATAAAAGTCCACGCGGCCTGCTGCTTTCCGGTGTCTTTCGTCAGCATCATCAGGCAGTTGCCACCCGCCGGAAGATGTCCATTGCTGGCAAGCGGGAGCGGCGCCGTTCTCACCTCAAATTTCGCCTGTTTCATGAGGCTCTTGAGAAAGCCGCTTGAAGTGACAATGAGCCCCATCCCGCCGGTGGAAAAAGCTTGATAGGCCTGGTCACGAGACATATCGACTTGCCCGGCCGCACCGAACATCTTCAATACGTTCAGCGCGCGCATGCCTTCCGGGCCGTCAAATGCGATCTTCCTGTCATCGGGCGACATCATGCGACTGCCCTGTGAGTCGACAAGAGCCATAAAGGTCCAGTTACCGGGAGACGCATAGTCAAAAAAACCTCCGACACGCTTCCCGTCCAGGGCCGTGATCCTTGCAGCGAGATTGGAAATCTGCTCCCAAGTTTGGGGAAGCCGGTTCGGGTCGCCTCCCGCTTGTTTCACCAGATCCACGTTGTAGTAGACAATGGGCACTGAAACGAGGTTCGGCAATCCGTAGGTCCGGTTTCCATAGCGGCAAAGCGCATCTGACGCAGGCTGATAGCTATGTTTCGCCCAATCCTTGTCGGCATTCAGCAATGGTTCGAGCGGCGTCGCCAAGCCACGCTGCGCCGTCAGCGCGGAACGGTTATATCCCTGAAAGATGACGTCGGGCAAAGAACCAGCAATGTTGTCGCGCAGCAGTCGCTGCGTGAGGTCATCATAGTCAACCGCGGGCGGTCTGACGCGAAGGTCGATGTCTGGATGTTCCGTCCGGAACCGCTGTATGAGCTGGGGCGGCGTCGATAGCGTCGTCCCCAGCACTTCGATCATCGTAGCCGCTGCGCTCCTTCCTGATATGCCGCAAAGCAGGAGATACGACAAAGACAAAATAAGTGACTTCTTGAGCACAGTGTTGCCCCTATTTAAACGTCGGTTCGCGCAGGGTGGATGTCCCGCGATCTCTCCGATCCGAGGCTGTTATTCCAGCTCCCTGCTGGATACTCAAGGCGCTGGATATTCGCGCATGCTTGCGCTACTTCATAGCATTGGTTTGCGGGACAATCCAGCTTTGACCATCCACTCGCAAATTGCGGTGCCGAAAAGTCACGGCTGCGCCGCCGATCAGGTCCAGACTTTTTTGCTGTGATTCAAGCTGTCAGTGCCGTCGCGCTGTCGACGTAGGTCGTATTCCCCACACGCACCCGCTGCAGGATCTGCCGGAAATTGCCGACCGCTCCTTCGAACGTTTCTCTTCGGATGGCCGGCTGGACATACGACAAGCCGCCAAGCAGCTCGTCGAGTACGCGTCCGGACATGCTTTCCGGCGATGGAAGCCCGAGAAGGTGCAGAATGGTCGGAGCGAAATCGCAGATGCCGGTAGGGACAGCCGAGATACGAGTTTCAGTTGTGAACGCGGAACCCGCAACGATGCCAACAGCGGCCATTTCTTTCGGATGCAGGCCGCCATGGACGCCGAGGCCTGGACGCCGATTATTGTCATAAAAGGTGCCACCGACGAGACCGAAACAATCCACGTCGTCGTCTGCACGGAAGGAGAAGGAAACGTCCGGCGCGCGAGCGTGATCCAGAAACGCGAGATGATTGCCAAGGCTGCCAGGCGCAATGCCTTCTGTCTCATTCTTCGCGCGGGCAAAGACCGGACCGCACCACCGCTCACTCGTGATGGCTGCCACGAGGCGGGAGACCTGCCTGTCGCTGGGCTCGGCCAGGTAAAGCGCCCCCACCTGTCCCGGCACGACCACGACGTCAACATCGGGCGCGGGCGCAGTGCCAGGTTTGAAGCCTGCATCGCGAAGGGTGTCGCTCACTGACACGCGGGAATGGCCAGTGATGTGGCCGTGGTCGGAAATAGCCACGAGTTGCACGCCGCGGGCCCGGCCCTCCGTCTCCCACCAGTCCAACACACGGCCGAACTGGCGATCGGAGTGCCCGATGATGCGTAGCGTTGCCTCAGCACCCGTTCCATGGAAATGCGAAGTGACGTCCGGCTCGCCGTAAGCAAGAATCGCGACGTCTGGCTGGTATTTGGGCCACACCACTTCGAGAAAGGCAGACGTGATCCAGTCCTGACCGGCGGCATCGGGCTCCGTCTTAGGGGGTTCCGGCGGAAGAGGTCCGACCCGCGCCTCGACCTCAGCCAGAACGTCGTTCGGCGCACACGCCTCGCGGAAATGGCCGGACAGTCGGACATGGCCATAGTCTTCCGCTTTGTGGTGAAACAGGCGCGTAGTCCCGGGCGTATTTGTCGACAGTACGGCCAGACTGCGCCCGGCCGCAGCCAGGATCTCGCCAAGCGACGGCACCGACATCAGCCGCCCTCCGCTGTCCAGGTCGAGCTGGCGTAGCAGAACTGCGTCGCCCGTATCGAGGTAGCGCGGCGGCGTAACGGAACGATCGACGTACTTGTTACCAACCATGCCGTGTCGACCGGTCGTCGCGCCAGTAACGAAGCTCGGGAAGCCCGTACGTGTCTCGCTCGGGTAGACCGTGCGATGACTCCCCAATGTGACACCCATTTGCTGCAAACGATGCAGGTTAGGGGTTAAGTGCGGAGATATCAGATCGGGCCGAAGGCCATCAAAACTCACTACCAATACAGACTTCTTACTTTCCACAATTAAACCTTTTCTCTTTTGATGCGGTGTCGTGGCGGCGCCTCAAGGGCACAGAAGCAACGTTGCAGAGCCTCTCCACTTCCGTCAATGAGCATCACGCAAAACTGTCATACCGGCCAGTAACACAACACAGATGAGCGCTTCCTCGATGGGGAACATGTCACGAGCCACGCGATCCACGCCCCGCAGCCGATGCTGTAACCCAGGACCCGCTATCGACAGCTATGCCGTCCCCGTAGCACGGGTTCGCCCGTATGGCGTGGCCATCGCGAAAACACAGTGGTCTGCGGCTATCGGATGGCATTTACCCGAGCGCGCAACTCTCGCAATTCCCAGCGTTGGATTGTCGGTTTGAATGGCGGCACGGATATGACAGGCATCGCAAAATGCGATGGTTTCACACTAAAATGTGATGAGGAAACGCATTATTCAAGATTCGCCCCCTTGAAAAAGCGGACCACGCCGACGAATTGCGTCAACAGTCATTCTGCCGCCGGATCTGCACCTGGGGTCGAAACGGCAAAAGAGTCCCCTTTTGTCACTCGTCCCTGCACCTGCCGATTAGGTGCTCGTTTGACTTCATCAAAAGACGATTCAAAATAAGAACACGACATAACACGAGCCGGATCGAGTACTTGACCTTGGCCGCAGCGAATCCTACACAGCGACGGGAGCGAGACGACCGGCACCGCAGGAACTGACCAGCGAAGTCTTCGCACTCGATTTGCACTCCTATGATTTTTCATCCGCGACGATCCAACCCGTATCACTCTTATTATTCAATTCCTCCCGAAATTTTTGTGAACCGAAATGAGCAGGTTGGTCCAGTTCGCTCTCTCATGGGAATGCCTGATGCCAGCGGCAGCTCGCGCGCACAGGGCTCGGTCATGCTGTACAGGACCACGATCCCATCGCGGTGGTGACACCTTCGCGGCCCAGCCGTACTGTAACGACAACACCCACAACTGGATCCGTAACAACAACGCGGTCAAGTCAGAGCGTCACTATGACGGTCGCAGGTCTGGCGGGCTCTACGGCTTTGATGCGGCAGGCGACTGTGTCGACAGTCGTGCGTACAGCTTGGGGGCGTCATACAGGTTCGGAGGATTGACCGTTGCCTCTGTCTACCGCCAGTTGAACAATCGCGGATCGTCCAGGAAAGTGAGTGGCGCAGTGGCAAGCACAGACTCGGCGTTTTATGCATCGCTTCAGCGCACCGGGGTGCCGGCGTCAATTACGCATTCAGTTCGGGTGCTGCTGCCGCAGTTGTCAGCCAGACCCAACTGAGCCGACCCAGCCGGTCTACGGCTGCGTGATGGAGCGGGTGAAGGGAATCGAACCCTCGTCGTAAGCTTGGAAGGCTTCTGCTCTGCCATTGAGCTACACCCGCGCGGCACGCATTCTCGCACAGCTAACGGCTGGCGACAGGCATCAGAAGCACTTTCCTGAAATCGGACAAACGCGAGCACCGCAGCGCATCTGCGTCGTCGCTGCCATCACGTGCGTCACCGCGACGATCGGAAAAGCATCCGGCATCTTCACAAGTCGACCAGTCAACGGTGCGAAGAAGCCCGTACCCGGCAGATGGATCGATACCAACCGCCCGGCCGTGTACCTGCCAACAATCCGGCCAGCCGCGCGCGAGGTGCGCTGACTCGCGGCGGCGGCACTGCATCCTGAATCACAAAGCACCTTCCGGGTTGTCACAAATGCATCATCGGCCGCGCTCACGATGCAACGGGTGGTGGCCCCAGAGCCGCTGCCAGGAACAACCACCAGGAGATCATCATGTCCGTCATCCGATCCGCCAGGGCTTACGCCAACAATGCTGTCGCTTACGTCGCATGGTCCGTCGAACAGGTCATTGCCGAGTGTCTTGGATTCGAAATCACCCGCATTTATGCAGACGGAACCGAACGTCCACTGGCTGCGTGGGTTGCCTTTGAAGGCCAGTCCAACCCCGACTGGGTGCCGCAGACCACGTCGGTCTGGCCTGTACAGAAATTCACCTGGCGCGACCTTACCGTGCGGCAGCGCCGTGATGAAGCCAGTCTGCGCCCGGCAGACCCCATTGTGAAATACCGCGTCCGCCCGGTGGCCCGCATGCGCGACGGATTGCAACCCGTCCCGGCACCAGCAGTGGCGCAGTACACGGGCGCCCCGCTGCCACTCGGTTATCTTGATGAGGGCATCGAGACGGGCGATATCAAGGTCACCAGCGACTTCGGCGAGATTCACGCCGCATTCAACAGCGGGATCCTCTCCACGCAGTGGCTTAGCCACGCAGTGGCTTAGCCACGCAATGGAAAAGACGCTCGGTCATGTGCCGACCAAAGGCGATGTAAAGGACGAGATCGTCAAAGTGGATAGCCCGATTCGCGCCTACCTGGCGGGCGACCTTCCAGATCTGGTCCAGGGCCTCTTCGATCGCCTCCACGGAGGCGGTGAGCTCTATCTCGCGCTTTATGAACTGACCGACCCGTTGCTACGACAGCTGATCGTCGAGCATGCGCCCAATGTACATCTCATTCTGTCGAACTCCAGCTTCGACAAGACCACCAAGGCCTGGGACACCGAGAACGATCTGGCCCGCAAGAAGTTGCACGAAGTCGGCCTTGCGGAGATGCACGACCGCATGTTCAACAACAATGGCCATATCGGGCACAACAAGTTCGCCGTCTATGTAGACCAGCGTGGCCAGCCCCAGGCGGTGCTCTCAGGCAGCCTGAACTGGACAGAGAACGGATTGTGCGCCCAGAGCAACAACAGCTATGTGGCCGGGCACCCGGAGCTTGCTACGCAGTTTCTGCAGTACTGGAACGACCTGCGCGACGACACCGGCCATTTCGAGGAGCCACAGCCCAGCTCGGCGCCGGCGCGCAATGTACAGGGCGCGCAACTGCGCAGCGCCAACGCCGGGGCGCTGCCGGCAGTCACCCTCGATGCGGGTGCGCTGCGGCTGTGGAGGTCGCCCAATACGCGGCAGGCCAACAAGCCGTCCAGCAACCCGGCCTTGCCGCCCGATCTTAACGAGGTGTACGGTTTCATCCGTAACGCAAGGCAGGCAGTCTTTTTCGCCGTCTTTCTGCCCAGCGTGAGAGGTGCGACCAGTATCGTGCAGGAAGCAATCGACATGGGCCGCAAGGACACCAATCTGCTGGTGTACGGCGCCATCAGCAGCCCGATGGCGATGCCGAACTACATCAGCCCGCAGGATCGCGCCGACGGCGGCGACGATGACAGTAGCGACGCCCAGGACAGTCACTACCAGCCTTCGCTCTTCGAAGAAAGCGGCGTGCACATCGTGCGAGCGAACGCGCTCAACTCAGGTGACATCACGGGCAACTTCGAGCGCGAACTGCTCAGCGCCGGCAACGCCATCATTCACGACAAGATCCTGGTGATCGACCCGCTCTCCGAAGACGGATGCGTCGTCGTCACGGGTAGCCACAACCTGGGCTACAAGGCCTCGTACGCCAACGACGACAACCTCGTCATCGTGCGCCGAAACCCGCAACTGGCACAGGCGTACATGGTGCATGTGCTGGATCTCTACGAACACTACCGTTTCCGCGGCGTCCAGGCGGAACTCAAGCACGAGGGCAAGCGCCCGTGGAGCGGCTTTCTGCACACCGACGCGGGCTGGCAAAATCCCGCGAGCATTGAGGCCCCATCCCTCGCGCACTATCTCGGTTGAGAGTTGGAACGACCGGGCGCACGTCCCGATGATGGCGTCTGTGCGCCCGGCGGTGCGAGTCCGTCATCCAATGACACGCTGGAAATGGCCACACGAGGTTCTGACGTAACGCATTTACGCGCCCGTGGCGTTCGGGCAGGCGATGCGGCGGTCTGGCGGGCGTTGGCTGCGTCATCACCCGAACACGGTCTGGTCACACAGCAGAAAGCGGCAGGCCGGACCTGACGCCGCATGCTGGGGACAATGAATCTCGACGGTCGCCGTAGGGCGCCCTGCCCCGAAACGACCACCCTGTGAGACGCGGACGCGCCATCCGCGAAAGCACGCGACAAAAGGTTCGTGCCGCGCGACGGCCAAGCCTTCGGATACAAGCGCGCGCAGCATCCGTTCTTCTTCGATATCCGCTATGACGGGACATGCGCTGCCGTTCGTGGCCGCGTCCCCCCGCGAAGCCCGGGAATACCGCCGCGGCTCGACGCACGAACGGGAACTGCAGCGGCAACAATCAGGGTGCGTCATTGCGCTTGGGTCCGCGCAGCCCGGCGCGAACGCCGGCTGGCAGAATGGGAGGAGCTGCCGTCAGATTCCGGGGAGTCCGATGGTGGCGCATCGTCCTCGATGGCCTCGGCCCGCGGCGTGTCACCGTTGTCCGGATCGTCCGGCCCGGCTGCACCCTGGTCGTGCGACGAACCATCCGGAGTTTCTGCTTCACGTGTCTGCCGCGCCCGATACACGACCTGGTCGATCCGCACGAGGTTGAGCGAGATGGACTCGGCGTCGATATGCGCGCCGGCGTCCGCCTCGTTGTCGCGGGTGACCCAGGGACTGACATAAAAGTCGCCGCGCACGACAACGCTCGCACCGGTGCGGATGTGCTGCAGCACACGCTCGGTAAGGCGCTCGTTCCAGATGGTCACGTCGACGGGAAATGTCCGCTCTTCGCGCTGCTCCAGCGTGCCGTCCTCAAGCCGCCGGTAACTGGCGGACATGACGCGCAACTCGACAATGCGGCGCGTGCCGCTCGCGGTATTGACCTGTTTCATTGTCGGCGACACCAGCACGTTGCCGACCAGTTCTGCATAGATGCCCATTGCGAAACTCCGTTCATCAAGGGATTGCCCCTGTAATTCGAACATTCGAACGCGCTGTCCACTACCTGCTGTTCTGTTCGGCCGCTCTGCGTCAGCCTGATGGCCTCAATCACGCCACGACGGGACCCGCGCCTGTCTCAGCGCTCATCGGTCCGTCGAAACTTGACCGTGCCGTGCTCCAGGTACATGGCAAGCTGACTCGCCGCATAACGGAACACCGACTCCAGTGCATTAAGCTCTTTCGCGCGCGCATTGCACTGCTGCAGATAGGTGCGTAGCGGCGCCGGGATGCGGTTGAAACAGCCCTTCACACGATGCCAGCCGACCGCATGCGGCTCGCCGCGCATGAACCAGTCGAGCCGGTGGCGCGTTGCGCCACTCGCGAGCGCAATGCGTAAGCAGCGAAGCGACACGTCGAGCCTGGCGGTCGCACTCTCCAATGCCAGCGTCTGCATTTCCGTTACCGTCTCGTCGAGCCAGTGCTCGTATGAACGCAGCAGCACGCGTATCCCGGCGTCGCCCGCGATCCGCGACACGGGTAGCGCCATCGCAGGCTCGCCCCTGGCCGGCGCCTTGCGCTCGCCCTTACCCTTAAAGGCCTTTGAACGTTGATCCAGATCCGAAGGTCGGTCAGTCATTGCCGCAGTCCTCGCATCACTGGACCAGCGCCGCTGCCGCAGCGTCCGCGACCGCATCGTCCCCGGACAGCGGCACAGTGTCGAGCAGACGCAGTTCCGCGTCCGACAGGCGGCTCACGCGCCGCCGGCTGTGGCGCGGTTCGTGCGCGCCGGTGAAGACATCGCGCGGCAACACACCGAGCAGTGCGCGGGCGGCTTCAACGCGCTGGCGTGCGGCAGTATCCGCATTCGGCAGGAAGTCGATGCGCGAAAGCGGCAGCAGTTCGGCGCGCGTGAGCACGCGCTGGCAGTGCACCGCGAAATGGAACACGGACAGGCACCGGTGTCTGGCCGACCCGATGCGCCGGAAGCCCTCGGTCGACGACATCAGATCGCGCAGTACCGCGGAGCGCACGAGGCGCACCAGATAGTCGAGTTCGACCAGCAGCATGACGATCATGTAGCCGTACGGCGAGCCGAAGCCGAGTGAGACCTGTGCGGGTTCGCGCGATTGCAGCACCGAGTACTCCAGGCCTTTGTCGCGCGCGGCATCCAGCAACTGGCGGGCATGCTGCTGCTCGAGTTCGTTCGCACGCCGGATACCGGCGATCCGCTCGGCGATCTCGATGAGCTTCCAGTCCGCGTACGGATTGTCGTTGCCCGACAGTGACCACAACGCACGCAGCGAAGCGGCCACGCGGCGGCCGCCCGCCATCGGATGTCCCTGTTCTCCCGGCGCGATTGATCGGCCGAGAAAAAGCCGCATCGCGTCCCGCGTGTGCAGCCGCATGCGGTCCGCGCCATCACTGCCGAGCTGGCCGATGCGGCTAATCTCCTGCGCCTCGTGCGGGCGCACCAGTGAATCGCTGCCCTGTCGCAGCGCGTGCGTCTCGCGCATGTGGTTCAGCGCGTCTTCGCGTTCGAGAAACAGCTGATATCGGCTGAACAGTGGATCGGCCGGATCAGGATCGTCTTCAGCGATCAGGTGCGCGAGGACCGCGCGTTCCGCGTCGAGGTCGTAGCCGTCGGCGAAGGGCGACGATGCGGAACGCGAGAAGGCATCAACAGAGGGATCAGCAGCGTGACCAGCAGAGAGATCAGCAGAGAGATCAGCAGCGGGATCAGCCGAGGCATCAGCAGCGGGATCAACATGATCATGATGGGCAGATGAGGTGTCCATGGACGGGCTCCTAGAAACAGATAGTCGGTGACCGGAATGGCGAGTGCTGCGGTGTGACCCGGGGTAACACGGCGCGCGTGAGGGTAGCCGGCCAGGTTGGCTGTTACCCGGGGTAACAGCAGCACGTTGCAATGCGCGTCGCACAGACGATAAAGTCCGTCACGCATGACAGCCCACCCGATGCGCGGGGCGATGCGCGGGTCGATGCGTTGGTCGATGCGCGATCCCGGCACGCAGTGCATCCCGGATTGCCGCCAGATGACGACACGCGGTTTCGCGCGTTGACACAGGCAAACCAGTCGGGTCCTGCGGGCTGTGCGACGCCGCGATCGCGCCCTCGCCTGGCCCTGCCTGCCGGCGCGCCGCCCGTTCGAGATGCGCCCTTGTGGGCATGAACTCGCCGGCGAGATAGCGGCGCACGAGACCTGCGATGTAGGCGACGGGCAGTTGCACCGGCTGATGCCGGTGACCTGCCGCCATCTCGTCGAGCAGCAACTGCCGGTCCGCAACAGGAATCCGCGCGAGGTGCGAGGCGATCAATGACCGCTCGCCCAGACTAACCATCGCTGGCCAGGACAGCGGACCATCGTCGTTGCCGCCGGTTGTTCGCGGCGAAATCGAACCGCCCACGACAACCACCGTCGGCCCATGGCCCGGCGAATAGCCGTCGCTTGGGGTTGTCGTAGTCCGGTATGTAATCCTTCCGTATACGCGCGCGTCTGGAACGCACGTTTCCCGCCATCGGTAACGGATCAAACCCGCCCACCACATCACAGTTGCGGCAGCATTCGCGTCCAGTCCTGCCTCCAGTGGGGGACTTCCAGTTGGCGAGTTCGGGTGCGCACGTGTGCCCGCACCGACGGGCGGCAGGTGGACCGGTTCGCTTACTGGCGTTATGAATGACGCGCTGAACGGCGCACTGAACGGCGCACCCTCGTCCTGGCTGTTACCCGGGGTAACAGCCAGCGGTCTGGATGCCGCAGCGCCCTCTTCTTCATGCAGACTCTGCGCGAGCAGGCGTTTGCGCGTCGCCAATCGCTCGCGCATATCGCCGCGCGACGCAAGGCGCTCAAGCTGGCGTTTCAGTTCGCCCGCATTGACCTGGGTGAACACACGTCGACCGGTGCACTGGCGCATGAACTCGCGAATCAGCCCCTGGCGCACGAGCCGCGCTCTCGCATTGTCAAGCTGACGCCGGTTAAGTCCCAGCGTGCGTTGCCATTCTCCGGCCGTGTGCGTGAACCAGGTACATTGCCGGTCGGCCTCACGGCGCTGCAACTGCACCATGCGCGAGAGCAGTAGCGCGGCATTCACGTTGCCGACGAGATCAGCAAGAATACGTCGGTACGCGACAGTCGGTCCCAGCAACGCGTCACCTGCGAACGGGTCCGCCCGCATCGCTTCGATCGATGCCGGAAGCTGCACGGCCATTGCACAGGTCGCGCGAACGGCGGTCGAGATAGCGTCGACCTCCAGCCGGTAATGCATGCGCGCGGGCTGGCCACCCCGCCATTCGCTCACCAGATTCAGATCCCGCAGGCGCCGCCGCGCATTCTCCTGCTCCTCGCGCGAGAGGCCCGTCTCGAGCAGCCAGTGTTCGCGGGTCTTGTGGACCCAGCCGCCGTTGGTCTCAACGTCGCGCCCGCGTCGCGTCCAGTACACCAGTTGCGAGAGCAGCAGCGCCTGCTTTGGATGCCCGGTGATGCGGGCCATGCGCGTGCCGAAAGCGATGGGCCGGTGCGGCCTGAGCAGAATCCACATGGTTTCGAACTCGGTGATATAGGGATGGCAGCCGGGCATCATGAGTCGATCTCCTCCGGCTGCTCCGGGTGCTTTGGCTGCTCCGGGTGCTTCGGCTGTTGCGCTTGGTCCGGACGGTCGGGACGTACGGGCGGCCAGACGATATGGGCGGTGCGCTCCTGGGCCTTGCGCTGAAGCAGCGCAAGCACGGCCGGCCAGAGGATGCGGAACTCATCGGCTGACAGCGCCTTTCGCCGGCGGTGCGCGATGAGGCCTTTCGATCGGAGCAGTCGCCGCGCGGCGCGCTGCTGCGGCTCAGTGAGTGCCAGTCGTCGCGCAAACTCATCAGGCGTGATCTGCAGCCAGGCATGCTGCCGCCCGTTTTCGCTTTCAACCGTCGACAGTTCCGTGAGCATGGCGGCCGCGGCGAGGTCGCCGCAGATCTCGACGAAACAGCGGTCGATCGTGATCGGCACGTCGAGCATCGAGAGAACCATTTCGGTCTCGGCAGGCGGCAGCCCGGGTGAATCGTCCCAGGTCTTGCCGGGCAGCAGGTTGCCCTGCGGATCAAGTCGCATGTCGTACATGGTCACACTCCTGGTGGGAAGAAGACGGGTGACGGTCTCCGGTGTCGGCGTCGAGTGCCGCGAAAAGCGTCGCGAGCGACCATCGCCCGTCACATTGCTCATGCAGCACCAGATAGCGTTCGCGCAGGTCGCCGATCTCTTTGAGACGTGCCCACGCATCGAACAGTTGATCCATCCCGGAGCGCGACAGCGCGCGGGGTTTCGTCGGCGCGAGAACATTGAGTTCGGCTCGCAGCTGCGTGATCGTTGCGCGCGTGGCCGTGCGGAAGAACCTGCGGATCATCGGAATGCTGGCCTGCCGCTCCACAAAGGCGCGCAACAGATCCTGGTCGCGCCACTGCCGCTCGATCAGCTCGCAGCGACGCTGCAACGCGCCCGCATCCACAAAGACACGCAATGCACCAGCGCCCAGCAGATCGCGCGCGAGTGCGGATGAACGGGCATCGCCGAGCACACGCCGGATTCCGTCCGGCAACCGGTCTGTCAGCGATGTCCGCTGGCGCGACGCTGTTTCACATGAAACTTCGGCTTCCTGAATGCCCGTAGCGATGTACCGATCTGTCACGCAGGCGCACGCAATCAGCTCAAGCAGCGCGATGCGTTCGAGCGCTTCGCTCTCCAGTCGCAGGAAGGCGGTGTCCATCACGGCCCTCCCCGCTGAAGACGCTGGTCCGCACCGGGCTCGGGCCAGCGCGCGGGCGTAAAGCGTTCGGGATACGCGGCACGGAATGCGCGCGCCGCGCCAATGACCTCGCCCCACCACTGACCGATCGGGTGATCGGGATTGAGCATCACGTCGAACATCACGTCCATGCGATCAGCGAGCAACGGCTCGCCGACGCTCGCGTCACAGGTGCGGTTCCACGTCTCGTCATCGCGGGCCATGTGTGCGAAGCGGCTGTCGGGCGGCACGCGTGTGACGCCGGTGGCGCTGTTTTGCCGTGAAAGGCTCACGAGCCACCACCAGCCGAGATACCGGTTGAGCATCTCCTCGTTACGCTGCGCGTCGGCATCGGGCGAGGAACCGGATGAGAAACCGGGCGATGAACCGGATGAGAGGCCCGGCGACGAATCAGGCGACGAATCAGGCGACAAATCAGGCGACAAATCGGGCGACGAATCGGGCGAAAAGCGCGGTCTGCCCGGCGGCGGTGGCTCGACCATGAATCCGTACGGCAGCCCTGGCGCATCGCGCACGCAGCCATCGAGACCACAGGTCCGCGCGAAAACCAGCACCGCCTCCCGGAAAAGCTCACCCTGGGTTGAAGGCGACGCAGCCTGCGGTCCGCTGTCCTGATGACCTTCATCGGTCACCCGTGTGAACGTGCCGTCCTGTGCCCGTTGCGGGCCATCGGGCGGTACGTCTGACCCGTCAGGTTGTTTCCCTACGGCGGCCCGGTGCGACACTGCCCCATCCGCGCCCGGCGTGGCGCGCGATTGTTGATCGGCGCCTGATGCCAACACAGCCGACGCGGCCGATGGAGCCGACGAAGCCGACGAGGCCGAGGGATCTGGCGTTGCCCCTGCACGATCCGCGTCGAGAATCGGTGTGACCGATAAAGGTTCAGGTCGTTCGCCTGGCATGCCACCGAGTTCACGTAGCGCATCACCCGTGGCATCCGGGACGCGCTCGAACAGATGACACATCCGGTCCAGGGCGTCGCGCGGCACGCCGAGTTCGCCCGCGAGCCGTTGTCTCAGTCCATCGACCAGTTGCGCGGCATCAAACGGCGTGGTCCGCGCCAGCGTACCGGCCGCATCCGGGTTGTCCGGATTGCACCGGGCGGCGATGCCGGTCAGTTGCGGGTCGATCACCCGCGTCTGCAGCCAGTGATCGTCGAAGCCGAGGCGGCGTACGAGACGCAGTAGCATGCCGATGCCAGGCTGGATCACATCGACGAGCGCGCGCCGGCTCAGGTACACCGTGGCCGGCCCCAGGGCCGACAGGCGGTCGATCGCGAACTGGAAGAGTGCGAGCAGCACATGACTCACCGGCGCCCCCTCCTGTTCGAGCAGCCGCGAGAACTCACGTAACGACAGCGTCTCGCCCCGCCCGGCTTCCAGATCTGCCCTGAGCGCAAGATAGCCGTTCGCCCTGTCCCAGAAACAGAGGTCGGCGCGCTGGTCGTTCTCGCGCAGGTGGGCCGCCAGCAGCTTCGGCTCGCCCGGATACGGCACGCAGACGAAGTCGTAGTAAAGGAAGCGCTGGTCGCGCGTTTCGTCGTAAAGGGCCGTCGCTGCGGTCACGCGCGAATTGCCGCCCTTCGCCACCACGTAACGCGTCTCGCCAGGACGGCGGGTCACCGTCACGATCTGTTCGATACCGTTCGCGCGGATCGACTCCTTGAGCTCAACGATGCGCTCATGCGATGCCCGCCGTGGATTGCGCTCGTAGACCATCACATCGAGGATCCTGAGCCGGATCACCGAGGTGAGCTGCGGTTCGGGCGTCCGGGCGGCTGGGGGCGGCACGTCCAGGCGCTGCGCGGCGAGCGCCTCGTGCGCCTCGTGCGCCTCGCGCACCCCACCGAGCGGGTTTGCTGACACGCTCATGCGAGCGCCTCCTGCCCGACGTCGCCGACCCGGATGTTGACCGTACCGACGTCGACCATCGCACGTCGCGGTGACCCGGTATACACATTCGCCAGCGACGGGAACAGTTCCCATGCGAGACGGTGCATGACGTTCCAGGCGGAATTGTCGAACCGGCGGCGACGATCGAAGTCGTGCACGGGAATGCGCGCCGTCGCCGCGGCCGCATAGGCGGCCGCTGACGGGATCACGGTGTCGAGGACCCGGACTTTCGGATGCCCGGCAAACCGCTGCCGCAGTACGGCCGCAAGTGCCCGCGCATTGGTGGTGCGTTCGTGCGCATTGATCAGCGTAAGCAGGTCGCCGGAACGGAAGGATTCGCCGAAGTCGGCCAGCCGGTTCAGCTCATCGAGCATCGCGATCGTGCCCGTGGCGAACTCCCCGGCACTGAGTGCATCCGGCTTCACGGGCGACACCATGAGGTCGGCGGCCATCGCCGCGGACTTCTGCAGTTCGCCCACCGCACCCTGTGTATCGATCAGCACCACGTCATACGGCTCGATCAGCGGGCTGCGCATTGCGCGGCGAAGGATCATCAGGCGATCCTCGCGGCGGTTCAGCCACGCCTGCAGTGCTGCATCGGGCGTATCGGAGTAGACGAGATCAAGATTCGAGAAAATCGTGCGACTGATGCAGTCGATCGACGGATTGCCGCCTGAGGTCACGACAGCGCTCAGAGCCTGCGGTGAACGGTACTGGACGGGAAAGAACCTGCTTAGACCCGGCTGGACATCGGCATCGATCGCGAGCACCTTCAGGCCGAAGGCTGCGAGCAGGCCGCCCAGATTGGCGGCGACGGTCGTCTTACCGACGCCGCCTTTGGTGGAGACGAAGGAGATAACTACCGGCACGGTGGGATGTCCAGGACAGCATCATCGCTTGAGTGGAAATTCAGTTAATGAAACAGAATTTGTGTCGCTAGGTCGGGTCGTAAGCCGGCCCATGTGGATCAGGATCTGGCGCCTCATTGGCGTCGCCAGCGGTCCCGTTCTCGCCAGAGCGCGTGAGTTGCGAGGCAATCCACTTTTCATACTCGTCAGCGGGAAAAAGACGACGGCGCCCCACGCGGATTGACGGTGGCATCGGCAGCCCGAGCGTGAGCCGGTTGCGTGCAGTCGCTGGCGCGATATGCAGCTCGCGCGCAATCTCTTCCAGCGTGTAAAACCGCCTGCCCGTCATTTTCCCTTCACGACGCGTCGACGCATCATGTCTCCAGAAAGCGCCCGTTTAATCCAGGTACGTCCAGACTTGTCCATTACTCAATTGTTCCTATAATCAAGGCACAAGATCACTCTAGGAATGTGAGACAGACATGTCAAGCACCACGGATCACGGGGACTACCATCAGCGTGTCGCGCAGGTGCGCGAACACCTCGGCCTGTCGCAGGACAGGATGGCCCGGCAGCTCGGCCTTTCCCTGCGTGCCTATGCGAATTACGAGCGCGGCGAGCGTGCGGTACCGGTCGAACTGCTGCGCGCAATCTACGAGCAGTTCTCAGTCGATCCCGTCTGGCTGATGACGGGTGACGGCAACATGATTCTCGACCGTGATGTGCACTACCGGCTCGACCAGAAGACGCTCGACAGCGTGCTGCTCGCCGTCGCGCGCATCGAGCAGCGTCTTGATGTGCCGCTCGACGCGAAGAAAAAGGCGCGACTCATTGGGCTGCTCTACGAGCAGTGCCAGTTGCTAGGCGAGAGTGCCGAGCAGATCCTGAAGGACTCGCGCATCAGTCGTCTCGCACGCTGATTGCGGTCAGTGATTGCGCTCAGGTCAACGACGAGAACAATTCTGCAATCATGCCCGTCGATCATCGTTCCAACATTAATCTTCAGACATAGCGCTTTTTGACGCATGCGTGAAAGCGCCTGTGATATCGCCATCGGTCGTGGAGAAAGGAATGGGACGCCGGGAAGAAATCAGCAAGGAACTGGACGAACTGGCCATCGAGATTGAGAAGGACGCGCTGCTTGCCCGTGGCAGGCAGGCCGCAAAAATCGCTTTGGTACCCGAAACGCATATCCGTCTTGAGCTCGTCATTGAACAGCACCCGCCCACCAGCGTGCAGATCTGTATCTCGACGGAGCCGGCCGACGATGGCGCACCTGCATAGCGCCGCGCGTTCTGTTCGTGGCACCGGCCGGCCCGCTGATTCCTGAAAAATCCTGCGGCCCGTTGATCGATTCTCCGCGCGGAATATGGCGCATCGTCACGTGACGGAGCCTCCTTTCGCGGAGTCGATGAGGGGACCCAGTTGACGCCATGACCGTGGTTTAGAGCAAGAACGCCTGTGACCATCTTCATCGCGAAGCACCGCGTTATCCCGGGATCCATACAGGGCACCTGACGATAGAGCGCCCAGACTGACGCTGTAACGCACACGCGCCCTGTCTCTTCAGTCCTTCTTCAAGGCGCGCTCCGCGATGTTGCGTGAGGTTGCGTGAGGTTGCGTGATAGAGCGGGACGTTTCGCAGTCCTGCCTGGCATTTGTATTTGTCGCGTGCGTCCGATACCCGCGGCGTCGCGCATGTTCTCCACCCGATCATACCCGTGCCCTTCATTTCATTGCCGCTGGAAACGGTCGGCAAGTTCGAAAAGCACCGCACACGCCGTTGCCGAAAATGCAACTGCATGAATATTTTCGCAACGCGGGATCAAGCGCGCGCTGGTTTCGTAATATCAAAGCCCGGTTGTCGTCACCCATGTGCATGCGATGCGATTTCGCATCCGCTGCGGGCGACATGCCTGTCTTCGTTGTGAGGTGATCCATGCGAGGTAATTCATGAATAGTCGCGCCGTAATTCACGACCAGGATCTGATCCGCTCCGCGTTTCCCGAATGGGATACCCTTCACCGGACCATGACATCGCCCGACGTGCAAAACGTCGTCATCGATATCGTGTTCGACTGGCTGAGCATCACCGTTGCCATCCTGATGCTGCTGCGTGTCGGATGGTGGACGGCACCGGCGACTGTTGCATGGATCGGTAACCGGCAGCGTGCGCTCGGCAACCTGCTGCACGACGCCGCACACCGCAATTTTGCCCGCTCCAGCCGACTCAACGACGCGCTCGCGCGACTTTTCATCGCGCCGGCGCTCTTCAACGGTCTAGCCCGCTATCGGGAACTCCACGCCCGCCATCACGCGTGGCTGGGCGACCCCGCGCGCGACCCGGACTACATCGCCGTTCAGCCCGGTCCTGGGGACGGCTGGTGGCAACCGTTTCTCAAGGTGCTGCTTACGCCAGCGGCCTGGTCTGCTTCGACATTCGGCCACCTGCATCTACGGGGGCTCGGCTGGATGCAGCGCCTGGGCATCATCGGATGGTGGGTCGCCCTGCTGGGTGCCGCGACCCTTATATGGGGCGTTCATGCGGCGGCGCTTTTTTTCGGCGTCTGGATGCTGGCGAGAGCCACGTTCTTTCACGCGATCACCACGTTTCGTGAGCTGTGCGATCACTTCGGTCTGGCGCGAGGCGGGATTTTCAGTTACACGCGTGACGTCTCGTCCCGCAGCGTCATGCGCTGGATCATTCACCCGCACAACAACGGTTACCACCTCACGCATCACCTGATGCCCTCGATTCCCTATCACCGCCTGCCTCGCGCACAGCGCAGGCTGCTGGCTTTGCCCGCCTTCGCCAGCGAGGCGAGAGTCTGCCATACGTATTTTCGCGGCCCTGAGGCGGTCGTGCGCGAATGGGAAGTCCAGGGAGGTGAAAATGTTGCAGCGTAATCTCGGTGCGATTCATGTGGCTGCGCTGCTCGTCTCGGCCAGCTACGGTGTCGCCTTCCTGCTCGGTTCCGGCGAAATGGCACTGCATGCCGGCATGGCGGGCAGTCTGTATGCGATCGTCACCGCACTAGGCATGCTCGCGCTTGCGCTGGCCGCGCCGACACTCTGGCGGGGCCGCGAACTCATCTGGGACGTGTTTGGCGAGCGGTACGGTCCGGTGGTGCGCAGGCTCGTCGCGCTGCTCTCGCTCGTCTGGATGTCCGGCGTACTGGCCGCCCAGATCCATGGCGGTATAGCCGTGCTCGTCGCGACGGGCCTACCGGCAACCCATGCACTGGTGCTGATCGCCGCGGCGCTGCTGGTCATGTCCTGCATTGAGCTCGGCATCGCTGCGGCGCTCTTTGCGTGCTGCCTGCTGGCGACGAACATCGCGCTTGTGCATGCGCTTGTCGCATCGGGCGGGCTGCCCGTGTACCTGCATGCGTGGCCGTCCTTCATTGCAGAGATATGCGCTGCGCCACGAGCCGGGACCCTGGTCACCATTGCAGCGGTCGGCTTTCTGGTCATCACGGGATCGGACTATCAACAGTTCGCCATCGCTGCGCGCCGACCGCGGGATGCGTGGCTGGGCTGCGTGTTCGCGAGCCTCTTCCTGATGGTGACGGGGTTTCTTCCGGCCGCGACGGTCGTCGCAGCGCTTCGCGCCGGCAAGCTGTACGGCCTGAGCGAGACCGCGAGTGCGATCCCATGGATCATGCTGCAGACCAGTGGGGCGATGGGGATGGTTTGCATCGGCGTCATCCTCCTGGCCGCGCTCGGATCGGGAACGGCCATTACGCGAGCGATGTCGTCGGCCCTTGAGGGCCTATATTCGCGTGATGGCCGCCACGGCCACGCGGGTGATGGTCACCACGGCCAAGCGTCGCGCGTGCTGATCGTTGCCATCGGATGCGCAATTGCGACGGACGGTCAGGCGATCGTATCAACCATCGTTTCGTTGAACGTCGTGTATGTTGCGGCCGTCGGGTTGCTGTTTCTCCTTCACGAGACCGGACGACGCATTGCGCCGCGCTGCGCATCATGGATGTTGCTCTCTGGCACTGTGACCTCCCTGCTCGTTTCGTCGATGAACTGGACTGATATCGGCAATCTGCCCGGCTGGCTCCCGCTGCCCGCCGGGTTGCTGGCGTCCGCCTGCGTGCTGGCCGCATGGCGATTCACCCGCCTGCCGGGGCGCGTGCGATCCTGAAATCCGGCCTTCGAAGCCGGGCAGAATGGAGCGGTGGGCAGGCAAACTTACCCCTGGCCGTTCGGGCGTTCAGACGAGCAATTCTGATTTCGGCTTCGGACGTTTCAGTCTCCCTGGCTGGATTCGCCCGACCGGCGCTGGATGGCCCTGTAGTCGGTAGGGGTCTTGCCGAGATGCCTGCGAAACAGCTTGGCAAGTCGCCCGCCGCTGCCCACGCCACAACGTCGCGCGATCTTGTCGACTGGCAGACGGGTCTCCACGAGCAAACGGCAACACCTGTCGAGGCGCAGATGCAGGAGGTAGTCGCACGGTGTGACGCCCATTTCCGCCTTGAAACGTCGCAGGAAGTTCCTGCCGCTCATGGCGGCCACCTCGGCAGCCCGCCCGATCGCAAGCGGCTGGTTGCCATTTGTCTCCAGCCATCGCGCAGCGGCCCGGATCTTCTCGCTGACATCGCGCGTCGCCGTTCGACAGATCATGCCGGTAAGTAGCGTCAGCGCCGGTGACATGATGTCGTGCGGAATCGGGCGCACAATCTCACCGCCAAGGTCTTCCTGGATGATGCCTAACGCCGCGCGAATCGCCGGAGACACCTCGTGCGTGGTCGGCGCCCGGAGGGTCGTTCTGCCCTCAACTGAAGCCTGTTCGTCGATGCACCAACCGGCTTGCGCGCATCTGAACCCGGCTCCTTCCAGTAGCTGGTGCCCTTCGGCAATGGGATAAACGAGCCCGGCACGCTCACCTGTTCGGCGCAGCCACTCCATGAGCTGCCTGTCGCATGCGATGTGTTGAACGCCTGCCCCGCCTGCGACGAAAAGCACCTGGAAATGCCTGACATGGCGCGGCGTGTCGACGCTTTCGGTCCACACGTTGACCGAAGACGAGCTTGCGACGCAACCGCCGGCACTCGAAAGCAGATACACCTGGTACGGCACCGCACGCCCCCGGTCACATGAAACGAGTGCATTGGCAGACTGGAACAGTTCGATAACAGACGCGGTCTCGCAGAGCGCAAAGCCGTCGAATAATGCAATACCAATATGCTTCACTGACTGGATCGTAACGTTCTCCGGCATGTACGCGTAATTGTCGTCGCTGGAAATGGGTGGCCGCCCGTTGGCAGGCAACATTTCCCGCCCCTATGGACCGTTATGGTCCCGGATTCGTCGCCGGCGTAACATTCCCCGCTCGCGTCACCCGGAACCCCCGGGTGAACGGAATCGAGGTAAATGAAACGGGACCGGCTCTGAGAAAGGACAGCGGGAGATGGGACCGCATGACATGCCCCCAGAAAGACATGGGCGACAATGAGGCGTGACCAGAGCGGCCGAAAGACACGCCACGCAGCGTCGAGGCGGCCATCTGCGATGATTCTTCAACTGCCGCCCTCTCCCTTCAGAGCCGGCTGAACCAGGCTTCGGCGTGCCGCTTCCATCACCAGTGCACTGATCTTCGCGAGCGACGCGGGCTCCTGCTCCCAGTGATGCCAGTACAGATCGATCATCACGTCGTGATCGGGGGCGAGCGCAACCAGTCTGCCGTCAGTGATTCGCGGCTCGGCCTGCATCGCCGGTACGAGACCATACCCGACGCCGTCAACAATTGCATTGAATAACGCCGACGGTGAAGGCAAATAGTGCTTGATGTACCTGCCGACTGTCGCGCCGAAGTACGACTTGAGAAATATGTCGTGCAACCTGTCCTTGCGGTCAAACAGGATGGCTGGTGCCTTGAGCGCGCCGGGCAGGATCAGGCCGCCAGCGAAATGTTCGCGGGCGAACCCGGGCGAAGCGACACACTGATAGCGCATCTGTCCGACCGGCTCGGCCGCGAAACGCTCACCCACAGGCTCCGCCTGCGTCGAAAGAAAGCCTTTGACGTCGCCGCGGGCAAGCGCATCGAGCGTGTGATCCTGGTCATCGACCAGAATCTCAAGCTCGACATGGTACTGCACCAGCTCACGCGTCACCGGCTCGAACCAGGTTGCAAGGGAATCGGCGTTGATCGCCAGTGCCAGCGCAGTCGTTCCGGCTCTTCCGGGCTCGATCTCCCGTAGCAGGTCGTCCTCCCGAAGCCGGATGGACATGAAATGACGATAGACTTTTTCTCCTGCCTGCGTCGGCATCACAGTCGGTTCGCGGATCAGGAGCAGTGCCCCCGTTGACCTTTCAAGCCGCTTGACCCGGCGTGTCGCTGCAGCAGAAGAGATGTTCAGTGCCGCGGCCGCCTGCGAGAAACTGCGATACTCAACGACCGCGGCAAACGTTTCCAGTTCGGTCATGTTCAACATCGTGTCCTCTTCCTGAACCACGCATAGGTATCAACAAAAAACTCTGTCTGGAATGCGGCGGCGCCGTCGCCCCCTCACCGCTCGAGGCTGCGGCGCCGATGGTTTCCTTCGTTCAGGTGCCCAAGCGCCGCCATCGGTACTCCAGCAGACGCGCACCTTCGCTGAAGTTGTTGCCCGATTCCAGTGGTTGATCCACGTGAGTGACGGGCTGGGCATTCATTGCATCTTCCAGATCGTTGCCGGCCTTTCGGATGACCATCCTTGCCCAGCGAGGATGCGATGACGGCGCCGTTTCAGTGGTTCCTTCCGAAGCATGCCATTGCAGCGTCAGCCGGCGCCAGGCCGGCGTGGAAGTAGCCCTGCAGACGCTTGATGATCATCGCGTCAGGGTAATACGGCGGGCGCACGAAATTCGCTGCTACGGCTTCGTCGTACCAGGCGCACGTCCATATCTCCAGCTCCCGGGCGTATTCAAGCGTGAGCGGCTTCGACTTTTCGAACATTTTTGTACTCCGTTCATTCCCGGACCGGCCCGGTGTGGATTGCGCCGCCGATACTTCAGTCGCGCTGCGCTCGAAGAAAACTAAACACCGGACGTTCAGGCTCAGACGGGAATACGCGTCAACCGCGGTCATTGTCGCGGAAGAAAATCACAGGCGGACTCCCAGTTGGTCCGCATGCCAGCGACGAGCTGCGTGATGACCGGCACGCCACTTTCAGGTTTGTGGTGAAGGATGTCGCTCATGATTTCCCGTTTCTCCCGCAGGACCTTCCGTCTCGCATATCAGTCCCGTTCCGGCTCAGACGTCGATTGCACCAAACCGGCGATGAAGATCGGCTCAAAGAGATATCCCTGAACCCAATGCGCGCCACAGGCCTGCGATAACCCGAGGTCTTCCTCGTCCTCGACATGTTCGACCACCACATGGGAAGCGCATGTCTGCGCCAGACGGATCAGTGCACTCAAACGCACTCTCGCGGCCCTGTTCGCGCGCGCCTGGTGCAGATATCCACCATCCACTTTTGCAATGTCCACGCCCAGTATCATCAGACTCCTCACGAAGCTGTAGCCGGCGCCGATGTCATCGAGCGCGATGCGACATCCGAGCTGTTGCAGTGCACGGACGAAGTCCGCGACTGCGTCGATGTCCGTCAACGGCGCGCTCTCCGTCAACTCGATGACGAGTCGTGCCGCGACCTGCGGCTCCCGGGCAAGCGTTTCGATCACCGTCGACCACCAGCCGCCGAGCGTCGCACTCTGGATCGACACGTTACAGCCTAGCGACATGCCCGGATACGCGCGCAACGTATCGATCACGGCCGTCACGACCCACCGGTCGAGGCGGCTCACCAGTCCGAGCCGTTCGAGCGCGGGAATCCACTTGCCTGCACTGACCGGCACCCCATTTCCGGTCCTGCACAACAACGCCTCCCAATAGTTGACGCTCTCCGTGTCCATCGCGCTGCAAACCTTTTCGTAGCGGAAGCACAACTCGTCGCGTTCCATCGCACCTAGCAGTTCGCCGGCAATTTCCATGTCCCGCGCGTATCGGGTCCGCCACTTCCTGGTGCCCATGCGCATCTCCACGGATGCTTCGTTTTCGGGGTCGAACGGTGCGCCGTCGCAGGTCGGGATCGATGCACCGATAGCTGCGCGGATTGGGCCCATCGACGCGAACACCGGCGCGTCACCCAGCGCCGCGATAACCGCTTCGACCATGCTATGGTCGCTGCAAACTGCGTGAGCCTTCGCCACGTCTTCAGGCACAGCACCGTCAATCAGAACGACAATCTGATCTGCGGTGCGCGTCATGATGGCCGACTCTCGCGCACAGAAATCGCGAGCGCGCTCGTGCACGACGTGCCTGACGGTCAGCGCGGTTGCGGTGCCATAGGCGCTTTCGATGTGGGCGAGGTTACGGATTGTGACACCACGATGCACAACGAACGCCTGCGCGCGGTGCCGTCGGACATCGAACCTTCATTCGCCGCCGCGCCCACGCCCGGTACGTACTGCTCTGTTACCGATGATGAAGTCGCTTCCGTTGGTGGCGGGACCAGATAAATGCGCCCGTTCACCGCGAAACCTCAAAACACGATGCGGCCAGACAGACAGCCTTGTGCACATTGGCAGGTCTGCCGCTCGCGGCTCGCTGAAACGCGCCGTGACGGCCGTCGCGTATGTGCCGCATTGTGACGCTGGCCTCCAGCCGGGCGGTCTGCATCTTTTGCGCTCGAAGAGCGCTGCCTTCGCCTCCGATGAGGACATGGAACTCCGAACCTTGTGCGTGACCAGCGGTCTCGCGCCTGGTCATGGGATTATTCTCACCGCACGGATTCAGGAGACGTCGTTGACAGCCCGCGAACAATGGATGCGACCGGCCGCGTGAAGTCCATCCTTTAGCGCCTCGGGCAGCGGAACCCCGGCGCCAGCTTCGCGCGACACCCGTGTCCTGCGCAAGCACTACGTGTATGTGCCGAAGAGGATGCTCTTCAGTGAAATTCCGGAGGGCAGCACGGATTGAAGGCCGACCGGCACTGCGCGACCGACCCGCGGCGCGCACGCCAGGTATCGGGCTCGCCGCCATCGTGCAGGCGGCAAAGAAAGTTGGATCAGTAACCACAAGACGTCATCGGGTATCGGATTGGCCATCGCATCCCGTAACGGGACAACGATGAGCGGAACGCAGCACAATCGCGATTAGAGGCTCCGTCGCCTTACGGTCTGCGCTTCCGCGTTAAGTTAATTTACGCGACCTGCATGGCTGGTCTTTCGGGTTCGGGCGGGAAGACGGACCATGACCCATCACGGTGGCGAAAAAAGAACATCGCCTTTGAGCCCGCCCCGTTGTCTGCGACGACACAAACGTAGCGCCCGTGCCCGGATCGTCCGACGTGACTGACTCTAAACCCCCGCCCCGGATCAGGCTCCAGCCAATCCTGAACCATCGTTTTCAGCGACTTTCCTGCACTTGCCATGACCCCCTCCGTCCAGTTTCAACATCACAGCACCTCCTTCGTATATCGCTCACGTGGCGTAGTGCCGTGCTCTCTGTGCCGTCAATGTCAATCGTGAAACGCGACGCTTGCGCATTAAACACGTTAAGCGCCGACAGCGCCGACCCACATTGATCTCGGTCCGAGTTGGCTGTGCTATTCCATCGGCCCCGGCGAGGGCAGGACGTCATTGTCGGACTTGCGACGTTCTGCAGCACAGACAAAGCTTCGCCAGAATCACGACTCACTCCACTCGCCCCGAGGCCATCGCGCCTACCTTATTCGTCAGCCAGGCCTGGTGAGGCCGGAGTGCCTCGACGCATCCTGCCCAGAAAACCGCCAGATGCGTTGGCGCACGGATCACCTCGTCCTGTCTTCTCGTATCAAGGTCCTGTCGCGCCAGCGCGTCCGTCTGCTGCGGCGATGGGCACCGTTGTATGTGAGTGGTCGGCCGTTGTCGGGCGCTAAGCCAGCCCGCACCTAAAATTCCGATCGCGGTTACGTACTGATTTAGTGCTTCAGATACCTGTTATCAGTATCATCGACTTGATGTTCGCTCGCGCTCACCATACCGGGCGATGGCGTTGCAGGATCAATCGCCGGTACTTCATCAAGAATCGCGAGGGGCATGCCGGCGGCGTAATCTACCTGGGTATCCATGCTTCTTGTCCTTCGCATAAAAGTGACTGTTGGAATGCTCACAGCGGAGCCCGTTGAGTCAGGGAGATTGCGGGGCCAGCAGTGGCGTGGATGCAAGTGCCGGGGCTATGTTGCGCAGCACATTACTGCTCCCGACGACTCGCCAGAAAACCTGCGTTCGAGGCCGCCGTAGGCCTCATCTGCTGGCGGCAGAATAGCGACGTGCCCGCCCCGCTATCCGCCGCGGGTCTGAATATGCAGGCCTCGGGAAACCCGTCCCGCAGCATCACGGTAACTCGCCCGACCTTCACGTCTGCGTGGCCAATGCGGCCACAAGGATCGATCCGCATAACTTCTCTGCAGTGCCAAACACCTTCGCATAGAACTCACTCGCACGCAATCAGGAAGTGACGACTAGCAGATTCATTCTGTTTGTAGCGCTGAAAAGGCACTATCTGCAACGACCTGATGGAGCGGACTGTCGCAATCGAGAGCCCGGCATCCGTTCGATGTCATACCACTCAACTGGCGACATGCTTGCGTCGTCTGCGAGGCTAACGGACAGATGGCTCCTGCTCTCGCATCCGGAATTCGATGCGCGATTCCATCCCGGCACACACTGGTTCTATACCGGCAAGCTTTCCGGGCACCACCTTTGCGATAGGAGAAGGCAATCGTCGGCGGACCTGCCATGCGTAGCACTTCCAGTGAGACATAACGCACACCGCCGGAGGTGCGCCCAAATTCCGCCACGCACAATGACCTCTTCGGCATAGATGGAAGTCATTTCTCGACCAGTGCGCGCAACGGTGTTCTCTCGGCATTCATCTTCGACATTAATCGTCGCGCTTGAACGCGAACTCAACGTAGGCATTGTTATCCGCAATGCGTGCAGGTTTGCGGTGAAATCGTCTTGGAAATGTCCGGTTTCCCGCGTTGATGACTGAAAAACGCAACTTTTGGGCGAGCGTTGATTCTGTGAGGCGGAGCAGCGCGAAACGGACTGGAACCCTCGAGATTTTTTGTGCGCACGCGACGGAGTGGTCTCCGTGGTTAAGAGCGAGGCAGCCTCGTGACGGAAAGATGAAATGCGGTGACCAGCCCGCGGATATGAGCTTGATCCATCGTCGATAGACAGCCCGTGTGCCGCGTTACCAATCCGGCCGGATACGTTGATGTTCGGGATCGCGGCAGCGAGAGCTACGCTCGTGCTGCTTGCAAAAACAGGCCATATGAAAAATCATTCTCCAGCGCCAATTGGCCGATCTTTGCGTGAAGCGTCTTCAGATCCACCGGGGGCTCATTGACGGGCGCGCCGCCGCGCCGAACACATCGCCCGCCCGTTCCTGCAACTGCCGCTTCCATTCTGTGATCTGGTTCGGATGAACCTCAAACTGCTGCGCCAGTTCTGCAAGCGTGCGCTCGCCGCATACAACTGCCAGTGGCACCTTCGCCTTGAACGCCGCTGAGTGCGTGCGCCGGGTTCTCTTCGTTACCCGCGACATGCGCCAACCGGCACTCCGATCCCAGTCGAGGGGATCATAACCCGCACAGTCGGGCGTGTTTCCATGGACATGCCGACCGTGGATTTGACACCGTGCCCGAATGCCGGCATTGGCTCGAAGGTCGAACTCTGGGGCAATACAGTCAAGATTGACGACGTCGCATCGTCGGCGGGGAAGGCCCGATATTTTCAAATCCAAAAAAGGAAAAATAACACCGGCAGTCCTTTTAATTAGAGTGATTCCTCTAAACGCGCAATCTCACACGCGTGGTGCGCAAGCTGACGCCGCTGCGGTCGCCGGGACGCACGAGTTGGAAGCCGGCGTCCAACTGTGCTGCGGTCCGAAGGAAGCCGGCGAGCGCGAAGGGAGCGTGCTCTGGCGTCGCGACTGTCATCCATGCCGGCATTCGGTCTGAAACCAATAGTCGACCAAGCGCTGTGCCGCTTGCAGGTCATCGGGGTAATACGGATCGTCGTACCACGGGGACGGGTCATAACCAGCTTTCCTCAGGGCGGCCAGTTCGCTTTGATGCTGCGCCATCGTCGGCGGCGCGTTGGTCTTGAGCGCCGCCAGATCGCGGCATTCTGTCGGGCTGAGATGCGGCCCGGCATACGGCACGGCATACGGGGCGCCGCCGACGACACAGCCGGCAAGCAGAAGCACCACAGCCGGAATTATCAGCGCCGTTCTGGGCGCATTCGTCATGGTCTTCTCCTGAAAAGCACCGGCCGGCCGATAGCGCGCCACCCCGGCCGGCGTTTCGCCCTCAAGTGGTCGATTGGTCGCCGCTGCCGAGTTCGGTGTGCTTGTGAGAGTGGGTCGCGCCATGAACCAACTCGTAGTGCGCACCCTTGCCGCTGCGCGTGGGCGGAAAATGCTCGCCTTCGACACACGTCACTTCGAAGCCGGAGGCGCCGTCGCGATCTTCGATGACCTTGTAAATTCCGGAGGTCTGAAACTTCTCGCCGGTTTGTGCTGTTCGGCCACGGCAAAGCTCCTTTTGTGAATTTGCCTTACTCGAGCAAGCGTCGTTCCGGGTCGGCCATGGATGCAAGGAGAGCTGGTTAAGCGGACGATAGCCGTTTCAGTTGCCACTGCCGGACCCACAAGCGGCGCGATGTTGTCAAATCCGAATGCTCTTCTCTTTCGTATCACGCGAATGCGTATCTTTTCGGCCCTGAAGCGCCCGCCCTGATGAACCTTCCCGCGTCAAGAAACGGATGCTTGACGCAATCATTTTTTCATGGTCTGTAAGGTAAGATCACGGTGTCGCGCGTTCCGCAAGGCACCGTCGACGCCTTTTGAATAATCTGACTTTAACCACCGATTTTGGAGCAACCAACAAAATGGCAACCGGTACTGTGAAGTGGTTTAACGACGCAAAGGGCTTCGGCTTCATCTCTCCGGACGACGGCGGCGACGACCTCTTCGCGCATTTCTCCGAAATTCGGGCTGGCGGTTTTAAGTCGCTCCAGGAAGGCCAAAAGGTCAGCTTCGAGGTGAAACAGGGCCCAAAGGGCAAGCAGGCAGCCAACATCCAGCCGCTTTGATGCGTTGAAGCTGGCGGGCGTCGCCGCGGTACGACGCCCTTCGACAGTTATGAGGTAGGCTAGGCCCATTTCCCGTCCCTCTTCTAATGCAGTAGGAACCGTTCGGGCGGCCGAGAATTCGGCATCTGGCTGACGGACCTACGCACAGATCGCCTGCGCAACCATGAGCTATCCGCCTGTCCTCCCGGCAGCCGGCGACATCGGTGCTCGCTACCCCTCGATCGAGCCGCACTGTCCGAGTCATGCAGCAAATGCTCGAACAGCCGCCTCCGATCGGACGGCTGCCGCGTTTCAGGTGAATTGCCAGACGACCGGACAGCATCACGTCGAAGCGAGCCCGACGCGTCGGGACGGCAGAAAGATTACAAGTCAAAGATTTTTCACAATGTCAAAATCATCGGAGTTATCGCGTATCCTGTAAGCCCTCTCAATATATTTGTTTGGATCGCTCTCGAAGTCGTCCCATTTAGCCGAATAGATGTACGAGGGTTCTCCCAGATACGGCTTCAATCCAGTTGAATGCTGGTCGCAATCGCTGTGTTGAGGGTTCTTTACATTGAACATATTCTTCGAGAGAATGTTGAAGAGCGTCGGCGTGTTCAGCGTACGGCATTCACACGACGGACACGACTTTTCAGTGATGTAATAGCCATAACTTCCCTGCCGATCGGGCAGGACCACCGCAAGCACTGCATTCACCCCCTTCGTGCGTCCATTGCGCGGCTGCTGACGAAGTGAATACGATATCTCCCACGGTATCCACTGCTTCTTCTCCGGTGTGCCGTGAGCCTTCATACCTTTTGAGATCAGTACTATCGTAAGCGTGCTGTCGTAGATTCTGTCTCGCAGCTTCTCCTCGATCGTTGCGTCAGTTAGCTCGCTCAGATTATTTTCATCATCCTCTCCCTTGAAGATGTGATCCTCGTCCGCAAGGATGTCATCCAGCGCGTCCACATATCGACGAGCGGTAGTTAAGGCGTCGCTATTCAGAACCCGCACGTCCCCATCGGCGTACTTGTACGAAACGAATATCTTGCGTCCCATGTCGAGCAGCTTCCTTTCTTATCGTTGATTCTTCACTGGTCCACGGTCGTGGTCAGACTTGTTAATCGGATTGAATGTCGCGAGGTCGGCGCGACATATCGTTTGTGCGGGTACGAACGCTAGCCGCCGGCGAGGCAGCATGGCATTCGCACAATTCGCTGCTTATTTATTCAACCTATCCACAATTGTCAGTAGCGTCCTGACCAGTTCCTGCGGGGGAAGTTCTGATTCTCCCAGCTTCTCAACGAGGGGCGGCAACCAGTCGTGTTCAGCATAATACTTCGCTGGCTGTGCCATCACTGTCTCCCAGATGTCACGAGCAGCAAAGCCGGTTGCGCCGATTGGCACAGGAATCGCGCCCTTCTCCATGGCTATATCAAATTCAGCAATCATCCCGTTAGCATTGACAATCTTGCCTTTGTCATTCGGGTCAAGCTTGTTGCCAAACACAAAAATAGCCACACCGGCAAGAGACAACATCCGTTGGCGATACTGTTTCCAGAGAGTGGCAAGCTCCGTTCCCTTGCTTGCCACCTGCGGAAACGGCCGCATGAGGAGTTGGTCTTCGGAGAACTTTTCGGGGTTGTCGTAGATGGTCTCAAGTGCACCATTGATGACCGCACTGCCAACGCCCCAACCAAACCCGCTCACGACCCGGTAGCCGTTCCCAACCAGTTGAGCGGAAAGGCTGTGGATGAAATTGAGCGCATCGTTGCGGTCCCAGTCGCCGAATTCCTCAGCGCTTCCCCCAATGAAGACCGTTTTCTTAAGGAAGCGCGCTTCGATCGCACGCAGGATTTTAGGGATATCCTCATGTTTGTTGATAAGAAGCGTCTGAATTCCAAATCGCTTCAGATCTTGGATGCGCAGTTCCTGCTTTCGTATCTTGTATCGGGCCGTCTCCGCATCATCGCCCGCGGATTCGATTTCGCGCTTCATAAAGCAGTAGTGATTCCTCTTGGCTCCCGTGTGGAGTCGGCTGAGGACGTAGTCAAGGTTCGGATCGGTGAAACTGAAGCCGATAAATAGGAATGTCTTCGATACAAGGTCGCCACTGAGCGCCGTCACGAACGGTTCATGTGTCCTGTGATACTGCTCATACTGCTGCTTGTACAGAATAGCTTTCGACGCGTGAGTGACCGACCCGTGCATCTTGTAAACGACAGCGTCACGCTTGGGACGCGTCGTATTGAGCTGCTCAACGTCCGACTTGACGTCGGCGACCTTCGACGCCTCACGAAGCGAGTCTTCAATCAGCGTGTCGTAATTCGTGGTCCAGTAGGTACCAATGGGCAGACGCGCGAGAATTTCGTGCGTATCGGTAGACTCAGCCTGCTCGGCAAACTCTTCGACGATTTTGCGCGTCAGCTTCGCCGAGTTCTGAAGCTGGTTCACATGGAACTGCGCCACTGAAATTAGGTCATGCTCCAGCTTGACGTCCAAGCCCAGCTCTTCCGCAATATCGTGGAGTAGTTCTGCCCAATCCACGTATCCCGCCCCCTTCGACATGCCTGCACCGGCGAAAATTGCCGCCGAGTTGTTGCTGATGTCGGCCGCAAACTCCTTGGCGAATGCTTCAATTTCCCTGCTGAATGCCATCTTTTTCAGACCTTCGTTTGTTGTTGTCTTTTTGTCGGAGTGACGGTAGGGCGCTGGATCCTTCGGTCGCTACAGTGAACCGAGTGCCTTGCCCAGGATGGCGCCCGGTTCGAAAAACTGCAATCGGCCCAAAGCTGTGGGTTCCACATGCCTGTAAAGCTGCAGATACTCGTTTCCATAATGACGCCCACGATCATCTACCGTGGGTATGACGACAATTCTGTTGACATCCTTCCTACCATCCGCAAAGCCAATTTCCCATGGACACCAGCGCGACGCCGTCGAGCTTTCCGTCGCAAGGAACAGAAACCAGTCCGAAGCACCGATACCCAGTTGGATGCGGCAGGCAGTCTCACGATTCGGCGTGGGAGGCATCTCGTGGTCTTGCCAGTCGATGTAGAGGTTCCAGCCCTGGTCCTTTAGCAAATGCTGAAGCCCCTCAGCAAGAATGCGATCGAGATGGCTATGACAAAGAAACGCTGTTGGTTGGCCCGGAAGATGGGAAAAGCTTTTGAAGAACGGCGAGGTTTGCGCCGCTCGACGGAGCACGTTTTGTGTGATTGGCATTTGAAACAGGCGTTATCGAAAGGAGCCGAGCGTTGCGCGCAGCTATGCTGAACGGCTCACTGCAAACGAGAGTCGAAGTACACGGTTTTGGTCTCTCACACTCCGCGTTGCGCACGACGCCGCATTCCCTCGCGCAACGACCCGGCCATGCCTTTTGCAGATGACGGCATCGCGACGCATTGGCCCAGATTGCAGAAGTAGAAGAATTTGCCAACTATAACGGCAATCGGTAAAAACAGGAAGCAAATGCGCTTTTATGAAAGGGCCGACGTCATCGGCTCTCACGATCACGCCCGCTGCCCCGGATGATAGTTCGATCGCCGGTTTGCAGTGACCGGCGACGGGGCTTTTTCGCCGCTACTATGCCGCTCATGGCCCCGAGGCACTGTCACACGCCAAGCCCGGCATCGATCATCGCGCCGAAGGACGTGGCGGTTAACCGTTGTGGCGTGAAGTCGCCGGACCCCGACAACAAAACCGTGTTGTGGGACAATCAAAGCCGTCTACTACGAATCTGGGGAGCGACGCCATGGACTTGTCACACATCAATCTGACAACCCCAATCGTCGTCTCGAAGTCAACTCTGTGGTTCTCCGCGTACGCCTTTGGTTGGGGATACCACGCCTTCAGGCTCGGACCCGCGGTCGTTCGCGAATACCTCGGCGCGGCGGACGATAGCCCGACGCAGCTGCTGCTCGCGTTTGAGCTCAGCAAGCAAAGGCTAGTGGGCGCGGCGGAACGCAAAATATCGCCTGACAGCGGAGAGCGCATTGAGATGACTGGCACGGATCTTTGAGTTCGTCGCATCTGCGCCGCTGCTTGCCGGTACACGCGGCTGATATTTCTGCGACATATCCCGAGCGGCTCAACCTGCCGGCCAAGGGGCCATATTGTTCTGAGCGAAGCGTCAAGCGTTCAAATCGAAAACAAACGCTGCATTTCGTCGCCCGAGCGCAAAATGCCCAGAAACTTGGTTCATGCGTGGCGTAGAGCGAAGTAATGTCGTCACCGGTCAATGCCCGCCAGGACAGGGCGCAGTAATTATTCCCCTTCGCCCGAGATCATCGCATCGGCTCCGCGAGGTGGGCTTCTTGGTCGGTTCTCCTTGATCCTCGAGCCGCTCACTGTGCCGCGCCCACGCGACGCCGGTCGGTACGATGGGTTCGGTCTGAGGCTCAGGTGAGGGTCGACCCTTTACAGGCGCGGGCCATGCACCGCACGAGCAGCAATCGATTCGGATACTACGGGAAAGGCGTCAGAGACGGGGCGCGCCTTCATGGCGGTCCAGGAACACGATGCGTCGTCGATTTCCCTCTAGAATTTAACAAGCACAAACGCTTCGAACTACTACTGAACAAAATGGCCACGATAGAGCCTGCGTTATGCATCAGGGGGCCTTGTTGATCCCGACGTGCAGCGCGTAGGGCATGGAGTGTCAGGGGCGTCTGCTCCTGGATAAGCGCCTCCAATGATTGGCCCCTAGCTCGTAGGAGAATCACACCAAATGCGATTTGACGAAATTACTTCGCTTTTGGGGGCGACTTTCCTTCTCTCTACGGAAGGGGGCTTTGGGATTCTCCGCCCACGTGTCCGAATGATTGGGTCTTCGCTTGCTGTAGCGCGGGGATTATGGTCGATTCCTGAGCGGCGCTTCGCTGGCGGCGCAGCTCCCTCCAAGCACTGGTGGCCCGGATATTTCGCGGGTCGAGGGGAGTTCAGCGAGGCGCTGGGGTTGGCAGTGCCGCGTAGGCGGACGCGCATCCCCAGACATCGCAGTGCTTTTGTATGCCGCAGACGGGCACTCTCAGTGCGTTATGAAATCGCTTAGCTCGTCTGTCCGCGCTACGCGTAGAGCGTCTGTTCCGTAAAACTCGTTTCTCTGGCCCGCGCCGAAAACGAGCGCATTTTCTGGCGGCATCATATGGCGCACCAGCGCTTCTTTCCGCTGGGCAGGGCTTCATGGATCACGGTTTTGCCGCCCCAAGGCCAGGTCTCTAAGAAACAGATAACACGACGACTATGTGACGCCGGGGTTGGCAATCCCGCCACAAATGTCCCGAGCTTATGCTTGCTGGCAAGACACGATCCGCCTCAGTCATCGCCGAACATGGGATCCCCCGGATCGATCGGAAATCCAAAACTTGCTTTTACGCGATCCATGACGACCATCGTCTTGAAGCCCTTGATGTCGGGGTTTTCATAGAAAAACCGTCGGGTGAACTGCTCGTAGTCTTCCATGCTTTTTGCTGTGACCACAAGCATAAAATCAGCATCCCCTGTGACATAAAACCCCATCATCACCTCGCGCGTCGTGCGCAGCGCGGTCTTGAAGCGGTCGACGATGTCCGACCGTTCGCGTTCGAGAGACACCAAAACCACCATTGTTATGGCTCTGCCGAGAGCTTTGGGCGAGACGATCGCGACCTCCGATTCGATCACCCCTTCCGCCCGAAGACGCTTCAGCCGCCGTTGGCAGGCAGATGGCGAGAGGTTGACGATGTTGCCCAGTTCCTCGGACGTCAGCCGATTATTGTCCTGGATTCTGGCCAAAATTGCCGCGTCGATTTTGTCGAGTGATGCCATGCAGTTTTTCCGCGTATTGAGACATGCGTTTGCCAACTTTAAGCCTAGCAAGTGATAACAACGCGGTCAACCAGCTTCTTGGCCGGGGTAAATTGCAGAGGTTCACTATCATCTTGCAGCTATGGAGTCGTTAATGAAAGGTGTTGCAGCATTAGCTTTGAATCGGCTCAAACGCCCAGACCTCCTCGAACGCCGAGCCTATGTCGGTGGCGAGTGGATCGAATGTGACGTCACACTTCCAGTGATCGATCCCGCGACAGGTGAGCACCTCGTCAATGTTGCTTCTTGTCCCGAAGCGGTGGTTGACGAGGCCATTGCAACCGCTCGTAGCGCCTTCATCCGTTGGCGAGCGCAGACGCCGCTCGCCCGCGGCGCTGTTCTCCGTTCCTGGGCTAACCTTCTGCGTAGTAACGCCGAAGATCTCGCGGTAATCATGACGGCCGAACAGGGCAAGCCACTGCCCGAGGCCCGCGGCGAGGTTGCGTATGCGGCATCGTTCCTCGACTGGTTTGCAGCGGAAGGCGAGCGCGCGTATGGAGAGACGATTCCAAGCCATTTGCCCGGAAGCAAGCTCTTTGTCGAACTGCATCCGGTCGGCGTAACGGCAGCGATCACGCCGTGGAACTTCCCTTGCGCAATGATCACTAGGAAAGCGGGCGCTGCTCTGGCTGCGGGCTGCTCAATGATCGTCAAGCCTGCGCCGGAAACGCCGTTGTCTGCCCTAGCCTTGGCTAAGCTCGGTCACGAGGCAGGGATTCCGTCCGGTGTACTACAGGTGATTACGGGAGAAGCAGCGCCACTAGCAAGACGGTTGCTTGACCATCCGCATGTGCGTGCATTTTCTTTTACCGGGTCGACGCAAGTAGGGCGCATCCTGCTTGGGCAGGCGGCGCAGACTGTTAAGAAGGCATCGCTCGAGTTGGGGGGACACGCTCCATTTATCGTTTTCAACGATGTTGAACTGGAATCAGTCGTGGCGGGCTGTATTGCTGCGAAGTTCGCCACGTCCGGCCAAGATTGTCTGGCTGCCAACAGGATCTACGTGCAGCGCGGTATCTACGATGCGTTTGTCAAGGCCTTCTCTCGAGCGACCGAGCAATTGAAGGTCGGTCACGGTCTCGAACCAAACGTAGACATAGGACCGATGACTCGTGACACCGTGGCACGAAAGTGCATCGAGCAAATATCGCAGGCACTCTCCGCAGGTGCGACGCTTGCCGCTGGCGGCACGCCTAGCGAGCTCGGAGCCAATTTCGTCACTCCAACCGTGCTCTCGAACGTCACTGACGAAATGCAAATTGCACAAGAGGAGACGTTCGGCCCTGTTGCTGCGATCTTGCCCTTTGATACCGAAGCTGAAATCGTCGAGCGTGCGAACAACAGCGAAATGGGACTTGCGGCCTACGTTTATACCGCTGACCTCGGGCGAGCGATGCGCTTAACTAGCAGCCTCGAATACGGGATGGTGGCTGTTAACACCGCAAAGTTCACCGGGCCGCCTATTCCGTTCGGTGGTTGGAAACAGTCCGGCCTTGGAAGAGAAGGATCGCGTCACGGCATTCTTGAATACCTCGAAGCCAAATATGTCTGCATCGGCCAAGTGGCCGCCTAATTGGAACCATCGATATGACCATCAACATCGCGGAAATCTCGGCGCTCGACCAAGCGTCGGTCCTTCACCCATTCACACAGTTGAAAGACTTCGCCACCGGCAAGGCCGGCGACCCAACCATCGTGGAGACAGCCAAGGGCATCCGGATCAAGGATGCCACTGGGCGAGAATACATTGACGGCTTCGCTGGTCTCTACTGCGTGAATATCGGCTACGGACGAACGGAGGTAGCGGAGGCTATCTCGAGACAGGCTCACCGCCTCGCGTATTACCATACATACGCGGCGCACACTACCGAAGAACTTGCGACCCTATCTGATCGCCTCGTCAAGATGGCTCCTGGCAAGATGAGCAAGATCTTCTACGGGATGTCAGGCTCGGACGCAAACGAAACGAACGCCAAGCTCGTCTGGTATTACAACAACCTTCGCGGCAAGCCTGCCAAGAAAAAAATCATATCCCGGCAGCGCGGCTATCATGGCTGCAGTGTCATTTCCGGTTCGATGACGGGGATGAGCTTCTATCACGACCACATGGATCTTCCCTTGTCGGGCGTCATTCATACCGGCGTCCCTCATCATTACTGGGGCGCAGAAAAAGGGGAGTCGGAAATCGCCTTCTCTGCTCGGCGAGCGGCGGAGCTGGAGGCCTTGATCGTCCGTGAAGGTCCCGACACAATCGGAGCATTCATCGGCGAGCCGGTATTGGGGACGGGCGGCATTACCCCGCCGCCAGAAGGATATTGGGCGGCAATCCAAGCGGTTTTGAGGAAATACGACATCCTCCTGATCGCGGACGAGGTCATCACCGGATTTGGTCGCACCGGAGCCATGTTTGGTTCGGAAAAGTATGGTGTCGAACCTGACCTGATCACCGTGGCGAAAGGTTTGACTTCAGCTTACTTCCCACTGTCCGGCTCGATCGTAAGTGATAAGGTCTACAGGGTTCTTGAAGACGGAGCCGACAAAGTCGGTGCGTTTTCTCATGGCTACACCTACTCTGGCCACCCGATCGGTGCTGCCGCAGCGAATGCGGTTTTGGATATTGTCGAGAAAGAGGACCTTCCCGCCAACGCACGCCATGTCGGAGCTTATTTCCAGGACCGACTTGATACTGAGTTCGCGAAGCTTCCGATAGTCGGTGAAGTTCGTGGCGTAGGTCTCATGGGTGCGGTTGAGTTCGTCTCCGATCCAGCGAATAAGGTCCGTTTCGATCCCCACCTCAAGGTCGGTGCCCGCGTTTCAAAGGCAGCACGCGATCGGGGCTTGATCGCCCGCGCAATGCCGCATGGCGACATCCTCGGATTTGCACCGCCCCTGGTCACCACAAAGGACGAGATCGACGAGATCGTGGATATCGCATCTGCCGCCGTACGACAAGTCATGGATGAACTTGTTCGGGAGGGTGCGGCCATCTAAAGCGGGGGCCTTTGTCAGACGGGACACCTCGGCGGGTGTCCCGGACTGCATTAACGCACAGCGCGTACTGCAAAACAAAATCGGCTTCTTCCATATGCGGGCGACCATGCCGCCGCACGTGGGCTCGTAGCGACGTTGATGCCGGGGGTAGTCGTATCGGACGCCGGATCGGCCCGGTTACATGTTGATCGGACGCAGGCTTCCGCCACTATGCAACCCAATGCAGAAAGCGCGGCGCGTATCGAGGTGTCGCCGACGACTCCAGTGCCACTGCGTGAATCATCCTTATGGAGCCCACCTGGACTTGCGCCTATGAGCGTCAGGATTGTGGCGTCATCCACATGATGTAGGGGACCCCCACCCTCGACAATTCGAGACACGCCCCAGATAACCATTGGACGAGATCATGTATGCCGCACTGCTTCATCCCCGGTTGTACGATTGCCGTCGACTTTTCCTGCGCAACTACGAAAAGCGCATCAATATCGGCGCACATGAATTTGAGAAACATGGCGAGCAGCGGGTCGTGTTCAACGTTGAACTATTTGTACCCCTGGAACTATCGACACCAGTCGCCGACCAGCTCTGCGAGGTAGTCGACTACGACTTTATGCGTTCGACGATCACTGAGCGTGTGAAACGCGGTCACATCAATTTACAGGAAACGTTATGTGATGAGATCGCTGCCTCATTTCTCGAGCATCCGAAGGTCCGTGCCGCGGTAGTTTCGACAGAGAAGACCGAGGTCTATACCGACTGTGAGGCGGTGGGCGTTCAAGTCTTCCGCATAAAAAGCGAACTTGCCTGAGCGTGCGAGTCGCCCCGCCAATGTCTGAAAGCCACTTACCCCTGCATCACTAGATGCGCAAGAGAATCATCCACTTCGTGAAAGTGCGAATTGGACGTTCGTTGTACTACATGAAAGGCGTTTCAACTCAACAGCTAGGGAATCTAAATGAAGTCAAAAATAATTGCCGTGGCGTCGTTAGCAATACTTTCCTCCGCAGCACAAGCCCAAAGCACGGTAACACTCTATGGTGTGATTGATGAAGGGTTTGACTTCACTAATAACGTTGGGGGAAACAAGAGTTACTCGCTGCAAAGCGGGTATCTTCAAGGCAGCCGATGGGGATTGAAAGGAGCGGAGGACCTGGGCGGAGGCGTGAAGACTGTCTTCCAGCTAGAAAACGGATTCGATGTTAATAGCGGTCGGCTCGGTCAAGGCGGACTGATGTTCGGTCGTCAAGCGTATGTTGGGCTCTCTAGCCTTACATACGGCGTAATCACTGTGGGCCGTCAGTACGACTCTGTGGTCGACTATCTGGCTCAGACGACGGCGAACGCGACCTGGGCTGGATACCTTTTCTCGCACCCGTACGATAACGACAACACCGATAATACCTTCCGCGTGAACAACACGTTGAAATACACGAGCCCGACGTTTGCCGGTTTGCAGTTCGGTGGAACCTACAGTTTCTCCAATTCGACAAACTTCGCCAACAACCGGCAATACAGTGCTGGCGCAAGCTATACGAATGGCGGCCTACTTCTCGCGGCCGCTTACCTTCAAGCAAACAATCCATCTTCCACCGCGGGAGGGGCAATAACGAACGCCGGCGACGAGAACTTCTTGGGCAGGCGTCTGCGCATCTTCGGAGCTGGTGTATCGTACACCATCGACCAGGCGACCGTGGGCTTTACCTACACCAATACGGATGTCGCGGATCCAGTCAGTACAGCTTACGTGGGGGCGATCACACCGACGGGCGGTGCCGCTTCAAATTTGCGTTTCCAGAATTTCGAGGTTAATGCAAAATATCAGTTTACGCCCGCTTTTTATGCCGGCGTCATGTACTACTACACTCGGGCCACGCTCAAACAGCCAACACAAACATCGCACCCCAACTACCAGATGGTGGGCGTAACCGGGGACTATAGCTTGTCAAGGCGAACCGACGTCTACTTGCAGGGCGCTTATCAACGCGTTGGCGGCGACGCCACCGGCTCTGTACTCGACGTGGCCTACGTGCCCGGTGCAGACGGCGTCTCTTCGAACGGAAATCAGTTCGTCGTCCGTGCAGCCATTCGACACAAGTTCTGAAGTTGGTATTCAGCCGGCGCTAGACACGCGCGCGGTCCCGCCGTGCGCTTTCAACACTGGGAGCGCATCGCAGCAGCGCAGCTAATTGGCGCTTGCTACGATCGTTTAAACTCGTCTGATGATGTGATTCGGTCGCTGGACAATTTAAAGCCACGAGTGTCGTTCACCCGCAAGCAAGGCGTTATTCGGTCCCAGTTCGGGCTTGGGCCCGCGAGCGTCATAGTTAGGGCGGCGGAGGAAGAGTTTGATGAGTGCCCAAGATTCGTCGGGGGGTATTGGCGAGGCTATTTCCTTTCCGTCGCCAAAACAGCGGAAACGCTAATCTCCGATCACTCCCTAATGTATCCGGCGTCGTTGTAAGGAGGAACGTTCCTCGCTCCGTGATGGCAACCGTACCGGACGGTGCTGATATAGACAGCAGCGTCCTGAAGCTTGTTAGTTTAAGAATGTGTTGGTCAGGCCGCTCACCGTTCACGTCATCAATCACTCAGCCGTTAGACCTCATGGTTTGACTCTAAAGGTGCTGCCGAGCCTACGCGCGTTAGGCGGCTGTCTTAACCCGGGAACGGGTCAGCGACGGCTTGCGAGGAAGACGCCAAATATCACAATTACGCTCCCGACCGCCTGCAGAAAAGTGAGATGCTCGCCCAGCAGCAGCCACGCTAGTAGAGCGGCAACGACCGGCTGGATAAGCAATGTCAGCGACGAAAATGTCGGAGGGAGCCATGCGAGGGCATAGACAATCAGCGTCTGACCGCCCGCTTGACTAATCCACGCAAGGCCTGCCACCACGGCCCAGCCGAAGAGCGTTTTGGGGAAGATAATCGGGTCAACGAGAAACGCTAAAACCAACGTGCAGACGGAAGCCGATAGCGTGCTCCAAAGCATGATAGTGGTCGCAACATACGTTTTTCTTAGTCGGCCCAGAATGATTATGTAGCCAGCGTACAGCACGGCTGAAAGGAGGGCAAGGACATCGCCTTTCAGGTCGCCGCCAGGGCCGCGAGCACCTTGCAGCACGACGACTCCTGCGATGGAAACTATCAGTCCAATCAAAACCGTGAGACTGACCTTCTGTTTCAGGAAAAGCCAGCTGAATAAAGCGACAAAAATGGGCGCGAGATTGGCAAGCAAGGTGGAATTAGCGACAGTCGTAAATTGCAACGACGTGTGCCAGCTCACGAGTTCGGCCGCGAGAACAAGGCCCGGCGACGCTACGAAGAAGTGCTCCGAAAGTTGACGCGGGATCCTGCCGAGGCTATTGCCGGACGAAGCGCGACGATGCATCCAGAGTAGTGGATAAAGAGCCAGTGCAAGACGCCAGAACGCGGTTCCGATGGGGCCAAGCTCGGAAAGACGTACAAAGATAGGTGAACCGCCAATGGTGATACCGCCTAGAATCAAAGCAGGAAGGGCCCAGCGGTTCCGGTGGGAGGACGGAACGAGAAGAGACGCGCCACCCGCGTTCGGTGCATCAGACGTAGTCAAGGACGTTCCTAATCACTCAGTAATAGGCCTGCATCTGCGCGAACAGTCGACACGCGGACGTAGGCATGTCAGATCGCTTCGCGCACCGCGCGGAGAAACTGCTGGGTACGGAGCGTCCTTGGAGACTCGAACAAGAACTGCGGGGTGTTTTCCTCTTCGATACGGCCGCCGTGGAAGAAGCATATCCGGTCGGAGATGTCTCTCGCGAAGCCCATTTGATGTGTGACCATCAACATCGTCAGGTTGTGTTCGCTCTTCAAAGAACGAATTACATTCGTAACCTCACCAATCACTTCAGGATCAAGGGCGGACGTTATTTCGTCGAACAGCATGATTTTCGGCCGCATTGCCAAAGCTCGCGCTATGGCGACGCGCTGTTGCTGGCCACCAGACAGCTGCGCGGGTCTATGATCCCGCTTCTCGGCCATACCCACCCGTTCGAGCAGGGACTCGGCACGGTCCTTGGCTTCGCCGCGTGGCATCTTGAGCACCTGTACAAGGCCTTCCATACAATTCTGGAGCGCCGTCATGTGCGGAAATAGATTGAACTGCTGGAAACACATGCCTATTTTCGCACGGACCCGGCGCATATGCGCATTATCCGCCGGTACCAGTCTTCCACGCTTCTCCATATGGGTCAGTGGTTCACCGTCCACGTAGATCACTCCACCGCTGATTGTTTCAAGCGTCATCAGGGCCCGTAGAACCGTCGTCTTCCCGGAGCCTGATGGTCCGATAATAGTAACAGTCTCACCCGGTGTGACGTCCAGGTTCAGCTTATCAAGCACAGTAAGCTCGCCATAACGCTTTGTGACGTTGGCGAAGCGCACGATGGGGATGTTAGGTCCATCAAGTCGAAGCGGATATTGCGACATGTCATCATTCATTTTTGGAGCCCCAGCATTTTACGAACGGTTCTTTCCAGCCTGTTGCAGCCCCATGCCGTTGGCAGAGAGAGCGCCAGAAAGATCAGACCCACCAGGGTGTAGGGTTCTAGATACCTGTAAGTGTCTCCACCGACCGTTGAAGCCGCATGCAAAAGCTCGGTGACACCGATAACCGCGAGCATGGGTGTATCCTTGAGAATGCCGACGAGGTAGTTGCCCATTCCGGAAAGAGAGGCGGGCAGCGCTTGCGGTAGTACAACCCGGCGATAGGTCTGAAACGTCGACAGATTCAAAGCCTTTGCGGCCTCCCATTGCCCTTTTGGAACGCTTTCAATGCCACCTCTATACACTTCTGATAGATAGGCTGCGTAATGCGCGCCAAGGGCAATCATCCCCGATGTCCACGGGGACAGCCGGATGCCAATCTCGGGACCGACGTAAAACACGAAGAAGATTTGCAGGATCAACGGCGTCGATCGCAGAAACTCCACGAGCTCACGAACCGCAACGGTGAGCAGTCGAATTCGCGAGCGTAGTACCAACGCAAAAATTAATCCAATAACGGTCGCGATAATATATCCCCCAATAGCGGCTAGCACGGTGGACCCCGTTGCTTTAATCAGCTGAGGAAGAATATCGAGTGCGAAGCGCCAGTTCCAGACATCCATGGCTAACCCCTCCCCATCTTCACCGCCATGAGTTTCTCAAACCGTCGCATTATCGGGGTTATGAGTAATCGGGCAATCACGAAATAAATGATAAGAGCGGTCCCGAATGCTTCTGCGGATTTGAATGTTTCGTTGTTGATCTGACGCACCTCAAACATGAGATCCGTGACCGATATCAGAGCTACCAGAGCGGTAGCCTTGAGCAGTTCGATCAAGAGGTTTCCCCACGCGGGCAACATAATTGCCAGCGCCTGCGGAAAGATTATCCGAACCATTCGCCGAGGGAGAGACATATTAATTGCAATAGACGCCTCCCACTGGCCACGTGGAACAGCGAGGATTGCACCCTTCACGAGATTCGCACCGTAAGCTCCTAGGTTCAAGCCCACAGCAATAAAACCTGCAGTGAACTTGTCGAGCGATGGTCCAACGATTGGCATCGCGAAGAAAATCCAGTAAAGCTGCACGAGGAGAGAGGTGCCACGGAACAGCTCAACGTAAGCGATTGCCGTCCCCCGGATAATTCTGGAAGGGGTCAGCAACATTACCCCCGCAGTCATTGCGAGGACCACCGCAACACCTGTTGCCAGAAAGAACTGTTCGAAGGTTGTGATAGTCCCCTCGACGAATCGAGGCGCGTATTTAATCAAAAAATCGTGCGAATTCATCGTTGCTGATCTCACTGGTCAACGGCGCCGGTGCAATCGACGCCGTTGTTACAATGTTATGCCGCCGAGTACTGTCTGCCCTCGAGGCTAACGATTTTTGCAGATCCAGTCGGTCTTCGCGTCGCCGGGGAGGTTCGCCTTTGTGTATTCAAATGGCTTGACCGCCGCGAGCATTTCCGGACTTCCGAGATAGTTCGACAAGGCTGCGTTGAAAGCCTTCTTGAAGTCGTCGTCTTCATGTCTGAAGCCGATACCAATCCAGTTTAGTGTCCAGTCAGGAAGAGCGGAGGAATCGGTTGCGTCAATAGCACTAGGGTCCGCATCAACAAGCCGTTTTGCCTCGAGCGCCGGCAACGCGCCCGCGTCCGCTCGTCCGGACTTAACGGCTGCCAGAATCTCAGACACGCCCGGGACTTTCATTACTTGGTCGTCAGGCACGCCCTCCTTTTTCGCGGCGCCAATGTTGTTATACCCAACACCTGTAACGATCGTCGCGTGCTTGGCTACGACGTCCTTATACGTTTTGATGCCTTTTGGGTTGCCCTTTGGCACGATGAAGGCGTCTCCAAAGCGCCCGATCGGGTTCGAGAAATCCATGTTAGCGCAACGGTCTGACAAGATGTACATCCCGCCGGTGACGATATCAAGGCGCTTCGCTACCAAGCCGGGGATCATTGCACCCCAGTCAGTCACCACCGGCTCAATATTCGTGTAACCCATCTTCTTCAGGACACCGACGGCAATGGCGTTCGCGAAGCCCAAAGGCTCCCCGTGATCGCCAGGATAAGCGAACGGCGGCTCCGCCGCGAACCCGATGCGGACAGGCTGGCCGGATTTTATCCGGTCCATCAGTGGCCCGGCGTGGGCCAGCGAAACGGCCGTAACCGTTAATAGGCCGAAGACAACTACAGTCCGTTTGAACGTCTTTAGCATCGCTGCACTCCTTTCGTTATGCGAAGAATCAAAATTCGCCCGTCTTCGGACGCGCAATTCGGTCCCAGACTCCGTCTTATCCCTACCACCGCTTAAGTCGGCTTTGTCCCTTGGTGCCGGTAGTAGGCAACCGGGGGGTCGTGGAACCAAACGTTGTCGCGCCCGTCGAGACAGCGTGCGATCTGACGCCAAACCGGCATGGCTCTTCCTAATCGTTACCAAGCTCCAGGTATTGTCTAAGCCGGGCAAAGCTCATCGAAAGATGAGTTCGATGCAGATAGCCAACCGCCTCGAAATCAGCAAGTTCGAGCGCCTGCAGCACGTCCTCAACCTCGTCACGAAAGATCGCCGCCTCGATCGCCAACCGTTCCGCAGGCAGTGTCTTTATCCATACTCGGATCGCTACATAGAACAGGCGCTGAACCGTCTCCCTCAAGGGTCGATTTCCTATCATGGATGCCAGCTCTTGCGCGAAGTCCGAGTTCACCCTTGCGAATTCAGGCATCGTCGGCGCCTCAGCAAAACGCTGGCAACGCATAAACACAGCCCGCATCCGCTCAAGATCTTCCTCACTTCGCCCCAGAGGACCGAGCCGGCCGATTAGCGACGCGAGTTCGAGCCGGAATTGATAGACCTCTTTGAGTGTTTGGTCATCTAGGTCTGTTACGAACGTTCCAACTCCATGTTGACTCTCGACAAGACCTTCGGCCTCAAGCCTGCTCAAAACTCTCCGTAGCGGTGTGCGACTTACTCCGAACTGCTGCGCCAATTCGTCTTCGGACAAAGAGGCCCCAGGCTCATACTCGAGCAAACATATCTTTTCGCGGATCGCACCGTATATCCGATCGAAACGCTCACGGGAGTTGCTTACCTTTAGGTCACTATTTTTTGTCAATGTGACTTCTCTGTCGATAGGAGTGCCTCGGCGCCTGGAGGGCTGCATGATCTAACCAAGCCCCCCGGAGGTCTTGGGAGGCCCGACCCGAGTTTGCGCTTACAAAGATCCCGCTCCATCTGTTTCGCTTAGATGCCCGGTTCCGCGCGTCGCGATACGGGTCGCCCAGCAATACAACGGCAATGAGGCGTTCAATTGGTCTGTTAGCCATTGGTCCCACGACCTTCCGTAACTTCTCCATCTTCGAATCAACGCACCCGCACATCGTCCGTCGCAGGCGTCTCGTGATGCAGCTCCCTACAGACTGGTTCGACGCGAGACATTCGTTCTTAGATGTCTTGCTTCGGACCGCATGTAATTCCCACTTTTCTGTGACTTTTGTCGCCGCGACTACGGTGATGAGAAACGCTCCAGCGGCCCACACGTAAGCCGCCGCGCTTGTCGCACCGTCGCAGAACACCGCAGTTGCGCCAGCCGCAGTCAGCTCTGATCGTCGAGTTGAGTATGCCGTTTCAAAATTCCGTCAACAACGACATTGTGTACAACTGGTCTTCCGTCTACAAGGGACGACTGATAGATGTATACACCTAGGAGGGGTCGGCGCACTTCCTGACGTCTCGTTAGCGTCCAGACGGCCGGGTACGCGCGATCCGACCGCGCCCGTTTAGTTACATGTGTACAGCAAACGCTTTTTTTTGGTCGGTACTTGCCGCCGCAAAAATGCTGGGGGATACTTGTACACAACCTACAGGAGGTCGGAGCGTATTCTCGGCGCGACGAGCTAGCGTTCTCTAGATGTTTGGCACCTCGAGGTTGCGCGTAACGATCAAGTTGGTCAGGTAGCGGTTCGCTTCGGCTGTTGCGTCGCAAATTGCCTTCCCTGCCAAAGAACCGAAGCTGGTGATGAGATGATGAACGAATATGCCGGACTGCAAATCTTTAGGTATGCGCTCCCCGCGAATCGTGGTTGGCGTAGACCGTGGCGCGATTTAAATCCGAGACCTGAATATGACGTGATCGTCGTAGGGGGGCGTGGGCATGGCCTCGCTACCGCTTCTACCTTGCGAAGGTGCACGGGATCAAACGTGTTGCGGTTCTCGAAAAGGGCTACCTTGGAGGGGAACGTCGGGCGTAATACAACGATTGTGCGGTCCAACTACATGGGCGTTCGACAAGGCGTTCTGAGTATTGCTTCATTTTTTGACGCCGATTGATGGCGGGCGGCTGCTCGACGAGTCGGGGGCTACCAGTGCGAGTCCGGAAACCGGATTGCATTTTTTGGCTCTTATCCGGCCCGGGAGCATCCGGCCGCTCGGCAGAACTCGCAAACGCGCTGGACAGGATCGTCGAAGCGGCACCCGATCCGGAAGTGGACAGACGCCTGCGGTGGCAGGAGCAGAACCGCGTGATTCGATTGACGTAGGGGTTCAGAGTTGCCGCTAGCCGTAGCGCCACTATGAGCACTGGCTAGCAGCAAATCTAGACAGCAACAGCGTAAGTCTCAGAGAGGGGTCTTCAACGCGGCCAACTTGCCTGGTCCCGCGGAAGTCGGCCATCCGGGTCGTTGACCTCGATCGAATTGCCATCTCTGAGGCGGTCAGTAAACACCACGACGTTTGTACCGCGCTCGTCGGTCTGGCTGGGAAACACAATGCCGGTAAAGCCCTGCTCCCGAACCATGTCGCTGAGAACCCAGGTTGGGGGCTCGATGTGCAGTTCGAATTTCAGGTGCCGCCAATCCTCGCGCCAGTCGTGCCAAAGTTCGTCCCAAAGAGGACCGCGGTGGAGTTGCCGCAGGTCGACCAGATCACGCAGCGCGACGGTGTAGGAGCAGACCGTGCAGGGCGGCAGGAAGGGCGAGGTCTGCTGGTACTCGCGCAGCGCCGTGAGTTGTTCCAGCGACAAATACAGTGCCTCGACACCTTCCCGGTTGAAGCGGCCGCCTTTGGCTGCGGCGCCTGCTCCACTGGCCGGCCGGCTGGCCCAGCGAGGTGTATGTGCGCGGTAAAGCACGGTGCCCGCCGGCAAGTGCGTCAGGATCATCCGATCATCCAACAAATCCCGCGCTGATCGACTCCAGATAGCCAATCGCATCCTCAGTCCGCCCGTCCTGGAGCAGTTGCAGGATAGTCTTATGGCGAAATGTGGGGATCGGCTGGTTCTTGACCAGAAACAGCGCTCGCTCGAAGTCCGGCTGTACCGCCGCAGCCGCCGACAGCACGCGCACGAGGTCGCGCAAGGTCGACTGGAGTTTCGGCGACTCAGGATGGGTGCGCAGCGTGTTGCGATGAACACCCGCCAAGGTTGCCAAGTCTTGCTGTTGCAAACCCAAGACGTTGGCGAGGTTGGCGGCGGATAGACGGGACGTTCCCGCTTCCCGGGCGGACTCGAGGACGTCGGCAAAGGCAATGGCGCTCATGGGTCGCTCCAAATAGCGAACTGGACAGGCACATTATACGCACAGTGGGCGCATAGCTCAACGCTCCACAGTGCAATGGCATGGAACGGCGGCGTTAGTAGGTTCGGACTAGCCGGTTTTTCGATGTCGAGACCGTATGGCCGGCCGGCCAGATCGGCGACGCAAACCCTCTGGAGGCGGGGCTTAAATGGATTTCCTGAAAGCCATGCGGCGAGCTTCGCGCTGCTCGTCTACGCAAGCTGCTGGCTTAAACGCCACGAACCTGCCGCGTTCCTCTGCGCGATGCTCAACAGCCAGCCGATGGGCTTTTATTCGCCCTCGCAGCTTGTGCAGGACGCAAAACGTCATGGCGTGGGCGTGCTGCCTCTCGATGTGACAATCAGCGGCTGGGACTCAACGATGGAGGGCGATGGCAGCACGGCACCCGTCCGTCTTGGCATGTCTTTGGCGCGCGGCATGCGCGAGGAAACCGCCCGGCGCATCGAAGCGGCTCGCGCGGTCAGGCCGTTCCGGGATGTCGCCGATCTCGCGAACCGCGCGCAACTGGATCGCCACGACCTTCAGGTCCTGGCTGCCGCCAATGCCCTGAAGGCTCTCGCCGGCGACCGGCGGCAGGCGCTATGGGCAGCGGTCGCCGCGGTACCGGACAAGGACCTGTTGCGGGCGACGTCGCGCGAGGAAGAAGCGCCAGCGCTTGCCGCCCCGACGGAAGGTCAGGACCTGATCGCGGACTACCGCTCGACCGGCCTCACGCTCGGCCGGCACCCGCTCGCGTTGCTTCGCGAAAAGCTGCTTGCCATGCGCCTGACGCCAGCCGAGGCGCTGATGCGCTATCGCAATGGGCAGCTCGCGCGTGGCTGCGGAATCGTAACGGTGCGGCAGCGCCCCGGCACGGCCAACGGCGTGATGTTCATGACGCTGGAAGACGAGACCGGGTCGGTCAACGTGATCGTGTGGGAGTCCGTGCTCGAGCGGCAGCGGCGCGAGGCGTTGGGCTCATCGCTTCTGGCTGTCTATGGCGTGTGGCAATGCGAGGGCGAAGTCAGGCATCTGGTCGCCCAGCGGCTCGTCGACGTGTCGCATCTGCTGGGCGAACTGCCGACGGCAAGCCGGAACTTTCACTGAATTCAATAGGAGAGATGTCGATGGCGAACTACAACGTCCTGTTTGATGCGCAGGCCGCCGCTGAGGAAGTCGTTCCACGCGTGATTGCGCGGCACCGCTCGAAGGGCGTGCTGACCTGGAAGCTGCTTCATCAGATGGAGGAAGAAGTGTTGGCTGAAGTCTCGTCCAGCGGACAATTCAGCGACCGGCTGCTGCAGATGATCTGCGCGCCCGCCGTGCTGTCCTACCCCAACGACGACCGACCTGTGTCGTTCGAGGGCCATGACTTCCTGCCGATCGTCTTCGCCGCCATTGACCGCGCGTGGCGACAGGTTCACTGACAGAGAGCCACCAACCTGGCGGGTTGAACGTTCCGGACGTGCGGAGGGCCCTTCCTTGACATCAGGTCGGTCTGCCGTAAAAAGCATCTAACCAATCCGCACCGGAACGAGGACGGCAGTGATGCAGCAGACAACCTAAGATTTACGCGACCCTTCGCCGTCGCTTTTGCAAGGACGCGCTAAAACGCATGGGGTTCCAGCACACGAGCACCAGTGGCTCGACGCTGGTCAAGCTCGGAGCAATGCGGACCCCGTACGCCACGGTAAGCCCGGACGGCGAGTTCTGGCGGCTGACGCCGCTCGTCTCGCCGCGGGTCTGGCGCCCACGCTGATTCACTGCTCCCACCCGGCGGTATGCGGGTCTTGGCAGGCTCCGCTTTTCCGCGAACCGGCGAGTCGCGGCTGCACTGTGCAGCATGCACGACAGCGCCGGCGTCGACGCGGGCTGGAACCCGTTTTGCTGGACAGTTCTTGTGGTTAACGGGAGAAAGTCATGTGCTACGGAGAACCCGACAGTACTGGAGCTTGTCAGCGGCAAACGTGCCCTTCCGAAAAATGACCTGGGTCACACGCAGTTAGAGGACTTTGAGCATTTCTGCGCCACCAGGAATAAGCAACCATTGACGTTCACCCGAGACTTACTGCGCTACGGACATTGGCGTGCGGCAGTGAAGCTGTATTTATAAAAAACGGGTAGCGGACGGTCCGCGGGGCCCCTCCCTTTGCCCCGCGTCACCGAACCGTTCACGAAAGTTCCGGAGGTTGCTCAAGAGTGCGAGTCAGGCATGGACCATCGCTTGATCGATCAATGGACAGGACGGTGAGTGGTGAGTCCAACTGCCCAATGACTTAAGTGGAACGGCGCTGAGAACAAGTCAGCATCACCATGCCTCGGCATCAGTGGTTCATTATCATTTTCGCGAGTACAAGCAAATAGCCCATTGCTACCGGCACGACGATCGCGATAATCCATTCGCAAGGACTGGATGGAAGCCGACTATCGGCCTGCCTGTCGCTCATGCATCGTCGCCTGAGCCACCTCTTCATGTCATCGATGTTCATCTAGAAGTCTCAGCTTGCCCACCTACTCCGCGTTGTCGCCGTTAACATCACGGCGGGGACTGGTGCGCTGCAAGTTGCCGAGCAACCTCGGAGTTCAGCGAACCGTACGGATTGCTTTTCCGTCTTCGTCCTCTGGAAGGCTGCACGCAAGATTTCCGCGTTTAGTGACCGTCGTTTGCCAAATTTCGTACGTCGGGCGCGCTATAACGCGGGCATCGACATTTTGGACCCGGTACATTTGCATATCGAGTCACCTGTTCGACGCGACCTACTCCGATCGGGGCGCCATGAGTACGATCGACGCAAGCGAACGCTGCCTCGACCGCCCCACGTGGGCGCCACACGTATTCCTTCGGCGATCAGGACGTCAATAGTCACTGACACTTGGCGTTCCAAAATCTTCAAAACGCATTACGTAACCCTATACCGGACCAGCAATGAGTGGAAAGATATCCCAAACTGAGTTTCCCCGGTTACGAAAGTTCTTTGATGATGCAGAGTATCTAGCGCGTCTCGAAAAACTTCGGTCCGAAATGATCAAGCGCAACCTTGGTCTATTGATCGTTTCGGATCCGTCGAACATGGCGTGGATATCCGGGTACGACGGATACTCCTTTTACAACCATCAATGCGTCGTAGTTCCCCTTGAAGGGGAGCCCGTTTGGTTCGGCCGCGGCATAGACCTGAACGGCGCCAAGGCGACCGTCTATATGTCCCACTCTGCGCTTGTGGGGTACCCTGAAGAATACGTCCAGCGCGATCTCCATCCCATGGTCTACTTCTCGAACGAGGTGATCAAGGGTCGGGGCTGGGAAAACCTCGTCGTCGGACTAGAGTTAGACAGCTTCTACTTTTCTGCTGCGACCTATACCACGTTGCAACGGGAGTTACCAACTAACAGCTGGCGAGACGCCACAGGCCTGGTCAATTGGCAAAGAGCAGTCAAGTCTGAGGCCGAGCTCGGATACATGCGCGTCGCCGGTCGTATTCTCGAGAAGATGTACGACAGACTGCTAGATGTCATAGAGCCGGGCATGAAAAAGAATGATCTCGTGGCCGAGATTTACGCAACCGCTATCAGGGGCCTAGACGGATACGGGGGCGACTATCCATCCATCGTCCCTATAGTGCCAACCGGAGTTGAAGCCGCGACACCGCACCTCACTTGGGACGATTCGGAGTTAAAGACAGGTTTCGGCACTTTCTTCGAAATTGCCGGTGTGTATCGTCGTTACCATTGTCCTTTGTCTCGGACGGTCTTTCTTGGTCAACCGCCTCAGAAGTTCCTGGATGCCGAAGCCGCCGTCGTAGAAGGCATCGAAGCAGGACTTGCAAAGGCCAAACCAGGAAATACCTGCGAGGACATCGCCAACGCGTTCTTCGCCGTCGCTCGCAAACACGGGATCAAAAAGGGCGGCCGAGTTGGGTATCCGATTGGGATGAGCTATCCCCCGGATTGGGGCGAGCGAACGATGAGTCTCCGAGATGGCGATCGTACCGTGCTAGAGCCCGGGATGACGCTCCACTTCATGCCCGGCTTATGGTTCGACGATTGGGGACTGGAGATCACGGAAAGTATCGCGATCACTCAGACCGGCGTTGACTGTTTAAGCGATGTTCCGCGGAAACTATTCGTCCGCAAATGACTAGAGGTGGTTCTTGCCGCCGTTATTCACGGTCGTGCCTTAGCCATCGGAAAGCGCAGGTGCCGGCCGTTAACGGGAAGGCTAGAGTGCACCGCGCGAAACGAGGTTATTTGTTCGCAGCTCGATCTTTTTGAAGGACTGGAAATGCGTGCGTCACCGGTCACGCCAACTGTCGATTTTGAAGCGGTCGGCGAGCAACATGGCTTTCTCAAGTTACCCTACTCGCGAGACGATTCAGCGTGGGGCGCCATTATGACTCCAATTTCTGTGATCAAAGGAAAAAGGGATGGACCCACCGTTCTGTTAACCGGTGGCAACCACGGAGACGAGTACGAAGGGGCGACGGCCTTATCCAAGCTGGCCTGTTGGCTGAAATCTTCAGTCGTGCACGGCACTGTGATCATCGTGCCGTTTATGAACTACCCGGCGTTTCGCGCGGGCCGTCGGACATCGCCGATAGACGCGGGCAATCTGAATCGCAGCTTTCCTGGGCGGCCCGACGGAAGCGTGACCGAAAAGGTCGCGGATTATTTCCAACGCCACCTTATTCCCCGAGCAGACTACGTCCTCGATATGCATTCGGGCGGGCGGACCCTTGACTTCTTGCCGTTTGCGGCAATTCACGTCCTTGAAGATACCGGTCAGCAAGCACGGTGCGAACAGGCAATGCGCGCGTTCCGCGCACCGTATTCAATGCGACTGCTTGAGCTCGACAATGTCGGCATGTTCGACAGTGCGGTCGAGGCGGCCGGTAAAGTTTTTGTCTCCACGGAATTGGGAGGGGGCGGGAGTTCGTCTGCGAGAAGTATTGCCATTGCGGATCGCGGTGTACGAGGCTTCCTCACGAACGCGGGAGTTCTCGAGTGCAAGCTGAGCGAACGCGAGCAGCCTGCGGCCTCCGCTACGACCACGTTGCTCGACATGCCCGAGGGCAACTGTTACACGACCAGTGAGCATCATGGCCTTCTTGAAATGTGTCATGACTTGGGAGACACAGTCAAGGCTGGCGAACTCTTAGCGCGGGTGCATAACATCGATCGGACCGGCGAAAAGGCTGTTGAATATTTCACACAGCGAGCCGGTCTACTCGCCGGCAGGCATTTCCCGGGACTAGTGCAATCTGGCGATACGATCGCTGTCGTCGCGGACGTTGTGGAAGAGAACATCCAGGTGTCCTAATCTGCGACGATCTCGATGGACTGCGGCTGGGGCGACTGCGATAACGCCGACGTCCCATTGACCCGTGCGGTTTTCGTGTGCATGCGCTTCCTAGTCGAAAATTGACAGGATTTTTTGCATGCGGATCGCCGCCCACTTCTCGACGCGGCCGGCGCCCCGCAAACGCCTGATCATCGGAAAGACTCTGCGCCGGCAGTCGACACAACTTCCGAATGCACGGCCGCTGGGAAACTTGACTGCGTTTGCTATTCGAGCCGCGAAGACATGTATTGTTGCAGCCGCAAGAAGCTCATTGAGAGATGGGTTCGGTGCAGGTAGCCCACCGATTCGAGATCGCCGATCTCAAGCGCGTTCAGCACATCCTTGACCTCTTCGGCGAAGATGCGCGCTTCGATCGCGACTCGCTCGTCAGCTAGCGTTTTCATCCAGATGCGGATCGCAACAAAGAAAAGCCGTTGAACCGTCTCTCGGAGCGGACGGTTGCCAATCATTGAAGCTAGCTCGAGTGCGAAGTCGAGGTTCACCCGCGCGAACTCGCTCACAGTCGGACTTGCGGCAAAAGCGTTGCAACGGACCGAAAGCGCCCGCATTCGTTCGAGGTCGGAGTCTTCGCGAGGTATCGGAGAGAGCCGGCCAATCAGCGACGCCAGTTCAAGGCGAAATTGGTAGACCTCCTTTAGCTTGTCGTCGCCGAGGTCAGTGACGAACGTACCGACACCATGCTGGCTTTCAACGAGGCCTTCTGCCTCAAGGCGGCTTAAAACCCTTCGTAGCGGCGTGCGGCTGACGCCGAACTGCTGCGCTAGGTCATCTTCGGATAGCAACGCTCCTGGCTCGTATTCAAGAAGGCAAATCTTCTCTCGTATTGCACCGTAGATTCGGTCGAACCGCTCGCGGGAGGTACTTCCCTTGATGTTGCTGCTCTTTGCCAACTTTGTTCTCTTGACGGTAGGGGTGCTTATGCGGCCGTGCGCTGTTAGGAACATGACCGGGCCGACGGGTTTCGTCCTCTGCAAGTGGCTCGCCAGTCTGCATGATACGAGCCGGCGATCCAAAGGCAGCTTCGATCCTGACAATTTGTGCAGCCTGACCTCCCGGCGAACGTGCGCACTAGCGGGCTAACTGCCTATGACTTATGCTTTGGAATACAAGCTTTATACAGCAATGATGCTGCTTTGGGCCAACGTGTCAAGGAAAATTTATGTCCTTCACGCCCCACCAGCATGAGGTTTTTTCCGATGCTTCTCGACATGTAAAGCAACGCGGTTGGCAAACAAAGTTATCAGACTTGAAATATGAAAAAAAAGATCGAAGAAAACGCGGAACAGCGGCATAGGCGTATGTACGAAAATGTACGTCAGCGGATTAGCACTTTAGTTTATCCGCCTGGGATGATGATCAATGAGACGGAGCTTGCAAGGGAGTTCGGCGTAAGTCGTACGCCCCTGCGGCGAGTTCTCCAGCAACTCAGTTATGAAGGATTACTTGAGATTCGAAATGGCGTAGGAACACGTGTAACCGACATTGACATGAAGACCTTCAAGGATACATACGATCTGCGAATCCTTCTCGCCGAAAGAATGGGATCGATGTCTCCAAACGTGCCCTCGGAGCAGCACCGAGAGACCATGACGAAGCTAATCCAACGGGCTGAGCAGCTTCGTGGTCCACGAGATATCGAGAAATACGCAAGGCTGTCTGACGCTCTTGAGGCACTGGTTAGTGACCTTATCGGGAGCAAACCAATGCGCGAAATCAGCGGCCTGCTTTATTACCGCGTCGCCCGTATCTGGTACATTTTCTTGCCAAACCTCGAATGGAGCGACGTTGTAGAGGAATTGCTAGGCGAACTGCGCGGCATGACTGACGCCCTGACTGATAGTGACGTTACCGCGTTCGGCGAAGTGAGAGCGAAGTACCTGCGCTGGATGTTGAAGAAGGTTAGCCGCTATATTTCGAGTGGCTAAGTTGCCTCACTACTTGACGCATTCTCCGAAGAGGTCAGTCCACGGGCTGAGCCTTAGCGCAGCCCGCCTTCGCTCGCTTCGCGCTTCAACCTCCTAGCGCATGCGCGTCACGGGCGGCCGTATCTCCGCGTTCAGCGCTCGCGAAGCAGGCGCCCGTACCCATCGAATTGATCGTTAATACCGGCAAGCCGCAGGCAGTTCCACATCATGGCCTGATTGCTGGTCACGACCGGTTTGCCCGTATCTTGTTCGATTTGGTCAATGACATCGATCGCACGGAAGCCGCCGCAGCTCAAGAAGATGGCGTCCGCGTCGGGGCGATCGATCTCCTTGGCAAACTTGCGAATGTATCCCGGCGTGACCCGCGTGATGTCTCTATCGAAAACGAGGTTAAGGCCCTGAACGTTGAGCAGTTCGAAACCACTTTTTTGCATGTATCGCGACACGACGGAGGTCACTTCGTCGGTGTAGGGCGTACCCATCACAATTTTCTTGGCCGATAAAGCGCGCAGCCCCTGAATTACGCCGGTTAGAAGCGTCGTCGCCTGGCGATCGGGGCGAGCCCGCTTCAGTTCCCGAATGACGGTTTCCTCGCCCATTGTCGCCGTGCCAGACGTACAGCCGTAGCAAACAACAGAAACGTCGAAACCGGGCAGCAGTTCGGCTGCAGAGGCCGCCAGTCCGCCTTCCATCGCAGCCAGATTTTCGACGGTGCAGCCTACCGGCATCGGCGCGCGGGTGAAGTGCGCGTTCACGCCTTCCGGCGCCATGCGGATAACGTCCTCTTCAATCAGATGATCGTCCGAGATGAGCACGAAACCCAGCCTGGCGCGCCACGCACGACCATTATCGAATTCGGGCACCCATTTCTCAGAGACAACCGGTTGACCCGCAGAAAGTGTTGCTTCCGTCATTTCAATTTCCTCTCGTTTTCTGAACGCTGCCGATCAGGCAACGACAAACCTAGTTGATTGACTATAAGCTCGACAATACCAAAACACAAGCTGTATATAGCTCAGAGCGCAACGCGATTTTTGCTATCAGAGCGGTACTCGAAGTCCAGATTGGTGGCGAACATTGCCGCTCACTGCGGGTGCGACTTGCGCGCACTCTCAAGCGTGTTGCGTAGCAGCATTGCGATGGTCATGGGACCCACTCCGCCGGGTACTGGCGTGATTGACGATGCGATGTCTTTGACAGCATCAAAGTCGACATCACCGACAAGTTGCGTTTCACCGGCCTCATTGCAAACCCGATTGATTCCGACGTCAATCACAACCGCGCCCGGTTTGATCCACGCACGGTCCAGCAATCGCGCAACGCCGACTGCAGCAACCACGATGTCAGCTTGTTGACATATAAGCTGCGGTTGTTCAGTCTTGCTGTGAACGATCGAAACGGAGCAATTTTCTGCGAGGAGAAGCGCAGCAACAGGCTTCCCTACGATGTTGGAGCGGCCCACGACGACGGCGTGCTTGCCGCTGAGGTTCGCTCCTAGTGCCTCTTTGAGCAATGCAATAATCCCAAGAGGCGTGCAAGGGATGAACGCGGCGCTCATATCGCCGACCGCGAGCCGACCGGCGTTGACCACGTGGAATCCGTCAACATCCTTGTCCGGGTCAATTGCTTCGACGATTCGGTTCGCATTGATCCGGGATGGAAGCGGCAGTTGTACCAAGATTCCGTGAATTCGATCGTCGCGATTTAAGCGATCGATTGCGCCAAGAAGCTCGGCCTCACTCACATCCGATGACATCGAGATTGTGACAGACTCGAAGCCACACTCCTCCGCGCGCGCGCTCTTGTTTCGAACATAGACACTGCTTGCCGGATCGTTTCCGACCAAAACAACTGCAAGCCCCGGCTTCATTCCGAGAGCAGCGACAGCTTGTTTGATGTCTGCGATGATGGTCGCAGCGAGTGCCTTCCCGTCGATGATTCGGCCATTATGCAAAGATGATTGTGCGGTCATTGTTCAGAAGGATCCGTTGTTCGAGATGGAGCTTTACTGCCTTTGCCAACACTTGCGATTCCGTGTCTCGGCCAAGGGCGACCATTGCATTGGCATCCGCAGTATGGTCCACACGCCGGACGTCCTGTTCGATAATCGGACCTTCGTCCAGATCTGCGGTCACATAGTGGGCAGTTGCGCCTATCAGTTTTACGCCGCGTTTATGGGCTTGGTGATAGGGCTTCGCGCCTTTGAAACTCGGAAGGAACGAGTGATGGATGTTGATGACACGCCCGGACAGACGCCTGGAAAGCTCATCGCTCAAAATTTGCATGTAGCGCGCGAGAATCACCAAATCGACCCTTTGCTTGTCAATCAGATCGAGGAGCGCTGCTTCCTGGTCCAGTTTATTTTCAGGTGTCACAGGCATGAAGAAGTATGGAATGCCCTCGTGTTCGGCTCGACGTCGAAATGCGTCGTGATTTGACACGATCCCGACGAGCTCCATGGGCAGCTGGTTGATGCTGTTCCGGTAAAGGAGATCGTTTAGACAGTGCCCGAGCTGGGAAACCATCACGAGCACGCGTGGCTTCACCGACATGTCGAACGAATTCCATTCCATGCCGTAGCGTGCCGATACTGCGGCGAAGCTATTCCTAAAGTCGGCATACTGTTGGTCCGACGTTATGCTGAAACACACCCTCATGAACAGCTGGTCAGTGTCAGGGTCGACAAACTGACCGCTCTCCACAATATTCCCGCCAATGTTCGAAATGCACTGACTGACGGCGCTGACGATTCCCAATTGATCGGTACTTGAAACTTTCAAAACGATCTTTTTCATGATTGTCTTTGCTGATAGCATTCGGCGCTCCGATTGTCAGGTGCACCATTCAAATTTTCGAGTGGTTTCCGATAGTCACGCGGCATCCGTTTGGGTCGCTCCGCAATGGACAATCCATTCGCCGATGCTTTCCGCGAATGTGCGGGGAACGTGAAGGTCGAACGCAAGAGCGCCATCCTCGTCCAGCACCGTTACCACGAGCACGGGCGCGTGATGTATATGACTCTGGGCCATTGTGTGGATTGGAAAGGCTTGCTCCCCAAAGTCAATAGGCATGAGCATCGACATCAAGCGGCGTACGCCGGAGCCTTTCAATCGCAGGAAGATGCGGCTGTGGCCGAGCTCGGTGATCACCCCAAGAGAGGAGTCAATCGCTGCACGCAATTTAGCAAGTCGTTGATCACCAATCGGCGCGCATATACGGAAACGGCGATGTGCGGTATGCAGGACGAGCAAACCTTCGCCGTTCGCAACTCCGTTGACGCGCATTGGCAGATTGCAACCAAGCGACGCCGACACGGCACGCGCACCTTCGGTCCAGTTGGCCTCCCATCCTCCGAACTGCACGAGATCGCGACCAAGAAGCTTGCGCATCGTCACATCCCGCCTGGGCGTGCTCGACACGTGGGCAATGCTTCTGCTTCCCGCCGCCATCAGGACGGGTCCGTTCCGTTTATCAAATTGTTGACTATGCACGGACACGCTCTCCTTCTGGATCGAGAAACACTGGGTCTACAACGACTACTGATACCGTCTCGCCTAGCAATGGATAAACTGCTCGCAGTTTACGGCCAGCATACTGCTGTCCTCGCTTCACTAAACCAAGCCCAATATGACCGGCTAGCGTCGGGCTCCACGTTGTTGATGTGACGTGGCCGATTCCGTGACCGCTGATCGGACCGTCTTCGGGGAAAACGATGCATCCGGGGCGTAGACGCTCCGAAGGATCTTCGGGTTTTAGTCCGACAAGCACTGCGCGATCCGTGCTACACAGCGCTTCGCGCTTGCGCAGCACGCTGCCTGCAAATGGTTTCGTTTTCGCCATACGGCCAAGACCAAGGTCGTCGAGCGTCGTGCGCCCGTCTAACTCGGGACCGGCCGCATGGCCTTTTTCGGTTCGCAATGCACCCATCGCCTCCAGACCGTAGGCGATGACACCGAGCGCCTTGCCGCTCTTGTATAGACGATCCCAAAGCCGGGCCGCATCGTTCGCTGGGCAATAGATTTCGTAGGCGAGTTCGCCAGAAAAGCTGATTCGATGGACGCGCACCGTTACATCGTCAAACAGTGCGGCGGTGCAGCCCATGAAGGGAAGCGTTTCCTTTGAAAAGTCGCCCTGAAGAGCTGACGCGAGCAAGGTCCGACTCAGCGGACCTGCCACGGCAATCGCGCCCCATTGGTCGGTCACCGATGTGACGTGCACCTGGAGGTCGGGCCACGAAGTATCGAGCAGAAATTCAAGGCGACTCAATACAGGAGCTGCGTTCGCCGTCGTTGTTGTCATGAAGAAATGATGGTCAGCAAGACGTGAGGTCGTACCATCATCGAAAACGAAACCGTCGTCGCGCAACATCACGCCATACCGCGCCTTACCAACAGCGAGGCTATGCCAATTGTTCACGTAGACACGGTTGAGGAACTCGGCAGCGTCCGGGCCCTGAACGTCAATTTTTCCAAGAGTCGACACGTCCACCATGCCCACGCCGTTGCGGACGACCTTCATCTCATGCACGTACGCGGCGTTAACATCGGCTCCGCTCGAGCGGTAGTACCACGGCCGCATCCAACTGCTCATTTCCGACATGTGAGCGCCATGCGCGACATGCCAGGCGTGGATCGGCGTTCGGCGCGCAGGGCGAAAGTGTGCTCCGGTCGCCCCGCCGGCCAGCGCTCCCATTGCGACCGGTGTATATGGCGGGCGGAAAGTCGTGGTACCCACAGCTGGTACCGAGGTACCTCGCTGGTTCGCCATCGCTGCCATACCGTTCAGGTTGCTCGTTTTACCCTGATCAGTGCCCATGCCGAGCGTCGTATAGCGCTTTAGATGCTCCACAGACACATATCCTTCACGGTGCGCAAGAGCAACGTCCGACTCGGTGACATCCGTTTGCAAGTCGATAAATGCTTTGCCGCTGCCGGCCCTAAGACTACGATCGTCCGCCAAAGGCAGCAACGGATTCGCTACGTCCGTTTTCGGCAGCAGGCCAATCAGCCCAGAGATGTCGGATGCGCTGTGTCCGAACTGGGTCGTGATGTCCTCACCTGTACGTAGACCGGCCACAATTGAATCTACAGTCGACGTCAAGCCACGTATCGCCCCAACGCATACACACTCGGACGTGTCTTGTGCCGCAACAAATGCGTCGAGGGCGGCATCAAACACGGGCTTAACGCTGCGCTGACTCTGTAGGTGAATGACTGGCGACCAGCCGCCAGAGACCGCTAACAAATCGCAGTCGATGCGTCGGGTAGCGTTGCCGTGCGAAACACCGGTAGGTGCCAGACATACGGACCGCAACTGGCGGGAACCCACAGCACGAGTTACGACGTGGCCACGAATAATCTCGATGCCGCGCCGCTCGATGGCCTCAATTAACGAGCCATGGACATGCGGTCGCGCATCTACAATGGCGAGCACAGTGACGCCGGATTCCGCAAGGTCCCGCGCGCACTGGTAGGCACTGTCGTTGTTCGTCGCGATCACAACGCGTCGGCCCGGGATCGCCGCATACGCGTTGCAGTACTCGCGCACCCCGCTTGCCAGCATGATGCCCGGCAAATCGTTGTTGACGAAGACCAACGGCCGTTCGATTGCTCCGGTGGCGAGCACAACCTTCTTTGCGCGTATCAACCGGACGCGTTGACGTGGCTCGCCCGGCAGCGACTCCGCGCGATGGTCGGACACACGCTCGACCACCCCGACGGTGTTGCCGTCGTAGTACCCGAAGGCCGTAGTACGATTGAGTAGCGTCACGTTCGGACGCTTCGCCAGCTCTGCCGTTATCCGATCAAGCCATGTCTCAGCACTGTCGCTACCAATGTGCTCTCGCTCAAAACGCAGGCCCCCTCCAAGCTGAGAGTGCTCCTCCACGACCGTAACTCGAAGCCCACTGCGCGCCGCGACACTTGCGACTGCGAGACCGGCGGGGCCTGCTCCTACGATAAGCAGGTCGCAAAAGTCGTGCGCCGATTCGTAGTTGTCAGGATCTGCTTGATGAGTTGCACGTCCCATACCAGCCGCGCGACGGATGAATTTTTCGTACCACTCCCATGCTCCTGCGGGCCACATAAACGTCTTGTAGTAAAAGCCGGCCGAAAGCAATGGGGAGAGGAGGCCGTTCACAGCACCCAAATCAAACCGCACGGACGGCCATGCATTCTGGCTGTGAGCCGTGAGGCCTTCGAAAAGCTCGACCGTAGTCGCCCGCGTATTGGGCTCGGAGCGGTTTCCCGTGCCGAGCGCAACCAACGCATTCGGTTCCTCGGCGCCTGCGCTAAATATGCCCCTGGGCCGGTGATATTTGAAACTGCGCCCGACAAGCCGCACGCCGTTCGCTAGAAGCGCTGATGCAAGAGTGTCACCTTCATATCCCGTATAACGACGACCGTCGAAGGTGAAATTACGCGGAGTGTCGCGATCGATGCGGCCGCCTTCTGGACGCCGGAAGTTCTGAGCGCTCATCGTTGTACCTCTCGGTCGACTCGCCTTGGGGAGCCCGCCGCCCCGGGTTGAGTTACCGGACGTTCACGCGACGTAACCACAGCGTCAATCCGATGGGTTGCCGTGTCGCGTGTCACGACGAGCCATTCTCTGCAACCGGCAGTATGTTGCCAATACTCTTGGTGCACGCCTCGAGGATTGCCGCGCTCGAAGACGTATGCGTACCACGCATCGAACGACGTATCATCGAAAGCGGGACGTTGCACTGTCGCGTCCCCACCGTATTGAAATTCGGTATGGTCGCGCTCGCCACAATGAGGGCATTGAATTCTTAACATGATGCGTCTTAGTGAGCGTTGGGGCTAGGGCCGGCGCCTGATTCGTTGAGCAGCGCGCCAGTACGGAAACGGTCAAGGGAGAACTTCTCGTTCAACTCATGTGCTCGGCCTGTCGCGATCATGTGCGCGAAGGTCCAACCAGCAGCCGGCGTTGCTTTGAAGCCGCCATAGCACCAGCCGGCATTGAGATAAAGCCCGTCAATAGGCGTCGTGGAGATGATTGGGCTCCCATCCATCGACATGTCCATCACCCCGCCCCAATGACGCAGTAACCTCAGACGCGAAATGCACGGCATCAGTGTGCATGCGAGCTGTGCGACCTCGGCCACCACAGGAAAATTGCCGCGCTGGGCGTACGAGTTGTAGCCATCAAGGTCGCCGCCAATCACAAGGCCACCTTTGTCGGACTGGCTTATGTAGAAGTGGGGTGAGGCGCACGCTATTACCTGATCTACCAACGGCTTCACTGGCTCGGTCACGAACGCCTGGAGGACATGACTTTCGATCGGAAGCGCGAGACCGGCTTTTGCGGCGAGAAGGCCGCTACTGCCCGCCACGGATAGACCCACACGACTCGCGCGAATCTCGCCACGCGACGTGGTCACGCCCGAAATCTTTCCCGCCTCGTACAGATAGCCCAGCACTTCGCAGTTCTGGATCACATCAACGCCAAGACGATCTGCGGCTCTCGCGTAGCCCCACGCCACTGCATCGTGACGCGCGGTACCCGCCTTGCCTTGGAACATTGCACCGTGGACGGGAAATCTCGCGCCTTCGCTATAGTCCAGATATGGAACGACCTTGCGGACCTGATCACGTGACCAGAGTTCACAGTCAATGCCGTTAAGGCGCATAACGTTCAGCCGCCGGGCAAAACTGTCGAGCTGGTCCGGAGAATTGGCAAGCGTGATTTGTCCGCGCTGCGAAAACATCACGTTGTAATTGAGCTCCTGGCTCAGCCCTTCCCAAAGCTGCATCGACCAGTCATAGAACTGTGTGTTGCCATCGATCATGTAGTTTGAGCGAACGATCGTTGTATTGCGCCCGACGTTTCCTCCGCCGAGATAGCCTTTTTCGAGAACAGCGACGCGCCTGATCCCGTGAATCTTCGCAAGGTAATAGGCCGTTGCGAGACCATGACCTCCTCCGCCGATGATGACGACGTCATACTCGGGTTTCGGTTCCGGATCGCGCCACGCGCGATGCCATCCTTTGTTCGCTCTCAGGGCGTGCCCAAAAATTTGGAATCCAGAATATTCTTTCATCATCGCGATCTTTCAGATCCTTGTTGAACAACCGGGTGCATCACGTACGCGCGTTCCGCGCGGCTCTCGCGTAGCGAAGTGGGCGGATCCGCTTCGTATGTTTCTGCCTTTGGACACGATCAGAAGCGCTACGTGTGTGCCTTCGCTTACCGCCCAGTTGTGTACAAGTATCAGACAACCAATAAGCGGAGACAAGCACCTGATGAAAATTTTTTTGCTGTTGTACACAAATAACTAACTGTCTCGCTCTCCAGTAAGGGTTTACGCGGGTAAAAACCGGCGGGGCGGGCCGCTTTCTTCCTTCTGCACGCTAGGTGTATACATGTACTGACCGAACGGTCGGCTCGATCCACAATGGTTGTACACAACATCGTTGATCCACTATTTTTGAAACGGCATAATCGGCCCGTGAGCGCAGGTGCCGCTGACGAGTGGGCTGCTCAGGATCCAGGTCATCGACCGCCTAATGCAATCCAAAGACCGAACCTCAATCAGGTAGCGAAGGGGAAAAAGATGGCAAAGTTTTCGCGGAGAAGCTTCATCAAATCGGGCGTCGTTGGCGGTGCGGCGCTTGCCGCCTCTCAACTGACGCAATTAGTCGGCACGGCACGTGCTGCGGAGACGCTCTCTGTTGTCGAGTGGGGCCCCCCGTGGATTGAGAACACCAAAGCGCTCGCCGCCAGGTGGGGGAAAGCACCGATTGATTGGACACTGCACGCTGGGGGAGCGGCGTCCATCCTGCCGAAGATCAAAGCCGCATGGCCGAATCCACCCTATGACTTGGTGGATAACTGGAGTCCCGTTTTTCGCTCGATGATCCGTGAAGACTGGGTCGAGACCGTGACGCTCCAAGATTGCCCGAACCTCGCAGACGTCCCGGTAGACCTCATCCCGAAAGATGCAAAGGGGAACTGGAAGGCTGTTCCGCGAGGTTCTAGCGGCATTTTCTTCACCTATGCTCCTGAGACCTGCCCCATTGAAATCAAGTCAATCGAGGATCTGCTCAACCCGAAGCTGAAAGGGCAAATTCTGTGGCCCAATCCGACCTTGTTTTCCAACCTTCAGGTCGTGTCGCTGGCGATGGCCCGTGGTGGCGACGAGCACAACATGGAGCCAGGGTGGAAGTTTCTGAAGGAGCTCGCCAAGTCCGGCAACATAGGCCGCGCCGCGTCGAACACGTCGGACATCATCACGTCGATGAATACAAGAGAAACGTCGATCACTTTTGGGGAACAGGGCACATTGTCGGGAATTAAGGGGGTGAAGACGATCCCTTTGACAAAAACGAGCCCAAGCCTCAAGACCTTCATGTTCATCTCGGGTTGGGTTGTGCTCAAAAGCTCAAAGAACAAGAAGCTGGCATTCGATTTTGCCAACTACTCAATCAGCAAGGAAGCGAGCAGCAATTACTTCAAAGAAGTCGGTGAAGTTCCTGTCAACTCGAAGGCGGAAAGCACCATTCCCTTTCTCCGGTTCACTCCCGAGGAAGTGAAGAAGTTTGTCGTTGTTCCCGATTGGGACTACCTTGGCAAGCAGCTTGATGGTTGGAACAAGCGCTGGGAGCAGGAAATCGTTCAGCTTTTGTAACATCAGAACCTGACGTGCGTTGCACCCGACGTCGCACAATTGGGCAACAAACTGCGCTCGACGAACACACGTCGGGCGCTCGAGGAATCGGAGCTTACTCATGAAGTCTGGAAGAAGTACGGCGTTGCTAATGCTGCCTGGATTCGCCCTCTTCATGGCGCTTCTCGCGCTACCGCTTGCCAACGTGATTGACGAAAGTTTTCGACTCTTCGAGCCGGGTCGGATCGGCTCCGCTAAGGACGCACCTTACACGTTGTCAAATTTTGCGGAAATCCTGCAACCTTCTTACATGCAGTATTTTGCAGAAACCTTCAAATTCGGTTTGCTAACATCGATCATTTCACTCACAGTAGCTTTTCCGATCGCTTATGCAGTTGCGAGGCAATCGTCGCCTGTACTTCGAAAGCTGGCCGTTGGATTCTTAATCGGCATGCTGTTTCTCAGCACGCTGGTGCGCGTTAATGCTTTGCTATTGACGTTTGGGCCTACCGGCTATGCTTCGATCCTTGCTGGCATCCTAGACGTATCTGCAAGCAGCCGCTTCTATACCGAATTGGTCGTAGTATTTGGCCTTTTGCACTACCTCATTCCGATTGCAGCGCTGACACTGCTAGGAAATCTTCAAAATCTGAATCCGAAGCTAGTGGAGGCGTCCCAGGTGCTTGGGGCGTCGCGTTTCAGATCGCACCTCTCAATCACATTGCCGTTATGCATTCCGGGTTTGCTTTCAGCCTTCCTGATCTGCTTCACGCTGTGCCTTAGTGCTTTTGTCATCCCCATGATTCTGGGGAAGGGAAAAGTACTAATGGTGTCGAATCTAATCTACGCCCGCTTCAGCGAGGTCGCTAATTACCCAAGCGGATCAGCTGTTGCGATCATCATGCTCATCGTTTCCTTGGTTGTGATTTACGCGCTGACGTGGGTCGTCTCCAAGTGGCACCGAAATCTTGCATAGGACGATACTGTGAAACGCTATGTCGATAACGCTGCAGTGCTGCTCAGCGCCACCAACATTATCGTTGTTTTGATATTCCTCGTCTTTCCGATCATTGTCTCCGTGACGATGTCATTCGATGGCCGAGCGTATCTTGGTCGGTTCCCTCCACCGGAGTACTCCCTCCGGTGGTACAAAAATTTCTTCTCCGACTCTTATTATCTGACGGGTCTTGCAACAAGTCTTCGATTGGCGCTAGTTACCACCATTATCTCGACGGCCGCCGGCGTCAGCACGGCTGTCGCGCTTGATCAATTTACGGGGCGCGGCAAGCAAGCTCTGGAAACCCTCTTCCTATCATCGCTCATTGTGCCTGCAGTGGTGATTGGTTTTGCGCTGCTACTGGCTTTTGCGATGCTCGGGGTTTTTGACGGATTCACCCGTTTGCTTGGGGGCCACATCATAATCACGTTCCCATACACAGTCCGCACGACGCTCGCCGGTCTTGTCGGCATCCGAAAGACACTCACGGAAGCCGCAACAAGCCTCGGCGCTACAGACCGTCAGGCTTTTTGGGACGTCACCTTTCCGCTTGCTCGTACCGGAATCGTCGCAGGTGCCATCTTCGCGTTCGCGTTTTCTATGGACGACGTAGCCGTAAGCTTGTTTCTCACTTCTCCCGACTCATATACCCTCCCCGTTGCGATGGTAAGCATGATGCGGACGAACTTTGATCTGACGATCGCCGCGGCCTCCGTCGTCCTGATGATTTTTACCTTTGCCATCATTCTCGTGCTCGACCGTACAATCGGCCTAGACCGTCTGATCGGCAAGGGCGTCTTCAGTTGATAGGAATTGATATGAGTGTTCTCCAACTTTCGAACGTCACGAAGCTCTACGGGAGTTTTGTCGCCGTCAATAACATCTCATTCAATGTTGAGAAGGGAAAGATACTCTCGTTATTAGGCCCGAGCGGTTGCGGGAAGACGACGACCTTGCGCTTGATATCAGGATTTGAAGTTCCTAACGATGGTGCGGTAATGTTCTCTGGCGTGGACATGAAGGGCCGACGGCCCTACGAGCGCAACGTGGGTCTTCTCTTCCAAGACTACGCCCTGTTCCCACACATGACGGTTCGAGAAAATGTCGCCTATGGGTTGAAGCATCGCAACTTTGATAAGGCAAAAATTCCGGCTCGGGTATCTGAGATGTTGTCGCTAGTCAAGCTAAAGGGTTTTGAAGATCGCCGCCCGGGGCAACTAAGCGGTGGCCAGCAGCAGCGCGTGGCGCTTGCACGGGCGCTGGCGATTTATCCTGAAGTCGTTTTGCTCGACGAACCGCTATCAGCGCTGGACGCGAAACTACGTCAAGAACTCCGGTTTGAATTAAAGGAGATTCTTTCGGCCGTAGACGCCACAACGATCGTGGTCACCCACGATCAGGAAGAAGCGATGAGTCTGGGCGACAGCGTAATCGTCATGAGTGGCGGAAAGATCATGCAACAAGGGGCTCCCACGGACATCTACACGAATCCGAAGACTCGATTTGTCGCGGAGTTCATCGGGCGCTCAAACTGGTTCACGGGACGGCTTCTCCCGAGTTCGAATGGGCTCGCCGAATTTCAGTCAGGCAGCGGCTTGAGGATGGTCGTGCCAGTCCCGGACGGCAGCGTTAACGGAACAACGTTTGACGTTTGTGTACGGCCGGAACGCATCCAGATCAATGGAATCGGCCAGCCATCGTCACTCGCGCCCGGCAACGAGATGCGCGGCACGATTAGAGATGTTGCCCACCTTGGGGCCGACCTTCATCTGGTTATCGAGATTCCGGGCGGACAACTGCTTACTGTGACCGAAAAGTACGTCGGTCAAGCGCTGGAGCAGTCTGGACAGGAAGTATCGGTCGCCTTCCGTCCCAGCGATTGCATCGTCGTTCCGTCCGGCTCGTAGTAACAGTGAAGCCCGGAAGTTCGGTGTGTGATGGATCTTGGTGACAGAAGAGGTGTACCCAGCCGTGTAGACCTGGTGGCACCGGTGACGCCTTGCCTGCTCCAGTCTTGCGCGCCGGTCTACAAGATTTCGCCGTAGTCACGATTGCATTGTCCTTCGTGCTGCGTTGGAAATAGCCTGTGCAATACAGCTCCTGTGTCCTTAGGAGTATTAATTACAACGTCTCATCGTAACCAAAGGAAACGAGAAATGGATCAGATTTTGGGTCGAGCTAGTGCGGAGCGCGCGGGTCGCGTTGAGAAAGTGCAGGAGATCTGCCGCGAGCGCGGCGTCGATGTTGCGGTTTTCACAAGCCCGGAGAACATCTATTATCTGGCTGGGCTCGACTATGAGGGCTACTTCTGCCTACATGCACTCCTTGTACCGGCCAAAGGAAAGCCGGTGCTATTTGCCCGAAAGATTGAGACACCCACCATCCTGCGACAAGCGACGCAGGTTCAGTATGTTGGCTACGCAGACAATGACAACGTCGCGGCGGCGATCGCGTCGAAACTGGTCGAAATGGCGGGAGAGAGCCCTCGAGTCGCATTGCAACGGAACAGCGCTGCGAACGTGATGATCGATGCGCCGCTTCGGGCCGCGCTTTCGACCGCTGAATTCCTTGACTCATCTGGCATCGCCGAAGAGATGCGGATGATCAAGTCTCCCTTTGAGGTCGAGCAGATCAAGAGCGCAGCACGGATCTCGGACGTAATGATCGTTGCGGGCATCGGCACCGCCGGCGACGGGGTTACGGAGAACACTGTCGCCGCTGAAGTCTATCGGGCCATGATTTCCGCCGGCGGTCAATCACCCGGTTTCCCGCCGTTTATTAGGTCGGTGGATCGACTGTGCGAGCCGCATACGACGTGGACTTCGCGCAAGTTGACAACGGGAGACCCTTTCCTCCTGGAGCTATCTGGCTGCATTGCCAGATACCATGCTCCAATGGCGCGGACAGCATACGTAGGCAAGGCCCCACAGTCCGCAAGAAAGCTCTCGAAGATCAGCAATGAAGCGCACCTCGAGGCGCTGAAGGCTCTCAAGCCAGGCGTTCGCGCGTCCGACGTGCATGCTGCCTGGAAAGCTCGTCTAGACGCCTCGAATGTTTCGCCGAGGTTAGAGCATTGCGGGTACACGGTTGGAATTTCGTTCCCTCCGACGTGGACTGGAGGCCCGGGAATCAACAGTTTGCACGGCGCGAGTACGGTGCCGATCCGCGCGGGGATGATTTTCCACCTCCTCACGTGGATTGCGGACAATGAAGGGAACGAAAACTTCCTGTCGGACTGCGTGCTTGTTGAAGAATCTGGTGCGGTCTTTCTGACCAAAACGTCACGGGAACTTGCCGAGGTCTAAAAAGCTCTGGCCCGGCACTTTGCAGCTTGCGTACTCTTCGTTTTGTCCAACTGCTGTCTGCGGTTGCAACGCGCGCGCGGCAGTTTTTGCAACCTGCCGCGCAGCGAACACAGGGTCGCTGCGCCCCTGTGTAACCTCAAGCGCGTGATGGCGATATTGGGATTCTCGCGGACCATGAGGGCCATGCGGCTGGTGGGTGCGTGAAGCACCTAGGCCTCCAACATATGCGCGAGAACGGCTTGCGTTAAGGTAGAGTAGCCACCCAACATCTCTCAGTTGATCGATTGATTGCGAGAGTGCAACGCGGCTCTATAGTCGTCGAATCAGGTTTTTTGCACGTCAAATCTGCGTTCTGCGTTTCCACACAGGCTCGACCCACTGCGGTCAGACAACTTTCTCCAAACCGGTCAGCCATCCAAATTCAGGTTTTGCAAACGGGAGTGCCGGCGGATTCAACCGGTCGATGCAACACACTGAAGACTGCGCAAGCAGCAGGAGTGTTGCACATGAAGCGGAGACGCCGGATTTATTACAGTGAGACGCAGAAAGCGCTGATGTGGGAACGTTGGCGCAACGGCGAATCTCTGCAGAAGATCGCCCAGCTCTTTGATCGTAACCACCTCATCGACGCGGAAAACGGCGAGGAGGATGGTGCCAGCGCGACGGAACAACTCATCGAAGTTGTTCACAGCTATTTCAAATAGTCAGAAATGGCTGATTTCAAAGACGCCGCATTCGGCGCAGGACATGACCACATCTTTCTGGGTGTTGGTCACGAAAAGAACGAGCGCAAGACGTGGGCCGTGATCGCATTGTGCAGCGCTATGATGCTTGTTGAGATCGTCGGCGGCAGTATGTTCGGTTCGCTGGCGCTTGTCGCCGACGGTCTGCATATGTCAACGCATGCCGGCGCAATGCTCATTGCGGCCCTTGCGTACAGCTATGCGCGCAAACACGCTACCGACTCCCGCTTCGTGTTCGGTACAGGTAAGCTCGGCGATCTTGCGGGCTTTACGAGTGCCATCGTGCTCGCGATGATTGCGCTTCTGATTGGCTACGAAGCGGCATCGCGTTTCCTGTCGCCGGTACCCATCCATTTCGGTGAGGCAATTCCCATCGCGGCGGTCGGCCTGTTTGTCAACCTGGCGAGCATGTGGCTATTGAGCGGCGGCGATCACGATCATGGTCATGATGACCACGCTCATGAGGAGGAAGTCCAGAAGATTTTGGCCCCATCCGGCGTGTTTGCCGTTTCCATCTTCGAGGACGGCGTGCCACCCGTTTTCCGCATTACGCCAGCGACGCAGACTTCACGACTGGACGCTACAGCGGTGTCCGTTACCACGGTGCGGCCCGATGGGACACAACAAGTGTTCGCGCTGGCGGACCGTGGAGGCTATCTGGAATCGAAGGAAGACATTCCGGAGCCACACTCCTTCAAAGCCATCGTTCGGATGCCGGACGGCGAGTTCGGAGTCGAATTCGAAGAACATGAACACCACGACGACGCGGATGAAGCAGCGACTCGCGACCATAACATCGGGGCCGCCTACATCCATGTGATGGCGGATGCGGCGGTCTCTGTGCTGGCCATCATCGGCCTCGTATTTGCACGCGCATTTGGCTGGGTCTGGATGGACCCGCTCGCCGGCATCATCGGCGCGCTGGTGATTGCAAACTGGTCGTACGGCTTGATGCTGGACACCGGTGCAATCCTGCTCGACATGAACTGCGACCGGCGGATGGCAGAGAATGTTCGTCACGCGATCGAGGACCTCGGCGACAGGGTGGTTGACCTGCATGTATGGCGGGTGGGCCCCGATCACATGAGCGCGGTGGTGTCAGTGGCAACAGATGAAACCCAGCGAGACTCTCGCTTCTATCATGCGGTGCTTGGGCGCTTCATGGGTTTGTCTCATGTCACCGTCGAGGTCCAACCGTTACAGACGGCCGCCTGACACAGGTGTTGATCAAGACCGTCAAAGGAAGCCACGCGGCCGCTTGCGGTGATGAATTGACGTCCGGATGTTCGAACTAAGGCGGTAGCGAACGCCCCTTTGGCCGGAAAGCGACCGAACTCGAGAAACTCCTCCTCGGCAGATCACATTCAACCCCCGTCCCCGCCATCGCGCGCGGGACGATCTTCGTCCCGCGGCCACCCCAGGCGTCGCTTGCCATTCGGCTTTGGTATGTATTGCCGCTGTCGAACGGACAACGCTCGGCACGCTCCATTGTGTATCCGTCAGAGCCCCGCTCACGATCTCCCCAAATGCGCTCTTGCTCGGGCGCCAAGTCACGGCGCCGGGCGCCGCCGTCACGCAGCGTTGCGTTTGCACGACAAGCGGCAATCTATTCCAAGGCAACCGCAGACGAGTACATCAGTGAGCACATTGACATAGAGAATGAACAGAAAAACCCCAGTAATTCAAAGACTAACGTCAGTGATCCGAGTCCTCTCCTGGGCACCATAAGGCTGTATAGCGTAGTACAGAGAAGTCCAGAAGACCCGTAAATCATTGAATTTGCGGGGTTTTTTGTTTATTGCCGTCCAAGCAGGAACACGGCAAGCCACGTCCAGACGAGTGCTTTTTTGAGTACATTGCCGGGCAGCATTAATGCGGCAAGTGCAGCGACGCACGCCGGGATAGCTGCGAATCTCAATACGGCCGCGGTTGCGCCGAAAGGGCGTATGCGATTGGCCGCGACGCACGCGTGCCCGGGATTGCGGTACTTCGCGGCGAGCGCGCCTTTATGGCTGCGTCTGGCGCCGACGCAGGACGTGTCGAAACGACGGATTAGCATAGGGGCGCGGTTAATGCTCAACCGAAAGGCTTGGGTGTATGTCCGGTAGTCGCACACGCACGTCATCAAAAGGCACCGTAAAAGCCCGCGCCAGCAGTACAAACCGGCACAGGAAGTAAAGCGTTTCGAGTCTCGCGACATCGTAGCTATCGACGACGGCCTGGGCATTCCGCGGGTGGCATGGTGTTCCGTGCTTTGTCAAACGCAATCTCAACTTGATACAGCTTCGGGCGTCTTCGTTTTAGGCCGCTGTCCACTGCAGGATACGGCCTGACTACCTGATTTTCGATCATCGTTAGTAAGTGGCGCGTAAGTCATCGCAATCGATGATGTTATGCCCAATTTAAGGGACGAGTCTTTTCTCTGCCGTCTTTGCTGACGTGCCTTCACCTGCCTTTGAAAGCATGCGCACTCTGGAGAATTTACCGATATGGCTGCCACCCCACAGGTCTCCCGGTTTGCCAGGTTTCGTCCGCCGTCACTAGCCACTTCCCGTTAAACGAAGTTCAGGAGATTCGCTTGCAATTTAAGGTCACCCCATATGTAGGGCCACGATACTGGGTCGCCATCTCGATCGCGAGCATGTGCGGAACGAACGTGGGAGACATCATCCCCGACGTCCTGAGGATGAATGCAGATGCAGGCTTGATTATGCTAACGATTATGTTCACGGTGGTTGTGTTAGCCGAACGGGCGACCAGGAACGGGGGTGAAGCATTCTATTGGGTAGCGCTCCTCATCGTGAGGGCGGCCGCGACCAACATCGCCGATTACTTTATAGGCCACGAGCAATTCAGTTACATCGAAGTTTCGGCTACCTTAGCGTTGATCCTGATCGGCCTGATCGCGTTGCATCGCGGGTCGACACGTAAGCCGAAATGTAGCGCATTGCCCCCTGCGGGCAGTCTCTATTGGTTCACGATGCTGATTGCGGGGTCGCTAGGCACAGTGGTGGCAGACGGCATTGCTCATTCCTTCGGATCAGCTCGGATCGGCGTCCCCCTTTCGGCGGCAATGGCCACGACCGCCCTGCTCCTGATCCTGAGCGTCAGGGCGCGTGCGACGTGGGTCGGCGCAACGAGTTACTGGACAGCGATTGTTGCTGTTCGATGGTGGGGAACCAATGCCGGCGACATATTGGCTTTCCTTCTATCGCTTCTCTTCAGCGCTGCGATTACCGGACTGGCGCTTACGATCCTTCTGCTCATAAGGCGCCCACGGCGACTCGCCTAAACGGACAAAGCGCGACGGCTCGGAGCATAGCGGACCGAATGTGCCGCAAGTCCATCTGTCCGTCGCTGCGTTCACGTGCACAGGTGCCGGAGTTGTAGCTTGGGTCGCGTCGCCGATGTTGCGGTTCCAGCATTTCTTCGGGTCCGCGCCGCGTCGTCCCGGTTGCTCGCGATCACGGTGACCGTCGTCGGCGTGTTGTTGCGCGCGAATTCGCGAGGTCGCCTTCGAGTGCACCGTCGAAAACCACATGCGATGCGTGTCAGCCGATCTGTGTGGCCGGTTGCCGGAACTTGTCAAGGTGCCCGGCTGCGAGCCGGCGACGTCTCTACCGGCACGCACGTGCCGCACCACGCTTTACGCCCGAGCCGAAAGTTGATGGATGCGATGGAGTCTTCAGATGCCAGCCAGGCAAATTCCGCTGTTACCGCACGGGCCGGATTTTCTGAGGCCTGTCGATTGGACCGGCAGGATTCAAGGCGGACGACTGGGCAATTGGCCCGCGCTCGTCGCATCTGTCGCACCGACAGTTCAGCAGAACCGGACTACAAAACAGGTGCCGACGCGCAGGCTACTGACACTTAGCCGCCAGTCGTGCGCCAGAGCGATCTCCTTGCAGATGGCCAGACCCAGCCCGACGCCATCGTGCCGCGAATCGGGCGCGCGCCAGAAACGCTTGAAAAGAAACGGCAAATATTCCTCCTTGATCCCGGGCCCCTCGTCGCGAATCTGGATCGAAACGTCGTCGACGAGGACCGACACGGTGCTGTACGCTGGAGTTGCGTTAATCGCATTCTCAAGAATGTTCTTGATCAGGATGAAAAGGGCGCCGCGGTCCGCCCAGATCGATGGTCCGTTACCCGCCGAATCGAGTTCAAGCTTGATCTGTCGTGCGTCGGCCTTACGAGAAAGATAGGCCACCACGTCCTGCGCGACGTCAAGGCTGTTGACCTCGCCGAACGTGAAATTCTGCGCTTCGCTCACTTCCGCCAGATGCAGGAGTTGCCGCGCCTGACGCGCCATCATGTCGATCTCGCGTAGCAGGAGGTCCTTGTCTTCAATGTCCGGTTGCAGCTCTATCTGCCCGCGAATCAGCGTGAGCGGCGTTTGAAGTTCATGGGCGGCAGATGCGAGAAACTGTTGTTGAACGGCAAAACCATTCTCCAATCTGCCTAGCGCGTCATTGAATGCACGGATAAGCGGCGTGATCTCACTCGGTATTCCTGTCAGAGAAAGCCGTGTCTTGAGGTTGCGCGGCGAGATCGACGCTGCAGCCTTTGATGCTTCCCGCAGCGGGCGGAGCACGCAATAAACCGTAAATGTCAGCGTGAGGCCGAAGGTAACCATCGCCACGAGAATCGTCACCGGGACAATGATCTGGATTGGCGTGATTTTCTGGCTGATGATGGCATTGAGAAGACGGGTGCTCATTGCGGTCTGAACGTAGAGCACAGCGTTGCCGCGGGGGACGCGCAGCGTCATGATGTCGTACGGTTTCCCGTCGATGTGAACGCGTTGAACGCCGCCGGCGATCGTCTCCAGATCAGCCACGCTCCAGGGCGCGCCGCGCTCAGCAGAATCCGATGAAAGCAGCACGTTCCCCTGAGCATCCAGTACGCGGTACTTGAGCTCAGCCGGCACGACCTCGAAAAGCCACGCAGTCTTATCCGGAAGCCCTATCGATACCGGTCGACCAGACGCGTCAAACTTCAGGCCGTCCGCAATCTTGACGGCGTTTTCGATCTGCTCGTGCCTCCCGAGCATCTGTTCGGGGAAGTGATTGAACGCGTAGGCGACGACGGCGGCCAGCACCGCAAGGCTGACAGCGAGCGCGGCAACGCTCGTCACCCAGACACGGACGGACAAACTTCGGAGCCATCGATTGAGCATGGTAGAGAGTGGTTCAGGCTTGCCGGGATCTGCTGGCCGGCTGATGGGTGGCAGGCGGATCGTCGGTCCGGGTATAAGCCGGGCGCTGTAGCGTGCGGCAAGGCGGCGAGATAAGCGTGCCCGTCGTGGCATCGTCCGTGGCCCAAGGGTGGAAAACATAGCCTTTTGCGCGCACCGTCTGGATCAGCTTCGGGTACGACGAGTCCGTTTCGATCCGTCGACGCAGACGGTGTATCCAGAGACCCACGACGGGAAGCTGGTCCCGGGCACTGGAGTGAATGCAGTGTGCAATGAATTCTCTCGACAGCACCCGGTCCGGCGCGGTCGTAAAAAGGTGAAGCACGGCGTATTCTGTTTGCTGCAGCGGAACCGGACGGCCTTCAAACGAGAGCGTGCGCAAAGCGAAGTTCAACTCAAAGCCGCCGAACCGGAACGGCTGGCGGTGGACTGGGCTGTGCAGCGGTTCATACATGACACGCCTGAGTACGCAACGGATTCTGACCAGCACTTCCTTCACATTGAACGGTCGCGACAGGACATCGTCGGCGCCGCATTCCAGCGCCACAACCCGTTCGATGACGTCGTCCTGTTCGGCGAGCAGGATGACCGGCATGTCTTCGCGATGTTCGCGCAGCATGCGCAATGTGGCGAGGCCACCACCGAACGACGGACCGCTTTTCATTACGATCAACGCGGGGCGTTCTACCTCAAGGCGCTCCAGCACGCGCGCGGGCTCGTACAGGACGGCCACGTCGAAACCGTTCGACTGCAAGCATTTGCGCAACGCGTCGCGGCAGTCGGGGTCGTCGTCGACGACGAGAATCCGGGGTTTCATAAGTCGCTGCCTCCAGACGCCGGATGGCGAGGAACGTTGGCGGGTGCCGAGGTATGGTGCAACGAAAATCCCGCGCCGCGCACGTTGACGATGCGCGTCGCTGCACCGATCGCGGCCAGCTTCTTGCGCAGGCGGTGTACGGTCACCTCCAGTGCATTCGGGGTGACGGCTTCGCCGAGTCCCCAGGCCGCGTGTTCGAGCGCGGAATGGCGAACGGTGCCGCCTTCGGACTTTACGAGAAGCAGAATGATCTGCAGTTCGGCGGGAGCGAGCGGCAGCGTTTGCTCGCCGCAGCGGATCGCGCGTTCCTGTGGATCGATCCCGATGTCGGCGAACGACGCGCATAACGCCGTCAGCACGACAGGCCGGCGCATGAGCGTGCGCACTCGCGCGACGAGTTCGCTCATCGCAAACGGTTTGGTCACGTAGTCGTCGGCGCCGCTTTCCAGTCCATCCACGCGGTCGTGCAGCGCGTCTCGAGCGGTCAGCATCAGACAGGGCGTCATCTGGCCGGCTGCCCGCAGATTTCGCAGAAAGGTCAGGCCGTCGCCGTCGGGCAACCCACGGTCGATGACCAGCACCGCATACTCGGCCCGCGTGATACCGTACCGGGCCTCGGATATTGTGGCGAACAGATCAGTCTCGATTCCGGCGGACGACAAGGCCTGGCGAACCATCCCGGCGAGGCGTGCATGGTCTTCGATCAGTGCAACTCGCGACATGGTATCGTGCTCAGTTGAATTGATAGAGGTACCCGATCTTGACCTCAGGGATATAGCGCTTTCCGACCAGCGGGCTGTCGGTAATGCCGCCGCCGGCATGCGATACACCGACGTCGAGTATCATGCCTTGATGCTGGGTGAAGTGATAATCGACTCGCATGCCGATGGACATGTTGTAGGTGGACTTTCCGCTGTAGGCGGGCCGGCCGGCGCGCACTTCGGACTGTCGCACGCCGTAATAGTAGTCGACATATTTGCTGCTCAACCATTCCACACCTGCGTGCGGCTCAATTGAGAATCTGCCGTAGTCAATTGCTTTGCCGAAGTCGATCGTGGCCCTCTGGCCTTTGTTGCCGCCTTCCAGAAAGTCGCCGGACAGTGTGCCAAACGCGGTATGCCACTCCAGCGCGGGACCATACCAGAAAGCCCAGTTGCGGTCCTGCATGCCGTTCAGGATCGGCGCATCCGAGCCTTTATAGCCGTCGCCGATCGCGAAACGTCCACGCAGCGCGACACTGACGCCTGCCCAGTTGCCGAGCTTGAGATCGACCGACGTGCCGAAAGCGTGCACCCATTTGTTGTCGAAAAGAATCAGCGGAATCGGCGTGTACTTCGTGCCGTAGCCCTTATAAGCCGCCGCTTCGATTCCGGCGGCGGCACCCAGGCCCCAATGTGTGACGTTCGTCGCGCTGCTCAGAACGGTCAGTCCCGAGTCGTCCGGGTTGGGCGGGCCCGCGCCGTCGTCATCGGCCCGGACGGAGCCCGAATACAGGGCGACCGATGCGACGGCCAGAAGCAAATGATGTCTACGGCGAAATCTTTTGTTCACTGTTGGTCCTAAAGTCGTGGGATGAGACAGAATTGACTTTAGGACTGGCAGACTTACCGCTCACTTACTCTGCATGAGTGCTTCACTTATCGGCGTGATTGCCCAACGTCACGGACTGCACCGGTTGAACCGACAGACTATCGGTTCTGCTTGCCAGTCAGTGCCACGGTCGTCATGACGATCGCGCGAGCTCGCTTTGCGCCCTCGTCTAAGAGCGCCCTCGATACGTGCAGTAAACGGACCGTCATCCGTTTTCTTTGGAGGAGCTAGCAAATGAACGTCCGAGTGTCTCTTTCATACGCGTTCAGTGCCATGACTCCCGGTCAACGGGAACTTGCCACCGTGTTTCTGGCAGATCGTTTCGACTTCATTTTCTCGCGCAGTTTCGCCACATCCGGCACCGCGACACCCAGCAAGGTGTAGACGTAACTGATGTGGTCGTGCGCGAATTGGTCATCGAGCGGGCCATTACCGAGCAATAGTCGCATGTACACCGGTGCGTACAGCAGTTCGCCCAGCGTCTCAATGTTCGGCGGGACCGGAATGCTGGCCGAACTGCGCCATTCTTCGAGCATCTCGCGGATAAGCGCCCGGCGCCCATAGTGAAAGCGCTCGCGGAATTCGCGCAGCACGGCTGGATCGGCCTGACCCTCCGCGATGATCTGCGCCACGATTGATCCCGACCACCCCGCGTATTCGTGGATCAGCGAAATAAGATGCACGGCAATTGCGTCGCCGGGCGGCAGGTTGTGCGGCATCGGCGTCTTCACGACATGATGTTCGATAAACGCATCGATCACGACCAGCGCCTTCGAATTCCACCAGCGGTAGATCGTCGCCTTGCCAACGCCCGCCTCCTTCGCAATCGCCTCGATTGAGATCGACTGCACCGTGCGGCTTTCGAGCAGGCGGACCGTCGCCGCCAGAATCTGTGTGCGCGTTTCCTCGCTGCGCGGCCGGCCGACGCCTCGTGCGGCGGAAGGACCGTGAACGGAAAGCTGTGCGTTGGTTTTCATTGGCGTAACCGGAAGTCGGCGCGCAACTGCGCTTCAGTGGCCTGCCCGGCAATACGCGGACGAGCGGCCTGCCGCGAGCGCAAAACTCGCGGCAATGAGTTATAAGACACATCGTATCTTAATTGATTCGCAACCGGACACTTCAAAGGCCGCCGAGCGCGACGTATTTGATCTCAAGGTAATCGTCGACACCGTACTTCGAGCCCTCACGGCCCAGCCCCGACGCCTTCACGCCGCCGAACGGCGCCACTTCGGTCGAGATCAGTCCTTCGTTGACGCCGACCATGCCGAATTCCAGTTCATCGACGACCCGGAAAATGCGCCCGACATCGCGCGCGAATACATAGGAGGCGAGCCCGAACGGCGTGTCGTTGGCCAGCGCGATGGCCTCTTCTTCCGTGTCGAAGCGGAACAGCGGCGCGACAGGTCCGAAGGTTTCGTCGTTGAAGATCAGCGCGTCGCGAGAGACATCGGCCAGCACGGTCGGTTCGAAGAAAAAGCCGCCGAGCGCGTGACGTTTGCCGCCTGTCAACACGCGAGCCCCCTTCGAGCGCGCATCGGCAATATGTTCTTCGACCTTCAGAACGGCGTCCTCGTTGATCAGCGGTCCCTGCGCCACGCCTTCATGCATGCCATTGCCGACCTTTAGCGCAGCCGTCGCTCCGGCCAGCCTGCTGGCGAACGCATCGTAGATGCCCGACTGCACCAGCATCCGATTGGCCGCGACGCAAGCCTGCCCGGCGTTGCGATACTTGGCCGCGAGCGCGCCCTTGACGGCGGCGTCCAGGTCGGCATCGTCGAACACAATGAGCGGCGCGTTACCCCCCAGTTCCATGCTGGTCTTCTTGATGGTTGGCGCGCACTGCGCTAGCAACTGCGCGCCAACCTCCGTCGAGCCGGTGAACGAAAGCTTGCGCACCAGCGCACTCGATGTCAGTTCACCGCCGATCGCGCGCGCCGAGCCGGTGACGACGTTGCAGACGCCCGGCGGCAAGCCGGCCCGCCCGGCAAGCACCGCCAATGCCAACGCGGAGAGCGGTGTCTGGCTCGCCGGCTTGATGACGCCAGCGCAACCCACGGCCCATCCGGGGCCGGCCTTGCGCGTGATCATCGCGGAAGGGAAATTCCACGGCGTAATCGCGGCGAAAACGCCGATTGGTTCCTTCTGCACGAGGATGCGGCGGCCTTCGACGTTGCGCGGAACGATGTCGCCATAGACCCGTTTTGCTTCCTCGGAAAACCACTCGATAAAGCCCGCCGCGTACAGAATTTCACCGCGTGATTCGACCAGCGGCTTGCCCTGCTCCGCGGTCATGATGACCGCAAGGTCGTCGATATGCGCGAGCATCAGGTCGTAGAGCGCGCGCAGAACTTTGGCGCGCTCCTTCGGCAACGCCTTGCGCCAGCTTCGCGTTGCGCGCGCTGCCGCTTCGATCGCGCGGCGCGTCTCGTCGGCGCCGCCATTCGGCACGCGCGCGATCAGTTCGCCGGTGGCCGGATTGCGCACCTCGAGCGTTTCGCCACTGTCGGCGTGCACCCATTCGCCGTCGATCAGCATAGCCTCGCGCAGCAGGCCAGAATCCTTCAACGGAAGCTTGACCGGTTGATTCATGACGTCGTCCTCACGATGGATTGCGCCCGACGAAGAAGGCCTCGTCGGGATCGCTGGTCGGATTGAGGCCGGCTAGTTCGAGCCCCTTGCGCAGGACGTTCATGTCGCGCTGAAACACGCGCTGCGTCGGATGCGGCATCGGCCCGCCGTTGTAGCCCTGCAACCATGCCTGATACTTCCACAACATGCGGTTCAGCAGCCCGTTGGCCGCGATCGGCAAGCTCGCAAAGGCCTTGCGCGCTGGATCCATTGCGTACCAGAGCTGGGTCGCCTGATCGTATTCGCCGGCGCGAATCAGCTTATGGATGCGCGGCAGCAGCGGTCCGTAGTAAGCGGAATAATTGGTGCCGCAAAACGGAATGTCCATCACCTGCGCAAGCGGCACGTATTCGTATTCCAGCGGCGACGAAATCACGACTTCCTCGTGGAATTCCCGATGCACTTCGATCGCCGACATGATATACGGCATGCCGCCTTCGGCCTTGATCGCGACGACGTTGGGAATCTCGTCGACCATCCGCCGCAGCACCGACAGCGGAATGTCGGCGGGATGCAGCCGCGAAAAGCCCCAGGCCGGCAGCGGGAAGACGATCACGCCGAGATTCGTCGCCGCGCAGATCGCCCTGGTGTACTCGAACACTTCGTCGTAGGACTTCGGATAGAAGTACGGCGGATAGCCGAGCAGCACGAGATCGGCGCCGGCCGCTTCCGCCAGTTTGACGGCCTCGATGTTGTCCTCGAGCGTGTTGAACACCGCGTGATGCACGACGATCAGACGGCCCGCAGCCTGGTCGGCCATGATGCCGCAGAACTCGCCATATTGCGCCCGCGTAATGGCAACTTCCGAGCAGGAAAGCGAGCCGACGAAGCCGTGTTCGATCGCCAGTTCGACGTCGTGGCGAATGGCTTTTTCGTTGATGTGCCTGAAGTCCCGGGTCATCGTCGGGATGGTCACGTTGGCGACGCCAACGAGGTGCTCGCGTGCCCATTCGCGAGCTTCGCTTCTGGTATAGCGGGACATGCTGTGCTCCCTTTGTTTCGTTCGTTGGTGTTGTGCCGAAGAACGTTGCGCGTATCAGCGCTTGGTTTCGAATTCGATCGGCAAGCGGGTCGCGAGCCCCGCCTCGATCGCCTTGTCGAGGATCAGTTCCGCCACGACTACGTCCTGCAGACCGCTGCCCACCGATTTGTACATGCGCGTTCTTGCACCCTGCAGCGGTTCATCGATGGCTCCGCTCATCAACTGGCCGAGACCGAACGATTTGTCGCGGAACGCGATGCCCGCTGCGTGAGCGGCGAGCATGTCGCCGGTTTCTTCGAGCACTTCGTCGAGCGTGTCGCACACAATGATGTCGCAGCGCTCGACCACCGAGACATCGATCTCGCGCTGCTCGGGAATCGTCGAGCCGATCGACACGACGGTCGCGCCAGTCTTGAGCCAGTCGCCGAAAAGGAGCGGCTGTTCGCCGTGCGAGCGGGCCGCGGCGAGCACGAGATCAGCGCCCTCCACTGCTTCCTGCGCCGAGGCCGCGCCGCGCGCCGGGACGCCGAGATCGCGCGTCACGGCTGCGGCGAAAGTGGCACGCCGCTCAGGCGTCGGGCTGAACACGACGACCTCGTTCAGATCGCGCACGCTCGCGATGGCGCGCGTATGCATGGTCGCTTCGAGACCGCTGCCGAGCACAGCAAGGCGCGCGCTGCCGCGAGGCGCGAGCCGGTCCAGCGCGGCTGCGGAAGTCGCCGCCGTGCGAAATCCGGTCAGCAGATTGCCGTCGACAAACCCGGCGATGCGGCTGGTTTGCTGATCGAACAGCACGATCACGTACTCGACGCCGGGCGTCGCGGCGCCCATCGCCATCCCCATGATCTTCGCGCCGTAGTAGCGGCCGCCGACCGGCACCGCCGGCAGCGTGCGCAGCCATGTTTTGCCGGCGACGGCCACGGTGCGTGGCGGGCTCGAGCGCGGCGGAATCGGACGCGCATAGGCCGACTGCAATGCGCGTATCGCATCGGTCCAGACGAACACCGCGCGTGCGGCGTCGCCGGAAACGAATGCAGGAGCAAACGAAGTAATGGTCATGAGCAAAAGTAAAGAGTGACTGGAACGATGCGGGGACTGACGTTCAGAATGGCTGCGCCAGCACGCCATAGCCTTCGAACAGGAGTTCGACGGCACGCGCTCCGTCGCCGTGCGGGTCCTGCTCGGCCGCGCAGATGGCCAGTGAAATATCGAAAACGCGCTTCACCCGCTCGCTGCGCCGCTGTCCGTACGCGACGAGCGCATCGTCGATATTCGCGCAGCGGGTCAGTTCTTCCGTGAGCACGACCGCATCCTCGATCGCCATGCCGCCGCCAGAGGTCAACTGCGGCGTGACCGAATGTGCGGCATCGCCGGCCAGGACGATTCGCCCGCGATGCCACGGCTGCGGCATCAACAGAATGTCGAAGGGACGGTAGCTGATGTAACGCGTGCCGTCGCAACGCTCGAGCGCCGCGCAAAGATCGGGAGCCGAGAATCCGTCCAGACGTTGCCTGAACATGTCGACGAGCTTTTCCTGCGGCATGTGGGCGTGAAGCTTCGCGTTCTCGAGGAAGAAGTAGTAGCAAAGCTTGTCCGACAACGGCAACCCGCCGACCATACGGCCGTCGCCATGCTTGTACAGCACCAGCCCGTCGAAACCCGGCGGACGCTCGACAGTAAAGCGCCACGCACCCTGTCCCGCATATTCCGGGCGATAGTGCGTGCCGAATACTTTCGAACGCGTTTTTGAGTATGTGCCGTCAGCGATCACCAGCAGATCGCAGCGCCCCGCTTCTCCCGTCGAGAGCCGATACGAAACGCCATCGCCATCCTGCTCGAGATCGTCCACGCTCGTGCCATAGTCGATGCGCGCACCGCTCGCGAGCGCGTGCCCTTCGAGCACCTCGGCCAGCTTCGGACGCATGATGCCGATGGCGCCCGGGGCATCGGCGCGAAACGTGCGCGGCGGACGCCGCTCGTTGACAATCTCGCCGGCATCGTTGCGCACGCTTACCGTGTCCCAGCCCGAACCCGCCGCCATGCAGCTATCGGCGAGGCCAACGCGATCCAGTGCGCGCAGCGCGTTACCGAGCAGCGAAATGCCGGTTCCCTGCTGATCCGTTCGATGGCTGCATTCGACCACCCTCACGTCCGCTCCGTCGCGCGCGAGTCCGTGAGCGAGCGTCATTCCGCTGATCCCGCCGCCAACGATAAGCACCTTATGCGGTGAAGCCATGACTGTGTCTCCTTGAAATTGTTGTCGTCGGGCGAGTTCACATGAAGGGCGCGCGCTCCTTCGGCCACCACAATCCCTTCTGCGGCTGTCCCATGCGGTTGCGCAGAATGCCGATGCCGCCCACTTCGAGTTCTACCACGTCGCCAGGCTGCAGCTTGCGATCGAGTTCGAGCGCGGAGCCGCCGCCCATCGTCCCCGAGCCGATCACGTCGCCCGGCTCCAGCACTTCGCCGAGGCTGACCCACGCGATCAGTTCGTCGACACTCCACAGCTTGTTCGCGCTGGTGCCCTTGCCCCATGTCTCGCCGTTGACCCGCACTTCCATTGCGATGGCGTCGAGATCGGCAAATTCGTCGATCGTCGTGATCCACGGACCAACTCCATAAGCGAAATCCTTGCACTTGGTCGGGCCCATCTGGATCGGCATTTCAATCGACTGGCGATCGCGCGCGCTGAAGTCGTTGAATACCGTGATGCCGAACAGAAACGGACGCGCCTGCTCCGGGCTCAGATTGCCGCCGCGCCGGCCGATCACGTAGCCGAGTTCCAGCTCGTAATCCATACGCTCGATATAGCCCGGCCACGGCACTTCCGCTTCATGGCCGATAACCGTATGCGGCGTGCCCTTGAAATAACCCGGCACCTTCAACAGGCTCTCATGCGGCTGATGGCCGATCTTTTCGTGGAAACCCTTGATATGGCCGACGAACGTCAAGCCGTCGCGGACAACGGACGGATCGCTCGCCGGCAGCCATTTCACGTCGCCGATCGGCAACGACGCTGCTTCGGGACGCTCGTTGTCCGCGCGGCGGGCCGCATCGAGAAACCGTTCGCCGAGGCCTATGGCGGCCGACATGCTGCCGGGAAACAGCGCGTCCGATAACCGGCGCGCCGACTCTGCAGTCGCGCCCTGCTTCTCCAATGCGAGGATCGACGCGCGTTTCAGATCGATGACGCGCCCCTCTTCAGGCAATACGAGTACGAGACGCGCAACCTCTCCGTCCGGCCCATCCACAGCGATTCGACCCAGCTTCATTGTTCGGCTCCAGTTTGTGAGTTGCGCAGGTCGCGCCGGCATCACCGGTACGACTGCGGCATCGCGTTAGCAATTGATCCACAATATATACGATACGCGTCGTATCGTAAGCGAGGGTTTGTCCTCATGTCGAAATGGACGGTGGAAACCCCAACTGGTATTGCGCGACAGAGAACAACGGGAATATTATGATCCGGACCGTATCGTATTAATCAGATCGATCTTCTCTCATCAACAGGACGATTACAGTGAGAATCCTTGGACCTGACACACTGGTTTTCGGCGTCGACGACGTCGAGCGCTGCGCAATCTTTCTCACCGACTACGGACTCGCGCCGAAGGGCGACGGCGCATTCGAGGCGCTCGACGGCACCGGCGTCGTGATTCGCCACAGGGACGACCCGGCGCTTCCGAAGTGGCCGCTACCGACGGCCAATCAACTGCGCAAGACAATTTACGGCGTGGAAGATCGAGCCGCACTCGACGAAATCGCGCAGGAGCTGGGCAAGGATCGCGAGGTCAAATTCCTGCCGGACGGTTCGATTGAAGCGACCGACGACAGCGGATTCGTGCTTGGGTTTCAGATAGCCGTGCGTCGTGCGCCGGCGCTTCCGGCCGAGCAGATCAATGCGCCCGGCGACGCGCGGCGCGGCGTCAACGTGCTCGGCGCATCGGCCCGCTTCGACGAACCGCCGCCGCTTCCCAGGACGCTTTCGCACGTCGTCTATTTCGTGCCCGACACCGACAAGGCCGAGGCGTTCTATGTGAACCGGCTCGGGTTTCGCGTCAATGACCGGTTCGACGGAATGGGTCCATTCCTCACTCCACAAGGCACGCTCGATCACCACACCCTGTTCCTGATCCGAACCCCGCCGGTGATGCAGGGGTGCGATCACTTCACCTTCCACATGGGCGGTCCGTCAGAAGTGCTGCGCGCCGGCTACGCATTCGCCGCGAAGGGCTACGAATCGTTCTGGGGGCCGGGACGTCACCGGTTCGGTTCGAACTGGTTCTGGTATTTCAACAGTCCCCTGGGTTGCCACATCGAATACGACGCGGACATGGATCAACTCGACGATTCGTGGGTGCCGCGCGTCGCGCCGGCCATCCCCGAGAACTCGCAGGAGTTCCTGTTCCAGTGGCGCGAGACGTGGGCACCGGGAGGTCCGCCTACGGCGCAATCCTGAGCGTCATCCGCCATGTCCGAATGGGGTTCGCTGTTCCAGCTGCACTGGGTGCGCCTGTGCGAATTGGACGCGCTTCCTTCGACGGGCGCACAAGGATTCGATTTAAACCGACGCGGCGTGGACGATCTCTTTGTCGTGCGCCGCGACGGGCTGCTGCGGGCATATTTGAATTCGTGCCCGCATTGGCCCGGCGCTTCGCTGCCGTGGCGAAAGCACGGCTATCTCGACCAGGGCGCGAACCACATTGTTTGTCACGGCCACGGGGCGATATTCACACTTGATGACGGCCTGTGTATCGCCGGACCGTGCACAGGTCAACACCTGCAAGCGGTGCCCTTGAGACTCGAAGCAGACAGTCATCTCAGCGCGCTATGTCCCGTGCCGCTTTGACCAGAATTGCGGCCATGCGCCGTGGCCTTCTGACGGAACATAGCTGATTGCGCAACAGGAGGCAATCGGCTTCGACTTATAACTTCGTATAACTAACTACAAATCTTATAACTACAGGAGACATTGCAATGAAGCGATACACGATTTACGGCGCCATCTGCGCCGCGGCGGGTCTTGCACAGAACTCTGCTATCGCGCTCGAAAACGGTACCAGCAGCTATCCGTCCGGGATCATGACCGTCATGAGCGGCGTACTCGGCGGCCCCGGAAATTATCTCTACAGCTACAACCGCTTCGAGGACATCACGTCGCTGCGCGACGGCGGCGGCAATACCAGCCCGCCGGGCGCCAACGGCGGCGTGCAGGCTCATGCGCTGCGAGCGGTGCACGTGTTCGATACGCCGCCGATTTTCGGTGCCAACATTGCCGTGCAGGCCGCCCTTCCCTACGTCGACGGTACGCTCCACTTCCCGTCGTTCGGGATTTCCGGTGGCGGCCGCGGCTTCGGCGACCCGCTCTTTGGTGTACTGCTCGGCTGGCAATCGCCGCAGTATTTCCAGACCTTTGAGGTCGACGTAGTCGCGCCGACTGGCTCCTATGACAAGACCCGGCTGTTCAATCCCGGCACCAACGTCACGAGCCTGTATCTTGCATACGCGTTCACCTGGATGCCGGTGCGGCAGCTAGAACTAAGTTCCAAGATCAACCTGAACTACAGTAGCGTAAATTCGGCGACGAACTATCAATCGGGCGTTCAGCTCACTGCCGACTACGGTGTCAACTATCACATCAACCAGACCTGGCTTGTCGGCCTCGGCGGATACCTGAATACGCAGCTCAATGACGACAAGATCAACGGGCAATCCGCATTCGGCGACGGACATCGCACCAACGAGCTGACCTTCGGGCCGCAGGTAGGCTATGGAACGCAAAAGTGGGGGGCGATGCTGCACTGGCAACGTCATATCTATGCGCGCAATGCGGCTTACGGCAATGCGCTGTGGCTAAACGCGTACTTCAAATTCTAGCATTGAGGGCGGCGGGAAATGGCTGGCTTGTCGGGCGTTGCATTTGAATCACCCGGCGCCTATCCTCGCTCCAGAACGCGCGCAAAGGCAACGGCAAACGCGAGCACCCCGATCCCGCAGCCGACGAACAGGTAGCGCACTGAAGCGTGACCTAGCCACCAGGCGCCGGTCGAAATCCCGAATGATTGCCCCAGAAACAGCACACACGAAAACAGCGAAACGGCCGTGCCGCTCGCCTGCGGCGCCATTTGTGCGGCGTGGTTCTGCAAGACGTTGTGAAGAGCGTAAAAGCCCGAGCCCGCGAGCGCACAGGCCGGCGCGCAGCACCACCAGCGCGGCGAGGCCGTGAGCGCGAGCAGCGACACGGCGAACAGCAGCCCGCCCGCGCGCGCAAGGTGTGCATCCTTGAAACGCCGTATTACCCGCTTTGCACTCAGACTGAAAAGCAGCCCTCCCACACCGTAACTGGACGCAATCAGGCCGGCCCGCGACAAGGGCAAACCAAACGCCGAATTCAGATACGTCGGCATGAACGCCCATGCACAGTAGGCGAAACTTCCTTCGACGAACGTCGCAAGCAACACGAGCCGAACCCACCTTGTGCGCAGAATATCGCTTGTTTGACGGACGAATGTGAGTTGCCGGAGCGCCGCCTTTCGTGCAGTGCGCGGCGAGGCGCTTGCCGTCATCAGCGCGCCGAGCGCAAACGCAGCGGCAATCGAGAGGAACGAAGCTCGCCATCCCAGGGACGCGGCCAGCGCCGCGCCACCCCATTGCCCTGCGATCATGCCGAGCACCGTTGCGCCGAGCAGGCGCGCAAGCGCCTCCTGACGCTGCTCATCGGCCGCGTTATCGCCTATCCATGCCATCGTGAGCGGCACGATGCCAGCCGCTGCAGCGCCGGAAAAAAACCTCGCTGCAAGCAGTTGATCGAGGTTGTTCGCCAGGGCAGCAGCGACGTTGCCGAGCGCGCAAGCAAAGGCCGCGAGCGCGATCACACGCGTCTTGCCGAGCCAATCGCCGAGTGGTCCGGAACAAAGTTGAAACGCGCCATAGGCGAGCGCGAACAGCGAGATGGTTTGCGGCGCGCGTGCGACAGGCATCGCGAAGTGCGCGGCGAGAATGGCCAGCATCGAATCGCACAGACGCATCGACGCCATGCTCGCGAAGCAGCACAGACAGCAGCACGCAAAGAGCGGCCATTGCGCGCGGCGGATCATTGCCCGATTCGTACCCGATGGCATCTCGCTTCTCGAACAGTAAGTTGGCTGCCTGGCAACGCCAACGCTCGCGCTCAGCTGCGCACGTCGAACACCGCGAACGGCGCAGTGGCGCTGGCAACACGCCGGGCGCGGGTCGCGTCGTAAAGGTCGGCTTCGACAAACGACACGCGGCCGCCGAGCCGCTTGACCCGCGCATCGGCGATAAACTGCCCGATGTGGCCCGGCTCGATCATGTTGACGTTCAGACTGATGGTCGCACACGTGCGCCCCTGCGGCAGCTTCGAAAGCAGTGCGAGAGCCATCGCGAAGTCGAGCATCGAGGCCAGCGTGCCGCCGGATACCACGCCATTGCCTTGCAGCGAATTCTCGGGCGCCGTGAAGCCGATCGACAGCGAATCCGCGTTGCCCATCAACAAGGTCGCACCAAGCGAGGTCAATGCAGGATTCATGTGGAGCGCGACATTGCGCGCTTGTATCGACAGAAGATCGTTCAGAAACGCGCGATCGGGATTGTCGCGAGCAACCGTCGTTGCGCTTATTTCAGCCATAGCTCAGCCACGTTGTTGTGCGATGCAGATTTGCCGTTGACGGCCCAATCCTTCGATTTCGGCTTCCATTACGTCACCGTCGCACAGAAAGCGGTTGTAGTGCGTGCCGTTGCCGGCCGGCGAGCCGGTACAGATCACGTCGCCAGGCAACAGGCGCGAATAGCGCGAAATGTATTCGATTTGCCGTTCGATGCCGAACAGCATGTCGGCGGTCGTCTCGTCCTGCATGACCTGCCCCGAGACCGTCAGCCGCATCTTCAGGCGATGGGGATCCGGCACGAACGCCTTCGGCACCAGGTACGGCCCAAGCGGCAGAAAACCAGGCTGCCCCTTTGAGCGCAACCAGTCGGTGCCAAGCATCTTGTAGTCGGTGCGAGGAATCAGATCGCGCGCCGAGATGTCGTTGACAATCGCATAACCCGCTACATGGTCGAGCGCCCGTTCGCGTGGAATCTGGTAGCCGCCGCGGCCGATTACAACGGCCAGCTCCAGCTCCCAATCCGGCTTGTTTGTGGTGCCCGGCAGTACTAGCGGATCGAAGGCGCCGGAGACAGCGGAAACCGGTTTGGTAAATGCATAGGGCTCGCCGCTCGCGAGCCGCTCGTCCATCATCGCTTCGGCCCAGCGCCGCAGTGCGGCCTCGTCGAGTCCTTCAGGGCCCACCTTCGCATCGACGGTGAGATCGACGACGTGCTTGCGATAATTCGCGCCGGTGCAAAAAATCTGGCGCGGCAGATCGATGGCCGGATGCGTGTGCAGTTCGGCAAGCGCATGCCATTGACCGTCGTTTTCCGCAACCTTGTCTGCGAGACGGGCCAGGGCCGGCTCATTCGTCGACCAGTTCTCCAGCAGCGCCAGCACGGTGGTCGCCTGCAACAGTTCAGACTCGCGATGAGCCGCCGCCAGTCCGCCGAGCGAAGCCACGCGATCATTCATGACAAGACCGACAAAGCGGGCACCGTCGCCCGCCGAAAATGTTCCGAGCGCATATCGCTTCACCTTGCTTCTCCGGTGCATTTGCCAATCATCGAATCGTCGACGATGGTGGAATAGTCATTGTCCGCGCCAACCAGACCGAGTGCCCGCCGATGGGCGACGAGTAGCGCGACGCCCACGCGGCTCGGGTGCAGCGAGTCGGGATTGAGCGCAATCATTGCCTCGGCCGCCGCTGCGGGTAAGCCGGCGGCGAGCACAGCCTGCCTTGCAAGTTCAGCGTTCTCGCCGACGCGACGGCGAGCTTGCTCCAGCGTTCGCAGCCATGTCGCGACCTTCGGGTTCGCCTTGCTGCCGGTTCGTACCACGACGCCCTGGCCGGGAAAGTCGGGATAGCTGTCCTGCACGCTCGCGATACGCGTCAAGCCCGATGCCGCCGCCATCGAATCGAATGGCGGCCCTAACAAGGTCGCGTCGCCCTGCCCGGCCATGAGCGCATCGAAACGCTCCTTGACGCCGCCCGCAGGCGTCAAGCGGACCGCGCCGGGTTCGATGCCCGCGATGCCCGTTTCAATGCCCGCCTCGCGCAGCATCGCTCTCAGCGCAACCACGAAACCGTTCCCGGTCGCATCGACCAGCAGGTTGGTGCCGCGCAGGTCGCTCAACTTGCGCCATTGCGGCCGCGCGACCAGCGTCAGCGGCGTGGTTCGCTCGATCTGCGCGACCACGCGAAAGTCGCGCGGCCCCTCGCGGCCATTCCAGCCGATCACGTTGTCCATCGACGTTACGACCGCGTCCACATCGCCGGCCACGAGCGCGTCGAACTGCTCGTCAGACGAACGGTTGCGCGCGGCCTCAACTGTCATTGCCTGTTCCTCCTGACGCGCGACGATGGCTAGCAACGGCGGCACGAACCACATCACGCGAATCTTTTCTGTCTCCATGAATCTAGACCGTTGTCGTTTGAATGCCTACATTACAAAACGGACCGTTCACATTTGTCAAGGCGATCTCGGGTTATATTCCCGGACCATGACTAAGTCTTTTCCCTATTGACAGTCCATTCCACCTAATTAACGATACGATACGATTCGACTCGTTAATGGAAAGGAAATGGAGACTCTGGTAACTCATCGCGACCCGCAGCAACTCGCCGCCGACGACTGTCGCCCGGTCCGCCGAATCGTCACGGGCACCAATGCGCAAGGCAGATCCTGCGTCGTTTCAGACGGACCCACATTGAACAGGACCAATCGTCCTGGACTGCCCCTTGCACAAGTCGTCTGGGCGACCGGCGAGGCGCGCGCGCCCGGCGACGAACCGGCGCCGCCGGGCCATGCGTTTGGTTTCCATTCGAAAGGCGGCTCGCTGCTGCGCATCGTCGATTTCCCGCCCGACGAGAATTACGACGAAGCGCAACTGAAGCAATTCCTCGACGACAGCGGCGTGCGCGACAGGTCCGGCGCGCGGCATTTCTGGTTTCACAAAACCGAATCGCTCGATTACGCGATCATGCTCGACGGCGAAATCTGGGCGCTGCTCGACGAAGGCGAAACGCTGATGCGCGCCGGCGACGTGCTGATCCAGCGCGCGACCAACCATAGCTGGGCAAACCGCTCGGGCAAGCCGTGCCGGATGGCCTTCGTGCTGCTCGACCTCGTTGAAGGAGAACCGCTGTGAGCAAGGCGATCATCACCTGCGCGGTGACGGGTGGCGCGCACACGCCCTCGATGTCGCCGTTTCTGCCGGTCACGCCAGAACAGATCGCGGCGGAATCGATCGCGGCCGCCGAGGCCGGTGCCTCAATCATTCATCTGCACGCGCGCAATCCGGACGATGGCCGCCCTTCCGGAGACCCCGAGATCTTCAGGCGCTTCGTGTCGACCATCAAGTCGGCGACCAACGCGATCGTCAATATTTCCACGGGCGGCGGTGGCCCCAATATGCCTATCGAGGAACGCACGGCCGCCGGCCGCGCGCTAAAGCCCGAGATGTGCTCGCTGAACATGGGCTCGCTGAATCTGGTGCTATCGGAGATGGCGGAGCGCGAACGCGAATGGCGCCACGACTGGGAAGTGCCCTTTCTCAAGGGCACGCGCGGGCTCATATTCAGGAATACCTACGACGACATCGAATGGATTCTGGAGCACGTAGGTAAGGCCGGCGGCACGCGCTTCGAGTTTGAGTGCTACGACGTCAGCCATCTGTACACGCTGCAGCACTTTCTCGAAAAGGGGCTTGTGAAGCCGCCGCTTTTTGTGCAGACCGTGTTCGGCCTGCGCGGCGCAATGGGCGCGCATGCGGAAGATCTGCTGCATCAGAAGCGTACAGCCGACCGGCTGTTCGGCAACGATTATCACTGGTCGGTGCTGGCGGCTGGCAAGCATCAGATGCCGGTTGCGACGATGGCGAGCCTGATGGGCGGCAATGTGCGCGTCGGGTTGGAAGACAGCCTGTACATCAACCGCGGCGAGCTTGCGCAAAGCAACGCGGATCAGGTCCGCAAGATTCGCCGGATTCTCGGCGAGCTTGGCATCGAGATCGCCTCGCCCGACGAAGCGCGACGCATGCTCGATCTGAAGGGCGGCGACCAGGTCGCCTTCTAGCGGTGCCGGGTATCGATCGGGCTGGCTCGCCGCGATGCAAGCGGCGGTGAGCCAGCAGGAGGCGATCGAGGTCTGTTGATGGCTCGTGCAGGCGAGCACGCATTGCGCCGACGCGCCGCGTCACGCGCACGAATACTAAAACACATTGGAGACGACATGATTCAGATTTCCCCTGGAGCCCGGTCCGCGCGTGTCGCCGGCAACCGGCATGGTTGGCTGCTGATGGCGAGCTGCTGGCTGGCATCGACCGGTGCCGTACTGATCGCCCCCGTCCTTCCGCAGATGCGCCACGACTTCGCCGGCATTCCGAACGCCGATGTGCTGACGTTGATCGTGCTGGTGATTCCCGCGTTGATGATCGCGCTGTTCAGCCCGCTCGTGGGATCGCTGGTCGACGCGTTCGGGCGCAAACGTCTTTATATGACCGCGGTCGCGATCTATGCGGTTGCGGGCGTGCTGCCGTTCTGGCTCAAGAATCTCTACGCAATCGTCGTTTCGCGTGCGGTGATCGGGCTTGCCGAGGCCGCGATCGTCACGGTCGCCACTGCGCTGGTAGCAAACTATTTCGCTGGTGTGCAGCGACAGAAGTGGCTGACGATGCAACACGCTTCGTCGTCCGTGGTGGCCGCGCTGATGTTTTCGGTGGGCGGCGGACTCGGCAGCCTGGCGGCGGGCTGGCGCGCGCCGTTCCTCGTCTACGGATGTGCGATCTTTTTTCTGCCGTTTATCGCTGCGCTGATCTGGGAGCCCGAGGAAACCGACGTGGCGCCGGAACCGTTGCGGAAGATGCCTTTTCCGTGGCGCGCAATCGGCCCTCTGTGCGTGTTGATTCTGTTCGCGTCGGTGATGTTCTTCGTGGTGCCCGTGCAGATCAGCTTTCTGTTAAGCGCACGCGGGGTCACAGCACCGGCCGTGCTCGGTTTTGGCGGTGCGATCGCCAACGCCGGCATTCCCGTGGGTTCGTTCGTTTTTCACCGGCTCGCGCGATGGCCGATCAACCGGCTTCTGGTAGCCGCCTTCGCACTGCTCGCGTCAGGCTTTTTTATCATCGCGTCGTCCGCAGGCGTCAACGCGACGATTGCGGGCGCTTTTATCGCCGCAGCAGGCGGCGGGATGGCACTTCCGCTTCTTGGCACGTGGACCCTCGCGCGTGTGCCGTTCGAGCAAAGCGGCCGCGCGACCGGCGGCTATATGGGTTCATTCTTCCTGGGTAATTTCCTGAGCCCGCTAGTCGTCGAGACGATCGGCAGGTTCTCGGGTGGGCTGATTCAGACGGTCGCGTGGATGGCAGTCGTATGCGCGGGAGCGGCGTTCGCAATCCTGGTCCTGACGCTTGCGAAGCGTGGACCCAGGGAATCCGTTCACGCAGCACAGGCAAACCGGGTCTCGCTCGGTTGAATTTCGGCGCCCGGCGGCAGTCGGCCGGGTCTTCCTCGTCTGCCTCCCTTCTTCTAACGTTTGGCGGCGGTCAGTTTTCATCGTCACCTGAAGACTCCGAACACAAAGCGCTTGGCGTTTATTTATTGACTCGTTCATCGAAAGGGTCCTCCATTTCTGCGGGCATGCCGGTACAGCGTCATGATGGACGCTCCCGCGGCAGCTGCAATACCCTCCGTGCTCGCGCCTTCATAGCCCAGCTCCAGAAACGCCTCGTGCACAGCATCCAGGATCGCCGCCCTTACGTGCGAGCAGTTTTCCCTAAGAGACGGGCCGTTGCTTCATGAGACTCAATCTCCTCGACATAACGATACGACAGTATCCGCTATTGTTTAGAAGGGAAGTCCGATCGGGCGCGTGAGCTATGCTCTACGCAATCTTCCATTCGTGTTTCTAACCCTATTGAAACAGATCATCGACGATGCCGCCCTCCTCAACCGCTGCACCGTCTCGTTCCGGCAGCTTCCTGAATGTAGGCCTTTGGATGGCGCAAGCCGTCATCTTTGCAGGTTTCGTAGTGATCGGATGGATCAAGTTGTCAGAACCGATTCCCGAACTTGCTGCTATGTGGCCCTGGACCGGACAGTTGCCCGAAATCGTCGTACGAGCGCTCGGCGTCGTCGACATCGCCGGTGGCGTCGGCATATTCCTGCCTGCTCTGTTACGGATCCGGCCGGGGCTTACCGTACTGGCGGCGCTCGGCTGCGTTGCACTTCAAATTTGCGCGCTAGTGTTTCATGCGTGGAGAGGCGAGCTCGCCGTGGCTCCGGTTAACCTGATCTTCCTTGCACTCGCCTCACTTGTTCTGTGGGGGCGACGCGCGCGACCCGTAGCCCCGCGCTGAAAGTCACCACGGCCGCTGTTATGGCACCTACCCGTAAGGCGCAAAGTGCCGACCCGCCTATCCCTGCCATTACTCCTTCGAATGCCATTTCGTCCCTCCCCGCCAAACTTTCTGCCGTTCCGCGAATCCGTACGGCCGCGCGACTGCTCACTAATCTGAACGGCGTTGTCAACTTGCCGGATTCTGACAGATCATTAGCATAACTGTTGATCGCTCTGAAACAGCGTAGACGAATTCTGGGCAAGTCCGGTGAATTCGCGCCAGGCTACAGATCTCTCGCTGCTAGCTGTTTGCGATACAGCGCAGCGCGCAGCAGATGTCGCTTTGAGAGTGAAATGTTGCCGGATTGTACGGCGTCAACTACTGCGTCCGTCCATCGCTACCGCACCTCGCAATGGCACCCCAACCGTTACCATCCTCCTTGCGGATTCGAACCGCACCCGGGCTTTCGTTCGGTTAGCTGCGGTCTGGATCGTGCCAGACACCTATCTATAAGGACTTGCGCATTTTGGCAAGAGGGTTTGAAGGGGCTTGTGCTGGTTCGTAATGCGCCTCCTGAGTTGCCGGGACGAAATATATACGATGTGTATCGGCGGGAGTCCATGCCATCAGCCTCGTTGGGCGATGTCGTTGCTGCGCCCGGGCCCGGATAATAACCGCGCAGCAGGACTCCATTCGGGATGCGGCGAATACAGAGACCGTAGCGCCTGATGGGTGTTCGAGTGGATGTTCGAGTCCGCCTGGTACCAGTCTAACCTGTCGCTATCGTTGCCTGTTGCGTCCCGTATCAGGGGGTGTTCGGTGTAATCCCGCGCGCACTTGCAATCAGGGAGGCGCCCCCATAAGACCTTCCTTAGAACTTGTGGCGCAGACCTATGCGCGCCGCAACCTGAGTCGACGTGCTCGATACTGACCCATAGCCGGCCTGAACCTGAGCACCATAGCCGTAATCGTGGCCAAGCGCGCCAATGAGATAGACGTCCGTCCGTTTTGAAAGAAAATAGTCCGCGCTCAACGTCAATTGATTCGCGCTTCCCACGTCGTTGTTACGTTTCTGGAACTGATAGCCGGCAGCGAGAGAGAGATCGGGTCGCAGCGTATAGGCCGCGCCTCCTTCGAACGTTGTCGCTCGCTGCTTTGCTCCGCCGGAAAGTTGAACGTCGGTGACGAGCCCGAATATTCGAACTTTGCCGATCATATACGCGGCGCCCGCAGCGTATTCCACCGAATTTGCCGAGGTCGTAACATTGTGAATCGCCATGTATGCCAGTGTTGCGCTGAACGGCCCATGATCGTAGCTGACAGAGAAATTGGTGCTGCTGTTGGTCCCTAACGAGCCAGCGATATTGCCAAAGCCGTACATCGCGCCAAATGAAAATCCACCAAAATTCGGCGACATGTACTTGACCGAATTGTCGACTTCGTCGCCCCACACGCGGTTGTCGAGCGTGTATCCGCCCGCCGCGTTGGTTGGCAGGCTCCACGCGAGCAATCCGGCAGGCGTATTCGATGCCACGGCATAGGCCGGGAAAATCCAGCCGATCAGGTCGTACTGGCGTCCCATGGTCAACGCGCCCCACGGTCCTGACAAGCCGACGTATGACTGAAGCCCAAACATGCGGCCACCTTGCCCGAGCTTGCCGTTGGCGAGCACGAATCCATTTTCGAGCACAAAGTCCAGCCTGGTTCCCCCGCCGAGATCCTCGGCTCCTTTCAGTCCCCAGCGGTCTCCTTGCGATGAGCCGGAGATAAACTGCAGCGCGCTGCCGTTTCCTGCGGAACCGGTCAGGTTGTTGGTGTAGGTAATGCCCGCATCGATCAAACCGTAGAGCGTCACCGATGATTGCGCATGGGCCACCCCACAGAAGACAAGAGCGCAAGCCAAAGCGATTTTCTTACTCATATGTAATCCTTATTATTAAATCAAGACCAGGGCTTTTGCTACGACAATCCATTGCGTCAGGCATCCGGATTCTTCAGTCATGTCCCTGCGGAATAACCAGCCTGACAAGGGTGATTCGAGTCAATTCCGGATTCCAGGACTAACCCGCCCCTCCCCCATCAAGCGGATATTGTTCGCCGGTTGTTAGACGTCGCGATGACCTAACCGGCCTGCGGTCGGATATGACGTCCGCTCAGCCCGCAAGCGAATTAGAGTTAGCCAAAACAAATGGGGCAATCGAAAAAAGCGAATGCCTTGCATCAGTTTTTGCATGCCACGCCCCGACGGCTAGCCCGTCACTTTGACTGGCAAAAGTATCGGCGCCGCTGACCTGCGGCTTCAGGCGGCGGGCTTTCGCGACTTGCGCGCGGGCTTCGGGGCAGTCGCGCACCCAGATTTCGCAGGCGTGCCGGCCTGAATAATCATCCAGCTCAGCATTTGCAGTTGACCGTCGATTTCTTCAGTCGACACCGTAAATACGTTCAGCACGCCCATTCCGCGCAAGCTCGCGAATACGAGGCCGGCACAATGGCGCGGATCCGGACAGGAAGCCACGATTTCGGGGAAATGCTCGACGAAACGGTCGAAAAATACCGGGTCGTTGCGTGCACGGCCGGCCCCGATGCGGGCAAACAGTTCCGGCGAAGCTTTGCAGCCAAAGAACAGGCTCCACGCAGCGACGTAGCTGGGAGCGCCGTACATGGAATGCCACGCCGCGTGTACGAATGCCTTTGCCCGCTCTTCCAGAGGAAGCGCCGGCGACGGCCACACGCTGCTGTCGTCGGAAAGGGGCGCCATTACCTCATCGATCAGACGCTCCATCAATGCCTGCCGGCTGCCGAAATGATGCTGCAACGCCCCGAGTGTCACCCGGGCTCCGCGAGCAATGTCCTGCAGATTGGCGCCCTGAATCCCCTTCTTTTCCAGCAACCGGAGCGCTGACCGGATGATCCGGCTTTGCGTGGCATGACTACGCTCTTCCTGCGTTCTACGCGAAGACGCCGGTCGGGATGCAAGTGTTGGCACGCTGTGTTTCCTGGACTCGGATTGCGATCCGCCCATTCTACCTTGTCATCAAGACCATGTAACACCGCGCCAAACCTCACACCAGGAAAGGTGCCGACACAATTCACAAACAAGTAACATTAAATTTTTATTGTTTTATTCGGAACACGACGCCTATACTGCCGCCATACGCAGAGTCAGAGACATTGCGGTGTGGCTGCGAGGAGTCGACCGATGCCGTCCGCAGCAAGACGGCGCCGGTCGCTTCCGCTCGCCAACTAACAATAACTTTTTATTGTTAGTTGTTACCGGTCTTGCACCGCGCTGGTTGTCCAGCACGTCCCTGTCACTGCCAGGAAGCGCCGCTCCCTCCGAATCAATGCGGCTCATTAATCATCGCAGCCCATGTGCATGGGACCAGGCAGGACCGCAAACATGACCAATGCAAACGACTCCTCTTCCGTGCAGTACCTGTTTACCTTCCGATGCCCGGACCGGCTCGGCATCCTCTCGAAGGTCTCGGGTTTGCTTTTCGAGCAAGGCGCCTTCGTCACCGAGTCATTCCATTACGGTGACCCGCAAACCGGGACTTTCTTCGCCCGGATGGTGTTCAACGACCAGTTGCTGAAATCCTCGATCGATCATTTGAATGATGCATTGACCGAACTCGCGTCGGACTTGGACATGAGCTTCGCAATCCGGCGTGCGGATTACCGGCCGAAAGTGCTCATCGCCGTGTCACGATACGATCATTGCCTGAACCTGCTACTCACAAAGTGGCGGGCTGGCGCACTCAAGGTTGACATTGTCGGAGTGGTCTCGAACCACGACGATTGTCGTGGCCTTGTGCAATGGTATGGCATCCCCTTCCATCATCTTCCGGTCACGCCGGCGACCAAGGCGGAGCAGGAAGCGAAAATTCTCGAACTTTTCGACGAAAAGCATGCGGAGTTGCTGGTACTCGCCCGCTACATGCAGATCCTGTCCGACGGCATGAGCCGCCGCCTCGCCGGCCGCGCAATCAATATCCATCACTCGTTCCTGCCAGGCTTCAAGGGGGCGCGGCCGTATCACCAGGCGCACGAACGCGGCGTCAAGGTAATCGGCGCAACGGCACACTATGTGACTGAAGACCTCGACGAAGGCCCCATTATCGCGCAGGAAGTCAAGCCGATCGACCACGCCTATACGGCAGAAAACATGGTGCTCGTTGGCCAGGACACGGAGGCGGTGGCGCTCGCCAGCGCGGTGCGTCTGTTCAGCGAAGGCCGCATCTTTCTGAACGGCAATCGTACTGTGATTCTGTAAGCGACGCCGTCCGGCGTCACGCTCCTGAGGTATTGCGTGGAAAAATATTCATTCTGGGCTATCGCCAAACATGCACTGTCAGGGCATCGCAAATGGGCACCGGCGTGGCACACCCGGCCGCCCAAGGCGCACTACGATGTGGTGATCATCGGTGGCGGCGGCCAAGGTCTTGCCACGGCCTATTACCTCGCCAAAAAGCATGGCATTACGAATGTCGCCATCCTCGAAAAGGGCTGGCTCGGCGGCGGCAATACGGGGCGCAACACCACGGCGATCCGCTCGAACTACTTTTATCCCGAAAGCACCAATTTTTTCGAGCATTCACTGCGCCTCTACGAAGGCCTGAGCCGTGAACTGAACTACAACGTGATGCTAAGCCAGCGTGGCGCGCTGACGCTTGCTCACAGTCCTCATCAGATGGACATGCTGGAGCGCTGGTCGAATTCGATCCAGTTGCAGGGCATCGACGCGCAGATGATGGATATCGACCAGGTCAAGGACTTCATGCCCTTGCTCGACACCAGCGCCGGCGCCCGCTTCCCGATTCTCGGCGGATTCGTACAGCGCCGAGCCGGCGTAGCGCGCCATGATGCTGTCGCGTGGGGTTATGCGCGTGCGGCCGACGCGCTCGGCGTGGACATCGTGCAGAACTGCGAGGTGACGGGGATCGTCCGTTCCGGCAACCGGGTGCGCGGCGTCGAGACGAAAAGTGGTGTGATCACGGCGGACAAAGTGGCCATCGCAGTAGCCGGTCATTCTTCGCTGCTCGCGAGAATGGCCGGCATTACGCTGCCGATTACCAGCGGCGTGCTGCAGGCCATGGTCAGTGAGCCGGTCAAGCCAGCACTGGGCGGACTGGTGGTGTCGCCGGTCGTTCACACATATGTGAGCCAGTCGGATCGCGGCGAAATCCTGATCGGCGGGCGCGCCGACGGCTACCCCTCGTATGGCCAGCGCGGCAATCTCCCCGCCCTGGAGGATACGCTGAGCGCGGTGCTGAACCTTTTTCCCTCTTTCAGCCGCCTCAAGCTGATGCGCCAGTGGGCCGGCATTGTCGACATTTCTCCTGATTCGAGTCCCATCGTCGGCAAGACACCGGTAAGCGGCCTCTACATCAGCACGGGCTGGGGCACCGGCGGCTTCAAGGCCATTCCGGCCGGTGGCGACACCTTCGCTTACACCATCGCGAACGATCACCCTCACCACCTGATCGCACCATTCGGACTCGATCGCTTTGCCAGCGGCCGCTTCATCAACGAAGCGGCCGCAGCTGGCGTCGACCATTGAAGGGAGAATCGCATGTTACGCATTCCGTGTCCCTACTGCGGCACTACCCGCGACGAGGAAGAGTTCACCTTTAGCGGTCCGTTTGATCGCACGCGTCCTGCTGATCCGCAGCAATTGAGTGATGAAGACTGGGCCGACTATCTGTTCACGCGCGACAACGTGCGTGGCCCGGCGCTCGAACGTTGGCGACATACGTTCGGCTGCCGCCGCTGGTTCGGTGTGGAGCGCGATACGGCGAGCCACACGATCACGCGCGTCCTGCCGATAGCGCGCGCAAGCGTCCAGGATAGGACTTTGCAGGGAGGCATTCATGAAGCAGCGTAAGCGCATTGCGCCGTACGATGCGCCCGCGGGAGTCGCGCGCAAGCCACTGGGATTTACGTTCGACGGACGTCACTACGTTGGCCTTGAAGGCGACACCCTGGCTTCCGCGTTACTGGCTAACGGAATCGACGTTATCGGTCGCAGTTTCAAACTGCACCGGCCGCGCGGCGTCTTCAGCGCAGGCGTCGAGGAATGCAACGCACTGGTGCAACTCGAAGCGGGCGGGTTGGACGAACCTAACGCGCGTGCCACCCTCGTCACGCTCTATGACGGCCTGCGGGCCACCAGCCAGAACGCGTGGCCTTCAGTTCGCTGGGATCTGCTCGGCTTGCTCGATTTGTTTCAACGGGTCTTGCCGGCTTCGTTCTATTACAAGTCGATGATCTGGCCGAACTGGCATATGTATGAGCGTGTGGTACGCAGAATCGCGGGGCTCGGCAAAGCCCCGACCTCCCGCGATGCGCAAACCTATCAGAAGCGCAATCTCCACTGCGATGTGCTGATCTGCGGCGGCGGCCCGGCTGGCCTTTCGGCTGCGCTCGCGGCCGGGCAGCGCGGCGTACGCGTGGTGCTAGTCGACGATCGTGATGCACTCGGCGGCGCGCTCCTGCACGAGCAAATGCGGATCAACGGTGAATCGGCAGGCCGTTGGGTTGAACGGGTCGTGGAGCAACTGCGGGCACTACCGAACGTACAACTGTTGACTCGCACCACGGTCAGCGGCTATTACGAAAACAATTTTCTGGCTGCCGCAGAGCGCATCGCCGCTCCCGTGTGGGCGCAAGATCGCACTGGCACGCTGCGTGAGCGCCTGTGGCGGATCCGCGCCTCAGCGGTCATTCTCGCCACAGGCGCCCTTGAACGGCCACTCATCTTTCCGAACAATGACCGCCCCGGCGTGATGCTCGCGGCGGCGGTACGTGCCTATGTGAACCGCTTCGGCGTTGTGTGCGGTCAGCGCGTGGTGATCCTGACGAACCATGACGACGCATATCGCACCGCGCTTGATCTGCACGAAGCCGGCGTGCGCGAACTTTCGGTCGTCGATACGCGGGCGAACGTCGACGAGAAGCTGCAGCAGTGTCTTCACGAGCGAGGCATCACTCACTATCCGGCACATGGCATCGTCGCCACTCAAGGGCGTCGCAAGATCACAGCTGTACGACTCGCACGACACCTCGGTGGCGGGCAGCTGGGCGCCGCCATCGTCACCCTTCCCTGCGATCTGCTCGCGATGTCGGGTGGCTGGACCCCGACCGTGCATCTTTTCAGCCAGGCCGGCGGCAAGCTGCGCTACGACGAAGCGAATCTGTGCCTCGTGCCGGACGGTTGTGAGCAGCAGGTGCGCGTCGTCGGCGCAGCAAACGGGAAGTTCACACTGGCCGGCTGCCTCGCCGACGGAGCGCGCGCCGGCCGGGAAATGGCAGAGCCGTCCGGCGGCGCCCACGACCTGTCGACCGGTGCGCCTGTCGTCGATACCGGCCTCGACGAGACGTTGCGCATCGAGCCGTACTGGTACACACGCGGCGCCCGCACCGACAAACAGTGGCTCGATTTTCAATACGATGTCAAGGTGTCGGACGTGGAACTCGCGCTTCGCGAGAACTACGTGTCGGTGGAACACGTGAAGCGCTATACGACCGGCGGCATGAGCATCGATCAGGGCAAGTCGGGCAACTTCAACATTCTCGCCGTGATGGCGGAATTGACCGGCAAGCCGATACCGCAGGTCGGCACGACCCGATTCCGCCCGCCTTATCAGCCTGTCACGCTCGGCACGTTTGCCGGGCCGACCGTCGGCGAACGTTACGCACCGTGGCAGACGTTGCCCGCCCACGCCTGGCACGCGGCACAGGCGGCGCATTTCGGCGACTACGGCTGGCGCAGACCGGAATACTATCCGCGCGAAGACGAAGGGATTGCCGCGGCAACGCTGCGCGAGGTGCTGGCCGTGCGCCACGGCGTCGGCCTGTTCGACGGCTCGCCGCTCGGCAAGATCGAACTCAGGGGGCCAGACACCGCCGCGCTTCTCAACCGCGTCTACGTCAACAATCTGGCGACGCTCAAACCAGGCTTCGCACGCTATGCGATGCTGAGCAACGACAACGGCGTCCTCATCGACGACGGCGTTATCGTTCGCCTCGCCGACGATCATTTTCTCGTGCACGCCACGAGCGGCGCGGTAGCACGGGTCTTTTTGCTTTTCGAAGAGTATCTGCAGTGCGAGTGGCCAGAACTGCGCGCACACGTCACCAACGTGACGACGCAATGGGCGAACGTCACCGTCTCGGGTCCCAAGGCGCGACAGGTGTTGCAGAAGATCGAGTCGGATATCAATTTCGACGCAGACGCCTTCGCGCATATGCAGTTCCGCTCCGGCCATTTTGCAGGTGTGCCCGCCCGCATTTTGCGGGCGAGTTTTACCGGCGAGGTTACATTCGAAGTGTCGGTGCCCGCGCGTTACGCGCAGTCCCTGTGGCAATGCATAAGCAACGCGGGCGCCGAGTTTGGCATCACACCCTACGGCATCGAGGCGCTTGAAGTCATGCGTACCGAGAAAGGCTACCTGCATATCGGCAGCGATACCGACGGCAGCTCCAACGCACTCGACATTGGCTGGGGCAAGATCATCGACAAAAAGACCACCGACTTCATTGGGCGCCGCTCGTTGCAACGGGCTTCCGATTGCGGCGACGCGCGCCTCCAGTTCGTGGGGCTCGAATCGATAGTGCCCGACGTGCCGCTGCCGGTGGGCGGCCATTTTATCGACGAAGCCACGCCGCACATGCCGGTCAAATCCCACGGTTACGTAACTGCCGCCTGCATCAGTCCGATGCTCGGCAAGGCAATCGGCCTCGGCATTCTGCGCAACGGCTCCGCTCGCCTCGGCGAGCAGGTCCACATCTATGCCAAGGGCAAAGTGACGACCGCGCGCGTCGTGCCGCCCGCCCATTTTGATCCGCAGGGAGAGCGTCTGCATGGCTAAGCTCGAAGCAGCAATCTACGTGACACGCCAATGGGCGCCACCTGAGCGGTTTCCCGTCCGCGGCCCGACGCTTTGCGTCGACGAACAGCCGCTTGGCGGCATCGTTCGACTGCAAGGCGATACTCATGACGCCGGTTTCGCCGAGGCCATTGGCGACGCCACGGGCCTGGCGCTGCCCACGCCAGAGCGTTTCGCCACGCGCGGCGAAACCTGTCTTGCGTGGTCCGGACCGACCGAATGGCTCTATTTCTGCCCGCTCGACGATGAACAAGCGCATCTGCGCGCATTGCGCGCAGCATGCGACGGCCGCTTCGCGACGGCCACGCTCATCTCCGACAGCCGCACCGGGTTCCTGGTGAGTGGCGCAGATTCGGCATCGCTGCTTGCCAAAGGCTGCGCAATCGACTTTTCCGCTGCGGCCTGTCCCGTCGGACGCGCTGTCACCACACGCTTCGCCAGTCTACCGACGATGCTTCTGCATCGGGGCAACAACGACTATCTGGTCTACGTCGATGCCTCTTACGCCGCATTTCTGGTGCACTGGCTGATCGACGCCGCGGCCGAATTCTTGCCTGGCCAGGCATGACGGTGTAGGTCTGTTATTCAGCCTTGTATCTAACCGAACAGCCCTTTTACTTCTGAACTCCTCATCCCCATGATCATCGACGGAAAGGCATGCGCCGCGCGCCTCAATGCGGCCACCCGTGCAGCAGTCACGACTTTGACCGGGCTGCATCGCATTCAGCCCGCTCTCGCGGTCGTGCTGGTCGGCGAGGACCCGGCCAGCCAGGTCTATGTGCGCAACAAGATTCGCCAGGCCGGCGAGGCGGGCATTCGCAGCATCGAGCACCGCCTGCCGCCCGACACGTCGAGCGACGTGTTGCTCGCACTCGTTCGCACGCTGAACGACGACCCCGTGGTACACGGCATCCTCGTGCAATTGCCGCTGCCCGCCCATATCGACGAAGCACGGGTGATCGCGACAATCGCGGCTGAAAAAGACGTGGACGGCTTCCATGCGCTCAATGCCGGTGGCCTGCTGAACGGCGCGCCACACGCTCTCGTGCCCTGTACGCCGCAGGGTTGCGTCATGCTCGCGAAACAACAGCTGGGCGAGTCGCTGGCGGGCTTTCATGCGGTGGTCGTAGGCCGCTCCAACATTGTTGGCAAACCGCTGGCAGTTTTGTTATTGCAGGAAAACTGCACCGTGACGATCGCGCACTCGCGTACGCGTGACATCGAAGCAATATGCCGCCAGGCCGATATCCTGTTTGTCGCCGTAGGTCGCGCCGAACTCGTGAATGAGAACTGGATCAAGCCAGGGGCGACGGTGATCGACGTCGGCATTAACCGGACCGGTTCGGAACAGCAAGGGTTTCGGCTGGTAGGCGATGTCGACTTCAAATCGGCCGCTTCGCGCGCCGGCGCGATTACGCCGGTCCCAGGCGGAGTGGGCCCCATGACGATCGCTTGCCTGCTTCGCAATACCGTGCTTGCTGCATGTCACCAGAACGGCATCGATCGCCAGCTTGTGCCAGAAACGGTGGTCCGATAAAACCATAGGTGCAAGTGGCGCCGTGGCCGGCGCCTGGTCTCGTAGACCCGCCCTGCCATTTGTCCGTGTCAAGGCGCGGTTCTCGTCGCGGCTGTCGCAAACGCTGAATCTGCGTCACGTAGAAAATAGCTGTCGACTGGCGCGACGAAAGGCAAGTGTATCGCGATCCGCACGGCAGCGATCCTGGGATTGTTCATCAGGTCTGCCGCGACTGCACGGCTGTATTCCCGCGCAGCTACGAAAGGATGCAGATGCAGGATGTGATACACCGCTTCATAATCGACCACATCGGCGAGATCGTCGAACGTCGACGGAGAATCCGCGAGCGGAACATACAAACTGACGTCCACACGCAGTGCTGCCGCTTTCGGACCCGGGTGCCAGCCCCGCACGAATACGCGCCGGCATTCGCACAGCAGCGTGTCGTTCAACGGCGCATCGAACGCATCAGCGGCGTATTCGTGTAGAAACGAGCCAGGCGTCATCGGGCATCGACAAAGCGCCGCACGTAGTCGTTCGTCGGATTCGTGCGAATCTGCTCGGGTGTGCCGACCTGAATGACTGCGCCATCCTTCATGATGGCGATACGCGAGCCGATCTTCATCGCTTCGTCCAGATCGTGCGTGATGAAGACAATCGTGCGCCGCAGGTCGGCCTGCATTTCGAGCAGGATGTCCTGCATTTCCGCGCGAATCAGCGGATCGAGCGCGCTGAAGGCTTCGTCCATCAATAGCACGTCAGGTTCGGCAACGAGCGCACGGGCCAGCCCGACACGTTGACGCATGCCGCCCGAAAGCTCGTCCGGATAGCGATCGTCGTAGCCCTGCAAACCGAGCCGGCCATTGATCCACGCGCGTGCCGCCTCGCGCGACGCCGCCGCGTCGTCGCCACGAATCCAGCGCCCGAAGGTCACGTTCTCCAGCACGGTCTTGTGCGGCAGCAGTGCAAAGCTCTGAAAGACCATGCCAATGTGGAAGCGCCGCATTTCGCGCAACTGCCGAGCATTGAGCTTCAGTACGTCGGTGCCGCGAAACAGCAGTTGTCCCGCGGTCGGCTCGACCAGACGGTTGAAGTGCCGCACGAGTGTCGACTTGCCCGAACCCGAGAGCCCCATGATGACGAAGATCTCACCCGGATACACCGATAGCGACACATCGCGCACCGCGACGTTGCACCCGGTCGCGGAAAGAATCTGTTCCTTGGCTATGCCTGCCCGGGCCTGTTCAAGTGCCTCGCGAATCTGCCGCGAATGCGGTCCGAACACCTTGTAAAGCCCGCGCAATTCGAGCAGCGCCGTGGTTTCGGCCGCAGCGGCGAACCCTGCCGAGTTTGTGGTTTCCACGGCAGATGGCACCGCGCTTTTCAGCAGCGTCTTACCGGATTCGAGACTACGGGCAACGTTACGCAGCGAAGAAATGTTCATCGAAGACTCTCACTTTGACCGCGCCGCGCGCGCTTGCCGATGCCGAACGACTGGGTGATGCGGTCGAATACGATCGCCAGAATCACGATTGCCACGCCGCCGACTACACCCTGTCCCATATCCAGATTGTTGATGCCCGCAAGCACATCCTCGCCGAGTCCGCGCGCACCGATCATCGACGCAATGACGACCATAGCAAGCGACATCATCACGGCCTGATTGACACCCGCCATGATGGAAGGCAACGCGAGCGGCAGTTCCACCGCGAGCAGTTGCTGGCCTGGGGTCGCGCCAAAGGCCCTCGCGGCCTCGAGCACGTCGCCCGGCACCTGCCGCAAGCCAAGATCAGTCAGCCGGACCAGGGGTGGCAACGCGTAAATCATCGTAGCGAAGATCGCCGGTACGCGGCCGAGGCCAAACAGCATCACGACCGGAATCAGATACACGAACGAAGGCAGTGTCTGCATCATGTCGAGGATCGGATTGATCACTCGAGCCAACCAGCGGCTGCGCGAGATTGCGATACCGAGCGGCAGGCCGATCAGCACCGTCAGGATCATCGCGGTCAGCATGATCGCGCAGGTCTGCATCAGCTTGTCCCATAGCCCGAGGCAGCCTATCAGGTACGTCATCGCGGCGAGCAGCACCGTGAGTGCGATCTTGCGCGAACCGAGCCAGGTGATCGCGCCTACCACGCCGATCACGACAAGCGGCGGCGCACCCTTGAGCATCGTCTCGACGGGATTGAGCGCATAGCCCAGCAGGAGCGCGCTGATGCGGTGAAACAGGTCGCCATATTGCGCCACGAGCCCCATGAAGAAGCGGTTGATCGGGTCGCCCAGATTGAGTTGCAAGAATATTCCATTCACATGGCACCTGTACTGTGAGTCGCGCCAGCGCAGCATGGCGGCGCCGGCATCCATCCGAGGCGATACACGGAAGAGCGCGACCGTTTCCGGCGCGCACCGCGTGCAATGTCACTGCAGACTGCTGCGTACCCTGCTCGACACATAGGCCGGGACCCAGTGCGACAGCATATCGGGGTTGGCCTTCAGGAACTCGATCGCGGCCTGGCGCGGCGGCGTTTTTGCGCTTGCCATGCGTGCAAGAACAGCGTTGATCGATTCCATCGGGAACTGCACTTTCTCGAAGAGTCCGACGATCTGCGGATCGGCCGAGTACAGCGCGTTCGACACCACAATGCGCAGCGCCGTGGGCGGCGAGGCCGATCCGCACGGATTCCCATCCTTGCTGCCGTTGATGGTTTTCCAGCAGGCTTCGTTGAACGCGGGCTCGACGAGACGGACGGCCTTGAAACGGCCAAGGATCGTCGACGGCTCCCAATAGTAGAACAGGATCGGCTTGCCGCGCGTGTACGCCGATTCAATGGCCGAATCGAGCGCTGGCCCGGAACCAGGATGAAAGTCGGTGAACGCGCTGTCGAGCCTGTAGGCTTTCATCTTCTGCACCGTGTCCGCCTCGCATTGCCAGCCAATCGGGCAGTTATAGAGCCGTCCTTTCGATGGGTCCTCGTCGTCGGCGAACAGACCCTTGTATTTCGGCAGATCAGTAATGCTCCGCAACTCCGGCGCGAGCGGCTTGATACCTCGTGCAGGGTCACCCTTGATGACGTATTCCGGCACGTAATAGCCCTCCACGCTGCCACCAGAGATCAGCGAGCCGAGAATCCTGACCTTGCCCTCACGCGCCGCGCTTTCGTATGCCGGCGTGCGTCCGGACCAGTATTCGACCATCACGTTCAGGTCGTTCATCACCACGCCTTGCAGGGCAATGGCGTTGGTGCCCGGTGTCTGATCGGTCTTGCAGCCGTAGCCCTTCTCGAGCACATATCGAATCACCTCGGTCATGAATCTGGCACTGTCCCAGCCCATTTCGGCGAATTTCACCGGCTTGCCAGATGCACACCAGGCAGAATCCGTGGCTGCGGCATGGGCATGCTGCGCCAGAGCGGCCGCGCCCAACACGAGTCCGACGACTATACGTCTTGCGATGCAGTTGAACATGTTTTTCTCCGTTCCCTTTGCGGACTACGAGTGGTTGTTATAACGCGGCTGTCATCTCGGGCACTGCGACGAACAGATCGGCTTCGAGCGCGTAATCCGCGATGGCGAAAATCGGCGCCTCCGGGTCTTTGTTGATTGCAACAATGACCTTGGCATCTTTCATCCCTGCGAGATGCTGGATCGCGCCGGAAATACCCACGGCCACATACAATTGCGGCGCGACTATCTTGCCCGTCTGACCAACCTGATAGTCATTCGGGACAAACCCTGCGTCCACCGCGGCGCGAGAGGCGCCGAGTGCGGCGTTGAGCTTGTCCGCCAATGGCGTGAGTATTTTCGCGTAGTTCTCCGCGCTGCCGAGTCCCCGGCCGCCGGAGACGACGATAGCCGCGGACGTCAATTCAGGCCGGTCCTGCCTGGTCAACTCGCGGCTGACCAACCGTGAGATGCCGGTATCCGGTGCCGCTTCGATTCTCTCCACCGTCGCGCCCCCGCCGTCATCGGCGGCGGGATCGAACGCCGTGGTCCGCACGGTGACGACCTTGACCGGATCGCACGATTGCACGGTGGCGATAGCGTTGCCAGCATAGATCGGCCGGTCGAAAGTATCGGCTCCCACGATCGCGATGATGTCGCTGATCTGCGCGACATCGAGCCTGGCGGCAAGGCGGGGCGCGATGTTCTTGCCGTAGGCGGTGGCGGCCACCAGCACATGCGAGTAAATCCCGCTCTCGCGGCGCAGCAACGCCAGTGCCGTCGCGTCAAGGTTCTCCGCCAGTCCCGCCGCGAGTTGCGGCGCATCGGCGAGCAATACGCGGCTCACACCAGCGATCCTCGACGCGGCGTCAGCGACGCCTTGTGCCTGATAGCCCGCTACCAGCAAATGAATCGGCTGGCCGGTGAACGTGGCGATTACCGCCGCCGCAGTCACTGCATTGAGCGTTGAAGTTTTGATCGCGCCACCGTCGTATTCGGCGATAACCAGAATCGTCATGTCATTGTCTCCTCGTGCTGCTCAGATCACTCTGGCTTCAGTCTTAAGCTTGTCGAGTAAAGTCTGCACGTCCGGCACCCTGACACCGGCGGCACGCCTGGGCGGCTCCACGACCTTCAGCGTTTTCAGCCGGGGCGTCACGTCCACGCCGAGCTCGCCGGGCGTCAGTGTCTGCAGTGGCTTTTTCTTCGCCTTCATGATGCTAGGCAAGGTTACATAGCGCGGCTCGTTCAGACGCAGATCCGTCGTAATGACGGCGGGCAAACTGAGCGACACAGTCTCGGTACCGCCGTCCACTTCACGGCAAACGAGCGCCGCGCCATCCACCAGATCCACCTTCGCCGCGAAGGTGGCCTGCGGCCAGCCTGTCAGCGCTGCTAGCATCTGACCGGTCTGGTTCGAGTCGTCGTCGATTGCCTGCTTGCCGAGAATCACGAGTTGCGGGTTTTCTCGCTCGATGACCGCATGCAGCAGTCTGGCTACCGCCAGCGGCTGAATTTCTTCATTCGACTCGATCAGGATTGCCCGATCCGCGCCGATCGCCAGCGCCGTACGCAGTGTTTCCTGCGCCTGGGCAACACCGGCCGACACAGCAATCACTTCGGTCGCGACACCCGCTTCCTTCAGGCGCACGGCTTCCTCGACGGCGATCTCGTCGAATGGATTCATCGACATCTTCACGTTCGTCATATCGACTCCCGTCTGGTCCGCGCGCACCCGCGGCTTCACGTTCGAATCGATCACGCGCTTGACTGCCACCACGATTTTCATAGTCACCCTGCTCATTGAATGATCGCTGCCCCCACGGCTGGCATGCGCCGAGGCCGTCGTACTACCCGCGCATACGCGCGCCATCCGGATCGTATGCTGGCGCTGTCAGTATCCTTGCCGGCCGGCGCTCGCCGAGAATCTGGATCTCGAATGCGTTCGCACCGACGAGGTATTCGCTCTTCACGTAACCCATGGCGAGACTCTTGCCCGTCGTATGGCCATACCCCCCCGATGTGGTGTAGCCCGCAACCGCGTCGCCCACCCAGACCGGCTCGAAACCGCTCGCGTCTGCGTCGACAGCATCGATTTCGAATGTGATGAGCCGATGCACAGGCGTCACGCCGCGTTGCGCGAGCACGGCCTCGCGCCCGATGAAGTCGCCCTTGTCGAAGGCGATGAAGCGTTCGAGATCCGCCATGGCCGGCGTGTATTCGGGGCCGAATTCACGTGACCAGATGCCGAAGCCCTTTTCGAGGCGCGTCGACAGCAACGCCCACACGCCGTACTGACGCAGCCCGAAAGTACCGCCCGCCGCGAGTAACCGTTGGTAGACGCTGCGCAGATAGTGGTTCTCGACGTAGATCTCATAGCCTAGTTCACCGGTCAGCGACAGACGTGCGATCCACGCCGGGGCAAAGCCCGCATCGATCCGGGCGACCGACATGAAGCGCTGGGCCGCAGCAATTGCCGCGTTGCCGAAGACTTCGCCAACCAGTGCCTTTGCATTGGGACCGGCGATCGCGAGCATCGCCAGCGACTCGCTGCGGTTGTCGATGCGCACACTTCCGTCTACCGGCAGATGGTCCTCGAACCAGCGCAGATGCCACTCCTGCAGGTACCCGGACCCCGTCACGAGGAACCGCTGCGCCGCGAGCCGCAGAATCGTCAGATCGCCCTTGAGACGGCCCGACGGCGAAAGGAGCGGCGCAAGCCGGGCACGGCCGACCCCGGGCAGACGACTGGCGAACAACCGGTCGAGCCACAGTTCGGCGCCAGGTCCGCTGATTTCGTACTTCGCATAGCCACTTGCATCGAACAGACCCACCTGCTCGCGAATGGCGCGGCATTCCGCGGCTACGGTTTCGAAGGCATTCGACCGGCGAAACGTTGGCGTTTCATGAGCGGGCTGGCCGGCCAGCGCAAACCACATCGGCGTTTCAAGTCCGTAGTTGACACCGAATACGGCATTCGCCTGCTCCTGCAGGTCGTATAGCGGCGTGGTCTTGAGTGGGCGGCCCGCGGGCCACTGCTCATTCGGCCGCGCGAGGTAGAAACGGTGCTCGTAAAATTCCCGCGCTTTGGCCGCGACGTAGGTCTGTGTGAGGTCTGGAAAACGCGCCACATCCATCGCAAACACGTTGTCTTGCGGTTCGCCCTCGATCATCCACTGCGCCAGTGCCAGGCCGACGCCGCCACCCTGACTGAAGCCCGCCATGCAGCCACAAGCCGCCCAGTAGTTGCGCAAACCGCGCACGGGGCCGACGAGCGGATTGCCGTCCGGCGTAAATGTGAAGGGCCCATTGACGACGCGTTTGATGCCGGCGTTCCCCACGCTCGGAAAGCGTTCGAAGCCGCGCATCAGTTCGTCTTCGATACGCTCGAGCCGCGGCGGCAACAAATCGGTCTCGCCGTATTCCCACGGAGTGCCGTCCAGCGACCATGGTGTCGAGCGCTTCTCGTACACGCCGAACAGAACGCCGTGGTGTTCCTGGCGCATATAAATTTCGCCATCGAGGTCGACCATCACCGGTATCTCCCGTCCGAGCGTAACGAGCTCCGGAATGTCTTCTGTGACGAGATAGTGATGTTCCATCGGAATGAGCGGCAGCTTCACGCCAGCCATAGCGCCGACTTCCCGCGCCCACAGTCCCGCCGCGTTGACCACATGCTCGGCATGAATCACCCCCTGATCGGTAATGACCGTCCAGCTGCCATCTGCGCGCGGTTCGAGCGCCTCTACCCGCGTATGCTGATAGATCTCCGCGCCGCGTCTTCGCGCGGCGCGCGCATAGGCCTGAGTACATCCGTAAGGGTCCAGGTGACCTTCGTTCGGCGCCCACAGGCCTCCCTTCACCTCGCTCACGTCGACGAGCGGACACATTGTCTTGATCTCGGACGGCGTGATCAACTCGGTGTCGAGACCCATGAAACGGTGCCGTGACCACTCGGTGCGCAGAAACTCCCAGCGCTCAGGTGTTGCCGCCATGGTAATGCCGCCAGGCACATGCAGGCCGACATTCTGATCGCCCTCTTCCTCAATTTCCTTGTAGAGCGAGATCGTGTAACTCTGCAGCCTGACGACGTTGGGATCGCCGTTAAACGCATGGAAGCCGGCGGCCGCATGCCATGTCGACCCCGCGGTGAGAACCTTGCGCTCAAGCATCACGACGTCGGTCCAGCCGAATTTCGTTAAGTGGTACAGCACCGAGGCGCCAACCACACCTCCGCCGATAATCGCCACCTGACAATGACTTTTCATGAATTCCCTTTCATTCGTGTGTGCGTGTATCGAAAAGCGACAGAACCGGCATCTCGTCCATCATGTCGCGATTGATTGCTTTAGCGCGTGTGACATGCATGCTAAGAAGCGTTAATTCTTTTCTCAAACGAATTTAGAACATGGTTTTCATGCAATTCCGCATGTGAAAAACCGCACTGCAATGACATTAGGCATACTGATTGTTTGACGAATTCATTCGCCATAGAATCGAACCTGTCAGCCTAACAGTCCAGTTCTATGTCCGTTAGCGGGCGTGCACAACAGGTCAGGATCCATCCCTCTGCTATCTCTTCATCGGTGATGCCGCCGTTGTGTGCCATCTCGACCTGGCCCGCAATCACACGTGTCTTGCAGGTGCCGCACATACCGGCGCGGCACGCACTCGGAATCACGACGCCCACGGATTGGGCGGTGTCGATCAGCACATCGTTCGTTGACGCGACACACTCGCGTCTGGACGCTGCAAGCATCACACTGACCTGCGCCGTCGGCACTACGGCTTCGAACGCGGTCGCGCTCGCGGCGGGCGGCAGCACGAAACTCTCCTGGTGATACCGTTGCGGCGCAACGCCAAGGCTCACCGCAGCCTCGTAGACAGTCTTCATGAATGCATCGGGCCCGCAGCAATAAACCGTGCGCTTCGCGATATCGGGAATCCATTGGGCCAATCTGGCGCGTTCAAGCCGGCCGGCGAGAAGCGGTACAGCGGCCTCGCGCGACACCGTCAGCTTGACTCGCAGACTCGGCCAGGATGCCGCCATCTGCTCCAGTTCCTTGCGAAACAGAAGATCTTCCTGCGTGCTCGCACATTGCAGGAAGATAAGATCGATCTCGGCGCGCGCGTCGTATAACGCCCTTGTCATCGACAGGAGCGGTGTAATGCCCACGCCGCCAGCGACGAATAAACACGCGCCTCCGGCTGCTTCAGGAGCGATAAATGCGCCCGATGGTGCAGAGATTCGAAGGCGAGCGCCTGGCGCGATTTCCTGATGCAACCATGTGGACACCGGGCCATGAGGCGCGGCTTTCACCGTTATCGCGAAGCGCCCTACGCGCGTCGGCGTCGACGACAACGTGTAGCAGCGGTACAGAATGCCGCTGAAGGTCGGCGCTTCAACTGTGATGTGCTGCCCCGCTGCATAGTCGAGCGATCTTCCGTCAACGGTGACGAATTCGAACGTTTTGACGTTCACGGATTCGTCGGCCACTGCCACGCACTGCGCCATGAAGAAGCCATCATCGCGCGTTGACGGTAAAGAGCCTGCCTGCTTCGCGGCCACTGTCAACACACCTTGAGCGACACGGTCCTCGGCATCTGCGCGAGGCCTTCTCTGAGTGCATCGATGTACCAGTCCACGAATGCCATGACGCCGGACTCCACCTGTTCCGAATAGACTCCTGGCTCGTAGCCAATTGAATTGATGCCGAGCTGATTCGTTTCGACCAGTCGCTGATCCTGTGCGTTGGTCGCTTTCCAGACTTTGGTCAGCGTGTCGAGGTCGTAATCGACGCCTTCGACCGCGTCCTTGTGCACGATCCATTTTGTCGTGACTTGTGTCTCGCGCGGGCCGAGCGGCAAGAGACGGAATGCCAGCGCGTGATCACCCAGCGCATGATTCCACGTATTGGGGAAACGCAGCAGACGCAACGCGCCGACGTCCCGCTCGGGAAGCATTCCCATGACCTTGCTGCAGGCCGCTTCACCCGTCATCGTGAAAGACACGCCCCGCTCCAGCGCGGCTCGCACCATCCGATACACCGGTTCTTCTTCGACGGGCGCGTACGGCAGGCCGACCTGCCTCCAGCGCGCCTCGTCGCGTTCGCTCTTCGCCGCAAACTCGCCGCCATAGCGCGGATCGGTCGGACCATCGAACTCGGAAATCGTGCGCAGCAATTCCGGATGATTGGCGCTGCAGTGGTAGCACTCGCGATTATTTTCGAGTACAAGTTTCCAGTTGCCTTTCTCGACAATCGTGGATTCGTAGGCGATCTTCGCATCTTCGATGCCGTGCGGCGCGAGGTACGGTTCAACGCGGCGGCGAAAGCCGCTGAAATCGTCGGGCGTACTGGACAGGCAGATAAACACATAGCCCGCTACGACCTCGCACGCAACCGGCTTCAGGGAGAAGGCCGACAGGTCAAACGACTCGCCCATGTTGCGCGCGAACATCAGCTTGCCGTCGAGGCCATAGGTCCATTGGTGGTACGGGCAGGCGAATGCGCCTGACTTACCCTTCTCACCCGCACAGATGCGCGAGCCTCGATGACGGCAGGTGTTAAAGAAGGCGCGCACGGCACCTGCACGATCCCGCACGACGACAACCGACGTCTCGCCAATCTGCACCGTGAACCACTCGCCGGTCTGCCTGATCTCGCAGCTCAAGCCGGCAAACAGCCACTTTCGCTGCCAGATGAGTGCGAGATCCGCCTCGAATAGTTCCGCGTCCTTGTAAAACGCCTGCTCAAGAGGGCGTCCCGGCGTATAGGCCGCCAGCAAAGCGTCGAGTTTTTTATGGTCGAACATGTCCCATCCTGATGTTTCCAGAAAATCCCATGTGCACCCTGAGGTATGCGGCAGCGACGGCCCTCTCTGGGCTTGGTGTCAATTAGAGGACTCCAATTTTGACGGGACAAGCCATTTTTACTGATGCCTGACATGTGTTTTTGCATGCAAGAGCATCGCGCGCGACAATGCTTGTACTCTTGGCGAAACAAATGTGGGCACTGACGAGGGCGTTTGGTGAGGATTTACCCGGATTCCAGTCGAATTGTTTTTTGACTAACGTTTTTTCATGACAGCATTCTGAACAAAGCGTGACCGACAGGACGCGGAACGCTCGCAAACGCCGCCGTTCTCACAGGGAAGCACGATGATCAAGCCGAGGAAACGTCTGCCTCCCCTCAACGCAGTTGGCGCGTTCGAAGCCTCGGCACGGCTCCTGAGCTTCACGCGCGCGGCCGAAGAACTGAACCTGTCGCAAGGTGCGGTGAGCCGGCAGATTCAGGTGCTGGAAGAAAGGATTGGCGTTCCGCTTTTCAATCGGCGGCACCGCGAAATCGAGCTGACCAAAGCCGGCATGGTCTTTCAACAGGCAATCGCGCAAAGCCTGATGTCGATTCGCCGCGCGGTGGCCATCATCGAGAATCTCGAATCGACCAGCGTGACGATCGCTGCGAGCGTGGCGATGTCGAGCTTCTGGCTGATGCCGGCCATCATCCGGTTCCGCGAACGCCATCCGGAAGTCGATATCCGCGTACTCGCCAGCGATCAGCCGGTCGATCCGCGCCGTGAGGCCGTCGATCTCGCTATCCACTATGGAGACGGCCACTGGCCCGGCCTCGTCAAATACAAGCTGTTCGATGAGGAAATTTTTCCGGTCTGCAGCCCGTCTTATCTTGAACAACACGCCATCCAGAGCGCATGCGATTTGCAGAACGAAGTGCTGATCGACGTTGAGGCCGGTCTGTCGGTATGCAATTGCTGGGACGACTGGTTCGAACTGGCGGGCGTCGAGCCGCGCGATCATCACAGCTCGATCCGTGTCAGCAATTTCGATCTGGCTTACCGCGCGGCGTGTGCCGGAAAAGGTGTCGCGCTCGCCTGGTCCTATGGCTGCACGGAAATGATCGAGGACGGGCGCCTCGTCAGGCCGCTCGATATCAGTGTGCGCACCCGGCTGTCCGAGTACATCGTGACGGCGGACAATTATGAACTCAGCCACGCGACGAAAGAGGTGCTCGATACGCTGATCGAGTACGCCGCCGACACCAACAATAGCTGGGGAGCGCAATCCGCTGCCTGACGCCGATGCGACCAGGGCTCGTCGCAATAGTTGCTGGCAGCAATATCGAGGGCGGTCACAGTCTGATCGACGCACTACAGCGTGGCAGTCACGCCACCATCCACGTAAAGGATATGGCCGTTCACGAAATTCGACGCGTCGCTCGCGAGGAACACCGCGGCGCCGACCAGATCCTCCACGTCGCCCCACCGCCGTGACGGCGTGCGCCCGGTCAGCCAGTTGCTGAAGGTCTCGTCCCTGACAAGCGTCTCGGTCAGTTCCGTCTTGAAGTAGCCCGGCCCCAGACCATTGACCTGGATGCCGTATTGGCCCCAGTCGATCGCCATGCCCTTCGTCAGCATTTTGACGGCGCCCTTGCTCGCGGTGTAGGCCGCAATGTTGGGACGGCCCAGTTCGCTTTGCACCGAACAGATGTTGACGATCTTGCCGCGCTTGCGAGCGATCATGTGCCGCGCGACCGCCTGACCGACCAGGAACACGCTGTCGACATTGGTCTTCATCAGCTCTTCCCATTGCGCATGGGAAAACTGTTCGAGCGGCGCACGGCGTTGCATGCCCGCGTTGTTGACGAGAATGTCGATCGCACCGATTTCGCGTTCGATATCGGCGATCGCCGTGTCGACCTCAGTGGCCGACGTCACGTCGAAACTTGCGGCATGAACGGTCGCGCCCTCATCGCGCAAACGGCCGACAGCCTCTGCCAGCCTGGTCGGGTTGCGGCCATTCAGAATCACTTCAGCGCCGGCACCTGCCAACCCTTTGGCCAGCGCAAAACCGATACCCGTACTCGACCCGGTAACCAGAGCACGATGCCCCGACAGATCAAACATCTTCAGATTGTTGTTCAACTCAACTCCTCTTCGACTCTAATTCGTCCGACTTCCATCCAGCACTATGCGGTTCGCTCAGCCATTGCACGACCGCTCTCAGACTGCACGCGCCGTCCTGCAAAGCAGAAAGATGGAGCACACCAACTTCACCGACAGGTGACTCAAGCGTTGCGAATTGATCGGCCACCAAAGTCGCTGGAAACTCATGATGCAGCCGCCCGGAAACCCGTGCAACCGCCACGGACAACGCGATGTCGAGAAACACAAATCTCAGCCCTGCAACACGCGCGCGCATGCGCTCCCGATAGCGACGTCTCAACGCGGAACAGGACAGCACGACCGTCCCATGCATATCATCCACCTGCTCGGCGAGACGGTCCAGCCACGGCTCGCGGTCACTATCGCACAACGCGATTCCGTGACACATCTTGTCACGGCTTTCCACGGAGTGATGCTCGTCTCCTTCGATGAAAACGCCCTCCAGCGCCACGGCCAACTCGCGTGCAAGCGTCGACTTACCCGAGCCCGACACGCCCATCACCACTATTTTATGTGTCACGTTCCACAACCCAGCCACGTTGTCCCGGCACGCAATCTACTGAATCGCGCCGGCCATTCAATCGGCAGCGGCGCGCGGATGAAAGCGTGCCGCTGCATCACACGTTTTCCGCTTCAGGACACCGGCGTGAACTTGAGCTGGTCGATCGGCGTGACCTTGTCGGTCCGGGTCAGGCCATAAGGCGTCTTCGGTCCGAGCCACTTGTTGAAGATACCGCTCATCTCGCCGCTCTGCTCCATCGAAGCCAAAGCCTTGTTGACCGCGCTCAGCATGGCCGGCTCGTTCTGGCGCAAGCCCACCGCGATCGGCTCGATCAGCATCGGCTCCGACGCAATCGCCACCGCGCCGTCCGTGCCGTCCACCTGCTTTGCGATCTTCGTGGCAGTCATCTGATTGGTCACGAAGCCTTTGACCTTGTTCTGCTCGAGTGCCAGAAACGCCGAGCTGGTATCATGAAACGTCACCGCCTGACCATCCTTGATCGAAATTGGAATCGACTGCGCAGACGTGGAGCCATCGGCAGCGCTGATTTTCTGGCCCGCGAAATCGGTCAGTTTCTTGCTCGCGTCGGCCTTCTTCACGACAAGGACTTCCTTGGTGGAGTAGTACGAGTCGCTAAAGGCAATCTGCGTAGCGCGGGTTTTGGTGTAGGCCAGATTGGCAACTACAATGTCGACACGCCCCAGCTTCAATTGCGGAATGCGCGCCTCGACAGCCAACGGTTCGAGTTTTGCCTTCACGCCCAACTGTTTTGCCACCGCATTGCACAGGTCCACATCCATGCCTTCGAGCTGGCGCGTCTGCGCGTTCGGATACGAGAACGGCTCGACGTTCGAATACACACCGCAGCTCAACTCGCCGCGGCCCTTGATATCGGCCAATTGATCAGCATGTGCCGGGGCAATCGATGCAACCGCGCCGCCAACGACCAACATCCCCGCGAAAATCTTCTTTACCTGCATCGTGATGCTCCTGAAGTTTATGTGTAAAGCAATCGACTGCTGATCAACGGTGGTCAAACCGAATCTGAACCCGAACCTGAACCCGAACCCGAACCTGAATCTGAACCTGTATCTGTGCCGCGAAAGCCATACCGCCTTGCTTGCTTCAATGCTTGCCTCAGTGCGAGCGAAGATCGGACAGGAATCGCTTCGCCCGCTCGTGTTTCGGGCGCAAAAAGAATTCTTCCGGCTCCGCCGTTTCGAGAATCTTCCCTGCGTCCATAAACCAGACGCGGTCGGCAACCTCGCGTGCAAACCCCATCTCGTGCGTGACGCACATCATCGTCATGCCTTCCTGCGCGAGGCTCTTCATCACGCTCAACACTTCGCCGACCATCTCCGGATCGAGCGCACTGGTGGGCTCATCGAACAGCATTGCCGGCGGGTCCATCGCCAGCGCTCTCGCAATCGCGACACGCTGCTGCTGGCCACCGGACAATTGCGGCGGAAACGCACTGGCCTTGTTCGACAGACCGACGCGTGCGAGCAAATCCGTCGCTTTACGTTCCGCATCCGCGCGCTTGAGACCGTGCACCCGCATCGGCGAAAGCGTGATGTTGTCCAGCACCGACAGATGCGGAAACAGGTTGAATTGCTGAAACACGAAGCCGACACGGCTGCGGTAAGCATT
>NZ_FPBH01000073.1 GCF_900116445.1 Paraburkholderia aspalathi
TAAGGGAATACATGATCAATCATGGGCTTGACGGTGAGGTGATTCATGCGACGGGAGTGGGGTCCCGTGATTCAACAACCCAATGTCCGGACGGCAGGAGCAGGGCAGTCATCGCTTGCCTGCAACCGGACCGGCGGGTCTCCATCGAAGTTCGGGCCCAGTAAGATGGCTCGGCGCCGAACTGGCTCGCGATGAACGTGCGAACGTTCGGCGCTGGGCGCTGAGCGTATACGCGCGGCCATGCCGGGGTGTGCTACCCGTCAAGCTTGTAGACGAGCCATGCCGCAGCCTACGAGGCGTCCCATGGTGGGCTCGAACTTGCACGCATCGAACGACCGGCGTGCGCTTAACGTGACGCAAGCAGGCGCTGCGAGTTCCCATCGCCCCGCGCGGCTCCTTGGCGTCAAGACGATACCGGCGGCTGCATGGAGCGTAGGTGGACAGCTATGCTCCTCGCTCATGCCGCCAGCCGATAGACATCGAAAATGGACCGCTTACCGTTCAACCGCGGCGAAGGTCGCCATAGCGTCGCGCGCACCGTCTTTCACGGCAAGCGCGGCGAGCTGCGTCAGCATTACCGCGAGGGTCAGGAAGACCAGTTAGGTGCACTCGGCCTGATGCTCGACACGACCGTGTTGTGGAACACGATCTATATCGAGGCGTGCTTGGACCAACTGCGGACGGAAGGCTATGCGATCAAGGACGCAGACGTGGCGCGACTGTCGCCAGTGTTGCATTAGCACATCAACATGCTGGGGCGATATTCGTTCTTGATGCCGGATGCGGTGGCCAGGGGCGAGCCGCGGCTCTTACGTGATCCAGCTACAGCGACTCATGAAAACGCTTAACCCGGTTTTCCGTTCCACCGCGCCCCAAACGCAATGTCGGGGCGCCGTCAATGAATGGGACTTTTCGTACACTAGGAAGCCCGTTGTCGCTCAAGATGCTGCCGCCGGTGGGGCGGGATCTGATTGAAATAATGCTCGACGCGCGTCAAAGCGTAGAGCGTGGCCGCCGAACGCACTTCGTTGCGATTGCCAGCAAAGCGCCGCGTTTCGGCAAACGTGACGAAATCATCGGGCGCCAGCCGGAAGGACCACGCGAAGCACTGCGTACCCGGCGGCGGGTCGCCCCCGGCGCCGTCACCCGCTCCGGTGCCGGCGAGGTGTTCGATACCGCGATGTCCGCACAACAGCCTTCCTGGCGCAGCGCCTTTTGGCCATTTCGCGTGCGACCCCTTCGCTTGTGAGCCCCCAGCACTCCATGGTGCTTTCCTGCACGCCGAGAAAGCCGGCTTTACCGGACGGCGAGTAGCTGACAAAACCCACGTCGAGGCACGCGCCGCTGCCCGGCACGCTCGCGAGATACGACGCGATCTGCCCACCGGTGCAGGACTCGGCGGCGGCGAGCTTAAGACCGTGCGATGTGAGGAAGGTGACGACCTGCAAGGGGATGTTCATGGCTATGTGCTGCCGGGGGCGCGATGGGACGAGGCTTCGTTGTCAGGGAGCGAGCAAATACCGGTCCACGATTCTCGTGCGATGCTGACCCTGAGCAGAGCGGGAGCGGTGACGCGCCTACGCGGCTGTGAAGATCTAGCGGTGGCTACATCGCGAAGTACATCGCCAAGAACACCGACGGCCATGCAGTCGGCGACCACAAGACGCAAGAGGGCTATATCGTCCAGGCGGATATGTGGGGCGAAGACGAAATTACACCATCGCAACGCGTGGAAGCTTGGGCCGCGCTGTGGGGCATTCGCCAGTTCCAGCAGTTCGGCGGTGCGCCTGTTGGCGTGTGGCGTGAGCTGCGGCGTCTGAAGGTGGAAGACCTGCCAACAGCCGAAGAATCTCCCGCAATTATGGCGGCATGGCATGCCGCGCAGAAGACGGAAACCCATAAGGCGGATTGGGCGCAATACGCGCGCGCCATGGGCGGTGTTGCGGGGCAAGAACGGCTGATTTATGTGAAGCGAACCACGCAGCACAGAGAAGGCCACTACGGAATTGCGCCGGTCAAAGTACCGTACGGCGTTGCGGCAACGGGTGTTGCCTACATCGTGGACGGTATGTGTGCGTACTCGAAAGAAACAGAGATTTTTGTTCCGGCTACCCGCTATGAGTGGCGGAAGGTTGAGCGCAGCGGCGAAGCCGCGAGCGCTCGGACTTGTGTCAATAACTGTACGCGCAGCGTTCGGCCAGGGGTGGCGCAATTCGATTGCGCAGCTGGATCGCAGCGTCGAAATCAGCGCATGTGGGGAAGGGGACGGCGGGAAGCGGGGTCAATGGAACCTGTAGAGCAAGGAATTCCCATGACACAGATGAAGATCGACTGCCCGTGCTGCAGTGGCGAGATTGATGCGCGCCACACCGAAGGTCTGTCGACAACGCTGCGGCGCATGTACTTCGTTTGCGAAGACTGCGGCTATCAGACGCCGGCGGGTTTTGAAATCCTGTTCTCGCTGTCGCCGTCATCCAGGCCGCGCGAAGGCGTGTCGCTCGAAGTGCGGCCGTCGCCAATGCTGCGCGGCGCGGTGAACGCGCGCACGACGATGCTTCGGGAGGACCGGCCGTGAGATTCACAATCGCCTGCCCGCATTGCAGCGCTCGCGGTATCGCGCGTGCAATGGAAAAGAAGTCGCAGACGGATTGGGAAATTGATTTCCAGTGCGATGACGTGACATGCGGTCACACGTATCGCACGAAACTCGAAATGTTCCCGCCTGAACTGCCGATACCTAAACGGCAGAGGCGAAGCAACACCGAATTGCAGTTTGATCTTTAACCAGTTCCGGGGGAGGCCGAAGATCAGAGGGAAGGGCGCACCTGTCCCGCGAGGCGACCAGGCGCGCTACACCGTTCAGCGAGAGTTGTCAGTATTCGCGTGTTCGCGTTCGTGGTCGTGGTCGCGTCGTGGGTCACGCTCATGCGGATGATCGTGCATCCACTCGTCGTGCTCCCAGTAGCGATGGCCGTCCCAGTAGCGGTCGCCGTGCCAGCCGAACGTGATCGCCGCGCCCGGTGCCGGGGCCTGAGCCGGCTCGTCGTACCTCGGTTGCGGTGCGCCGTAGACTTGCGCGAAGGCCGTGCTGGCCGTGACGAGTGCTGTGCCTGCCACGAACGTCATCAGAACTGAGCGCGTTGCATTCATAACATGTTTCATGATCTTCCCTCCATCGGATACCCGATAATCAGCACGGTTCGTACCTGACCAGATCGCAAACGCTTCGCTCATTATTTTCAGGCATGCCCGTCTCGCCACTTCGTGGCGGACCCATTTCGCACGATCTAAATCATTTTTTTCTTAACATTATCATATGTAGTACGTAGTAGTTACGTGGCTAGTTATTCCACAAGACCGTGTCCGAGGGGAGACTGCGGAGCCTTCTTCACAATCGTTGGCGACCGCTCAGATCAGGGCTAAGAGATTGCTGCCCGCACGCCCTCAGACGGCAGCAGGCCAGAGGAGGTACGCGATCGCGTTTCGCAATTCCGAGTCGAATGCAATCGATGGACGGCGAGCGATTAGTTTTGAAGAAAGCAGAATAGCGGCCCATCCGCCGGGATGGGCCGAAGCGGCCATCATGATCGCTGAGTCCGGTTGTCCGCCCAGCGCAATGCATCCGCCGCTTTATTTAGCCCGAGTCTCGGCCGGGACGTTATTAGCCAGCGTACTGGTGGCCCCGTCGTTGCGTTCGTCGATCCATGCGACCGCCCACTTATGGGCAGCCCGGATCGCCTCGGCCTCGGTATCGCACCTGGCGAGATCGCGTTCGATGTGCTTTTCAGTGTCTGCATTACTTTCTGGCGAGCTGCGGATTAGTCGCGCGTGGGCGAAGAATTTTCCGAGGGAAAATTCAGGAGTTGGGTCAATGATCCAGCCGCCGTACTCGTACCCCATGATCACCTCCGATACTCAACTAGTCGAGATTCGAAATGAGAAAACATGGATTCATCGGATCGTAATCGCTAGACCTCCAAGGTTGGACCCGCTGATTTCAGGGACGATGCGGGGGTAACGAGTTACCCCGCCTCCAGTTTTGTTATAGACGCTCCAGCGAAGGGCGCGCGTCGTTCCGGAGATACAAATCGCAAAAAATGCGACAAATTGTTTCGCTAACGCACTACGACTGGCTTACATCCCGACTACATTTCCCCAGTAATCAAACGAGGCCGCACGATCGGCGACGTCAATGGCCGTCATGGTCGAGAAGTCCTTGATACCCACCAGTCCGCGATCTTCACCCACTCCTGTAAATCCGATAGCGGCCAGTCCTGACTTTCGGCGGGGTCACCGGGTCTGGTCGGCGCCATAGCCCGTCGCGATCGGAGGAAGATCCTCAAGCTGTGGCGGATGTTCGCTTGATACTGTAGGGGTTGAACCGCACGACCTCGTCGCCGATCCAGTCATTGATCTGAGTAAATCTCCGTTGTAGCGGTTCAATTTCGTTAGCGCCAGACACCTCGGCCGCCGTGTCTGCGGCCCCAAAGCCGCCCGTATTGCTCGGCACCATGCCGATAAGCTGCGGCGGGACGCGATGCGCGGCGAGCAGGTCGTCACGCGTCACATTCTTGATGTTGAAAAACTCGTCTTTCGCCGTGACCTCGGACACCGGGATAAGCTGAATCCCTTCCTTTTTTCCGTTCGGCGCGTACATGAACAGGTTGCGGAAATTGCCCGGTCCCTTGCTGTTTTTCAGCGCCTCGCGCAACGCGTCGACGTCTTCCTGCTTCTGCGCTGCATCCGTCATGTACAGGATGAAGCCGGCATGCGATCCGTTTTCATAGTAGCGCCGGCGAAACAGCGTCGCCGACTCGTTCAACCATGCCGCGTGCAGCGCACCGAGATACTCGGGCAGGCCATACACTTCCTGATTGATATCCGGTTCTATCAGGTTAAAGATCACGCCCGGTTCGAATTCGTGTTTTTCATGTATGTCGTTGACCTGAAAGAGGCGCTGCAAGTCGGTCGCACGTCGCACGTACTTCGCTGGCGCCCGCTTGAGCGCGAGCGTGCCGCCTAGCCGGTTCTTTTGCCTCTCTATCGGGCCATTGCCAAACACCAGGAAATCAAGCGCCCACTTGTCGAATTCTTCGCGCGTGAGCAACTTGTGTGGAATGAATGTGGATGACAGCACGTTGCGCTTGAAGTAAATCGCGGAGCTGTGATGCACGCCGGCGCGAAATGACTTCGCCAGGCCGGCGAACGACACCGGCGGTTCAAACCAGTCACCGGCTGACCAGCTCTCGACGTAATCCAAGATCTCGGCCCGATCCATAACCGGCATCGGGTCGCCGAATGTGGACTCGGATAATGACAGTGCGTTCATGAACCAGAGCGTCCTCGACTACTGCAAGGGCCGCGGTCTGGTTCAGACGCGCTCGAGGGCCTACAAGAAGAACGATCAGGCCTGGGTGGAGCAGAAGAACGGCGCCGTGAACGGCGCCGTCGTGCGGCGGCTGGTCGGTTATGGCCGGCTGAGCGGTGTCGATGCCAGGAACGCGCTGGCGCAGCTGTACGCGTCATCGCGGCTATACATTAACTTCTTCCAGCCTTCGTTCAAGCTGAAGTCCAAGACGCGTGACGGCGCGCGCGTACACAAGGTCTATTTAGCGCCGGCGACGCCGTGCGATCGGCTTCTGGCACACGACAGCGTTGAACCAGCTATCAAAGAGAAACTGAAGGCACAGTTCAAAGGCCTCGATCCTGTGCGGCTGCTGCAGGAGATGCGAACGGCTCAGCAGACATTGAGCGACTTCGCAGCCCACGGCGTGCGTGCTGAAGCAGCGCCGGCGGGCGAATCAGACATTGCCGTCTTCCTCGCCAGCCTTTCTTCGGCATGGAAGGAAGGTGAGGCACGTCCAACGCACCGGAAACAACCCAAGGCAAAGCACTGGTGGAGAAGTCGGGTGGATCCGTTCGCCGACGCGTGGCCGCTAATCGGTAAGCGCTAGTTAAAGCACACCGGATCGTCAGATGCGGCGGAGAACAGGGGTTCAAGCCTGTCTACTTTTTGCCCCAGTTGTTCCACGCCATGC
>NZ_FPBH01000009.1 GCF_900116445.1 Paraburkholderia aspalathi
ATCGGGCGGCCGAAGACGACGCGTTCCTTGACGTACTTACAGACCTTGTCGAGGAACCAGTAGCCGTCGCCGATACATTCAGCGGCGATCAGCGTCCGCTCAGCGTTCAGGCCATCGAGGATATACTTGAAGCCTTTGCCTTCCTCGCCGATCAGGTTTTCGGCGGGAATCTCGAGGTTGTCGAAAAATAGCTCGTTAGTCTCGTGATTCACCATGTTCGGGATGGGGCGAACCGTCATGCCTTTGCCGATTGCCTGATGCAGGTCGACCAGAAAGATCGACATGCCTTCGGATTTCTTCGCGACCTGATCGATCGGCGTGGTCCGCGCGAGCAGAATCATGAGATCGGAATGCTGGATCCGGGAGATCCACACCTTCTGACCGTTGACGACGTATCTGTCGCCTTTGCGCACGGCGGTTGTCTTGAGGCTGGTGGTGTCGCTACCTGTTGTCGGCTCGGTCACGCCCATCGACTGAAGTCGCAACTTTCCACTGGCGATTTCCGGAAGGTACCGAGCCTTTTGTTCTGCCGAACCGTGCCTGAGCAGCGTCCCCATGTTGTACATCTGGCCATGACACGCACCGGAATTGCCGCCGCTGCGGTTGATCTCTTCCATGATCACCGAGGCTTCCGCCAGACCGAGCCCGGAGCCGCCATACTCCTGCGGAATGAGGGCCGCAAGCCAACCGGCGTCGGTTAGCGCTTGCACAAAGGTTTCAGGGTAGGCGCGTTCCTCGTCGATCTTGCGGAAATACTCGGCGGGGAAGTTGGAACACAGATCGCGAACCGCTTCGCGAATGTCCTGATAGGGGTCAACGTTAGCCAGCACTTGTCTCTACTCCTCAGAGTTAATTTTGAAGAACTTACGCGAGTGTCGTTAGCGTCGCCTCGGAATCGACGCACAACACGCCATCGGAATTGGCTGCCCAGAGCTTCACTTCGGTCGATCCAGGGGCACGGGCTGCGTAGATAAAAAAGGGCGCGCAGTCAAAGAGCGGGTTGACCGCCTTGAACGAGAACGATGCAATCGATTCGCCAGGAAGGCTGCGCCGCAGGAGATTGATCAGCAATGTCGCAGTCAGTGGCCCGTGAACGACCAGCGCCGGATAGCCTTCCTGTTCCTGGGCGTAGGTGCGGTCATAGTGAATGCGGTGGCCGTTAAAGGTATCGGCGGAGTAGCGAAAGAGAAGGACCGGGTCGGGCACGATCTCCCGTTTCCAGGTGAACTCTGCCGGCGCGCTCGGGCCGGTTGCCGTGGTGTACGCCGTCGCCGCGGACTCGCGGTACACAATGTCCTGCTCCTCGGAAACCAGCGGACCTTCGAGGTCTTCCAGTTCGTGACGCAGGCGCACAAACACGAGCTTTCCGGTGCGCCCTTCCTTGGCGGCGACGTCGAGAATCTGCGACGTCCTGGTGATTTCGCTGCCGACCACGAGCGGACGTTCGAACCGGACGCGGCTGCCCGCCCACATCCGTCTGGGCAGTGGCACTGGCGGCAGGAATCCACCGCGTGCCGGGTGTCCGTCCGTGCCGATCTGTGACTGCGAAACGATGTGAGGAAAAAACGCCCAGTGCCACAGCGGAGGCAACGGAGAACCGACATGCGGGACGTCCTCATAGTCCAGCGTCGCGGCGAGTTGTTGCGCAAGACGTGGTGAGACGAATTCGCGTTCGGCCTGTGTGCGGCCGATCCAGGTGCGCAGGTAGTCGAGTTCAGCAGTCATGGGGGGCGTCGGGTAGCGTCGTTCACGCTAGATTGACGCACCGGCCTGCTCACTACAATTTGTGTGTGGAGAAGAGGGCTTTAAACGCAGACTAACTGCTGACGTTCAGGCCGGCAGGGGCTCATGATCGGTTTTGCACTTCTGCGTGAGGAGGTCGACCAGTTCCCGCGCGAAAGACGGCAACAGGTCAAGGTTGCGCACGCAGATCAGCAGATTGCGCGTCGCCCACTCGTCCTCGATTTCAACGAGCCGGATGTTCATGGTTTTCACATAGCGTACCGCTGACGAGCAAGGCAGCACGCCGATCCCGACGTTGGCCTCGATCATCCGGCACAGCGCTTCGAAGTTACCGACTTCAATGCGCACCTGAAGTTTCTTGTGCATGTCGCTTGCTACGCGGTTCAGAAAGGTGTGAATCGCGCTAGCTTCGGGCATTCCGACGAAGTCAAACCCGCTTGCCTCTTCAAACGGAATGGACGTCTTTCCGGCGAGGGGGTGCGCATTCGAGACCGCCAATATGAGCCGGTCTGAGCGGTACGGCAGGACTTGCAGCGATTCGGGCCTGACATTGCCGGCGACTATCCCGACGTCCGCTGTGCCTTCACTGACCGCGCGTACCACGTCATGGCTCAAGCGTTCGCGAAGCTCGACGTTCACGTCAGGATGTTCCGCGAGAAAGTTACGCAGGTCGTTAGGTAAGAATTCAGTTGTAGCGGTAGTGTTCGCAAAGATCCGCACATGACCTTTGATGCCGCGCGCGTACTCCTGCATGTCGCCGCGCAGCTGCTCGAGCTGCGACAGGACTAGCCGGGCGTGGTGAAGGAAGGCCTGGCCCGGCGGCGTGAGCGTAACGCCCTGGCTGGTCCGATACAGCAGCTTGGTCCCCATGCTTTCTTCCAGATTCTTGATCCGGGTGCTTGCCGCAGGGACGGACATATGAAATCGCTCGGCGCCACGCGTCAGGCTATCCGTCTCTGCGATACATGTGATGAGACGAAGATCAACGAGATCGAAATGCATGGTCATGTTACGTGCTCTGAATGAAGAGATGCTCGGTTGATCCAGTGTGGCAAAAAGCGGAAATCAATCTGGAGAAAGCGATGTTGATTACGTCGTTCAGCAACGGACGTTCGATTTGTTCGATACCGAAAGTGCCAAAGCAGCCCCACAGCAGGCCCTGAAAAAGGTGCGCTCCGAGTTTGTCCCCGACGGGTGTTCAGTTGCCTGTTGCGCAACCCGGGCCGCCGACGATCTTCAGCGTATAAACCGTCGACGCGCCCAACTGCTGTGGCGCGATCGGCTCGACCAGCCACGGAGGCAACTGATTCAGGTCCAATTCGCTCGGGCCCAACTCAAGCGTCGCATCCGCTGCCGTGATGGTCAGCGTGGGCAGCGATGCATGGTGGAACACGACAAAAAACGGATCGTTATACGTGAGGCTGCCGCTGGCAGTCGTTTCCTTCGTAGACGTCACCATACGTTTGACTTTGTCAGCCTCGACGATCCAGGCGTGCGCACGGCCTCGGGTCCGAACCGCCAGTTGCAGCGTGGCGGCATCGCTCTGCTGCAGCGCGGCTGACGACACGCGTGCCGGGTCTGTCGGATCGTCGTCATGCAGCAACGGGTGCATGAGCTCGTCGCCGGCGGGATCTTCGATCCGGTATAGATGGTTATCCGCCTGCTCGCGCCGGCACGAGGGATAACAGCTGGCCTGGGGCACGTCGATACGCTTGACCAGATGGCCATCGCTCACGAGCGCGATTCGGTCGACAAACTCGGTGACTTCGTAGCGGCCCGCATCGCCGGCCGTGCAGCGGGTGGCTTGAGGCGACGGGGGGCCGCTGACTGCGGATGGGGCGGCATGTGCGAGCACCATGAGCAGACACCACGGCGCCATGGCCCATTTGAGTGCTCTCATCGACGCTCCCGCATATGACGCTGAACCACGATGCCGCTGCGCGCCCGCAGCGGCCTCATTCAAATCAGCTTCAGATCAGTTCAGCCCGGCTCACGTGTGGCGGCTTCGAATTCCTTCAGGTCGAACCCCGGCTGGGCCGCTTGCACGATGGTCGGCAACGCGGCGCGGGCCAGCAGTTTGCGCGACGCCATATGGTCGCCCGGCCGGTTACACGATTCCACTGCGATCAGACGGCCGGAGCGGAAGCACAACACGCTCAGTTGCCGGCTCTCACCCGAACCGAGCAGGACCGTTTCATCGTGGCCATCGGAGAGCCCTGCGATCTGCAGTTTCAGATCGCCCTGGTCGCTCCAGAACCACGGCAACGCGGTGTAAGCCACAGGTTTGCCAGTCAGGCGTGCCGCGACATTGCGGGCCTGGTCGACAGCATTTTGCACCGACTCCAGGCGGATCGGCGCGCCGCTCCAGGCAGACGGAAAACTGACGGCGTCGCCGATGGCTGAAATTGAAGGATCGCTGGTCAGCAACTGCGTGTCGACGCAGATGCCGTTTTGCACGGCGAGGCCCGCGTCGGCGGCGAGGTCGGTGTTGGGTAACACGCCGATCCCGTACACGACCAGTTGCGCTGGCAGACGGCGGTTGTCGCCCGTTTCCACGGCCACCACCTGGCCGTTGTCGCCGACCAGCCGCGCGACGGTTTGCCCAAAGTCGAACTTCACGCCCCAGCCGGTATGCGCAGCGCTGAACAGCGTCGACATGTGCGTGGAGAGGGCGCGCGCCATCGGCCGCGTTCCGAGTTCGATCACGTGGACTGACAGGCCTTTGGCCGCCGCTACGGCCGCGAATTCGAGGCCGATGAAGCCGGCGCCGATCACGACCACGTCGCGCGCGGCCGCCACGCGTGGCGCGAGCGCGTCGGCATGTTCCAGCGTGCGGATGCCGAATACGCCGTCGAGTTCGATTCCCTCAATGGGCGGCACGCGGTTGCGCGCACCCGTGGCGAGCACCAGGTGGTCGTACGGCACGCGCTCGCCGCTCGCCAGTTCCACGCACTGCGCCTCGCGATCGATCCGCGTGACCCGCGCCTCGACCCGTTCGAGACGCTGTTGCTCGAACCATTCGTGAGTGCGAAAGCGCAGCGCCGTGGTGCCGATCTTGCCGAGCAGGTAAGCCTTCGACAACGGCGGACGCTGATATGGCACACCTGGCTCGTCGCCGATCAGCGTGATGCGTCCTTCAAAACCTTCCTGCCGCAGCGAAGCCGCAGTCTGATATCCGGCCTGGCCCGCACCGACAATGACAACGTTATTCAATGACATGAGAGGGATCGAGAGTACGAGTCGAGTAATCAGGCCAGATTCAGTGAATCGAATTTCGGGTAACGGCCGAGCGGCAGTAGTGTGATCGCGCCGAGCAGAAAGGCGGCGCCGCAGATCGACAGCATCGTCGTGTATGAGCCGGTCACGGTGTAGATCCGGCCGAATAGCCACGGTGCCAATGCGGCTGCGATGGTGATCAGCGCGACGTGCATGCCGAACAGGCGCCCGTAATTGCGCATGCCGAAGTAACGCGCAATCAGATACGCGGCAATGTCGAATTCAGCGCCGGCGCCGAGGCCGATCAACAGCGTCGCAACCGCGAGCGTGGCGGCGTGATCGGCGCTGGTGGTGGACAGCAGCAGACAACCCAGGGCGGGCATGGCGAGCGCGACCGCAGCGACCGCGGGTGCCCACAGGCGGTCGATCAGATAGCCGACCAGCAATCGGCCACCAATCAGCGAGAGTCCGAAGCTGCCGAATATATGACTGGCTTCGGCCGCCGAGAGCCCTTTGTCGCGCAGGAGCGGCACGGTGTTGCTGACCATCGAGACCGTTGCGGCCACCACGAGCGAGAGCGCGATATTGAGCGTCCAGAAGCGTGCCGAACCCATCGCGTCACGGAACGCGAGCCCCGTGTGCGCCCGCACCGGCGGCGCCGCGCGATGGCCGGCGGCACGCTCGCCACGGCCCGCAGATGCGTCTTGCGCGGCCGGTGTCTGCAACCACATCAGCACGAGCGGCAACACCAGAATCAACGGCAGCGCCGCCAGCAAAAGAAACGCGGCTTGCCAGTTCCAGCGGCCGATCACCCACGTCACTGCCGACGGAATCAGAATTGCCGAGAGGCCCGTGCCTGAGAGCATCACGGCAAGTGCCAGGCCGCGATTGCGCTCGAACCACAGGTTGACCAGATGCGTCCACGTGATGTGCATCGTGCCCATGCCGGCGATCGGCAGCAGCGTGCACATCAGATAGAGCCACCCGATCGAGTGGCCCATCGCCTGCATCAGCGACATCAGCGCATAGACGACGGCGAGTCCGATCAGCGACGCGATCGTCACGTGCCGCATCCCATAGCGGTCATTGAGCCAGCCGACAATTTGCGCGCCGATCACAGCACCGCCGAACAGAAAGCTGATCGCCGGTTGCAGTTCACCGCGGCTCCAGCCGAACGCATGTTGCAGCGGAATCACCAGCGAACCGAACGCATACAGCAGAGAAGCATTGGCGGCCACGCCAAGCCCGAGCATCGCCATCAGCACGGAGCGCCAGCCGGCGCGGAATTCGGTGAGATCGATGGCGGCGGATTGAGACGAGTCAGAAGGGGACATCGGCGGTTCCTTTACGGATCGGCAAGCGGCCACTGTGCGCACAAAACGCGCCTGGAAAGCAGCCCGCTGCGGGTATGATATTCCACATACAGAAAACGATTCTACATATAGATTGATGCGAATAACTCGGTAGATGCCCTGGGAGGAGACGCGATTGGTTGCGTCATCGGGCTAAAGTGAGCCGCGTCATTGCTTGACCAGCAGCACGCTGGCGCCGAGCGGACCACCGCCTGCCGCTGCAATCGCCACCTCATGTGGCGCGACCTGGCGTTCGCCGCCTCGGCCCCACAACTGCGTGCAGGCCTCGTACACATAGCCGAGGCCATGTGTACGTCCGCCGGACAGCTGGCCACCGTTGGTGTTCAACGGCAAGTGGCCGTCGCGCGCAATGCGCTGGCCGCCCTCGACAAATGCGCCGCTCTCGCCGCGCGGGCAGAGTCCGAGTCCTTCCATCCATAGCATGGTCAGGATCGAAAAACCGTCGTAGAGCTGTGCACTACCGACGTCCTTCGGCTTCAGATCGGTGCGCGACCACAGCATGCGTCCGACATCGAAGCAGGCGATCTCCGTCAACGAAATCTGATCCCACGACCATGGTTGATGCAGCGCGGAGCCGATGGCTTCGAGCCGGATCGGTGCGTTCGGCCCATTGCGCGCGAGGTCGGCGCGTGACAGCACGATGGCCGTGGACGCGTCGCAATGCACATCGCAATCGAACATGCGCAGCGGCGAGGAGATCATGCGGGATGCGAGGTAGTCGTCCATCGTCATTGCATCGCGAAACACCGCTTTCGGATTGAGCATCGCGTTGGCACGACAGGTCAGCGGAATCTGAGCAAGTTGCTCGGCCGTAGTGCCGTACTCGTGAAAGTGACGTTGCGCATACAGCGCCATCAGGTTGATGCCGGAGACGACATTGAAAGGCGTGTACCACTGCCAGAAATAGCTGCCGTCGCGGCCCACCGTCTTGTTGGTGAGCGCGCTGGCGGTCTTGTCCTTGAGGCGCGCGCTTGCCTCGGTAATGGTGCGAAACACCAATACGTGTTTGCACAAACCGGCAGCGATCGCCATCGCGCCGTTCACCAGACCCGTGAGCGGCCCGGGCCCTTCGTAGCCTGCGCCATACCAGTTCACCTTCAGGCCGAGTACATTCATCAGCGCATTCGGACCCACCGGCGAGAATGGGTTGCCGTTGTCGTTGTCTCCCGGCCAGCATGAAATCCCGTCGATATCTTCGCGAGTGAGGCCGGCATCGGCGATCGCTTCGAGCGCGGCGTCCACGCTCAACTGCATCGCCGTGCGGTTCGAAGGGCGGCCCACTTCCGATTGACCGATGCCGCTGATCGCCACGTTCTTCTCGAACAGGTTCTCGCTCATGCCGCGCTCCGTTCGGGATCGGCTTTAAAGAGTGGCAGCCACACGTCTTCCTGCTGTTCAAATTTCACGCGCACCGGCATGCCGATATGCACGTCCGCGACTGCACCGCCGACGATATTTGTGACGAAACGCAGGCCTTCGCGCTCCGCGAGTTCGACGATCGCGACGACATACGGCACCGGAAGGTCGGGCAGCCACGCCTGATGATTGATCGTGAAACTTACCACCTTGCCACGTCCAGAGACCGGCTTCGCGCCGACGTGCGACGACATGCAGCGTGGGCAGAGTGGCGCGGGCGGATGAAACAGATAGCGGCACGCATCGCAGTGATAGATGTTGAGCAGGCCGTGTTCACCGCCTTGCCAGAACGGCGCGGTTTCAGCAGTCAGAAGAGGAAGTTTTCTCGGCATGGATGCGGTTGATTTCGTATTGCCTGGCAGTTGACCGTCTGTTGATGTCGCCATAATATATGAACAGAAACGAGAAAAATGTATTAAATTAGCGAGAGCGGTGCAGGGTTTTCCCGCCAGGGAAATCACCGGGAAGCCCGGTCAAACACAGGAGACAGGCGTTCTTATGCCGACCAATCAACTCATCCATCGCAGAGTCATCGTCACGGGCGGTCTTGGTGCGTTAGGGCGCCAGGTCGGCGCCGAACTGAGCGCGCGCGGTGCACGTGTCGCGCTGGTGGATCGCGCTGCGAACGTGGCGACCGACGGCGTGGAAGCGGTATTCGGCGGTGTCGATCTGGGCGATGCGGCCAGCACCTCGAGCGCGTTCGAGCAAATCGCCGGGCGGCTCGGCGGAATAGACGCGCTGGTCAACATCGCGGGTGGCTTTGCGTGGGAAACGCTGGAGTCGGGCAGCATCGAAACGTGGGATCGTCTTTACGCGATGAACGTGCGCACGGCGGCGATCGCTTCGCATGAAGTCCTGCCTTATCTGCTGCGCGAGCAGAGCGCACGCATCGTGAATGTCGGCGCATTGGCCGCCCTGAAGGCCGGTGCGGGCATGGGCGCGTACGCGGCGTCGAAGGCGGGCGTCGCGCGGCTCACCGAAGCGCTCGCGGAAGAACTGAAAGACCGCAACGTCACCGTCAACGCGGTGCTGCCGAGCATCATCGATACGCCCGTGAATCGCGCGGATATGCCGGACGCCGATACGTCGCGCTGGGTCGCGGCGGACAAGCTCGCCGCAGTGATCGCCTTCCTGTTGTCTGACGATGCCAGCGCGATGACCGGCGCGTGCCTGCCGGTAGCGGGGCGCGTGTGATGGCGACCGCACTTTCTCATGACCTGAACGCAATGCCGCAGCCGGCCGCCGCGCTGAGCTGGCATGACGGCTTCCTGCTTGGCTTTGCGCAGATGGACGAGACGCATCGTGAGTTCGTCGACTGTGTGGCTGCCTTGCAGCAATGCGACGAGGCAGCGGTGCCGAGGACGCTCGCGGCTTTCGAAAAGCATGCGGTCGCTCATTTCGAGCAGGAAGAGCAATGGATGCAGGACACGAGTTTTCCCGCCGCCCAGTGTCACGCGGACGAACACGCGGCGGTTCTGCGCTCGGTACGCGAAGTTGCACAGATGCTGCGCGACGGTGCTGCCTGTCAGGTCGCGCGTGAACTCGCAGAAGCGCTCGCCGGCTGGTTTCCCGGCCATGCCGACTACATGGACGCGGCCTTATCCCACTGGATGAGCAAACGCACCCACGGCGGCCTGCCGGTGGTCCTGCGACGCGCCATGCCGGGCATCGCCGCCCCTGCGTTCGATTCATCCCTTCAAGCCGGAACCACTCGATGAGACTCGTCACTTTCCAATTGGCCGACGGCGCGCAGCGCTCCGGCGCACTGTTCGACAACGATCAGGCGGTACTCGATTTGCGCGAGGCGAGCCGCATCGTGCGTGGCGGCGACAGTGTCGCGTTGGCGAGTGTGCAGGCGTTGCTGACAGGTGGCGAGCCGTTGCTCGAAGAAGCCCGCGCGCTGCAGGCCCGCGCGCCCGCCGACGCGGTGCGGGAACGCAGTGCCGTGAAGCTGCTCGCGCCGATTCAACCGCCCACGCAGATGCGCGACTGCTCGTGCTTCGAACTGCACTTGCGGCAGAGCTTCGCCGCGGCGCGTCGTGCGCGCGCCTTGCGTACGCCCGACCCGGAGGCGACGCTGAAGGCGATGAACACGCGCGCCGACGATCGCGTGATCGACACCTTCAACCGTCAGCCGATCTACTACAAGTGCAACCGCTTCGCCGTGATTGGTCCCGACGACGACGTGATCTGGCCGGCCTATAGCAAGCTGCTCGACTTCGAGCTGGAGTTCGGCTGTTACATCGGCCAGCGCGCGAAAGACGTCTCGCGCGAGAACGCGCGCGCGCACATCTACGGCTACACGATCTTCAATGACATCAGCGCGCGCGACGCCCAGGCCACCGAAATGGGCGGTATGCTCGGCCCCGCCAAAGGCAAGGACTTCGATACGGCGAACGTGATGGGCCCATGCCTCGTCACCGCCGACGAACTGGGCGACCCGTACGACCTGACCATGATTGCACGCGTCAATGGCGAGGAATGGGGCCGCGGCAACACGCGCGACATGCGCTGGCAATTCGAGGACGTGATCGCGCATATCTCGCGCTCCGAGACGTTGCATCCGGGCGAGTTCCTGGGTTCAGGCACGGTCGGCAACGGCTGCGGACTTGAACAGCTCCGCTATCTGAAGCCGGACGATGTGGTCGAACTGGAAGTGGAGGGCATCGGCGTATTGCGCAGCAGGATCGTGCGGCCGATAGTGCAGGAGGTTGAAGCATGAGCGCCGTGCAAGTCGACGCCGCTCAAGCCGACGCCGCGCAACGGGCGCCAAGCACGCAACCAGCGCTGCTAGCCGGTTTGAAAGTAATCGACTTTGCCACTGGCCTCGCAGGCAGCGCCACCGCGTTGTATCTCGCCGAAGCCGGCGCGGACGTCGTAAAAATCGAACGCCCACGCCATGAGGCCGAGCGCAACGCGGCACTCTTTCATGTGCTCGATCGCGGCAAGCGCCGCGTGACCGATGGCGACCTTGCCGCGCAGCGCGACCTGCTCGATAGCTTGCTGCCGGATGCCGACGTGCTGGTCCACGACCTCACGCCCGCCGAAGCATCCAGATGGTCGCTGGACGACGCGCAATTGCGGCAACGCTATCCGGCGCTGGTCATCGCGAGCGTGGGCGGCTGGCCGCGCCGTCATGCGCTCACCGACGCTCCGGTGCGCGAGACGCTGGTGCTGGCGCGTCTAGGCATTCTTGACGAACAACCCGGGCATCGGCCTGGTCCGGTATTTATCCGCATGCCGTTTGCGAGCTGGATCGCCAGCTGGCTGAGCGCGGTCGGCGTCATGGCGCGGCTGATCGCGCGTGAACGCGACGGGCGAGGCGGCATTGCACATACGAGTCTGGCGCAAGCCGCACTCGTGCCGATGACGATGCACTGGTCGCGCGCCGCGCAGCCCACACCGGTGTTTGCCAAAGGGCTCGACAAGAGCGTGCCGATTCCGCTGCATCGTTGTGCGGACGGCCGCTGGATTCACGTGCATTACTCGCCCGACGCCGCGCCGTGGATGGCCGAAGCGCTCGCCGCGATGGGCCCGGACGAGGTGGCGCGCGCCAATGCGCAATGGCCGCCGAGCCATGTCGCGCCCAACTTCGGCGCGAACCGCGAAATCATCGCCACGCGCAATGCGCAGGACTGGGTCGAACATTTCTGGGCGCACGACGTCGCTGCGCAGATCGCCGTGCCATTCGGCGAGATTTACGCCGATGAACAGGCACGGCTCAACGGTTATGTGGTCGGCGTGGACGATCCGGTTTTCGGCAGGACGTCCCAACCCGGACCGGCTTATCACGTCGATCCGCCGGCACGTGTGCGCGGACCTTTGCAAGCACCGACGGCAGCACGCGATATCGACTGGTCGGACAAGAATCGCTTTGGCGCCACCGCTCGCGCGGATTCCGGCGTCGCTAATGGCGCTCGCGCGTCAGGCGCCGCGTCTCCGGCATCCCGTCCGCCGCTCAACGGTCTCAAGGTATTGGACCTCGGCGCTTATCTCGCCGGTCCGTTTGCCTGCATGGTGCTTGCCGATCTCGGCGCCGACGTCATCAAGGTCGAGCCGCCCGCGGGCGACGCGATGCGACGGCTCGAGCGGGCCTTCGCCGGCACGCAACGCGGCAAGCGCGGGCTCGCACTGAAGCTCGGCGCCGAAGGCAGCAAACCCGTCATCGAAGCCCTTGCAAAATGGGCTGACGTCGTTCACCACAACGTGCGGCTGCCGGCGGCGCGCAAGCTCGGCATCGCGCCCGACCAGTTGCGCGCCATCAACCCGGCGCTCGTCTGCGCGCATGTCAGCTCGTATGGTCCGCAAGGTCCGCGCGCCCATTGGCCGGGCTTCGATCAGTTGATGCAGGCGGCGCTCGGCTGGGAGACGGAATCGGGCGGCGAGGGCAATCCGCCGAGCTGGCTGCGCTTTGGCGTTGGCGATCACCTGGCGGCCTTGTCGTCGGTATTCGCGGTGTTGCTCGCGCATCTCGCGCGCATGCGGACCGGCGAGGGACAGGCCGTCGCCTCGTCGCTGCTCGGTGCGATGACGTTGACCGCGAGCGAAGCCGTCGTGATCGATCGGGGGCGCGCCTTGACGCCGATGGCGCATCTCGACGCGGGCCAGCACGGCATCGCGCCGACGCATCGCCTCTATCGCTGCAAGGATGGCTGGATCGCCGTGGCCGCGCTGAGTGCTGCGGAGGGCGACGCCTTCACGCGGTTCGCCGGCAAGGAACCCGAAGTCACGCTTGCCGCGTTTGACGTCACGGCGGCACTGAGCACCTTGCACGCAGCAGGCGTACCCGCCGAGCCCGCATTGGAATCGCAAAGCGACGCTTTCCTCGACAGCGCCGACCATGCCGCCGCCGGGCTGCACGCTACGTACAGCCATGCCGTCTATGGCTCGCTGCAGCAGATCGGCGCGTTGTGGGACTTCGACGACTTGCCACTCGTCATCGAACGGGCGCCGCCCGCGCTCGGCGAGCACAGCCGCGAGGTGCTGGAGATGCTGGGTTTTGACGCGCAACACATCGAACAGCTGGTCAATCAGGGCATCACGCGTATTTGAGCGCCACGGAGACAAGGACAATGAACGAACTGGATTTCACCGGCAAGAACGTGCTGGTGGTGGGCGGCTCGAGCGGTATCGGTAACGGTATTGCCCAGGCGTTTCTGCAACGCGGCGCGACGGTACATGTGTGGGGCACGCGCGCTTCGGTATCCGATTACGCGGATTCGATCGATTCGAATCTGACGGGGCTGCACTACGTCCAGGTGGACGTCTCGGAGTCGGCGAACATCGAACGCTGCGCACTGCCGTTCGATCGCCTCGACGTGCTGGTGCAGGCGCAAGGCACGGTGCTATACGACCGTCAGGAGTTCAAGACGGCAGGCTTCAAAAAGGTGCTCGACATCAACCTCACCAGCCTGATGGCCTGTGCGGACCGTTGCTTCGAATCGTTGAAGGCGGCACGCGGCGCGATGATCATCGTCAGTTCGGCAGCAGCCTTTCATTCGACGCGCGGCAATCCCGCGTATAACGCGTCGAAAACCGGCGCCTTCGGTCTGACACGCACGCTAGGCGAAGCGTGGGCACGCGACGGCATCCGCGTGAACGGCATCGCGCCCGGGCTCGTGGAAACCAAGCTCACGCGCGTGACGACCGCCGACCCGAAGCGGCTCGAAGGCGCGCTACGGCGCATTCCGCTCGGCCGCCTCGGCACGCCCGCGGACATGGCCGGCGGCGCACTGTTCCTGGCGTCACCGCTGTCCGCGTACATGCTCGGCCAGACCTTGCTGCTCGACGGCGGCATGTTGCTCGCCTGAGTCTTATTCGCACGCTTACCTCAAAGAGGAATCGCATGTCCTGGGACTTTGAAACCGATCCTGACTTTCAGACCGAACTCGACTGGATCGAGCAGTTTGTGCGCGACGAAGTCGAGCCGCTGGAACATGTATTGGGCAGCCCGTGGAATATCCATGATCCGAAGTTTCAGATTCTCGTGAAGCCGTTGCAGCAGCAGGTGAAGGATCGCAAGCTGTGGGCTTGCCACCTCGGGCCCGAACTCGGCGGCCCGGGCTACGGACAGGTCAAGCTCGCGCTGATCAACGAGATTCTGGGCCGCGCGCTGTTCGCGCCGATCGTCTTCGGCTGTCAGGCGCCCGATTCCGGCAATGCGGAAATCCTGGCGCATTACGGCACTGAAGCGCAGAAGGTGCGTTATCTCGCGCCCTTGCTGGCAGGCGATATCGTCTCCTGTTTCGCGATGACCGAACCTCAAGGGGGCGCCGATCCCAAAGTCTTCACGACCCGTGCGGTGCGCGACGGCGATGACTGGGTGATCAGTGGGCAGAAATGGTTTGCGTCGAACGCACGGTTCGCGGACTTTTTCATCGTGATGGCGATCACCGATCCGGATGTCTCCGCCTACAAGGGCATGTCGATGTTCATCGTGCCGGCGGGCACGCCGGGCCTAAGCATTCTGCGCAATGTCGGTATGGCCGACGAGCCTGAAGCGACGCACGCCTATCTGGCCTTCGACCAGGTGCGCGTGCCGGCCGACCATATGCTCGGCGCACCCGGTGAAGCCTTCGTCGTCGCCCAGGTGCGGCTCGGCGGCGGCCGTGTGCATCATGCGATGCGCACCATCGGTCTCGCGCAGAAAGCGCTCGACGCCTTGTGCGAGCGCGTGCTGTCGCGCCACACGCAGGGCAGCGTGCTCGCCGACAAACAGATGGTGCAGGAAAAAATCGCGGACTCGTGGCTCGAACTGGAGCAGTTCCGCTTGCTCGTGATGCGCACCGCGTGGCGCATCGATCGCTACCAGGACTACCAGAAGGTGCGCAAGGACATCGCCGCGGTGAAGGCCGCGATGCCGAAGGTGCTGCACGACATCGCGGCGCGTGCGCTGCATGTGCATGGTTCGATCGGCGCTTCTTCGGAGATGCCGTTCGCCGGCATGATCTCGCGCGCCTTCCAGATGGGTCTCGCCGATGGCCCGACCGAAGTGCACAAGGTCACCGTCGCCAAACAGTTGCTGCGTGACTACACGCCGTGCGCGGACCTGTTCCCCGCGTACCATCGGCCGACCGCGGCCGCGGCCGCCGAGCGGAAATTCCGCGCGGCGCTTGGCTAACCCGCTCACAGGAGGTCGTGATGACGAATTCCGCCTGGCAAGCGGCCGTGAACCTCGAGCGGCTCACGCAATGGATGGATGCGCGGTCACTCGAAAGCGGACCGATTGTCGACGCGCAGCCGCTCACGGGTGGCACGCAAAACATCCTGTTGCGCTTCAGCCGCGGGGCGCGCGAATTCGTTCTGCGCCGGCCGCCCTTGCACGCACGGCCTGAAGTGTGCGCGACCATCGCTCGCGAGGCGCGCGTGCTGGGTGCATTGGCAGGCACCGCGGTGCCGCATCCGGCGTTGTTCGGATCCTGTACGGACGATGCCGTGCTCGGCGCACCGTTCTATCTGATGGCGCCGGTGGCAGGGTTCAATGCTTCGGCGGCGGCGCTGCCGGATTTTCATGCGCAGCCGCAAGCGCAGCAACGCATGGGTTACTCGATGGTGGATGCGCTGCTGCGGCTCGGCGAAGTCGATCCGTTGGCCGTCGGTCTCGGCGACTTCGGCAAACCGCAGGGCTTCCTCGAACGGCAGGTCGCGCGTTGGCGCGCGCAGCTGGAGCATTACCTGGTGCATGCAGGCTGGCCCGGTCCGGCCTCATTGCCGGGCGTCGTCGAGGTCGCGGAGTGGCTGGAAGCGAATCGTCCCGCGCCGTCGCGCACCGGCATTCTGCACGGTGATTTTCATCTGGCTAACGTGATGTTTCGCAATGACTCCGCCGAACTCGCGGCGATCATCGATTGGGAACTGGCCACTGTCGGAGATCCCTTGCTCGATCTCGGCTGGCTGGTGGCGACTTGGCCGAATGCCGAGGGTCAGGGCGCGGGAACGATACGCGTCACACCGTGGCTCGGATTTCCGAGTGCCACCGAGCTCGTCGGCTACTACCGCGAGCGTAGCGATCGTGATTTATCCGCGATCGATTGGTATGTCGTGCTCGCGCGCTTCAAGCTCGGCATTCTGCTAGAGGGGAGTTATGCGCGGTCGTGCGCGGGCAAGTCATCGGCGGAGCTTGGTAGCAAGCATCATGCGTCGGCTGTGCGCCTGCTCGGGCAGGCCAAAGATCTGATTGCACAACTGGCGTAACGCGAGGCACGACAGCGACGCTTGAAGTATTCGACAAGATCAGAAACACGGAGACAGACATGGACATCCAGAACAAACGCGTGATCGTGACCGGCTCGGCGAGCGGCATCGGCGCGAGTGCCGTGAAGGCGCTAGTCGCTGCGGGCGCGAAAGTGGCGGCACTCGATCTGAACGACGAAACGGGCCGCAATATCGCCGCAGAGGCATCCGCAAAGGGGCCGGGCGTGGCGCATTACTTCTGCTGCGACGTCAGCCAGCGCGCGCAAGTCGACGACGCTTTCAGCACGGCGGTGGAGCGCATCGGCGGGCTCGATGCGCTCGTGAATATCGCTGGCGTTGAGCGTAAATCGCCGGCGGAATCGATCACCCAGGAAGATTGGGACCTGATGTTCGACGTCAACGCGCGCGGCACGCTCAACACCAATCAGGTCGCCTTCGCGCATCTGAAAGAACATGGCGGACGGATCATCAACTTCGCATCGGCGGCGGGCGTGATGGGCGTGCCGGGGCTCGCGCATTATTCGGCGGCCAAGGCAGCGGTGCTCGGCTGGACCCGAACGGCGGCGAAGGAATGGGGCAAATACGGTATCACGGTCAATGCGTTGGCGCCCGCCATGTGGACCCCGATGTACGAGAAATTCCGCGCCCGGCTGGATGCCGGACACCTCGCCGCGCATGACGCTTTCATGGCGCAGCAGATACCGCTCGGCGGTCGCCTCGGCGACCCCGACACGGCGATGGCGCCCGTGCTGCTCTTTCTCGTCAGCGACGGCGCGAACTTCATCACCGGACAGACGCTGGCGGTAGACGGCGGTCTGATGATCCCTTGAGCGCGGCGGCACAGAATGACTGAACGTCTACAAGGCCAGGTTGCGCTGATTACCGGCGCCGCCAGCGGCATAGGCGCCGCGACGGCCCGGCGCATGGCGGCGGAAGGCGCCACGGTCGTGCTGGCCGATATCGACGCCGACGCGGGTGCTTCTCTGGCGCGGGAACTGGCGAATGCATCGTTCGTGCGCACCGACGTGAGCGTCGAAGCACAGGTTGCTCAGGCGGTCGAGCATGCGTTGCAACGGTATGGCCGGCTTGACTGTATGGTGAACAACGCGGGGCTGGTGGGCGCGTTCGGCTCGATCCTCGAGACCGACGCCGCCGCCTGGCACGCCACGCTCGCTGTGCTGCTCGATAGCGTGTTTTACGGCATCAAGCATGCCGGTCGCGCGATGGTGCGTCAAAAGAGCGGCTGCATTCTGTCGGTGGCCAGTACTGCCGGCGTAATCGGCGGGCTCGGGCCGCATGCTTACACCACGGCCAAACACGGTGTGATCGGGCTCACGCGATCCGCCGCCTCGGAACTTGCGCCCCACGGCGTGCGCGTGAACGCGGTCGCGCCGGGTACGACCGTCACCAACATGATCGTGCAAGGCCGCGGCAGTCTCGAAGCCGCGCTCGACGCAGCCGCTGCGGCATCGCCTCTCGGTACGCCTCTGATGCCGGAGGAAATCGCCGCGGCGTGCGTCTACCTGGCAAGCGACGATGCGCGCCATGTCACCGCGCACACGCTGGTGATCGATTCCGGCGTGACGGTGGCGGGCGCGTCCGGCAGCGGCCAGTTTCATCAGCGCGCGGCGGGTTTCATGGGTCGCATGCCGGAAGCAGTAGATCGAACCGACCGAACAGATCGACCTATTTGAGCAGCGCGCGCCGCGCATTGACGTGTCGTGCGCGCATTTCGAACACCACGCCGCCGCCCGCATGACATTCGCGTAGCGACGGCGTCCCTACACGGCCCAACACAGCCATCCCCCCGCCATACCAGGAGAAAGTCCCATGCTGATCGACGTCCACGCCCATCTTTTCACCCCCGCGATGCTCAAGCGTCACGAGTTCTGGGGCCCCTTCATGAAGACCAAAGGCCTGACTGTGGGTCATTTTTCGCTCGGCACGACGCAACCGTCGAAAGCGCGCGACGACGAAGAAGCCGAAGCGAATCTGCTCGCGCGTATGACACACGAGGCGCGCCGCAAGCTGATGACCGAGCGTGGCGTCGACAAGCTGGTGCTGTCCACGCCGTCGCATGCGTTCATGTACTGGGCCGGCGAATTCGGCGACGAATACGCGCGCATCTGTAACGACGAACTCTCGGCCTTTTGCGCCAAGGACCCGGAACATTTCGCGTTCTGGGCGCATGCGAACCTCGCCAATCCGGCCGAGGCCGCGCGCGAAATCGAACGCGCGGTGACGCAGCTCGGTGCAAAGGGCGTGTGTGTGGGCGGCGCCAATTTCAATGGTCTGGAAGCGTATAGCGAAGAACTGTTCCCGGTGTGGGAGCAGCTCGAAAAACTCGATGCGCCGATCATGGTGCACGGCTTCAACCAGTCGATCTACTGGGGCGAAAATCATACCAACGACAAGTTCGAGACCACGTCGATCGTCGGCGACTGCTTCGACGAGACGCTGTTCTTCTGGAATCTGATCAACGGCGGCGCGCTCGATACGTTCCCCGGCTTGAAGACCTACATCACGCACGCGGGCGGCATGGCGATTTTCCAGCTTGGACGCCTGAACGATCTCAATCGCGTGATGGCGCCAGACTCGCGCAACAAGCGTCCGGTGATGGACTATCTGCCGAACTTCTACTTCGACCTCGATGTGCACGCAACTGGCTTGCGCCGCGGCGTGGTGGAGGTGGTGGGTGCGGACAACCTGCTGTACGGCACGAACTTCGGCGGCGCGTACGATCATGGCGATCTGACCGAAGGCCTCGGACTGTCGGAGACGGACCGCGAGAAGATCCGTAGCGGCAATGCCATCAAGCTGCTGAAGCTTGACGTCAGCGAGCAGGTCGCCGCCTGAAGCAGTAGCGCGGGAAGAAGCAAAGCGCGCAAAGAAGTCTGCAACGCGCAACGGCACGGTGCCTCGTGGCGCCGTGCCGACTGTACCCAATAAAAAAGACGGAGACACGCGCATGACGACAGGCAACTGGTGGACGGTGGCCCTTCGGGAATCGGTGACAGGCGAGAAGCCGCTCGCGGTGATGTGCAATGGTGAGGCACTGGTGTTGTTTCGCAATGCGGCGGGCGAACTGTGCGCGCTGGAGGATCGGTGTCCGCATCGGCGCGTGCCGCTTGCACTCGGCACGGTCACGCCGAAAGGACTGCAATGCGGATATCACGGCTGGACCTTCAACGGCACGACCGGAATGTGCGCCACGATTCCGAATCTGCGTGAGGACGAGCGCGTGCCGTCGCGTTACGGCGCGCGGGCCTATCGGGTTGCCGAAAGCAATGGCTTCGTACACGTGTGGTTAGGCGAGGGCAGCCCCGTCGACTCGCCGCTGCCGGGCGTGGACTATCAGCCGCAGGGTACCGAGTTCAGCGGCGCCGCGGTAGTCAACATCGCGCACGACGAATATCTCGCGGCGATGCTGGACGGCCCCGAATGCCTGCTCGAATTCGGCAGCGTGCGTATGACCGATTTCTTCCTCGGCGACCCACGCGTGGAAGCAGGGCGTCTCGTGGTCGATCGCGGCGCGATGTGGAAGACGCGGATGTTGCCGCCGGCTTTCGTCATCGATCATCCGCTGATTGTGCGCACGGCGGTGCCGCTCGAGGGCGGCACGATCAGCGTCGAACTGCTGGACGCGGATGAAATGCCGCTCGTGACCTTGTGCATCGCCTCCAGTGCTAATCGGCGCGGCACCATCAGCCTGTGCTGGCGCGGCTTCAGACACGATACGCGCGTGGCCGGCGCGCCGCTGCGCTGGCATATCGCCCGGGCTCGCGCACGCGCGCCGTTCCGGATCCATTCAATGATCGACGGCGCTGCGCTGGCTAAGTTGCTGGTGGCGCCGTCGCGGGATCTGGCCGCGGCACGCGCCGCACGGCGTACGCCTTTGAGCGAGGCCGCCTGAGTTGTTTCCCATTTCGCCAAGGAGCATCGCACGATGAATGCCGTCACCGAAACACTCGCCGCCGATCCGGCCAATGCCGCAGCCGACCCTGCGGCCACATCGTCCAGATCCGCGCGCCGCGACTGGACCCCGCTCAACTACGATTTGCGCGACGCCTGGTTCCCGGTCTCGCATAGCCGCGACGCGACGGCAAAGCCGATTCGCCGCATCGTCCATTCGCAGCCGTATTTTCTGTGGCGGGACCACGCGGGCAAGCCGTTCGCCGCCGAGTTTCGTCCGGAACAACTGGACCAGCGCCATGCGCAGGCCAGTGCGTTCACTGGCGGCTCGGGTTTCTATCCGGTGGTGGAGCGCTATGGCTATATCTGGGCGTGGTACGGCAATCCGGATAACGCCGACGAGCAATTGCTGCCGCACATTCCGTTTCTGCCGCTCGACGGCAGCTTGCCCGGTTATACGCAACGTACGGTGCGCTTCGATTCGACCTCGGCACTCTCGATCGAAAACCTGATCGATCTCACGCATGCCGATTTTCTGCACGCCAATACGATCGGCGACGGCGCGTCCGAGTCCGACATCGTCGAAACGGAATGGACTTCGGAGACGGTTACGCGCACCCGCATCGTGACGCAGAAGTCGGTGGCGCCGATCATGCGCTGGGTCGGCGGCGTGCGCGCGAAGTACCAGGATTTTCGTGCAGTGCTGCACGTGCATTTGCGCAGCAACGTGTGCATTTCCTATCCCCGTTTCCGGCCCGGCTACGACGTGCCGAATTTGCAACCGTTCGTGCCGGTCGGCCGCCATCGCTCACGCTGCGACGTTACCTTCAATACGACGGCAGCGCCGATTCCGTTGCGCTATGTGATGCCGCGAATCGCGTTCGTGATCCAGCCGCAGGACAACTCGGTGATCCGGCCGCAAAACGAGCGCTATTTCGACCCGGACGACCGGCTCGATCTGCATTCGCGTTTCGACGCACCGGGTACGCGCTATCGTTTTCTGATGGATCAACTGGTGCAACGGCAGGCGCGCGGCGACTTCTCGTACGGATCGGACGCGGAACCGGGACGCGATATCCGTGCGCTGCTCGGGATGGTGGATTGACACGGCTCGCGGGCGTGTGTTGAAAAGAACCGCGGGCATGCATGACGCCCGCCTACTTTGCTAGCGCGCGCGGACGAACTCGCGACAGAGTTCGAAGAACGGATGCGCGCGGTTCGCGAAGGCCTGTACCACGTCGAAATGATCGCAGTGATCGATCCGATAATGCGGCACGAAACGCTGTGCATTGCCGAATGCCGTTTCGTAAGCGCGGGCCTGCTGATGAAACGCCGCCGTCTCGGCGCCGCCTACCGCGATCAGTTGCGGCGCGTCGGTCGCGGGCGAATGCCGTAGCGCGCTCACGGCGCGCGCCTGCTTTCGATCGAGCCGCAGGCCTTCGTTAATCGAGGTGTCGCACAGTGGCTCCAGGTCGAACAGCGCCGAGATCAGGATCGCGCCGCTGAGCATCGGCTTCGGTAAATCATCGCCGAGCGTATCCCAGTGCGTGGCCATCATTCGTGCGGCCAGGTGGCCGCCCGCCGAATGGCCGCTGACGAACCAGCGCTCGCGCGAGCACCCGAGCTCGCCGGCGTGACGCCACAGCCACGCCAGCGCCCGCTGCGACTGCGCGACGATCTCTTCGACCGAAACCGCCGGGCACAGCGTGTAGTTCACGAGTACGACCGATACGCCCTCGGCCACGAACGGCTCGGCTACGAAGCTGTACACCGACTTGTCGCCGCGTTGCCAGAAGCCGCCGTGAAAGAAGATCAGCAGCGGCGAATCGGCGGACGCGGCGCGAAAGTAGTCCAGACGATCCCGTTCGTCCGGGCCGTACGCCACGTCCAGTTGCGCGCCGGCCAAGCGCCTGAAGGTGGCTGAACGTGCCAGCCATTCCTGCAGCAGGCTGGCCTCGAAATCGGGGCGCAGCAGGCGCATGTTGAATTGCGCTTCGAGTTCGGCGGACGGCGGAGTCGTGGTGGACAGCGTCATGGCGTGGTCACAGCGGAGCGAAGCCGAGCGCCTGACGGAAGCGATTCTTCACGAAGACACCATCGCGTGAGGGCAACGCGCGCGGCAGCTCGTCCGCTTTGATATGCACCTGCGCGAAGTTCAGTCCTGCACGCGCGTTGATCCGGGCGGCCAACGCCTCGACGCCGTCGAGCGAGTGAATTTCGGCGGCCTGTTCGATGCCGCATGCCCGCGCCACCTGCGCGAGCCTCGTCCCAAGACTGCTATGGCTGCGCTGCATGCCGGTTTCGCCGAAGTGGCCGTTGTCCAGTACGACCACGGACAGATTGGGCGGCTGCTGTGCACCGGCGGTCGCGAGGCTGCCCACGCCCATCAATTGTTCGCCGTCACCGGTAATCGTCAGTACCGGGCGCTCCGGTTGAGCGAGCGCGAGGCCCAGCGCGATGGAGGTCGAGCCGCCCATTGCGCCCCAGAGATAGAAGTAACGGTCCGAGTCGCCTGACGCGAACACATCGTAAGTCGGCGAACCGAGACCCGTCACCACCAGCGCGTTCGGGCACAGCGCGAGCAGACGCGCGACGAATTCGCGGCGATCGATCGACGCGGATGAAGTGATGGAAGACGAGGTGTTCATTTGCGTTCCCACTTTTTGCGTCCGATGAGGCGCTGCGACAGCAGCACGGCAACTTGCTGACCGCCTTCGAAGGCAGCGTCGAGTCCAGCGGACACCATGTCTTCGACTTCTTCGGGCGTCGAGGCGCGCAGGACGGTGATGCCCATCAGTTCGAGCGCTGCCTGGGTTGCCTGACCCATCGGGCATTGCCACGGGTTGAACTCGGCATACTCGCCACGCATCGTCACCAGCGTCAGAAATGGGAAGCGACAGCTCTGCAACAGCGAGAACATGTTCACGCAATTGCCCACGCCGCTGCTTTGCATCAGCAGTACCGCGCGCTGGCCACCGAGCCATGCGCCGCTCGTGAGCGCGACGCCTTCCTCTTCGGTGGTGAGCACGATGTCGCGCATCTGCGGGTCCTGCTGGACGCGGCGGATCACGTGCGCGTGGCCGGCATCCGGCACGTAGGCGACCTGGCGTACGCCGCCGCCCTTCAGAATGGAGAAGATGTTCTCCTGCCAGTTCGATACTGGCGACTCGGTTGTGCTCATGTCTCCTCGTGAATCCGTGAATGTGTAGCGCTATGCTAGGGCGAGAGACAGACGCAACGCCAATAACAAAGGTTGCTGGTGATATCAGCTTTTGGCATGGACGTGCACAGCGCCTTGCGCCCTCAACGCATCACGAACGGATTGGCGCTGCCCGCTCCCGTGTTGATCCACACACTCTTGGTTTGCAGGTACGCGTGGATCGCCTGGGCGCCGTTTTCGCGTCCCAGGCCGGAATCCTTATAGCCGCCGAACGGCGACATGAAACTGACCGCACGATAGGCGTTGACCCAGACGGTGCCGGCCTGGAGCCGCTCCGACACGCGAAACGCGCGGCCAATGTCCGATGTCCAGACCCCCGAACCGAGTCCGAAGCGCACGTCGTTGGCAATGCGCAGCGCATCGTCTTCGTCCCTGAATCGGATGATTGATAGGACCGGGCCGAACACCTCTTCCTGGGCGATACGCATGCCGTTGTCGACGTCGCCGAAAATAGTCGGTTCGACGAACCAGCCGCGTCCGCATTCGGGCCGCGTTCCTGCGCTGCCGCCTAGCAGGAGCGTGGCGCCCTCGCTCTGTGCGGCATTGATGTAGTGCAGCACCTTGTCGTATTGGGGACGCGTGGTAATCGGGCCGACCTGTGTATCCGCCGACATCGGATCACCCATGCGCGCCGTGCGGGCGAGATTCAACAATCGCTCGACGAAGGTGTCGTAGATCGAGTCCTGCAGCAACAGCCGTGAACCGGCAATACAGGTTTGTCCGGTCGCGGCGAAGATGCCGGCGACCGCGCCGTTGACGGCGTCGTCGAGATTCGCATCGGCGAACACGATGTTCGGCGACTTGCCGCCCAGTTCCAGACTCACGTGCTTGAAGTGACGCGCGGCGGTTTCGTTGATCGCGCGGCCAGTGCTGTCTGCGCCGGTGAAGGTAATTTTACGCACCAGCGGATGCTCGACGAGGGCCGCGCCCACATCACGCCCAAAGCCGGTCACGACGTTGACCACGCCGGGCGGAAAGCCGGCCTCGGCAAACAGCCTGACGAACTCCAGCGTGGACGCAGAAGTGAATTCCGACGGCTTGATCACGGCCGTGCAACCCGCGGCGAGGGCCGGCGCAATCTTCCACGCAGTGAGCAGCAACGGCGAGTTCCACGGCGTAATCGCCGCAACCACGCCAAGCGGTTCATGGCGCGTGAAGTTGAAGAAGCCCTTTTTGTCGAGCGGAATCACGCTGCCTTCGATCTTGTCCGCGAGGCCGCCGAAGTAATAGAACCACTGCGGAATGTAGTTCAGTTGTCCGGCCATTTCGGCAAACAGCTTGCCGTTGTCGCGCACTTCTGTGGCAGCAAGCTTCTGCGCGTCGCGCGCGATCAGATCGCCCAGCCGGCGCAGCAGTTCGCCGCGTTGTGTCGCAGTCAATTGCGGCCATGCGCCGGTCGTAAAGGCGCGGTGCGCGGCTTGCACGGCAAGGTCGGCGTCGCCGGCGGAGCCTTCGGCGATTTCCGCCCATGCGTCGCCGGTGTACGGGTTGTGCGATTCGAACCAGCGTTGGCTTTGCGGCGGCGCATCCTGGCCGTCGATGTAATGCACGTAGCGTTGCATGTCGATTCCTGTTTCGAAAGAGGGCGTGACAGCGAGCCCGCTCAAGCGGCTTCGTCGACCACCGGATTGCGCAGCGTGCCGATGCCTTCGATCGTGATGTCGCAAAGGTCGCCGCCGTTAAGCGGCCCGACGCCGGATGGCGTGCCGGTGAGGATTACGTCACCGGGCAGCAGGGTGAGCGCCTGACTCAGATAGGACACGATGAAGGGCACGGAGAAGAGCAGGTCCGACGTGTTGCCGTCCTGGCGTTGGGTGCCGTTGACGCTCGACTGCACGCGCAAATTGCCGGCATCGAGTCCCGTGGCGATGACGGGTCCGAGCGGGCAAAAGGTATCGAAGGCCTTGCCGACCAGCAAACACCCGTAGCTCATTTCGCGGTTCTGGATCACACGCTCGCTCACATCGTTCGCGCAGGTGTAGCCGAACACGTAGTCGAGCGCATGGGCGATATCGATACGACGGCCCTTTTTGCCGATCACGATGGCAAGCTCCGCTTCGTGATGAACCACCTGGGCCTCGCGCGGCCGGACGATGGCTTCATCCGGGCCGATGGCCGCTGTCGTCGGCATCATGAAGAACTGCGGAATCTCAGGCGTCTTCGCGCCAGCCTCGGCGATATGACCGACGTAGTTCATGCCAACCGCGAAAAGTCTCGGCACGGGCAGTGGGCAGAGAAGTTTCGCGTCAGCCAACGCATCTGTCTGACCGACCGGTATGATGCCATCGAAGGGCGAGCCGCTCAGGCGCTCCAGATGCTCGCCTTCGAGCACACCATAGTGAACGGCGTCATGCAGACGATAGCGGGCGATTTTCATGGGGTGTCCTGAGGGTCTTCTACAGCTTGCCGAACTCGAGGAAGGCGTCATATGGATCGCGGCCACCGCGAATGGCGGTACGCATGCGTGAATCCGTGCTCATGGTCTTGACCGTTTCGGTGATGACGAACTCCGCGTGTTCGCGCTCGATCAGAAGCGTGCCGTCGCGATCGCCAAGCAGGTAGTCGCCCGGAGACACCGTGACACCGCCGATGACCACCGGTACATCGGTGGCTTCCAGGCGCCAGCTGCCGACGATGTCGATCGGGCTGGCATAGCGGGCGAAAACCGGAAAGCCGATGGCTTCGATTTCGTCTGCATCGCGTGAACCGCCGTCGATGTAGTAACCGCGGATGCCGCGCTGCTTGAGGGCCTCGGCGGCGAGATCGCCCATCGCCGAGCGCGCGTGGTCATGCGGCTGGCACACCACGACGTGATCGCGCGGGGCGCCTGAGAGAACCCTGGAGATGAAGAGTTCGAGCGATTCGCTGACCGAGATGGTCGGATCGGCGCGGCCGGTAACGGTAAATACCGACCCGGCGAGCTTCATATTGGGTGCAAGGCCTTTGATGTCGCGCGGCAATTCGTGGACGGGCAGGCCATGGATGCGCAGGACATCGAAAAGACCAGGGGTGTTGCAGGTGGCCAGTTGATCGGCGAGTGAGGTCATTGGAGTTCTCTTTGCCAAAGGGCGGAAACGCGGATGAGCGCGTGCGGTGTCTTGTCTCCTGGCGGCGCATCCGTGGCTAAGGGATTCTAGGAGCCGTGCCGGCGGCATGTCGAATCACAAAATTTGATGTACCTATCAGTCCCGGGTATGGCTGGATCCAATCCATCGGGCTCCCTTCCACTCACCGCCACAAGCGATGTCTTTCACGCAGTTCTGCAACACGCTGGTGGCACATCGAACGGCAGTGGAAGACCTTCTCGTCGTGGGCATGGCCAGGTAAATGCGCCTGAGAAAAGCCTCCCCATCGATACGCGCCGCGCTGAACATGCCGCGTTCGATATCCTGCTGAACGGCAACACGAGGCATCACACTCGCACCGTATCCCTGCGCGACTAGCGCCTTCTGAACACTCAAGGCATTGGTCTCGGCAGCCAGGGTGATCCTGACGCCGGCGACAGCGCAAGCATGCTCGACCAGACTCCGTAACCGATGCGGCGCACTCGGCAAAACTAGCGGCGATTCTCCAAGTGCCGCAACAGAAACGGGATAGTCGTCGCCCAGACCCATCGACGCCAGCCCGACAAGGCTCAACGACTCTTCGACCAAAGGCTGAATATCAAGAGCAGGCGAAGCCGTGGGGTCGTATAACAGCGCTGCATCGATCTCGCCACTCTCGAGCCAGCGCAGCAAATGATCGGTATAGCCGACAGACAGCGAGACTCGTATCCGCGGAAACGCGCGTTGCAAGGCACCCACCAGCGGTGCAGTCAGCAACTCGCAGCTGCTGGGCAGCAAACCTAAACTCACCGCGCCGGACACGAGCCCGGGCGTCGGCCGGATTTCCTGCTGGGCGGTCTCCAACTCACGCAATGCCCGCCGCGCGCGATCGAGCAGGATCAATCCGGCGTCCGTCAACTGCATGCCGCGACGATCGCGTTCGAACAACGGCGCGCCAACGTCGTCCTCCAACAGCTTCAATTGCCGCGATACCGCCGGTTGCACGATGTGCAGCAACTCGGCCGCGCGCGTCGCGCTTCCCGTGTCGGCGATCGCAAGGAAAGTGCGGATCTGGCGAATGTCCATAGCAAGTCCGGTAGTTCAAACACACGCTGAACGCAAACGAAAAGCACGCATGTCAGTGCGTGATACGGCGATCAGTTTTTGTCATTCGACAGCGAATTGCACGCAATTCTAAGATGACTCCCTGCCATAACACCATCGCGTTCAGCCGAGCGTTTACGCGAATGCTGCGCATATCGGAGACAAGCCACATGACAGTGAAGCCCAACCTTATCGGCGGGGAATGGTGCGAAGGATCGAGTTTGATCGAGAGCATCAATCCGTCGGATACACGTGAAAGCATCGGGCATTACGCGCTCGCGGATGCGGCGCAAATGCGTGAAGCAGTCGCGGCCGCGCGCGCGGCACAACCCGCCTGGAGCGCCACGACGACTCAGGTGCGCAGCGACCTTCTGCTGAAGACGTCGATCGAACTCGCGGCCCGCAAGGAGGAGATCGGCGAGCTGGTCTCGCGTGAAGCAGGCAAGACGCGCGCGGAAGGCATCGGCGAAGTATTGCGCGCCAGTCAGATCTTTCAGTTCTTTGCCGGAGAAGCCGTGCGTTACGGCGGCGAGAACCTGCCGTCGGTGCGTCCCAACATCAATGTCCAGATCAGCCGCGAACCGGTCGGTGTCGTCGCGTTGATCACACCGTGGAATTTTCCCATTGCAATTGCCGCGTGGAAACTCGCGCCGGCGCTCGCATTTGGCAACACCGCCGTGCTCAAGCCCTCGGAAGAAACGCCGGGCGTGGCGTGGGAACTGTTTCGCGTGCTGGAGCGCAATGGCCTGCCGGCTGGCGTCGCGAATCTGCTCAACGGACGCGGTGCGGATGCCGGTGAGGCGCTTGTCGAAGGTGTCGACGCGCTGAGTTTTACCGGCAGCGTACGTACCGGCCGGCGTCTCGCGCAAAGCGCGATCGCCAACATGGTGCGGGTCCAGCTGGAAATGGGCGGCAAGAATCCGCTCGTCGTTCTTGACGATGCCGACCTGGGTGTCGCCGTGGAATGTGCGCTGAACGGCTCTTTCTTTTCTGCGGGACAACGTTGCACCGCATCGAGCCGTCTGATCGTGACCGATGCGATCCACGACCGTTTCGTCGATGCATTGCGCACCCGCATGCGCTCGCTGAAGATTGGCCACGCGCTGACGGCCGGCACGGACATCGGCCCGCTCATCAATCAGCGCCAGCTGGACATGGTGCAAGGCTATATCCAGACCGGGCGTGACGAAGGCGCGGAGCTGGTCGAAGGCGGCCAGTTGTTGCAGGCCGGTACGCCCGGCTTCTTCATGCAGCCCGCGCTGATGACTGCCACGTCGAACAGCATGCGCATCAACCGGGAGGAAGTGTTCGGCCCGTTCGCGACGGTCATCCGCGCGTCCGGTTACGACGAAGCACTGGCGCTCGCCAACGACACCGAATACGGCCTCTCGGCGGGCATCTGCACGACCTCGCACAAGTACGCGAGCCACTTCCGCCAGCACGTCAGAAGCGGTCTCGCGATGATCAACCTGCCGACTGCAGGCCTCGACTATCACGTGCCGTTCGGCGGCGCCAGGGCGTCGAGCTACGGTCAGCGTGAGCAGGGTACTTACGCGGTGGATTTCTACACGAACAGCAAAACGGCCTACGTCGGTTACTGAACCGGCCGGCCCTCTCTGATAACGCTGGACGACGACAGGACCTGAGTGATGGAAAAGATCGGATTTATCGGCCTCGGCCGCATGGGCAAGCCGATGGCGGCCAATCTGCGCAAGAATGGCTTTGAGCTGGTCGTGATGGATTTGAACCGCGCGGCCGTCGCGGAACTGGTGGAACTGGGTGCGCGTGCCGGCGAAAGCGTTGCGCAGATCGCGCGCGATTGTTCGATTGTCGTGACGATGCTGCCGAGTTCGGTGGAAGTGGAGCAGGTTGCGCTGGGCGCTGATGGCATCTTCGCCAACGCCGCGCGCGGCAGTGTGCTGCTCGATATGAGCACGATCGATCCGCTCGCCACTGACCGGCTGGAAGCGCGAGCGCGCGAACATGGTCTCTCGGTAGTGGACGCACCGGTTGGCCGTCTCGCCGAGCATGCGGACCGTGGGGAATCGCTCTTCATGGTAGGAGCGAGCGACGCGGATTTCGCCCGCGTCAAACCCTTGCTCGACGCGATGGGCACGACCGTCTATCACTGCGGGGCCGTCGGCACCGGTGGCCGCACCAAGCTGGTCAACAACTATGTCGCCGTCACGCTGTGTCAGGTGAATGCGGAGGCGCTTGCGCTGTCGCAGCGCTTCGGCCTCGACATCACGAAGACCTTGCAGGTGCTCTATGGCACCTCGGCGAGCAATGGCCAACTGCGGATGAACTTCCCGAACAAGGTGCTCGCGGGCGATACCACGCCGGGCTTCACGATCGATCTCGCGCACAAGGACATGGCGCTGGTACTCGGCGCCGCACACGCAGCGAAGGTGCCGATGCCGGTGGCGGCCGCCGTGTTCGAGTCGTTCAGTCTCGCACGGGCCAGCGAGTATGGCCGCATCGACTTTTCCGGCATTGCCGACACGATCTGCGATCTGGCGAAGATCGACAGGGCACGCGTGCCGAAGGGCTGGACCGCTTCCTGAACATAAAGACATCGCTTGCAGACTCATGACGAAGACCGGGCGCGACCAGGTATGAACGTGCCCGCGTCGCACCCGTAGGGGATTATCCGGATCAAAAACTCAAAATATGTACACAGATAGTAAAAGTGTTTATATTAACAACTTAACCCCGCGAAGGGTAAGTCAAGGAGACAAGCATGTTGACGCAGACCAGTCCCACACTGGCGGACGGCACCAAGGTCGCTGATCTGGTGAACGTCGAAACGCGAGAGGTGCAGATGCGCGCTCTCTCGGACCCCGAACTGTATGAGTTGGAGATGGAGCGGATTTTCGGCAAGACGTGGCTGCTGCTTGGCCATGAAAGCGAAATTCCGAACTCCGGCGACTTCATGGTCCGCGACATGGGGTCGGACTCGGTGCTGGTCACGCGCGACAAGAGCGGCGAGATTCACGTCATGCTGAACGTGTGCTCGCACCGCGGCATGCGTGTTTCCACGCTAGACGCCGGCAACACGCAGATCCACACCTGCATTTACCACGGCTGGGCGTTTCGTCCGAACGGTCAGTTCCTCGGCGCGCCTGTCGAGAAGGAATGCATGCATGGCAAGATTCGCAGCAAAGACGAGCTATCGCTGAAAAAGGCGCGGATGACGCTGTACGGCGGTCTGATCTTCGCAACCTGGAATCTGAACGGCCCGTCGTTCGAGGAATTCCTTGGCGATGCGAAGTGGTATTACGACATGCTGTTCAAACGCAGCGACAGGGGCATCGAAGTGCTCGGGCCGCCGCAGCGCTTCATCGTGCGCGCCAACTGGAAGACGGCCGGCGAACAGTCGTCGGGCGACGGTTATCACACGCTGACCTTGCACCGCTGGCTCGGCGAAGTGGGTGCGTATTCGAAGAAAGACGAAAAGGGCGGCGATCTGAGCCCGGAGATGTACGGCGTCGAAATCAGCTCGCCGCGCGGGCACGCGCTGCGCTGCATCGACCTCGGCCGCAAGATTCGCCGTCTGACCGGACTCGACCCGGATCAGCTGACGGTCGAACAGAAGCTCGAGGTGCTGCCGCCCGCGGGCATGACAAAGGAAATGGTCAGCCAGCTCAAGCGCAATCTGAACGAAGGCCAATTGCAGGTGCAGACCTCGATGCCGCCGCAAGTGGGCGGCATGTTCCCTAACGTGCTGTTCGGCTTCCTCTATATTCCCCAGGCCGATGGCTCGGTGATCGGCTCGATCACGCTGCACGCCTATATTCCGCGCGGACCGGACAAGCTCGAGTTCGTCAACTGGGTCTTCGCGGAAAAGGACTGTCCGCCCGAGGTGCGCGAGCAGATGCTCAAGCAGACCATCCAGTTGTTCGGCACGTCGGGCATGGTCGAGCAGGACGACTCCGACACATGGCCGCATATGACGCTCGCCGCTAAGGGCGCGCAGGGCAAAAAGCAGACGCTCAAGTATCAGGCGATCTACGAAACCGGCGCACCGGCAGGCTGGCCAGGTCCGGGCATTGTCAACGAAGGCTTCACGAAGGACGACACGCAATGGCACTGGTGGCTGCACTGGCGCGAACTGATGACCTCGGAAAGTTGAGCGCCGCGCGCCAATCAAAGCCACTCAAGGAGACAGTGTGATGAGCGAAGTAAAAGAAGCCGTGCAACAGGCCGCGACGCCGCAACGTGCACGTGTGCCGCTGGGTTCAGCGGTATATAACGCGGTGGTCGAGTTCCTGTACGACGAGGCGGTGCTGCTCGACGAGATTCGCCTGGAAGAATGGGGCGCGACGCTCGCCACCGATCTCGTCTACGCGGCGCCGCTGCGGCAAACACGGCCGTATGCGCAGCATGAGTCGTCAGTCATCCGCACGATGCAGCACTATCACGACAACTATCGCTCGATCATGGGCCGGATCATGCGCCTCACGGGCACCAAGAGCGCGTGGGCGGAAGACCCGCCGTCGCGCACGCACCGGCTCGTGACTAACGTGCTGGTGTACGAAGGCGAGTCGGCCGGCGAATACGTGGTGCGCAGCAATCTGCTGGTGACGCGCAGCCGTTTCAACTTTGACGATCTGGATCTGATCAGCGGCGAGCGCCATGACGTGCTGCGCCGCAGCGGCGAAACGTTCAAGCTGGCGCGCCGCGAGATCATTCTCGATCAGGCGGTACTCGGCACGCCGAATCTGGCGATCTTTCTTTAGGCGTTACCGTTTCTCGAGGCTTCGCGAGCCAAGGAAGTTGCCCCCTGTTTCTGGGGGCTTTTTTTATGGCGGGGCCTGGTGGCTTATTCGGCGAAGGCCAGCCATGCCAGGTCGTCGGCGCACAGGGCGGCGGGGCGCGTGGCAAAGTCCAGGGTCGAACCCACGATGCGAATCGCCTGTTCGGCTCGCACGGGCTGCTGGGCAAAGCAGTTGCCGTTAGGACGTGCGTGTACTTGTGCGTCGAGATTCATGCCACGTCCTTTGGCGATGCCGGTCGCGCGTCTGAGAACCAGCGCCGCTTCGGCCTCCTCGCCTGGCAGCGTAGTCAGCGCCCAGCGCGCCATGCCGTGATACAGATCGATGCCCGCATACGGTGGCGGTCCCTGAATCACCGTGCCCACAACATTCCATTCCAGCATGGGGACGCCATCGCGTGCGAGCACCGGGTGCGTGCGATCCTCCACGCGCGTCGGCACTTCGACGTCGTATTGACGCCGCACGGTACCGCGCGCTGCCGCGGCGATCGCTAATCCGGCGAGTTCGAATAGATGAGTGCATTGCTCGCTGGCATCCGCCACGCGTGTGACTTCGTGGGCTGTTTGCGTCAATGTCATGCCGACCAGCGCCTGCAATTGCCCGGCGGCTTGCGCACACAGCGTATAGGGCCGGCGGGGTGACGCGGCGTCAATGCGCGTCGCTTGTCCATGCGCGCTGGCGACTTCGACCCGAAAGTGGTGGAAGTCGTCTTCGAGTGCCGCGCGCGTGACGCGCTGCGACGTGCCGATGTGGCTGCTGATGACGATGCGGCGCCTGAACATGAAAGAACCCTCGAAAACAGCGTAAAAACCCTGACGATGCCCGTTTGCGGGCTGCAAAATACTGACACTTTTATTCTTAAAGTGTACGATATCGCAAATTATGTTCAATAAACAAGAGGCGTCGGCATGGCATTGCTTAAGGAGAGGGTCGGTCTCGTCACGGGCGCCGGCGGCGGCATCGGCCGCGGCGTTGCACGAGCATTCGCGCGAGAAGGCGCGGCCGTGGTGATTGCCGAGATCGACGAGAAAACCGGCTTGCAGGTCGAGCGCGAAATCAAGGAGATCGGCGGCCGTGCGCTGTTCGTCAAGACCGACGTGACGAGCAAGGCTTCGATAGAGGCAGCCGTGCAGAGCACCGTCGCGCATTTCGGCAGCATCGACATTCTCGTCAATAACGCCTTTATTCCGACGCCCAACGTCCTGTTCGAAGACAAGACCGACGAGATGTTGCAGCAGACCCTGACGTCGTCGCTGTGGGCCACCTGGTGGGCCATGCGTGCGGTGATGCCGCATATGCGCGAGCGCCGCTGGGGCCGCATCGTCAACTTCTATTCGATCGACACCGAGACCGGCGCGTGGCTGCATGCCGATTACAATACCGCCAAGGCGGGCATCGTCGGTCTGACACGCAGCGCGGCCTCGGAATGGGGGCGCTTCAATATCACGGTGAACGCCATTGCGCCGACGGCGATGGGCGCGACGTTCTTCAAGCTGGCGGAAGAAAATCCGGGTTTTGCCGAACGTTCGGCCGCGGCGCGTCCGCTCGGCCGCTGCGGCGATCCGGAAGAAGATATTGGGCCGGCTGCGGTGTTCCTGTCTTCGGAGATGTCGCGCTTCATCACCGGAGAAACACTGCATGTGGATGGCGGTCTGCATCTGCCGGGCTACAACTCGCGGCCGGCCAATGTGCCGGTGCGGGAGTACTGAGTGATGTGCCGGACTGGCGGCTGAACCGGACACCGGGTGGCATGTAAAACAAAGGGGCCCCGCGGGTCCCTTTACTGCTGCTCGTTGACAGGTTGCCCCAGTCAGCGTTTGGCCACCTTGATGTCGGTCGCCTCGATATCCCAGGTGGACGCTGTCTTGCCCTCATCGCGCAGCTGATACTTCAGAATGCGGCCTTGCGGGTTCTTGGGCAGCGTCTCACGAAACTCGATGTAGCGTGGCAGGGCGTAATATGGAACGGCGTCGGTAGCCCAGTGGAACAGGGCCTCGGCGGTGAGCGCGGCACCCGGGTTCAGAATGGCGGTGACTTTGACGTCGTCTTCGCCTTTGTCCGATGGCACGGCATGGACCGCGACCTCGGCGATATCGGGGTGGCGTGCAAAGGCCGATTCCATCTCGAAGCTGGAAATATTTTCGCCACGGCGGCGCAAATAGTCTTTTTTGCGGTCTACGAAATAGAAAAATCCATCGTCGTCGAACTTGCCTATATCTCCGGTATGGAACCACATGTTGCGCATCAGCTTCAGCGTCTCCTCGGGACGGCGCCAGTAGCCCATGAACATGATGTCCGGTCGCAGCGGACGGCAGACTATTTCGCCCGGCGTATTGGCCGGCAGTTCGCGGTCGAGATCGTCGACGATCCGCACGTCGAAGTCGGCAATGCGCTTGCCGGACGAACCAGGCGCCGCGTATTCCCCGCCCGGCAGCGAGGTGATCACGCATGCTTCCGTGAGGCCGTAGCCGTTGCCGCCGACCTGTCTGGCGCCGAAGCGCTCGCGCCAGACCTGCTTGTTTTCTTCAGTGAACGGATTGCCACGCACCGTATGAATCTGGCCGAAGCAGCGCTTGGCCGCCTCGTTATCCGGCGCATTGGCGAGGAGGCCGCCCATGCCACCGAGAATCGACGCGATGGTGGCGCCGCTGCGCTCGACTTCGGGCCAGAAATTGGACACCGAGAAACGCGGAATGATCGCCACGCGCGCGCCCACCAGAATATTCGACAGGATGCCCACCGCCAGCGCGTTCATGTGAAACAGCGGCAGCGGCGTGATCGTCACATCGTTGGCGCTCGCGGGGCCGGCGCGCAATTGCAGGCGTGCGAGGTTGCACATGAAGTTGTAGCTGATCATGCAGCCCTTGGACGGGCCGGTGGTGCCGGATGTATAGATCAGGCTGGCGAGGTCCCGCGGCTCCGGCTTGCGCTCGAAGGGCGTGTCGTCATGACCGCGATGGGAGTCAAGCGGCGCGAGCGGCAAGGGACCGCAACGGGCGGCGGTGACGGCGGTCGAGCCCGCATCGGCGCTGCGATACAGAACCTGCTTCACTTCGGACAGTTGCGCCCCCACCGCGCCGATCCGATCGAGATAGTCAGCTTCGCAGATCACAAGCGGCGAGCCGGCGTCGGCGATCTGATGGCGCAGGAATTCACCGCGCAATGCCGTATTGATCGGCACGCTGACGGCGCAGAGTTTGTTGACCGCGAGCCACGAGATCACGGCGTCGACGTTGTTGTCGAGCATCGTGACCACGGTTTGCCCGGCCTGAACGCCGAGCGACGCCAGCGAATGGGCGAGGCGCGTGGAAAGACGGTCGACGTCCGCATAGGTATAGAGTGCACCCGAAAAGTCGAGCAGAACCCGGTCCGGATGCGCCACGACGGCGCGCTCGAGTGCGGCGATAACGGTGTCCTGTTCACCGAGCGACCAAGTCTCTGCTCTTCCCATACCAGCCATATCAACCTCTCCGAAAATGAACTGGGCGTGAACCGGGCGACCTGCCCACAAATTCTAACCCGAGAATTGAATTCTAGTGTTTGTATTCCAATCCTGATCTGCGGGGAAACCCGCACACTTTTACAAAAACTGATCAACTTATGGCTAAACAGACTACTCCATCGAAAGCCGGTACCTCGAAGATCGCTGTCAAACAACCGGCGAAGAAACGCGCCGTCGCCGAGAAAAGCGGCAAGAGCGCGGCGCAGTCGGTGGCGCCGGCGCCCAAGGCGCGCAAGAGCAGCGCGCCTGCCGTGCAAGCCGCGCCCGCGGCGCCTGCGGCCGCACCCGCTGCCGCCGCCGCGGCGCCGCGCCGCCGGCGCAGCAATCGCCGCTCCGAGCAGACCATCGACAACATCTTTACCGCGACGGAAAAGGTGGTGCTGGAGTCGGGGGCGGAGCGTATTTCGATTCTTGAAGTGTGCGAAACCGCGGGCGTGTCGCGGGGCACGTTCTACCGTTATTTCGCCTCGCAGGACGAACTGCTCGAAGCGTTTTCGCGCCACAAGAGGGAGAACTTCCACAAGTCGCTGGCTGAACTGCTGGTGCGCTATCAGGACCCGGACGAGCGCTTCGACGTGGTCATCAACTACCTGCAGGACTACCTCGACGCGGGTAATTCCCGGCGCATGTTGCTGGTCGCGCCAGAGTTCGCACTGCGCTTTTTCAAACGCATCTTTCACGACGCCGTGGTGCGCTTTCAGGACTTGCTGTCGCCGGTGTTCGACGCATGGGACGAACGTCTGGGTGTCAAACTCGATCGCGAACTGATCTGCGATCTGCTGATCCGTTTCGTCATGAGCGAACACCTCGTGTCGAGCGAGTCCGAGCGGGGCGCGATGCAACGCCGTATCGGCCGTCTCATCGACTCGATCCGTTTCGGCGGGGTCACGCGGGCGCGCCGCTGAGCCTATGACGTTCACGCACGCCGCGGCTCCTGGCGACCGTCCTGCCGCCGGCTTTCACGCCGGGGCCGGCGCGTCGCCATGCAGGAATGCCGGCGGCAACAGAGACGGAAAGCAAACCCGAGGCAAGCGGGAGGAGCCCCGCGTAAACGTTAATTTGAACACAATTGCATTAAGTGACTAATATTGGCATGATGTCGAACAGTCTGATCTGCTTCGCGCATCTGGCTTTCGTGCGTCCGGATGTCGGTGAACCGCAGACAGGTCTATCCCACATCTGCGCCGTCGAGCGCCAGGAGACATCATGCTCATCGACCTTCATGCCCACGCTCCGCATCCGGGCTACTACAACCAACACCCCCACTGGGGCCCGTTCTTCGAACAGCACGAGGACGGCGACGTCAAGCTGCGGGTGGGCGACTGGATCCTGACGTTGGGTTCACCCGAGCGCAAAGCAGCCGTACGGTCCGGCAAAGGGCTGAAGCTCGACGAGTACTTCGCGCGCTGGGCCAATCCGAACATACGTCTGGCCGGTATGGACGCCGCGGGCCAGAATGCCCAGGTGGTGTCGGTGCCGTCGCATTGCTACATGTACTGGGCGGAAGCGGACTTCTCGGTGCGCTACGCAAAGACGGTTAACGACACGCTCGCCGAATACTGTTCTGCCGCGCCCGATCGTCTGATGTTCTGGGCGCATGCGCCGCTGAACGTGCCTGAAGAGGCCGCGAAGGAAATCCGCCGCGCGTGCGGTGAGCTCGGTGCAAAGGGGCTGGTGGCGGGCGGCGCCAATTTCGGCGGCCTCGAATTCGATTCGCCGGAACTCGATCCGGTCTGGCAGGCGCTGTGCGACCTCGACCTGCCGATGTTTATCCACGGCTACAACCAGTCGGTCACGTGGGGCAAGAAGGCCAACGAGGACCGCTACGAGACCACGGCGATTGTCGGCATGCAGTACGACGAAACGCGTTGTTTCTGGAATCTGATCTGCGGCGGCGTATTCGACCGCTTTCCTGATCTCAAGGTGTACATCACGCACGGTGGCGGCTATGTGCCGTATCAACTTGGCCGTCTCGCGCAATGCAATGCCAATCTCGACTTCGCGCACAACAAGAAGCCCGTGCTCGAGTATCTGAAGAACTTCTATTTCGACGTCGAATTGCATGAAGTGCCGATGCGCCAGGCGCTGATCGACATTATCGGCGCGGACCGCATTTTGTACGGCAGCAATTTCGGCGGCAGCGATGCGGTGCGTCACGATCTGACCGACGGTCTGCGTTTGTCGGATGAAGACCTGCAAAAGATCCGCTGGCAGAACGCCTGCAAGCTGCTGCATCTCGACCCGGCGAAGATCGGCGTGCCGGCGGCAAAGCAGGCGGTGAGCGCATGAAGCTCGCGCGCTGCACGGACGGTGGCGCGGCGTTCTGGGCCGTAGTGGATACGGAACGCGGCGAAGCGACCCCGATCGCCGGTTCATTCGCTGAATGGGCGCCGGCACTCACCGCGAGACCGGAGGACGGCGCCGCCGCGCTCAAGCTGGCAGGGGCGCCGCGCAAGCTGGGCGAGTTGCGCTTGCTGCCGCCGGTTGAACGCGGCAATCGCGTGGTCGTCGCCGGCGCCAATTATGCGAAGCATCTGAATGCCGACTTCGGCATGAAGAGCCATAGTCAGCCGGTGGCGTTCCTGAAAGCCTATGGCGCGCTGATCGGCGCGCACGATCCGATTCGCTATCCGCCGCTCACCAAACAGCTTGACCACGAAGTCGAACTGGTCGCCGTGATTGGTGCGCAACGGGTGGATCGCGACGATCCGCTCACTAGCGTGCTGGGTTACACGGTAGGCAACGACATCAGCGCGCGCGATCTGCAACGTAGCGGGCCGCCGGGTGTCGGGATGGATCTGTTCGCTGCAAAGAGCCAGGATCGTTCGACGGGCCTCGGCCCCTGGATCGTCACGCGTGATGAATTCACGCCCAGCAGTCCGGCGTTGCGCATGACGCTGAAAGTGAACGGCGATACGCGGCAGGATGCATCGTCGGGAGAGATGACGTGGGACGTGGCGGCGCTGGTGCGCTTCGTTGACGAGCGCTCGAGCTTCGAAGCGGGGGATGTGCTGTTCACCGGCTCGCCAGAGGGCACCGGCCAGGGTACGGGCCGCTTTCTGAATCCCGGCGACGTGGTGGAAGCCTCGATCGAAGGCATCGGCACATTGCGCAACGTCGTATCGGCAAACGAATCAGCATGAAGGGAGGCAGTGGTATGACTTTAAAAAACAACAAGGTGGTCGTGGTCGGCGCGGGTCTGATGGGCACCGGCATCGCGCATGCGTTCGCGAGTTCGGGGTTCAGCACGACACTCGTCGACATGGACGAAAATGCGTTGGAACGCGCCCACAAAGGCATCGGCAAGATTCTCGACGACGGCGTGCGTCTTGGTAAATTCCAGGCCACCGCAGCCGATGCCGCCAAGGCGCGGCTCGCCATCAAAACCGACCTCGCTGCCGCCGCGGACGGTGCGCATCTGCTGATCGAAACGGTGTCGGAAAAACTGGCAGTCAAGCAGGCGGTGGTCGCGCATGCGGCAGACGTGATGGCCGACGGCGCGCTGTACGCGACCAACACCTCGGCACTCAGCGTGACCGAGATCGCCACAGCGGTGGCGCATCCGGAACGCGTGATCGGCATGCATTTCTTCAACCCCGTGCACAAGATGAAGCTGGTCGAACTCGTGCGCGGCCTTGCCACCAGCGACGAAACCGTCGCGCTCACGCGCGAGTATTCGGATGCGATCGGCAAGACGTCGATCATCGTCAACGAATCGCCGGGTTTGACGACGAGCCGCATGTCGGCGCTTGCCGGCAACGAGGCGATGTGGATGTTGCAGGAGGGCGCGGCCAGCGCGGAGGATATCGATACCGCGCTGCGTCTCGGCTTCAATCATCCGATGGGACCGCTCGAGCTTGGCGATCTCACGGGCTGGGACACGCGCCTGTCGGTGCTGAGGTATCTCCATCAGACGCTCGGCGACAAGTTTCGCCCATGTCCCCTGATCATCAAGATGGTGGCGGCGGGGCGCCTCGGCCGTAAGACCGGCCATGGCGTGTATCGCTACGAAGACGGTCAGCGGGTGCCGGGCTCGGGTCTGAAGGGGAGTTCGCTATGAGCAGCGATGTCGTGATCGTGGGTGCGGCGCGCACCCCGATCGGCAAGTTTCGCGGCTCGCTTGCCGGTGTGCGCGCCGATCATCTCGGCGCGCATGTGATCGATGAACTGGTCAAACGCGTGGGGCTCGCGCCGGAGGTCGTCAACGACGTGATCTTCGGCTGCGTCACCCAGATCGGCGAGCAGTCGGCCAATATCGCACGCACCTCCTTGCTCGGCGCGGGTTGGCCGGACAGCATTCCCGGTCTCACGATCGACCGTAAATGCGGCTCGGGCGAAGAAGCCGTGCACGTCGCCGCGGGGCTCATTGCATTCGGCGCGGCGGAGGTGGTGGTGGCCGGCGGCGCGGAGAACATGAGCCGCGTGCCGATGGGCAGCAATCGCGATCTGCATGGCGAAGCGTTCGGCTGGATGGCGAGCGAAAGGTACGAGCTGACGAGCCAGGGCGAGGCAGCTGAGCGTCTGTGCGACGAGTGGCAACTCGGGCGAGAACAGCTCGACGCGTTCGCGGTGGTGAGCCATCGGCGTGCGGCGGCCGCGGCTGCGGAAGGCTGGTTTGCGCGCGAGATCGTCCCGGTGCCAGTGCAGCGTCTGCGCGAGAAATCGCAGGAAGGCGAAGCGGCGCTTTTTTCGGCGGACGAAACGATTCGTCCCGGCACTCACGCCGATAAACTCGCGACGCTGAAGACGAGTTTTCGCAGCGTTGGGCGGCTGACGGCCGGCAATTCATCGCAGATATCGGACGGCGCGTCGGCCCTGCTGCTGATGTCCGCCACCAAAGCGAAGGCACTCGGCGTGAAGCCCCGGGCGCGTGTGCGGGCGGTTGCCACCGTCGGCGCCGATCCGACGTTAATGCTCACTGGTCCCATTGCCGCGACGCATGAAGTACTGGCGAAGGCGGGGCTCAGCATTGAGGATATCGACCTGTTCGAAGTCAACGAGGCCTTTGCGTCCGTGCCGCTCGTGTGGATGAAAGAACTCGGCGTGCCGCATTCGAAGCTGAACGTGAACGGCGGGGCGATCGCGCTCGGTCATCCGCTGGGCGCGAGCGGAGCACGCATCATGACCTCGATGCTGCATGAACTGGAACGGCGTGGCGCGCGCTACGGCTTGCAGGCGATCTGCTGCGCGGGTGGCCTCGGAACGGCGACGATTATTGAGCGACTGGACTGATGCGCGAGCCGGCATATCGAGGAAAGTTCTGGAAAGCAAACGGCGCGCTATAAACAGCGCGCCGTTTTTGCATGCGGCCGAAGTAAGCGACTGAAATCAGTCGCCCTGGCAGTTACTTCGCGAGTTCCGCGTCGATCGCCGCCACGAGGCGCGGATCGTCCGCCGCCACATCGGGGGCAAAACGCGCCACCACGTCACCACTACGGTTCAGCAGAAACTTTTCGAAATTCCACAGCACTTCGACCGGATCGCCTGATTCGATGCCATAGCCTTTCAGTCGCTCACGAAACGGACCGTCGCCGATCGCCGACGGTTGCGCGCCCGTCAGTGCCGCATACAACGGATGCTTGTCTTCACCCGTCACCGAAATCTTCGAGAACAGCGGGAAGTGCACGTCGTAGCTGGTCGAGCAGAACGATTTGATTTCTTCGTCCGAACCCGGCTCCTGGCCCTTGAAGTTGTTAGCCGGAAAACCCAGCACTTCAAGACCGGCTGCGCGCTTGTCCTGATAGAGGCTTTCCAGCCCCGTGTACTGCGGCGTTAGCCCGCATTTCGACGCTACATTGACGACCAGCAGCACCTTGCCGCGATACGGCGCGAGATTGCCGGGTGCGCCTTCGATAGTCTTAACTGGAATGTCGTAAATCGATGTGCTCATTGCGAGTCCTCTGGTTGCAGACAGATGAAAAAGTTCTATTCTGCACTGTACGTGATTCTGCTCGATCGCGTGCGGCGTGCTCTCAGGCGAGCGCGGAACTACTGCTTGATGAAGTAGCGCACGAATAGATGGCCGGCCGCGAAGCGAAATAGCTCGACCGTTTCGATCACTCGCGCGGTGCCGACCACCACGTTACGCACGTAGCAGGCAGCTTCGTTGCCGTTGATGATCTTCGCTACCGGTTCGGCGCGGATGTTCGCCCGCTGGTTCTCCCACATATACTCGAGCACAGGCCAACCGTCTTGTGGCGGCCGGCCGATGTATTCGATCGTGAGTCCTGCGGGCGCGATGCGTCGATAAGCATCGAAGAAAGCAGTCTTGTCGCCGGCGTTCCAGTGTTCGGTCTGGTCGTGCAGAAAGGCTGCGATGGATTCGGTGGTTTCGGTAGTGGACATGGTCGCTTCGTTGGAAAGGCACGCATCTTCGTGCTTCAAAAACACTTCAAAAGCGCTTCAAAGACCCATCGGGGACACGTCAGAGATCCGCGCCGCGCACGTTGCGCGCCGTGCCGTTGCGTCGATCGGATTCGCCCCAACCGAGCCAGCGGTCCGGCTCACGGGTATCGCCGATGCGTCGCCAGCGGCCTTCCTGCTGCGCCGTAATCGGAAAGCCGCCGACAAAGTCGACCATCTCGCCTTTCGGGCAGGGCAGATACTCCCACTCTTCATGCCCGTCGAGCACGATACGCGCGCTTTCGACGAAGTAGCTGCCGTCCTTGTGTGTGACGCTGCCTTCGATATCGGTGGTGGTGCGGATCTCGCCCTTGTGATTCTGGAAGATCGCATAGCCGAGATTGTCGTGACCGACCATGAAGGAGCCTGCGTCCCACGTGCCGTCCTTATAGACGGTCGCGAACGACCACCAGATCACATGCATCTTGTTGTTGACGACCAGGTCCTTCCTGAAGTGGATCGCGCCGCCTTCGGCCATATACGCCTGGTCGAAACACATCAAGCCTTTGACCTTGCGGCCATCGCAGGTGCCGGCGATATCGTAGATCTGCGAGACGTAAAACGTGCCCCATTCGGGACCCGGCAGATACCACTGCATGCCCTGGCCGAGCAGTGGGCCGCTCAGATCGAACAAGCCGTCTTCCTGCCAGCTCAGGCGTTCGCCGGAAGCCGTCAGTCGCCAGGCTGCGCCAGGTTCGCCTTCGAGGCTCGACCAGCAGGCCGTATCGCCGTCGAGCCAGCGCCGGGGAAACAGCGTCATCGCGCGCGGTTCGATACGCGACTTGTCGATGCGTAGATGCTGGCCATCCACCTGCGTCGACAGGTAGACGAATTTGGTCGGGTTCGGCGTGCTGCCGGGTTCGTTGACGGCGCGCACGAATGCATAGATTTCGCCGTCTTTATCACGCACGCAGCCGAACGGCATGCCTTTGGTCAGCTGCAGCCCGTAAAAGCCGCGCAGGTCGTGCATCGCGCGGCCGCTCACTTTGTGTGGCGCGACCAGGGTCTGGAACGTGAAATTGCCGCGCTCGGGAAGAGTGTTGAAGTGCTTCATGGTCTTTTTCGAGGAGATTCATGCTGTCAGGATGCGCAAGGTGCAAGCGCGCCGATAGAAAACGCGAAGTCAATTCCGGCATCAGTCCCAGACGATGGGCACGGACTTCGCTCCACGCAACTGGGCACCGGCAATTTTCGGGGCCGGTTTGCTGGGGTCAAGCCGAACGTTCGGGAACAGATCGAGAATCGCGTTCACTGCGCACTGCAATTCGACCTTGGCGACGAACTGGCCGATGCACATATGCGTGCCGAAACCGAAGCCGAAAGAGGGCTTGGGTTTACGGTCGATATCGAACGTATCGGGGTTGTCGAACGCATCTTCGTCGCGGTTCGCGGAGATCACCATACATTGCACCAGCGCGCCCTGGGGCACCTTCACGCCACCAATCTCGACGTCGTGCGCCGCCTGCCGTACCTTGAAAGTCGCGACCGGTTCGAATCGCACGGCTTCGTCGATCAGACGTGGAATCAGCGTGCGATCGTTGCGCACGCGCTCGACCAGTTCCGGACGCTCGAGCAACAGTGCCATGACCGAGCTAAACGTACGCGTAGTGGTCTCGCCTGCCGCAGGAAGAAGCGAACGCACGAAGGTGGTCACTTCGTGGTCGTCGAGCATGTGGCCCTCGTACTCCGCGCGCATCAGGCGGCTGATCAGATCATCGCCGTGGGCGCCTTCGGCGCGTCGTTGCACCACGACTTCTTTCACGGCGTCATAGAGGTGCTTGACTGCGGCCCCCGCGAGCGGCCCGTAAATCCTGATCTTCTCCGGGTCGATCTGATTGCCGGCCACCATCGAAAGCGCCCACGTCGCGTATTGATTGAAGCGGGCGGTGTCGTCGGTCGGGAAACCCATCAGTGCGTACATCTCGCGAATTGGGAAGTACAGACCGAACTCCATCAGTTCAGCCTGCTTCTTCGGCACCAGCGGCTCGAGAAAATCCTGACGGATCACACGGTCGAGTTCGGGCCGCCAGCGGTTCACCGTCTCCGGCATGAAGACAGGCTGCAGCAGGCCGCGCGCGCGGCGGTGAGCGTCGCCGTCCATCGCCAGCACGATCAGGCCGTCGAAGAACGCGCCGAGACCCTCGGCGATGAAGCCGCTGGTGAAGGTCCTGGCATCCCGCATCACGGCCATCACGTCCTGATATTTGAAGAGCGTCACCGCGCACTGCGCCGCTTTGGCGCCCGCGTTGGTCGGCACGCCGAGCCTTGTGGCGACGAAATCGCCCTGCATCACGGGCTGCGTATGGCGCATTTCGCGGCACAGCGCCTGCAAATCGAGGTCAGGACCCCGGAAGGTGTCGGAGACGGCGTGATAGGCCGCCTCCAGATCGAGCGTGAGGCCTTCCTGCGTGGGTGCGTTCATGTGTCTCCTCATGGGTCTTCTTCCGGCCCGGCAGCCTGATTAATGGGGTAATGGACAATGGGGCCTGGTCATGTCAGCGGACGCGGAGTCCGTCTTGCTGTGCAGCTTAGCGAGCAATGGCCGCGCTGTCCGCCGGGTTCGTTTGACGCGCCGTCAAACTGGGCGCGATACGGGTTCATCGCTATAGGCGTGGCCGTCCGAACGTCTTATATAGACATATTGACAATAAATGTTCATATATAGGCTGCGATGTCGTACGCTCAAACTGCGGACCCGAACGTCTCAGACCTCTACACCGTAGCTAGCGGCGGCAAGCTGGTGCGTCGCGAGCGCATGGCGCCAGCCCATTTGTCGGTAGACGCGCATCTGACCACGCCATCGCTCGAGGTCAATGTCCGCACATTTACGCTCGACGGCCCGCTCGACGCCATATTCCGCCCATCGATGGGCTATCTGGACCTGTCACTCGATTCGCGCGAACGCGGCGCATGCGGCGCATTTCGCGGCACGCCTGGGGGCACCTTCGGTGGCGGTGCCGACGGAACGGCATTTGGCCGGCTGGGCGAGAGTGTGCTGGTGCCGCCCGGTCAGACCTTCCATGTGCGTTGTGATTCGATGCAACGGCGCGTGGTCTGCTGCATGTTCGAGCCCGCGCGCTTCGATCAACTGCGCGACTGGCAATGGGACGCCGTCCGGCTCGACCTGTGCCGCGATTTGCGGGTGACCCAGGTACGCGACGCGATGCTGCAACTGGCCAGTGAAGCGCTTAGTCCGGGCTTTGCCAGCGCGGCGCTCGCCGAAAGTCTGTTGATGTCGATGCTCGTGCATATCGCGCGGCATGTTCGCGGCATCGATCCGCGTGCGAATCTGGGCGAGGGCAGCAAGCTTGCGCCGTGGCAGTTGCGCCTGATCCGCGAGCGCGTCGAGGGCGCGTACGGACCGTCGCCGGGTGTGATCGAACTGGCGCAGGCATGCCGTATCAGCGCGCGGCACCTGTCACGCACTTTCAGGAACAGCACCGGCGCGACGTTGAGCGCGTTTATCGCCGACGCGCGCATCCGTCAGGCCAAGGGACGGCTGGCCGATGCCGACGTGCTCATCAAAACGGTCGCATACGAATGCGGTTTCACCAGCGCCGCGGCATTCGGCGCGGCGTTTCGCAAGGTCACCGGCCATACGCCGCGCGCCTATCGATTCGATCTGCTGGGCTTGCGAACGGCTCCTGAGCACGACATGTCCGTTCGACGATAGTTTGACCGCGCAGCGCGGCAACTAGCGATTCTGCTCGGCGGCCCGTTTTCATAGCATTCAGATACGCACCGCGAATCATTCCGCGCGCGGTCCGAATAGTTCAGACAGCCCGAACGGAGACACCATGTCCACGCTGTATACGCAGCTCCTTGCCGACCCCGCCGCACTCGTTACCGCGTGCTATGACGACGCCTTCCGTCTCACCCAGCAGCAGATCCACGACATACAACTGAGCGGCGCACGCCGGCGGTTCGGTGAAATGCGCGCGAAGATTCCGGTGCTGGAGCGTCTCGCTGCAGAACAGGGCATCGACACGATCAATAGCATCGACGACGTCGCCCCTTTGCTGTTCGCGCACACGGTGTACAAGTCGTACCCGCTGTCGTATCTCGAACGCGGCCAGTTCGACAAACTTACGCGCTGGCTCAACGGTTTGACCACGGAAGACCTGAGCCACGTCGACGCATCCGGCATCAAGCTGATCGACGACTGGATCGATCTGCTCGACGTCCAAACGAATCTACGCGTGTTCCACACGTCAGGCACCACAGGCAAGCTATCTTTTCTGCCGCGCACCGACCGCGAGTGGCGCCAGAACATCACGCTATCGGCGAGTCGCATTCGTGACTGGCGCGGTCCGGGCAGCGGCCCGGATCTGATTGCGAATCCGCGTCCCTTGATTGCGCCGACCTATCGCAAGGGCGCGAGCGCCGCCGCGCGCGGCAGCGGCTATCAGGTCGAGATGTACGCGGGCGGCGAGCACAACGCATTGTTCATGTACCCCGACGCGCGTTTTTCCGCGGATGTCGCCTCGCTCTCGGGCCGTCTCGCTGCAGCCGAGGCGCAGGGTGAACTCGGTTCCTTGCATATCTCTGAAGCCTTGCTGGCCAAACGCGAGGAACTCGTGCGAGTGGAGCGCGAACGTCCAGAGCAATTGCGTAAGTTCTTTGCCGAAGCGATCACCCGTTTCGCCGGCCGTGACGTCTACATGGGCGCGGTCTGGACGATCCTGTACGAGACTGCCGCCGAAGGTCTTGCCCGAGGCGCCCGCCAGGTATTTGGCAACGGCAGCGTATTGCATACAGGCGGCGGTAAGAAAGGCAAGAACATGCCGGACAACTGGCGCGAGCAACTGGTTGAGTTCCTCGGCTTCGACAACTTCTACGAGTTTTACGGCTGCAGTGAACAGATGGGTTTCTGCATGCGCTGCGAGGAAGGTCACTACCACGTACCGCCTACCACCATCGCATTCCTGCTCGATCCGGCGACCGGCAAACCGCTGCCACGCAAAGACGGTTTGACAGGCCGCTTTGCTTCGCTCGATCTGTTACCGGGCACCTACTGGGCGGGCCTCGTGACCGGCGACGAAATCACGCTGCACGGTTACGAGAAGCCCTGCCAGTGCGGCCGTAGCGGCCCCTATCTGCTGGCCGCGATCCGCCGCTACAGCGAGAAGGAGGGCGGCGACGACAAAGTGATTTGCGCCGGCGCCCCGGCCGCGCACGACGAAGCACTCAACTTCCTGACTGAACTTTCTGAGTAAGCCGATCATGACCACTTCCTACAACGTGCCGCTGATCATTCGCGGCAAGCTCATCGAAGGCGATGCGTTGACATTCGGCGGCCGTCGCGGGGGCGTTTCTTTTTCAGCGCCGGACGTGAGCCGCCATGTCGACGAACTGACCCTGCGCGCGCCGTCGCAAATGGCCGACCTGTACACGCTGAGTCTCGAGCAGATCGTCGACTATCTGGTCGAACTCGGCCAGCACCTCAATTTTGCCGACAACCGTCATTTGCAGCAGGCCTTCGAACTGTCGTGCGCCACGTCCGGGCTGTCGGAAAGCATTCTGCGCTTTCACTACACACGCACGCCGCGCCTCTTTCAGCGCGAGGAGTTGTACAACATCGTCGCGCGTTCGGTCGGCGCCGAGTATCTGGAAGGCTGGGTCGAGCAGCCAGGCAGTCTGCCGGGCGTCACTGCGCGCACCCGTGCATTCGGCGCGCGCTGCGTTCACGTGATTGCGGGTAATGCGCCGGTGGTTGCGGTGTTGACGCTGATTCGCAACGCACTCACACGTTCCGACGCGATCATCAAGGCGCCGTCGAACGATCCGCTCACGTCCATGGCGCTGGCGCGCACGATGATCGACATGGCGCCGGATCATCCGTTGACGAAACATTTGAGCGTCGCTTACTGGAAAGGCGGCGATGAAGCGGTGGAGCGGCATATCTACGATCCCCGCAAGGTCGAGAAGCTGATTGCATGGGGCGGCTTCGATTCGGTCAAGCACATCACGCGCTATCTGCAGCCTGGCCTCGATCTGATCACGCTCGATCCGAAACTGAGCGGCACGATCATCGGCCGCGAAGCCTTTGCCGATGAAGCGACGCTGACCAGCGTGGCGAGGCGCCTCGCGCTTGACGTCGGTGCGCAGAACCAAGAGGCCTGTGTAAGCGCGCGCGTGATCTACGTGCAGTCGGGCACCGATGACGCCGGCCTTACGCGGTGCGCAAAGCTTGCCGAACTCACGTTTGCGGCACTCCAGAGCTTGCCCGAGAACCTGTCCACACCCCACAAGGCTTTCGATCCGCTGCTGAAAGAAGAACTCGACGGCATCCGCATGATCGAGGACGACTACACGGTCTTCGGCGGCAGAAGCAATGAAGGTGCGTTGATCGTCTCGCGTGACGGCGCGCCGGTCAGCTTTTCGCGCATTCTCGGTTGCCGCGTGGGCAATCTGGTGCCGATCGATGAGATCGACACCGCCGTGCGCTCGGTCAACGCGTATACGCAGACCATCGGCATTTTTCCAGAAGCACTCAAACACAACTTGCGCGACCGGCTCGCGTATCAGGGCGCGCAACGGCTGGTGTCGCTCGGCGCGGCCGCCACCTTGCAGCACAACCTCGATCGCCAGGATGCGATCGAACCGATCCGCCGCACCGTGAAATGGGTCACCGAAGAGACGGCCGATCCATTGCTGGTGGAATCGCTGGCGGGCTAAGCGCGGTCTTACCGCGATTGCGCAATCAACTTTAAACGAAGGAACGAAACCTATGAATTCGATAGACGGCAAGGTCATCATGATTACCGGGGCGAGCAGCGGCATCGGCGACGCGACGGCCAGACAGCTGGCGCAGCAGGGCGCCAAACTCGTGCTGGCCGCGCGGCGCACGGATCGCCTGAAGCATCTGACGGAGCAACTCGGCGGCGACGCCAACGTGCTGTGGGCCGCTACCGACGTTACGCAATCAGCCGATCTGCAACAACTCGCGCAGAAGGCGCGCGAGCGCTTCGGCCGCATCGACGTGCTGGTCAACAATGCCGGCATCATGCCTGTATCGATGATCGCGCAAGGCTGCGTGGACGACTGGAACCGCATGATCGACGTGAATATCAAGGGCGTGCTGTATGGCATTCACGCGGTGCTTGGTGGCATGCTGGAGCAGGGCTCGGGGCACGTGATCAATATTTCGTCGGTGGCGGGCTTGACGGTGGGGCCAGGCGGCGCGGTCTATTCGGCGACCAAATTCGCGGTGCGTGCGATCAGCGAGGGTTTGCGTCAGGAATGCGCGGGCAAGGTGCGCGTGACCTCGATCTGCCCTGGCCTCGTCGCGAGCGAACTCACCGACAGCATCACGGTGCCGGCTTTCCGCGAGCGCGCGCAAAAACTGTTCGAGGGCGCAATGTCGCCGGACGTGATCGCCGACGCGATCGTCTATGCGATTGCGCAACCGGAACATGTCGCGGTCAATGAGATCGTCGTGCGGCCGCTCTCGCAAAGTTTCTGAAGCAGAGAATGACCGACGGTGCGAGAACGAGGCGCCTTTTACCGTCGATCAGCACTACAATGCGTTAGCCGAACATCGCTGCGGTCTGCGCCGAGAAGGGCGCAGTCAACCGCATCAGCGGTGCTTCGTTTTCCCTGCATCGTGTGCCGCCTATCCATGCCTTCGACGCTTACCGATACCGCCGCGCCTTCCACGTCCGCGGCGCTTGCCTCGCCCTCACGAAAGCGAGTCACGCTCAGCCGCCTGCTGAAAGAGGCGCGCCGGGCATTTTCGGAGAAAGGCCTCGCGGGCGCACGTGTGGACGATATCGCGCGGGCAGCGGGCGTGACCAAGCAACTCGTCTATCACTATTTCAGCAGCAAGGAGCAGTTGTTCGCCAGCGTGCTCGATGAGTCTGCGCAAGATGTGCTCGCCGATCTGCTAGCGCTCGAACTCGATCACCTGCCGCCGGTGGAGGCATTGCGAGTTTTTCTGCAACACGCAATCGATCAATACCGGCTCGACCCGACGCTCGGCTCCCTGGCGCAAGAGAGCCTGCGGTTTCACGAGCACCACACGCATCCCGTCGAACGCAACCGTTTCGTCGATCTGGCGCCCGCGCTGGTCGCACAGATGGCGCGTATCCTGCAGCGCGGAGCGGCGAGCGGTGAGTTCCGTGACGGCGTGGATGCTCGCATGTTCTACGCCGCATGCGCGCTGCTGACCACCGGCGGCTTCACCAATCACTACACCGTGTCCGCCGTCGCAGGTTTCGATACGACGTCCGCCGCGGGCGCGGCGGCGTGGCGTGAATTCTCGGTGGACTTCGTGCTTTCCACGTTGCTTGCCGGCGACCGGCCACCGCTGAAGCGGCCGGCTTTGACGGCTTTAGCAGACGCCCCACGCGGCAAGAATCGCCATCACGAAGCCTGATTGGGCCGTACCGCGCCGCTCGGCTTTGCCGAGGTAGCGTTGCACGCGTTGCGCGGCGATGCGGCCCGGCATGCCGTTCACGCCGCCGCCCGGATGAATGCCGGCACCCCCGAAGTACAAACCGCGTACCGGCAGCGTCGCGCCACCCAGCCCGTAAGCGGGTCGGAATTTGTTCGAGCGCATCGTGCTGGTGTCAATATGCACCACGCAACCGTTGACGGTGTTCAGCCGCTGCGTGAAGTCGGGGGCCGCCTCCATACGGCGCGCAATCTCAAACTCTTTCAACCCGTCTACATAGTCGCTCGCCTGGTCGATCACCTGTTGCGTCACGCGTTCGCGAATCGCATCCCAGCCTTCGCGTGGCTGGGTCGGCATGGCGGGTGGGTAGAGATACACCGTGTCCTGTCCGGCAGGCGCCTGTGAAGGGTCGACCGCGCTCGGCGCGGTGATCGTCAGATAGGGCAAGGTGGGGACTTCTCCACGCGCCGAAGCACGGAAGTTTTCCAGCACGGCCTCCGTGGTGCCGATCAGCAAACAGGTCTTGCGCAGATCGAGACCGTCGCCACGTTTAGCCTCGAAACGTTTGAGCGATATCTGGCCACGCAGGGCCATGTCGACCTTCAGTGGCGACGCGCCGTGCGCGTTGGCCGGCGCATGCGCCATGCGCGTCAGGAGGCGCCTTTCGACCCGGCCGGGCGTAACCAGGTCCAGCGCGACCTTCGGGTGACAGCTCGCGATGACTGCATGCGCATAGAACGTGCGGCCGTCGGCGAGACGTACGCCGCGCGCCGCGTATTCGTCGGCGATGATCTCCGCGACGCTTGCCGAGGTCATCACTTCGCCGCCCAGTTCCTGCAGCCGTGCCGCCATCGCGTTGGACAGCGTCTGCATGCCGCCGACCACACGGCCCACGCCGAAGCGGTGCAGAAAGCCGAGCAGCGCGTAATAGATGCCGCTGCCGTCAGCCGTGATGGGACCGGCGAGGCCGGTCAGGCAACACATCGCGGAGATCGTCACCGGGTGTTCGAAATGCTCCTGTGCGGCCTGATAAGCCGAGCCGGTGAGCAGTGCCATCAGTTCGGGTTTCAGCTTGCGATTGCGCAGCGCCGCCTTGAAAGCCTCGAATTTCGCGCCGAGGTTTTTATCTGCCGGGTCGACGCGCATCATCGGAACGGCCATGTCGATGAAGGCGAACACGACCTTGATGAAGACGAGAAATGCGTCGGCGTCTTTCGGGCTATAGCGGCGAATCTCGGCTGCGGTCTTCTCCGGATCGCGCCAGAACACCAGCGAGCTGCCATCCGGATGCAAATAGACGTAACCCGGCGTCAGCTCGATCTGGCGAAAGCCGTGCCGTTCGAGCTGCAATTCGGCGGGCACGCGCGGATGCACGCGCATCGACATCATGTCGAGCGCACACGGATGAACCATGTGCTGTGGCGCGCCTTCCAGCAGATAGCCCGACGAAGCCATGCCGCCCACCTTGTCGAGCGCTTCGAGCACCAGCACCTTCTTGCCGGCCTCGGCGAGATAGCAGCCCGCGGATAGCCCGTTATGGCCGCCACCGACGATCAACGCGTCATAAGTCTGTTCTGTTGCCATGTGTCTCCGTCCTTTTTGTTGTCAGGGTGCATGGGCGTTTGCGTCGATCGCAGTGCGCGCCTTTTGTCTTGCCTCCATTCCTTAAGTGGATCACAATCTACAAATCTGTTCAACATAATGCGCTGACCATGGGTCAAACGGTTATCAGGCTGATCCTTGGGTCCGCGCGCCGAATATCAACGATGGAGACAGGCATGAGCACACCCGCCGCAGCAACTTCGCTCGAGAGCGCCTTCGCCGGCGTCGCGGATAACTACAAAGGCAGCGACGTCGATCTGCACGCGATTTATCGTGACATGCGCCGCAATTCGCCGGTCATCGCGGAAGACTTCATGGCGCGCCTGGGCGTGCCGAACATTGCCGGTTTGGACGCAGACCGGCCGACGTTTACGCTGTTCAAGTACAAGGACGTGATGTCGGTGTTGCGCGATGCCACCCACTTCACGAGCGGCTTTATCGCCGAAGGGCTCGGTGCGTTCTTCGACGGCCTGATCCTGACCGGGATGGACGGTGAAGCGCATCGCCGCGCGCGTTCGCTGTTGCAACCGGTGTTCATGCCGGATGTGGTGAACCGCTGGCGCGAGACGAAGATGGCGCCGATCGTGCGCAGCGAATATATCGAGCCCATGGTGCCGAAGCGCCGCGCCGATCTGATGAACTTCGGCCTGCATTTCCCGATCCGTTTGATCTATTCGCTGATCGGGTTTCCCGACAATCGTCCCGAACAGATCGAGCAATATGCTGCATGGGCGCTGGCGATTCTGGCGGGCCCGCAGGTCGATGCCGAAAAAGCCGCCCTGGCGCGCAAGGCGGCGATGGAAGCCGCCCAGGCGCTCTACGACGCGGTCAAGCTTGAAGTGACCGAAGTGCGCAAGAACGGTGCGCAAGGCGACGACCTGATTGGCCGACTGATTCGCGCGGAGTACGAAGGACGCTCTCTGGATGACCACGAGGTGGCGACTTTCGTGCGCTCATTGCTGCCTGCGGCGGGTGAGACCACCACGCGCACCTTCGGCTCGCTGATGGTGGCGTTGCTGGAGCGGCCCGAACTCCTCGAGCGGGTGCGTGCGGATCGCAGCCTGGTGCCAAAAGCGATCGACGAAGCCGTGCGTTTCGAACCGGTAGCGACGTTCAAGGTGCGCCAGGCGGCGCAGGACACGGAGATCGGCGGCTTCAGCATTCCGAAGGGTGCGATGGTGCAATGTATTGTCTCGTCGGCGAATCGCGATGAAGAGGTGTTCGAGAACAGCGAGAGCTTCGATATCGATCGCAAGCTCAAGCCGTCGTTCGGATTCGGCTTTGGTCCGCATATGTGCATCGGGCAGTTCATCGCCAAGGTCGAACTCGCGGTAGCAGTGAATGCCATCCTCGACTTACTGCCGAACCTGAGGCTCGATCCGGATATGCCGAAACCGCAGATCGTCGGTGCCCAATTGCGTGGCCCGCACGCGCTGCATGTGATCTGGGATTGAGGACGAACCTGGCGACGGATTGAAAAAGGCGACCCGTAGGTCGCCTTTTTACTGCGACAACGATCTTCGCTCAGATCTGCGAGGCGGGAAGATGGACGACGAGACCGTCGAGTTCCTGAGTCATGGTCAGCATGCATGACAACCGGCTATTGACACGGCGCGGCTCGGCGGTGCTGTCAAGCATCGCGTCTTCCATATCGTCGATAGGCGGCAATCTGTCTTGCCACGCTTCTTCGACAAACACGTGGCAGGTGCAGCATTGGCACGCGCCGCCACAGTCGCCGCTGATCCCGGCGATGTTGCGTTCGAGCGCGCTTTGCATCACCGTCGCGCCAACGGCCGTGTCGACGTCGGTGCGCGAGCCGTCGTGCGTGATGTATGAGAGTTTGGGCATGGTCGTCTCCTGTATAGCGTGGTTGAAGCGCCGGTCTTCGATTCGCGCGGGTCTGTGTGCAACGTGAATGGCAGACCTATAGCGACCGGCTGATGATTTCCTTCATGATTTCCGAAGTGCCGCCGTAAATTCGCGCCACCCGCGCATCCACCCATGCCTTGCCGATCCGGTACTCGCTCATATAGCCGTAACCGCCGTGCAATTGCAGCATTTCATCGAGCAGCTTGCCTTGCAATTCGGAGCCGACCAGTTTGCACATCGCGCCAACTTCGGCGCTCAGTTCGCCGCGCATCGCGCGGCCGAGGCAGTCGTCGACGAATGTGCGCAGCATGGTGGCTTGCGCCTTGACTTCGGCCAGCTTGAAGCGTGTGTTCTGAAAATCGAAGACGGGTTTGCCGAACACGCGCCGGTCACGGGTGTACTGGATGGTCTCTTCGAGCAAGGCCTCGATCGAGGCCGCCGCGCGAATCCCGATGATGGTGCGCTCCCATGCGAGCTGATGGGTCAGATAGCTGAAGCCCTTGTTTTCTTCACCGAGCCGGTTGCCGGCCGGCACGCGCACGTTATCGAAAAAGAGTTCGGACGTATCCTGTCCTTTGAGGCCGATCTTCTCCAGTAGCTTGCCTTTGGAAAAACCTTCGGTGTCTTCTTCGACGCAGATCAGGGTGAGATCGCGCGATTGCGGATCGAGCTTGGTAGCCGTGACGATCAAGCCGGCGTTGCCGCCGTTGGTGATGAACGTCTTCTGCCCGTTGATCACGTAGTGGTCGCCTTCCCGGCGTGCGCCGGTGCGCATCGACCGCAGATCGCTGCCGATGCCAGGCTCGCTCATCGCGATCACGCCGATCAACTCGCCGCTCGCCATGCGCGGCAGCCAGCGCTGTTTCTGTTCTTCGCTGCCATACGCAACGAGGTAGGGCGCGACGATTTCCGAGTGTGTCGTAAAACCGATGGCCGTGGCGTTGACGCGCGCCAGTTCCTCGATCATCACCGCGGAATGACCGAAGTCGCCGCCGCTGCCGCCATACTCCTCGGGCACGGTCGAGCACAGCAGACCGATTTCGCCGGCTTTGCGCCACAGCGATTTCGGCACGATGCCGGCCTGTTCCCACGCGTGCAGATTCGGCACGATCTCGGTTTCGATAAAGCGCCGGGCCTGCTCGCGAAATAATTCGTGGTCTTCCCTGAAAACGGTCCGCATGGTCATGTCCTGCGATTGTCGCTCTGCGTTTGGGTGGAATGGGCTGGGTCTACTACGCGTGATTTATCCACGCGTTCATTTGTCCATGTAGCGCGGTGGCCGTTTGTCGAGAAACGCGTTGACCGCTTCCAGATGATCTTCGGTGTGGTGCGCGAGCGCCTGATAGGCGGCGGACAACTCCAGCAACGAATCGAGCCGCATATGCTGGCCCTCGCGCAAGAGCCGTTTGGTCAGGCGCAGCGCGTGCGATGGGTTAGCGGCGATGCGTCGTGCCATCGCCTGGGAGTGCGCGAGCAGGTCGTCAGCGGCGACGACCTCAGCCACCAGTCCCCATTCGAGTGCTTTGGCCGCATCGATCGTGTCGCCGGTGAACGACATCACGCTTGCGCGCTGCATGCCGATCACGCGCGGCAGCAGCCATGCACCGCCATCGCCCGGGACGATGCCGACTTTCACGAAGCTCTCCGCGAACAGCGCCTTGTCCGACGCGATGCGAATGTCACACATGCAGGCGAGATCGAGCCCCGCGCCGATCGCCGGACCATTGATGGCGGCGATCACCGGCACGTCGAGCTCGTATAACGCGAGCGGGATGCGCTGGATCGTATTGCGGTAGCTGTCGCGCACTTCGTGCGGCGAACCGGCGAAGATGCCGCCGCGCTCGCGCATGTCTTTCACGTTGCCGCCCGCGCAAAACGCGCTGCCGGCGCCGGTCAACACGAGTGCTTTGATCGCGCGATCGCGGCGCACCTGCTGGCAGAGATCGACCAGCTCATCCATTTGCGCGGGTTCAGACAGTGCGTTGCGCGTCTCAGGACGGTTCAGCCACGCGGTCAGCACGGCGCCCTCGCGTTCGACGTTGAGAAAGGTTTCGCTCATGCCGCGACTCCCTGCAACTGCACCGCCGCTGCGGGCCGTTCGAGCGGCGCGAGGCGCCCCGCGGTCAGCGCCGGCCACAATCCGGACGAGCCGGCCGCGCACACGGCGGCGCCCAGCCGTTGCGCCCACAGGGTCGCGTTGCCGAATTCGCTGCGCCATGACCAGAGCCGCCGGGTCGAGTGATGCAGCGCATGTTCATGGGTGAAGCCGATCGCGCCGTGCACCGTATGCGCCGCTGCGGTCGCGAAGCTCGCCGCTTCGGCGCTGCACACTTTCGCTGCAGCGATCGGCAGTGCGGCGAAGCCGCCGGCGCCGTCGAGCGATGCGCTGAACGCGCACTCGGCGGCTACCGCTGCCGCCGCGGCATGTTCGGAGAGCACGGCGATCTGCTGCTGCAGCGCCTGGAATGCACCGATTGGCTTGCCGAACTGCACGCGTTCGGTGGCATAGAGAATCGTCAGGTCGAGCACCACCTGCAAGGCGCCCGCGATCTGCGCGCTGCGCAGCATCGCCGCGCCCAGCTGCAGCGCGTCGGCTTGCAGATCGGCGGCCAAGGGCACGCAGCTCACGCAGGCGGCGCGTTCGAAATGCAGATCGTCGCGCGGTTCGCCCGCAGTGTTCAGGCGCAATGTCGCCTGTGCATCGGCCGCGTCGAGCAGCACCAGGATCGGCTCCTTGCCCGCGGTGATCGCAACCACGTGGCCAACGTGACGGCCCCAGGGCACGTCCAGCAGCGTGCCGCTCACGCGTCCCTGTTGTAGCGTCACCGAGCCGCCACCCGCGATGCCGAGCGGTGCGTTGATTGCTTCGAGCCCGCATTCGCCAAGCAGCGCATTGGCCAGCAGCGTTTCGGCGAGCGGTAAAGGCAGGTTGTGACGGCCTGCCGCGCGCACTACGACGAACAGGTCGGCCCAGCTCGCGCCAGCGCCACCTTGCGCTTCGGAAGCGGCCGCTACGGCAAAACCGGATTCTTCGATGGCACTCCACAAAGACGCCGGCCACGCGCCGGTTTCACTGTCGCGTAGTACTTCGGGAGTGACGATGTCGCCGAGCAGGCGCTCGATGGTGGATTCGAAAATTTCTCTCATGACGATTACCGCAGTCCAAGTCCACGGGCGATGATGCCGCGCAGGATTTCGCGCGTGCCGCCGCGCAGGGAAAAGGAAGGCGCCATCTGCATCAGATAGGCGAGGACTTGTGCATGGTCGCTGCCGCCGGTGGTGCTGGGCAGCGTGTCGAGCAGCAGTTGCGCGACGTCGGGAATCTCCTGTTCGAAGCTCGTGCCGAGATCCTTGACGCACGACGCGGCCCACGCGGGGTTCTGTCCGGCCGCAAGTTCCGCCGTGACCGAGAGCGACATCTGCCGCAGCGTGAAGAGCCGCGCTGTCAGCCGGCCGATCTCGCGTGCCTGCAAGGCATCCGGACGGCGGCCAATCGCATCGATCAACGTATGCAGCAACGCGATGCTGCTTAGAAAGCGCTCGGGTCCGCTGCGCTCAAACGCGAGTTCAGCGGTGACCTGGTTCCAACCCTGACCCTCGGTGCCAACCAGCGCGTCGGCGCCGAGTTGTACGTCGTCGAAGAACACTTCGTTGAAATGCTCGCCGCCGGCCAGGTCGCGGATCGGGCGGATCGTGACACCTGGCGCTTTCAGATCGATGATGAATTGCGACATGCCTTCGTGCCGCGCGCCGGATTTTTCACCCGTGCGTACGAGCGCGATCATGTAGTGCGAGTAGTGCGCGTTGGTGGTCCACAATTTGTGGCCATTGAGCACCCAGCCGTCGCCTTTGCGTTCGGCGCGAGTACGGATCGACGCGAGGTCCGAACCTGAATTCGGCTCGCTCATGCCGATGCAGAAGTAGCTTTCGCCACGGCAGATCGCCGGCAGATAGCGTTCGCGCTGCGCCTCGGTGCCGTAGCGTAGAAGCAGCGGACCGCTCTGGCGATCGGCGATCCAGTGTGCGGACACGGGCGCGCCCGCCGCGAGCAGTTCTTCGATCACGACATAGCGCGCAAACGGGCCGGCCTCGCTGCCGCCATAGCGTTTGGGCAACGCCATACCGAGCCAGCCGCGCCGGCCGAGCTCGCGGCTGAACGCGGGATCGGCGCCCATCCACGATTCGGCGCGTTTAAGCGGCGGGCGCGTTTTCAAAGTCTCGGCCAGGAACGCGCGTACCTGCTCGCGCAGCGGCTCGGCGTCGGTGGGAATGCGGTGATAGCGAAAGGCAGTAGCGGACATAGTTCGGATGGGACGCAGGGAGCGGGCACCGGGTCGCGCCGATCGTGGCCTGGGATGTCGAGCGCATTCGAGCACATTCGCCAGGCTACACCGGCCGCGTAGGTCGCTTGAACCACGAAGCCGATGCACGGCGCGCGGCCCGGTCTGTGTTGCTCAGGCCGCGGCGCTCTGCTGCCGCGGCGTGGGTGGATCGCTTTACAGCGCGGCCTGTGCGTCGGCGGCGGCGAACATCCGATTGATGTCGCCGGAGGTCACCGGCTTGTTCGGATCGCGCACCGGCGCGGCGCCGCCCATGCCAAGCGCGGGCTCGATGCTCACATGCTTCGCTTTGGCGCGCAGCGCACCGACCGTGCAGTTCTCGCGGCCGAGGATCGGGAACGGATCATAAGAGAACTCGCGCATCGCATTCAGGTGAGTGATCTTGTTGATCACATCATCGGATACGTTTTGTGCTTGTGCCTGTTCCCAGAACACGTCGGCGGAATTCGGCCACGTGCAGTCGGAGTGCGGGTAGTCGCATTCCCACGTGACCTTGTCGAGGTTGATCGAATCGAGGTTCTTCAGGCCGAACTGATCTTCGATGAAGCAGGTGATGATGTGCTCGTTGAAGATATCGCTTGGCATCTTGCCGCCGAAGTTCGACATGGTCCACGCGTGATGGTGACGGTGCGTGAAATCAGCGCGCTCCAGCAGATACGGAATCCAGCCGATGCCGCCTTCCGAGAGCGCCATGCGTAGCGTCGGGTATTTCTTCCACATCGGCCCCCAGATCCAGTCCGCGGCCGAATTCGCGATCGAGATCGGCATGGAGGTGATCCACGCATCGATCGGCGATTCGTCGGAAGCGTGGTCGGCCTTCGCACCGGTGCCGATATGGCAGCAGATCACCACGTTGTTGTCGGCACACGCCTTGTAGACCGGATCCCAGTGATCGTTGTGGATCGACGGGTAGCCGTGCAGCGAAGGGTTGTCCGAGAGCGACAGGGCGTGCACGCCCTGTTTGGCCATCCGTTCGACTTCGGCAGCGGCCGCTTGCGGGTCCCACCACGGCGCGATCATCAACGGCATGAAGCGTCCCGGCGCGGCATTGCACCAATCGTGCAGATGCCAGTCGTTGTACGCCTGGATGGCCGCGAGCGACACGCCGCGATCCGCATAGGCCTGAAAGCGCTGACCGGCGAAGCCGGGGAAAGTCGGGAAGCACAGCGAGCCGAGCACACCGTTGGCGTTCATGTCGTCGACGCGGGCTTTGATGTCCCAGGTGCCGCGGCGCATATGCTCGTAGCCGAGCGGCTCCATGCCGTACTCTTCCTTCGGCCGGCCCACGACGGAATTGAGGCCCATATAGCCGGTGGCTTTTTCTTCGAATTCCCAAACATCGCGGCCACTGCGCTGCACGACTTTCGGTTCGCGGCCCTTGTATTTGGCGGGCATGTGGCGTGTGAAAGCGTTAGGCGGCTCGATCGCGTGATCGTCTACGCTGACGAGAATGAGGTCTTCCAGTTTCATCGGGGGTCCCCGTAGTGAAGGGGCTCGCCTGCGAGTCGGCGAGCCGGGTTTGGAGTGAGTTGGTAGAGAGATAGTAGATAACAAGTTAAACACAATCAACGATAATGTTCACTTAAGTGTGTTTGACGCGGCGTTTTTAGGGTTTACAGGGAGAGGAAGAGGGGATTTTTGCGAGCGGCACGCGCTGTCCGCACGCTACGCGGCGTGGGGCTTCTTTAAATTTACGCGCTGTGGACTGCCGTCAGAGGCGAAGGCGGTGCGAGGGAGGGGACTCGAACCCCCGCACCTTGTGCGAATGCGGATTGATACGTCGAATGAGAAGAAAAAATCAGAACAGTACCGACTCCAGCCGGTGAGCCAGGTCGCGAACGGCCTCGCCAAGCGCCTCCACTTGCGCGTCCCCTCGATCACCCCGAATCATGACCGTAGAGACGGTAAAGGCGATGTTATCGCTCTTGTCGCAGACAGCAGCGGCAATCGCCATCACACCGGTAGCGAAGTACCCGTCGTCACTGGCCCAGCCGCGCCGCCGCGCGCGATTCACCTCGCGCACATAGGTCTCGAGCGAAATGGGCCGCGCCCAGCGCAACTGTTCAAACTCGTCACGCAACTGTTCATCGGTAAGCCCGAGGCGCGCCGCGAAAAGGCGTCCACTGGCCCCCATCAGAATCGGCAGCCGCTGGCCGGCCGGCATATCGATGTGCAAATCCGTCGGACTCGATTCGGAACTCACCAGCACGATCCGGTCCGCGCCGAGCCGACGCCATAAGGTCACGGTGACGCCGAACTCCGCGGCAAGATCCTGCATCAGCGGCGTAGCCAGTTGCAGCCGCTGCCCCTGCGTGACCAACTGCTCCACCAGCCGTGCCAAGCCGAGGCCTGCCGAATACGTCTTCGACAATGCATTGAAATCAACCACGTCCTCAGCAACGAGTGTGCGCAGAATATTGAAGCAAGTACTTGGATTGATCGACAGATGCCGCGCGATGTCAGCGGCTCGCTCCGGCGCACCTGTCTGGGTGAGGTAACGCAGAATACGGATTGCATTCGCAACGGGCTTCACCGTTACCGCGCTCGTTGCGGCACGGCTTTTCGGCGTTTGATCAGCAGAGCGGCGCGTCACGCTCGCACGGGTACCTACGGACTCGCTTACAGCAGTGTTCTTCTTTGTCGTCATGGGTGGCGGTCTCTTGGTTGCCGTCCTGGCACTGGCAACGTGCCGTTCATTCTCTATCCTCGCCCGCAACACGTGCGGCGCCAAAGGGTGTTCACAGTGTTCCGGAATCGCTCCAGAATCGTTCTACAGGCAGTGATTATATTCTGAAGCCAGAATAGTCCCGGCGCAAAGCCTTTGTTCATAGTGGCTTACCCGATCAAGCCGGCGCGACCGGCGATTCGTTCATCAATGGCCAAACACCTCCACAAGCCCCTGCAGCCAGGGTCAACCCGGACCATAAAATAAACACAATTAAAGAATCTGTGCATATAATTTCCAGCCAATGGCCTTGAATGGCTACGCGTCCAAAGGAGGAGACATGAATTCGGAAATCAAGGCATCAGTGGTGCTGCGCGTGAGCGCCGATCGGAGCCGCTGCTGCGGTTATGGCCTGTGCGCGCAACTGTGTCCGCAGGTCTACAAGCTCGACGAGGACGGCCTCGTTTATCTCGAAGCGGAGACGATTCCCGCCGAACTCGAGGCTGACGCACGCGAAGGCGCGGCCGCCTGTCCCGCTGAGGCGTTAAGCGTCGAAGCGATCGCCGGCTGAGCCAACGGGAGAACGCATCATATGGGACGGCTCGAAGGAAAGGTCGCGCTGATCAGCGGCACCGGCGGCGGCCAGGGCAGAGCAGCCGCGCTGCGCTTCGCACGCGAAGGCGCAAAGGTGTTCGGCTGTGATTTGAACGCGGCGGCGCAGCAGGAAACAATCGCGCTGCTGCGTGACGAAGGCCTCGACATGGCCGGCACGGGCAGCGTCGATCTGGGCGATCCGCAAGCCGCCCAGGCGTGGATCGAAGACGCGGTCGCCACCTATGGCCGCATCGACATTCTGTACAACAACGCGTCGGCGGCACGCTTCGCTCCGATCAGCGAGATGTCGGTCGACGACTGGCGTTACACGTTGCGCAATGAACTGGACATCGTGTTCTATCCCACGCGCTTTGCCTGGCGTCATCTGGCAGTGCAAGGCGGTGTGATCGTCAATATCTCGTCGGTGGCGGCCTGGGGTGCCTCGGCGGCCACCGGTATCGGTGCGCATTCGGCAGCGAAGGCCGGCGTGATCGCCCTGACACGGCAACTCGCGGTGGAAGGCGTCAAGCATCGGATCCGCGCGGTGAGCATCAGCCCGGGCGTGGTCGTCACACCCGGCACCAAACCGTTCCTCGATAACCCGGCCACGCGTTCCATGCTGCTCGCCGGCATCCCGATGGAACGCGCGGGCGAAGCAGAAGAAATCGTCGCCACAGCTTTGTTTTTGGCATCGGACGAGGCCTCGTACATCACCGGCACCGACATCGTCGTGGACGGCGGCATGCTCGCGCTCTAATGGCGCCGTGCATGCCTGAGAGAACACATTATCAGGAGACGTCGTGGATATTATCGGCATCGGCTACCTCGGCTTCGAGACGGCCAACATGGATGAATGGCGCACCTATGGCCCCGAAGTGCTGGGCTTGCAAATCGGTGCGTCGCCGGAAGCGGATCGCGATTCGCTGTACTTCCGGATGGACGACCGGCGCCACCGCTTTGCGTTTCATCCCGGCAAGGTCGACCGGCTCGCCTATATCGGCTGGGAAGCGCGCGGCAAACTGGAGTTTCAGGCGGCTGTGGCGCGGCTGCGCGAAGCGGGTGTCGAAGTCACGCAAGGCGACGCGGAACTGCGTGGCGTACGCGACGTCGTGCGTTTTCGCGATCCGGTCGGCTATCAGCATGAACTGTTCTACTCGCAGAAATGGATGCCGCGCTCGTTCATCCCGGGCCGTCCGCACGGCGGCTTCAATGCCGGCGCGCGAGGTCTCGGTCATATCGTGGTGATCACGCCGGAGTTTCCGCCGGAACTCGAACACTTCCTGACCGTGGTGATGGGTTTTCACTACTACGGCGCGGGAGCGGGCAAGGGCAAGACTGCGTTCTATCGCTCGAAACTGAACACCAGCACGAGTCACGACATTGCGTACGGGCTCGGGCCGAACAAGATGGGTATCCAGCACATCGGGCTTTTCGTGAACAATCTGCGCGACGTGGGCGAGACTTACGACATCGTCAAGCAACGCAAATTGCCGATGATGATGACGCTCGGTCAGCACACGCAAGACCCGCACGTGTCGTTCTATCACTTCTCGCCGGGCGGTTTCGCGTTCGAGGTCATCACCGAGCTCGAGCCCTGGCACGCTGACGGCTTCGAGTTGAATCCGGAAAAGCTGAGCACGTGGGGCCACGAACTGGTCGGCCCAATCCTTGGTCCGAGCGTGCGCGCGCCGGAAGAAGTGATGGATGCCGAGGGTCTCGCGATTCTCGCGATTCTCGCCGCCAAACGTCAGCCGGCCTAGCCATGAAGCTCGCAAGAGTCCGCGACGCGGCGGGTGAGAGTTTCTGGGCTCAGGTCGATGAAGACGCGCGCGAGGTGCAGCGCATTCGCGCGCCATTCGAAGTGTGGGCGCCAGTGGTCGCGGATCAGGGCGACGCGGCGCTCGAGCTCGATGCACGCCGTTTGCCGCTCGCCGAATTGCAGTTGTGTCCGCCGGTGAATCCCGGGGCGCGCGTGTTCGGCGTCGGTCTGAACTATCTGTCGCACCTGGTGCGGCTCGGGCGCAAGCAGGCGCCGCCGCATACGCTTGCCTATATCAAGCCGGCATCGGCACTCGTGCCGCCGGGCGGAGAGATTCAGTATCCCGCCGTCACGAACCAGCTCGATTACGAAGTGGAACTGGTGGCGGTCGTCGCGCGTGCGTTCGGCGACGAACCGCAGGCGAGCGCGTGTCTGCTCGGCTATACGGTTGGCAACGACATCAGCGCGCGGGATGCTGGCAAGCAGATCGGTTCGCTCGATCTGTTCACGCAGAAGGCGCTCGACAGCACCGCGCCGATCGGTCCGTGGATCACCACACTCGATGAGTTCGGCGGGCCTGGCCAGCCGTGCGTGACGCTGAGCTTGCGTATCAACGGCGAGGAGCGTCAGCACGATACGACCGACCAGATGATTTTCCCGGTCGACGAATTGTTGAACTATGTCGATGCGCGCATCGCGCTACGGCCGGGCGATCTGGTCTTCACCGGGTCGACATGTGGGGTAGGGCTCGAAGACGGCCGCTTCCTGCAACCGGGCGATGTGATCGAAGCGCAGATCGAGCGCATCGGCGTGTTGCGTAACCGGATCGGAGCGAAGCGCGTACTCTCGCCGATGCGTGCTATTGGCCGGTTGGGGCGCGGTGAATAGGCGAGTGCGATTGATCAGTGCACGAGGCAAGCGCACTACGTAAGTGCAGCAGGCAAGTGCAGCATCGTAATCACACGGCGGCTGAGCACTCACGCTTAGCCGCCGTTTTCATTTACCGACGCTGTTGCGCATCGTGCAAAGCGGCGAGCGTTCGCGCGTAGGGCTTGACGCCCGAGCCAATCAGCCACAATCCTAACAGCGCTGCGGGAGCCGCCGTACACGCTACTGCATAACGCAAAGCGCCGTCGCGATGAAACACGTGATCGGTGACGAGCGCGACCGCGGTCGGCCCTAACCCGATGCCCAGCAATCCCGCGAGCAGCAGATACACAGCGATGGCCTGACCTCGCATGCGGTTGGGCACGACCGCCTGAATCGCCGCGGGCGCCGCCGACTGGGCAATGCCAAGACCGAACACGCTGACGAATAGCAGCGCGAATGCGAGACGGGCGTCCGGCATCAGAGGCCATAGCGCGCACGGCAGCGCGAATACCGCTGAGCCCAGCAGCGCGATGCGAAAGCGTGCCGCTGTTATGCCGCGCGCCGTCCACGCATCGCTGAGAAAACCGCACACCAGGGTGCCACCCGCGCCTGCAATGGCAATGATCAGGCCGAGCACCGGCCCGGAACGCATCGGCTGCATACCGAAGTTGCGCTCGAATAGCGCGGGTGCCCAGGCAAGCGCGCCATAGCCGATGATCGACAGCAACGCCGGGTAAGTCAGTACACGGGAAAACGTTGCGGCATGCAGGCGCAGATAACGCGTGAAATCGCCGATGGAAGCGTTCTTGTCTGCATCGATTCCAGCGCTTGCCACCGCCACTTCCTGACGCGCCGGCTCGCGCACCGTCACCAGCAACAGCAAGGCGAGCGACACGGCGGGCAGCGCCGCCGCGACAAACGCGAGGCGCCATGCCGGCACGCTGCCGATACCCGCAATCGCCAGACCGTGCGGCGGAATTGCCGCCAGCAACCAGCCGCCGAGCAGTAACGAGGCACCCGAACCGATCGCAATCGAGACGTAATAGATGGCGATCGCCCGGCCACGCTGCGCCGGCGTGAAGCAGTCGGCGATCAGCGAATAGGCGGCCGGCGCGAGCACCGCTTCGCCGATTCCAACCCCGATCCGCGCGAGCAGCAGGTGCGTATAGCTCTGGCCGAGCGCAAAGAGCGCGGTGGCCGCACCCCAGAACAGCAACGCGACGAAGATCAGATTGCGACGGTTGCCGCGATCCACGAGGCGGCCAAGCGGCAAACCGGCCAGCGTGTAAAAGATCGCGAACGCGTAGCCCTGCAGCAGACTGAATGCCGTATCCGAGATGCCGAACTCTTTGCGCAAAGGACGTACCAGCAGCGCGGGCAGTTGACGGTCAAGCTGAGACAGCAAAGTGGCTGCGAATAGCACGGCGATGACGTACCACGCGTAACGAGCCGATGGGTACCTGGCTAGTGTGCCAGCCGACGTGGCAGTCGCCGAAGCGGATGATGAGGCAGTCACTGACGCCATCGGAGAGGTCGACCCTGAGGCAGTCGCTGAGGCGGGCGCGCTCTGCTGCGTCCGGGGCGTGAGGGCGGTGGGCAAAACAGGACTCCCGAGGCAGATGGATGTCCGCCCGCGCGAGGCGGGCGGTATCGCTCGTCATGGCATACCGCGTGCCGAAAGTAGGGGGCTGGCGCAGCGTGATGGCATTCCCGTCTGCTTACTGCTCGACCGCGGCCTCGCCGCGTGCCTTCACCGCTTCGTAGAAGTCGCGTTTGAGTGTCGGGTAGTACGCGATCTGGCCGCCCATGCCGCCGGCGATATCGATCGATGCCGCGCTGATGAAACTCGCGTAATCGCTCGACAGGAACAGCGCCATGCCCGCGACGTCTTCCGGTTTGCCGAAGCGGCCGATCGGCACGACCTTCAACACCATCTGGTCGAACTCCTCACGCGTGCAGCCGGCCGGCATCTCACGATAGTGGCGGTCCCACTGGCCCGTGTCGATCCAGCCCATGTTCAGGGTGTTGACGAGGATGTTGTCTTTCGCGAGCGACATGCCGAGCGATTTCGACATCGCCACGCAGGCCGCGCGATTGACAACCGACGGAATGCCGTCCGGCGTCGGCACGACGCCCGCAAGTGCGTTGATCTCGATGATGCGGCCCCAGCGTTGCTTGCGCATATGTGGCACCACCGCTTGCACGAAGCGGAAATGCCCCATTTGCAGGATGTTGGCATGCTCGAGGATCTGCTCGGGCGTCAGCGTTTCGAGGTTGCCGCCACGGCCCTGGCCGGCATTGTTGATCAGCACGTCCACGCCGCCCCAGCTTTGCGCCACATGTTCGACAAACTGTTTGACGCCTTCGGTATCGGTCACGTCGACCGAGTGCGCGATCACGGCGGACGCGCCGCGCGCTTTCAGGTCTTCCGCAACGGTTTCAAGGTCGGCGGTGGTGCGCGCACAAATGGCGACGCGCGCGCCTTCGGCGGCAAAGGCCCGCGCGATTGCGCGGCCGATGCCGCGTGATGCGCCGGTGACGATCACGCGCTTGCTGCTCAGGTCGATCTGCATATGTCTCCTCATGTCGGGCCCAGCAATGATTCGCCCGCCGGGTGGTGTCTGGTTTTTATAATTTAAACAGAATATCTATAAATGTACAGATAAACTGAGTTAAAATTCCTGGCGCATGCGGGCTAGTCCATCGCCACATGTGCGTCGGCGGGCGAGGCGCGCGAGTGACGGGCCGGGCGGATGATGGCCAGCAAAGGAATCACCAGCAGGGTAGCGATGAACATCAGCTTGAAGTCGTCGATATACGCGATCATCGAGGCCTGCTGGGTGACCTGCATATTCAGCAGCGCGAGCGCGCTTGGGGAATGCGGATCGACTTGGTTTTGCACCACGGGGTCGTACACCGACACATGCGCGGCCAGCGAGGCATGCGCCACTTGGGTATTGCGCGTGATGAAGGTCTGGACCACTGAAATCCCGATACTGCTGCCGATGTTGCGCATCAGGCTGTAGATCGCGGTGCCGTCGCTGCGCAGCTCGCTGGAAAGCGTGGAGAAGGTGACGGAGCTGAGCGGCACGAACACGAGTCCCAGGCCGAAGCCCTGCACCACGCCCGGCCAGATAATGTCCGATGGAGACAGCACCAGCGTGTAGTGCGTCATCTGCCATAGCGCGAACGCCGAGATCAGAAAGCCGGTAACGAGCAGCAGGCGCACGTCGAAACGGCCGATCAGCCGGCCCACCACCATCATGGCGATCATCGTGCCGACGCCGCTCGGCGCACTGACGAGGCCAGCGGTAGCCGCGTCGTAATTCATCAGCGACTGCAACATCGGCGGCAACAGGGCACGCGTGGCGTACATCACGGCGCCGACCACGAAGATGAAGAACACGCCCGTCACGAAATTGCGGTCTTTCAACAACTGATAGCGGAAGAAAGAGCGTGGCCCGGCGGTCGCCGTATGAGCAATGAAGAAGGCGAAACTGATGACGGCCACCAGCGCTTCGGCGCGAATTTCCATCGAACTGAACCAGTCGAGCTGCTCGCCGCGATCGAGTAACGCCTGCAACGCACCGACCGCCAGACTCAGGGTGGCGAAGCCGAAAAAATCGAAGCGCTCGCCGAGCTTGCGGCGGTTTTCCGGCAAGTAGGCGAGTGTGCCGAACAGCGCGAACGCGCCCACCGGCAGATTGATGAAGAACACCCAGCGCCAGTTATAGCTTTCAGTCAGCCAGCCGCCGAGCGTGGGCCCGAGAATCGGCCCGACCATCACGCCCATGCCCCACACGGCCATCGCCTGACCCTGCTTTTCGCGTGGATTGATATCGAGCAGGATGGATTGCGACAGCGGCACCAGCGACGCGCCGAAGATCCCTTGCAGCAATCGCGCGATGATGATTTGCGGCAGCGAGTCCGCCAGACCGCAGAGGCCGGAAGCGATCGTGAAGCCCGTGATCGACGCAGCCAGCAGATGCTTGACGCCGAAGCGGGTAGCGAGCCAGCCGGTGAGCGGCGTAGCAATGGCCGCGGACACGATGTACGAGGTGAGAACCCAGGTGATTTCGTCCTGCGACGCGGACAGCGCACCCTGCATATGCGGCAGTGCCACGTTGGCGATCGTGCTGTCGAGCGATTGCATCAGCGTGGCCAGCATGATCGACACGGTGATGAGCGGCCGGTTGAGCCCGGCGCCGGGTTGCAGCGGCTGGGCGGATGCCGTGGGATGTCCTGCCATAACGTAGAGGTCTCAGTCGCGCCGTGCGCAAAATTAATAAGCGTGCTTATTGTAATTGAGACAGATATCGCCGTCATGTTCACATTAAGCTAAATTGACTCGTATAATCGCCAGCATGAAGAACGGCTACGACAACCGCTTGGGCTTTCTGATCACGGACGCGGGCCGGCTGTGCGGCCGCCTTTTCGATGAGCGTGCCAAGGCTCGCCTCGGGTTGACGCGTGCCCAGAGCCGGGTGCTGGCCTACCTTTCCTGGTATGGCGAGACGAATCAGGCGAGGCTTGCCGAGACGCTGGAGATTTCGCCGATTTCGCTGACGAGGCTGCTGGACAGAATGACCGAAGGCGGCTGGGTGATGCGGGTGGCGGATGCCAGCGACCGGCGGGCTTACTGCGTGAAAGCGACCCGGAAAGCACGCGCAGCGCTCGTCCAGGTGCTCGATGTCGGCGATCGGGTGGCGGACGAAGCTTTAGCCGGTTTCGATGCTCACGAGCGTGAAGTGCTGATGGGCTTGTTGCATCGTATGAGGGCAAATCTGGCCCAGGCGATCGCGAGTTGCGGCACGGCCGAGGTATGAGCGGGTGCCGGGCCTGGCCAGCCTGCGCCCTTCGTCATGCTCAGCATCGGCTCAACAGAATCTCCGCCAGCTTCACCGGCTCGCTGATCATCGCGTTATGACAGGTATCGAGTTCGATCACTTCGTCCACGCCGCCCAGGTTGCCGATGAATTCGCGTTGCACCTTTGGCCGCAACGCACGGTCGCGTTGCGTCAGCACCCAACTCATCGGTACGCGCGGTAATGTCGAGCGATCGACCGGTTCCGTTGTCACTCGGGTGCTTTCTGCGCACAGACCCGCGACCACGCGTTGCTTCTGCTCCCGCGTCATGCCGTTGGCAAATACCCAGCGCGCGATAAACGCGGGGAGCGGCGCGCTAACAGCCGTGCGCCGCGCGGCTCGCGACGCGATCACGTTCATCGGCGCATGCAGTGTATCGAGCACGGTCTTACCGTCAGGCGGGATGCAGCAGGCGATGAAAACCATCCGTTGCATGAGCGCGGACCCGAGCCGCGCAGCCACACCGGGTAACGTGATCCCCGCCATCGAATGGCCGACCAGCATCACCCGGTCCGGCCGTGTCGCGAGAATCTGCGCCGTCACGCTCTCGACGCATTGCGCGATGGTCAGCGTCGCCAGATTACCCGGTTCGTTACCGTGGCCGGGCAGATCGACGGCAAGTACCTGCGCAGAAGGATCGCGCGCGCGCAATGCGTCGACGGTGGGCTGCCAGCACGCACCGCTATGCTGGCCACCGTGCACCAGAACGATAGTCGGCTTGCCGGCGGACTTCGGCTTTGCAACTGAAGTATCGAAGTCCGGCCGCGCCTGAGACGACGGCTGCGCGCTCAATATGCTTCTCTACCGCGCGCGGCGAACAGCGCACGCATCGGTGCCAGCGTCGGCGCATGGCTCGTGAAGCCGCCATCGACCGGGAGGGTCGCGCCGGTGATGAACGCGGCTTCGTCCGAAGCGAGAAAGCACACGACGTCCGCCACATGCTTCGGCTCGCCGAGATAGGGCGTCAGATGGCCGTCGAGAATCACCGCCTTGATGTCGTCGGGCAGCGGATGCGCGCCACCGTTCTCCGCGACCACGAGACCGATCTGAATCGTGTTCGAGCGAATCCCTTGCTTGCCGTACTGCGCGGCAATCGACTTGCTCAGGATTGTCAAGCCGGCCTTCGACGCCGCATACGCGCTCAAGGTGAAATCGCCCTGCGCGCCAAAACCGGACGACGCATGAATGATCGAGCCGCCGCCCACCTTCAGCATCGCGGGAATCGTGTGCTTCGAACATAGCATCGGGCCGCGCAGATTGACCGCCATCGCGCGATCCCATGCTTCGACTTCGACGTTGCACACATCGCGGTCGCCGCTGCGTTGCGCGGCGTCGAGCACGGCCGCATTGTTGTGCAGGATGTCGATGCGTCCAAAGCGCTCCAGCACCGCGGCGACCATTGCCTTGACCTCGGCCTCGGAGGAGACGTCGGTGCGCAGCCCCATCGCGTGTTCGCCGATCGATGCGGCGACGGCTACCGCGGCATCGCCGTTGATATCGACCACGGCCACGCGCGCGCCTTGTGCCGCGAGGCCGCGTGCGCACGCGGCGCCGAGTCCGCCGCCGGCACCGGTGACGATCGCGACCTTTCCGTCAAGCTTGCCGCCGGATTTTTCGCTATGTTGATGCAAAGTTTGCGTACCGCTACCGCTAGTCATCTGCTCAATCTCCAGTGAAAACAGGGGTGCGCTTTTCCTTGAAGGCCAGCGCGGCTTCCTTCACGTCGTCGCTCGGGGCGAGCAGCGCGAACAGGTCGAGCTCGCGATCCAGGCCGCGGCGCAGATCGAGTTCGAGCGCGGCGCGCGCTGCCTGCTTGACGTAGATCGTGGCCGCCGGCGATTTCGCGGCGAGCCGGTCCGCTAGCGTCTGCACTTCGGCGATCAAACTCTCGGGCGTCGCCGAAATGCGCGTGACGAGGCCGATTTCCTTCGCTTGCTGCGCGCTCATCCGGTCCCCGGTCAGGAGCACGTCGAGTGCGCGGCCGTGGCCGACCACCCGCGCGAGACGCTGCGTGCCGCCGCCGCCCGGAATCAGGCCGAGGCCGGTTTCCGGCAGCGCAAGCACGGTATCGGGCGACGCGAAGCGGATATCGCAGGCGAGCGCGATCTCCAGTCCGCCCCCCATGCAGAAACCATGCAGCGCGGCGAGCACAGGTTTCTGGACCTGATCGAGCGCCTCGATCCAGCGCGAGCGTTCCATGCGCCGCCGCACTTGCAGCGACGATTCGGACCCGCGCTTTTCCTTGATGTCCGCGCCCGCGCAGAAGCCGCGCGGGCCTTCACCGCGCAGCACGATCACGTGAACGTCGGGATCGGCGTCGAGGAGCTGCAGCGCCTGCGGCACGCCACGGCGAATTTCGTCATTGATCGCGTTGATCTGTTCCGGCCGGTTCAGCACGATCCACGCGGTCTTCCCGTTGCGCTCAACGCGCACGGTGGGGTTGATCGTCAGCCCATTCATGGTGGAGGTCCCCTCGTGGGTAGTCAGCATTTAACGGGGCGCCTGAAATTCTTCGAACTCGAACAGCTGGCCGTCGAGTTCGGCGGGGTGGATGCGAATCAGCGAACGGCCGCCCACGGCTTCGGACGATTCGACCCAGTCGAAGCCAATGCCGCGCGCCTTCAGGTCTTCGGCCTTCACTTGCAGGCCGTTCACGGCGATGCGCACGAAGTAGGGTCCGGGGCCCCAGCTGTTCAGATAGCGACCGGCCTGGCCGTCCCAACGGGTCGCCTCGAGCACGTCGAGCGACGCGCTGTTGGGCAGCGTGAAGCCCATTCGCGCGCGCCTGTAGCCTTCGCCGACCAGCGTTTCCACCGCGCCGACCGGTTCCCAGTCGAGATTCGCCGAGCAACGGCGCAGGGTCTCGTCGAGGTCGCGCACGAGAAAGCCGCGTGCGGTGACACGCACCAGTTGGCCCGGCTGCAGATCGCGTGGTTGCGGCGCGGGTGTCGCGAAAGTTTCGGGCGGCAGTTGCAGCGGCTCCATCGGCATGATCTCGATGCACAGGCCGCCGTCCACGGAAGGTTCGTACTCGGGGCGCTCGGGTGTCACGCCGACCCACAGACGGTCGAAAGGCATTTCCGGCGTGCGCTGTGCCATCCGGAACGGCAGGCGGCGGCGCATCAGACGCTCGAGGGTCTGTTCGAACTTCGGACCATGCGCGGCAACCACGATCGAATGCGTGAGGATCGGCCGATGCTTGCCCTGAAATGCTTCGAGGCTCTGCAGAAAATGATGGAACGACGGGTCGCCGGGGTTCGGGCGATCCAGATGCACTTGCGGCTCGACGCGTGTCGGCGCCACCGCCAGCGACTTGTGCACGCGCAGAAAATGCGCGATGTACGGATGGTTGTCGAACGCCTGGCGCCAATTCGGGTGCTTGTGAATCCCCAGCTTGTTGACCAGCAATTCGGTCATCCCGTCCGGGTCCGGAACCATCATGTCGGCGGTCATCAGCAGATCGAACATATCGGTGAATCTCCAAAAAGTGTTGGATGAACGGCTTGTCAGGACGCCTGACGGGCCACCGGCGCGGCGGCGCGCAGGCGGGTGGCCGAGGTGGCGATTGCGGGTTGCGTGGCTTCGGAGGGTTCGGTGCCGGAGCCGCCGCGCAGGCGCTCGGCTTTCGGCCGCAGCAGGAAATAGGAGAGCGCTGGAATCAGCACGAGGGCGCCGACCATGTTCCACAGGAACATGAAGGTGAGCAGGATGCCCATGTCAGCCTGGAATTTGATCGGCGACCAGACCCACGTGACGACACCGCCCGCGAGCGTGAAGCCGACCAGCATCACCACCTTGCCGGTGAACATCAATGCGTCGCGGTAGGCCTCGCGCAGCGTGGCGCCGGCGCGTTGCCGCGCGAGTTGCACCGAGAGGAGATACAGCGCGTAGTCGACGCCGATCCCGACGCCGAGTGCGATCACCGGCAGCGTGGCGACCTTCACGCCGATGCCGAGCAGCACCATCAACGCTTCGCACAACACCGAGGTGAGCATCAGCGGAATCAGCGCGACAACCACCGCGCGCCACGTACGGAAGGTAATGAAGCACAGGATCGCTACCGACGCGTAGACCAGCAGCAGCATCTCGCGATTGGCCTGCTCGACAACGATATTGGTCGCCGCGTCGATGCCGGCTGAACCGGCGGCCAGCAGAAAATGCCGTTCGGGCGTGTCGTGCGCCGCGGCGAAATCGTCCACCACGTGCACCACGCGCGTCAGCGTCTCGGCCTTGTGGTCGCTCAGGAAGACCAGCAGCGGTGCGACCGTACGGTCAGCGTTGGTCAACTCGGGCATGGCCACCACGACGTTGGAAAACGCATCGCCGGAGACGAACGGATCGCGATTCACGGTCAGCCACTTGGGCGAGCCTTCGAAGTTGCCGGCCGTGTACTGCCGCACCACGCTTGCTGCCGACACCGTGCCGCGCACGCCTTTGGTCTCGCGCAGCTTTGCTTCGAGGCGGTCCATCTCGGTCAACGTCGGGAAGCTCTCCACGCCACCGGCCGGTGTCTTCACGATCACAGCGAAGACATCGCTCGACAGGTTGTAGTGCTGGTTGATGAACGCGTTATCGCGGTTGTAGCGCGAGTTCGTCTTCAGTTCGGGCGCGCCGGAATCGAGGTCGCCCACCTGCAGATGGGTGCTGATCGCAAAACCGCCGATAAACAGCAATAGCGCGCCGACCAGCGCGCCAATTGCCCAGCGGCGGGTGGAAAAGCGGTCGAAGCCCTGATAGCTGCGCACCACGAAGCCGCGCTTCGCTTGCGGATCGGCGCTCAGGCGCGCGCGGCGCACCGCGGACCGGCTCACGCCCGTGTACGACAGCAGCACCGGCAGCAGCACAAGGTTCGTGAAGATCAGTACCCCCACGCCGATGCTGGCGGCGAGCGCGAGATTACGAATCACGGGCACATCGATGATCATCAGCACCGCGAAGCCGACCACGTCGGCGAGGAGGGCGGTCAGGCCGGCGAGGAACAGGCGCCGGAACGTATGACGGGCGGCCGCATAGCGATGCACGCCGCGCGCGACGTCGCGGGTAATGCCGTTCATTTTCTGCGCGCCGTGCGAGACGCCGATCGCGAAGACAAGGAACGGCACGAGGATCGAATAGGGGTCGATCGAGAAACCGAGCCACTGCACGATGCCGAGCTGCCAGGTCACCGCGGCGGCGGAACACAGCACGACCAGCCCCGTGCTGCGCAGGCAGCGTGTGTACGCATAGAGCGCGAGCGCGGCGATCAGCGCGGAAATACCGAAGTAGATCAACACGCCGTCGAGACCGTCGATCAGGTCGCCCGCCAGCTTCGCGAAGCCGACGATGTGAATCTTGACGTTGGGGGTTTCAAGCGAGCGGATCTGCTTTTCGAGATCGTGCGAGAGTGCGCGGTAATTCAGTGGTGCGCCGGTGGCCGGGTCCTTGTCGAGCAGCGGCACGAACACCACGCTCGAACGCTCGTTGTTGGCGACCACCGAGCCGCCGATGCCGGCGCGGGCCACATTGCGACGTAATTCGTCGAGGCTTTTCGTGGAGCCGTCGTAGGCTTCGGGCATCACGGGGCCACCGCGAAAGCCGTCCTCGGTGATTTCGGTCCAGCGCACCGACGGCGTCCACAGCGACTTCATGTAGGCACGGTCCACGCCGCGCATCAGGAACACTTTGTCGTTGATCTTCTGCAGCGTGCGCAGATAGTCGGCGTCGTAGATCGAACCGTTGGTGTTCTCCACCGAAATCCGCAGCGAGTTGCCGAGCGCACGCAATGACGCGGCGTTGTCGAGATAGTTGCGCACGAACGGGTGCGACTGCGGAATCATGTTCAGGAAGTTCGCGTTGACTTCCAGACGCGTGGCGCGCGCGCCGAACAGCGCCGTCAACAGCACGCAGACGATCACGATGAGCGCGCGATGATTGAAAATCAGCCGCTCGACCGGACCGCCTGAACGGCGGTCGAAAGGCTGCGCCGGTTGCGGTTGATCCTTCGCTGCGGACTGATCGTGTGGGTTATCCATGCTGAACACCTCTAGTGATGCAATTCAATGGCGTCTCTCGCGCCCGCTGCATTTACTGCACTTACTGCGCTGATTGCGCCTGTCCGGCTCAGCGCCGCGCGCCGATCGCCTCAACGCTCATACCGCTCGAACCACCGAGCGCGACGCGATCCGCGCCGTCCGCGGCGATGCCGGCGAACAGCATCGGCGTATCGGCGGAGACGCGCTGGAAGGCGCCACTAACCGGATCGGCGACCAGCAGCATCGCGCGGCTGCCGCAGATCACGATGCGGCCATCGCCAAGCACGGTGGCACCGTTCAGCGTCGAATCGGTACCGGTGTCGGCTTTTTGCCAGCTGTTGCCCTGGTCGGTGCTCTGATAAACGGTGCCGCGCAGGCCGAAGGCAAAGAGCCGCTGGTCGTTGCCGACGATGCCGAAGAAGCTGCCGCTGTAGCCCGATTGCAGGCGCTTGAACTGGCCGCTCGCCCGATCGAGCCGGAACACGGTGCCGCGTTCGCCCGCGATATACACCTCGCCGCCAATTCCGCGAATCGCGTTCAGATTCAGGAAGTCCGGGTTGTCGATGTGCTCGAGGCCGGGCTGCCAGGTCTTGCCGCCATCGGTCGTCATGGCGAACGAGCCGAACGAGCCGACCGCATAGCCTTCGGTGGCGTTGTCGAACCAGACATCGAGATAAGGCAGCGACGGGCCCGCTTTGGCATTGTTTTCTTCCTGCTTCTGATACGTGGAGGCATTCGCGTCGCCGCGTGCCACGGCGTCCCGGTAATAGGCGACGAAGCGCTCGTTGGAGATGCGTCCGTCGAGCTGTTTGCTCCAGCTCGTGCCGCCGTTCGAGGTATGCAGAATCACGCCGTCGTGGCCGACAGCCCAGCCTTGCGACGGCGTGGGGAAGGCCACCGCCGTCAGATCGCTCTGCACCGGACTGGGGACCTGGCGCCAGCTATGCCCGTGGTCGTCGGACACGACGATCACGCCCCGCTGGCCGACGCCGACGAGGCGTTGACCAGCGCTCGCCACCGCGGTCATCGGCCGGGTGGCGGGTGAGACGGCGGTTTCGGCGGGCGCGTCGAGCGGATCGACAAAGCGTGCCGAGTGAGGCGCCGGCGGCTCCGCGCTGGCCGTCGCGGCGAGCGCCGCAGCACTCGCGAGCGCCGCGACGATGGCCGTCAGACATTGCACTGACCGGAAAGTCATGGGTAAGTCTCCGCACACACAGGTTGCCAACGCATTGGCAACGAATTGACCATTCTTCGACCATGCAGGCAGCGCGCTCGCCGGATCGATGCCCGGTTCCAGCGAGTGCGCGCCGCGCCGTTTAGCGCACGCCCGCGCTTTGCAGTGCTTGCGGCGTGTAGTACGCCTGGTTCGGCAATTCGTCGTACGGGATCATGTGGGTGACCGGATCGCCCTGGTCCGCGATGACCGCGTAGTTGCCCTTGGTCAGGTCGTAGACCACCTGGATGGGCTGGCCGACGCGCGGCTTGTCGTAAGGAATGATGTCCAGCGTATAGGAGGTACGGTAGAGCGCGTTGCTCTGGTCGTACGCGTCGTACGCCACGATCAGCCACGTGTCTTCGTCGATGTAATACGTGCGATGGCTGTAGACATCACGCTGACCCGGCTTGAGGGTCGCCTCGACCACCCACACCCGATGCTTCTCCCAACGCACGACATCCGGATTGGCGAACTTGTCGCCCACCAGATTCGGCGACTGATACGCGCGATAGTTGTTGTACGGCACGATAATTTCTTTCTCGCCCGCCAGCTTTAAATCGAAGCGGTCCATCCGGCCCTGGAAGCCGCCGATTTCGTCGAACAGCAGCGTACCGCCGATGCCCGCCATCGGCGTGTCGTACTTCAGTTCGGGCGCCACGCGCACACGCCGCTGACCCGGCATGTAGATCCAGGTGGTGTCGTCCTGGTCGCCGTTATTGACGCTGTATTTCGCCAGATACAACTGGCCGACCTGCGACGAGGGGCCGAAGAAGCTGGTGTAAGTGAGGCGGAAGTACGGGTCGTTCAGCCTGGTCGCATTGCGGTCGTAGAACGGATAGATGAACTTCGATTCCTGGTCGCCCATCAGCGTCTTGTGGCCGGCTTCGTCCACGAAGATCGTGCGGAAGCGGAAATCGGTGCGCACGCCCTGGTAGCGCATATTCTGATTCCACATCACTTCATAGCCGTCTTTCGGGATCGGGAACGGAATGCAGCCGAATGCGCCTTCCACGCCATCACCCTTGATCTTGCCGACCAGCTTCGCCGTGGTTGCGCAGCTCACCGTGTTCTTCAGCACCCAGTCCGGATAGGTCATTGTGCGCCGCGTCTTGTAGACGTCGACGCGAAAACCCGGGAAGCGGTCGAGCAGTGCCTTGGTGCCAGGCGTCAGCGCGTCGGCGTACCTGGCCTGATTGGCCTTGGTGATCGATTCGATCGGCTTGTCATCCTTAAACGGATCGGGATAGCGGCCGCTGCCTGGCTTGAAGTCGGCGGGGATGGTCAGATCCTTCACGCCGCCTGTGTAGGCAGGGATCGAACCGTCCGCGTTGGCGGCTTTCTGTGCGCCGAATTCGGTGAGCTTGCCGCCCAGCTCTTTGGCTTCGTCGGCGCTGACCGCCGCGAGCACAGGCCCACTGGCGGCGACTGCCGTCGCCATCGTTGCCAGTACCATTGCGAGTTTCATGCTTGTCTCCAGAATGTGTGTCAGAAAAACCAACTGGTGCGAGACGGCTTTTTATCCGGCGCCCGTGAGGGCGTCCGTGACAGAAAGCGGGCGCGACCTTCGCCCGTCAGAATGAAGAAGAAAACGTCAGCGAAACCCAATTCTTGTCGTTGTAGAAAACCGGACCATTGCCCGTTGCGTAATACGACGGACCCCCGCTCGGCAAACCGTTAGCGAGACCGAAGTTGGTCTGGCCGCCCGCGTGCGAGTGATAGCCGTTGTATTGCAGCGTGACGTTGTATTTGTTCTGGATCAGCGCGTGCAGGCCGAAGGTGTAGATCATCGAACCCTGGTTGGTGCCCCCCAGACTCGGCGTATTGCCCCACAGGCCGTACTGGATGAACATCGGCGCGTCGAGGTCGACACCCGGAAACACCTGCAGCCATTGCGGATCGAACTGCACCGCCAGCGCCACCGAATTGTTGGTCGAGCAGCCGGCCCATTTGCTGCCTGTCGGACATTCGGTCGAGTTGCCCACGCCGTTGTAGAGCGCGCCGTTGCTGGTGGTCTTGACCTTCTGCGTGAAAGCGATTTCAGCCAGCGCGCTGCCGGTGTTCCAGAATGGCGTGCGCGACAGGCCCGCCAGCACGTTGCCGATCACATTGACGACGTCGCCGCGCGCGCCTTGCTGGCCGCTCAGGTCGCTCGCCAACGGACCGGTGCCACTGTTCAGCGCGGTGTTATGCCGGTACGACACTTCGAAGCCCGTGCTGAAGTCGCCGATCTGCCGGTCGAGACTCATGCCGTACAGCTTCACGTTCGAGCCATAGGCAAGGTGATAGTTGGTCGCACCGGTTGCCGGGTTCACGCCCAGCAGCACCCACGGCTGAGTTTCCGTCAGATTGCGGTAATAGAAGCCGAACGTGCCACCGAGCCATTGCGGCGCCCATGTGACCTTGGCGCCGTAGTCGTTATGAAAACCGTTGTTCGGCATCACGTCGGCGCCGCGCGGAATTGCCCCCTCCAACAGGTTCGGCCCCTGGAAGCCGAAGCCGACCGTGCCCAGGTAGGTGCCGCCTTCCGGCAGACGGGTCGGCATATATTCGGCGAAATACTGCGCGGCGAGTGAGACGGTCGGCGTGAGTTGGGTTTCGAACAGCACCTGGGCGCGCGGGATCGCCAGTTCCTTTGCCTGCGTCCCGGGCGAGGCTGCGCCCTTGATGTTGTCGGACGCGCCTTGACCGTAGTTAATGCCCTCGCTACCGAAGATCAGCGCATTGCCCCAGTACTGGGTGAGGCGGCCGACCTTGATCGCGCTCGGCTGGCCATTGATCTCGAACTTGTAGAACACGAATGCATCCAGCAGATCCGCGCCCTGCTGGTAGTAGCGCTCGGTGTAACTGCCGTAGTGGTTGCCGGTGTACGAGTTGAGGCTCGAGTAGGGCACCCCGGGGTAGGCGGCGCCGGGGTTGTTGTTCACACCGCCGCCGTACGCGAAGTCTTTCCACAACGAGGCGCTGACCCGAAAACCGAATTTGTCCTGGTAGACCGCATCGAATTCGCTCAGATCGGACACGCGGTTGGTAACAATGTCGCCAGCGTGCTTGAACTTGTAATCCGATTCACTGTAAAGCGGGTTATTGCCGATCGAGTCGTTGATGCCCTGGGCACGCATGCCCAGGTTGTAGCTGATCGTGTTGTCCCAATTGATGTTCAGATCGGGGTTCGAACTGAGTTGCACGGCGTTGACCGATGCGGCCCAGCATCCCAGAGCCATCGCGATACCGAGGCTCATCCGGCTTTTTTCGAATCTGGCGCAGCTGCTCATTCCCTTCATCTCCTTGTCTCCGTAGCTCCCTGCCGGGGCCGGGTTTTTGTTTGACGGTGGTGACGGCACGGTGCTGCTGGCCTCGTGGCTTCCACGCTGCCGCCCAGGGAATTGCACACAGTGTTCAACTCTGTGCAGTCTGCTCGTCGGGACTTGTTAGATTCGCCTGGATTCGGAATTGAATTCTATAGATAGAATTTCGACTCCGACTCTCTCGTTTTCCCCTATTCGAGACAAATTTGACGAAGTTGTTCATATCCATTCTGATAATGGGGCAAGGACGCTGCGTGGCGTAACGCCAGAAGACCGGGAGTCAGCCCATTTCCGCAGGGGAAAGGTGTGCCGTCGGGCAAGGACAATGGCGTCGTATTTTTGAGCGGATCCTTATGTGGAAAGGACTTTCGGGCAACGGTGAGCGTCGGATGCGAGTGTGGAGAGGCCGCATGGAGCGCAACCCGGCGCAGGGCATCAATGGGTGGACGCAGGAAATAGACAGCAGGACGTGTGATGAGGCGTGGGGGTTGCATGCTTGGCAGTCGGGAGGTAACGCCGGCCGGTCGGACCGCCCGCCGGCATTTTCTTAAATTGTTCACCAGAATCGAACCTGTGCAAATTATCCGCTATCAGGAGTTACCCGGTCTCGCCGAGCTGCTTAAGCGCCCGTCTCGAGAGATACCCTGGAGGCATTGCCAAATAAGAGACACATTGTAGATATGTGTTCATAATATTCTGAAATTGGCCGTGCAGGCCGAAACGGCAGCGCCGCCGGTGACGGACAAAACCCTGAACTTGTCACAGGAACGATCAATGGCTTTTCGTGAGCATTACGACTATGTGATTGTCGGAGCAGGGTCGGCGGGCTGTGTGCTGGCCAACCGTTTGTCGGCGGATTCGGCTGTGTCCGTGCTGCTGCTCGAAAGCGGGCCGCCGGATCGCAGCGCGCTGATTCACATGCCGCGCGGCATCGGCAAGATCCTGAGCCCGGGTGGTCCGCTCGTATGGAGCTATCGCGCCACCCAGCGCAGCGGCGGCGGCTCGGAAGACTGGTTAAAAGGGCGTACGCTCGGCGGCTCGAGTTCGGTCAACGGCATGGTGTATTTGCGTGGCCATCCGCAGGACTACGACGACTGGGAAACAGCAGGTTGCACCGGCTGGGGCTGGGCTGACATGGGCCGTTGCTTCAAGGACATGGAAGATCACGAGCTCGGCGAGGCGCAGTGGCGCGGCGCAGGGGGGCCGCTGAAAGTGTCGATGCATCCGTCGGGCGATCCGCTTTGCGAGGCAGTGATCGAAGCAGCAGGGCAGAGCGGCGTGCCGCGAGTCGGGGACATCAATGCCGCTGCGGATGCGGCGATCGGCTACCAGCCGCGAACCATCTGGCGCGGGCGACGTTGGAGCGCGGCCAAGGCGTTTCTCGATCCCGCGCGCGGCCGTGCGAATCTCGACATCCGCACGGGTGTCGAGGTCGAGCGGATCAACTTCAGCGGCAAGCGCGCCACCGGTGTGTTGCTGCGCACGGCCGAGGGCGCCGTCCTGAGCGTCAATGCACGGCGTGAAGTGCTGGTGAGCGCGGGCGCGCTGAACTCGCCGAAATTGCTCCAACTCTCCGGTGTCGGCGACGGCAAGCGATTGCGCGAGCTCGGCATCGACGTGGTTGCCGACGTGCCCGCGGTAGGCCGCAACCTGCACGAGCATCGGCCGATCATGCTGAGCGCGCGCGTCACGGGCGGCAGTCTGAACCGGCAGTTTCGCGGCTGGCCGCTTGTCGCCAACATGTTCCGCTACCAGTTGCGTGGCGCGGGCCCGATGACGCATGCGGCGCACGAGGTCTGCGCCTTCGTTAAAACGAACCCGGAACTGGCGCGCCCGAATGCGGAGATCGGCGTCGGCCTGTATTCGCTGACGGTGAAAGACGGCAAGATCGCGATCGACACGCAACCCGGCATGACCTGGGTGGCCTATCTCACGCATCCTCAGAGCCTCGGCAGCGTGAGCATCACGTCGACGGATCATGCCGCGCCGCTCGCCATCGACGCCAATTATCTCGACACCGAACAGGACCGCCGCCACAGCGTGGAGCTGATCCGGCTGATCCGCCGCATGCTGCGTCAGCCGGCACTGGGTGGCCATTTTGCCGAGGAGACTGCGCCGGGTCCCGCGTTCACGTCTGATGAGGAACTGGTCGAGGCGTACTTCAAATTCGGCTCGACCGCCTTTCACGTGTCCGGCACCTGCCAGATGGGCAACAGCGATGCCGCAGCTGTCGATACGAAACTGCGGGTGCGTGGCGTCGAACGCCTGCGGGTGGTCGATACGTCGATCATGCCCACGCTGATCGCGGGCAATACCAACGCGCCCGCCATGGCGATCGGCATGCGCGCGGCTGAACTGATACTCGGCGAGCAATGAGCGTGGCCTTGTTGCCACCGCTATCGCCATCTGACAACAACATGGACGGAGACATCGAATGAACGATTTTGCGGCGCTGCCGAAGCAGTTCACCGAACAGACGCGGCTTTTTATCGGCGGCGCGTGGGTGACGCCACAAAGCGGCGAGCGCCAGCCCGTGTTGAATCCGGCCACCGAGGAAGTGATTGGCGAAGCGCCGGCTGGCGGTTTGCATGAAGCCGAAGCGGCGCTCGCCGCTGCGCGTGAAGCATTCGATCGCGGGCCATGGCCGCGCATGTCGCCGGCCAAGCGTGCCGGTTTTATGCGGCGCATGCATGCCGCGTTGCTCGCGCGTTCCGATCGCATCAAGGCGTTGCAGATCGTCGAAGCCGGGGCAACGCGCTCACTTGCCGAAACCATGATGTTCGCCTCGCCGATGAAGATTGTCGAAACCGCGATCGAGCGCTCCCTCAATCAGGTGGCGCGCCATCTGCCGATCACGACCGCCTTCAATCCATTCGATCCCGCCGGCGCGCAATTGATCGGCAGCGGCGTCGTGGTGCGCGAGGCGATCGGCGTGGTGTCGGCGATCACGCCGTTCAACGCGCCGTTTCTCACCAACCTGGCCAAGCTGTTTCCGGCTTTGCTGGCCGGCAACACGGTCGTGCTCAAACCGTCGCCGCATACGCCGTTTTCGGCGCTGCTGTTCGGCGAGGCGGCGCAGGAAGCCGGATTGCCGGACGGTGTGCTGAATATCGTCACCGGCAATGCCGACGTCGCACAGATGATGACCGCGGATGCACGTGTCGACATGGTGACGTTCACCGGCTCGGAGCAGGTGGGAGCGGCGATTCTGGCGCAAGGCGCGCCGACCATCAAAAAGACGCTGCTCGAACTTGGCGGAAAGTCGGCGTTGATCGTGCGTGAAGATGCCGACGTGCAGAAAGCCGCGATGGAAGGCGTGTTCCAGGTGTCGACCCATTGTGGGCAGGGCTGCGCGCTGGCGACACGTCATATCGTGCACAACGCGATCCGTCCCGCGTATGTCGAAACCATGCGTGCGATTGCGGCACAGTTGAGCGTCGGCGACCCCGCGGCGCCCGGCACCGTGGTCGGACCGCTGATCCGCGAAGCGGCCCGCAGCCGTGTCGAGCGTTTCGTGCAGCAGGGGCAGGACGAGGGCGCACGGCTCGTGGCAGGCGGGCGGCGGCCAGCCCATCTGGACCGGGGGTTCTTCTACGACGTAACGATTTTCGACGGCGTGACGAACGATATGTCGATCGCGCAGGAGGAGATCTTCGGCCCTGTGGCCAGCGTGATCGGTTTCGATAGCGACGAAGAAGCGGTGCAGATTGCCAATGACAGCCGATATGGCCTGTATGGCGGAATTCATTCACGGGACCCGGCGAAGGCTTACGAGATGGCGCTGCGCTTGCGCACCGGCGGCGTCGTGATCAACGGCGGCCTGTATTCGCTGATGGATGCGCCGTTCGGCGGCTATAAGCGATCCGGGCTTGGACGCGAGTTCGGCGAAAACTGGCTGGACGAATATACGCAGGAGAAGTCGGTGCTGTTCCGGATTGGGGTTTGATTCTCAGTGTCTCGTTGACGCTCAGAAAGAGCGGATCAATCCGGCCCCCTTGCCGGCGCGGCGCCGGGGCGTACTTTCAACAGTCTCCCGGACCACGGAGCACTGGTGAGCGATTCGAGCGACTGCAGATGCCGGTCGCTCGTCACATACAACGCTGGACCGTCGGCCTCAGACACAAAAGCGAGGCCGGTCGGCGCCGCCACCGGCAGACTGACAAGCCGGTCCACGCTGCCATCGGCCGCGAATCGTACGAGGGTCCAGCCATCTTTTAGCGCGACCCAGAGGCCGCCATCTTCATCAAGGGCAATGCCGGACAGCCGCCCTGAACCCTTCGGCATCGAAGCGAGCCGGCGCACAGTCGGCGATCCCTTCTGCAACATGAACAGCGTCCCCGAATCAGGCGCGACGGCATAGGCTGTGACGCCATCCCGAGCCCAGGTCATTGCTTCGATCGGCTCGCTGAAGCGCCAATGTTGCCTGACGCGTCCATCGTCGTCCACGAGGCCGAGCCGGCAATCTGTATCGCCGTCGGGGCACAAGGCGACCCAGCAGCCACCCTGAGGATCCACACAAAGCGCGTTTATCGCAGGGTCGGTCCACACCGACGCATCGCTTATCCGCGTGAGATGGCCGTCCGCGTCGAGCCGCACGTAGTGTCCGTCATGGACGATGATCAGCGTGTCGCCGCATAACAGCATGGTGGTGATCGGCGCGTCGAGCCGCGCGACGATCCGATCCTGCTTGCCGTCGAAGCAATGCACGGCCGGCGCCAGCGTGTCGGCCCAGTAGAGGCAACGACCCGTGCACGACCACACGGGAAACGCGCCATGAAACGCCCAGCCGTCGCTGACCGGTTCGACTTCTTCTATGCCGGACTCATACCTGCTCACGCTCAGTTGCGAACCCACGCGCCGTGCGGCGTCGGCAAGTTCGGGGCCGAGCAGTTCGAGCCTCGCGAGACTCAGCCTGTAAGCGGGGCCCGCGACACTCAGTGCGCCGCGCACCTGGCCTGCGGCATCGACGATCGGCGCGGCGACGCAGCGCACGCCCGGCACGATTTCTTCGTCGTCGATTGCGTAGCCGCGCGAGCGCGTAATGCCGAGTTCTATCTGCAGACGCCGGCGATCCGTGATCGTGTGCGGCGTCAGCGCATCCAGTGCGATGCTTTTGACGAGCGCCTCGCACTCGTCTTTCGGCAGCCGCGACAGGATCGCCTTGCCCTGGCCCGTGCAATGCAGCGGTTTGCTTTGTCCGAGCGCCGCGGCCGAGCGTTGCGAATGCGCGCCGTCGCATCGCTCGAGGGACAGCACGGCCCCGCCGTCGAGTATCGCGAGGTACGAGGTTTCACCCGTCAGATCGCGCAGCGTGCGCAACTCCACGCTGGCCGCGGCGACCAGATCCGGCATCAGGTACGCGTTGCGCACCAGTTCGAGGTAGCGAAAACCGAGCCGGTAGACGCGCCGCACCTGATCGCGCCGGACCAGCCCGCGTTCGACGAGGGTCGCGAGGATGCGATACAGCGTGGTCTTCGGCAAGCCGGCCTGATCGAGTAATTCGGCGTTGCTCATGCCATTGGGCGCCGCGCCGATCAGGTCGAGCACGCCCAGCGCCTTATCCAGTGATGCTGTTCCTTCTCCTACGCTCATATTCCCATCCTCTGGAACTCACGAAAGAAAACGAGGATAGCACCCGGTTTCATCCGTTCGAGTCGTGGGCTAGCATTCTCCCCACGATGACGCACCCAATAGCGGATTCAGTTCCAGAGTGTGGAACTGGAGATTCATGAAATCCCCCTGAACAGGAAACGCCAGTGAAGATCCACCACTATTCAGATTCCCTCGAGACCGACGTCGCGCGCGACGTGGAGGTGAGTGACGAAGTACTCGCGAAACTCGCCCGGGTGAGCAGCGGCTCGCTGACGACGCAACTCTTCAAGCACGGCTACAAGCAACCCGCACTGGTCGGCTTGCGGCCGCTCAACCGGGACGTCGAGCCATTCGCGGGCCGTGCCTTCACGATGCGCTTCATTCCGGCGCGCGAAGGTATCGACACCTACGGCACGATGACCACCAAGCCGAACATGGACAACCTGCAATGGCAGGGCGTCGAACAGGTGAAGCCGGGCGACGTGCTGGTGATCGATAGCCAGAACGATCCGCGTGCAGCGTCGGCGGGCAACATCCTGGTCACGCGGTTGCTGGCGCGTGGCGCGAAGGCGATCATCACCGACGGCGCGCTGCGCGACGGCACCGAGATCGCGAGGTTGCCACTACCGGCATACGCCCGTGAAGTGACGGCGACGACGCGCATCGCCTATCACCACGTGGCGGATCTGCAGGTGCCGATCGGTTGCGCGGGTGTCGCGATCTATCCGGGCGACATCATTGTTGGCGGTTCGGATGGGATCACCGTCGTGCCGCCGCATCTGGCGGCCGAGCTGGCTGATTTCTGCACGCAACAGGATGACCTCGAGGGTTATCTGGCGATGCGTATCGCCGCGGGCGAAGCACTGTGGGGTGTGTACCCGCCGAGTGCGCAAGCCTATGAGGACTACGACAAGTGGGTCGCAGCGGGGCGTCCGCAGATTCCCGCGGTGTTCGACAAGAAGGGGGGCTGAAACGATGGCCGCTATCGACCAGGCAAAGTACGCCGCATTGATTCGCCGCTATTTCGACGCCTGCAACGAAGCCGATTACGACAAGCTCGTCTCGTGCTTCACGCCCGATGCCGTGCACTACTTTCCGGCTGGGTTGCCGGAGATTCCGTGGCGCACGGCGGACACCATCGCGCGTAAATGGCAATGGTGTGTAGAGAACCTCGGCTCGCAGTGGACCATCGAGAAGATTCTGGTGAGCCACGACAGCCACGAAGCGGTGATCGAGTGGACTCACTGGAAGGGCAAGCTCGGCACCGCGCTGCGCGGCGACGAATGGTACGTCTTTGACGAAGCCACGAGCCTGATCCGCGAAATCCGCGCCTACTACGCGGCGCCGGCGGACAAGGAAGTGAAGATCAACGAACTGGTTGCGTTCGATTACGAAGCGCGTGGCTATCACCTGAGGGCAGGGTCATGAGCGAAACGAATCCTGCGTTTGCCGCCATCGACCACGCCGCCACACAAGCGCACGAGGCGGCGCCGCACTGGGCCGCGTCGACGGCAAACGAACGCGCCCGCTTGCTGCGCGGTCTCGCCGATGTGCTTGAACAGAACGCCACCGCACTGATCGCGCTGGCTAACGACGAAAGCGGTCTCGGCGAAGCTCGCCTTACCGGCGAACTGGCTCGCACTGCATTTCAGTTGCGCGGTTTCGCGTCCGCAGTGGAAGCGGGCGCCCCGTACGCGCAGATCGACGATGCCGCGGTGCCTGGTGCACCGCCCGCAGGCCGGCCACGTTTGACGTTGATTCAGGCGCCACTTGGCCCGGTCGCGATGTTCTCAGCAAGCAATTTCCCGTTCGCATTCTCGGTGCTCGGCGGCGATACGGCATCGGCACTTGCCGCTGGTTGTCCGGTGATCGTCAAGGCGCATAGCGGGCATCCGGCGTTGTCGCGCAAGGTGTTCGATCTGGCCGTGGCTGTCGTGGCGCAGCAGGGCCTGCCGGCGGGTGTGCTGACGCTCGTGGAAGGCGCATCGCGCGAAGCGGGCGCGTACCTGGTGCGTCATCCGCACGTTACTGCGGTTGCGTTTACCGGTTCGTATCAGGGCGGCGTCGCATTGTGGCGCGTCGCGAATGAGCGTCCGCGGCCGATTCCATTTTTCGGCGAACTTGGCTCGATCAATCCGCTTGTTGTACTGCCGGGCGCGCTGGCGAATGGCGTGGCCGAAGCGGCGAAGTCCCTGGCAGGCTCGATCGCGCTGGGCTGCGGACAATTCTGCACGAGCCCCGGTTTGATCCTTGTCTTCGACGATGCCGATGGCAGAAGTTTTACGGCTGCGTTGGCCGATGCGCTGAGTACACAGTCTCCGCATCGAATGTTGACCGACAGCATCCGGCACGGCTTTGACCATGCAGTCGGGAAAATGGCGAGTCACGCCGCCGTGCGCTCACTAATTGAGCCGCGCGAACCGCGCAAAGCGGGCGACGGCAGCGGTGCCGGTCCGTCACCGCGTCTGTTCGAAGTCGAGGCCGCAACGTTTATCGCCAATTCGGAATTGCACGAGGAAATGTTCGGACCCGCCGCGCTGGTCGTAAAGGTTCGCTCGGTTGCCGAGGTGCTCCAGGTGCTGCACGCCGTTGAAGGATCGCTTACCGTGACATTGTGGGGTGTCCAACAGAATACCGTCGACAACCTCGCACTCATTCGCGCTGCGGAGCAGATCGCGGGTCGTGTGCTGTTTGGCGGTGTGCCAACCGGGGTGGCAGTTACGCGCGCCCAGCAGCACGGCGGTCCTTGGCCCGCATCGACGCAACCGCAGACCACGTCGGTCGGCTATGGAGCGCTTGCACGCTTTTTGCGGCCGGTCGCGCTGCAGGATGCACCGGACTGGCTCATCGCGGTAAAGCGCGGAGGGACGTCGTCATGATGAAGCACATTGTGATGTTCCGCCGCCTGGCGACGGTCGATCGTCAACCTGAATTCGAAGCGCAACTGGTGGAACGCATGCGCGGTCTGCACAAGGAGATTCCATTCGTACGCGCATGGAAAGTGTCGGCCAACGAACTCGAGCGCGCGATCTGCTGGGACTATCTGCTCGAATCGGCGTTCGACGATCGCGACGCGCTCGACCGGTATCTGCCGCATCCGGCGCATGTCGCGCTGATCGCCGATCTCAAGCGGTATTTCGAATGGGCTGCGTGTGACTACAGCGAGGCCTGAGGTGTGACGATCCGGTCAGGTATTCCTGTTACGAAGCTTTGCGTAATCCATTGTCTGAAGGGAATTTTCATATGCATACCGCGAGGGTGGCGCTCGTGACGGGCGCCGGCAATCTCAAGGGAATCGGGCGCGGCGTGGTTCAGCGTTTGAGCGAAGCGGGAATCGACGTGGTCGTCAATTACCTGAGCGAGGATGACGGCCATGCGCAAGTTGTGGAAGAGGCGCGGGCCTTGGGGAGGCGCGCGTTTGCGGTGCGCGCGGACCTGACGTCGAAAGAGCAGATCAGGTCGATGTTCTGTGAAGTAGAGAGCAGGTTCGGCCGTCTCGACATTCTCGTGAATAACGCGGGACGGTGTGTATGGGAGAAGGCGGTCGACATCACACCGGCGGGCATGAGCCAGATCATCGACGTCAACGTGCGTGGAACCATGGAGTGCTCGCGTGAGGCGGCGCGCCTGATGATCGCAAACGGACGTGGCGGACGCATCGTCAATATCTGCTCGCTTCAGTCGAAGCGGCCGACGCCGTCGATGTCGGTGTATTCGGCCAGCAAGGCGGGTATCGACCATCTGACGCAATGCCTCGCGCTGGCGCTTGCGCGTCACCGGATCACGGTCAATCAGGTATGGCCTGGTTTCGTGGACACCGACATTAACGGCTCCAAGCCTGAGCTGAACACCAGCGACGCACGGGAAAAATTTCTTCAGACCATTCCCGCTGGACGATGCGCGACGCCGGAAGATCTCGGCGAGGCGGTGGCTTACTTCTGCCGTGAAGAAGCGGATGTCGTCACGGGCGCGACGTTGAAGGTCGACGGCGGAGCCTTCATCCGCTGTCTGCAATGAGGTTCGGCAAATGAAACGCAATGTTCTGATCGCCTGCGGCGATCGCAATCCCACACTCGATGCGGCACTTGAAGCCGATTTTGCGAACGGGGCAGCACGGGTCTTGCGTAGTCAGTCGACCACGCGCGACGAGATTTTCGCCGAATTAGCCGCGCTCGAGCAACGCCACGGCGGCATCGACGCGCTCGTGTATGTGTCGCCCGATCCGGTAGAGATCGACTTTCTCGATGATGCAGACGCCCATCTGCTGGACGGCCGTCTGGAGAGCGACTTTGCCGCGGGCGCATGGTGGTTGCAGGCGGCAGCGCGCTCGATGGTCGAGCGAAGGGTGCCAGGCAGTTTGGCCTTCGTATCGCATGTCAGCGCAATCGTGCCGACACAGCGCTTTTCGTTCAGCGCGATGAGCCAGGCGATGTTGATGAACCTCGCCCGTACAGCGTTGCTCGAGTTGGATCACGTGGGTATTCGCTTTAATTTCATTGTGCGCGGCTGGGCTGAGCGCGGCGCCGAGAAAGCGTTCTTCGAAGCGTTGCAGGAGGTTCATGGGGAAGACCATTATCCTCCGCTGCATTACGCGAGCGACGCTGACGTCGCGAGCGCCTGCACGCTGGTGAGCGGTGCGAACGCGCGCGCCATTAACGGCGCAACCTTGACCATCGACGGTGGCTTTGCCGTCAGCCGTCTGATCCGGCAGATTCCGGCCGACTGACGCACGCTTCGCTCGATGACGACGTGCGACATATAAAAAAGACGAAGGAGACACGATGTTTTTAGCCAACCGCTACCGCGGCACGATACTGACCATGCTGTTTCTCGCTATGGTCATCAACTACATCGACCGGGCCGCGCTCGCCATCGCGATGCCATTTATCACGAAAGATTTTCATTTGAGCGTGGCCGAAAAGGGTTTGATCTTCAGCAGTTTCTCGATTGGCTACGCGATCTTCAATTTTGTCGGCGGATATCTCGCCGACCGGTTCGGCGGCAAGCGTGTCTTTACCTGGGCCATGACGATCTGGTCGGTGTTGTGCGGACTGACGGCGGGCGTGTTCAGCTTCAGCGCGTTGCTGGTGGTGCGCGTGCTGTTCGGTGCGGGCGAGGGGCCGATTTCCACCACGGCGAACAAAGTCGTCAACAACTGGTTTCCGATCAAGGAGCGGGCGCGCGCGATCGGTATCAATCAGGCGGGCGGTCCACTCGGCGGCGCGCTTGCCGGACCGGTGGTGGGCTTGCTGGCGCTGTGGCTCGGCTGGCGCGTGGCGTTTGTCGTGATCGCCGCGCTCGGGATGATGTGGGCGTTCTGCTGGCGCAAGCTGGCAACGGAATATCCTGCCCAGCATCCGAGGGTCACGCCGGCCGAACTCGAACTGATCGGCCAGCACGCTGATGAGGATGCCGTCGAAGTATCGTCCGCACGGCCGAGGCTCACGCATGTCATCTTCCAGCGCGCCGTGCTGGTGACCGGCATCTCGCTCTTTTGCTACAACTACATCCTGTTCTTCTTCATGAGCTGGTTTCCGAGCTACCTGATCGACGCCAAGGGAATCAGCCTGAAGAACATGAGCTTCGTCTCGGCGCTGCCGTGGCTGATCGGCGCGCTGGGCTACATGAGCGGCGGCGCGTTGATCGATGCGATCTACAGGAGAACCGGCAAGCTGTTGCTCTCGCGCAAATGCGTATTGGTGACGTGTCTGCTGGTCGCCTCGTTGTGTATCGGGCTGACCGGGCTGGTTGACGACGTGAGAGTCGCCATCGGTGTGATGACCGTGGCCATCGGCTTTCTGATGCTGACCGCGCCGGCATACTGGTCGATCATTCAGGACAGCGTGCCGCGCAATCAGGTTGGCACCGCAGGCGGCTTCATGCATGGTCTCGCGAACGTGTCCGGCATCGTGGGCCCCGCGCTGACCGGTCTGCTGATCCAGCGCTCGGGCAGCTATGCGACAGGTTTCGTGCTGGCCGGCACGCTCGGTATCGCCGGTGCGCTGATCGTCGCGCTGTTCCTCAAGAAACCCCGCCCTTCGCTGCTGGTTACGGAATACCCGGCGACAGTTTGAACTCCAGGTTGACTCATCATGAAAATCGCTTCTTTCCAATCGGAAATTTATCGTGTCCCACTGACCGAAGCATGGGGCTCGTCGAATTACGCGTTCACGTCGCTTGAATTCGTGATCGTTTCGCTGAAGAGCGATAGCGGTCTGACCGGCACCGGCTGGACTTTCAGTGTCGGCAACGGTGCGGCAGCGTTCAAGAGCATGATCGACTATTACCTCGCGCCGAAAGTGCTGGGTCAGGATGTATTTCAGGTCGAGCGGCTGTGGAGCAGGATGTGGCTCGAGACACACGACGTCGGTTCCGCCGGCGTCACCACGCACGCAATCGCTGCCATCGACATTGCCATCTGGGACTTGCTTGGCCAGGCATTGCGGCAGCCGCTGCACCGTCTGCTCGGTGGCTATCGCGACAGCCTGCCGGGCTATGGCAGTGGCGTGAACCTGCATCTCGATCGGGACGCATTGCTCGCACAGATGGAATCGTTCCAGTCGCAAGGCTACCGTGCGTTCAAGATGAAGATCGGCAAGGATGACCCTCACGAAGATCTCGAACGCGTCATGGCGGTGCGTGCGCTGGTCGGTAATGCAGCACGCCTGATGGTGGACGCGAATCAGAAGTGGCACCCGTCAGAGGTGATCCGCCGCGTGGACATGCTCAAACCGGCGAATCTGTTCTGGCTCGAGGAGCCGACGTTGAGCGACGACGTGGACGGCCATGCTTTGATTCGGAGCAAACTTGTGACGCCGGTGGCCGTCGGTGAGAGCCTCTACACGAAGTATCAGTTCGCGCATCAGATTACACGCGGCGCATGTGACATCGTGCAGCCGGATGTCTATCGCGTAGGCGGTATCACCGAGTTCATGAAGATCGTCAAAATGGCGGAGAGCCATAACATTCCGGTGGCGCCGCACTTCGGCATGGAACTCGTTGCGCACCTCGGCTGCGCGGTGCCGAACATCCTGTGCTTCGAGGGATTGCGTGGAGCGGGCTTATCGGAGATGGGCATTATCGAGCGTCCGCTGAAGGTGACCGACGGCACGATCCAGCCCGACGATACGCCGGGGCACGGCGTCAGGTTCGACATGGGCGTTCTGGCGCAATACCGGCAGACGCCAGAGCGCCTCGCCCGCGAGCAGGTCACGACGCGTACCGACGTGTGATGCGCGACACGACTGATGAATCGCCTCGACACACTGCGCGCTCCCTCGCTTTGCCGATGGCGCACGCGGATGCCTTGAGCGAATCGCGTGTGCGTCTTGCAAGCGAAACACTCGAAGCGGAACTGGTTCCGGGCTGGGGTGGCCGGCTCGCGCGGCTTCGCTCCAAAGTAGACGGTTACGACCTGGTCGCGCCAATCGAGCAATGGACTGCGGAGCCGTTCGGCTGGCCCAGGCGGGGTGCGTATCCGCTGATTCCGTATTCGAACCGTATTGCCCATGCAAGGCTTGCCGTTCTGGATCAGGTGGTTGCGTTACCGCCACACCCGCTCAGCGCGCCGCACACGTTGCACGGTGTTTGTCAGATCTTGCCGTGGCAATGCGTGGCGCAGACGCAGCGTCATGCAAAGCTCTGCGTTGACTATGCGGGCGCGGAGTGGCCGTGGGCGATCCACGCGGAACAGACGTTCGAACTGGCGGGTTCCGAACTGACACTGCGGCTTGCCGTGGAAAACCGCGCGGATACACCGATGCCGGCGGGGCTCGGCTGGCATCCGTACTTCTGTGTGAAGGGTGGCAGTGTGGTGAGCTTCGAAGCCGGACAGAAGTGGACCATCGGGGCGGACTATCTTCCTGATGGCGCGCGAACACAGCTGGACCGCCCGGTGGTCGTGAGAGGCGACGACTGGAGCACGGGTGACTATGCAGGCTATTTTTCCGAATGGACAGGACAGGCCGTGCTGTCAGTCGCAGGTGGCTCGCTCGAAATGCATGTGTCGGAGCCGTTGAGTCATCTCGTCGTGTTCGCGCCGGCTGGAGCGGATTTCGTTTGCATCGAACCCGTCAGCCATGTCGCGAACGCATTCAATCTCGCGCATGATGGCGTGAAGGGAACTGGCCACCGGATGCTTGACCCGGGCGAGTCGATGCAAGCCATGATCCGTCTGCACTGGAAACCAACGGACCGCGCGAGCAGATAAGCATTAGCTGTAGAGAGGCCATGTAGGTACGCATCCAGATAATTTAGTGAATGCAAATTCACATTATTACGGATAACGAAATATAAAAACACAAAAACTGAGTAATTATAAATGGAGATGATGATGAAAAAGTCCTGGCTTGCGGCCGCCTGCGTGATTCCGTTGGCGAGCGTGGCGAACGCGCAGAGCAGTGTCACGTTGTACGGGCTAATCGATGTGGGTGTTGTCTACGCGAACAACGCTGGGGGCGCGAAGCAATATGCGATGGCCGTGGGCGCGTTGAACGGAAACCGTTGGGGATTGACGGGCGCGGAGGACCTGGGTGGTGGCTACAAGGCAATTTTCAAGCTGGAGAATGGCTTTTCCGCTGCCACCGGCGCACTGGGGCAGGGCGGTGCTGAGTTCGGCCGTCAGGCTTTCGTGGGACTGTCGGGACCGTTCGGAACGATGACGCTTGGGCGCCAATACGATTCGGTGGTCGACTACGTGGGCGTTCTGAAAGCCGGTGGCGATACCGCGGGCGGCTACGCGAATCACCCGGCCGACCTCGATAACACCGGCAACAATTATCGCGTCAATAACGCGCTCAAGTATGCGAGCCCCGACTACAAGGGTTTCAGATTCGGTGGTGTTTTCAGCGTCGGCGGCGTAGCGGGAAATTTCCAGCAGAACCGCGTGTATTCGCTCGGAGCAGGTTACAAACAGGGACCCCTGGCGCTAGGCGTGGCCTACCTCAACGCCCGCAACCCGAATTTCTCCTATTACGGCAACAACCCTGCATCGAGCACGACGGCGTCGAACATGTCGTCCATTCCGGTGTACTCGGGTTATGCGTCTGCGCAAACGCTGCAAACCATCGCCGCCGCGGCCGCCTATACGATCGAGACGGCAACAGCAGGCGTGGTCTATTCCAACGTTCAGTTCCGCAACCTTGGGGCGAGCGCGAGTCTCAATCCCGGCGGATACAGCGGTAATGCCGTGTTCAATACTGTCGAACTGAATTTTCGGGTCTGGGTGGCCCCCGATTTTCTGATTGGAACGTCTTATGCGTACACGCGTGGCGCTCAGGTCAGCGGCGGCGCGGCGGGTGGCGTGACATACAACCAGTTGAACCTCGGGGTGGACTACTACCTGTCCAAGCGGACCGATATCTATGCCGTCGTGTTCGGCCAGCACGCGTCTGGAAAGGATTCGACGGGTAAGGGCGCACGAGCCGCGATTTACGGCTTGACGGCTTCATCGACTGGCACGCAGATCGCCGCGACCGTCGGCTTGCGGCACAAATTCTGACGATCAGGGGGCCACGCGGTCTCAGTGATTCAAAACGATACGGAGGATTCAATGTCCACGCGTTTCCGCGGGGTTGTCCTTACCCTGCTGTTTCTGGCAATGCTGATCAACTATATGGATCGTGCGGCATTGTCCATCGCGATGCCATTCATTTCGAAGACGTTCAGCCTTTCGCCGTCGGAGAAGGGCATTGTATTCAGCAGCTTCTTTGTGGGCTATGCGCTGTTCAACGTGATTGGAGGCTACCTGTCCGATCGTATCGGCCCGAAGCGCGTTTTCACGTGGGCGATGCTCTGCTGGTCTGGATGCTGTGCGCTGACGGCGGCGGCATCGGGCTTTGTCTCATTGCTGGTGTTTCGCACGGCATTTGGGATGGGCGAGGGTCCCATCTCGGCGACGGCAAATCGCACGGTGGCAAACTGGTTTCCTACCGGGGAGCGTGCTCGCGCCGTGGGGCTGAACCAGGCGGGTGGCCCGCTAGGTGGTGCGCTCGCCGGCCCTGTGGTGGGCTTCATGGCGATCCAGTTTGGATGGCGACTGGCGTTTGTCGTGGTCGGATGCCTGGGGGTGTTGTGGGTGCTGGCATGGGCGCGTCTGGCGACCGACCATCCCCGGCAGAACGCACGCGTATCGAGCGATGAAGCAGCGCTCATTGCCCAGGACTCAGCAATGGGCGTAACCGGCCGCGCGCAGGCAGCCATTGAAGCGTCATCCGGCACGGCGCGCACGATCTTTCGCAATCCCGCTGTGTACGTGATGGCGTTCTCGCTATTTTGTTGCAGCTACAACCAGTTTTTCTTCCTGACCTGGTTTCCGACTTATCTCGTCGAACAGAAGCATCTGTCGCTGGCCGAGATGAGCGTGGTGTCGTCGTTTCCGTGGTTGGCTGGTGCGCTTGGCTACGTGCTGGGCGGCCTTGCTATCGACGCTCTTTATCGTTTGACCGGAAAAGTCCTGCTGTCGCGCAAGGTCGTGCTGGTCGTCTGTCTTGCATTGGGTGGCGCCTGTGTTGCCCTGACAGGACAAATCGAGTCGGCGCGGGGCGCCGTGTCGGTCATGTCGATCGGCGTTGGTTTTGTCATGCTGACGTCGACGGCGTATTGGGCGCTGATTCAGGCCATCGCGCCGCGCGACGCGGTGGGCGGCGCAAGCGGGCTGATGCATGGGCTTGGCAATATATCGGGGATCGTGGCGCCGACATTGACCGGCTTCGTGATACAGAGCACGCGAAGCTATTCGATGGCGTTTACGATCGCTGGCGCGTTGGCGTTGCTTGGGGCTGTGGCGGTGGCGTTCTTGATCCGGGAACCGGCAACCGGCGCTGGCCCCTGTGTCCATATTCCCATCGATTGGAACTCGCGAGCTGAAAGTGAGGACAGCCCGGTTTCGTCATCTGCAGCGTCGGACTAGCATTCGACTAACGACGATATGCCGAATAACGGATTCAGTTCCAGCGCATGGAACTGGACAGGAGACAAACAATGAACGATCACCCGTCATCCGCCAACGCGGAGCTAGCGATGCCACCCGCCACCAATGCGCGGACCGCCGCAGCCGCTACGACGCGCACACGCTACCGGTTCGTGACGCTGGCGCTCATCACCATCGTCCTTGCGCTCAGTTCGGGTGATCGGGCGGCGATGTCCGTCGCGGGCTCCGCGATGGCGAAAGAGCTTCACATCACATCGGTCGAGCTCGGCTATATCTTCTCCGCTTTTAGCTGGGCCTACGTGATCTTCCTGATTCCAGCCGGCTGGCTGACGGATCGCATCGGTTCGAAGAAAGCGATGTTCAGCGCGATTGTGGTGTGGTCCGCGTTCACCGTTTGCATGGGCCTGGTGCATTTTATCGGCCTCGTCGTGCCGCTGCTGCTCGCGTTGCGGTTTCTGCTAGGCGTCGCCGAGTCGCCGGTCGGCCCTGCGTCCGGCCGGATCATTGCGGCATGGTTCCCCGCTTCTGAGCGCGGTGTGGCCGGCGCAATCTTCAACAGCGCCCAGTATGTCTCTCTTGCACTCTTCACACCGTTCATGGGCTGGCTGTGCCATGCATTCGGCTGGGAATACGTATTCATCGCGATGGGCTGCGTGGGTCTGGTGATCGCGTCGATCTGGTGGAAGAACTACTACCTGCCGGTCAGGCACCCGTCGATGAGTGCAAGCGAGCTCGAATACATTCGCGCGGGCGAGGGTTTGGTCGATCTCGAAGCTTCGCAGAAGCAGGAGAAAACCGGACCGGCGCGCTCCCAGTTGCGCGATATCGGCTCGCTGTTCAAAAGCAGGATGCTGGTCGGCATCTTTATTGGCCAGTACTGCATCAGCGCCATCACGTGGTTCTTCGTGACTTGGTTTCCGATCTATCTCGTGAAGGATCGCGGCTTCGACATTCTTCAGGCCGGTTTCGTGGCATCGATTCCCGCGCTCGCCGGATTGATCGGCGGTGTCGCCAGTGGCTTCGTATCCGACGGGCTGCTGAAGAAAACCGGCTCGCTCAGCATTGCCCGCAAGGGGCCGGTGATTGTCGGCTTCCTGTTGAGCGCGAGCATGATCCTGTGCAACTACGTGAATTCCCAATGGCTGGTGGTTGGCCTGATGAGCCTGGCATTTTTTGGCAAGGGCTTTGGCGCGCTGAGCTGGACGATCCTCGCCGATACGGCGCCGCGCGAAATCATCGGTACGACCGGCGGTGTGTTCAACGCGCTCGGCAATAGCGCGGGCATCGTCACGCCGGTGGTCATCGGCTACCTGCTGCAAAGCACGGGATCCTTTAGCGCGGCGCTAATTTATGTCGGCGCGCACGGTCTGGTCGCCGTATTGAGCTATGGGCTGATTGTCGGAAAGATCCAGCGCTATCAGCTCAAAGCCTGATCCTCCGACCTGCACGAACATCGATACTATTCATTTTTCGAAAGGAGAAGTTGTGAGCACATCGTCTACCCAAACACTCGCGCATCTTTCGCGCGGCGCGGCAAGTACGGATCGCATCACCGGCGTAAAGGTTTCGCTGACGTATCTGCCGCTCGCGGCGCCCATCAGCGATGCGAAGGTGCTGACTGGCCGTCAGAAGCCGCTTACCGAAATCGCCTTCATCTTCGCCGAGATCAGCACTGAAAGCGGCCACCAGGGAATCGGCTTCGGCTACTCGAAGCGCGCCGGCGGACCAGGTATGTTCGCGCATGCGAAAGAGATCGCGCCTGAACTGATCGGCGAAGACCCGAACGACATCGCACGCATCTGGAACAAGCTGTGCTGGGCCGGCGCATCGATGGGGCGCAGCGGCTTGACCACCCAGGCCATCGCACCTTTCGACATCGCGCTATGGGACCTCAAGGCAAAGCGCGCCGGTCTGCCGCTCGCGAAACTGCTCGGCGCGCATCGTGACTCGGTGCGCTGCTACAACACCTCGGGCGGCTATCTGTCGATGCCGCTCGATCGCGTGCTCGAGAACATTGACGCATCGCGTGAACGGGGAATCGGCGGGATCAAGATCAAGGTCGGCCAGCCGGACACGGCGATCGATCTGCAGCGCGTCACGGCGGTACGCAAACATCTCGGCGACAGCTTCCCTTTTATGGTCGACGCGAATCAGCAATGGGACCGTGCGACCGCTCAACGTTTCGGCCGTGTGCTCGAACAGTTCGATCTGACATGGATCGAAGAGCCGCTCGACGCGTACGATGTCGAAGGCCATGCGGCGCTGACCGCATCGCTCGACACGCCGATCGCCACCGGCGAAATGCTGACGAGCTTCGGTGAACACGCGCAACTGATTACGGCGCACGCGTCGGACTTTATTCAGCCAGATGCGCCACGCGTCGGCGGGATTACCCCGTTTCTGCAGATCATGAGTTTGGCCGATTTCAAGGGATTCAGCCTCGCACCGCACTTCGCGATGGAAATTCACCTGCATCTCGCAGCGGCCTATCCGCGCGAACCGTGGCTCGAACACTTCGAGTGGCTCGAGCCGATGTTCAACGAGCAGCTCGAACTTCGCGACGGCCGGATGCATGTGCCGAACCGTCCGGGCCTGGGCTTCAGCCTCAGCGATCAGGCGCGTGCGTGGACTACCGAGTCAGCTTCGTTTGGCGCGGGTGCTTAAGCAGCAGACGTAGCCGGCGTTCGTAGCACGAGCGCCGGGAGCCTGTTTTTACCAATCAGACAGAGCGTTGACATCATGAAGATGATCTTTCGCTGGCACGGTCCGAAGGACCCGATCAGCCTGCAGTACATCCGCCAGATTCCGGGCCTTTACGGCATCGTGTCGTCGCTTTACGACCTGCCACTCGGCGAAGTGTGGCCGAGCGAGCGGATTCAGGCGCTGACTGGCGCTGCGACGGCGCAGGACCTCAGGATGGAAGTCGTCGACAGCTTCCGCGTGCATGAGGAGATCAAGCTCGGCCGGCCGGGCCGCGAAAAACTGATGCCGCAATACATCGCCACTTTGAAGAATCTCGCGGCGAGCGGCATTAAAGTGGTGTGCTACAACTTCATGCCGGTGTTCGACTGGACGCGCACGCAGATGGAATTTCCGCTGCCGGACGGTTCAAACACGCTTTCCTTCGAAGCTGAGCGGGTGGAGCAACTGGATGTGTCGAAGGGCATTCCGCTGCCCGGCTGGGGCACACGCTATACCCCGGAAAAGCTGCAGGCGCTGCTGGACGAATACGCCTCGGTGACCACGGAGCAGATGTGGAGGAATCTCGAATATTTCCTGTCGCAACTTGTGCCGGTCGCTGAGGAACTCGGTCTCAAGCTCGCGCTGCATGCCGACGATCCTCCGCGTCCGGTGTTCGGCCTGCCACGCATCATCAAGAATATCGACGACCACCGGCGCGTGCTCGATATCGCTGATTCGACAGCGAACGGCCTGACGCTGTGCAGCGGCACGCTCGGTTCCGACCTGCGCAACGATGTGCCGTCGTTCATCAACGAATTCGCGGCGCGCAAACGCGTGCACTTCGTGCATCTGCGCAACGTCAAGGTTGGCGAGAACGGAGATTTCTACGAATCGGCGCATCCGACCCAATGCGGCTCCCTCGACATGGCCGAGATCGTGAAAGCGCTGCACGACGCCGATTTCCAGGGCTACGCGCGGCCCGACCATGGCCGCATGATCTGGGGCGAAACCGGCGTGCCGGGCTACGGCCTGTACGACCGCGCGCTCGGCATCATGTATTTGCAGGGCTTGTGGGAAGGTATCGGCAAGGAAAAAGCTCGCACGCTCGCGCTGCGCCCGCGTGCGGCCGCCTGAGCACGCGGGCAATGCTCGGCCAGAATAAAACCGGAGACGATTGATGAAGAGAAACAGTAACGGCAAGCCGACGGCGTTCAGACGCCGCCGCTTCTGTAAGCTGACGGTGTTTCGCATCGCCACTGACGGCCGCCTCACGCGCATCCGCAAATACGATGTCGAGACCGGCAACGACTGGATGTTCTGGTGCGGCATGGTGCCATTGGAAGTGTGATGACGACAATCGTACAAATCGAGGTGATGCGCGTTGCGATCGGTTTCGACGCCGGCCGGCGCGTAACTGAAGACTCAGGGGCACGAGCCGGCGACGCATTCAACGCCGCGTCGAAGCAACTCGCGCGGATGGAATCCCTGCTCGTCAAGGTGGTGCTTTCCGATGGACGCGTCGGCTGGGGTGAAGGATTCGGTCACGCCTGCAATCCCGCGACGTTCGCGATGCTCGCCGGCGCGGTCGGTCGCTTTTTCATCGGCATGCCGTTCGATGCTGCGGCGCAACCCGAAGTGTTGAACGCGACGGCGCAGCGCGCATTCCATTCGTATGGCAGCACGGGGCCGATGATGTACGCGCTATCCGCAATCGATATCGCGCTGTGGGATCTCGCCGGCCAGGCAGCAGGCACTCCGCTATACCGGATGCTAGGGGCGAGCCGCACACGCGTGGACGTCTATGCGAGCCTCGTCAGCTACGACAATGATCCTGCGGAAGTGGCGCGACAGGTGCGTCGCGTGCACGCTGAGGGGTTCACGCGAATCAAGCTGCACGAAACATCGGCCGACGCAATTCGGGCGGCACGCGAAGCGCTTCCCGCCGAGGTTGAATTGATGGTGGACGTGAATTGTCCGTGGTCGGCGGAGGAAGCGGCGACGCAAGCCGCTCGCATCCGTTCGCAGGGACTCACCTGGCTCGAGGAACCGGTCTGGCCGCCGGACAACTACGCAGGACTGGCGCAGGTGCGGCGCTGCGGCGTGCCAATTGCGGCTGGCGAGAACGCTGCGGGTATTGCGGGCATCCGGCAATGTCTGGAGAGCGGCGCAGTGGACGTGCTGCAGCCGAGCGTCGCAAAGCTTGGCGGCGTTACCGCCATCCGGGAGGCGATTACGCTGGCGAACCGGCACGGTGTGCGTGTAGTGCCTCACTGTTTCTTCTACGGTCCCGGACTGCTCGCGACCGCGCACATCGTCGCGAGCTTGCCGGATACGGTCGCGCTGGAGATGCCAGCTGTGCGTTTCGACGCGCTGCTGCATCCCGCGATGGCACTCCGGCCAACACTGACGTTGCCGGACACACCAGGACTTGGTTTCGCGCCGGACGAAGACGTGCTGAGAAGTAATCTCATCGACCACGCGATCGTTCGCTGAACATTCGGAACAGACATGAAGCACCATTATCGATGGTTCATCGGACTGCTGCTGTTTTTCACGGGCGCACTCAACTATCTGGACCGCGCGGCGATGTCCGTCGCCGCGCCGTTGATCAAGCACGATCTCGGATTTAACGACGCCGAAATGGGCGTGCTCTTCAGCGCGTTCTTCGTCGGCTATTGCGTCTTCTGTTTCGTCGGCGGATGGTGTGCTGACCGGTTCGGGCCGCGGCGCGTCTTTGCGATTGCCGCGGCGGTCTGGTCGTTCTTCTGCGGCGCCACCGCGCTGATGTCGAGCTTTGCGCAGCTACTGGTGGTGCGCGTGCTTTTCGGCATTGGCGAGGGACCGATGGGCACCACGACGAACAAATCGATCGCCAACTGGTTTCCGCGCAACGAGGCCGGCCGCGCGGTGGGATTGACGGCAATCGGTCAGCCGCTGGGCGCTGCGCTGGCCGCGCCGCTGGTTGGCCTCCTCGCAGTCAATTTTAGCTGGCGTATCGCGTTCGTTGCGACGGGCTTTCTCGGCCTCGTGTGGCTTGTCGCATGGCTCGTGTTCTTTCGCGATACACCAGCGCAGCATCCGTGCGTATCGGAGCAGGAGCGGGCGCTGATCCAGTGCAGCCGGGCTCAACTACGCGTGGTCGCGTCGCCTGTTGCAGATGACGCGAACGAGATTCACGGCGTGTGGCACTACGTGCTGTCGACGCGCGTCCTTGCCGTCGCCTTTGCATTCTTTTCCTTCAACTACGTGTTGTATTTCCTGCTGTCGTGGTTGCCAAGCTATCTGACTGATTTTCAGCATCTCGATATCAGGCATATGGCGGTGGTGGGCGCGATTCCGTGGCTCGGGGCGTCTATCGGGCTCGCGCTCGGCGGCGTCGCGTCCGACTGGCTGACGAAACGCACCGGCAACGCATTGCGATCCCGCAAAGGGGTGATCGTCGTGGGACTGTGCGGCTCGGCTGCATGCGTGCTGATGGCTTCACGCGTTGCAACCGTCACGCCGGCGGTGGCCCTGATCGCAGCCGCCGCACTGCTCGCCTTCATGACGCCACAGACCTGTTGGGTTCTGATCCAGGAAATCGTGCCGGGCAGTCGTGTGGGTGCGGCTGGCGGGTTCGTCCATCTCCTTGCGAACCTGGCGGGCATTCTCGCACCCGGCCTCACGGGGTGGCTCGTGCAATACGGGGGTGGCTATCGGGTCGCATTCTGCTTCGCCGCAACGCTCGCGGCGGCCGGCGCGTTGGGCGTGATCGTGTTGCTGCGGCCGTTCAATGCATCGCATAAGAGGAGCGCGGACGGGACCGTCGCCATGTAGACACATGCCGCATCGAGCCTGAGGTCGCCTGCGTCGCGACCTTGGCTTCGTCTAAACGGGCTTTGGCAGGAGATCGCGGAGCCTCATATATTCGAACATCGCGTTCAAAGCGCATCCCTGTCGCAATGAAAGCTTCAGTCGGATGGCGGCAGATACGCACTGCGCCTGACATTCGCCGGACAGAAGATCCGGAACTCCACCGGTCCTGGCGGAGGAGCGTCCTCGACCACACCGCAAGCATGCAGTACGTGCTGCAGTGCGGATATCACTTGCCCATCGGGATCCTGGTCGATGGCGACATCCATCGTTTGTTCCTCGATGTATTTGCGGTGCAAGTCCAGCATTTCATGGCTCACCCATACGACCTGTCCGCTCGCGCCGAACTTGCGCAACGCGGCTTCGATACCGGGTGAGCCGTATCCGCTGTTGTAGATGCCGACCAGGTCGTCCTGCTTCAGTGCGTTCACGACCGCGCGATAACACCTGTCCGGGTCATCCTGGGTTTCCACTGCCGTGCTATCACAGGCGAGTTCAGGAAACGACTCCGCAAGCTGTGCCCGGCAACCGCCGATCCGGTCGATATGCGCGCGATAGTCCTTGCGGCTGCACAGCAGCAGCACCCGCCCGGGCCGTCTTGCGAGGCGTCCGACGAAGTAGCCTGCCGTACGCCCGGCACACAGGTTGTCGATACCCGCGTAATGGAGACGTGGTACGTCCGCGACGTCGGTAACCATCGTAACAACCGGCTCGCCGCGTTCGATTACCGTGCGTAGTGCATCGCGGATGCGGGGCGTATCGTGTGTCGTCACGATCAGCCCCGAGCGTTTATAGCGCGGATGAAGGATCGCTTCGGTAACCGCATGGTCGTCTTCCGCAAGGATGGATCTATGCATAACGATCCGCTTATCGAGCATCTGCATCGAGCGTTGCAGGGCGAGATTCAGGCGGCCGAAAAAGGGCGTGCTGTTCTGCGGCAGCAGCACCTCCATGTGCATCAGCCCGTGATGCGTATCAGGTAGGACGCGCGGCACGGCCAGTTGCCGGGCCGCCGCCACCACGCGCGCGCGCGTCGCTGCCGACACGCTGCCACGTTCATTGAGGACCCGATCAACGGTGGCCGGACTTACGCCCGCGGCCTCCGCGATTTCGATAAAGCGCGCCGTGCGCTTGCGCCGTGGCGGCGTGGCAGCGTCGGTCATGTCGTTGTCTCCATTCCATGTGTACTTCTTTTTTGTCTGCGCTCGCGCGAATGCCGCGGCGCAGCATTATTCCGTGCTTTTTTAACGCTAGGTGATTGACGAAAAAACGTCAATCTTTTCGTTGAGAGGAGGTTGGCGGTCTCTTATCTTGCAGACATCGCCTTCCCGCAATCCTGTCCTTCGCGGCAGCCGGGAAAAGCAGATCTGGAAAAGAAAGGAGACAAAGGTGTCGAACTCACCTCTGAACATGCCATGCACGGGCAGCCTTGCAAGCGCCGGTCTCACCGGGCGTGACGCTTCGGCCGCATCGACCGAAGAGAACTGGTATCGCCCCGATATCCCACGGCAGACACTCAAGCAACTGATGAAGCGCAGCGATGCTGAAGGCCTGAAGAACTTCGGCCTGTGGATCGCCTTGCTGCTCGCGTCAGGGGGCGCGGCATTCTATGCGTGGGGAACGTGGTGGGCGATTCCGGCATTTTTCGTCTACGGGACGATCTACTGTTCCAGCGACGCGCGCTGGCATGAGCTTGCACACGGCACGCCGTTCAAGACGCCTTGGCTGAATCAGGCCTTCTATCAGCTTTGCTCGTTCATGACGATCCGTGAGGCGACGCTCTGGCGCTGGAGTCACGCGCGGCATCACACGCACACGATCATGGTCGGCCGCGACCCCGAGATTCAGGTATGCCGCCCGCCGCAACTCGTCACCATCCTGCTGGATTTCTTCTATCTGATTGGCGGCACCACCGAGATTGTCAAGACCGTGAGTCATGCATGCGGGTCGATCAGCCCGGAAGTCGCCGACTTTGTGCCGGCGATGGAGCGCAGGAAGATGATCTGGATCAGTCGCTTCTACGTCGTCGTCATAGCAGCGGTAATCGGCTGGTGCTTTGCCATCCAAAGCATTCTGCCGTTGATGTTCGTGTGGACGCCGCGCTTTTACTGCGGCTGGTTTCACCAGACGCTTGGCCTCACGCAACACGCCGGAATGGCCATGAACGTTGCCGACCACCGGCTCAATACGCGCACTGTCTACATCAACCCGGTGTTCGCGTTCCTCTACATGAACATGCAGTACCACATTGAACATCACCTGCTGCCGATGGTGCCGTACCACGCGCTGCCGAAGCTGCACGAAGCGATCAAGGCGGAGACGCCGCCTGCGTACCCGAGCCTCTGGTCGGTCTACAGGGAGATGGTTCCGACCTTGATCCGCCAGAGACGCGATCGCTCTCACTTTATCCGCCGCCACGTCCCGCATCGTGAGTCGATGCGCTCGGCAACCTGAAAAAACCTCCAGAACCGGGAGTATCTGAAATGGTGGATCAACTTGAGTGGGTCATCGCGTGTCAGACCGGCGACATCGATGAAGAAGACGTCGTGCGTTTCGATCATGGCAGTGCGACGTTCGCCGTCTATCGCATCGACGGCAAGTTTTATGCTTCCGACGGCTGGTGTACGCACGAGAAGGCCCATCTTGCCGATGGTTTCGTATTGGGTAATGCGATTGAATGTCCGCGGCATCAGGGGCGTTTCGATATTGCAACCGGTAAGCCGCTTTGCGCACCGGTCTGTCAACAGCTCAAAACGCATCCGGTACGCATCGAAGGCGATGCGGTGCTGATCGGCGTGCCGACGACGGAGTGATTATGCCAAGCGACGCACACATGGTCATCGTCGGCGCCGGTCTGGCGGGTGCCCGCGCCAGCGCCGAACTGCGCGAAGCGGGCTTCGATGGCGCGATCACGCTCATCGCCAACGAACCGCACGCGCCCTATGACCGGCCGCCGCTTTCCAAGGCGGTGCTGCTCAAGGAAAAAGCACTGGGCGATTGTGCGCTCTTCGGCGATACCTTTTTTGCCGATCATGCGATCGATCTGAAGCTTGCAGTCAGTGTGGTTGGAATCGATCGTGCCTGCCGCGCAGCTCTGCTCGATAACGGCGAACGCATTGGATACAGCCGGCTGCTGCTCGCAACCGGTGCGTCGCCCAGAACGTTGAGCGTACCCGGTTCGGAATTGCCTGGCGTGGTCACCCTGCGCACTGTCGACGATGCCCGTGATCTCGCCACGCGGCTCCATCACGGACAACGTGTTGCGATCATCGGTGGCGGCTTTATCGGGCTCGAAGTAGCGTCGAGTGCTATCGCTGCCGGATGCAGCGTCACGGTCATTGAAGCCGGCGAGCGTTTGCTGATGCGCGCGGTGCCGCAGGAAATCGCCGCGCGCATCGAGGCGCGGCACCGTAAAGCCGGTGTGCAGTTCCGCTTTGGCGCGCAGTTGGCCGCTATCGCGGGTGCTAGTGCAGCCGAAGAGGTTCGTCTCGCCGACGGCGAAGTCATCCACTGCGACACGGTAGTGGTCGGCATCGGCGCTGTGCCACGTACCGCACTAGCGCAGGCAGCGGGACTCGACGTCGCGGAGGGCATCGTGGTCGACGACCATCTGTGCACGAGCGATCATGACATCTTCGCCGCAGGCGATGTCTGCTCGTTCCCGCATCCGTTGTACGGCCGCCGTGTGCGCCTGGAATGCTGGAAGAACGCTGACGATCAGGGCCGCCATGCCGCGCGCAACATGCTCGGCGAAGGCCTTCGTTATCGCGAAGTGCCGTGGTTCTGGTCCGATCAGTATGATCTGTCGATTCAGATAGCGGGGCTTCCCGCATTCGCCAGCCATGTTGTGGTGCGCGAGACGTCCGATGCGTTGCTGCTGTTCCATCTGTCTGCGGACGGATCGCTGATCGCGGCGAGCGGTATCGGCGGCGCAATGGGCCGCGATATCCGGATTGCACAGATTCTGATTGGCCGCAACGCTCGACTCTCCGCCGAGGAGCTTGCGGATCCATCAGTGAAGCTCAAGTCGCTGCTGGTCGCCGAAACGGCTTGAGCACGGCCCTACGCCTATCACACACAAACCATGAACCCCACTCTCCACATCGGCGTAAATATCGACGGGGTGCTGCATCGCGACGACATGCCGCCGGTCGACGCTGAAACGCAATTCCAGATGATTGCCGACGCGGGCGTGTTCGACTATGTCGAGATGAATCCGCCCGAGGGTGTTGCACTCGCGCGTTACGTCGAGTTGAGCGAGCGCTACGCGTTGCCGGTTCGCGTGCTCGGCGGCATCTTCTGTGCGGGCCGCGACGAAGCGCACCTGCGGCACGTGATCGAATGGGCGCCGCATTTCGGCTCGACGGTGCTCAATTGCCAGCTCTATGCGAATCATGCAGACGGACATCGCCTCACTGATACCGAAGTCGTGCAGTTCTATGCACAGGCTTGCGAATGGGCTGCTCCGGCTGGATGCATCCCGAGCTTCGAAGTGCACGTTGATATGTGGAATGAAGATTTCAGCCGGGTCGAACGAGTCGGCGAACTGCTGGCACGCGACGGCCTTGCACTGCGCCTCACGCTCGATCATTCACATCTGATCTTCAAGATCGGCAACGGAGAAGAACTCGACGCCCCCGGAATTCGATCACGCGTCGAAGCGGGCGAGATCGTGCTCGATCCTGCGTCGCCCGACGCGATCTTCAAACAGTGGATCGCGCGTGGCTGGGTCCATCACGCCCATGCTCGCAGCGTCACACCGAACAATCCGCGTAATGCCCGCATGCGTCGCCCCGACGGCAGGCCGGGCCGCGGCATTCAATACCCGTTTGTACGTCCCGCTACGGATCAATGGGACGGCAACTGGGATGAGGCAGCACTCCTTCCGTGGAAGAGCGCGGTGCGGCACCTGCTCAACGCGCACGCACACAGCGGCATTTCCACGCCGCAGCGCATCAGCTGCGAGTTCATTCCGTTTGCCGACTATGGCGGCGGTGCAGGGTATTCGATCTTCGAGAACAACGTGGCTTGCGCGGCATGGTTGCGCAGTACGTGGCTGGAGCAAACCGCCGGACAAGACGCCGTAACGGCATGAATCCGAGAGACAACACATTCGTTCGCTATAACTGGAGACACAAATGACATTGACGAGTGGTGGAGCACTGCAATTTTCCCTGAACCGCATGAGCGCACCGCGGCTGGCGTTCGCCGAATACGTCGCGCTTTGCCAGCGCCTCGCCGTCGATGCGATCGAGATCCGCAACGACCTCGAAGGCGTCGAGATCAACGACGGCACGCCCGCCGCAGATATCAAGGCGCTTAGCGCTTCCGCGGGTCTGACGATCCTGTCGATCAATGCGCTGCAACGCTTCGAACGCTTCGATGCGACTCGCGCGAAAGAAGTGCTAGCACTCTCGCGCTATGCCGCCGACTGCGGTGCGCGCGCGATCGTCCTGTGCCCGACCAACAGCCGCCAGGATCAGCGCTCGGCGAGCGAGCGTCACACCGATCTGGTCAATGCACTCAAGCAACTGAAACCGATCCTCGACGATCATGACCTGCATGGTCTGATCGAGCCGCTCGGCTTCGAGGAATGCGCGCTGCGCCGCAAATCCGATGCGGTCAAGGCGATCTACGACGCGGCGGGCGAGCGCCATTTCCGGCTCGTGCACGACACGTTCCACCACCATCTGTCGGGCGAAGACATTTTCTTTCCGGACCTGACGGGCCTCGTCCACGTTTCGGGCGTCGAGGATAGCGGCCTGCCTGTCGGCCAGATGCGCGACGGGCATCGCGTGCTGGTCGGCGCGGCCGATCAGCTCGGCAACATCCGTCAGTTGACCGCGCTGTTTGCACGCGGCTATCGCGGACATGTGTCGTTCGAACCGTTCGCCGAGGAAATTGCCGGCGCTGACGACATCGAAAGCCGTCTGCGCGACAGCATCGGTTATATCCGCGCGAGCGTCGAATCGGCACAGGTGCGCAAGGCTGCGTAGCAGAAGCTCTCAGGATACGGATGGAAAGAGATGGCGAAGGTGAACACCGCATGAAATTTCGCCGCGCGGACCTTGGCATCAGACCGAAAGGCCGCGCGGGTTTAATCAACAGATAGGAGACATGTCAATGAAATTCCTCACACGATCACTGTTTGCTCTGTCGTTCGCGGCGATGCTGCCGGTTTACGCTATTGCGAGCACGACCATCGGCGTCTCGATGGCGCACTTCGACGACAACTTCCTGACTACGGTGCGCGACGCGATGGCGACCGAAGGCAAGGCCCACAAGGACGTCAATCTCGACTTCGAGGATGCGCAAGGCGACGTGGGGCGGCAAGTCAGCCAGGTCGAAAGCTTCGTGTCCCAGCACGTTGCGGCGATCATCGTCACGCCAGCCGACGCGTCGGCAACCAAACGCATGACCGACACCGCACGCAAGGCGGGCATCCCGATCGTCTACGTCAATCGCAAGCCGGATGAACCGATGGGCAACGGCGCTTACTTCATTGGCTCGGACAGTCTCGTGGCCGGGCACTTGCAGATGGACTACCTCGCGAAGCAGCTCAAAGGGAAGGGCAATATTGCCATCATGCTCGGCGAGCTATCGACCGACGCAACGCGGGACCGTACTCGCGGCGTGAAGGATATCGTCGCGAAGAATCCCGGCATCAAGATCACCGAAGAGCAAACCGCGAACTTCGACCGTAGCCAGGGTATCAATCTGATGAGCCAGTGGCTGAGCTCGGGCAAGAAATTCGATGCGATCGCCGCGAACAACGACGAGATGGCGCTCGGCGCACTGATCGCGATGAAGCAGGCGGGCGTCTCACCGAAGAGTGTGCTGGTCGGCGGCGTCGATGCGACGAAGGAAGCCCTGAGCGCGATGGCCAAGGGCGATCTCGCCGTCACCGTGTTCCAGGACGGGCGGGGGCAGGGCAAGGGTGCTGTCGATACCGCGATCAAGCTCGCCGGTGGAGACAGGAACGTGCCTAAGGAGGCCTGGATTCCTTACCAGCTCGTCACACCGGACAACTACAAGAGCTTTCTGAATAAATAGTCCGCATGACCTCGGGGCGGCGCCACGCTCGCCCCGCTTCATCCACAGAGGGAGTGCCACGATGTCAGACCTCACCATGACAGCGGAAAAAGCCCAGCCGCAACGCGTCGCCACCTCGGCGGCGCATGAGCCGATCTTTGCCGCCCGCAAGATTCGCAAGGCCTTTCCCGGCGTGATCGCGCTCGACGACGTGTCGATCGATGTCCACGCCGGCCGGGTGCATGCGCTGATGGGCGAGAACGGCGCCGGCAAGTCGACGATGATGAAGATCATCGCGGGCGTCTATTTCCCGGACGGCGGTTCGCTGCATTTCAAAGGCGAACCGATCGCGCTGAAGTCACCGCGTGACGCGCTCGACCGCGGTATCGCGATGATTCATCAGGAGCTGAATCTGCTGCCGTACATGACGGTGGCGGAGAACATCTGGATTGGCCGCGAACCGCGCAATCTGCTGGGCCTGATCGACCATCGCGCGCTGAACCGGCACACGGGCGAACTGTTCGCGCAACTCGGCATCGAGATCGATCCCCAGGTGTTACTCGGCAGCTTGAGCATTGCGAACCGCCAGATGGTGGAAATCGCCAAGGCCGTGTCCTTCGACGCCGATCTGCTGATCATGGACGAACCGACCTCGGCGATCACCGACAAGGAAGTCGAGCATCTGTTCCGGATCATCGGCGAACTGAAGGCGCAAGGCAAGGCGATCATTTACATCACACACAAGATGGATGAGGTGTTCGAGATTGCCGATGACATCTCGATCTTCCGCGACGGTCACCACATCGTCACGCGCAAGGCGAATGAATTCGACAAGCAATCGCTGATTGCCGCGATGGTTGGCCGCGAACTCACGCAGGTCTTTCCCAAGATGGAAGTCGAGATCGGTGAAGTGGCGCTCGCCGTGCGCAGCCTCGGCCGCCGCGGCGTGTTTTCGAACGTCAGCTTCGATCTGCGGTACGGCGAGATTCTCGGCGTGGCCGGTTTGATGGGTTCCGGACGCACCGAGGTGATGGAGTCGATCTTCGGCATCTATCCGGCGGACGAAGGCGAATTGCTGTTCGACGGAAAACGCCGGGCGATTCGCTCTCCGCAACAGGCGATCGCCGCGGGTGTCGCGTTTCTCACCGAGGATCGCAAGAGCACGGGCCTGTTCCTGCAGCTTTCCGTCGGCGAAAACATGCAGATTTCGGCGTTGCGCCGAAATTGTGCGTTGGGCTTCGTCCGTCAAAAGCGCGTGAACGTTTCATGCGCCGATATGTGCCGTCAGCTGAAGGTCAAGACGCCCGGTCTGCACGAAATCATCGAGAACCTGAGCGGCGGCAACCAGCAGAAGGTGCTGCTCGCGCGCTGGCTGTTGAACAAACCGAAGATTCTGATTCTGGATGAACCGACGCGCGGCGTCGACGTTGGCGCGAAGGCGGAGATTCATACGCTGATCACGCAGCTCGCAAGAGAGGGTGTCGCGATCATCATGATCTCGTCGGAACTGCCCGAGGTGATGGGCATGAGCGACCGGATCGTGGTGATGCACGAGCGTACCGTCAGCGGCATTCTGCCTCGTGCGAGCGCGACGCAGGAAACCATCATGACGCTCGCTTCCGGCGAGCAGCATGAATTTGCGGTAGATGCAGCAAGCATCTTGCATGGGACCGGAGTAAGCGCTAAAGCGGCAACTCTGGTCGACGGCGTTGCATGGGACCTGAGTAAGCGCTAAAGCGCTAACTCAGGTCGGCACAGGAGACGACAATGCGTAACTCAGCCATCCTCACTCCCGATATCCCTCGTCCTGTGGCACGCACCTGGCGTGTGCCGCAGGAGACCAGCATCCTGCTAGTGCTGCTCGGCATCGCGCTGGTCTTCGAAGCGCTCGGCTGGATCGAGCGCGGCCAATCGTTTCTCTACAACCCGCAGGGCCTCCTGATCATGGTGCTGCGCGTGTCCGAAATCGGGCTGATCGCGGTGGGCGTCACGATGATCATCATCGCGGGCGGCATCGATCTGTCGTCCGGGTCCGTGGTCGCGCTATCCGCAATGATTGCCGGCAGCCTCGCGCAGACATCGGGTTTCGGGCGCACGGTGTTTCCGGGGCTTGTCGATTTGCCGGTCCTCGTGCCGGTCGCGGTGGGTGTGCTGACGGGCGGCATTTGCGGCCTGATCAACGGTACCTTGATCGTGCGCACCGGTGTGCCGCCTTTCATCGTCACGCTCGGCATGATGGTGTCGGCGCGTGGACTGGCGCGCTACTACACGCACGGCCAACCCATCAGCATGTTCAGCGACGCGTACACCGCGATCGGCAGCGGTGCGAAGCCGGTGGCGATCTTTCTGCTGGCGGCGCTCGTCTTCCACATCGTGCTGCGCTACACGCGGTTCGGTAAATGTCTGTATGCGATCGGCGGCAACGTACAGGCGGCGCGCGTGTCGGGCATCAGCGTCGGACGCAATCTGGTGGCCGTCTACACGATCGCCGGGCTGTTGACCGGTCTTGCCGGCGTGGTCGTCTCGGCGCGCGCGCAGACGAGCCAGTCTGGTATGGGCATGTCGTATGAACTCGATGCAATTGCGGCGGCCGTGATCGGCGGCACGAGCCTCGCCGGCGGCGTGGGCCGGATCACTGGCGCGGTGATCGGTGCATTGATTCTCGGCGTGATCTCGAGCGGCTTCACCTTTCTGGGCATCGATTCGTACATCCAGGAAATCGTCAAGGGAATGATCATCGTCGCGGCTGTGATCGCCGACCAATACCGTAAGCGGCGCGCTCGCTAAGCAACGATCAGCGCTTCGAAGTGATCGGCAGCAAGGACCCGCTTGAAGAAGCCGGCATGAGACCACGCCGGCTTTCTACATGGCAAAAACAAGCACGTTGCCTGCTACCTGTTCTGTGCCACACCTATTGCCGATTGTGCGCCGAGACTGCGGCGAGCTTGCTTGACGTCGTCGGCTGTGACCGCCGCCGCCGCGTTGCCCCAGCTATTGCGCACATAGGTCGAGATGGCCGCGATGTCGCCGTCCGTCAGCTTCCAGCTGAAGTTTGGCATGGCCGCTCCGGTAGGATTGGTTTGCGTCACGGCGCCACGGCTGCCGATCAGGATCGTGCGCAGCATGTTGGCCGGATCCGGCGCCCGTACGCCCGCGCTGTCCGCCAGTGATGAAACCATGCCCGTCACGCCCTGGCCCGACGAGCGGTGGCACGCGGCACAGTTCGCCATGAAGAGCGAACGGCCGAGCGTCATTGCCGAGTTACTTGCTGCAAGCGCTGTCGGCGCCTTCCGGTCGGATCCGGGGAAGCTCTTCAGGTATACGCCCACGGCATGCAGGTCCGCCGTACTCAGGTGTTGCAGCGAATTCGTTACAGCCTCCGCCATCGGGCCCGACGCGACGCTACGCTGATTACCGCCCGTATGCAGATACTCGACGATGTCCTGCGTCGACCAGTTGCCGAGACCCGTGTAAGGATTGCTCGTGATTTCCGGCGCAAACCAGCCCTGCAATGCGCCGCCCTGCAACGCGGCCTTGTCGCCGCCGAGGAAGTTCTTCGCGGTGTGGCAGGACGCGCAGTGACCGAGCCCTTCGACCAGATAAGCACCGCGATTCCATTCCACCGACCGCTTGTCGTCATTCCTGAATGACGTGTTGTCGAAGAACAGCAGGTTCCAGCCGAACATCAGCATGCGGATGTTGAACGGGAAGGGCAATTGATTTGCGTCGACCTTGTTGTTCACAGCTGGAACGGTATCCAGATACGCCTTGATATCGCGCAGGTCCTGATCGCTGACCTTCGCATAGGCCGTATACGGCATGGCAGGGTACAGGAATTCGCCGTGCTTGCCGCGGCCTTCCTTTACGGCGCGAATGAACTCCGTGTCGCTCCAGGTGCCGATGCCGGTTTCCTTGTCGGGCGTGATATTGCTCGCGACGATCTTCCCGAACGGCGTTTCCAGTGGCAGGCCGCCTGCGAAGGGCTTGCCGCCTTCGGCCGTGTGGCAGGCGACACAGTCACCGGCGCGGGCCAGGTACAGGCCGCGCTTGACGGCGTCCGAATCGGCGGAGGAAAGCGGCATGGTCTTCGGAGAAGGCGCATTCACCGCGGCTTGACCGCCGACGTTGCTCTGGGTGTCAGGCTTGTTCTGCGCGTGCGCATCGCCCGCATGATCCCACGCGACGAAAGCCGCGGCAGCGAGTACCGCCGCGCTGAAAGAACCGATGAGTGTCCTGGTGCGCACGTTTTAGATCCTCACCAGGGGGCCGGGCGATTTCAGATACTGCGACTTGATCGCTTCCGCGGCCCACAGCGTGGTGGCGCCAACGGTGCCGGTCGGGTTGTAGCCGCCGTTGTTGGCGAACGCGGAGGCGCCCACCACGAAGGTGTTATGCACGTCCCAGCTTTGCAGGTAGCGATTGAGCGCGCTCGTCTTCGGATCGTCGCCGATGATGGCGCCGCCGGTCGTATGCGAAGACAGATTGTCCATCGGCGAGAACGGCCTGGTGGTCGGCTCGCTGCGCACGACGGTTTTCGCGCCCATCGCGTGGCCGAGTTCTTCGGACTTGTCTGCCATGAATTTCGCCGAGCGCTTGTCGTTCTCAATCCAGTCGAAGGTCACGCGTAACAGCGGTCGGCCGAAACGATCCTTGTATTCGGGATCGAGATCGAGATAAACATCGCGATGCGGATAGCTGTTGCCCATTACGTAGATCGAGTTGTAGTTCTGATAGGTGTGCTGATACGCCTTCTTCCACTCGCTGCCCCAACGCGGTGTGCCGGGCGGCACGCCATTGCTTAAACCGATCGGTCGGCCGTTCGTCGAGTGCACGAGCGCCACGCCACCGCCGATGAAATCGTGGTTGCTGTGGTCGAAGTTGTCGCTGTTGAAGTCGTCGATGGCCTGCGCGAGTGCGCCCGCGCCGATGAACGGATTGAGCCGCTCGTTCTCGAAGAAGATCGACGCGCCCGAGATGGTCTGGTACGCGTAGTTGCGGCCGACCACACCTTCGCCGGTATCGTGCCTGTAGGGCTTGCCGATGCCTGACAGGAGCATCAGACGCACGTTGTCCATCTGGTAGGCCGAGATCACGACGATGTCGGCGGGTTGCTCCCACTCGTTGTTATCGTGGTCGACAAAGGTGACGCCGGTCGCCGTTTTCTTGTCTTCGGCGAGGTTCACCCGCAAGACCTCGGATTCGGTGATCACGCTGAAATTCTTGCGCTGCATGAGCGCGGGCATGATGCACGCCTGCGGGCTGCTCTTGGACCAGTTGCCGCAACCGAAAAACTCGCAGTAGCCGCAATATGTGCAAGGCGCCATATGGACGCCCAGAGGATTCACATACGCGCCTGAGGTATTGCCTGCCGGTACCGGAAACGGGTGATAGCCGAGCTCGCGCGCCGCTTTGTCGAACATCGTCGCGACACGCGTGCGCTCGAGCGGCGGCAGCGGATAGTCGCGATTGCGCGGACCTTCGAACGGGTTGCCGCCTTGCTGGATTTTGCCCTGAATGTTGCCCGCACGGCCCGAGGTGCCGGCCAGACGTTCGAACTTGTCGTAGAACGGTTCGAGATCGGCGTACGTCACCCCCCAATCCTGCACCTGCATGCCTTCCAGGAATTTGCTCTTGCCGTAACGCTCGACCGTGTTCGTATAGGTCTGGAAGTCGTTCGGCAGGAAACGCCACGTCATGCCATTCCAGTGCGTACCGGCTCCCCCTACGCCGATACCGAACTGGTAGGTGTTCCAGTCGCGCAGCGGCAGAGCGGTTTGATCCGGCGTGTTACGGAACGTGAGCGTTTCGACGGCGGGCGGCTGCATGAGCGCACGGCGCGTCGCGAAACGCAATTCGTCGGTGTCGACCGTGGTGGGGAAGTCGCTGCTGGTATCGCGCCATGCGCCGCGTTCGATCGCGACCACGTTCAGACCTGCCTGGGTCAACTCGTTCGCCATGAGCGAACCGGCCCAGCCGAGACCGACGATGACAGCGTCGGCCTTAGCACGTTTGAGTGCCATGTAATTCTCCGCTTGTTGCAGTGGGGTGCAGTGATGCAGTGACGCAATGGGAAACGCGCGCGCGTCAGCTCTTGCGGCTGATGAGGCTGATCGGAATGATCTTCAGGTCTTCGCCCTGACGACCGATTACGTCGCGGAAGTCGTATTGCGCGCCGGGGAAGCCGAGCATCTTCCAGCCGGCCATGTCCTTGTTGCCGCCGTAGATCGGATCGGCGAAGAACCCTTCGCGCACGTTCTGCAGAACCAGATTGAAGAAGGCTTTCGAATCGACTCTGCCGAGGGCGAGCGCGCCGGCCTCGAGTTGTTTGAGCAGCTCATCCTGTTGTTCGGGCGAAAGCGTATTGAAGGCTTTTCCGCCGAAATTTTGCTTGCAGTGATCGTCGAGCGACTTCAGGCCGGCGCGATAGCGTTCGGCGGGCGTATCCTTGATTTGCGGGCCTTGGCTCGGCGTGCCCGGCTTGAATTCTCCCAGCCGGTATTGCGTGGCCGCACGGCCGTAATCGCCGTTCAACTGGCGATCGATGAAGAGTGCGCAGCCCGCTTCCTTGCCGCCGATGCTCAACTCGTCCGAAGGAATCAGGCGATCTGAGATCGCTTCGACAACGGCGACCTCTTCGGCCGTGAAGAATTTCCAGCCGTCCGCCACCACCGGCTCCGGCAGCACCACCGGGTCCTTGAACCACGGCATGCCGCCGAAAATCACGCGGGCCTTGGCGACTGCGATGCCCGCAGCCATCAGGACCATTGACGAAATAAATTTACGGCGTAACAAGTCGTTTTCCCCAGAAAATCATCGTACGTTCAGACAGAAATGGAAGGCTCGTGACTCGTCCTGAATCTTCGATCTCATAATATTCTAACCGGTTAGTTAAAAATGAGTCAAAATGCAGGCAAGCCGAGGACGCGCCGGCGCGAACTTGCCGCCGTGAGATGTCCGTGGATGCGCACTGACTCGGCGCGGCAAACGCAGAGGCAGCGGGCAGCGCGATAGCGGACTAGCGAACACCAGTGTGCATGTCGCTAAAGCCCATGCCCGCAGGCATTCGCGCTTCGTCACCGCCATCGAGCCTCGCGCGCAGACGCCGGATGAAGTCCTTCGCAGTTGCGGTCAACAGATCCTCGCTGGAATAGGCGAGATAGACGCCAATCGGCGGCATTGGCTCGACAAGACTCAGAAATCTGAGTGATCCTCCCGCCGCTCGCTTTGACAGTATCGGCATCGCGAGCGATGACCATACCGCGACGGCTTCCATTTGCATGGAGAGGTCCAGATAAAGATTCATGGCAGAACATCGGGTTACGCGCTCCGGCACAGGCATGCCGTACTTGCTAAATAGCGTCGCAACAAAGCCCGACTCGTCATTCGGAGAATCCAGCAGGAGCCACGGCATTGTGTGAATCTGCTCGACAGACAGCGTCTGCGCACACTTATACGACGCGGGGATCGTGAGCAGCACGCCGAGTTCGTACAGTCGGGTCCACTCGAACGTCGCGTTCTTCGGTTCACCGTACTGCGTGAAGACGCCGATGTCGATCGTACCGTTGCGCAGTCCGTCCGCAATCGTTTCGGCACGCCCCTCGATCACCTGCAATTTCACGTTTGGACGCGCGACCGTCAACTCGATGAGCGCATTGGCAAGCGCGCGGGTCGATGCCGGTGGCGTTATTGCGAGAGTCAGCCGTCCCGCAAGTTCGCCCCGCTCGGTTTGCGCGTCTTCCGTGATGTGCCCAATCTCGCGCTGCACGACCTGCGCACGTTTGAGCACTTGTTGCGCGAAAGGCGTCAGGGTGGCACCGTTCGCCGAGCGCGTGAGGAGCTGGAGGCCGAGTTCGACCTCCAGCTCCCTGATCGAACGGCTGATCGCGGGCTGCGTCAGGAAGAGACGGCGCGCTGCCTCATGCAGACTCCCGGCCTCAGCGACCGCACGCAGCGCATCGAGTTGTCTCAGCTTCACAGCATCCCCTGACTTCATCTTTCAGAGAGCCATGATAGCGGGACAAAATTGCGCGCGGGCATGCCAGTGCAGCAGTCAGCCCACGGTCTTCGGCAGCGGCTGCTGCACGCCCTCTGGAATCGGGCACACGTAGGGCTCCACGGCCAGGCGCTCGGCGAGTTCCGTGCGCGCTGCCGCGAGCACCATGCCTTTGTGCGCGATCGCGCTCTTGCCCTGCGACACCCACTGCCACGAATGCGGCGACGTACCAAAAGCGAAGCATGCGGTCATGCATTGCACGGTCGGCGTGACCCAGCTGACGTCGCCAACGTCGGTCGAGCCGTGCATCTTCGAAGGCCGGTCGTTGTGTAGTGCATCAACGCCGTCGAACAGCGCTTTCGGCTGACGCCATGCGGCCTGCAGCATGCGGCCTGCCATCTCGATCTCTTCCGGGCGTGTCGTGCGATGCATTGACTCCGCGAACTGCAGCTCGTCGCTGTCATAGTCCGGCGCACCGAATTCCTTCAGCTTTGCCTGCATCAGTTCGTTCAGCGTGGTGTTGCGAAGCAGGTTCGAGCAAGCTGAATGCACTTCGATTTCCAGTTCGCAGTCGGTCATGAGCGCGGCGCCGCGGGCGATATTGCAGATCCGCTCGTACAGTTCACTCGCGTCGCGATTGCGCGGTGCACGGATCATATAGAGCGCCGCTGCATTCGGTTGCACGACATTCGGCGCAACGCCACCGGCATCGGTAATGGCGTAATGCACGCGCGCGTCCGGGATCATGTGTTCGCGCAGAAAGTTGGTACCGATGTTCATCAGCTCGAGTGCGTCGAGCGCGCTGCGCCCGAGATGCGGCGATGCGCCGGCATGGGCAGCCACGCCCTTGAAGCGGAAGTACGCCTGCTTAACCGCCAGACTCTCCATATTCATGATCGTGTTCGCGACGCCGGGGTGCCAGGTGATCGCGGCTGACACATCGTCGAACAGGCCCGCGCGAGTCATGAAGGTTTTACCCCAGCCGCCTTCTTCGGCAGGACAACCGTAGAACCGCACTGTGCCTTCTATTCCGTTGCGTTCCAGCGCATTCTTGACCGCGACTGCCGCCAGGTGAGCGCTCGTGCCGAGCAGGTGGTGCCCGCAACCGTGGCCGTTGCCGTTGCCGTTGTCGCTCTCGCTTGACGGGCAGGATCTAAGTGCGAGGCTCTCCTGGCTGAGACCGGACAGCGCGTCGAACTCGCCAAGGATGCCGATCACCGGACCGCCTGAACCCGCTTGTGCGACGAACGCCGTCGGAATCCCGGCTACTCCTTCGCGCACGGTAGAGCCGGCCGATTTCAGAAACGCTATATGCGCTGCAGCGGATTTTTGTTCCGTATAACCCAATTCCGCGTATTGCCAGATGTCGTCCGACAGTTGAATGTATTTGTCCTTGCTGCTTTCGATGAAGTCTTGAACCAGTTCAATTGACACGATTTTATCCTCGGTACTGTTGACGAAAATGGATGCGCGATGCGGCCACGCATCAGATCAGAATTGATGGTTGATACCCAACGTGACTCTCGACACGGTGCGCCCGGGTGCAGGTGCCGGTGATCCGCTGTCGTAGTTGTATGTGACGCTGGAATTCGGGCCATTTCGTACGACACCGACACGCCCATACACAGAAGTTCGTTTTGACAGGAAGTGATCGATACCGATGGTCGAGCCGTATGCATAATCCTGCGACTTCGTCGTATCGCGATACGCAGTCGAAACCCGCAGCAGATTGACCCCCCCACCACTTTTGCAAGCCGAGCAGATACACGCTTGCGATAGCGCTGTCCGCTGTCTGCGGAACGTACCGGATGTAGGCGGCCTGCGCGACGAACGGACCAACGTCATACATCAGGGAGGCAAGATAGGTGTCCGTACGTTTTGCCGGCGCGATGGCAGTCTTGCCGACACAACTGCCTGTCATCGACGGATCGCACCAGCTTTGCCCGAAAGCGACTGACAACACCGCCCGCTTGTCGATGTAAGAAATCATCGCCGAACGTTGGTGCACAGCCGGGCCTACGGATTGATCGCCTTTGAGCGAATAGCTGAGGTCGAAGCCGAATGGCCCGAATCGCGGCGAGATATAGCGTAGCGTGTTGGGCAAGCGACCCAGCGCGTCGCTGTTCGCACCGAGACCGAGATCCGTTGCCCCGAGAAAGTATGTGTAGACCGATTCGTGCGCGACGGCGAGAAACGGATCCGCGCCGAGCGCCGCTGCGCCGGCCGACGTATATTGGCGACCCATTGTCAATTGGCCGTAGATCGGATTCTGCATCCCCACATAGGACGCGCGATTGAAGAGCGACGTCGTGTCCTGAACCGATCCGGTGTTGCCCATGAAGCCGTTTTCCAGCCGGAAAAACACGGTCCATTGATTACCCAGATACTCCTGACCGTAGAAGCCGAACTTCGATGTCAGTGCGCCGCCCGATTGAACTCGCTCGATGCTGTATGGACCATCCTTCGTATAGTTGATGCCCATATCCAGCGTGCCGTAGAGCGTCACAAAGCTACGTTGTGAGGCAACCCCCAGCGTCTGCCGCCCTAAGCCAGCTCCCCAGTACCGGAAGATCGACTGCATTTGCGTGCCGGATGCATATGCGCTAGCCGCCGCGTCGGGCGGCGCGCCTGGCGACACTTCGGCGAAAGCCCCGGAGCACGCCAATGTGCCAATCGATGCTAGCAGCGCACCCAATGTCCTTTTCATTGCAAATCTCCACTTGCGTGTTTTTGATAAATTCGCCGGGGAACGGGACGAGCCGCTCCCTCGCGTCTCATTCAAACGCGAATACTGATTCACTCAGAGTGACGAATATCGGCCTGGCCTACCGTGTGCGGCCGCCCGAGAGGCGTGCCGTGCTATTTGTTATGAGGCGCGCTTGTGCGGCTCGGGTAGGCTGCACATCGCACACGCCGTGACGATTCCGCAGGCGATCATGTAAAGCGCGAGCGACATGGGATTGCCCGTTTTTGCAAGGAGCCAGGTCACGATGAACTGCGCGGATCCGCCAAAGAGCGCAACACCGATGCTGTAGATGACGGACAGTCCATTCGCCCGCACGCTGGCCGGAAACATCTCCATTAGCAACAGCAACATGGGTGCGCTGCCGAAGCTGCTTGCCGCTGTGACGACTGCCGTCATGACAAGGGCCAGCGGGACACTGGGGTGCATGTTCATTGCCCAGAACGAGGGATAGACGAGCAGCGTCGTCAGCACGACGGACGCGAGCGCAATGGGTTTGCGCGATTCAGTCCGATCGGCGATCAAGCCGGACACAAGGCACATGACTGTCATCGTCGCGCCCGACACGCAGCCCGCCATCAACGACAGTGAGCTGGAAAGATGCAGCACACGCACCATATAGGTCGGCATGAAGAACACCACCAGGTACATGCCGACCGTTCCCGCGACGATAGACAGCACTCCACGCACGATCTTGCTGCCATGCTGGGTCAACAACGTCGCAAGCGGGTGAGGCTCCGCCGCATTGCTATCGAGCGTCTCATCGAGATGAGCCCGGATGTAAAGGCCCACGGGTGCGATCAGCAATCCAAGCAGAAACGGCATACGCCAGCCCCAGGACTCGAGCGCGGATTGCGACAGGCTCGCATAGAGTACGGCGCCGCTCAACGCACCTACTACGGCGGCACATCCCTGGCTCGCGCCCTGCCAGCCGATCCGGAAGCCGCGGCGGCCGAAGCTGCCGGACTCCATCAGCATCGCGGTCGATGCGCCGATTTCTCCGCCCAGGGAGAAACCCTGCAGCATGCGGCCGAATACGAGCACGAGTGTGCCGAGGGTCCCCGCCATCACGTAGGTCGGCGCGATGGCGATGCACAGCGTGCCTCCAACCATCAGCGTGATCGTCAGCGTCATCGCCGCCTTGCGGCCGCTTCGGTCGGCAAAGCTGCCGATCACCAGCGCACCGAGTGGCCGCATCACAAAGCCGATACCGAATGTCCCGACAGCAAGCAGCAGGGAGCCGTATGCGCTATCGATAGGAAAAAACAGCTTGCCGATCAGCATGGCGAAGAAACTGTAGACAGTGAAGTCGTACATTTCAATTGCGTTGCCGATCGAACAGGCCGCGATCGTGCGTACCTGGCGAGTCGGCCGGGAAGGACGAACGGTAACGGGCGTTTCGGTGGTTTGCAGGGTGACGTTGCTCATCGAATTTCCGAAGGGACGACGGTTTGATGGCAAGCACACGGGGGTCCGCGGAAAGTGCGGAAACCGGCATCGGCTTGAGGTGCGGCCAGTATTTCCGGGACAAAAAGCTACGGCTATTCACATTTTTTTGGGCCGATAACTTTTTGTATGCGTCTCCTGCAGGCCGGGATATTCCTGCGGCCCTCTACCTCAAACGGACGCGGCACCGGTTTCGCTCATCACTTTCGGCTTACGCGGCCGATAGTGCGCAAGTTGCCAACCTGCCGCCCCAATTGTTCAGCGCGGTGGTAAACGGCCTCCATCAACAGCATCGCCCCTCTGGGCGGCGGCGAGAATTAAGGATGTCGTGAGGGCCGCTCGAGTGGTGTATGTTTGATCTACGGCATCAATCTTTCGAGGGCAAACAGATGGGGCTTTCCAATTACGCACGTGAAGACATCGGCAGTCTTGTGCTGCTGGAACACGTCAATCTCACGATCCCGGACCAGCGTCTCGCGACCGCGTTTTATGTCAGTGCACTCGGTCTGACGCGCGATCCCTTCCTGATGACGGGCGTGACCAACATGTGGATCAACGCCGGCCGCTCGCAGATTCACTTGCCGCACGGCGACCCACAGCGTCTTCGCGGACATGTCGGGCTGGTCGTGGGCAGGCGCGCGTCGCTGATCGAGCGGCTACGCGCCATCGAGCCCGTGCTGGAGCAGACACGATTCGCATGGACCGAGCGGGACGACCGCGTGGAAGTGATCTGTCCATGGGGGAATCGTTACGACTGCCTCGATCCTGATGCATGCACAGAGAGCGACCCGTGGGCGGACATTGACCTTGGCATCGCGTATGTGCAGCTCGATGTGCCCGTCGGCTGCGCGATGTCGATTGCCGGGTTCTATCGGGAGATATTCGATGCGTCTGTCGACGTACGTGAGCGCGACGGTTCGCTACAAGCCGTGATCGCGGTCGGTCGGCATCAACAACTCGTCTACGCGGAAACCCTCTCGGCAAGCCAGGAATACGATGGGCATCACATTCAGATCTATGTGTCCGATTTTTCCGGACCTTATGAGCGGCTCGCTGGGAGCGGGTTGAGTTATGGGGAGGAGACTCACCAATATCGCTTCGCCGAGCTCGTCGATCCTGTGAGTGGAACGCATTGCTTCACGCTTGAGCACGAAGTACGCAGTTTGCGACATCCGCTGTACGCGAGGCCCTTGGTGAACCGGAACCCGGATATGACCAACCGTAATTACAGAATGGGCGGCGAGGGGTTTGGCGGGGTGTTCTGATTGGTAGGGCGAACCTGACTGGGAGAAGCGAGTACCGTGCCTGTGTCGTTGATTTGCATAAGCGAGATCGGGAGGTCCCCGATGTGAAGGGCTGAGCGGCGTCAATGTGAATCCCACTCAGGGCGTCGCAGCGAAGTATGGGTAGGCCGTGTTCAGGCGGAGCGGGAGTCACACCTGATGTGTGCGGTGATGGAAATGGACCTGGCGCCGCCGGCCACGAGGCCGGCGGCGCAAAAACGGGCGATTCGCCAACGGGTTACCGGCTTTAGCGCGGTATTGATGACTGCGACGATCGCTCTTCGGGCGTACGTTCGCCGACCTCGTCCGCTGTCTCTACATATATCGCGCACTCGGGGCAATTCTCGGCCGCGAGTTCGGCCAACTCTTCCAACTCCTTGGGCAGTGTCGACTGGATTCGTACGATAGCGTAGCCATCGCTGTCGAGTCCGAACAGCTCCGGGGCAAGACGGCTGCAATTGTTATGGCCGTGACAGAGGCCTGGCGTAATGCCTATCTTCATGGTTTTCACCTGCAGTGTGCGATATGAGATCGTGAAGACCTGCGACTGTTTCCAGCGATAGACCACCGTGGCTTCCGTGCCATCAGGAGCGGCCGCGAGGGCAATAGCGGACCTGAAGCGAACAGAATGCGTCGAGTCCCCATGGGCCGTTCTCTATGCCGATGCCGCTCCATTTCCAGCCACCGAACGGTAAATGCGGCTGCACGACCAGGTGCGTATTGACGTAGGCGCTTCCGCAATCGAGCCGGGCGGCCACGCGTGCCGCACGCTCCTCGTCCGAGCTCCACACCGATCCGGACAATCCGTACGGCGTTGCATTGGCCCGTACGATCGCTTCGTCGAGATCGCTGTAGCGCAGAACGGGTAACGCCGGGCCGAACTGCTCCTCGTCGACGATGCGCATGCCCTCACGCGCCCCGTGCAAAATCGTCGGCTCGAAGAAGTAGCCCGGCCTGTCCATCGCGTGTCCTCCGGCGGCCGCCAGTGCGCCGTCAGCCAACGCATCGGCGACGAGGCTCGAGACCCGCTCGAACTGTGGCTTGTTGTTGATCGGACCGAGCTGCACGCCATCGTCCATGCCGTTGCCGACCCGTGCGCGGCGCGCGCGCTCTGCGAGCGCCTCGACCACCGCATCGTGCAGCCGGTCCGGCACGTAGACGCGTTTGATTCCCGCGCAAATCTGCCCGTTGTTCGTGAACGCTCCCCAGAAAATGCCGGCCGCGACGCGTGAGGGATCGGCATCATCCAGTACGATCGCGGCGTCGTTTCCGCCCAGTTCCAGGGTGATGCGCTTCAGATCCGGAGATGCTGCAGCGGCGACCGCTTTGCCCGTTGCAACGGATCCTGTAAAGCTGATCTTGCGAACCGTCGGATGACCGGTCATCCACGCACCCAGCGCATCGCCGCCGCTGACCACGTTCAGTACGCCAGGTGGCAAATGCCCGGTGATGATTCGCCCAGCGGCGAGTGTCGACAGTGGCGTAAACGGCGAAGGCTTCAACACGATCGTATTTCCCGCGAGCAGTGCGGGTGCGAGCTTCATCCCGAGAAGAAGCAGCGGGAAATTCCACGGCGTGATCGCGGCGACGACGCCCAGCGGACGGCGCACGAGCACTGCCTGACCCCGTGCATCGTCCTGGAGCGTCTCTGGCTGCAGCGGCAGCTCCGCGAAATAGCTGAACCAGCGAGCGGTCTCGGTCACTTCGAAGACGGCCGCCATGAGCGGCTTGCCTTGTTCTTTTGTCACCAGTTCAGCAAGCTCCAGTTGTGCAGCGATCAATGCGTTAGCGATGCCTTGCAGCGCCGCGCGGCGCGCGCTGTCGTCGCTTACGCTCCAGGACACGAAAGCCCGCGACGCACTGGCCATCGCGTCGTCGAGCTGATCCTGGGTGCATTGTGGGGCCTGCGCAAAGATCTCGCCGGTGCCGGGATTGACGACGTCGAACCACGAGGCAGCGGTCGTCTCGCCGCCGTCGATCGTCATGTTGTAGAGGCTCATAAAAACTCCGGATTGGAAAAGGGCGGCGTTGCGTCCGGTCAGAACCGCAAGACGGCGCGTGCGCCGCGTCCAGATGCGCAGTAGTCGAGTGCGTCGTTGACGGCCGGAAACTCGAACGTGTGGGTCACCAGTTCGTCGAGCTTCAACAGTTTCTGTTCGTAGAGACCAATCAGGCGTTGCACTTCGCGATGAACGTGCGCGGAACCGTAAAGCGAACCGCGAATGGTTTTCTCGGTCATGACGATGCCGGTAAACGACGGCACGTTGACCACCACATCGTCGGGGCCCGCACCGACCAGCACGGCACGGCCGCCACGCCGCGTCATGCGGATCGCGTCGCGCACTGTGTCCTGATGGCCGACCACCTCGATGGCGGCGTCCACTCCGCGTCCCTCTGTCGCCTTGCGAATCTGGCGGATCAGTTCGGCGCCTGGCTGTAGCGTCAGCGTCGCGCCGAATTCACGGGCGAACGCGAGCCGTTCCTCACTCGGATCGATCGCGATGATCTGGCTCGCGCCGCTGATACGCGCGCCTTGTATCGCGTTCAGACCGACCCCGCCGCAACCGATCACTGCAATCGATTCGCCTACCGCGACGCGGGCCGTGTTGACCGCCGCGCCGAACCCGGTCAGCACGCCGCAACCAATCAATGAAGCCGGGGCGAGATCCATCTCGGGCGGCAGTTTGACAGCGGCGCGGGCGGGCACGACGCAATGCCTCGAGAAGGTTCCGAGCCCGGCCATGTGGTAGACCGGCTCGCCGTTCCATCGGTAGCGAGTCGTGCCGTCAGGCATCGTGCCGCGCGCCATCGCCGCCGTGCCCGAGTCGCACAGCGACGGTTGCTCGTGCTGGCAGTAGAAGCATCGGCCGCATTGGGTGAGCCAGCTCAACACGACGCGATCGCCCGCAGCGAGTTCGGTCACGTCTTCGCCGACTTCGACTACTGTGCCGGCACCTTCGTGACCGAGAACGACGGGCAATGGATTGGGCAGGCGTCCGGTGAAGACGGACAGATCGGAATGGCAGACACCCGATGCGCCGATTGCGACGAGCACTTCGCCGGCGCGCGGCGGTTCGAGATCCAGATCGATCATCCGGATCGGTTCGCCCGGACGGGTGAGGACGGCGGCTTGCGTTTTCATAAGTGAGGATGTTTCCGCGGAGAGCAAAGAGACGATGGGCAGGTACTGCCGGCCAGTCAGCGATCGACAGCGATCAGAACCTGTTCCGGTCCGCGCGTTTGACCGGCGGTCCATTCGACTGCGTCCGACGCGGTGAGATGAAAATTCGGCATGGCCCGCAACCATTCTTCGAGCGCCACGCGCAATTCGAGGCGCGCCACGTTCGAGCCGAGGCAACGATGCTCGCCGGAGGAAAACGTCAGATGCCGGTTGCGTTTGCGATCGAGCTTGACGGTGTCGGGCTCGTCGAACACGGCTGGATCGCGATTGGCGGCGGCCAGCGGCAGAATCACGCGTTCCTGCGCGGCGATGCAGCGGCCGTGTAGTTCGACCGGCTCCGAGGTCAGGCGCGCAATCGAAACCGGCGCATAAGCGCGCAACAGTTCTTCGACCGCAGTGGTGCGCATCATGTCCGGCTGCGCCAACAGCTGCGCGCGATCGTCAGGGTGCGATGCGAGGTGCCACAGGCTCGCGCCCATCGCGCTCCAGGTCGTGTCCGCGCCGGCCAATACAAGCAGGAACAGGCTGCCCAACTTGTGCTTGCGGCTGAGCGGTTCGCCGTCCAGCGTGGCATGGGCGAGATAGCTGATCAGATCGTCACCCGGCGCGCTCGCGCGTTCTTCGAGAAGCTTCTCCAGATACGCTAGCTTCTCCTGCACGACGGCGCTGCGCACTTTCTGGTCGAGCGGTCCAAGCCGCACCAGTCTGACGACCCAATCGACAAAACGGTTTTGCGCGTCGAGCGGGACTTTGAGAATGTGCGATATCACCGAGAGCGCGAGCGGGCGTGCGAAATCGCCGACGGCATCGCCTTCACCTCGCTCGGCGATGGCCGTGGCGAGCCGGCGTGCTTCGTCGCGCACGAACGGTTCCAGTTCGGCGATCTTCGCGGGCGTGAAGAAAGGCGCGAGCAGATCGCGATGTGCCTTGTGGTCATCAGGACTCGACGTGAGCGGCGGCAAAAAGAGTTCGTGTCCGATTTCCGGAATCGGTCCGGCTACTTCGACGGCGCGTGACGAAAAGCGCGCGCCGTCGTGAGCGATGTCGCGCACGTCGTCATAACGGGTGACCACCCATGAGCCACCCCACTTGTCACTGTGCGCCACGGGGCAGCCGCCTTGCCGCATTGCAGCCCACAGCGCATCTGGGTCGTTGGCGTAGTCGCCCGCGAAGATGTCGTAGCCGTCCTTTACGTTGCTTGCGTTCGTTGCGTCGCTCATGAGTGTCTCCGGTGTCGTTCCCTGTCACGTGCAGTTAACACTACATATAACAATCCAAAATGTCAAAGTGTGTAGTACGTTTTATGAGGTATCCGGAACGGCAAAATGCGCTCCGGCTGTCGTCGGAGATCGCGGATAACCTGCTGGCAAAGATCGCTGCGCCGATGCCGCGTTTACACCTATCGAGGTTGACGCAAGCGATGAACTAGACTTGGTTATGTTCTACATAAAAACAAACATAGGATCGTATTGAGTAGATTAAATTCTGTGTGCAGCGCGGTGTTCCTGCAGTCCGTAACAAACATGGCGCGCCACAGCCCGCATTCACTACAATCGATGGAGCGAAGCGATGGGCGCGGAGGTTGGATTGGCCGAGTCGTACTGGGCGAAAGACACATCGGTCGAGGTGCTGGACTGCACGCTCGGCGATCTGTTGCGTAAGGCAGCGGCCGAGGTGCCTGAGCGCATCGCACTGGTCGAAGGAATCGAAGACTGCGCGGTGCGGCGGCGGTGGAGTTATCGCGCGTTGCTCGAAGCGGCCGAGCAGGTGGCGCATGCGCTGCTTTCCCGTTTCGCGTCCGGCGAGCGGATTGCGGTGTGGGCGCCGAACTGTCCCGAGTGGATCCTGTTGCAACACGGCGCGGGGCTCGCGGGAATCGTTCTGGTGCCGGTCAACCCGGCTTTTCTCGCGGACGAACTCACGCACGTTCTGAAGACGTCGGAAGTCGCTGGCGTCTTCTACGCACCGCTCTACCGCAATAACGATCTGTCAGCGGTTCTGGCGTCGGTGCGCGCGCGCGTGCCGCATCTGCGGGAAACGGTGTGTCTGAGCGACTGGGAGGACTTCGTCGATTCGGCCGGCGCGAGCACGCCGCTGCCGGCAATCGCCCCCGGCGACATGGTGCAGATTCAGTACACGTCCGGCACCACTGGATTTCCGAAAGGTGCCTGTCTACATCAACGCGGCATCGTCAACGCATCGCGCTTCGCCGCGTTGCGCGCGGGCTTCGGCGACGGCGGCGTGTGGATCAACGCCATGCCACTGTTCCATGTGGGTGGCTGCGGCGTGTCCGCGGTCGGTGCGCTAGCGCAACGCGGGACCTTCGTGCTGATGCCAGGCTTCGATGCCCCGAAGATGTTGGAAATGATCGAAAGCGAACGGGGTACGGCCACGCTGGTCGTGCCCACAATGCTGGTTGCGATGCTCGATCATCCGGACCGGCCGCGCCGCGATCTGTCGTCGCTCAAGCTGATTCTCTCCGGCGCGTCGGCTGTTCCGGCCGCGCTCGTCAGGCGGACGACCACGACTTTCGGCTGCAAGTTTTCGATCCTCTTCGGTCAGACGGAACTGAACGGCGTCATTACGCAAACCGGCGGCGACGACTCGCCTGAGGATCAGGCCGAAACTGTAGGCCGTCCGTTACCGCAGATGGAACTGAAAATTGCCGACCCAATCTCGGGCGAAGTGCTGCCGCTCGATACGTCGGGCGAAATCTGCGCGCGTGGCTATCAGACCATGAAAGGCTATTTCAACGCGGCCGATGCGACCGGCGCCACGCTGCGCGAAGACGGCTGGCTTCATACCGGCGATCTCGGTGCAATGGATGAGCGCGGCTATGTACGCGTCACGGGCCGGCTCAAGGACATGATCATTCGCGGCGGCGAGAATATCTATCCGCGTGAGATCGAAGAGGTGCTGTTCGATCATCCCGGCGTTGCGCACGTGTGCGTGATAGGTCTGCCCGACGAGCGGTGGGGTGAAGTCGTGGCGGCAGTCATACGGCTCTCGGCTAACGACGGGGCGGCTCCTGATACAACGCCTCCTTGCGCGGCATTTGTCGACGGCTTGCATGCGTGGTGCCGCAGCCGTCTCGCCGCCTACAAAACGCCTGCCGTCTGGTTCTTCATCGACGAATGGCCGCTCACCGCGAGCGGCAAAGTGCGCAGGCACGTGCTGCGCGAGCAGATCCTGGGTGGCGGCCATCGTGGGCTGGTTGCCACGAAGACGCCCGTGCAACCGGTCGGTTGATCAGGTTAGCCTCATGACCGCACGCCTCGCCCTCGCGACAGACACCTCAACGCGTGCTGCCCCTGCGGATACCGCTGCGCGGCGTATGAATTCCGGTAGCGCTCGCTCGTTGCTGCTCACTTTGCTCGGCGAATTCGTGCGACCCGGTGGACGCGCGGTCTGGACCGCCACGCTCGTTCACGCGATGGGTGGAATCGGGATCACTGAAAAGTCGGCGCGTCAGGCGATCGCGCGCGCTGGGGCGTCGGGATGGATCGAGGCGCACCGGGTCGGCAGGGAGACCTGCTGGGCGCTGACAGGGCGCGGCCGCCGCATCATCGACGAAGGTGCGCAGCGCGTGCAGTCGATGAGCCACAATGCGCCATGGGACGGCCGCTGGCTGGTCGTTGCGATTTCGCTGCCGGAATCGCATCGGCCCGAGCGCATCAAGCTCTATCGCGCGTTGTCGTGGGCGGGTTTCGGCAATCCGATGCCGGGTGTCTGGGTCAATCCGCACACGGAACGTGAAGAAGAGACGCAACGCGTGGTCGAGCAACTGGGTCTGGCCGCCTTCACGTGCGCATTCGCTGGGTCCGGGTTGCGTTTCGGTTTGACGGACCGGCAGTTGGTCGAAAAGTCATGGGACCTGGAGTCGGTCGCGGCACATTATGACGTGTTGCTCGAACAGTTCGGCAAGCTGCGGCCGCGCTCCGATGACTCGGTGCTGTTCACGCACGTCAAACTGGTGAACGCGTGGCAGCGTGTGCCGTTCATCGATCCGGGTTTGCCAACCGCCTTGCTGCCGTCGCGCTGGCGGGGCCGCGAGGTGGCCGCGAAGCTCGAGTCGTTGCGCGAGCAATGGAGCGGCGCGGCGCATGCGCGTTGGGGCGAGCTCGCGGGCGCCGCGCCGGTCCTCTGAGCGGCGTCGCGCCGATTCTTTGCGCTAGCGGTTGGTGATCCTGGCCGGCAGCAGGAATGTGAGCAGGCAGCCCAGCATGGCGAACCCGGCGAATATCAAGAGCCCGGCGCCGACGCTATGCGTGGCATCCTTGATCCAGCCGATAAGGAAGGTCGCGAAGAACCCACCGAGGTTGGCCACCGAGTTGATGAGTGCAATGCCCGCTGCCGCGGCGCGGCCCTTCAGCAGACTACCGGGAATGGCCCAGAACACAGGAAACGACGCAAAGATGCACGCATTTGCGACAGTCAGGAGTGCGAGCGTGATGAATGTGTTGTCGAGAAAACGTGCCGCCACTGCAATGCTGACGCCCGCAGTGAAGAGCGGGATGATCAGATGCCAGCGCCGCTCGCGGTGCCTGTCCGAGCGTGCCGCGAGCACCAGCATCAACAGGATCGCCGCGAGGCTCGGAATGGCGGTGAGCAGGCCGATCCGCAGACTGCCTTGTACGCCCGACTCGCGAATAATGGTCGGCAGCCAGAAGCCGATCACGTAGATGATCAGCGCCAGCGTCATGTTGATCAAAGACAACACCCACACATAGCCGTTACGCAACGCCGGGCCGGCGCCTTCGTGCTTCAGCATCGGCGGATGGCGTGCCAGATCGCCGTGCAGCGCGTCTTTTTCGCTCGCAGTCAGCCAGGTCGCCGCCTGAGCGTTGCGCGGCAACAGAATCAGCACCAGCAGGCCGAGTGCGATCGATGGAATGCCTTCGAGAAAAAACAACCATTGCCAGCCTGTCCAGCCATGCACGCCGGCGGAGGCGCCCATGATCCAGCCTGACAGTGGGTTGCCGATCAGACTCGCGAGCGGCAGTCCCATCAGAAACAGCCCGACTGCGCGGCCACGCAGGTCCGGCGGATACCACTGCGTCAGATAGAGCAGTACGCCGGGGAGAAAACCGGCCTCGGCCGCGCCGAGCAGGAAGCGCACGACATAGAACTGAGTCGGTGTCGTCACGAGCAACGTGCACATCGACAACGCGCCCCACGTGATCATGATGCGGCTGATCCATAGCCGCGCGCCGAAGCGGTGTAGCAAGAGATTGCTCGGCACTTCCAGCGCGACATAGCCGACGAAAAACAGGCCTGCGCCGAGTCCGTAAACCGTTTCGCTGAACTGCAGATCGACTGACATCTGTAACTTCGCCAGACCGATGTTGATGCGGTCGAGATACGCGGCGAGATAACAAAGGCACAGAAACGGAATCAGCCGCCAGGTGATCTTCCGGTATATCGACGCCGTCGTTGCAACGGGCAACGCGATGCCGGGCGCTTCATAAGTCGGTTGCATTTGGTTTTCCTTTGAGCTTGCACGTGCGGTGGCGGGAGGGCAACAGGAGCGACGCCGCGTGACCTAGAATTTGTGCCGCAAACCGATGCGTACCGCGAGCTGATTGGTCGTGGAGGAAGCCGGCAGCGAGTACAGGTTGGCCACCTTGGCATCGCCACCCGCATGCTGGTAAGAGATCGACGTGTAGACGTCTGTGCGTTTGGAGAGGAAGTAATCCACGGTGCCGCTGACTTGCTGGTACTTCGGCTTCATGCCGGAATCCACCAGCTTGACGTTGCTCTGTGCGAGCGCGGTGGTCAGAAACAGCGCGGGACTCGCCGCGTAACTGCCGAAGACTTCGAAGTTGTCGACATTCACGGGCGAGGTGGTGACGTCGAAACGCACATGGCTGTAGGTCGCGCCGACGGTGAACTTGCCGATCTGGTAGTTGCCGGACACGACTGCGATCTGTTGTTTGAGCACGGTGCCGGTCTCGTAGAGCGCCGGGAGCGACGGATAATCCGAGCCGGAAGTTCCGGACATGCCCACCGCACCCGTTGTGTTGCCCGCAGGTTGGTTCAGATCCTCATAGGCCGCCGCAATCGAAAACCCACCGTGTTTATAGCTTGCCCCGACGTTCCATACCCGGTTGGTCGCGAACGAGCCTGCCTCATTACCGAATGCGTAAATGCCGCCGAACGAAAAGCCACCGTAGCTCGGGCTGATGTATTTGACGGCGTTGCTAAGGCGGAACGTGTGCTGGAGGTTGTCGTTATCCTGAACATGCCCGGAATAGACACCGAGATACGGTACGGAGCTGACCGGAATGACGAAATCCGCGATCAGGTCGTATTGCCGGCCGACCGAGATCGTGCCGTACTGGTTCGACAGGCCAAGATACGCTTGCCTGCCGAATTCGCGGCCGCCTTGCATGAACGTGCCGTCGAACAGGTTGAAGCCGCTTTCCATCACCGCGACGCTTGTCAATCCACCGCCCAGGTCTTCTGTGACGCGCAGTCCCCAGGCGTCGCCCTGCATCACGCTGCTGGCGGTCTGCCAGTTCGATGATCCTTTCTGATTGTTGGTGTAGGTGAGGCCCGCGTCGATCAGGCCATAGAGCGTCACAGTCGCGTGCGCGGCGCCTGTGAACGCCAGACAGGTCATGCCGAAAGCAATCTTCTTCATCAACGTCTCCAAATGATCGGGATTTTTTTGTTATACGTATGACTAAGGATATGGGTCTGGCGTGGCGCTTTGCGTAGCCGCGATTCGTTCGTCGCGGAACATGAGATGTAACGGAGCGCTTCTGATGTGCTACATTATGCGATATCAATTTACATCTCATGTAGCATTTATGCAGCGACGTGTTTACCCTTAAACGGCGATTTCTGGCGCCGGGGGACGCGTTCGCCAATTCACCTTGGAGCAGGGACACATGAAGCTCAATCCGTTCATCGATCTGCTGGGTGCAAGGGTCGAAGTATGGCGTGACGGCTATGCCGAGATCGTTTTACCGGTCACGCCGAGCCTGCTGAATTCCGGTGGCATTCTGCACGGCGGTGTGACCGCCGCGCTGCTGGACTCGGTGTGCGGCCTCGCGGGTCTGTTCAATCGTGAAGAGGGGAAGCAGCGCGTAGGCTCAACCCTTTCGCTGACGCTGTCGTATCTGGAGAAGGGCGTGGGCACGCATATCGTCGGCAAGGGCTACGTTCAGCGCGAAGGCCGTTCAGTGTTCTTTGCCAACGGCGAGGCGTGGACCGATAGCGGTGTGCTTATCGCAACCGCGCAAGGCGTGTTCAGCCACGCCACGGTCGCGGCATGAAGCAGATGGCAGTTGCTCCTGAGGGCACGCTTCGCCGCTTGACGTGTCCGTGGCAAATTGCCTACCATCGGACGTTTTTAAGCAGCACCCTCCATTTTTACGTTCGTCAGATCAGGAACGCGGCATGGCAGATTCGTCTCACAACGCAATTGAATTCGGCGACGAGGCCGATACCGCAGAACGCGTCACGCCGGGCAGCGCGCGGTCGCTTCTGTTGACGCTGCTCGGCGAGTTCGTCGTGCGCGAGGATCGTCCAGTGTGGACGGCTACCTTGCTGCACGCATTAGAAGGTGTTGGCGTGGCCGAGAAAGCGGCTCGCCAGGCGATTGCGCGTGCAGCGACCGCGGGGTGGATCGAGAATGCACGTGACGGCCGGCGCGCCAGTTGGTCGCTGACCACGCGCGGCCGCGATCTGATCGCAGCGGGGTCGCTGCGTGTGAAGTCGCTGGCAGGCGAGGCGTGGAACGGTCATTGGCTCGTCCTGCATCTGTCTTTGCCCGAAACGCATCGCACGATGCGCGTCAAAGCCTATCGCGCGCTGAGTTGGTTGGGTTTCGGCAATCCATCGCCGGCGCTGTGGGTCAACCCTCACGTGAACAGACAGGCTGAAACGAAGGCGGTACTTGCGGAACTGGGTCTGTCGGGGGTGGCCTTCGGGTTTGTCGGTAAATCGTTCGATCTCGGGGTGAGCGATGCCGAGCTCGCCCAACGCGCATGGAATCTTGACGCCGTGTCGGAGCACTATCGCGAACTCGCATCGACGTTCCAGAAAATGCGGCCGCGCTCGGACGACGCGATCCTGTTTGCGCACGTGCAACTGGTCAATCAGTTGCAACGCCTGCCCTATATCGATCCCGGTCTGCCGGACATTCTGTTGCCGGCCGGTTGGCAGGGACGCCAGGACGCCGCGAAGCTGGGCACGATTCGGGCGCGCTGGCAGGACGCCGCCCACGCGAGGTGGACGGAGCTAACCGGCACCGCGCCCGCGCGGTAACCGGCCTCAGCAGTTAGGAGTGACACGCGAAGGCTCCGTGAGCTGTGTGTCACGCGGGCCGGCCGTTGCGTTGGCTGCGGGCCATTGTTCGACGAGTTCGCGCTTGAGAATCTTGCCTGACGCATTGGTCGGCAACGCGTCGAAGCGCAGCCACCAACGGGACGGAATTTCGAAGCGACCGAGTGTCGTGCCCGCATGCTCCGCGAGATCCTCCGGGCGTATCGTCGCGCCCGGCCGCAGCACGACCGCGGCCGCCACTTCCTCGCCGAGATCGTCATGCGGCAATGCCATGACGGCGACTTCGAGCACATCCGGATGCGTAGCCAGGCAGCGCTCTACATGAGCCGACGCGATGTTCTCGCCGCCGCGAATGATGATGTCTTTCGAGCGGCCCACTACATAGAGTCGATTCTCTTCGTCGAGACGGCCGAGGTCGCCGGTGCGAATCCAGCCGTCCTTGTCGGCGATCGACGCTTCTTCGCCCCAATAGCGGCTGGCCGCCGAAGGCGTGCGCGCGCAGATTTCGCCCACGCCGTGCGGATCCGCTTTATCGATCCTGATCTCGACTACCGGCAATGGCCGGCCGACGTAACCAGGCCGGCCTTGCAACTCCGCACCGGATGCCGCGGCCAAGACGCCGCCGGCCTCCGTTAACCCATACAAGCTGTTGACACGCTTCTTGATGAGCGGAAACGCCGCCTGAATTTTCGCGCGCAGTTCGGGCGAGACTGCGGCGCCGCCCATCGGGATCGATTTGACGCTGGAGGTGTCGTAGTCGGCGAAGTGCTCGAACTCGACCACCCGTGACACCATCGTCGGAATGCCGCCCCACACGCGTACTCGTTCCTGCTGGATCAGACTCAATACCTTTTCAGGTGTGAAGCGGCCTTCCAGAAAAATCAGTGCGCCGCCGGACAGCAGCGTCGAGAAGCTGATCTGAATGCCCGACAAATGAAACAGCGGCACGGTCAGCAAGCTGGTCGTGCCGGCGTGGTCCGGGCCCAGTTCATCCGGCAGGCGGCCGGTCAGCACCAGCAGATTCTGGATGTTCGCGATCACGGCGCGATGCGACATCACTACGGCCTTGGCGGCGCCTGTCGTGCCCGAACTGAACATGAGAATGGCCGGATCGTCTTCCGCGATATCCGCGTCGGGCAGATGAAACATCGTGTCCGCGCCGTGTTCCGCGTGCAACTGATCGAAGGCCAGCCGTGTATAGCCGGCGGGAAAAGTACGTTCGGCGGGCCGGTCGGTGACGATGAGCGCGGGCTTCACCAGATCCACTGCGTGCGCCGTTTCCGTGTCGCTCCACCAGGCATTACCAAGTGCGGCGACGGCGCCCAGACGCTGGGTCGCCCAGAACGCGAGCAGCCACTCGACGCTATTGAAGCCGAGCAGCATCACGCGGTCACCGGTCCGCACGCCGGCCGCGCGAAGCTGTGTCGCCACCACGCCGACGGCACGCGCATGCGTCTCGAAGCTGAGGCGCCGCTGTCCTTCGACGAGAAACGGCCGCTCGCCCCAGCGCAGGCTATCGGTCAGCAATTCGGCGAGCGAGCGTGGCCGGTTTCGATAGGCGCGGCAGGCATGCTGATCGACCGTGATCGATTCGACATCGCGGCCCCAACGTTGGGATTGACCGGCTTCGGTTACGACTTCCGCCATTTTTTACCTCAGTGATTGGATAGAAAGCGCTGCGTGCGCGAGATGCATTGCGTGGTTCAGGAACCGGCGCACTGGCGCGCGGCGAGACCCAGCGCGCCGAGGACTTCGTTGGTGTGCTCACCCACGGCGGGCGACGCGGCCACACGCGAACGTCGCTTGCCGTCGAAACGGATCGGCGCTTCAACCGATTTCACCGATGCCGAATCGGCGCCGGTGTCCACTTCAATCCATGCGCCCGTGGCGGCGGCCTGCGCGTCGTCGATCAGATCCGCCGGCGTTTGCACCGGCGCCCACCACACCCCGTGTTCATCGAACACTTTGGCCCAATGCGTGAGCGGATGCGCGGCAAAGGCGGCGTCGAGCATGGGAATGAAGTCAGCGCGATGCTTCGCGATCGCCCGGGCGCTGTTGAAGCGCTCGTCGCCCAGCAAATCGCTGCGGCCGATCGCGGCGAGCACCGAGGGCAGATGGCGTTGCGCCTCTACGCCCACCAGGAAGAACCAGCGGCTGTCCTGAGTGCGATAGGAGTTGTACAGCGGCGTACGCGACTCGCCGCGCGGATATGGCGGCTTGGGGTTGCCACCCATGGCCTGCACGCCGAGTTCGCCGCACAGCGCCCACATGCCGGTGCGCAATAACGAAGCCTCGACGAATTGGCCCCGGCCGGTGCGCTCGCGCTCCAGCAATGCCGCCAGCGTGCCGGTCACCGCCGTCATCGCGGTGAAGCTGTCGCCGATGCCTTGCATCAGGGCGAGCGGTGCGCTGTCCTGCTGCGTGATCTCGTGCGAAATGCCGGTGCGCGCGAAAAAAGCCGCCACGTCATAACCTGGGCGGTTCTGGTCGGGACCACCCCAGCCGTATGCGCTGACCGAGCAGTAGACGAGCCGCGGATAGCGCTCGCGAATCGCCTCGGGTGTCAGTTCGAGGCGCATCAGTGCGTCGGGGCGCAAGTTGGTGAGCAGCACGTCGGCGCTAGCTAGTAAGGCGTCGAACGCTTGCATGCCCGCCTCGGATTTGATTTCGAGTTCCACCGACCGTTTGCCGCGATTGGCCGCCAGAAACGCACCGTTGGGCGTGTCGCTGCGCGCACCGAGCGATGAGAAGATTGCCCGCATCGGTTCGCCGCCCGGCGGCTCGATCTTGATCACGTCTGCACCCCAATCGGCCAGCAGGCCGCCGGCTAGCGGCCCGGCCATCCAGTGCGCAAATTCGATCACCCGTATGCCAGCCAACGGCTGTGCGCCTTGATCGTGCGGCGCTGCGTGGGCGCCGTGCGGTGTCTCGCTCATATCTGTTCTCCAGGGTTTTTCAGAAGCGTCCCGATCGATGAAGCCTGAAATGACAATGCGGCGCTTGCGAGGGATCGGGTTGGCCTTGAAAAAATACTACATATGTTGATACTATTAGTCAAACGATGTAGCATTTATTCAGGCGCTGGCGCAGCGGGCTGGATTGAACGGTCGATGGCCCTGTCCTCGCGGTTGGCAACCTTTTGCATGGAGCTATGTATGGAACCAGCGATCCTGGTCGAGAAAGACGGTCCGGTTGCGCGGTTGATCCTCAATCGCCCCGAAAAGCACAACGCGCTGAAGTTCGATGACCTCGACACGCTGGTCGAAGCGCTTCACGAAGCGGAGGCCGACGACGACGTCAAGGTCATCATCCTGAAAGGGCGTGGGCAGTCGTTCTGCTCCGGACACGATTACAACGACGCCGTGCGCTCATACGGGCTCGAAACGACTGAACCTGGTGTGAAACCGCGCCGACCGAGTCAGCGTTCGCGCTTGCTGCGTGATCGTAAGCTTGGCGAGAACTACATGGCGTTCCAGTATTCGCTGAAGCCGGTGATTGCGCAGGTGCAGGGGTGGTGCACGGGCGCCGGGCTCTATCTGGTGGAACTGGTGGATCTCGCGATTGCCGCGGACGACGCCCGCTTCAGCCATTCGGAACAACGCCTCGGACTGGCCGGCAATACGTGGCATCTGAATACGCAGATCATGACCTATGGTCCGAAGAAAGCGCGTGAGTTACTACTGCTGGGTGACAACTTTGACGGCCGCGATGCGGAACGCCTCGGCCTCGTGAATCAAAGCGTGCCGCAGGAGCAACTCGAATCCACTGTCGAAGACTGGGCCCGCCGCGTCGCACAGCATCCGCGCGACGCGCTCGTCACCGGCAAGGCGATGTTCCAGATGGCGCTCGACAGTCTCGGTGGTTCTCAGCAGTTCTATCGTGGCTATGTAGGCCACACGCTCGGGACCAATCTTCGGCTGGAAGAAGATGAATACAACTTTTTACGCGAGCGGCGCGACAAAGGCACCACTGCTGCGTTCAAGGAACGCAACAAGGAGTTCGACTGATTCGCCTGCGTCGTGCAGACATCAACGGCGCCGTGATTGAGCGCTTGTCGCACGCACATGAGAGGAGACGAGAGTATGGATCTGCATGTCACGGAAACGAGCAAGGAAGATGGCGTGGCGATCGTGCGCCTGAGCCGCCCGGGTCGAGGCAATTCCTGGACCAAACGCATGAACGAGGAATATCGCTGGCTTATGGCGAGTCACGACGCCGATCCAGAGGTGCGTGTCATCGTCGTGACCGGCGCGGGGCGGCAGTTTTGCGTCGGCGCCGATTTCAAGGCGCTCGATCACTATGTCGACGCAAAACAGGACTATGTGGAAAGCACCAATGCACAGGTGTTGCCACAACCGGGACATGGCGTGCGAGAGGAATTCGATCACGAGATGGTCTGGCACTGGGGCCTGCAAAAGCCTGTGATCGCGGCGATCAACGGCGCCTGCGCGGGCATTGCCGTTGCACTCGCGTCGTTCTGTGACCTGCGCTACGCAGTGAGCGGCGCCAAGCTCACCACCTCGACGCCGCGCCTCGGTCTGCCGGCCGAATACGGGCTCGCGTGGATTCTGCCGCGCATCGTCGGCCTGACGCATGCCATGGATATTCTGATCTCCGGCCGTGTGCTGGTTGCCGAGGAAGCAGACCGTATGGGCTGGCTGAACGGCGTGTTCGAAGCGGAAACATTCGAATCGCGGATCATGCATATCGCCAAGGACCTTGCGAGGACAACCTCGCCGATCGCGGTCAAAACCGCCAAGCGACAGGTCTATGCCGAGTTGCTGAGCGCCAACGTGGGCGCTGCCGTCGAAGATTCGAAGCGGCTCATCGGCGAATTGATGAAGGCGCCCGATTATCTGGAAGGCGTCAAGTCGATGCAGGAAAAGCGCGCGCCGGCGTTCGCGGCGCTGGCGGCGCCATGAACCGCGCGATCAGTTACACGCAGAAAGAGGACATGGGTGATGCGGATCGCCGGACTGTGTCGCCGTTGCAGAAGAGGGGGAAGCGGGATGCCAGCTGAAGTGAAACTTGATGAGTCGTATTGGCCCGCGGACCGTGCGCCGGATCTGTGGGAAACCACGCTAGGCGACGTGTTGCGCGACGCCGCGCGGAAGGTGCCGGATCGCACCGCGTTCGTGGAAGGCAACGCGGCCACGAAGGCCACGCGGCGCTGGACCTATCGCGACCTGTTGAGCGCCGCCGAGCGGGTGGCGTTTGCATTGTTGAAGCGCTTCGCTCCCGGTGACAGAGTGGCGGTGTGGTCGCCCAATTCCGCCGAATGGATTCTATTGCAGCACGGCGCGAGCCTTGCCGGTTTGGTGCTCGTGACTGTCAATCCAGCGTATCTCGCCGATGAAGTGCGTCACGTACTGCGTAGTGCGAGAGCGGCTGGAGTATTTTTTACCGCGGCCTACCGCAATACGGATCAACGTGCGATTATCGACGCGATTGCCCCGAGCTTGCCGCATCTGCGCGAGATGATCTGCTTCGACGACTGGGCGCAATTCTGCGAGGCCGGCGACACGCCGGTTGAATTGCCGCGCGTGCGGCCCACCGATATGGTGCAGATTCAGTTCACGTCTGGGACTACTGGTTTTCCGAAGGGGGCATGTCTACACCATCGCGGCCTGGTCAACGCATCACGCTTCGCATCGTTGCGCGCGAACTTTCCGGAAGGCGGTGTGTGGGTCAGCGCGATGCCGCTCTTTCACGTCGGCGGGTGCGCGGGGAGTCAACTGGGCGCGTTCACACGGCTGGGCACTTTCGTGATGCTCACCCAGTTTGACGCTGCATTCATGCTCGAACTGATCGCCGCGGAGCGGGGAAATCACATTCATGCGGTGCCCACCATGGTGATCGCGTTGATGGAGCATCCGAGCCGGCCGCGACTGGATCTAACGAGTCTGAAGGTGATCATGAGCGGCGGAACGCCCGTGCCGGCGCCGCTGGTGGTCAAGGTCATGCAGACCTTCGATTGCCGCTTCACCATCACCTTCGGGCAAACGGAACTGAACGGCGTCATCTGCCAGACCTTTCCCGACGACACCCCGGAGCGTCAGGCTGAAACCATCGGACGTCCCGCGCCGCAGATGGAAGTGAAGATTGCCGACCCGCAAACTGGCGCGACTCTGCCGCTCGGCCAGACGGGCGAAATCTGGGCGCGCGGCTACCAATCCATGCTCGGCTATTTCGACATGCATGAAGCGTCGAAAAGCACGCTGCGCGAGGACGGTTGGCTGCGTACCGGCGACCAGGCCCGAATGGATGAGCACGGCTATTTGCGCATCACCGGGCGTCTGAAGGATTCGATCATTCGCGGCGGCGAGAACATCTATCCGAAAGAGATCGAAGACGTGCTGTGGACCCACGAGGCCATTGCGCAGGTCGCGGTGGTCGGCGCTCCGGATTCGAAGTGGGGCGAAATCGTGGCTGCCGTGGTGCGCTTCAAAGCCGACGTACCGAAGCCAACCGCTGACGATCTGCATGCGTTCTGCCGCGCACGGCTCGCGGCGTACAAGACGCCGGCGCTGTGGTTCTTCGTCGATGAATTTCCCGCGACGTCGTCGGGGAAGATCCAGAAATACAGGTTGCGCGAACAGATCGCGGCAGGTGATTTGGTCAGCGAGCCACGCGTCGCCTCGCAAACTGCGGTCCCGTCTGTCGCGAAGGTGTCGATCGCATAGAGACTTAAGGCCGCTTGCGAAAGCTCGCGGTATAAAACGGAGCGGTCAGGCCGCCGCTCACAGGAGACAGGCATGATGCCATTTAACGACGCCTTGCGCGAAAAGCAGATCTTCCTCCGTGAAGGCGAGAAACGACTACTGATCGACGGTCAGCATGTGAGCGCGGCCTCCGGGCAGACGTTCACGTCGATCAACCCGGCGACGGGGCGCGTGATCGCGACCGTGTCTGATGGCGACGCGGTCGATATCGATCGCGCTGTCGCTTCGGCGCGCAAGGCTTTCGAAGGGCCGTGGAGCCGTTTCAAGCCGGCTGAGCGTCAGGCGCTGCTGCTGCGTCTCGCGGATGTCCTCGACGAACATTACGAAGAACTGGCTTCGCTGGATACGCTCGATATGGGCGCGCCTTTGTTGCGCACACGCGCTTCGCGCGAGCGCGCCGTCGGTCTGATCCGCTATTACGCGGGTCTTGCGATGAGTATTCATGGCGAGACGATCCCGAACTCGGTCCCCGGCAATATCTTTTCGTACACGGTGAAGGAGCCGCTCGGCGTGGTCGGCGCAATTACGCCCTGGAATGGACCGCTGACGCTGGCGTTGTGGAAGATCGGTCCGGCGTTGGCCACCGGTTGCACGGTGGTCCTGAAACCCGCTGAACAGTCACCGTTGTCGTCGTTGCGGTTAGGGGAACTCTGCCTCGAAGCGGGCTTGCCGCCAGGCGTGCTGAACGTGGTCACCGGACGCGGCGGCGCGGGCGCGGCACTGGCCGCCCACCATGACGTCGACAAGATCGCCTTCACCGGATCCACCCACGTCGGGCAGAAGATCATCGAAGCGTCGGCCGGCAACATCAAGCGCCTCTCGCTCGAGTTGGGTGGCAAATCGCCTCATATCATTTTCGCGGACGCCGATCTCGACGCCGCGGTGCCGGCTGCCGCGATGGCGGTATTCGCCAACTCCGGGCAGATCTGCAGCGCCGGCACGCGGCTGTTCGTGCAGGAGGCGGTATACGACGAGTTCGTCGAAAAGGTCGCGGCGTTCGGCAACGCATTGCGCGTCGGCGATCCCGCCGACCCCGGCATGCAGCTCGGGCCGCTCGTTTCCGAGCAACAACTGACGCGCGTCGCCGGCTATCTGCGCGCCGGTCAGGATGAGGGCGCGACGCTGCTCGGCGGAGGCCTGCCGGCTGGTCAGTCCGAATTGAACAACGGATTTTTCGTGCGACCTACCGTGTTCGCCAACGTGCGCGACGACATGCGCATCGCGAGAGAGGAAATCTTCGGTCCGGTGATTTCCGCGCTGCGGTTCAGCGACGCGGCCAATGTGATCGCGCGTGCCAACACCTCGGACTTCGGCCTCGGCGGCGGCGTGTGGACCCGCAGCCTCGCCACGGCGCAGCAGGTGACGCGTGGTCTGCGCACCGGCTCCGTGTGGGTCAATTGCTACCAGGCGATGGATCCAGCGGTGCCGTTCGGTGGCTACAAGATGAGCGGCTACGGCCGCGAGTCTGGACGCGAACACGTCGAGGAGTTCCTCAATACGAAGGCGGTGTGGATCAATGCATAGCCATGGATGCCGTTTGCTCGTGGACCTGTCCCGACCCGCCAACCGCTCGAACCCGAAGTGCGTGATATCCGCAGCATTTTCGCGCGCGCATGTGAAAGGAGTGCCACATGGCTGCAACGTCTCCTTCTGAGTATTTCGATTACATCATCGTCGGCGGCGGTTCGGCCGGCTGTGTGCTGGCGAGCCGCCTGTCAGCGAACGCCGCCAACCGCGTGCTTCTCTGCGAGGCGGGCGCCGACATTTCGCTCGACAACGTACCGCCCGCGATCCTCGACAGCTATCCGGGCACCGCTTATCTGAATCCCGATTACATCTGGCCGGAGTTGCAAGCGACGACTGTGCGGATCAACGGTGTAGCGGGCCGCGCACGCAAGTATGAACAGGCGCGCATTCTCGGTGGTGGTTCGTCGATCAACGGCCAGTTCTTCAACCGGGGTGCACCGTCCGATTACGACGCCTGGGAGGCACATGGCGCGCGGGGCTGGAATTGGCAATCCGTGCTGCCATTCTTCAAGCGAATGGAGACGGATATTGACTTTCATGATGCGCTGCACGGTACGAATGGGCCGATACGTGTGCGGCGCATTTTTCCCAAGCAATGGTCCGGTCATGCGCGAGCTGTCGCCGCGGCGCTCGAGGCGCAAGGTTATGACTATTTGCCGGATCAGAACGGCGACTTCCGCGACGGCTATTTCCCGATTGCGATTTCCAATTTCAACGAGCAGCGCGTGTCGGTCGCGACGGCTTACCTCGACGCGGCAACGCGCAGTCGGCCGAACCTCACGATCAGAACTGGCACCGAAGTCGCGAGCCTGATTTTCGATGGCACGCGTTGCACGGGCGTGGTGATTCAGGAAGACGATAAAGGCAAACGTGTGAGTGGCGGCGAGATCATCGTATCGTCGGGCGCGATTGGCTCGCCGGCATTGCTGCTGCGCTCGGGGATCGGGCCGGTCGCGCATCTGCGCGATCTCGGCATCGACATTGTCGCGGGACTGCCGGGTGTCGGGCAGAACCTGATGGAGCATCCGTCGATCGCACTGGCGTCGTTCATCGACGACGGCGCACGCATCAACGACGTGACACGCCACCATATCCGCGTCGGAGCCCGCTATTCGTCGAAGATCGGCGGCGCGTCGCAAGGCGATATGCTGATCCTCGGCGTAACCAAGACGTCGTGGCATGCGGTGGGCCGCCGCATCGGCACTTTGCTTAACTACGTCAACAACCCGTTCTCGAAGCGAGGCGAGGTTACGCTGCAGTCGCGCGACTGGCGTGTTCGACCCAACGTCGCATTGAATCTGCTGGACGACGAACGTGATCTGGACCGGCTCGTCGACGGTTTCCAGCGCATGGCCTTGTTGCAGGCGAGTGCGAGCATGCAGGCCGTGACGAAAGATCCTTTTCCCGCCAGTTACAGTGAGAAAGTGCGGCAGGTCGCGATGCTGAGCGCGAAGAACAAATTCATTACGGACGTACTGGCAAAACTGCTTGACGGCCCGGCACCCTTGCGCGGCTTCCTGATGCGGCGTGTCGTGGCCGGCGGTCCGACGCTGGACGAATTGCTCGGAGACGATAAGGCATTGCGCGCCTTCATTCGCGGTGCATGTGTCGGCGTGTGGCATGCCTCGTGTACCTGCCGCATGGGCGCCGCCGACGATCCCCTGGCCGTGACGGATGAGTTTGCGCGGGTGCGTGGTGTGCAGGGATTGCGAGTCGTGGACGCATCCATTTTTCCGGTCGTTCCGGGTGCCAACACGAACGCGCCGACACTCATGGTGGCGGAGAAGATTGCCGATGGTTTGTTATCGACGCAGCCGGGCGGCGGAGCGATCGCGGATAGAGCGATGTCGCCGGCGTGATGCCTGTGCCTTCGCCTGGGTTAGTCCGGCCGTTGCTCAGTGCCTATTACGCGACCCGGGGCGCCGACGACTCTCAGCGTATAAACCGTCCGTACGCCAAACTGCTGCGGCGCGATCGGCTCGGCCAGCCACGAAGGCAATTGATTCAGGTCCAATTCGCTTGGTCCAAGATCGATCGTGGCACTGCCACTGCAATGAACAATGTCGGAAGCACGACGCGCGCCTTTTGCTGATTTGTTGTGGCGATTGATCTTGCAGTATGGATAGGATGATGGGTACGCACTGGTCGGGCAGAGCGGGAGTCAAACTTGGCGCTGCTTTGCGGGCAACTGTTGGAGTCGGCTGTCTACCCCATATGTAGGCCATGTTTGAAAAGGTAAATTCGGCGGGGGGCTGAAGGTCGGCCGTTTTCGTCCGACGAAGCTCGTGTTTGTTGTCGCCAAAAATCGGCGCCATCGCCGCCGGGGTTGCGAATAGGTACGTCGCCAAGCTAATCGGCTTCGAAGCGTTTCGACAACGGCCAGAACCGTTCGCGTGGACTGAAAGGTTTTCTCGGGACCCAATCGTGCGTTGGCGTGCGGTTGAGCGCCAACGCAGCGCAAAGCAGCAGTTACTCGGCGAGTGCCGCTTGTGACTGCTTCATCTGGAATGAGATCGGTAAGCGCTTCAGGCCGCTGATGAAGCCGCTTTCCACCCACGCCGGCGTCCCGTTCAGTTCGAGGCTGTCGATGCGCGTCAACATTTCGCGTAGCAGGATCTGGATCTCGAACTTGGCCAGCATCATCCCGAGACACATATGCACACCGTAGCCGAAGCCGACATGGCGATTTGGCTTGCGATCGACTCGAAAACTGAACGGCTGATCGAATGCTAATTCATCACGATTCGCCGACGTGTAGACCATCATCAGGCTATCGCCTGCCTTGACCGGCGTTTCGCCGACCTCGCAATCCTGGGTCGCAGTGCGGAAGAAGTGCTTGATTGGCGAAACCCAGCGGATGATCTCGTCAACGGCGGTGGGAATCAGCGAGGGATTTTCCTTTAGCTTTTGCCACTGATCGGGATTCTGGATCAGCGCGAGTACGCCGCCGGCGATGCACGCGCTAGTGGTGTCGTGGCCTGCGGTCGCCAGCGCAACGTAGTAGGAGGCGCTTTCGTATTGTTCGAGAGGCCGTCCATTAACTGTGCCGTTCGCAATGAGGCTTGACACGTCGTCGGTCGGATGCGCGCGCCTGTCGGCGGCGACCACGTCGAAGTATTGGCGTAGCGCGAGCGCCGCGTCGATCACATCGCCGGCGGTCTGCATCTCAGGGTCTGAACCGCCGAAATACGAGCTGGTCAGGCGCTGAAGCAGAGGTGCGTCGCTATCGGGCAACCCGAGGATGAGCATGATCACGCGCAACGGGTACCATACCGCGATGTCGCGATAAAAGTCGCACTCGGGTGCCTTACGCTCGAGGTCGTCGATCGCGCGACGGGCCAGCGCCGAAATGCTTTTGTCAAGCAGCTTGACCTGCTGCGGAAAGAACCAGTTCGCTGTGATTTCCCGATATGCTGTGTGCTGCTCGCCGTCCATCAAATGCATCGACTTGGTTAGGTGCTTGCGTCCACCCATCGCCTGCTTGACGAGGGCTTCGAAGTCGAGACTGACAAGATGCTGGCGAGGCGCATTGATGAACTGTTCGTGCGCGCGCTGAACCGCAACGACGTCTGCATGGCGGGTAACGGTCCAGAACGGCTTGTATCCGTCTGGTTCAGTCCAATGGACTGGATCTTCACTGCGCAGTTGTGCGAACAGTGCATGTTCGGTTTCAGGGTTGCCGTATGTTGTTCCACTGGCGATTGCCTCGTCTACAGCCTTGCCGTCCATTACCATCTCCTTTGTGGGTGCTTGGGCCTTTTCGAAACAGCGTGTCGCGGCGAGCACTGTCATCGCGAAACGTCAGCATGAATTCTGCGCAACGCAACCCAGAAAGACGATAGGCCTCGACGGCTATTCATTCATATCGTGGACTTCGCGCACACCGCGGGCGCCCAACATCGATGCGGTTTCGCTTTACGACTGCCGTCAGGTGACGGCGGATATATCTGCCTCGACGTCGGTTGCCGTGCCAGCACTATGGGATGCCTGGTCTGATGTCACGAAGCGCGCGATATCGGCGAGTGCGTTCGACTCGTCGTAGCCCTTGCGTAGCTACTGTTTCAACGGATCAAAGGGGTAGGTCGATCTCAATCATGTCGATCAGCTTCCGAGTCCGACCGTCCACTGCAGATCATTAGTGTGTGAGAGGCAACAGTGACTGTTCAAAAGAAGCGTTTACCCGTAGGAAAATGGCCATTAGACTTGCGCTATGAATTGCCACGGGTGATTCATCAGAACGATCACGTTTCATCGAGGTATCCAGCATGAACGCAACCATTCAGGCAGCCGCCGTCATACTTACGCTGCTTGCCATTCCCGTCGTGTCCTCCGCTCAAACAGCTTCATCGTTGACGCGGGCAGAAGTGAAGTCGCGGCTGATTCAAATTGAGCAGGCCGGCTACAACCCGGCCACCGCTGATCCTTACGCTTACCCAGACAATGTGCAGGCCGCGGAAGCGCGCGTCACGGCCCGCCAAGGGGCTATAAACAGCAATGGTGGCTCTGTCCCTTGCTCATCGCAGTCCGCCCGTCCCGTATTGCGCGAGGAGTGAGCGTTGACGCGACTTTAAACATAGACGTCTCTCCTCGGGAATTGACGCTATTGCACGATCGCCTCGCAGCTTTCCATCTGAAATCGCGCTACGACGAGTAACGCAGCCACAGCCGATACGGCGATTAACGGAATACTCGCAAATAGCAGCGTTGTTTCGCTGTGCCCGGCGCTTAGTAACTGGCCTGCGCCGAGCGGACCAATAATCGCGCCCACGCGACCGATGGCGACCGCCGCGCCAACGCCTGTCCCTCGAACCTCGGTTGGATAGACAGAGCTAGCGATAGAGTAGAGCGCAGATTGTCCGCCGAGCAGGCAAATTCCCGCGACAAATCCGCCGCAGACCAGCACCATGCTTCCGCTCGTGGTACCCAGCAACACTAAAGCAACAACCATCCCGGCATACATGATCGTGACAGTTGGTGTGCGGCCGATGCGATCCATCATCGATGTAATCAGAATGGACCCGATGCCTCCGCCGAAGTTATAGACCATCTGCACCGTGCTTGCCTCGCTGGCCGTCAAGCCGCGGCTTAGCAGCATGGACGGTAACCAGTTGAGAAGAAAATACAGGATGATGACGGTTCCAAGATAGCTGACCCAAAGCGACGCGGTGGCGGCGGCGCGGCCATCGCGAAACAGCGCGAAAAAAATGCCGGGTTTGTTGGCTTTGCCTGACGAAATCGTCGTTTGTCCAGCGATGAAATAATTGGATTCCTTAAGGAATAGTCCAAGGAGTGGAAGAACCAGCAACGGACCAAAGCCACCTATGTAGAACAGTTGTCGCCAGCCCGAGGAATCTGGCCATAACACACCGATCAATGCGGCAAGCGATGCGCCGAAGGGCATGCCACAATACATCACGCCCACCGCGAGGTTGCGTCGATTGGGGCGAGATGCCTCCGAACTCAAGGCAATCAGATTCGGCATTGCAGCACCAAGTCCTAAACCGGTCAACAGGCGTGCAACAAGCAGCGAATTGAATCCGTCCACCTGCGTCGTGGCGAGCGAGAAGACACCAAACAACACGACCGATCCCATCAGCACGCGCTTTCGCCCGAACAGGTCAGATAGACGGCCACCAATGGCCGAAGCCGGAAGCAAACCCAACGAGCCGAAGCTGAATGCCAGGCCCAGGTGAGCGTGGTCGAGTCCAAATTCGCGCGCCATTCGCGCTCCAGCAATACCGGGTGCCTGCAGGTCGAGACCTTCCAGTAACGCGACAATCAGACATAACCAAATGGTTAGCGTACTCGACGATTGCGCTGGGTTGATTGACTTCAAAGCCTTCTCCAATGTGTTTTTTATAAGCGACGGCAGGTTCATTCCCGAATCCACCGGCCTGACGTTCCGCTATGACGGCACGTTCAGGGAAGATCATTGCGCGGCATTCAACCGGCGAGAACGGTCGCACTGCAAAACTATCTACATAGTGGACCGTCTGAGCGATCGACTCGTATGGATCGCGTCTGGTCGGCTTGCCGTCACTGCATCAGTCAACAAATACGGTAAGCAGGTCTCTTCTTCGATTTTTTTATAAAACTCGCATATTTTCGCGCTTAGATGCAACGGTTCACATTGTGTGAAATCTTGATGGAGTCGATGTTTTCGCAGCGTCTTTTCGGTTGATCATCGTTCGCGAGTGCTCAGTCGAGCCACCAATGACGACTAAAAAACAACTTTGGAGACGTATGAAAAAGTCGATTCTTTACACGGCCGGCGCACTGGCGTTCTGCGAGTTATGCATTGCTTCTCCTGCCGCTGCGCAATCCAGCGTGACACTATATGGTGCTGCTGACGAATGGGTGGGTATGCAGAAGCCGCTCGGTGGAAAAACGGCCGTCGTGCTTGGCAACTCTGGCGACTCCCCTGCATTTCTCGGGTTCAAAGGTCGTGAAGACCTGGGCAGCGGGTACTACGCGATCTTCACGCTGCAGGCGTTTCTCCGTATGACGAGCGGCGCATATGGACGCTATAACGGTGACTCGTTCTTCTCACGCAACTCCTACGCGGGTATCGAGGCGCCGTGGGGGACAGTCACGGCCGGACGGATGGCCACGCTTATCAACTACAACAGCGTGTCGTTCAATCCAATGGGAGACTCAACAGTCTTTTCGCCAATGATTACCCGGGTATTCAATGGCGTCGGAAACCAGACCGTTTTAGGCGACTCGGACTGGAACAACGCGGTGCGCTATGTAAGTCCGAATCTCAAGGGCTTTGTCGGCTCCGCGTTGTACGCGTTCGGCGGCGCAGCGGGCGAAGCAGGGCAGAACAAATGGTCGCTCAGTGCTGCGTACTACAACGGGCGTTTCTCATCCAGCATCGTCTATCAAACGATCAAGTACAACCTGACCGCAGATGATCTTGGTGCGTCCGTTGCCGGCTTGACCAGCCAGTCGGTTGCTGAGGTCAACGTTGCGTACGACTTCTCGCTGTTCAAACTCTATGGTGAATATCTGTATCTGAAGGACAACGTCAAGTTGGGCGGCATGTCGAATAACACGGGCCAGGTCGGCTTTACGATCCCGGTGGGAGTGGGGACAGTCAAAGGGTCATATGTGTATTCAGAAAATTCGCAAGGAACTGTCGGGCAGGGTAAGACACGCAACATCGCCGCATTGATGTATGACTATCCGCTTTCGGTGCGTACTGAAATCTATGCGGCGTACGCGTACGATCATTTCACGGGACTATCGAGTGGTCAGACGCTTGGCGTCGGGATTCTATCGCGCTTCTAGAATCACGTGCCTGGTGTGATGATCATAAGAGGAGGCCTTCTCAGGTCATGCAGAAGGCCTTCTTCATCTTCAGTGAGCAATGAGACGAGCCGGTGAGGTTAGCGGTTCACTTCGGCGCCAGAAGCGGCTTTGCGTTTGGCGTCTACTTTTGCTGCTGCGTTGTTTTGCGCGTCCTGAATTGCTTTGGGTGTGTCGACGTCCTGATCGCTCGCCTGATAGCCATTTTTCTGCAACCTCTGCCTTTCCGCTTCCAGTTGGGCTTTCTTTTTAGCTCGTGCTGCCTTGCGCTGCGCACGACGAATCTGCTGCGGTGACGATGCGGCGTTCGACGTTGTGACAGCCGCTGCGCTGGCGCTATCGTCGGCGCGGGTTTCGGGAGGCGCGGCGACACATAGCAGCGCGATTACCAGTGTTGAAATGCCGGTGAATCTACGTTTATTCATATTGGTCTCTTGTCCAATGTTCGTGGGACATCTTGATCGCACGCCGCTCATACGGATCGACCGCCGTCGACGTCGATCGAAGTGCCGGTGACGAATCTGGCGTCGTCCGATGCCAGGTAGAGGCAAGCGCCGGCTACGTCATCCGGTGTGGTGAAGCGGCCGAGTGGAATCATCGACGCGTATTTTGTCCGGAGCTCAGGCGTATCTGGCTCCCCCATGAACTCTGCCAGCAGGCCTGTGTCGCCGACGGCGGGATTTACGCAATTCACGCGTATGTTGTCAGGACCCAGTTCAGCGGCCATTGCGCGGCTTATATTGACTACCGCTGCCTTGCTGCCTGCATACCAGGCAAGACCAGGCGGCGGCCGGAATGAAACGATCGAGGCGACGTTGACGAATACGCCGGCCTTTACGCTACGGAAATACGGCACCATCACCTTTGCGGAAATAAGCAGGCTCTTTACGTTGACCGAAAACAGCCTGTCGAACTCCTCTTCGGTGACATCACAAAGGGGCTTTCTTCGATGTGTGGTACCTGCGTTGTTGATGACGGCGTGTACGCTGCCATATGCGTCAAGCGACTTCGACAGCAATGCTGTGACGTCATTCATGTTTGACACGTCAGCGCGCACAAAGGTCGCATTGCCGCCGTCTGACTGGATCGATTCCGTTACCCGTAGTCCATTGTCGGCGTTCAGATCCGCTACGACGACGTTGGCGCCTTCGCCGGCGAACCGCGCGGCAATACCTGCGCCATAGCCGGAAGCGGCACCCGTTACGATGACCGTCCTTCTGGAAAATCGCATACTGGTCTCCTTTTGATTATGCGGTCTTGAGAAAGACCGACTTGACGTTGAGAAACTCGTCGACATGATGGATGCCCGACTCTCGACCGTAGCCGCTCATCTTGTAGCCGCCGAACGGTACGGCTGGGTCCAGCGGCAAATAGCAGTTCACCCATACAGTGCCCGACTGGATCGCTGCCGATACGCGATGCGCCTTGCCGACATCGCGCGTCCAGACGCCACTGCCGAGACCGAATGCTGTATCGTTGGCGCGGTGAATGACATCGTCGATATCGGTAAACGGCATTGCGCTGATCACTGGCCCGAAGATCTCTTCACGTGCGATCGACATGCTGTCCTTGACGCCCGCAAACACTGTTGGCGGTACGAAAAAGCCCTGAGACCACGCCGCACCGTGCAAACGGGCGCCTCCGGTGACGGCCCTTGCTCCTTCTCGCACGCCAGCGGCCATATAGCCGGTCACGCGGTCCAATTGTTCGCCCGACACGAGTGGTCCCATCTGTGTGTCTGGATCGAGTGGCGCCCCGACGCGCATGTTTGCGCCGTATTCGGCGACGCGGGCAACGAATTCATCGTAGATGCCGTGTTCGACGTAGAGGCGTGAGCCGGCGATGCACATCTGCCCGCTATTGACGAAAACCGCGTTTGCAGCGCCTAACGCGGCCGCTTCGATATCGGCATCGGCGAATACGATATCGGGTGATTTACCTCCTAATTCCAGAGACAAGCGTTTGACATTGCCGGCGGATGCGCGAATGATCGCCTGGCCTGTTTCGGTCGATCCGGTAAACGTAATCTTGTTCACGTCCGGATGCGCGGAAAGCGCAGCGCCGACGTTGCCGAATCCCGTCACGACGTTGAACACCCCGTCGGGGAAGCCCGCTTCACAGATCAGTTCACCCAGGCGTAGTAACGACAGTGAGGCCTGCTCAGCGGGCTTTAGAACAACCGTACAGCCGGTTGCCAGTGCAGGCGCGATTTTCCAGATGCCGAGGCCGATTGGACTGTTCCAGGGCACGATTGCGCCGACGACGCCGACGGGTTCTTTCAGGGTGTACGAAAACACTTCGCCAGCGATCGAGTTTTCGATCGTTTCGCCATGAATCGCTGTGGCAAGACCGGCGTAGAACCGGATCAGGCCCACGACGCGTTGACGGCCACCGCGGGTGCGAGTGATCGGCGCGCCCATGTCGATGGTTTCAATAGTTGCCAGTTCTTCAAAGTGCTCGTCGACGAGATCGGCCAGTCGCAGCAACAACCGCTGGCGTTCGAACGGTTTGAACTTGCGCCAGGCGCCTTCGAATGCGCGTCGCGCGGCGGCCACCGCCATGTCTACATCGCGTTCACTGCCTTCCGCAATCGACGCGACGATTCGGCCGGTGGAGGGGTCCGATGTGGAGAAGGTTTTGCCGCTAGCGGACGGTCGCCATTGGCCATCGATCAGCAGAAGTCTGGGCGTGTCGGGATTGATGAATTGCGGACTGGCAAACGGGGCGGATTGATCGGTCACTCGTGTCTCCATGGTGGTGCGAGGGGTTTGTTGCTGGGTGCACCTTAAGATCGGCATCGACTGAACGTTCCTTCGATGTCCTGATAGCGAGTCACCATTGAATACGCCGACGTATGCGAACACAAGGCGTTGCGGCATGCCGGGCCGCGCACCGGCTCACAATATGAACCGGACCGTCCTGTCGTTCACGCACGACCCAGGCTCTGGCGGGCAAGATCGATGCGGCGTGCACAGGCGGGCCATACTTCGCGGTTGACGAGGTTTGCTGGCGGCTCCGCCTGCGTCAACTGAACAATCTGTCCGGCCGCCGTCGACGCCATTGCCTGCCGCGCACCCGTCGTGACGCCGGCAATGTGATAAGTGGCGACGACATTGGAGAGGCTAAGCAATGGATGATCCGGGGCCGGCGGTTCGCTCGACCACACGTCGAGCGCCGCGCCGGCCAGATGGCCCTGTTGCAGCGCGTCGTACAGAGCAGCTTCGTCATGCACACCGCCGCGTGCAGTGCTGATAAAAAGTGAACCGGGCTTCATGCGTTCGAATGCCGCGCGATCGATAAGCCCAGCCGTTCCGGCATTGAGCGGGCAATGTAGCGACACGACGTCGGCGAGGCCCAGCAGCGTCTCCAGAGAAGCCGGCTTGGCACCGCGCGCACGGATCGTTGCTTCGTCGACGAGCGGATCAGCTGCGATCACGTTCATGCCGAAAGCGCGTGCCAGTGCCGCCACCCGTTTCCCGACATGTCCGATACCCACAATGCCCAGCGTGAGTCCACTTAGGTCCCGCCCGATAAAGTCGTGTCTGGAAAAGTGACCACCGAGACGCAATTGCTGATTGCATTCGACAATCCGGCGAGTCAGCGCCAACAGGCATCCAAATGTATGCTCCGCTACGGCTACCGCGTTGCTGCCAGCCTGATTGACGACGCAGACGCCCGCGCGCGTGCAGGCGTTGACGTCGACGGTATCGTAGCCAGCGCCATACGTGGTGACCCATAGCAACTGCGGACAGCGTTCAAGCAGCGCTTCAGTGACGAACCAGCGTGCGGGAAGTTCGTCTTTCGCCGACGAAACGTGATAGCCGTGCGCGATGGATAGCGCACTGAGCACCGCCTGCGTCGTCCGTTCATCCCCGTGCGGGTCACATATCCTGACGCGCACGCTGGGCGCTTCGTCGAGCAAACGGTCGAAGCTCGAGTCCAACGGCAGGTCAAACCGGACGATATTCCAGTGGCCGGTTGTCATATGATCACCGGCAATACGTTGCACAGAGTGGGCGTGGCTTTCTCCGCTCAAGGTTGTGCCAGCGCTGCCGCGCCGCCCTGATTGCTGGCAACTGTTTCGACGCCAAATTCGTCGAACACTTCAGTTGTGTGCTGGCCGAGCGTCGGGGGCAGACGACGGATTGACGGCGGGCAATCGTCCATCTCGAACGGGCTGCGTGCAAAACGCAAGAGCCCTTCGCTCGGATGCTCGCGGAATTCCCAGAAGCCGACACTCTCGAGATGCGGATCTTTAAGAAGGTCATCAAGTGTGTTGACGACCGCGATCGGCATGTCGTTGCCGAACAGGCTCATCCATTCCGCGTTCGTCTTCAGCGCGAGCTGCTCCGTGACGTGTAACCATACGGCCTGAAAGTGCTTTTGCCGGGCGGGGTAGTTGCAGAAGCGCTCGTCCTCGATCAACTCAAGTGCACCCGTCGCTTCGAAAAAACGTTGCCAGTGTGCGTCGGTATAGGGCAGGAACGCTATGTGACCGTCTTTTGTCGCATAAGGGCGGCGCGCTGCCTTCACGATCGTCTCGTACCCCATCGACGAAATGGGTGGTTCGAACGTCGCACCCCATAGATGTTCGACTGCGTTGAAAGCCGCAATCGCCTCGAACATGGGCACGGTAATCTGCTGACCGAGACCTGTGTTGCTGCGATGGTAGAGGCCAAGCATCACCGCATAGGCTGCATGCAGCGAACTGACCTTGTCGGCGAAGATGGTCGGTACGTAACGAGGCTCGCCGACGATCGAAGTCTGCAGCGACGCGATGCCGGACAGCGCCTGGATGACATCGTCGTAAGCGGGTTTGCCGGCGTAGACGCCCTCGTCGGAGAAACCCTTGAGATGGCAATAAATCAGCCGGTGATTGAGACGCGAGAGCGCCTCATAGCTGATGCCCATCCGTCGTGCCGCCTGGGTGCGGATCGAATGAACGACGACATCGCAACTGGCGACGATCTGATGCAGTTTGCGCTGATCAGCCTCGATGCGGAGGTCGAGCACGACGCTGCGCTTGTTGCGATTGCAATTGATGAATACCGCCGACATGCCCTTATTGCGCTGCGGCCCGAGCGAACGCGTCAGGTCGCCTTCGGGTGGTTCGATCTTGATGACGTCGGCGCCCATGTCGCCGAGATATTGGGCGGCGAGCGGTCCGAGCACGATCGACGCAATTTCGACCACCTTGATGCCGGCGAGCGGTCCCGCCGGCTGATCGCCGTGCGACGCGTTGCACTGCTGTGTCATTAGTTTTCCGTGAACAGAACAAAGGAGTTCCAACTATATGAAGGTCGGCAGGCGCGCAGTGTCGGCCGACGGCCACGCGGTTCAGATGGTGAAACAAGCGGTTTCTCTGCGTTCCGCGAGGGGTGGTTCATATCGTGAACCGGACGGTCGGCAACGCGCCGTTGCGGTGGCCCACCGGAGGTAGTCTTTCGATTCAACGAACCAGGGAGACAACGCGTGACATCATCCGTAATCCAGAGACCGGCATACGAGTGGCTGGCGATCGACATTAAGAACGCCGGCGTGACGTCAGTATTCGGTCTGATGAGCGACGATACCGCCTTGCTGGTGGCGACCCTCGACGGAATGGGGGTTCGTTTTTACGGCGCACGCCATGAGAACAACGCCGTCGCGATGGCCGAGGGTTATGCGGCCGCCACGGGCGAAACGGGGATCGTGATACTGGGGCGCGGACCCGCCACCGCAAACGGGTTGCACGGCGTAACCTATGCGCAGCGCAGTGGATCACGCGTGCTGATCGTGCTTGGCGAAGCCTCGGTGGCCTGGGCGCCGCCGTCCGGATACGGACCAGATAGCAAAGGGTTCAATAGCACCGCCGTGTTGAACGCGGCGGGCGTCAAGACGATTGTCGCGACTGAATCCGGTGGTGCGCGTCAGGCATTGGCCACCGCGCTTGCTGCCACCGCATATGGCGCGGTCGCGCTGCTGCTGCCTATGAATGTGCAATATGGCGCGGTCGAGGATGTCGAAACGGCGCCGCGCGGATCTGTCGCCGGCAGTGCACCAAAGCCCACGCGTGCCGCTGCTATCGACGCTGCCGCGGATATTCTCAAACGTAGCCAGCACCCGGTGTTCGTCGCGGGGCTCGGCGCGCATCGCGCCGGCGCGCGGGACGCGTTGATCCGGCTCGCCGACAAGGTCGGCGCATGCACCGGCACGACGTTCAAGGCCAAGGACATGTTCCGCGGCTATGCGTTCGACGTCGGCATTATCGGTTCGTTTTCCCATGCCGGCGGACGACGGCTGATCGATCAGGCTGATTGCATCGTCGCATTTGGCGCCGGCTTGAATCAGCGCACGACGAGCTTTGGCACGTCGCTGCCAAATGACGTGCCGTTGATTCACGTGGACACGCATCGGGAAAACATTGGACGCTGGTTCCACGCGGACGTCGCGGTTGTCGCGGACGTGAAACAGGCTGCCGAACAGCTTTTTGAAGTCCTGCCGCCTCGTAGCGCCGATCAGAAGCCACTGCATGGCGCGGCGAACCGGCAGTGGCTCGCCGACTTCAAGCTGCAAAGCGAATTCGAACCTGCTAACACTCCGCGCACGATGGACCCGCGTTCGCTGGCATTGGAACTCGACCGCTTGTTGCCAACGGAACGCAATATCGTGTACGACTCTGGCAACTTTCTGCAGATCGCGCCTTATATCTCTGTGCCGGGGCCGGCACACATCAAACATGCTGGAGATTTCTCGTCGATTGGCATGGGTTTTGGAACGGCACTCGGTTTTGCGTGTGCGCGTGTCGATCAGCCGACCGTGCTGTTTGTCGGCGACGGCAGTTTCCTGATGACGCTTGGCGAACTCGAGACAGCAGTACGCGAGGATATTCCGCTCATCATCGTTGTCATGAACGACGGTGCGTACGGCGCCGAACTGCACTATCTGAAGATGCGTTCAATGCCGGTTGCGAAATCGGTGTTTGCCGATCTCGATTTCGCCCCCATTGCGCAGGCGGTCGGTTTTCAGGCTGAAACGGTACGCACACTCGACGAATTACGCGCGCTCGAGCCGCTGCTTGCGAGCCAATCTGGCCCAATCCTGCTTGATTGCAAAATCAACGCGAGTGTTGCCGCGCCATTCCTGCTCGAAACGATCGAGTACGAGCGACGCAAACGCTGAAAATGCGCACCATCTGTCGCACTCCAGGCCGACAAGCAGATGGACCGTCGATTCAAAGAAGGTCCGATCATTATATTTTGCATGACGTAATAAATAGAAAAGGCATGGTAAATGAAAACCGACGACATCACGCATGATGCCTCGAAGAAAGCAGCGCCACGCATGATACGAAGCGGCGAGGATTCTCCGAGCCTTACCGACGATCAGATTGAAGACGCCCGCAAGCTGATCGGCGTCTGGCTACGGCGCGACGTGCATACGCCGGCGATTTACGAGCCGTTGTCGGTTCACGATATCCGGCGCTGGGCGCGCTACAGCGTCGGCGACGACAATCCGCTTTTCTCCGAGTCCGACTATGCAAAACGCAGTACGTGGGGAACGGTAGTCGCACCGCCGACATTCCTGTACACGATCGACAGTGGCATCGTCGCGCCCGGCTTGCCTGGCATTCAATGGATTTTCGCGGGTTCACGCTTTGAGCATTTTCTTCCGGTCAAGGCAGGCGACACGATCACGGCACGTGCGCGGCTGATCGATGTGCAGATCAAGGAAGGATCGAACATTGCCCGGTACGTCAATCAGGTAGGAGAAGTGCTGTATACAAACCAGCACAATCAGCTCGTGACGCGATACGAGGGTGACATCTACCGCGTGCCTCGCAAACGCAGTGGCGGGGGCTTCAAATTTGCGGTCGATGACAAGAAGGAGCTTCCGCCGCCCTACCGTTATACGGACGACGAAATTGAGGCCATCGCCAACGGTTATCGCAACGAGTACCGCCGCGGCAACGACACGCTGTACTGGGAAGATGTGCAGATCGGCGACCAACTGCCGACCGTGCTGAAAGGCCCGCTCACGCTGGTCGATATTGTCGGATTCTATTCAGGGCGGCGCACGGTCTACAACGTGATGAAGCTGGCGTTTGCCGATCGCGACCGCCATCCGCGCAACGTGTACTACTCGCCGGCGCGTAACGTCCCCATGCACCCGGCCGCAGGTCACTTCGACGTCGAGATTGCGCACGAGATCGGCATGCCTGGCGCCTACGACCAGGGTTGGCAGCGCATCAGCTGGGCTGGGCATCTGCTTACCAACTGGTGCGGCGACCGCGGCTTTGTCCGCCGTCTTGACGGGCGCGTGACAAAGCCGAATCTGGTCGGTGATCTGACGCGCCTGACAGGCGAAATCACCGGCAAGCGCAAGACGAGTTCAGTGGAAGGTGGCGAAGCATTGATCGACGTGAGCTGGTGGGGCGAAAACCAGCGCGGCGAGCGCAATTGCCGTGGTGAAGCAACCGTGCGACTGCCGTCGCGCGATATCACGCTCACATGCTAAGGAAGCAACGATGCGTAGACCTCTTGAAGGAATTAAGGTACTCGATCTGACGCACGGTGTCGCGGGACCCTATTGCACGATGGTGCTTGGCGATCTCGGTGCCGACATCGTCAAGATCGAAAAACCCGAACGGGGCGACGCGACCCGCTACATGAATGTCAGCGAGAAATTCCATAGCGATATCCCACGTGTCGGTGGCGACTACTTCCTCGCGGTCAACCGCAACAAGCGTAGTGTGGCGATCGAAATGAAAAGTGAAGACGGTCGCAAGCTGTGCGAGGAACTCGCGGCATGGGCGGACGTAGTCGTGCAGAATTTCCGCCCCGGCGTGACACAGCGTCTCGGCCTCGACTACGAAAGCCTGAAACGCTTCAATCCGAAACTGATCTACGCGAACATTTCCGCATACGGGGCAAGCGGCGAACTCTCGGAAAAAGCCGGTATGGACATCGCGGTGCAGGCGCGTTCGGGCGTGATGCGTATCACAGGGGCGGTTAATAGCGATGAGCCGTTGAGGCCGGGAGCATCGATCGCGGATTTCGGCGGCGGCATCTATCTTGTCGCCGGGTTGCTCGCCGCGTTGTTCGATCGTGAGCGGACCGGACGTGGGCAGGAGGTCAGCGTCTCGTTGCTCGATGCGACGATGAGTCTGCTGATCAACTACTCGGTTGCGGTGATGGATGGTGGCGCGAATGTGCGGCCATTGGGGTCGGGCCATCCGCAACTGGTGCCATATCAGGCGTTTCCAACCAGCGACGGTTTCGTTGTCGTCGCGACGGGGACTAACAAAACATATCGGACAATGTGCGATGCGATTGGCTGTTCCAGCCTCGCCGTCGACGAGCGCTTCGCGTCCAATCAGAGCCGTGTCCTCAATCGCGCTGAGATGGTCGATGCATTGTCTGCCGTGTTTCGTCAGCAGACCTGCGCGCGCTGGATCGAAATCCTCGAAGCCGCCGATGTGCCATGCGCGCCGGTCAACGAACTCAGCGACGCGTTTGAGGAATTGAAGACGACGTCGCCAGACATGGTGAAAACCGTCGAACATGCTGCACTTGGCAAACTGTCGCAACTGGGCGTGCCGTTCCGCTTCTCCGACTGCGGTGGCGACATTCGTAAGCCACCGCCGATGCTTGGCGAACACACGGACGAAGTGCTTGCGCAACTGCTCGGGCGCTCGCCGGACGCGATCGCGTCGTTGCGCGAACGGAAGGTGATATGACACGCTCACCGCTAGATCCCTTGTTTCGCGCACGCTCGGTCGCACTGATCGGCGTGTCGGGCGATCCAAAGAAAATGACTGGCGCGCCGTTGCAGATCCTGCGTCAGACGGGCTTTACCGGCGAGGTTTATCCCGTCAATCCGAAGCGCGCCGAAGTACAGGGCATGCGTGCCTATCCGCGCATCGACGCGTTACCTGCCGTGCCTGATGTCGCGATGATCATGTTGCCTGCCAGTGCATGTGCGGAAGCGGTGCGCGAGTGTGCGGCCAAGGGAATTCGCGCGTGCGTGATTCCGAGTTCGGGTTTCGAGGAGACGGACGACGGCGAAACCATCGCAAACGACCTCAAACGCGCGGCAGAAGAGACCGGTGTTGTGATCGTCGGGCCAAACTGTGAGGGGTTATGGTCGGTTCGTTCGCGCTTGCTGCTGACGTTCGGGTCGGCGGCGCGGCGCGACCAACTACATCACGCGCCCATCGCGATCCTGTCGCAGAGTGGTGCGATGGCCGGTGCGCTAGCTCGTCATCTCCAGGACGACAGCGTTGGCTGCGCATATGTCGTATCGGTCGGCAATGAAACGGTCTTGACGATTTCTGATTATCTGGAATGGATGATCGAACAGGATGACGTCGAAGTCGTGACGCTGTTCATCGAAGGTTTGCGTGACGGCAAGCGCCTGTTGAATGCAATCGAGCGGGCGACTGCGAAAGGCATGCGTATTGTTGCACTCAAATCGGGCAACACGCATGCCGGTGCGAAAGCAGCAGCGTCGCACACAGGCAAGATCGCGTCCGCTAGCATCGTGTATCAACATCTGTTGAGGCGCGCGGGCGCAGTGCTGGTGGACAGCCTGACCGATCTGATCGCAGCGACGAAAGTGCTCGCCATTGCGCCACTGCCGCCGGCGCGAGGTGCGCATGGCGGTGTGTCTGTTTTCAGCATCCCCGGCGGCACGCGAGCGATGACCGCGGATCATCTCGACGCACACGGCGTGGCGCTCGCAACCTTTACGCGCGAAACAGTCAAGGTACTGACGAACGCATTGCCAGAATTCGGCGGTGTCGAAAATCCAACCGATCTGACCGGACAGGTGCTGTCGCATCCGGGTCTTTTCGATACGTGTCTTCGCGCGATAGCAGGCGATCCCAATAGCGAAGCATTGATTGTTCAGGTTGCCAATCGGGGCCCGCGCGACGTGATGGAGCGTGTGGATCTGCTCGGCGCTATCGCGCGTGATACGAATTTGCCCATCATTGCGACATTTCTTGGTGATGCTTTGTCCTCTGCCGATCAGGCAGTGCTTCGCGCACAACGAATCGTTTGCGCGCGAGATCCCGCGGAGGCCGCACGTTATCTTGGCTGGCTCTTTCAGGCGTGCAGGCGTGCTGAGGTGACTGTGCAGAGCGAACTGCGCGACACCGCCCCACTGGCGCTACCCGTGTCGTGGCCGCAGATGGCCGATTGGCTGGCTCAGGCAGGATGTACACCACCGCCGTGGCGCATCGTCGGACCTGGTATGCCGGCGGGCGCGACGTGCCAGGAGTTGGTGTTTCCGGTGGCCGTAAAAGCGTTGCCCGAAGACTCCGATCACAAGACTGAACTGGGCCTGCTTGCGTTGAACGTACGTGACCCCGGTACCGTCGATGTCGAAGCCGAGCGCATTCGCTGGCTGCTTGGACGGCAAGATGCGGGTGTGCTCGTTCAGCAGATGGCAGCCCACGGTGTCGAAGCCATTCTCGCCGCCATGCGCGATCCGGACTTTGGGCCGGTCATGGCAATTGGTCTGGGCGGCACGGCAATCGAACTGTTCGGCGACGTCGGCTGGTTGACACTGCCAACCGATACCTGCGCAGTTCGTGAGGCGCTGAAGCCACTGCGCTTGTCTACGTTGCTGGCGGGTTTTCGTGGCAAGCCTGCGGCTGATATCGATGCGCTGGTGCAGGCCGCTGTGAGCTTTGGGGATGCATTCCTTGCAACCACGCCTGCACCCTTCGAGATTGAAATCAATCCACTGATTGTGTTGCCCGAGGGGCAGGGTGTTGTCGCGGTCGATGCTCTTTTCAAGTCATGAGGAACGACGATGAGTTTTGATGTCACCTACGCGATGGCGCAATTCGCTATCGGTCGCCATACGTTCGATTCGCTTGCGCGTGAACGGGCGCGGGATGCGTTGATCGACTGCATGGGTTGCATGCTGGCGGGCAGCCGGGAAGCGCTCGCCGGGCCACTGCTCGCTACGCTACCGGCGTTCGATGCGTTTCACGCGCAGACGCCGTCCTTGCTCGTCGGCACAAGCCGTTACGCGTCCCCCTCAGACGCGGCGCTTTACAACGGCACGATCGCGCACGCACTCGACTTTGACGATACCAATCACCCCGCGTACGCGCATCCGAGCGCCGTGCTAGTCTCGACGATGCTTGCGCTTGCGCCATTGGTCGATATAAATGGCCGGGACGTGATCGATGCGTATATCGTCGGCTTCGAATGTTTCGGGAAGCTGGGGCGCGCGCTGAATAAGCAGCACTACAAACGTGGGTGGCACACCACGGGTACGTTCGGTGCATTGGCGGCGGTTGCATCGGCGGGGCGATTGCTCGGGCTTAGCGAAGCGCAGATGGTTATGGCATTCGGCATTGCCGCATCGTCGGCAAGCGGGTTGCGCGCCAACTTCGGGAGCATGACCAAGCCGCTGCATGCTGGGCAGGCCGCCCGTAACGGCGTGCTTGCCGCGCTGCTCGCGCGTTCCGGGTTCACCGCAAGCGAGCATTCGCTCGAACACGAACGTGGCTTCCTTGCGGTATTCAACGACGGCATCGGTTTCGACGCGAAGCCGCTATGTGAAATGGGCATCGTGCCGGAAATCCTCACTGAACACGGCCTCGCACTCAAACCCTATGCCGCATGTGGGGCGACGCATCCAGGCATCGAGGCGGCAGAGCAACTGCACCGGATTCTCGAAGGACGCGCGATCCGCTCGGTTCGCGTCGGTGTCTGCGATATGGCTTTCTCGCCACTGATTCATGTGATGCCGGATTCGGCACTGGAAGCGAAATTCAGCTTGCATTTCTGTGTGGCCGTCGCGCTGCTTTACGGCGACGTGAGGCTTTCCACGTTCAGCGACGCGAACGTGAACGATCCGCGGATAAGGGCGCTGATTCCGAACGTGACCATGGAACTCGATGACCGATGGAAAGACGACAACGAGTTCGCGACAGAAGTCAGTGTGGAAACCGAAGACGGCGCGCGCCTCACGCGATTCGTGCCGCTTGCGCAGGGAAAGCCCGCACGCTGGTTTTCGCCGGAACGCCTGCGCGGGAAATTCAACGATTGCGCGTCTCGCGCGGCGTCGCAGGATGCGCTCGATCCGCTTTGGGACGTATTACGCCAGATCGACAGCGAGCAACGCTTTAGCGCTGTCGTGCACGCACTGAAGAATCTTCCTCTGCACGCGTGAACCTGCGCGGGCCGCGTCAATGACGCGATACCACGCCGCGAAGTCTGCTAGACCGCCGCAGCGGCGCTTTCGATGACCGATTGAACCAGTGTCGCCGGTGACACAGACATCAGTGATGTGGGTGCCACCGGCGACACTGGCATCAATTCTCCGAGTCGAATGGCTTCGAGCGTCAACAGATCGGCGAAGCGTTGTCCCGACGCCACCGGGAACCGGTCGGGATTGCCCGCAACCGAGATTGACGCTACCGGCGCGCCGGCGCAATCCAGTATCGCGACGCCGAACGAATGGATGCCTGGCGCCACGTCGGCGAGGTTCGCCGAATAGCCCAGATTGAGCGATCGTCCGAGCATATGCTCGAAGCGCTCGATCTGCGCGATTCCCATCTCCGTCATCGCGCGCCGGTTCGCTTCGACGACTATTTCTCGCTCAGCTTCCGGCATCACGATCAGCATCGCGACACCTCCCGCAGACATCAGCAGAGGACGCCGGTAGCCCACCTCGTTCAGCATCCCCAGATGCACTTCCTGATCGACGCGTCCCGCGACGACAAAATCATCGCCGCTGCGCAGGTAGCAGAACGACACGCCACCGCTTAACCGCGCCAGGCGGCGGATGGTCGAGCGTGCCTCATCGAGCAGTGTGGGATATGACATCACCGACAGGCTCAGTTCGACTAGCATCGGACCAGGAAAGTAACGGTGTTTCACCGGATCGCGCCGGACCAGCCGATCAGCTTCGAGCCGGCAGATGATGCGATGCACAGTTGCCTTGTCGAGCTTCGAGCGGCGCGCAAGATCGGTGAGCCCCCAGCCGAATTGCCCGCGCGTGGCGAGGAGTTTGAGGAGAAGAATCGCGCGCTCGATGGCCTGAGTTCCGGTCGGCCTACTGTCGTTTGACTGGTTCGTCATGCTTACCTGCCCGCTGGTTAGACAAAGAGAATCCCATCGACCCGACATGGCAACCGCTGGCTCATGCGAGCGCCCTGTTCATATGGTGAACCTTTCCGCTCCGGGCAGCCTTCGTTCGATAGGCGCGGCGCGAGCCCTCCACTAGAGTAAGTGTGCCCGCCGCGAGAGGCCAGAGGCAATTCGTTTAACTACTGATATTGGATTAAATGACAACCCTACTTGTCGACGATTCTCATCCGGGAATTCGCATCCTTACCTTGAACCGACCCGAACGGCTCAACGCGCTCGACGGTCCTTCGCTCGAAAACCTGCTGGCGACCGTGCGCGAGTGTTCCGCACCGGATCGGGACATACGGGTGATCGTGATCCGTGGCTCGGGCCGGGCGTTTTGCGCCGGTGCCGATTTGAAGTGGCTCAGCAGCGGTGTGCTCGCCGACGCCGCCGCGCATCTCCACTTTCAGGACCGATTGCAGGAGATGTGCGAGACGCTCGAAGCGGCCGATCAGGTCGTGATTGCTGAAGTGCATGGTTTCGCGCTTGCGGGCGGCCTGGAACTAACGTTGTCGTGCGACCTCGTTGTCGCGGCCGAAGACGCACAGATCGGCGACGAGCACATTCGTCGGAATCTTTTGCCGGGCGGCGGTGGTTCGCAGCGCCTGCCGCGAAAGATCGGGCTCGCACGCGGACTGTTTTACCTGTTGACCGGGCGTCGCATGAGCGGACGCGAGGCGGAGCGGCTTGGACTTGTTTCGATCGCGACCCCCACCGGTGCACTCGCTGAAACGACGCTTGAACTTGCCCGCGAACTCGCAAAGACCGATGGGCGTGCGCTGGCTGCGATGAAGCTGCTCGCGCGCCGGGGTCTCGAAGTGCCGCTGAAAGAAGGCCTCTGGATGGAGCGATGGGTCCAGCATCGATACCGGAGTGAATCGGACGCAATGGACAGTGGCGTCGCGCACTTCGCGGCGCACGGCAAGTAAGGCGCGCCCTCGAAAGCGTGACATCGGAAATCGACAGTTGCCTCGCAAGTTGATCGAGGCAAGATAGTAGGAGGCAGGTTTTGAACATCGATCTTAAGCAACGCACCGCGGTGGTGACGGGCGGTGCGTCGAATATCGGACGAGGCATCAGCTTGCAGCTCGCCGATTCCGGCGCGCAGGTCATCATCGTGGACAAGGATGTCGAGCAGGCGCAACTGACTGCGGCACTTCGCCCGGGCAGGATTCGCGTGATGGGCTGCGATCTCAGCGAGGTCGGCGAAGTGCAGGCATTGGGACAACGTCTCGCTAGCGAAGAGCAGGTCGCGATTCTGGTGAACAACGCGGGTTGGGTGCACAGCATCGAGTTTGCACAGAAAGATCTCGCACAAATGGACTTCGAAATTCGCCTGAATCTGCTGGCACCGCTGGTCCTGACGCGCCTGGTGTTGCCCGGGATGCTTGAGCGGCATTTCGGGCGGATAGTGAGCGTCGCGTCAGAGGCCGGGCGCGTGGGGCAGCGCCAGCAGGTTGCCTATTCGGCGGCCAAGGGGGGGGTGCTCGGCATGACACGATCGCTGGCGCACGAGGTGGGGCGCTACGGCGTGACGGTCAACGCGGTGTCGCCCGCAATGACGATTCCGGAAACGGCGGACGAAATCGGTCAGGGTAGCATGCAGCAAAGCCGGAACCGGCCGCCGGAAATGATGGCGAAGATTATCAAGTCATATCCGGTCGGCCGGGTTGGGCATCCGCGCGATATTGCGGGCGCGGTCACTTTCCTTGTCAGCGATGAAGCCGAATTCATTACCGGGCAAACGCTACCGGTCAATGGTGGCTTCGTCACCACCTGAACTGTGTCGATAGGGCCGGACAACTCATTGAGATCATCTTTGAATTCCTGAGGGCATCATGCAAGAACAACCTGAAGTCACTTTTACGTCGTGGGAAACACCGTCCGATTTACCGAATCTCGGCGATGTACTTTACGAGCGCTGCACACGCTCGATCGGTGGGTCGGTGGCGCGAATTTCGATCAACCGGCCGAAGGTGCTCAACGCTTTCACCAACAAGACAATGCGTGATCTGATGATCGCGGTCGAAGTGGCTAACCGCGATCCCGGTGTGGGCGTCGTGGTGCTGCAAGGCGTCGGCGATCGCGCGTTTTCGACGGGCGGCGACGTGAATTGGGAAGGCGAGCGCACGACTGCCGACTGGTTTTTCGACGTGCCGCCGAATCACGTCGTCCGCTTTTCGTCGAAACCCGTGATCGCCGCCGTGCGCGGCTATGCGATTGGTGGCGGCAACCATCTTGCCTATACGTGTGATCTGACAGTGGCGGCGGACAACGCCATATTCGGGCAGATCGGATCTCGCCATGGCAGTCCCGCAGACGGTTATATGGTGCGCTATCTGATTCGGGTGATCGGTGCGAAGCGTGCGCGCGAGATGTGGCTTACGCGGCGTCGGATCGATGCGAAAACAGCACTCGAATGGGGGCTCGTCAATGCAGTCGTGCCACTCGCCGACCACGAACAGGAGGTGTTGAAGTGGTGCAGTTATGTACTCGACGGCAGTCCGACCTGCATTCGCATCCTGAAGGCGGTGTTTGACGTCGAGATCGATGAAATGGCGGGCGACGTACGCCGTCATGCCCATCTGATGTCGCCGAATTTCGTCGAGAGTGACGAAGCGCACGAAGCGCAACGCGCGTTCTTCGAGAAACGTCCGCCGCGTTTCTGGCCTGAACTGCAATAGAGGTCGAGCAGCGCGTCTCGTCGCATGATTGCTTACATGCGACGAGACGCGCCGGGCGCTTTGCGTTGGACCCGAACTGAAAACTGTAGCGACAGGAATAACCGATATGACCGAAACAGATGAAACGATGACGCGCGAAGAGCTGCATTTCCGACGCATCGACATGCGCGGGTGGAAACGCGCCGATGGCCTCTTCGAGATCGAAGGCCGAGTGACCGATCGCAAGCCGCACGAATTCACCTCGCCTGGTGGGACCAAGGTTGTGCCGGCAGGTGCGCCGATTCACGATATGACCGTCAAGCTGGTGATCGATCAGGAAATGTGCGTAGTTGACGTCAGTGCGACGACGCACTCGGCGCCTTACGCGGACTGCGTATCGGCGACAGGTACGTTGCAGGTGCTCAAGGGATTGCGGATCGCCGGTGGTTGGAGCCGGGAAGTGCGTAATCGTTTGGGCGGCGCGCAAAGCTGCACGCATCTGATGGAAATCCTGACTCCGATGGCAACGGCGGCGTATCAATCGCTGACGATGGCTCGATTGGGGAGGCCTGACTCGCTGGACAGCAATGGCAAGCCACTGAAGGTAGATAGCTGCTTTGCGTATGCGAGCAATCGTGGCGTCGTGATGCGCAGATGGCCCGCGTACTACACGGGCGGGAAAAGCACGGAGAGCGACTAGGCTTCAGGCACGTATTCAGCTTTCATTGCCGACGTCGATGAGCACATCCGTGCCTTCGACGACGATCGGGAAGACGCGAACGGGTTGCGTGACGGGCGCACCGTCGGCGTCACCGGTGACGACGTTGAAACGTCCCTGATGCAGGGGGCATTCGATGAATTCGCCGTCCAGATAGCCTTCTGTCAAATAGGCTTTCTGATGCGTGCAGATGTTCGACGTCGCATGAAAGCGGCCGTCGACGTTGTAGATCGCGATCTCGATCCCGTTCAATTCGACGCCCTGGCATTCGCCTGCGGCGATGTCGGCCGTGCAAATGGCTTTGATCCAACCCATATCCTGAACTCCCGAAACTGATTAGCCACACCAGGTGGCGCGTTATGCGGACAAGGAAATTACATTGGGGGCTACGATTACATCAGCAGCGAGGCGGCGCAGATCGAGGGATGTGTCTCGCCAGCGGTCTGCGTCCAGCGTAACGCCGGATTCGATTAACGCCTTGCAGGGGCGCATGTCCTTACCCTGATTCACGAGCGTGGCGCCGGTAAGACGCCCTTCGCGCAGATGCAGCGCGACGAACTTCCGTTCTCCGGGGTCACCACGTAGCACCGTCTGATCAGCGTCCGCAGGCAAGCCGACAATCTGCATGTTCATGCCGTACTGGTCCGTCCAGGACCACGGCACTTCGTCATAGCGCACGTGGTGTCCGACCATATTGGCCGCGACGATCGTTGAGTGTGCTGAAGCGTGCCGCCAGTTTTCGAGCCGCATCCGGCGCCCGTAGCGCGCGTGCCAGAAACTTGCGACGTCGCCGGTCGCGAATACGCCATGTGAGGACGTTCGCCCGAGTTCGTCGACGACGATCGCCCCGTCGGTTTCAATTCCAGCATCGGCCGCGAGTGCGATATCCGGCTGCATACCGATGCCGGCCACCACCAGGTCGGACGCGAATACAGCCGATTCCGTCACGACTTCGACTCGGCCGTTCATTCCGTTGCGCAACGCGATCAGCTGTGCGTTTAGCCGGATGTCGACGCCTTCCTCACGGTGCACATCGGCGACAAACATGCTGACATGCGTGGATACGGCACGGGCCATCAGTCGTTGATCCGACTCGAGGACGATGACCGACCAGCCCATCGTACGGGCTAGCGCGGCAATCTCCAGTCCGATCACGCCGCCGCCGACAATGGTCATATGCCCGGGTTGACGCAAGCGTTCGTGCAAACGCAATGCGTCGTCGAAAGTTCGCAATGTCATTGCGCATTCGGCGCCAGGCACGTTCAACCTGCGTGCGGTGCCGCCGGTTGCGAGCAACAGCGCGTCGTAGCGCACTGGCGTTCCATCAGACAGCGACACACTCGACTCGTCCAGGTTGAGCTGATCCGCGCGTGTGCCGGCCAGTATGTCGATACGCTGCGCCGCGTAATGTGCCGCCGGATGCAGCAGCGGGGGCACACCCACGATTGCCGCTTTCGACAGCAAGGGGCGCTCATACGGCAGATGCGGTTCGTCGCCGATCATCACGATGCGCCCTTCGAAGGCTCGCTTGCGTAGTTCGAGCGCCGCGCTGCAACCGGCATATCCGGTGCCGACAATCACGATTGTCTGGTGGGTCGTCCGACTCATAGGCTCATTTCGCGCCGGTAATAGTCGTAAAACGCACGGATGCCGACTTCGGTGGCCATGGTCACCTGGGTTTCCGTGCCATGTCCGCCCATTTCGACGACGCCGACCGAGCCCGGATAGCCGGCTACCTGGTTCTGCATCTGTTTGAGCAGTTCGCTGTCGTCCATCGATACGAATCCGGACGGCCCGAGCAGGTTCGACTGCTTCAGACGGATGCGTTGCAGATGCTCATCGTCGTCCGCATAGCCGAAGTACGTCCAGATTACTTCCACTTCGCGGGTCGATTTCGGCACGATGCTGCGCATCGCGAGGATGTTGGCATGCTGTTGGACGAATACGCTTGGAAAGACCTGCATCGCGGACATTTCGCCGTCGCCGTACTCGTCGAAGTAACGCACTGTCTCCATGTCGTTCAGTTGCAGATCGCCCCGAAACCGTGTGAGTTCGTTCGTGATGTCCTCGCCTTTGCTCCGATCGCCGGGTACCGCATAGTTGCACGAGTGCTTGCCGCTTTCGGTTGGTGACGTGATGTGTTTCGAATCCGCGCGATACAGCCCGAACGTGATAAAGAACGTATGCAGCAAGGTGCCGTGATACGGATCGCGGGTGTTTTCGAAGTACAGTTTCCAATTTGAAGGAATGAGTTGCCGCGACACCCCGAGCATCCGTAGCGGCCGTCCCGATAGCAGACGGTCCAGCCGTTTGAGCAGTTCCGGACCGCAATAATCGGCGAACTCCGGCACGGTGTTGCTGAACGATGCCCACACCGCGCCGCCGCGTACGGTAACGCGCAGGCGCCTCAAATTGTGTTTGCTCGCGTCAAAGTCTTCGGGCATTCCCCCCGCGCCGTGGACGCCTCGCTTGAGTGGGATGCCCCGCAGTTCGCCTTTGAGGCTGTAATTCCACTGGTGGTAGACGCAGGTGAGGTCTTTCACTTCGCCACTGTTTTTCCAGCAAATTGCGCCGCCGCGATGCGCGCAGCGGTTCTCGACGACGTTGATGCCGTCCTCGTCGCGTACAACGATAACCTGTTTGTCGCCCATCCACGCGCGCTTGAAGCTGCCGACATCGGGGATTTCACACTCGAGTCCAACGAAGCTCCACGTGTCGCCGGAGAAGAATGTGGTCAGCTCCTTGCGGAAGATTTCTTCGTCGGAATAGATCCACGCGGGAACGCGGGTGATACCGCCTTCGGGCCAGGTGCGCGGTGTGGCCGTTGTCGCTTGCATGTTCATCTGTCGCCTCTCAAACGGGAAAAACAAGTGAGTTGAAAATGCGGTAGTTGTCGTACACGCACGAGCGTTCCTTGAACTTCATTCCGTCAGGTCCGGCGACGATCCTATCGACGTATTGCCCGACCAGAAGCACATACGGTTGCATATCGGACACCGATTCGATGACGAGAAATGACCCTGTGGCATGAATCACTTCCGATTCGATCTTCGAAATCCGGACACCGCTCAGAAAGTGGCGGAGGTAGCGGGGTTCATAGACCGTACAGTCTCGTGTTGCTGCGGCACGGTCACGTACCATGCCGATACCTTCACAGTAAATCGTCGCGTGCGACAGGCCGGCGTCGTAGTTTTCGCGTGGGATTACGCGGTACAGGCAATCGTCGGTGAAATAGCCCGGCCATTCTTCGAGATTGCAGCTATCGACGACGGCTGCATAATCCTCGTACAGGGTCGCGATTTCGCGGGTCAGTTCAGGCGGGAAAGGGGAAGGAGTCGGTTTCATTGCGGCGCGGGGAAGTTGGTATCGTCAAGGTGAAGCAGGCTTCGGTCAACCGCCTGCAGGGAAGGAGAGCCCGTAAAAGCCAGTACCCGGTCGATCTCGGTACGTAAGATGTCGAGCGCCAGAAAGGCGCCCGCTTCGCCGTCGACTGCAACACCCCACAGCGGCGCGCGGCCGACAAAAGCGCATTTCGCGCCAATGGCCAGCGCTTTCACGATGTCGCTGCCGCGTTGCAATCCACCGTCGATCATTACGTCCATGCTCGTGCCGACCTTGTCGACGATCTCGGGTAGCACGGCGAACGGCGGTACCGAAGCGTCCAGGTTGCGGCCCCCGTGGTTCGAAACGATGAGCGCATCGGCGCCGCATTCCCGGGCCCGCTGGGCATCATCGGCGCGCAAGATGCCTTTCACGATCAGCGGACCATTCCAGCGTTTGCGCAATTCCTTCAGATCGTCCCAACTAACTGAGTCGTTCTTGAGCGGGCTCGGTGCCTGATCCAGCCGACGCTTCATGCTCTCAGGATAATTCTCCAGCGTCGGAATGCCGGAGTGCAGCATGTAGCGGGCGAACACATTGAAGAGCCAGCGCGGATGGCAGGCGACGTCGAGTGCGTTACTCCGGTTAATGCGCATCGGAAGCGTGAAGCCATTGTGACGGTTGTATTCACGATTCGGTGTGACGGGCGTATCGACGGTGACGATCAGCGCTTCATAGCCAGCGCTGCGCACGCGGTCGACCAGTTCATAGGAGAGCTGCCGATCGGGGAACATGTAAAGCTGGAACCACAGCCGTCCGCCCGCTTCATCGGCGACACGTTCGAGCGAGACGATCGACGCAGTCGACAGCGTGAACGGGATATTCGCTCGTGCCGCCGCGCGTGCGATCTCGATTTCGCCGTCGAACCACAACAGGCCGGCCGCCCCGGTGGGGGCCACCGCAAGCGGCATGTCGGCAGGAATACCGAACAACGAGGTCTTTTGCGTGCGCGCGGATACGTCGACGAGCACGCGAGGCCTGAATCCTACCCGTTCGATGGCGGCGCGCATGCTCCGCAGCGCGTATTCGTTTTCGGTGCCTCGATCGACGAATTCGAAAAGCCCGCGAGGAAGCGCGCGCCGGGCGGCCAGACGTAGATCAGCGATGTTGTACGCCTTGACCGGGGATGTTCGAGGCACTGCCCGGCGCTCAACCGACGTAAAAACTCTTGATTGCGTAGTCGAACTCTCTTGCACGTTGTCTCCAGACTGTGACGGATCCTGTGTCCGGCTTTCGGTTTTAAGTGATGTCTGCGGAGTATAGGCACGCGTTTTCGTCTCACAGGCGGGATCGACATGACTGAGTTCACGATATGAACTCTTGTTGATATCTGGGTGGCGCGGACACGGGTGTGTTCGGGACGATCGGTTCACAATGTGACACGCAGTGCGAATGCGGACCGCTTGCCCGCTTGTTCGGCCAAGTCGCTCAGTGTTCAATGGCGCGGTAGTTAAGACATGCGCGGCTCTCCTCGTCATCCGGGATTCGCGATTCCGTCGCTAACGCAACCAGAACAGGTAGCCTTGAGATGAACATCGACCTGCAGGGGCGTACCGCGCTGATTACTGGCGCGAGCAAAGGGCTGGGTCTTGCGACCGCGCTGCGGCTGGCGGCGAGCGGCGCGCACGTCGCGATCGTCGCTCGCGGGCGTGAGGCACTAGACGAAGCCTACGAGGCGATCAAAGAGAAAGCGGGGCCGCGTCGCGTTGCGGCGCATGTGTGCGACGTGACGCAACCTACCCAGATTGACGCGGCTTTTCACGCAGTACGGGCGCAGCTCGGGCCACTGGACATCCTGATCAATAACGCCGGCGGCCACGCACTGGGCCACTTTCACGACATCACCGACGCGATGTGGTCACACGATATCGATGTCAAACTGATGGCAACCGTGCGAATGACGCGCCTTGTGTGGCCAGACATGATCGAGCGGCGATGGGGCAGGGTGATCAACGTTCTGAATACCTTCGCGAAAGCGCCGGCCGCTGGCACGGCACCAACTGCTGTGACGAGGGCCGCGCAACTGGCGCTGACAAAAATACTTTCGAAGGAAGGCGCGCCGCACAATGTGCTGGCCAATGCGCTGCTTGTGGGACTCATTCAGAGCGACCAGATTCAGCGGCTGCTTGGCCATAACGTGCCGCGCGACGGAGGGGATTTTGCGCAGCAGCAGATCGGCAACCGGCAGATTCCGCTTGGAAGAATTGGTGAGCCGGGGGAGTTCGCCGACATCGCATGCTTTTTAGCATCGGACCACGCTTCGTACATTACGGGGACGGCGATCAACGTCGACGGAGGTATGTCGGCAGTTATCTAGCCGCTCTCGAATGGACAAATTCCAGACCATGCGCGTATTCGTCCGCGTATGCGACACCGGCAGTTTCCGTAGCGCGGCAGAAGAGTTGGGTTTCTCACCAGGCTATGTGTCGCGAGCCGTCTCGCAGCTCGAATCGCATCTGCGCGCGAGGCTGCTAAACCGGACCACTCGCCGCGTCGCCTTGACCGAAGCTGGCGAGCGGTTTCGCCAGCGGTGTGAAGACATCCTGGTGCGCGTCGACGAATCGGAAGCGGAGGCGTCGAATGCGCACGCTGTCGCGCACGGACGCTTGCGCATTCATGCGACGACCAGCTTCGGTCAGCACTACATTGTCCCGGCTATCTCGCGGTATCAGGAGCGTTACCCCGCTGTGTCGATTGAACTGACGCTCGCGCAGCGCGTTCCGGATATGCTGGATGAAGGCTACGACGTGGCGATCGTCATCGCGTCGTCACTACAGGATTCGGGACTCGTCGGTCATCAACTGGGCACGACCTACAGCGTCCTGTGTGCTGCGCCGGACTACGTGGAACGGCTCGGTTTTCCACGTGAGCCCGCCGATCTGGCTCGTTACAATTGCGTCCGTCTGAATTCCACGTTGTTTCCGATGAGTTGCTGGACCCTGTCGGGAGGCGGCATTACCGAACGGGTCACCTTCGAAGGTTCGACTTTTCAGGCCAATACGGCTGAAGCGCTTGCCGCGTGGTTGCGGCGAGGCGGTGGCGTCGCGCCACTTCCGCTTCCATGTGCGTTGCCGGGGTTGCGCGACGGTACTCTGGTGCGTCTGCTGCCCGAATTTCGATTGCAGGAGTTGAATGTCTACGTGCTTTATCCGTCGCGCCAGTATGTCGACGCGAAGATAAAGACCTGGGTCGATCTGCTTCGCGAGGATTTGCCGGCGAGCATGCGCGCCGATGAGGCCGCGGTAACGGCGCTTTCTCAGTCCCTATCTTCCTGATTGATAACCCGGCGTCGAATGGCGACTGGAATGATTCGCAGACTGGCGGAAACTAGTCGACCAGCCAGCAGCTTCTGCAAAACCGTAAGGCGTTGAGGTGGAGATTAAAAGATCCCAAGATATTGTTGCGTGCAGAACCATGTCTCTCAACAGTGTGTGAATACGTTTGTACAGGTTCGTGAAATAGCCTTTTATCTTGGGCACATTGATCGATGTGACCGGCTTGATGACTAGCCAGTGTTTGTGCGATTGACCACATGTTGAGGGGAACATGCGCGGTCGTTGAACGGCGGTGTGTGAGCTGCGCTGTGTTCGAAAACGTTCTAGTCTGGCACCACGCTTTGCCGAAAAGCCGTGCTTATGATCAACGATCGGACGCATGTTTGGTCCTCTGGGCAGATTCGAGAAAGTGGCGGCCGATTGGTGGCTACATTCTTTAGGCCTGTTTGAGCGTGAGATTGTTCACCTCGGCAGTCAGTTCTGGCACAACAGTAAAAAGATCGCCCACCAGACCGTAATCGGCGACGCTAAAAATCGGCGCTTCCGGGTCCTTGTTGATCGCCACGATGACCTTCGAGTCCTTCATGCCGGCCAGATGCTGGATCGCGCCCGAGATGCCGACTGCCACGTACAGTTGCGGCGCGACGATCTTGCCGGTCTGGCCGACCTGATAGTCGTTCGGCACGAAGCCCGCATCCACTGCCGCGCGCGATGCGCCCAGCGCTGCGTTCAGCTTGTCCGCCAGCGGCTCCAGAACCTTGGTGTAGTTCTCGCCATTGCCAAGACCCCGGCCACCCGAGACGATGATCTTCGCCGAGGTCAGTTCCGGACGGTCCAGCTTCGTCACTTCACGGCTCACGAACTGCAACAGGCCGCTGTCCGCTGCGGCTTCGATCTTCTCGACCGTTGCGCTGCCGCCTTCGGCTGCGACCGGGTCGAAACCCGTCGTGCGGACCGTGATGACCTTGATCGGGTCAGCCGATTGAACGGTAGCGATGGCGTTACCCGCGTAGATCGGGCGCTCGAACGTGTCGGCGCTGTCTACAGCCGTGATGTCGCTGATCTGTGCAACGTCGAGCTTCGCGGCGATACGTGGCGCGATGTTTTTACCGTAAGCAGTCGCCGGCGCGAGGATGTGCGTGTAGTCCTTCGCGATGTTCAGCACCGTTGCTTCGATGTTTTCGGCCAGCCCTGCTTCGAGTTGCGGCGCGTCGGCCAGCAGGACCTTCGAAACACCTGCAATCTTCGCTGCGGCATCCGCTGCGGCTTGCGCGTTGTGACCTGCCACCAGCACGTGAATATCGCCACCGATCTTCTGCGCCGCTGCAATCGTGTTCAGCGTCGCGGCCTTGATCGACGCATTATCGTGTTCAGCTATTACCAGATTCGTCATTTCGTCCGTCTCCTGCGTTGTCCTTAGAGCACCTTGGCTTCGGTCTTCAGCTTCTCGACCAGCGTCTTCACATCCGGCACCTTCACACCGGCGGAGCGCTTGGGCGGCTCAACGACTTTCAGCGTCTTCAGGCGCGGCGTCACGTCGACACCCAGGTCTTCCGGCTTGACGATTTCCAGCGGCTTCTTCTTCGCCTTCATGATGTTCGGCAGCGTCACGTAGCGCGGCTCGTTCAGGCGCAGATCGGTCGTGATCACGGCCGGCAGGCTCAGCGACAGCGTTTCCGCGCCGCCATCGACTTCACGCGAAACGGTGGCTTTACCGTCTGCAACGACAACCTTCGAAGCGAACGTGGCCTGCGGCAGATTCGCCAGCGCAGCCAGCATCTGGCCGGTCTGGTTCGAATCGTCGTCGATGGCCTGCTTGCCGAGGATGACCAGCCCAGGCTGTTCCTTGTCGACCAGCGCCTTCAGCAGCTTGGCCACCGCCAGCGGCTGCAGTTCTTCGTTCGACTCGATCAGGATCGCGCGGTCCGCGCCGATCGCGAGCGCCGTGCGCAGCGTTTCCTGCGCCTGCGTCACGCCGGCCGACACGGCGATCACTTCGGTCGCCACGCCCGCTTCACGCAGACGAACGGCTTCTTCAACCGCGATTTCGTCGAACGGATTCATCGACATCTTCACGTTCGCGATGTCGACGCCCGTGCCATCCGACTTCACCCGGACTTTCATGTTGTAATCGACCACTCTCTTCACTGGCACCAGGATTTTCATATACGCCCCTTTCTTTTCGTCACCGGCGCGATCGGATAGAAGGACAGATCGTCGACGAAAATCTTGCGCGAATTGTTGCAGGAAGAACGAGGCTCACTGAAGGGAGATCGTGATCGAGTTTCACGATGTGAACTTAAGGGAGCAGAGGTTTCACGCTGACCGCCGCCTGTAATACTCACCCGTCAAGACTCGCCTGTTTTTTGCGCGCGTCCGCGAACAGTTCCTTGCACGAACACGCGTCGGCAGATAGCGTTCCTGTGTTGGATGAGGTGTTGCAGTCGTAGTATGGGTAGGATGATGGGTAGACCTTGTTCAGGCAGAGCGGGAGTCAAACCTGGCCGCGCTTTGCGGGCAACTGTTGGAATCGGCTGCCTTCCGCCAGACGATCCCGGGCGCCGCTGCGCAACTTCGGGACAAGACTGCCGAAACAATCCGCGACGGTTGGCTTTATACCGGCGATCTCGGGCGGGAGGACGAAGACGGTTACCTCTTCTTCCTTGCTCGAAAGAAAGATAGCCTGCGGCGAAGGGGCAAGAATGTGTCAGCCTGGGAGGTGGAGAACGTCGTCAACTCGCATCCAGATGTCGAAGAGAGCGCCTTATTGGCGTAGTGAACGAGTTCGCCGACGAAGACCTGAAAATATTTCTCAAGCTGAAAAGCAAGCCGGCCACGTTTGACTACGCGCTGTTCGTTGCGTGGTGCGAGAAACGCATGGCGCGATTCCAGGTGCCACGGTTCATCGCCATCGTGGACGACTTCTCGAAGACACCGACGCAAAGAATCCAGAAACAGACTCTATCAGTCAGAACGGACGATTGCTGGGACGGGGGCGCGCAAAGACCCGTGACGACGTAGTCATTGTGGCGATGCGACTGAGGAGCGGTTCGTATGCTGCCTCCGTCACATCGGGCTTGAGCGCTAGTTTGGCCGCGAACCGGCACGGCATTCGAATCTGCGGTGCCTATGATGCGGGTGGTCAGGCGCCGTGCCGCCACTCGGGCCCTCCAGGATACGGCAGACCTGCCGTCACCCGCTTCCGGCGAGGCCCCTTTAGTTCGCCGGTCCACTTGTAGAAACACAATATACTTCCTATCAGCAGCACGCGGGCATCGGCAGCAAACTAGAAGCCAAACAACCTTCCGGTAGTCAACGCGATTCTGTCGCTGCAAAAAAAACTGAAGCCGGCCGTTGAGTCAGGCACATGGAGACAAGGAGCGAGAGCGGTGACGAAGCAAGAACTGTTGACGATCATTTCCTTCGCCGAGAAGGCGCGGGCGTTGTCAAACGAGTGTCTAGGGATCAATGAGGCAACGTGGGATATTCTGCTTTTCGTAATCCGCAGGCATCTGGAGAACAAGCTGGTGACAGTAACCAGCCTGGCACACGCCGCGAACATGCCCTACAGCACGGCGGTGCGAAAGATCGATCAGATGTTGGAGGAGGAACTGATCATCAAGCGGGAGCGCACTACGACCGGGAAATCGTTCTCCCTGCATCCCAGTGAGGACATGATCGCCCGCTTTCACGACTATGCGCTGCGAATGAAGGACATAGTCGCTCAGACCTTTGGGTTTCCAACTGATGCCGAGGGACGTAGTAGCTACTATTTCGGTGCGTCCTATATGGCTGCCAACATTATCTCAGGGCCCGCAATCCTGCGTCAGGGGATCGGGGTCAAGAATACAATGCGTTTTTTGTTCACCGACGACCCGACGTTTCTCATCCTCGCGCGTGCTCAAAAGGAGCTCGAACAATGGTTGGGTGGCAAGGTTGAGATCACTTGTGCATCGATAGATGATGTTCGAACACTGACCCTTAACGATGCCCAGCGAGCAGTCTCTCATTACGACATCATCGATTTCGATATGCCACAGATTGGCGAGTATGCGCAGAAGGGTGTACTGATGCCGATTGATGCTCTGCTCGAAAGCAGCAACATGAACCCCTCCGACTTCCATCCTGCGAGCTGGAATGCCGCGAGCTACGATGGAGTCCGGTACGGCGTTCCAATCGAGCCGACCGCCGAGCTATTTTTTTATCGGACAGATATCTTTGAATCTCTCGGTCTCGCGCCCCCCACAACCGTCGACGAAACGTTGCATGCTCTTCGTCTACTTAAGAAGCGGCGACCGGACATCGCTGGGGTTGCTTTCTGTGCTGCGCGTGGAACCCCCATCGGGCATACATTCTTACAACTACTGGGTGACTTCGGCAGGTCACCGCTTGATCTGCCGGTGATCGACGGAGATTTCGATCTTTCACAACTTTCTGGCGAGCGGATCGCATGCATGATCGACAGCCCGGAAGGTCTTGCGACGGCAGAGTATCTTCTCGCTCTCCAGAATTTCGCACCACCAAACCTGCTGCACCTCGCTTGGGACGACGTCGGCCAACTTTATGCCGAAGGGAAGATTGCGACCGGATATGTCTGGTCGGTTCGCGCAGCGCGCTTCGAATTTGATTCGGGGTCGCCTGCCCACAAACGGTCCGGTTTTCTTCCTCATCCGCGCGCGGTGGGAACACAATGCATCTCGCCAATGGGCGGATACGCGCTCGGTATCCCCAGGAACATTGATCCGAAACGTGTTGATATGGCGTGGCGTGTTACCCAATATCTTACGTCCCCCGAGCTGATCAAGTATTACGTCCAGAATGGCTGTCTGGTCAGTCCGCGCTTTAGTGTCAGCGCAGATCCTGAGGTCAAAGGCATGAGTGGCGTCATCGAGATCATAGATAGACTCGCGCAAAACGATCAACTGAAGTATTGGCAACGCCCCCCAATCCCGGAGTTTTCAGGAATGACGTCGATCCTCGGCGAAGAGATTCATCGAATGATGCGCGGCGAGATCAAACCGAAAGAAGCGCTGGTCCGGTCTCAACAGCGTATCGACCGCATCCTTCAAGCGCGCGAGAGTTGAGGCACCCGGTCGAACGCGAAGATGGTCGGAATGCGATGCGTACTTGCCAATCCCCATGAGATGCCTGGCACAGTCTCGCGTTGGGCCGCGGCACCTTCAAAAAAGTCCAAAATGAACTTTTCTCAAAGTGGACACCTGCGCGCTTTGTCTTTGTCTGCCCCTCCGCAATAATCAGATCCCAGTTTTCCTTGTAGAGGAACAAAAAATGGCGGATCGGTGGAGCGAGATAGAGTTGTTCGTCCTGACTGGCGAACTGGGCAGCCTCTCGAAAGCCGCCGATAGACTCGATATGTCGAACGCTTCGGCAAGTCGCACGCTGAGCGCGCTCGAAGAACGTTTGGGGGCACGCCTCATAGAGCGGACTACCCGGAGGATGTGGCTGACTGATGTTGGGCATGACTACCACCAGAGATGTTCTGCAATGCTTGCAGAAATGGCAGAGGCAGAATCAATCGTCTCCGACGAATGCGTGGTCGCTCGTGGCGTTTTGCGGGTAACGAGTTCAGTCTCGTTCGCGATGATGCATATTGCTCCAGCACTCCCCGAACTCAGGAAGAGGTACCCGGACCTTTCCGTGCAGATTGTGACGGCGAATCAGTATCAGGATTTCATCGAGGCGGGGATCGATGTGGCAATACGTACCAAGGAGCATGAACACGACTCCGGAATCACAGTGCGGAGGCTCGCCGAAACACGGCGAGTGATCGCTGCTTCACCGGGCTATCTGCAACTGCATGGACGTCCTCGCACACCGGAGGATCTCGATACGCATCAGATGCTGGTATATAACCTCGCAGCAGATCCCTATATGCTTCACCTGCGCAAGGGCGAAGATGAGCGTCACATCCGGATCGAAAGCGTGCTCGATTCGAACGAAGGTCAGGTCATCGTTGGCGCTGGCCGAGCTGGCCTTGGAATGGTCATCCAGCCTTTGTACATCATCTACGATGACATCGTTTCGGGGAGGCTCATTCCGGTTCTTGAGGACTGGAAGCTGCCGCCACTCACGATCAATCTTGCGTATCAGAGTCGTAAGTATCAGCCGGCGAAAATTCGGGCTTTCACAGAGTTCCTCATCGAACGGGTGAAGAATCTGGATTTGGAAAAACGATGGCTGACGGAGGCTGCGTGATTGGTCATATGCGCCAGTGCTGCGCTTTCACTTCCGAGGGCTCGCGAAATCCGGGACATGGCACCAGGCGCAGCGTCGCGTCCTTGCCTGTCGTTATGCGCAACTGGTGATGAGCGAGCGTCGAGCGACCAGACCAAAGGTCCGCTTTGGACGTCGCTTCAACCCGTGCTTGTAGCGAGTTCCGCGAAACGCTCGTTGATACGGCTGCCCGAGGCGTCCAGTTCGTCGAGCCGTTGCTCCAACTGCTCGTAAAGAAGTTTTCCGGCGCGCTTTTTGAACTCGCCAGCCACTAACACCGTGTCGACGTTTGCGGCACTTCCTTGCATTAGCACTGACGAAACAGGGTCGTGCACCGGTCGCATACTCAAACCGTCTGCACGAATCAACACGACATCGGCTTGCTTGCCCGGCGTGAGCGACCCAATTCGATCCTGCAGGCCAAGTGCCTCTGCGCCGCGAATCGTTATCCAACTGAGTGCGTCCGACGTGGAAATCGTCGAATGACTCGGCAACTGCCCGCTGTCGACCCGAGCCTGCGCATTGTCCAACGCACGCTGCGAGGCCAACGCGACCCGCGCCACCGTGAACATGTCGCCTGCGATGGCTGACTCGAGATCGACACCAAGTGACGGCGCCCCGCCCGCGTCACGCAATCGGCCAGTGATCGGATGGCCGTGTCCCTGAGTCATTTCCGTCTCGGGCGCGACAGAGAAGGTCACCCCACGGCCGATCATCATCCGGAGTTGCGCGTCGCTCAGATTGTTACCATGGACGATGTTGGTGGTCGGGCCAAGAAGGTCGCGCTCGGCCAGACGTTCCCAACCATCGGGCGTCTTCGGCTCGAGCCCTGCGCAGTGCATGCTGGCGATCAGTTCGTACTCGGCGGCAAGCAGAAAATCATGCTCGGCTACCTCATAGGTCGAGTAATGAGGGCCGAGGATCGCCATGCCGAGCGTGACGCGCGCGTCGCGGCTTGTGAACCTGTTCTTCAGCAGGCGCTCGATTTCGCTACGTGGATGGGGAATCTCGCTGAAGTGCTTCTGCCCAGGTTTCGGATCTGGCTTTGGGGAACCGTGAAAATACACGGCGCGGATCCCTGACTCGAGCAGTCCGTCGATCGCGCGATCCGTGTGTTCGGGCGTCGGATTGTTGTGGCACCAGTCGCCCAGCGTGGTCGTGCCAAGACTCAGCTGGTTGAGCGCACCCACGAGCGTCCCGATGTAAAGGTCATCCTGGTTGAACAGCGTTGCTAGTCCCGCATGGACGCTACGGAAATAGGTGGGCAATGTCCAGTTAGCCGCCACCCCGCGCAGCGCGGTCTGCCACGTGTGCATGTGCGCGTTGATGAGCCCCGGAATGACAATGCAACCGGTAGCGTCGAGTTGTTCAGCATCGTTCGCCTGGACCTGCGGTCCTACAGCGACAATCAGGTCATTCTCGATCAATAAGTTGAAGCGGCCATTGCCGATGGCCGGGTCCATCGTGACTACATGACCGCCTGTAATCAGCATCTTCATCAACGCGTCTCCCTGGTTCTAGTGGGCTGTATCCCGGTAAGGCGAATTTGTTGTCGCCGCCTCGCCGCCACAACGGGCTTATTTGATTGCCAGTTTGTGCTGCATGGTAAAGGCAGCAAAGGATTTCAGTTGAGCGGAGATGATTTCGCGCGTCTGCGGGTCCGTGACGCTCTTGCCCTCTACGTCTAGCTTGCTTGCGGCTCCGCCTACCATAACCTCGGGTTTGTTCAGCACCTGCGAATCGAGGAATACCAGGCTCTGGCGCAAATGGTATTGCGCGCGGGCGCCTCCAAAAATGCCAGGGGACGCCGACTGGATCGCAACGGGCTTGCCTGCAAACGGGGCTGTCGGGAGACGCGAAAGCCAGTCCAGCGCATTTTTCAGCACACCGGGAACCGAATAGTTGTATTCAGGCGTGACGATGATGACTCCGTCCGCTTCACCAATTGCGTTTCCAAGTTCAAGCACAGTTTGCGGAAAACCCTCGGCCTGAACATCCGCGTCGTAGTGGGGGAGCAACCCAACGGAGGGTAACCTCGTCACCTGGACATTCTCCGGCGCTAACGTCTGCAGGGAGTCGGCGATGGCTGCGTGGAAAGAAAGACGACGCAGGCTTCCGACAAGCGTCACCAGACGCAGGGGGTTTTGATCAGACATGATGTTCCTTAGGAAGTAGTTATGTGATGGCCCTGAGGGACCATGTGTATCGATACGATCAGGTTGATGCCCAATGCTGCATATGCTCGGGCATGCACGTGCGCCAACTCAGGCGTTGATCGCGCTTATCCGCGGTCCAGCGGAGTCGGCTGTCGTCTCGACGCAATAGTCGACCTGAAAACGCGCTGTTCTCATATTGCCAAGTAGCTCTCGCACTCGCAGGTGCTCCGGATGCGTCGCATAGGCGTCAAGAGCGGCCTGTGAATCAAACTCCGTGATGAGAACGACATCACAGGCATAGTCGACCGCACTCGAATCGAGTCCGATTTCAAGCTTCAGCATGCCTGGAATTTGACCACGTAGCCCTTCAAAGCTCTCCTTGACGAGCCGGCGGGCTTTCTGATGTTCTTGCGGGGTCTCACCGCTAACTCGCCACATGACAATATGTCGGATCATGCATGAACCTCCGCGGGGTTTAGTACGAAGTCGTAATTGACCGTATAGAACGGCTTTTTCATTTTTGTACCGTCCGGCGCCACGCTAGGATCGTGCTCGACCCAGTCGGTGATTAACGTTGAGCGAACACCAAACACCGCATCAGAGTCGAGATACTTGTCTCCATCGCGGAATACATGGGTGATCAGCGTTTCGTAGCCGGGCGCCACAATCATGAAATGCAGGTGTGCCGGCCGCCATGGATGCCGCCCGAGCGCTTCCAGCATTCGGCCCACGGGGCCGTCGTGGGGAATCGGATATGCCTCAGCGAGGATCGAGCGAAACTGAAATTTCCCGTCAATGCCGCTGTATAGCCTGCCGCGCGCCTGGTGGGCTGCGGAACCCGAACCATCGGACGACCGTTGGACATCGTAGAATCCGTCTTCGTCGGACTGCCAGACGTCGATCCGTGCGCCGCTCACCGGCGTGCCGTCAAGACCGCGGATTTGGCCGCTTACAAAACACGGCTCGCCTCGCGCGCCGTTCGCGATATCCGCGCCGTTTTCGTATTCCGGCGCGCCCTCGACATAGAACGGACCAAATACGGTTGCTTCCGTGCAGTGGGTCGGCTTTTTGTGGTTCAGCGCCATCACGAGCATCGACAGGCCAAGCGTGTCCGAAAGCAGAATGAATTCCTGACGCTTGTCATCCGTGATGTGTCCAGCTTCAGTCAGAAACTGTATGGCCTTGAGCCACTCCGCCTCGGTGAGCTTGATATCGCGCACGAAGCTATGAAGATGCTGCACCAGACTGGTGATGATCGTGCGTAGTCTGCTGTCGCAGCGATCGTCCATTGACGCAAGTACGGCCTGCGTAATGGTGTCCTCGTTGATGTTGCGCATCGCTGTCGTCTCCGTTGTGCGCGTGTGCATGAGACGACAGGTTAACGACCTCATAACGGAAAAGAAATGCGTCAAAGTGAAATGACATTTCCGCTAGGTGGATGAATCAGCCGTAACGATCGTTGGACCGAAATCGAATTATTTGTTTTGACGCTAATGAACGATGGCCAGATTTTCTCGGATGCCGTCGTGTCGTCGTCCCATTCCCGGGGAAATCCGGATGGACTTTCCCCTTCAAGGTGGTCACCGCAAAGATATTTCCACCTGCCGGAAATATGATTTCGCGGGCACGCATATTTCTTTAGCGCACGTTCGAATAGTCTACAGCCATGCCACGAAACGCAACGCGGCGTTGCAAAGGTGACAACGAAGTCGGCAAACCCACCGATTCACCTGGCCCGGGCGGCCTGGTAGGAGACCATCGATGAAAGCAGTCCGGGTTCATGGTAAGCGCGATCTTTGCGCCGATGAAGTATGCCCCACGAAAACCGAGCTTGGGACAGGTGCTTGTCATAGCAACACCGTGCGGCATCTGCGGCACCGGTCCTCATGAATATGATCACGGCCCGGCGTGGACGTCCGCAAGCCCGTCCCCCACATCAGCGCTTCCCTTCCACAGATTACTGGCCGCGAGTTCGCGGGCCGCGGTTCCATCGGGCCGCCGACCGGACCTCAGGATCGCTATCTTCGGCCCAGAACGTTCGAGTGCTGAGAGACGCTGATAGATAAAAACAGTTCCGGGCTAGAGATACCAGTGGCGATGCCACAGTAGGTGGCCACGGAACGTGTTGAGGAAGTCGAAAACAGAACTGCGAATAGCGGACATCAGAAAGGAGATAGAAAATGGACCGCCTTAAAGGCAAAGTCGCTTTGATCACCGGTGCTGCACAGGGCATCGGATTGACGGTAGCGCAAATTTTCGCACGCGAAGGCGCTACGGTCATTGCGGCTGATATCAATTCAACGGGTGATTCACGTGGCTTCGACATTCAGCAACTTGACGTGTCCTCGCCAGCAGATTGGACACGCGTTGTCGAGTCGGCGATTGCCAGTCACGGACGCATCGACGTGCTCGTGAACAACGCAGGCATTGTCGGGTGTTATGAAACGTTGGACGGCACCGATCTGGACAGCTGGCAGAAAGTGCTCAACGTCAATCTCACTGGCAGCTTCCTTGGCATCCAGGCCGTGTTGCCGTCTATGCGCGCGATGCGCAAAGGCTCGATTATCAATTTCTCGTCCATGTGGGGCATTGTTGGTGTCGCGGGGGCCGCGGCATACGCCGCAGCAAAGGGCGGGGTGCGAAACATGACCAAGAACGCCGCCGTGACCTACGCGCCCGAGAATATTCGAGTGAACTCTGTGCATCCCGGATTGATCAGAACGCCACTCGTTGAGCACCAGTCGGATGACATGAACGCCGAGATCATCGCGAAGACGCCGATGGGACGCATGGGCACGTCCGAGGAAGTCGCGAATGTATGTCTGTTCCTTGCGAGTGATGAGTCCTCGTTTATGACCGGTAGCGAACTGGTGATCGACGGCGGATATCTCGCCCAGTAGCCGAGATGCAAGGATGCGGTAACGGATCGCATCATCGATTCAAAAGAGCTGCTTCTATTGACGTGGGCCGTGCGCTCCTCGCATGGTCGGCGAAACTCCAAACAGCCTGCAGCTCGTACTGCAGGCATATTGCAGGTGAAACACATGTCTACTGATCTTCTTACTCAATTTGGCCGGCGCGTTCGAGTTGGTCTGGTCGGCGGTGGAAAAGATTCTGTCATCGGTCGCACCCATCTTGTCGCGATGCGAACCGACGGTCTTTACGATGTGGTCGCTGGCGCGATGTCAATTGACCCGGAGATTGCGAAAGCTTCTGCGCGAGCGGAATTGATCGACGAGGACCGGATCTACACCGATTTTCGTGTGATGGCAGAGCGCGAAGCAGCGCGCGAAGACCGCATCGACGCGGTAGTAATCGCCACCCCGCCACAGTTGCATTTTGAAGTGGCTAGCGCATTCATGGAGAAAGGGATCGACGTCATCTGTGAAAAGCCACTAAGCCGCGATCTTGGCGAAGCCCAACGCCTCAATGACCTCGTCAAACAACACAATCGGCTGTTTCTCCTCACGCATTGCTACACGGGTTATCCGATGGTTCGGGAAGCGCGTGCGATGGTGGCGTCGGGTGCACTCGGCAAGATTCAATGTATTGAAGGCGAACTGTGCGCGGGCTTTGTGGCTGACCCGCAAAATCCGGACCGCCATTGGCGGTTTCGCGAGTCTGCGATGGGCAAGGGCGTCCTCTTGGGCGAAGTTGGCTCCCACGCTCACCATATCGTTTCATACATCACCGGACTCCGCATCGAGGAAGTCTCTGCTGAGATGACGACCTTCGCCGAAGGTCGCGAAGTGTACGACAACGCTTATATGACGGCACGGTTCGAAGGCGGTGCTCGCGGGCGGCTCTGGGGCAGCTATGTCGCAACGGGAAACGACCATGGCCTCTCATTCCGGATTTTTGGAGAGAAAGGCAGTCTCACCTGGGTTCAGGAAGAACCGGAGGTGCTTTGGTTCAAGCCGCCTGGTAAGCCCGCTGTCCGGCTGGCTCGGGGATACAGCAGCCTCTCGCCGGCTGCAACCGCTGCGACGCGATTCACGGCTGGGCACCCCGAAGGTTACGCGCTTGCCTTCGCAAACCTGTACGCAGATTTCGCGAAGGCATTGATCGCCAAACGTCTCGATTTGCCGTACCAGTCTTACCTCGACGGCATACCAGGCATTGCGGACGGAGTGGACACCATGGCGTTGATCGATGCGGCTGTTCGGTCTAACGAGAAGGGTGGAGCCTGGACCACGCTTACTCGATGAATAAAGTCGTCGCAAACCCGATGATCGAGCTTGCGAGCCTTCCAATTCCGACTTTTGTCACGCTCTGCCGAGCGTGACGTCGTAGTGGTTTTTAAATCAGAAATGGAGACAATGATGTTAAAGAAAGTTGTACTCGGTCTGGCAGCCATGGGTCTGCTTACAGGCGTGGCGTCAGCGAAGGATATCAATTCGGTCGGCGTTGCAATCTATTCCCTCGGCGATCCCTTTCAGATCGCAATCTCCAAGGGCGTTACCGATCGCGCAAAGCAGATCAATCCAAACGCCAAGGTCACGACAGTCGCATCGGATTACGACCTGAACAAGCAATTCGCTCAGATCGACAATTTCATTTCCGCCAAGACGGATTTGATCATTCTGACTGCGGATGATCCTAAGGCGATTCTGCCGGCAATCAAACGCGCCGAAGCAGCAGGCATTCCGGTCATCGCGGTCGATGTTTCCGCAGAGGGTGCGGTGGCGACTGTACAGACCAACAACTTCAAGGCGGGCGAGATGGCTTGCCAGTACCTGTCGGACAAGCTCGGCGGGAAAGGCAAGGTGGTCATCCTGAATGGGCCGGCCGTATCGTCCATCCAGGATCGGGTCAAGGGTTGCCAGTCGGTTCTAAGCAAAGGCAAATTCGAAGTCCTCTCCGACAACCAGAACGCCAAGGCAACGCGTGAAGGTGGTCTGACGGTCATGCAGTCGCTACTGACCCGGTTCCCGAAAGTCGATGGTGTGTTCACGGTCTGTGATCAGGAAGCCATCGGGGCGGATCTGGCGGCCAAACAGTTTGGCCGGAAGGACGTCATGATCTTCAGCGTTGATGGCTCGCCGGAAGTGGAGACGTTGCTGAAATCGAATTCGTCGGTCCAGGCGTCGGTGGCCCAGAGCCCGTACTCGATGGCAATGAGGGCTTTCGATATTGGCAACGACATCCTGACAAAGGGGAAAAAGCCCGATGTGCCTGTGATTCTGCTTGATCCGAAACTGGTCACGCGTGACAACGTCGCGTCGTACAAGGGCTGGGGCGGCTAATCAACCCTCTGTCGATGCAGCGCGTGAGCGCTGCATTGGGCACCGCGCGCGCTTCGGCGTACGGCGCGCGCCGGCCAGCACACACAAGGAGACATGATGCCATCGGATAACGGAATTCCTCTGCTCGAAATGCGGAACGTCAGCAAGACCTTTGTTGGCACCAAGGCTCTTGACAGCGTCGAACTGCGCGCATGGGGTGGTGAAGTTCTTGCGCTGATGGGTGAAAACGGCGCAGGAAAATCGACTCTTATGAAGATCCTCTCGGGGGCCTATGAGGCCGACTCGGGAAGCGAGATTCTAATCGATGGTCAGCCCGTCACCATTGGCGATCCGCAGGAGGCGAAGAATCATGGCATATCGATCATTTATCAGGAATTGAGCCTTGCCCCCAATCTGACGGTTGCCGAAAACATTTACTTGGGGCGCGAGGTTTCAGCTCGCGGAATGGCCAATCGCAAGGCGATGTATGCCGGATGTCGCGACGTCCTGGAGCGACTCGACGTGCCCTTCAATGCTCGCACGATCGTCGGCACGCTTTCGATTGCAGAGCAGCAACTGGTGGAGATTGGCCGCGCGTTGCACGCGAAGTCCAGAATCCTGGTTCTGGATGAGCCCACTACGGCCCTGTCGTCTCGCGAGAGCGAGAGGCTGTTTGCGTTGATCAGGCAATTGCGTGCCGAAGGCATCGCCATCATTTACATCAGCCACCGTATGGAAGAGGTCTACGACCTCTCCGATCGTGTCTCCGTGCTGCGCGACGGGCGATTTGTGGGAACGATTGAGCGTCATGATTTATCGGCACAGACTATCGTCAAGATGATGGTCGGTCGGGATCTCTCGACGTTTTACATGAAAGAGCACGATTCAGGCGGTAGCCGTGGTCCTGTCATCTTCGAAGCAAAAGACATTTCAGACGGCGACAAAGTCAAGCCAAGCAGCTTTCAGCTCCATCAAGGCGAGGTATTGGGAATTGCCGGGCTGGTCGGCTCTGGCCGTACCGAGCTTGCGCGACTGATCTATGGGGCCGATGAAAAAACGGGCGGGAAAGTTTTCATCAACGGCCTCGAGGTGAACATTCGTCAACCGTCGGACGCACTCAGGAACGGGTTGGCATACCTGACGGAGGACCGTAAGGCACTTGGCCTCTTTCTCGACATGTCGTGCGCCGAAAACCTCAATATTGGCGTCATTGCTTCAGATTCACTCCAAGGCGGCTTTCTCAACCTTGCAAAAGGGAAGAGTCGCGCAAATTCGGCGTTTGAACAACTTCGTATCCGGGCGGCGAGCCCTATGGTCAACGTGGGTAGTCTCTCTGGAGGAAACCAGCAGAAGGTTTTGCTTTCACGTTGGCTGCAAATCGGACCCAAGGTGCTGATTCTCGACGAGCCGACGCGCGGTGTGGACATTGGCGCTAAATCAGAGATATATCGCCTTATCGACGACCTGGCTCGCCAGGGAATCGGTGTCGTAGTGATATCGAGCGAGCTGGCGGAAATCATCGGGGTTTGCGATCGCACCCTTGTGATGCGGGCGGGGCATATCGTCGGCGAGGTCGGCGGCCCGGACAAGGAGGCGATCACGCAGGAAAACATCATGGCTCTGGCGGCAGGGGCGGATGCAACCCTTGATGCCGCTTGAAACAGATTCGGAGACGGAAATGAGCAAATCAACGATCGGAGGCCCAGCCGCGGCCCAGACATCGACAGAGCGCATCGGAATGTCGGCGCGTAAGGTGCACATTCGAAGACTGATTAGCGCAATCGGCATGTTGCCGGTGTTGATCATCCTTTGCTTCGCATTTAATTTTGCGACAGAAGGCACGTTTTTCACCGGCCAAAACATCGCAATTGTGTCGCAGCAGGCCGCCATCAATACGGTATTGGCCGCCGGCATGACGTTCGTGATCCTAACGGGAGGCATTGACCTTTCAGTGGGATCAATGCTGGCTACCGCGGCAATGACTGCCATGTTGTGTTCCGTCAATCCCACATTCGGTGCCTTTGCGCTCCCAGTGGGACTCATTACCGGCATAGTTTTGGGCTTGCTCAACGGTGGGTTGATCGCCTATTTCAAGCTGCCGCCGTTCATCGTTACGCTCGGGTCGCTCACCGCAGTGCGAGGATTAGCGCGATTGTTCGGTAACGACGGCACGGTGATGAATCCCAACCTGAGCTTCGCGTGGATAGGCAATGCAAGTATCCTGGGCGTGCCCGTGCTCGCAATCATCGCGCTCGCCGTTATCCTGATCTCCTGGATCGTCCTTCGTCGTACGGTGCTCGGCATCTGGATATATGCCCTTGGTGGAAATCCTGCGGCAGCCCGCCTCTCGGGCATCAAGGTCCCTCTGATTCTGCTCTTTGTGTATGCCGTCTCCGGGCTGCTCTCCGGTCTCGGTGGCGTGATGTCCGCAGCGCGGCTTTATGCTGCGAATGGTCTTCAGATCGGCCAGGGCTACGAGCTTGACGCGATTGCAGCGGTTATCCTCGGCGGGACAAGTTTCGTGGGTGGCGTGGGCTCTATCTGGGGGACGCTGGTTGGAGCTTTGATTATCGCAGTACTCTCCAATGGGCTTGTCATCTTGGGTGTATCTGACATCTGGCAATTCATTATCAAGGGCCTTGTCATCATCGCGGCCGTGGCCCTCGATCGCGTCCGTCGCAGCGGTGAGAACCGCACCTGATTCTCAATATGCGCGGCCGAAGCGCAATACAGAAAAATCATCCCGGATACGACGTTGACGCGCACAACGTCTCTGACCGGCGCGGTGTACCACGCCAATGCGAACAACGGAAACGGAAATGCAACGTTGTACACGCTTTCTGGTGCGTTTGCGGGCATCGCTACGCAGTTTTAGTCTCAGGAGACCAGACGGCGATACGACGAGCCGGCGATCAGCTTAGGTATCCGCAGAACATTCAGAACGCAGAGAAGAAAGAACCGGTTTACGACCCAGGGGAAGTTGCAATCAAGGGCGATTTACGTAGGTGTTTTCTGAAATTTATGTCAGTTAATCCCGCTCTTGGGTAGTCAGGATTTTTCGGGCAAGTGAACTTGAATATGCTTCACGCTGACGCAAAGCGGCTGAGCAAAAAGGGCGCGACGTCAAGTTCGGGCGTACGTTGGAGAATGAGATCGGTGACCAACTGCGACACGATTGGAGCAAGCGTGTAGCCGTTCGACGTCACGGCATTGAAGAAGCCGGGAACACCTTCAACGGGGCCGACAATGGGCGCGCCGTCGATGTCGATATTCATGCCGGCCCAGGCGCGCACCATGTGCATTCCTTTGAGCGCGGGCAGCACGTGGCTTGCGACCCAGGCATTGCCTTCGATGCTCTCGCGCATTGCGTGATTCATGCGCCGCGCGGGGTCGAACGCGGCGGTCCAGCCGCCGCCGATCAGGATGCCGCCGGTCGCGGTCTGCTTCAGGCTCAAGTGGCGGTCGGCGTGGGCGATCAGATGGTCGACGAGCTTCGGCGCGGGTTCCGTGGCGATCATCTGCAACGGCGTGCCCGCCACCGGGACGTGCACGCCGAGCATCGCACCGATTTCTTTCGCCCACGCGCCGGCGGCGTTGACCACGACACGTGAACGAATCCAGCCGCGGCTCGTGTCGACAGAAAAGCCGTCGCGATCACGCATGATCGCCGTGACGTTGGTCGCACGCTGGAAGCGCGCGCCCTGCGCGCTGGCAAGGCGCATGACGGCATACGTTGCGCGCAGCGGATTGATCTTGCCTTCCATCGGGCAATATTCCGCGCCGAGCAATGCGGGCGAAAGATGTGGCGACAACGCGAGCAGGCTGCGCGTATCGAGTAGTTCCGCTTCGATGCCGAACTGTTTCTCGAGCGCGATCTTCTGTTCGAGGAAGCGCATGCCTGCCTCGCTGTCGGCCACCATCAAACCGCCCGTCACGCGAATTTCGAGGTTGTCGCCGCTTTCGCGTTCGAGCTGCTGCCAGAGCCGCACTGACGCAGGGCCGAGCGCAAGCGTGTTGGCTGCGGGCATCCCGCCCGCGCGCGCCTTCTTGCCGAAATCGAACGACAGGAGTTGCACGTGCAGGCTGCCCGCGTTTGCGCCGGACGCTTGCAGGTTGAGATCGTCGCGGTCTACCACCAGCACATCGCGGCCGGCACGGCTCAGAAAATGACCAAGACATGCACCCATCACGCCGCCGCCGATCACGAGAACGTCGGTCGTCTGATCGCCCAGTGCGGGTTCTTTTACAGGCCGTGCAATGTTCGGCGTGGACGCCTTGCGATGGCCACCCCATTCGGGCTTCTCGAACGCGAGCGCGGCGAGCGGCGTGGGACGTATTGGCACACGCGGTGCGAGAAAATGCATGACCTCGCGCGCACGGCCGGTCGATTCCTCGATGAGCTTCGCGCAACTCGCCGCGCAATTTCGGCCCTGGCAGCGGCCCATGCCGAGGCGGGTGTTGCGCTTGATCGACGCAAGCGTGTCGTGGCCGGCGGCGAGCTGGTCGACGATCACGCCCTGCGTCACGTCCTCGCATCGGCAGACGATCGTGTCGCGCGGCACATCCGCGATATGCGGCGTCGGTGCGGCGAAAATCTTCCACAGCGCGGTCTGGAACCGGTCCGCGCGCCCCAACGCGCGGCGTGCCGCAGCACGCGATCTCTCGGCGTCCGCCGTTGACTGAAGACGTAGCGCATCCGCCGCCGCGTGGCCCGCGAGCGTCCCGCGCGCGAGCGCGACCCGGGCGCCACCGATGCGTGCACCGTCGCCTGCCGCAAACACGCCTGCGATGCTCGTCTGCCCGTTTGCGTCGATGTCAGTGGCGAGATGTCCAATGCCTCTGTCGACGAACGAATGCGTGCAGCCGAGCGTCCGTGCGATATCGGTCGTCGGTGCGAAACCGTCACCAACGCACAGGGTGTCACAGGAGAGGGTGACGGTTTTGTCGTCGCAAATGTAGGTAATCTCCGCGAGCCGCTGCTTGCCATGCGCCTCGAGCCCGCGTGCGTTCCAGACCACCGGCACGTTCGCGGCGCGCAGCGTAGCGAGGTAAGCGGCGCCGTCGCGAATCAGGCTGGGTGCTTCGCGGGTCGCTACAAGCAGTTCGCGCCACAGGCGCAAGCCGGGCCGCGGCGCACGTTCGAGAACCGCCACGACGTTCGCACCGCCGGCCACCAACTCGGCGGCAAGTTGCAGGTTCAGCGGCCCGTTGCCCGCAATGACGATCCGCTCGCCCGGCGCCACGCGATACGCCCGCGCCAGCGTTTGTGCGCCACCGGTGGTCATCACGCCGGGCAGGGTCCAGCCCGGGAAGGGCGTGGTGTATTCGTATGCGCCGGGAGCGAGCACGATCTGCTGCGGACGGAACACGACGCTTGCGCCATTTACGATCACGCCGATTTCGTGCGGGCCGAATGTGCCCCAGACGAACGCCTCCGACGTGAGCGTGACGCCCATCGTTCGAGCACGCCGGATCAGCGCTGCGCCTTCGCGGAACTGTCGATCGAGTTTGCTGGCCTGCTGGCTCGGCGCGATCTGCTTGAAAAACTGGCCGCCCGCCATGGGGCGCTCATCAATCACCTCGACCGATGCACCACGCGAGCGGGCCGCGCACGCCGCCGATAGTCCTGCGGGGCCGGCGCCTACCACCAGCACGTCGACGGTGACCTCGCGCGGCTGCGTGCCTTCAGGCGTCGGGGCGAGCGGCACATGAGCGCCGGCGTTGGCGCGCTCAGTGCCTTGCGCGGTGACCTGCATGCCGTCCGCCGCCTTCGTCATGCAGGCGCGTTGTCCCTGTTTGCCGTCCACGCACACGAGGCACTCGAAGCAGTTGCCCATGCCGCAATACAGCCCACGCCGCGCCCCATCGCGTGTCTCCCGGTACACCCCACAGCCGGCGTCGGCAAGCGCCGCGGCAATGGACTCACCCTCCAGCGCGCGGATGCGCTCGCCGTCGTATTCGAACGAGATGAGCTTGCCGGATGGCGCGATGTGCGATTTTTTTAGACGCATCAGAAACCTTGTTGCATTGGGCTTTGCACGTCTTCCAGACGGAGGCCGGAATTTGAAAAACTTGACGTATGGAATTTGTATACAAATGCTATACAAACAATATGCAAACTCAAAGCGCTCAAAAAAACCGGATTCCAGCTCTACGATGAAAACTTTTCGCGGCACCTACACCGTTCTGATCACGCCCTTTACCGCCGACGGCAAGCATGTCGACGTGCCAGCTCTGCGCAAGCTTGTGAACTGGCAGATCGAAGAGGGGATTCATGGGCTCATTCCGCTCGGCAGCACGGGCGAATTCCTTTCGCTGAAGGACGCGGAGCGGATTGAAGTGGCGCAGACCGTGATCGAGGCGGCGGCGGGCCGCGTGCCGGTGCTGCTCGGTACGGGGATGGAATGGACCGACGACGCCATTGCCCGCTCGCGGGAAGCGCAGGAACTCGGTGCGGACGGCGTGATGGTCATTCCGCCGTTCTACAGCACGCCTACCGAAGACGAACTCTTTGAGCACTACCGTCGGATCGGCGAGTCGATCGATCTGCCGATCATGATTTACAACAATCCAGCCACGGCGAACGTCGACCTCAAGCCGGAACTCGTCGCGCGCCTGTCGCACATCGACAACGTGAGCTACATCAAGGAGTCGACGTTGGAGGTCACGCGGGTGCGCGACATCGTCGAATTGTGCGGTGACCGCATGACCGTGTTTGCGGGGGTTCTCGGCTACGAATCCATGTGTGTCGGTGCGCAGGGCTGGGTGGCGGTGTGTTCGAACCTGCTGCCGAAACTTTCCGCCCGGCTTTACGAATGCACTGCTGTCGAGCGTGATCTCGACGCGGGACTCGCGATTTATCGCGAAATCCTGCCGATCGTGCGTTGGGTTGGTGGTCATCGCTATGTCTCGGCAAGCAAGGCCGGCCTCGAGATGATGGGCTTGCCCGTGGGCGCGCCGCGCGCGCCGCGTCTGCCGCTGCCGCAGGCCGATCGCGAACTGCTACGCGCCGACCTTGCGGCGCTCGGCGTCCTGAACACGCTGTCCTGATTCTTTTCCCCCTGGAGAATTTCATGTCCTTCCGCTCGTTTGCCCGTCCGTTTCTGCTTTCAGGCGCACTCGCGCTTGCTGCCGCGTTGACCGCCCAGCCGGCCGCTGCCGCGTGCACGTCGTCGATTCCCGCCGACGCGCTGATCAAGAAAGGCGCGCTCATCATGTCGACCAACCCGACGCTGCCGCCGCTGCAATACACCGACGGTTCCGGGCAACTGAAGGGCATGCGCATCGAATTGGGCGAAGAGATCGCCAAGCGTTTGTGCCTCACGCCCGAATACGTGAAGATCGATTTCGACGCGATGGTGCCGGGTCTGCAAGGCGGCCGCTGGGATGTCATCAATACCGGCATTTTCGTGACCGACGCGCGTACTCGCATCATGCAGATGATCCCGTACGAGAACCAGGCGATCAGCATTTCCGCCACCTCGTCGAATCCGTTGAAGATCACGAAGACGGACGACCTCGCGGGGCACACGGTGGCCGTCGAGATCGGTGGTTTCGAGGAGGCGCAGGCGCGCGCGATGATGAAGGATATGACGGCGCGCGGGTTGACGCCCTTCACGCTGCGCACCTTCGACACGTTTTCGATTGCTTATCAGGCGCTGGCCGCCGGCCAGGTGGACGCGGTCGTCTCGATCGACGCGGTGGCCGGCGAATACCAGAAGCGCGGCGGCTTTGCGCGTGTCGTGTCCGGCATTCACCCGACGCCGGTCGCGCTTGCAGCGAAGAGCCCGGCTCTCGCGAGCGCGATCGCCGGCGTGCTCGACGAGATGCAGAAGGACGGCAGCTACCAGAAGCTGTTTGCGAAGTACGGCATGAAGCCGCTCGATGCGCCAATCGCAGTCGCACAACCGAAGTGATCGCCGCACGAACACGTTGACTACACCTGCAGGAGTCGAGCAATGAGCAAAGGATGGAGCTGGGACGGTTTCGCCTCGTATCTGATCAGCCCGTACTTGATCGGCGGCGCGTTTCAGACCATCTGGCTGACGCTCGTGGCGATCGCGGGCGGCCTTGTTCTCGGTTCGCTTATCGCGTTCGCGCGGCTGTCCGGGAAGCATTGGCTGTCAGCGCCGGCTGCGTTCTACGTTTGGGTTTTTCGTGGGACGCCGCTGCTGGTGCAACTGATCATCCTGTACACGGGGCTGCCGCAGGTCGGGCTGCGTTTCTCCGTGATCGAGGCGGCGCTCATCGGCTTGATCCTCAACGAGGCGGCATATCTGGCCGAGATTATCCGGGGGGGCATTATCGCCGTGCCGCGCGGGCAGACCAGCGCCGCGAAGGCACTCGGCCTGAATGGTGTGCAGACTATGAGCCAGATCGTCTTCCCGCAAGCGATGCGGCTCATCGTGCCGTCGCTTGGCAATAGCGTGAACAGCCTGCTGAAGACGACCTCGATCACGTCGGTGATCTCGATGGAAGAACTGCTCAGACGCACGCAGGAACTCATCCAGGAACGCTTCATGGTGCTCGAGTTGTTTGTCGTGGCCGCGCTTTACTACCTGCTGATGACGACAGTCTGGAACTTCTTCCAGCGCAAGATCGAAGCCTATTACGGGCGTGGCTATGCTGGGCACGCCACACACCGAAGCGGCTGGCGCGCATGGCTCTCGGCGCGCCGTACGCTGCGCGTAGCAGCACGCTCTCATTGATTTCGGAGAAACACTCGTGACCGCTATGTACCAGTCCAGCTTCGACACGGTGATTCTCAACGCGCGCATCGCCACGGCGGCCGATCTCTACACCGCCGATATCGGCATCCTCGATGGCGTCGTTGTTGCCATCGGCCGCGATTTGCCCAACGGCCGCGAGACGATCGACGCCAAGGGCCGCTTCGTCACGCCAGGCGGTGTGGACGCGCACGTCCATCTCGACCAGCCCACGTCCGACGGCTCAAAAATGGCGGACGATTTTCTGACCGGCACGCGCTCAGCAGCCTGCGGCGGCACCACGACGGTCATCCCGTTCGCGCTGCAGTTCAAGGGGCGCAGCGTGCGCGCGGCGGTCGAGGACTATCACACCCGGGCCAACGGTAAGGCCTCGATTGACTATGCGTTCCACCTGATTGTGTCGGACCCGACAGAGGGTGTGCTGAAGGACGAACTGCCGGCACTGATCGCGGACGGTTATACGTCGATCAAGGTCTATATGACCTACGACGACATGAAGCTCGACGATCGTCAGATCATAGACGTGCTCGCCTGCGCGCGTGTTCATGGTGCGATGACGATGGTCCATGCGGAGAACAGCGATTGCATTGGCTGGTTGACCGAACGGCTGCTCGCGGCCGGGCTCACCGCGCCGAAGTATCACGGCGATTCGCGGCCGATGCTGGTCGAGCGGGAAGCGACCCATCGGGCGATTGCGTTGTCCGAGGTGACGGAGGCGCCGATTCTGATCGTCCATGTCTCCGGACGGGAGGCGATCGAGCAGATTCACTGGGCGCGCGGCCGGGGTCTGCCAATCTTCGCGGAAACCTGCCCGCAGTATCTTTTCCTCAGCGGAGAAGACCTCGCGCTCGAAGGCTGCGCCGGCGCGAAGTGCATCTGCAGCCCGCCGCCGCGCGACAAGGCGAACCAGCAAGCCGTATGGACCGGATTGCAGAACGGCATGTTCACGATCGTGTCGTCGGACCACGCGCCCTTTAACTACGACGATCCGCACGGCAAGATGCTGCACGGTGCCGCTGGCGGCTTCCATCAGGTGCCCAACGGCATTCCGGGCCTCGAAACACGGCTGCCTTTGCTGTTCTCGGAAGGAGTGCTGGCAGGCCGGATCGACATCAACCGCTTCGTGCAGCTCACGTCGACGAACGCGGCGAAACTGTACGGACTGTATCCGCGCAAGGGCGCGATCGCGGTCGGCAGCGATGCCGATCTGGTGATATGGGATACGGGTATTGAACGTACGATCCGCAACGACGAGCTTCACCATGCAGCCGATTACACGCCCTACGAGGGGCGCGAAGTGCGTGCGTGGCCCGCGATGACGCTGAGTCGAGGCGTGACCGTGTGGGCGGATGGGCAGTTCCGCGGGCAGGCCGGTCATGGACAGTTCCTGCGATGCGAGCGCCCCGACGTTGTAACATCGCAGGTCAAAGCCGGGACTGCCGCCATCTGAAGGCGGATCCGGCGGAAAAGAGAACTACCCGCAATCATGAAAAAAACAGACACGAAGGCAGCCGTAACGGGCGTGAAGAAGGCGACGAGGAAATCAACAGGCAAGCTGCCGCAGCCGGATACGCCGTCCATACAGACAGAGGAAACGCTCTCCGAAACGCGTGTCGCGAGCCTCGGCGAGCGCGCCTACCGGCGTTTGCGCGAGATGATCCTGGATCGTGAGCTGGAGGCGGGCGCGCTACTCAATGAGTTGCGTGTCGCCGACCAACTGGAAATGTCGCGTACACCTGTTCGCGAAGCGCTGATCCGGCTCACCGGCGAAGGTCTGCTGGTGCGCGCCGACGCGCGCAGTTTTGCGGTGCGCACAGTGTCTACCCGCGAGTTTTTCGAAAGCATGCGGGTTCGTGAAGTACTCGAAGCACAGGCGATCGATCTCGGCATCCAGCGGCTCACGCCCGCGGCGATCGAGGCGCTGGAAGAGAAGGTTCACGCGCTCGAGGTCGGCAAGCATACGGAAGTCGAGCATCGTGAACTGGATGATCTGCTGCACAGGACGATTGCAGAGGCGTCGGGCAATGCCGTTCTCGTCCAGATGATCACGATGATGCGGCTGAATGCACGGCTCTTTCGCGTGACGAGCCATCTTCACCGGCAGCAGGAGAATCACGTCGAACACCTAGCGATCCTCGCCGCGCTGAAGTCGCATGACAAGGTGGAAGCGCGCAATGCGATGATCAGCCACATTCGCGGACTTCAGGACGACGTTATCAAGGCGATAACGGGGTAACCGCCGCTGGGTCTTACGTTCGAAGATCCGAATTCAAATATGGATAATTAGTATATCTATTAGAAAAAAGCCAGTATTCAAGCGAAAAGGCTGAGTCCTGTACGGTACAGGACTCAGCCCAGTCAACTTTGGCTCTGCGAATCATCCAGCTTCGCGAGAGCCGTTTAACAAAGCGGGCTTTTCGCTAAGCCGGACTCAATCAGAACCTGTGGCGAATACCCACTGTCACGGTAGCCTGCTTGTTGGAACCCGAGTCGCCGGTTGCCGAGCCAATAACAGCGACAGCGGCCGTGCCCGACGAGTCTTGTGTTCCCGATGCGGTCGTGTAGCCGGCCCATGCGTAGAAATCCGTACGCTTGCTGATCGAGTAGTCTGCTGCAACAGCGAACTGGTTGTACTTTGCCGACGAATTGCCGCCCGACTTCAGGTACACGTAGCCAATCTGCGTCTGCAGCGGCGCCGATACCTGCCACACGGCGTACACCGAACCCGTGTTGTACTTTTCCGCCTGCTTGAATGTCGAGCTGGCATCTGCAGTGTATTCGGCATAGCTGTAGTAGCCACCCAGGGTCACCGAGCCGAACACATAGTTGCCGCCGATACGCGCATTGTTGATCGACGCCGCAGTGGAATACGCTGCGTTGACAGCCGTGTTGAACAACGAATCCCACGTCGTCGTACCGCGGTTCGCGCCGCTGCCGTTGCTCAGGTGATAGTAGCCTGCTGCCAGATTGACCGGACCATTGCTGTATGCCGCTGCGGCAGCGTAGCTCTGACCCGAGCCCGTCGCGCCAGCCACCCCGCCCAGCGAGTACATGGTTTCGAACTGGAAGCCGGACCAGGTCGGCGACGTGTACTTGATCGAGTTATTGACCCGCGCGCTGTTGTCGGCGTTGTCGATGTCACCCGGCGAGATGAATACGCCACCGAGGAAGCCGTCGCCCTGCACCGGCTGCACCAGGTCAACCAGCGGATCGTATTGACGCCCGGCCGTGAGCGTACCCAACTTGTCACTGCTCAGGCCGACGAACGCCTGGCGACCGAACATGCGGCTACCTTGACCGAGCTTGCCGTTCGTCGAGTTGAAGCCGTTTTCCAACTGGAAGATTGTTTTCAGGCCACCACCGAGGTCTTCTGAGCCTTTCAAGCCCCAACGGCTACCCGACTCGTTGCCCGAACTCATGCTGAAGGACTTGCTGCCGCCGTCGTTCGAAACGTAGGTCAGGCCGGTATCGATGATGCCGTACAGCGTGACGCTGTTTTGTGCGTGAGCTACGCCGGTTGCGCCGAGCATGGCCAGCGAAAGAGTTGCCAGTGTGGTCGTCTTCATCTGCATCCTTGGGTTTTGGTTGAAGTGCGGGGTGCAGAATAGCGGCCACGAAATTCTTACAAAAAAGTGTTGGCAAAAAACAACCGTCGATTAGGAATGGAAACTATATGTATTTTTTCGACATGCAAAAGAGGCTATGCAACGTACCTTTCTTAACTCTCTCGGCTTCGCCGAAGGATTTCCTTAGCGTAAGTAAGATCATTCCTAAGGAGTCTGGATTGTCGTTGGTCAGGGTATCCCTACAAAAGAATCATCCACACCTGCTTGGATCAAGTAAACGAGAGAGTGAGAATCACATCACGCAAAATGGTGAGAGGTGTTTTTGTTCTGTCAAACTTGGTCTCCAATCTGACACGGAGTGAGAGCGCGGAGTCTGCATAGTCGCCTACTGCCTGCTGTGCGATCGATCGGACATGAGGTTGTGGCTTACCTGAATTGCAGAAGGATGTGAATGGACATGTTGCAAAGTATCCGCGCCTTCGTGGCCGTCGCAAATGCAAACGGCTTTACCGCAGCAGCGCGACAGATGCGAGTTGGGACGCCGCAGGTATCGCGCGCCATCGCAGAGCTGGAGACACACCTGGGTTTGCGCTTGCTAAGCCGCACAACCCGCAGCGTGGCATTGACCGCGGCAGGTGACCGATATCTTGCGCACTGCAAGTTCATCCTTGACCGGTTAGAACTGGCGGAAGCCGAGGCGGCTGGTCTGTGCGCCAAGCCCGTTGGTACGTTACGAATCGGTGCGGATCCGACGTTCGATGCTCACCATCTCGCGTGGCTTATTCACGGCTATCAAGCGCGCTATCCTGAGGTAACGGTCCAAACGTCGCTCCTGAGCGGGAGTTTGGATGCAGCTTTGGATATTCACGACACGATACTTCTTTGCAATCCCGTCCCGCAAATGGAGCGCATGGTGTTTGAGCGCGTCGGCGCAACCAGTACCGTGCTGTGCGCATCACCGGTTTATCTGGCAAGCCATGGTGTCCCTGAAACAGTCAGCGAACTTCGCCGTCATAGGTGCTTGCAAGTCAGACATATGGACGACGCCTCCGAGCAATGGCTGTTCGAAGGACTTGCCGGACCCGAAGTGTTTTGCTGCGATCAGGCGCGGGTATTGACTGATACGACCGACGTACTGGTCAACGTAATACAGGAGGGGGGCGGCATCGGTCAGCTGTCTCTATCGCGGGCGCTGCCGGCATTGCGCAGCGGTGTGCTCGTTCGGGTTTTGCCGCAGTATCGGCTAGCAGCCCGAAACGCGTACGTGTTGTGTCCTTCTGCCCACTATGGCGAGCCCAAGGTTCAGACATGGTTCGAGTTCGTGAAGGCTGCTTTACCGGGACGGCTTGCAGAAGATCAGGTTTCGTTGATTTCCCATAATTCGAACCACTCCGAATCGCCTAGGGCTTTTGAAGCTGATGTCGCCGCGGAGGTCCAGTCATAAAACGTAGACCGTACACGGCCAGGCCTGATCCAGATTTATCCATCACGTCATCACGCAGGAAGCCGTTCGGCAACAACAGTGATTACCGGCGTGGAAGCATTGGTAATCAACACCGTCTTTGTCCCGGGTATTTGTCCATTCTGCGCCGAAGCGCGCTGGTTACACTCGCCTCTGCGTTTTCGCGCTTGCTGACCATCGAGGACAGAGGGGAAAAACATGATTCACATTAGTCGACACTGCCTGGTTGGGCGCAACCAGGTCCGGCAAATTCTTCTGGCCGCTGCGCTTGCGGTTGCCTGCAGTCTGCAAGGCTGTGCCACGTCGCTCGAGACGTTCGGGCTCGGCGCGGGTGTGGGGATAGTCGGCGCTTTCGGTCTGATCACCTGCGCTATCGGGTGCCATTGAGCATCGTCAACAGTATTCCTGCAGCGCTTCCCGATAGATGCGACTGCGAATGATCAATCGCAGTCGCCGCGCTCAAGCGCTCGTGAACGGCTTCAGGCCATCGCCGCGGTTGACGCTGCATTGGACCGCCCAGCGGCCGCCGAGCGCGGGCGCAATATAGCCGATCTTTTCCACCGGTTGCCTGGTGACGGGATGGCGTCCGTTGAATTCGATCCACCCGCCGCCTTGTTCGACCGCGCGCCAACTGGCCTCGCGGATCGCGGATTGGTCGTCGCCCGGCAGCGCCTCTTTGCGCAGCTTGCCTGCCTTGCCCGGATCGGAACCGAAGGCACGGAAATAGTCGTCCCGGTCCGCAACCACGATATAGAGATCGCGATCGCGAAAGCCGCCCTTGGGGTCGTGAAATTGGCGCACGGCATTTTCCGGCCCCTCGGTGTCGACCAGTCGGGCCGCACGCTCCGCCATGGCCCGGGCCTCGTTGGCGCAGCCCTGCCGCAGCCGGATATATTTAACCCCGTCGCTTAGTCGATCGGCACGGGCTTGCAGCAGACTCGCCGTTTCCACCGACCCGCCGACCATCTCGCCATTGCTGTGAGTGATGTCGTCCAGCACCTCGACCGCCTGGGCAATCTCCTGCAAGCCGGTGGTCTGCTCGCTGCTCGAGCGGGCGACGTCGCGCAGCAAAGCGGCCACTTCGCTGACCGCGTCGACTGCGCGCGACAGCAGATTCCGGCTGCCTTCGATGGCTTGCACGCCGTCGCTCACCTCGTCGCGAGAATGCTGGATCAGTTTCTTGACTTCCGCTGCCGCTTGCGCGCTGCGCTGCGCCAATGCCCGCACTTCGGTGGCGACCACGGCAAAACCGCGGCCGGAATCACCGGCTCGGGCGGCCTCGACTGCCGCGTTAAGCGCGAGAATATTGGTCTGGAATGCGATGCCGTCGATCACACCGAGTATCTCCCCCATCTCGTGCGAACGTTGCTCGATGCGCTCGATGCTTTCGACCGAAGCGCGCACCGCTGCCTGCCCCGCGACTGCATCGGCATGCGCACGGGTGGAGCGCTCATCGGCTTGCTGCGTCTGATCGGTGTTGTAGCGCACGGCTTCCAGCAAGGCCTGAAGCGAGGCACGGGTCTGCTCCAGGCTGGCAGCCTGCGATTCGGTGCGCTGCGACAGCAAGGTGGCATGTTCGGTCGCCTGTGCGCCGCCCATCGCGATCAGTTCGGCTTCGCTGCGGATGCGCGCAACTACCTGCGATAACTGGTAAGCGAGCAAGCGCGCCTGTTCACCCAGTGCCGCCAGCTCGTCGCGTCCCGGCAAAGACACGTCCTGCATCAGATCGCCATCGCACAGTGCATTCAACTGAGCTCGCAAGGTCGAGATCGCGTGGATCAGGCCCGCCCCGAACAACCCGAAGATCACCAGGAACTGCGCCAATCCCAACGCGGCGCCATAGCTGCCGTACCAGCGCGTTGCCACGACGGCGCCGATGGCGCTCAGTGCAGCGATCGTCCACTGTACCCGCAGGTTCCAGCGGCGTAATGCCGACCTGAGAAGGAGAGAAGGGGCGTGTGTGGAGGACTGGCCGGCCGTAGCATGTGGCGTCTTTTTATTGGTTGACATGGATATTGCCCGAACCGTATGTTGGCTTTTGCCTTCGATCGCTGGACAGGTGCATGGAATGCAACCCGAGAGCACGTCGATGGCGTGTATGTTCTTGTGTGCCGGAAGACGCCTCCTTAAGCGCGGTTGTCACGGAACGCATCGCTCCGGCAAGCCACAGTCTCCCGTGAGTAGCTATGAGTGGCGCTCACCGCAAAAGGCACAAGGCCCCGCTCACGTGGCGATTCTCCCATGGCGGAAAGAGCGTGATTATCGAAAACACTCGCACTTCACTTCTATTCTGCTTATCGGATTCGAACAGTCGCTTCGTAGCCCGGAACAAGGGCCGCCAGTCGTTACGCTTCTGTTTTGATGGCACGACTTTGCATCACGAACTCAGCGGCAGATGTGTAGTGCGCGTTGTTTGCGCTACCGACGAAAGTTCGAGACCCGGCCCGCTCCGCCGGTTGCGCCGACTCCGAAATCACCTCCAACACCGTCAAAGGCGGCGGAACTTCCGTCCGGTAGATTTCGCGAGAAGGCGTTAGCACGCACACTGATGGCACCCACAGGGCGGCCTCGATCTGAATCCGGTTGGGGAAGGTTGGGCCAATGGCCGTAGGCGTTTATTTGGGTCGCTTGAATCATGACACTGACGCCCGGATTGCAGCCGTTATGCACTACAACGCTTTCTTCGGAAAATGCGCCCCTCGTGCCTATGCCTGTGGCGACCATGCCGTTGGCACGTACCACATCGCACTGGAATGAGGTGAAAACGATGGCGTTGACCGGGATGTCGACATCGACGATATCCGTCTCGCCGACACGAACGCTCAGAAGCCTTCCCGCCGCAAGCACGCCGTCCTGTATCGGACCGGTCTTGACGAAGTCCACCTGGAGTGCGAATCCGGTTAGACGGTCCGCTTCAGTGGGGACGGAAACTTTGTAGGGTACGGGGCGCGAAGTATCGTCAATGCCCGCAAAGTTTCCGCCGCTTGCGCTGACACGCAGACCTACGCCGATAACATTAGTAGCAAACACCCGGCTGAAGCCCGGCACGGGCGCGAAGATGTCAGTGAGTTTTGCTTCGCGTACATTCGATGTGCCACTACAGGCGAACGGGATATCGCGCTCCGCTGCGACGCGAACCGATCCTATCGTCGACCCCACGGGCATATCCGGAGACGCAGTAAGCGTTTTCGACGGGAGTACAAGATCCTGTGGCGCTGTGGCTTTGAGTCGACAATCGGCGTGTGCAACTGCGGCAGCCAGCAAACAGGTGGCAAAAATTGAAGCCTTCCCGAGTAGCTGGATGCGAAGCAACGTAGATAGTCGTGTCAATTTGAAGCTGCCTTATGCGTCGAATTCTCCTTGCGCAATAGTACAGATTCCACATTGAACCGAGCGTCGTTGATCCTTACCAAACCTGACCGGCATGATCCCGTCCTGGTCAGGGATCTGATCTCAGGTCCCTGCTTCCTGGGTTCAACAGCCCGTCAAGCGCTTGGCGAAATTTCAGCACTCGACGGCTCGGTCTTTGTCGCCGACTCATCGGCGAGCGCCCAGCGCCTCACGAGACCAGCGATGATGAGTACGGCTACCGCACCTGTCAGCGGCGCAAAGGCCATCATCGGGAGAATCTGACCGAGCCCCAGTCCCGCACTTAGGATTGCTGCGCCGGCAAACGCGCTGCCAATGGCTCCAAATCGCCCGAACGCGTGCATCCAACTCAAGCCGGTGGATCGGGCAACGGTCGGGTAGAAGCGCGCTGTCAATGCGTTCATTCCTGTGTTTGTTCCCGGAATGAACCATCCCCAGGCGAATGCAAGTATCTGCGAAGCCCAGAATGTCGACTCCACGCTATGGACTGCCCAGAGCGAAATTGCCGCCATGCAAAAGCTCACTGCGACCGTGTAGTATCGATCGAAGCGATCCATCAGCCAGCCGATGGCAATCGAGCCCAGTGTGCCGCCCCAATTCAAAACCCCTACCATGACGGCGCCCTCGGCACTCGTATATCCCGCCTCCTTCGCCATTGTGGGTAGCCAGTTGTAAAGCAGATAGGTAACGAACAGCCCGACGAAATAGCAAAGCCAGATGAGGACCGTGCCGGCTACGTAGCGCTTCGAAAGGATTGTCCCGATAGCGCCACCTTTCACCACGGGTTGTGCTGGCAAGAAGAATTGCGTATCAGCAGGCACGTTTGTACGACCGATAGCAGAAAGAATCTTGCCAATCAGTTCGGGGCGCCTGTTCTGGACTGTCAGGAATGCAACTGATTCGGGTAGCCAGAGTATGAGAAGAGGCACGCAAAAAATTGCAAGCGTGCCACCGACCATGAGCATGGTGCGCCATCCGTAGCCTGGAATGATCCAGGCTGCGATGAATCCGCACAGGGCGGCGCCAACTGTGAAACCGCTATACACAACAGTCACAAGGAAGGAGCGCCGGCGTTCCGGAACGTACTCGGACCACAGGGCCACTACGTTTGGCATGACTGCGCCCAGGCCGAGCCCTGTGACAAACCGGATCGGCAACATCATCCCGAGAGATGTAGCGTACGCAGTGGCAAGTGTCCCAATGCCAATGATAAAAACACTGGTGGTGAGGACGCGTTTGCGTCCAAACCGGTCCGCCACCGGGCCGCCACCGGGCCGCCGACAAAAGCGCCGAGAGCGAGGCCGAACAATGCAGCGCTGAGTATCGGAGCCAGTGCTTGCTTGGTCACGCCCCATTCCCTGATGAGCTCCGGTACGGCAAAACCGATAATGACGGTGTCCCAGCCGTCCAATGAGATGATCAGGAACGCTAAAAACCCGACCAGCCATTGAAATGGACTAACTCTGCGCTCATCGATGAATTCGCGAACATTGATTGATCTTCCTGCTGCCGGCATTGTGTCTCCCAACTATGGACAATGTTTATGGATCTATATTCAGCTCAATGTTCACCCGAGACGGATCTGAAAATCCGTTTCGTCACCGTGTTGCAGGTCCCTCCCTTCCCTCGACCGCAAGCGGGCCAGTATTTGATCGCCGAAATTCAGCGTCCAGCAAGAAATTCCGTTCAGCATCGACAAATAAAATTTATCGCCCATCTCATCCGACGTCACATAACCATCGCGCGCGGCAGTCCTGGCCGCGCTCGACAAGAATTTCTATGGGTAAGCCGGAAGCCTTTTTTACTACGTCAGCCGGTGCGTCAGGCTAAACTGCGGCTCAATCCCGCATAAAGTTGGGTCGATTCGATATGAACATACGTTTTCTGGAGACCTTCGTCTGGCTGGCGCGCCTGCGCAACTTCCGCCTGACTGCCGAGCGCATGCATGCAACCCAGGCCGCCATATCGAGCCGCATTTCTGCACTCGAGCAGGAAATGGGCGTGCAACTGTTCGATCGGGGGTCACGCGAGGTCACGCTGACACAGGTGGGCACGAAAGCACTTCCATTTGCCGAGCAGATACTCAAGCTGAACCAGAGCATGCTCGACAGCGTCGGCGACCGGTCGAAGGTTTCCGGGCTGCTGAGGCTCGGGGCAGTGGAATCGATCATTCATACGTGGCTGCCCGATTTGCTCAAGCGCGTGCGCGAGGAATACCCGAACCTCACCATTGAGCTGACCGGGGATACCTCGTCGCATCTCGTTGCCCAGCTAGCCAGCGGTCATATCGACGTGGCGCTGCAGCTCACACCGACAACCGCCGCGGAAACGTCAGGCATTGCACTCGGCAGTCTGCCGATGTGCTGGATCGCGAGCCCGTCGCTCAATATTTCGGACGAAACCCTGACTGAAGCGGAACTCGCCGCGTTTCCGATCATCGGATTTGCGCGGCACTCGCTACCGCATACCTTCCTGGTCGGGCTATTCGAATCGGTAGGCGAACCGGCTGCGCAGATCAATTGCATGTCGTCTGTCGCCGCGATCATTCACATGGTGACCGATGGCTTCGGGATCGCGGTGCTGCCGTGCGCATTCGTGATGAAAGACCTCGCCGCCGGCCGGCTGCAGATGCTGAAAGTCACGCACCGCGTTCCGGCATTGCCATTGATCGCCGCGTATCGCCGTCATCCGGACAGTCTGTTGCCAGAATCAATCGCGCGACTGGCGCTCACCGTCATGCTCGACTTCGCTCTCGCGAACGGCCCGCAATTCGCACTGCTCCCCGAAACCGACAGCGCATCGTCGCAGCATTTCTGATCCGGGACGACGCCGACGAGCACCACGCCGGTCATTCCAGTTCAGCGCAAATAGCGCTTGCGGAGGGGTCTGTCAGCTTGGCGGGGAGGCGGATGCGTGCACCGTCTTCCTCATTGCGGTAGTCAACGGTGCGGATGGCATTCCCAATCGTTATAAGTCGGTTTGTCGATCGGCGTCAGCCCGGGGATCATAAACACTGTGCAGGTAAAACGCCGTCCCTTGCCGGTGGTGGCGTCGTAACTCACTTGCTGGCCGCCCAGGCCGTTCTTCTGCCCATACTGGACGTTGGCAATGACAATCTCGTCCGAAGAAGCCAACCCTATTGTTTTGGCGGTGGACGCCTGAACATCGATCATGTTCATCTGCGTCGTTCCGCAGGCCGACAAAACCAAACTGACGGCCGCCATTCCGATGACAGTCCGCATCGCGGGATACAGTTCTTTTTGCATGGTCATTCCTTATCGATTTGTTGAATCTTCACTCTGTGCGTTTGCTCGCTAACGGCGATGCATTCCGCCTTCGCCGAGGCATCCGGCGAAGGCAGTTGGATGACGTCTACGAATCAATTACGTCCCCGGGGTATAAAAGCTGGCCTGCAGTTCCGAGCCGACGTTCTGGATGTACGACTGCCAGATGAGCGCCATCGCCCCGGATGCGTTGACGGCCAGCGCGGGCCAGGAGGCGTCCTGCGGGTCCTGCCCGAACAATGTCGACGTACTCCACGCACCGTTCCGATAGCTGGCAGCGAGAACGTCCGACGAACCCGCCGTACTCGCGTCCTGCCACGCAACCGTCACGTTGCCTGCCGCATCGATCACAAGGGGCGGATACTGTTGCGCCGTCGTATCCAGGTGCTCCGTCAGTTGATGCAGCGGCCCCCAGGTCCCGCTGGCGTCCGCAACACTCGCCTGCAGAACGACGCCGCCCTCTGCCCACATGACGGCCGCTACACCGTTTGCATTGACGGTCAGCATTGGCGTGGCGATGAAGCCACTCGGCTCCGTAATCTCCGGGGCGACGGCCTGAGCCGCCTGCCAGCCGGTTCCCGCTACGTAGCGCTGCGACATGGTGGTGGTGGAGATTTTCCCGCTCGTCACATCGAGTTGCCCCCACACCAGCGTGATGTTGCCCTTCGTATCCATGCCAGCCGCGGGGAACTCGATCGTCGTGAACAGACTCGTGTCCGATACGGCTTGATTGACGTTGGTCCAGCCGTTGGTCGCATCGAACGTGGCCGTCCAGAGCGCCGACTGCGTCGTGTTGGTCTGCCTCCACGCGAGCACCGCGCTGCCGGACGGTAGGACCGAAATCATCGGCCTTACATTGTTGGTATCACCGGTGACGGCACCCGGGCCGGTCTGCGCCGGCATTTGAATCAGTGCCGTCGTCGACCACGTCCCGTCCGTCGTATAGCGCGTCCATGCGATTCGGGAATTGAGCAGGTCAATCGCCTGCGGCCAGGCGACGATGGCGTTGCCCTGGTCGTCGATCCCTGCTGTATACGTGGAGCTCGTGACGCTCGGCGCCACTTCGAATGGCGTTCCCCATCCTGTAGTTGGGCTATATGGGCGCGCCCACAGCGCATAGGCATTGGGCCCCGGCATCCATTCCGTCCAGAACGCAACCGCCTGGCCGCTGGCGTTGCCGACCAGTTGCGGCTGAATCGTGCCTGGCCCTGTCATCGAATGGCTGCCATCGCCCGTATCCAGACGCGTCGGCGTTCCCCAGCCCGACCCGGGCACATAACGCGCGCCCCACATCTCGTTGCCGAGGCCGCCCGAGGGACCACTCGTCATCCACGTGACGAGCGTGTTGCCGTTCGTATCGATGGTTGTGCTGGGCTCGATTTCCGGGGCTTTGCCGTCTATTGCGGCTACTTTCGACCAGCCGGCCTGCGCTTTGGAGGTGCCTCCGTCCCCGGGCGACGACGGCGTGGAGGGCGATCCGGGGTTGGTCGCCGATGACGAGGAACCGCCGTCTTTTGAAACGTCGCTACCGCCGCACGCTGTCAACGTGAGGCAGGTAGCCATAACAATCCACGCTATGGGTTTCATAAAAGTCCTTTTTTATTCAATCCCAACTGGTTCTTCCCAGCTATCAACTGACACAAAGCACGACATCTATCGATAATCGGGACACCCGTTGCTCGATTGCTTGCTCTATCACCTCAACTGAAAGGCAAGCAGGGGCTATACGGCACATCATTTTCATGTGCGCCAGATACTTATTTATTGGTAATCCTAATCGTGTAATGCAGCACCCACCGTCTTCACAAGTCGTCAAGATCAACGGCGATGGTGGGTTACATGCGCGTCAGGCCAAACAGCTCTCGCGGGTATTGCACATTCGTTATCGGGTGCCGCAGATCACGCGGCAGGATGAATGCGAACGGTGTCGTGGCCCGAATCAGGTTGCGCGGCTGCAGTCGAACATCGCGTTCACTGCATCGGTCCTGCCTGGCGGGGTTGGCCTTTCCGGTTGCAAGATGGCGGATTAGTCATGCCGAAAGTGAGTATGTTTCCGCCGTTGATAGTGCATGTGTATTCTTTGCCATCTTTCGCTTTCAGATTGACATAGGTGTTCGTCCCTTCCGTGCGACGGCTGGTTATCGCAATATCGTCAGGCGAGTACCCCAGCGTGCCCGAGGTGCTCGATTTAATCTTGTCGTCGGTCAGCATGTTTGTACTGCTGGCAATGCTTGAACAGGCTGATAACACTGAAACCATGATGCCTATGAGTAAAACGCCTGCAGACCGCATAAACCCTCCATTACTTGTTCTGATTACTGTTAAATTTTGGGCGCACGAATACTCCCGCTCGTTGCCGGCGTATTCGCGCATCAACTGTCTTCGGACTTTCAGCCGTATTTGTTGATCTCCTGGCGCAGCGCAATCTATTACGGACGAAATTGATTCAGGCTGAGCCGATGAAGCTCACCTGTATTTATGGAGCTGTAGCCTTTGGTATCGCCATGACCAAAGCGACCCCGCCGCCGATCCTGAATAGAATTGCCGCAGCCCTTATTGAATCCGGGTTAGCTAATTTTTCCGTCAGCGGTTTGCATGGCACCACGCCTGAAATGTTAAAAATACATTCGATTTGAATGTTCAGACATTTCCCGTCGATCAAATGATATAGATCGTTCTAGTATAAAGTCAACGGGTTTCGAAGCGCATATTGGAGTCGTGAAACTCGACGGGTGCGTCTCAAGCCGTTGAGCGACGCAGTACAAGGGGCCTCACGCTTCTGGACGCGCGGGATGGTTTGCCGTGATAACTCGGCGGCTTGCGGGAGAGTCGCCGATGCTTGCTGCTGCGTCTGCAGCCGCTTCAGCACATCGGCGACTTCGCGGCGATGAGACGTGGCCAATGGCACGGATGCCGTTTACGATGGCAGAATTCAGGGCGCGAATTTTTTTGGAGGTACCGAGACATGAGCACTGAGAATCAACTGCAGTTTGTCATTGAGCCGCACGCCAACGCTACCCCCGCTGACCAGATCGCCGCCAAGCTGGTCAACCCGGCGTTTGGGCGCGTCTTTTCCGATCACATGGTCACGATCCGCTGGACCGAGGGTACGGGCTGGCATGACGCCAAGGTCGAAGCCCGTCGTCCGTTCGAGATCGACCCAGCCTGCGCGGTGCTGCACTATGCGCAGGAGATTTTCGAAGGCATGAAGGCGTATCACGGTGAGGACGGCAAGATATCGCTATTCCGGCCGCAAGCTAACGCCAGGCGTTTCCGTGAATCGGCCGAACGCATGTCGATGCCGCAACTGCCCGAAGCCGCGTTCCTTGAAGCGGTCGAGAAGCTGGTTGACATCGACCGCGCATGGATTCCAGCCGCCGAAGGTGCCAGCCTGTACATCCGCCCGTTCATGTTCGCTTCGGAGAGCTTTTTGGGCGTGCGCGCAGCGCACGAGTACATCTTCTGCGTGATCGCCTGTGCGGTGGGTCCGTACTTCAAGCCCGGCAAATCGGCCGTCACCGTGTGGGTGTCGGATAAATACACGCGCGCCGCTTCGGGCGGTACCGGTGTCGCGAAATGCGGCGGCAACTACGCTGCCAGCCTGATTGCGCAGACCGAAGCGTCTAACAAGGGCTGCGACCAGGTCGTGTTCCTCGACGCCGCGGAACACAAGTGGATCGAAGAACTGGGTGGCATGAACGTGTTCTTCGTGCTGGACGATGGTTCGCTGCGCACCCCGCCCCTGTCGGGCACGATCCTGCCGGGCATCACGCGCGCCTCGATCATCGAATTGGCCGCGCGTGAAGGCATCGCTGTCGACCAGTCGCCGTACTCGTTCGAAGCATGGCAAGCGGACGCCGCCAGCGGTCGCGTTAAGGAAACATTTGCCTGCGGCACCGCGGCGGTCGTCACGGCGATCGGCGAGGTCCGTCATGCCGGCGGCGAGTTCAGGATCGGCGATGGTGGCGAAGGCCCCGTCACGCAACTGATTCGCACCAGGCTCACCGGCATACAGCGTGGCAGGATCGCCGATCCGTTCGGCTGGGTCCATCACGTCGCCTGAGCGATTTGCCCGAATAATATGGGCTGGGTAATTTGTCTGACGGGCGCCGCCGGGAGACGCTGGACTACCACCGCAAGTAGAGCGGAGCAAATACAGCACCTATACCGGCGGTTATGACAATGCCCAGTACGTACCAGGTCCCCCAGAACGGTACGGACATCTCCGAGCAGTAAAGGGAGTACACGAGCGAACCTTGCGCGCCGGCGAGCAGCCCGGCGCCGGCGCCCGCCAGTGCCAGGCGGGTAGGTGCAAGCCCCTTCATGGCATGCATCACGGCGGCAAGTGAAGGCAGGGAGAGCAGCACGATATTCGCTGTGGCGACCCGCCATGTTGTGCCCAGCATCAGCTCCAGGCGATAGCCCGGCGGAGTCGCGATCAGCATGAGCGAGGCGACGAACAACATGGCAATGAATGGCAGCGTGACCGCGAACCATGCGAGCTTGACGGGTACGCCGGGGCGTCCAAGACGTCCGGCCAGTTTCAATGCGGTGATGAGCGTTGCTACCGGGAACGCGAGCCGTATCCAGAACATCGTCGTCAACAGCAATTCCGGCATGTCGCTGCGGATGCCGTAAATGATCACCAGCATCGCCATGCTGCCGGCAAGCCCCACGCTCAACGACCGATTGAGTCTCCTCGAAACGGAATTCGGCTCAATCGTCGTAAGACCACTCGTCAGCCTGAGTATCAGATCCGAAGTTCTCATGTTGTTCAGTGGGGAGGCCGACGATTCGACGAAAACTTCGGGTCAGGGTCTGAACGACCTGTCACCCAGCAGATAGTCAATGGATATCCGGCCTGGTCCCCAGGCTGCGATTCCCAATGCCATGGCTACCCAGGTGAGATGGATAGGCCAGCCGTCCGGGACCGTCAGCTCGATGATGCACGTCATCAGTATCAGGCCGGCCGCGGCGAATCGCGTTCCAAAGCCCAGCACGAGCAACACCGGGAATGTCACCTCGCCGCAGCCCGACAGAAATGCAAACACGGCCGGAGCGGGAAACGGGTACGGGCCGCCTGGCAGATGCAACTGGAACTCCTGAGTGAACAGATCGATTGCCGTGTCGTTCAGTTGAAGGAAGCCGTGCCATTTAAGAATGCCCGATTTCCAGAACGGTACGGCCAGCGCAATACGAAGCACGAGTTGAACGAGCCACGGTTGCGCGAGGTTTTGGATCAGCCGCTTCGCCGCACCAATCGCGGATATCACTACGCCTGGAAATGGCAGTTTTGCCTGTTGAGTGTCCGGTGTCATCTTGATCAATCTCCATGTTGAATGGCAGAAAAAACGCCAGCCGAGATCATCCCTGCCATGTTGGCCTGGAGATCGAAGGAAGAGGTTTCTTCAAATGCAGCAGCGACCGCTTCGCCCAGTGAGGCGCCCGCGAGAAGGGTGATAAGGAACGTTGCACCGCCCGCCGGCAGACGCGAGACGATGACGTCCTGCTCCGGTCGTGTCACAAGTGCATCCTCGGGTTCGTTTGACCGTAGCGGGGAAACAGGACCATCCGTGCGGTTCATCGCGAAGATTGCGACGGCCGGATAGGCTGAGCGCACGATCCGCGCCGCGGGGTGCGGTCTGAAACGCAGCCCGGCCAGCGACGCGGCCTCGATATCTCCTAGCGCCTCGGTAGCGAGCACAGGCAGGTCCGCAGCGTGATAGGCATCCAGCCACGCACGCTCGACGCGCGCCGTGTCCGCAAGCCACGGCATTTCGCGGGCGTATTCGTAGGATTCGATGAAGGCAGGAAAATCCCGCCCGTACTCGAACAGTAACGGCGAAACGGGAGGCGTCTCGCGGATATGGAAACGGGCCATCGCCCTGAAGAAGTCGACGCCAGTGATGCGCTGGATAGCAGGGTAGATCGCTGCCAGTGCATCAATGAGCCTGACCGTGACGTTGTTGCGATAAACGTTGTAGCGCTTCACTACACGCTTCCCTGGTGCGGCCACTAGGTCTTCAGGCGCTGCGATCGCTGGGTCTATCAGTCCCGGTGCAAACGCTGTGGCGTACTGGCACGAACGATTTTCAGGCGTCATGGCTGAGCTCCTGCGCGAGTGACATTCCGTGCTCAGCCATGATTCGCCGTGCTGTCGTTGCCTGATCCCGCAACACGGGCCACGCGGGAAGATTGCTATCCCATTCGATCAATGCCGGCCTCGGGCCAATCCGCGATACGACATGCCTGTAAAGATTCCAGACCGGATCGGCGATGGCGCGGTCGTGGCTATCGATAAGCAGCGGTTCGTTTTCGTCGTCGCGTTGCTCGCTGTGCCCGGCCAGATGTATTTCGCCCACGGCCTCAAGGGGCAATCCGTCAAGGTACGCTGCGGCGGAGAAACCATGATTGATTGCCGAAACAAAAACGTTATTGACGTCCAGTAGCAGGCCGCAGCCGGTACGCTGAACGACGGCCCCGATGAATTCGGTTTCGCTCATTGTCGACGACTCGAAAGCCACATAGGTCGACGGATTCTCAAGAAGCATGGGGCGTTTGATCGCGTGCTGAACCTGGTCGATGTGTTCGCACACATGCTCGAGCGTTTCTTTCGTGTACGGCAAAGGCAGAAGGTCGTTAAAAAACGTTCCGCCATGTGAAGACCACGCCAGATGCTCGGACACCAGCTTGGGTTGGTAGCGTGCAAGCAGATCGCGAAAGCGTGCGAGATGAGCAGCGTCCAGCGCATGAGGGCCGCCGATCGACATACACACGCCGTGAATGGAGATCGGGTAGTTCTCGCGGATAGCCGCAAGCGCCCGATGTGGCGGACCGCCAGCGCCCATATAATTTTCAGCGTGGACTTCGAAGAAGCCGTCTTTCAGTTCGTCCGCGAGAATCGCGGCGAGATGTTCATGCTTGAAACTGGTGCCGACAAACTGCCGTTCCGCAGCGGTCACACCGGAGGGGCAGCCGCGCTCGTCGATTCCGACTGGCGTTGTTCGGGTGAAATCGGTCATGGCCGCCCCCTTTCCTGTTGTCGTTTGCCGGATCAGGACTTCAGAGCGGTGAGCGAGCCATGGCCGCCACCCGGCACGGCGATACTCGTGCAGGTGCCACCTTGAACGAACTTCCATGAGTTGCCCTGGAAATCCATTGCGGACGTACCTTGACACGTGGTGCCAGGACCGGCGGCGCAATCGTTCTGCCCTTTCAGGGCGACGCCATAGCACTTTTCCTTGTGAGCGGCGACCGCGGCGCTTGCCTCCGCACTCGTAAGCGGTGCTGCGTGGGCGACTGATGCGAGCAGGCTAGCGACTACGCCGGCGAGGAGGGCGGAACTGACAGTGGCTTTAGCGGACATGGAATTTCTCCAGAAGTTGAGATAGAGGAGTACCCGTGCTGGATACATCATCTAATTCGTGGACTGGAGACGTCCGGTTACAGGCAAGTCATCTTTTTTTTGCTTTCGACTTGCGCGCAACAAAATCAAGCCGCTCGATCAACGAGAGGCCTGAGCATTCACCACCGAAGCAGTTTGGGACCCAGCACCGCTCCGAGCGCGACTGGAAGCAGCATGCCGACCACATACCAGATGCTCCAGAACGCAGGGTTCATCTCGGGGCAATGAAAGCAGTACGCGACCGTGGCGACTGAGCTTGCGAGCAGACCCGAGATGGCGCCGGCGAGCCGTAGACGGGTCGGCGCCAGTCCTTTGACAGCCCAGAAGATCGCAATGAAGCCTGGAACGGCCAGCAGAAGGATATTGAATGGGCATGTGCGCCAGGTCTGCCCGAGTATTGCGGGCAACCGCTCTTGCGGTGCGGCGCTGATGAGCACCGCTATGGCTGCAATCCAGACGATTACAACCGGTATAGCGATGACGGGCCATCCAGTTCCGACCTTGGCGCCGGGGCGCGCGAGCCGAACGGTTGCAATCAGGGCGCCGATTGCGAGGCACAGCGGAAACGCGAGTTTTTCCCAGAAGATTGCGGTTTTGGCGATGGTGCTCAGATCGGGGCGAATGCCAAATACGGCAGCCATCAACGCCGTCGCGCCAAGGGCGGCAACCGGCAATGAGATGCCGAACCGACGGGCCACCGTGCCGCTTTTTACGGGCGCTATGCCGGTCGAGAGCAATCCGACGAGGTCATCTGTTCTCATGCCATTCTCCGGACGTATGTGGCCAGAGCCTTGAGACCCCTATGGATGCTGACCTTGACGGCCGACTCCGATAGCCCCGTCAAGCGGGAGGCTTCGGCGACTGAAAGTCCCTGCAGCTTGACGTGCACGATCGAGAGCCGCTGCTTGTCGGGCAGGTGATCGAGCAGTTTCCCGATGTCGCGATGGGCATCGGTCGGTTCGTCGGCGGACTCGGCGAAAATGTCGTCGTGCTCGTCAAGGGGGTCATGCAGCGACTCCCGTCGCGCACGCGTTCTGAAGAAATCCATCAGTTTATAGCGCGCGATCGCGTGAACCCACGCGGTCAGAGGCTCATCCGGCCGGTATGTATGACGTGCATTATGCACGGCCAGCAGGATTTCCTGAACGAGATCCTCGACGTCATCGTGAAGTTGGGGAATCCGTTTGCGAAGATAGCCACGCAGGTGACGCGTCAGTTCGGACAGAAACGCGCGGTACTCGGATGCGTTGCCTGCCAGGCCCGAGACGAACAACGTTTTCAGACGCTCCTCTGCGGAGTACACGGTCATGATGTTCCTGTGCGTTGCGTTCTCAGACCGCCTGATGCGCGCGTGCTGGCTGTCGTGCGGCACCAAAGCAGGTTTGCTAAGGCTCCAGGTTGTTTTAGATCGGATGATTTAGAATATCGCAACGTGTGTGACGTTGCAATCCCGACCGGGAAGACGTTGCGCGATGGCTGGAGTAAGCATGGTCCGACCACGGGAATTCGATGAAAATGCGGTCCTCGATGCAGCCGCCCACCAGTTCTGGGTCTATGGCTACGAGGCGACTTCTGTGCGGGATCTTGCGCAGTGCATGGGCATTACGGGGGCGAGCCTCTACAACGCGTTCGGGGACAAACGTTCGCTGTTTCAACGGGCGCTGGCCCACTACATAGAAAATAGCTTCGGCGACCGGGTGTCGAGATTCGAGCGGAGCCTGCCGCCTCTTGATGCCATCAAGGCATTCTTTCGGGAAATCGTCGAGCGATCGGTCGGCGACAGGGACCGTAAGGGATGCCTGCTGGTGAATTCGGCACTTGAGGTTGCACCACACGACGCTGGTTTCCAGACGATGATCGCCAATGTGCTGGTGGCGGTAGAAGCGTTTTTCCGGCGCTGTGTGCACGCGGGTCAGCAGGCTGGCGAGATTTCGACTGCCCAGTCTGCGGACGATCTTGCGCGCTTGCTGCTAGGACTCCATCTCGGCATACGGGTGCTTGCCCGGACAAGGCCGGAACGTGCGCTCTTGGAGGGCGTTGTACGGCCGGCGCTGGCGCTTCTCGAGCCCAACAAACTCGACTGACGCCTGCATGCGCTTCAGCGGCCTCTCGCCAACCCCTGGCTCGGCATCGAATTCGGTTTGAAGCGCGAACCGAGCCGATACCGCTTTCCTGGATGCACGAAGTGAGCGAGTGTCACCGGCGTGCCGCCGGTCCAGGTGCGCCGCGTCAGCATCAAGCAAGGCTCGTCGGTTCGCATCTCGAGCAGCGCTGCCTGTTCAGGCGTCGGCAAACAGGCGTCGACGATATGCTCGATTTCCAGTTCGTAGTGGGACACGTTGTTGTAGAGATACTGCGATGGCGGCTCGGCCGTGAAATCCTGCGTGAGGAAATCCGGTGCGGCGGCGGGGTTCACATACCGGTCTTCGAACTGAATGGGCCGCCCGTTTTCCAGATGTACGCAGGTCAGATGAAACACCGGCGTATTCCTCGGCAGCCCGAACGCCGCGGCGACCTCGATCGAAGCGGCTTCGCGCACCAGCGTAATGACCTTGCACGCATATTCGTGCCCTCGCGAGCGAATCTCATCGCGAATATGAGCGATCATCAGCAGGTTCGACTGCGGTTTGCCTTCGGCGACAAACGTGCCGACGCCGGCCACGCGTTCGAGTTCACCCTCGGCGGTCAGTTCGCGCAATGCGCGATTGACCGTCATGCGTGCGACCCCGAACGCCGTCGCCAGATCGATCTCCGACGGGATGCGCTCGCCAACGCCCCATTCGCCTGCACGAACCTTGTCGCGTACAACGGCCTTGATCTGCTGAAACGGCGCACCGGGTTTTTGAGCCATATGTACTACCCTTCGATTCCGAATTGAGCGACACCGATTCTATTACGCTTTCAGTCTCGCCCAAGCGCCGCGAACAGCGCGCGCAGAAACATATCATTTTCCTCTTCGGTACCGACGGTCACGCGGACAAGGTCGTCCAGTTCGTATGCGCCGAGCGGCCGGACCACGATGCCGGCTTGTAGCAGCCGTTGGGCCACCGTTTTTGCGTCGTTCAGGCCAATCGCAATGAAGTTCGCGTGTGTAGGGATGAACGGAATGCCCTGACGCTCCAGCGCCTGGGTGATTTGCGCAATGCCTGCACGATTCAGACTCTGCGTGCGTTGCAGGAACACGCGATCGGCGAGCGCCGCCAGTGCCGCGCGCTGCGCGAGTGCATTGACGCTGAACGTCGGGCGGATTCGAGCAATGGCATCGACAAGATCGGGATGCATGATGCCGTAGCCGACTCGCAGCGACGCTAACCCGTACGCCTTCGAAAACGTTCGCGCGACGACCAGTTGCGGATAACGCGCAAGCAGTGAAATCGAATCGGGGCGCAGCGTGGGGTCGACGTAGTCGATATACGCTTCATCGAGTACGACGAGCGTATCCGGACCGACCGAATCCAGAATGACTTCGATCTCTGCCGGGGACAGCAGCGTGCCCGTTGGATTGTTGGGGTTGCAGATGTAGACGAGGCGCGTTGCGGGGGTCAACGCCGCGCGCATCGCGGCAGGATCGTGACGGTAATCGGACGCCGGCACTTCGATTGCGGTGGCGCCGCGCGCCTTGATACTGATCGGATAGGCCTGAAATGCGTACTGCGAATAGAGTCCGGCGGTGCCGGCACGCAAACTCAACGCCGCGCACAGATCGATCAGTTCGTGGGAACCGTTCGTCACCGCGATGTGGTTGGCCGGCACACCATGATAGCGGGCAAGCGCGTTACGCAGATCGAATGCATCGCTATCCGGATAGCGCGCGAGAGCGGTATCCGCGCCGCTGAACTGCTCGGCCAACGCTTGCGCGACATGTGGGCTGCAGCCGAGCGGATTTTCATTCGACGCCAGTTTGATGATGCGTGCAAGACCATATTCGCGCGCAACCGATTGCTCGGAGCGGCCCGGTACATAGAGCGGCAACGCACGGATATGCGCGGGCACCGGTGCGTTTTTCACGGTATCGTCCAACTCGCTTTTCGTTTCGCTCATACGCCCACCTGTCCTTGTTCTGCGCGCCACACTATCGGAAACAGCGGGTGCGCCATCGGCGCGCCTTCGGCTAGCGTCTCGCGCAGACCCGGAAACTCCGGCGATGTGCGCCACGGGCGGGGCTGGTGACGGATATCGTCGCCGATAAAGCGCAGCGAAAACGCGCGGCGCCGACGGTTACCACCAACGCCGCCCGAGGCATGCAACGTCAGCATATGAAAGCACACCATATCGCCAGGTTCGAGTTCCCAGCCAATGATCGGATACGCGTCGCGATTGCTTTCGATGTCGGGCAAATCGGTCAGGCTGCCTTCGGGAAACCACTTCGCCTCGTTGGCAATGAACGTGCGCGGCATCAGCCATGGCCCGCGATGCGAACCTGCGACAAATTCGAGTGTTGATGCTCGCGCGACCGGATCGACGGGAATCCACATGCTGACGTTCTGGTTGCCGGTGATGTTGTAGTACGGCTGGTCCTGGTGCCACGGCGTGCGCTGGCGCGTGTTGGGCTCCTTCACCAGCAGATGATCGTGATAGAAACGGGCCGCTTCGCCGCCCATCAACGCACCCGCAACGCTCGGCGCAGGCGACTCCATGATGAAACGGCGATAACCGTCGTTATCCTGCCAGTTGCAGAAGTCTTCGAAAAACCAGCCTGGATCGTCCGGCCGGCTCGCCACTTTTGCACGCGGACTCGGTTGAGCGATGTTGTGGTCGATGGCCTCGCGCAACATCGCCAGTTCATCCTCGGAGAAAATGTTGCGAATACACACCGCGCCGTCGACGCGAAACGCCCGCACCAGATCGTCGGTCACCGCGCGCGCGACGCGCTGTTGAATGGTTTCAGACATCTCCGTTTCCTTTATATGTGATTGACATTGCACGCTGCTCACCGCTCAACTGCCCGAATGAAATCGGCGATGCGGCTGTTTCCTGTCGCGCCGAGAATCGAGTCAGGGGTGCCTGACTCCAGAATGACGCCGTCGGCGACAAAATGAATCGTGTCGGCGAGCTTGCGTGCGAACGCCATCTCATGGGTCACGATGGCAAGCGTCAAACCCGCATCGGCAAGGGTGCGAATCGTGTCGAGCACGCCCGCGACAAGCTCCGGATCGAGCGCCGAGGTCGGCTCGTCGAACAGGACGACTTTCGGTTTCATCGCCAGTGCACGTGCAATCGCAACGCGCTGGCGCTGGCCGCCCGATAACTGGTCGGGGTAGTAGCCAAGGCGATTGCCGAGGCCAACCTGATGCAGGATCGCCGAGGCCTCACTGATGACTTCGTCGCGTTGGCGACGCTGCACGTGGATCGGCCCTTCGATCACGTTTTCGAGCACGGTGCGATGAGCGAACAGATTGAATTGCTGAAACACCATGGGCATCTTGCGCCGTGCAATGCGCAGTTGCGCTTCCGGCTTCGTGCGAAACGTGGCGCCATCCTGATGACAAAGCCGTTCGCCGTCGAAATGGATTTCACCGCCGGTCGGCATGTCCAGAAAATTGATGCAACGGAGCAACGTGGACTTGCCCCCGCCACTCGGACCGATGAAGAAGCTCACCTCGCCGGGCCGGATACGCAGGTCGATGCCTTTGAGCACCCGTACCGCGCCGAACGATTTTTCGAGTGCGCGCACTTCGAGAATAGACGTTGAAGGGTTCGCCGTCCCGTTCAGATCAGGTTTCAAGATTGGGCTCCGTGCTCGTTGCGCCGGCCTTGCTTGCGGGAATCTGTGTCGACACGCGCTTGCCGCCGCGGTGTACCGGGGTGAACTTCTGCTCGATCCATCGCACGCCGCGTGCCGCAGCAAAGCTCATCGCGAAGTAGATGATCGCCACCATCAGATAGACCTGCATGCTCATGAAGGTATCGGCGATCACAATCGTGCCGTGCCTCAGCAATTCGTTGACCGCGATGAACGACACCAACGACGAATCCTTCAGCAACGAAATGAAATAACCGCCGATCGTGGGGAGCGCAACCTTCAGCGCTTGAGGAAGAATCACCCGCCGGTAGATCATCGTGTGCGACATGCCGATGGTCAGTCCCGCTTCACGCTGGCCGTTGTCTACCGCCTGGATCGCCGCGCGGAACACTTCCGAAAGATACGCGCCGAGGTTCAGCGCGAGGCCGAGCACGCCCGCCCAGAATCCCGGCAAGGTCAAGCCGACCTGCGGCAACGTGAAGTAGATCACCAGCAATTGAACCACCAGCGGTACGTCGCGCCAGATCTCGACATAGGCACGCAGCAGCCAGTCAAGCCAGCGCCGTGACGACAGCCGGCCTAGCGCGACCGCGAGTCCGAGCGCAATCGCACACGTCATGCTGATGACCGACAGTTCGATCGTCACCCACGCGCCCTTCAACAGGAACGGAAAGTAGCGCGGAATCAGCGTAAAGAAGAACTCGCTCATGATCGGCGCGATTACTTCGTCAGCACCGCTTGCTCCGGCGACCATGCACCGTACTTCGTCAGGATCTTCTGGCGCGTGCCGTCCTGATCCATCGATTGCAGCGCGCCATTGATCGCGGTGAGCAGATCGCTGCACTCTGCGCGCACCGCTGCGGCACTCGTGCCGAATTTATAGTTCGCCTTGTTCTCGGCGTCGACCCATTCGGGCTTCGGGTGGTAGTAGATCGGCTGACCGACAACGCGAAGATTTTTCATCTTCTCGCGTTGGCCGAGCAGGGTGCCCTGATCGAGCAGTACCGCGTCGACCTGGCCGTTTTGCAACGCCATGAATGGCTCGCCGAACGAATTGAAGTCCATGACTTCGCCGATCTGGCCTTCGGTCGCGAGCCGGTGTGCGTTCACCGAATCGTTGGTGCCGAGCGTTGTGGCAACCTTCCGGTTCTTCAGATCTGCGAACGACTGGATCGGCGAATCGGTTTTGACAATGATTTCGTCGTAGAGCAGGAAGTAGGGCCGTGAGAAACGCACGTTGGCGCTCTGGATGCGCTCCTGCGTGGCCGACATCGATGAAAAGATGATGTCCCAGCGCTTCGATTTCAGCCCGGGAATCAACGTGCTCCATTCGGTGACGACGAAGTCCGTCTTCGGCACGCCGATGCGCTTGCCCACTTCCTTCAGCATATCGGCCTCGAAGCCGCCATAGCTACCGTCTTCGTTTTGCCAGACGAAAGGGCGGGTACCCATCAGGCCGTTGCCCGCTGTCAGGACACCGCTCGACTTCACGTCGTCCAGACAGCCCGCGGCGACCGGAAATGCGGAGCTGGACAGGACGGCGGCGGCACATAACGCGATCAGACGATTCATGGCGAACACTCCGGTCAGAAAGGGAACGGCTGGGGAAACGTTGTGCGCGTCCGCGATACCTCGATGAAATCCATTCGCGATGCGGTCTAGACCGGACTATACTGCAACAAAAAAAATAGCCAAGTTTTTTTTCGGCGTCGATAACGGAGGGAAAGTCGGCACTCGCACATCAGGTTTGTGGCCTGAGTGCAAATCGGAGGGGGAGGGTGTGAACGTTCTTTCGGCGCTGGAATCGCGTTGCGCGATTAGCCGATCGCTCGTGGTGAGACGACGTGACGTATGTGCAACGCGATGCGCTGCCCGAATCCGATGGCGAGCGATTCAGAGATCGGGATTCGGAGTCAGGAGACTGCGCCCGAACCGTACTTGCCCACCAGCAGCTCGCCGCTGGCGAACCGGTCGAGCGCATAGGGCGCAAGGGAAACATCCGTGGGCAGACCGAGCGCATGCTGCGCGAGGATCTTGCCGATGCCCGGCGACAGCTTGAAGCCGTGCCCGGAGAAGCCAAAGCCGACAATGAGTCCGTCGATATCGCCGACCTTGCCTAACACCGGATTCCAGTCGGGCGTCACGTCGTACACACCGGTCCATGACGAAGCGAGACCAGCGGCCTCGTAAGCCGGAAAGCGTTCCACCACCTGAGCGCCGACTTCGGCAACATAGTCGAGCGAGATATCGCCCTGTTCGGTTTCCGGCGAGTTCAACGTTTCGCCGACCACACCTTCCGACACCAGCATCTGGCTGCCGCCGTAACTGCGGTAATAGAGCATGCCGTCCGAACCCAGGTCCTTGAACGCCGGCATCTTGAACGAGTAGGCGGCACCGTCGCACTCGAGCGCAAGCACCGTGTGTCGCTCCGGCTTGACCGGCAGCGGCACACCGATCCAGCCGGCGAGTTCCGACGTCCAGATGTTCTGCGTGCTGATCAGCGTGCCGCAGCTGAAGTTACCCGCGCTGGTTGCGACCCCGGTGATCCGGCGTCCTTCGCGCACGAGCCCCATAACCGTCACGCCTTCCATGATCTTGACACCGCGTCGGCGCGCAGAGCGGGCGAAGCCGGTCGCCACCAGATAGGCATCCGCAAAACCCGCCTCAGGTTCATAACCGATCAGCGCGGCGTCGTCGAAGTGCGCAATCGGCAGGCGCTCGTGCGCCTCAGCCTTGTCGAGCAGTTGCACTTCGATGCCCATATCCTGCTGCGCGGCGAGCGAGGCGCGCAGCGGCTCCAGCTTGTCGCCGTCGGGCGCGCAGATCAGATAGCCGCACTTGACGAGACCACAGGACGCTTCGTCGTCGCCGAGATAGTCAGCGAAATTATTGAATGCCCACCACGAAGAGCGCGCGAGTTCCACGTTCTGGCGCACCGAATAGTGCGTGCGCAACAGGCCGGACGACTGTGACGTGGTGCCCGCGCCGATCGTGCCCTGTTCGATAACCAGCACGCTTTGCGCGCCCAGTGCGGCGAGATGATGGGCGACCGACGCGCCGATGACGCCAGCGCCAATCACGATGAAATCGTAGTGGCTCATGTGGACCTCTGTGTAGGCAATGAGGCGAATTCTAGGAAAACGTTGGCCGCGCCAATTTTGTATTAGGCAAACTTATGGCGAGCCAATGCAATTTCTCATCCTGTGCAGCAAGCCTGCGAACCTCGGCACCGAGCCGCGCGTACCGCACGGGATGACCTGCATGTCACCCATGCGAGCGGAGCATCTCATGAGACGAACCCCGACCCCGATCGATCTGCGCGCGTTGCAGGCGTTTGTGGCTGTCTGCGACAGCGGCTCGATGACGGGCGCGGCGAAGCAGCTGGGCGTGAGCCAGAGCGCCATCAGCCAGTCGATTGCCGCGCTGGAGCGAGATCAGGGCCTGACGCTGTTCGATCGCGAGAGCCGTCCGCCGCGCCCGAATGTAGCGGGGCGCGCGTTGCTGGAGTTGGCAGGGCCGTTGATTGAACACGCGCAGATGGTGAGCGCGCGGATCGGCGATGCCTCGCATACCGGCAAGATGCCGGTGCGCCTGGGTTGCGTCGATTCGTTCGCGGCCACTGTCGGGCCGGAATTGATTCGTGCGGTGTCGAATTCAGAGCGGCAGATTTCGATGTGGTCCGGTCTCACGCCGGGCTTGAGCAAGCAGTTGCACGACCGCGAACTGGATATCACGATCTGCACGCAGACCACGCTGAGCGACCCACGGATCGTCGAAGTGCCGCTGTTTTCCGAGGCATTCGTGGTGGTGGTTGCGCGCAGCCAGTTGAACGGACGCCGCAATATCGACTGGCGCACACTTGCGCTCGAGCTGCCGCTGATCCGCTATACGGCGCGCTCGGTGATCGGCCAGCAGATCGAACGTTTCGTGCGGCATCTGGGCATTAACAGTCCGCGGCGTTACGAGTTCGATGCGACCGATCCGCTGCTGAGTCTGGTGGCCGCGCGGGCGGGGTTCGCAATTTCGACGCCTTTGTGTCTGTGGCAGGCGCGGCACTATCTGGACGATATCGCGGTGATGCCGTTGCCGCCGAGCCGCCTCGGGCGGCGCGATTTTTTTCTGCTGCATCGCCAGGGCGAGTGGGAACAGTTCGCCGGCGACATCGTCATGCTGACGCGCGGCGTGCTGGACAACGCGATTCAACCGTCGCTCGCGCGGGCGCTACCCGATCTGCCGGACGATGCATTGCGCTGATTCAGGCGCCATAGCACGCGTTTGTATAAGCGTTGCTTTTAACGCTGCTTAACCGCCCACCTCGTTTTTGTGCAAAGTCGCACCAGTCACAGCGACGATGTGCACCGGAGTCAGGCTGATGAACCTTTCAGTATCGAAATCAGGAACGACGCATGGCGTCCAAAGCGTTTATTGGTGGGAATCTTTGATTCACTTAGATAAACATGGCACAAACGTTGCATTGTTAAAGGCATTGACTGGGACGGCCGCGGCGAGCGATCAGTCAGCTGCACTCGATTGCGGATAGACAAAGATCGACAGGAATTGAATGGGCGTCTTGATGAGGCGTTCCGGACCGTGGGGTATCTCGCCCTGGAAAGTGAGCGTGTCGCCAGGATGAAGAATGTAGGTTTGCTGACCGTGACGGTATTCGATCACGCCCTTGAGCATGTGAATGAACTCGGTGCCCGGATGCTGAAACACGGGAAAGCGTTCGGCTTCGTCCTCCATCGTAATCAGGAAGGGTTCGAAAAGCTTACGAGGACCTTGGTCATAGGCAAGCAGGTGATAGGTGTGGCCGCTTTTGGTGCCCTTGCGAACCACTTCCATGCCACTGCCTTTTTTGACGAGCTGTGCACCGCCTTGTGGCACGTCGAAATTGCGAAACAGCATGGAGAGCGAAACGCCGAGCGCCTGTGCAATGCGGTTGAGGACCTCGAGACCTGCGGAAGTCTGCGCGTTTTCGATCTTCGAGAGCATGCCGCGGCTGATGCCGGCCTGAGCTGAAACCTGAGCGATGGTCAGACCGTGGCGCTGGCGTAATTCGCGAAGGGTGTTGCCGAGATAGCGTTCAAGCGGCGTTTTATTATCTTCACCGATTTGCATGTAAGCCTCACGTAAAACGAAAGCGTAGCAGATTGCAGCGCTGAGTCACGCGCAAAGAGTTTCACAAAAAGAATCTTTGTTTCTCACCAATAAAATATCCGACCGATTGAAAACAGGCTCGAAGCGCGGCACAAGCGGCGTTCGGGAGCGTGTTGCGCAACCCGGTCACACGCGCTGCGTGTGGCTTTCCAAACCACGAAAGATGCAGTTGCAAGGAGTGGCGATGAACCTGAACGATGCGAGCAAGCTGCCGGTCAACGAGCTCGGATGCGTGCCGCGTTTCGGCTCGGCGGAAGAGGCGCAAGCGTATCTGACGCAGCAGGGCGTGAAGTACGTGCTGGCGCAGTTTGTCGATATTCACGGCGTGGCCAAGGCGAAGTCGGTGCCGGTCAGTCATCTGAAGAGCGTGTTGACGGCGGGTGCCGGTTTCGCGGGGTTTGCGATCTGGGGAGTAGGGATCGAGCCGAACGGTCCCGACTATATGGCCGTCGGCGATCTGGCGACGCTCACGCCGGTGCCGTGGCAGCCGGGCCTGGCACGGATCGTCTGCGACGGTCATGTGGATGGCGAAGCATGGCAATACGATTCGCGCGTGACCTTGAAGAAACAGGTCGCACGGATGACCGAGCGCAGCTGGACGCTTTTCACAGGTCTGGAGCCGGAATTCTCGCTGCTGCGTCGTTCGGCGTCCGGCACGCTTGAGCCATGCGATCCGAGCGATACGCTCGCCAAGCCGTGCTACGACTACAAGGGACTCTCGCGTACGCGCGTCTTCCTGGAAACGCTCACCGAATCGATGCGCGCGGTCGGCATCGACGTCTATCAGATCGATCACGAAGACGCGAACGGTCAGTTCGAAATCAACTACACGTACACCGATTGCCTGACCTCGTGCGATCACTACGTGTTCTTCAAGATGGCCGCCTCCGAGATCGCCAATGAACTCGGCATGATCTGCTCGTTCATGCCGAAGCCGTTCGCGAACCGTCCAGGCAATGGCATGCACATGCATATGTCGATCGGCGACGGCGAACGCAACCTGTTCTCTGACAAGAGCGACAAGCTCGGCATGGGCCTGTCCACGCTCGGCTATCAATTCACCGCCGGTTTGCTCGCGCATGCGCCCGCGCTGGCCGCACTGTGCAATCCGACGGTGAACTCGTACAAGCGCCTCGTGGTTGGCCGCTCGCTGACAGGCGCAACGTGGGCGCCGGCCTACATCAGCTACGGCGACAACAACCGTTCGACGATGGTGCGCATGCCCGGCGAGCGTATCGAACTGCGTTTGCCGGATGGGGCGTGCAATCCGTATCTCGCGACGTCGGCTGTGATTGCCGCGGGGCTGGACGGCGTTGACCGTGGTTTGTCGCCGGGCGAACCGGCTAACGAGAATCTCTACGAGTGGTCGCCCGCGAAACTCTCCGAACACGGCATCGGCGTGCTGCCGCAAAACCTCGAGCAAGCACTCGACGCGCTGGAAAGCGACCGCGTGATCTGCGACGCGCTCGGCCCGGTTGCCGATGAATTCCTCAAGCTCAAACGGATGGAGTGGATCGAATACATGCGCCACGTTTCGGACTGGGAACTGAAGACCTACCTCGAATTCTTCTAAGGAGAAGCACCATGTGCGGAATTGTGGGCTTGCTGGTCAAGACGCCGGCATTGCGCGAACGGCTCGGCGAACTGATGGTGCCGATGCTGATCGGCATGACCGAGCGCGGACCGGATTCGGCGGGCCTCGCGGTGTTCGGCAAACAGGTGGATGCGAGCCAGCGCAAGCTGAGCATCTACGCGGGCTTCACCGACGAAGGCGCGGACTTTGCATGGCAACCGCTGCTGGACGCATTGAACGCGGCGATGGACGTGACCGCCCGTGTGGATGCGAAGGGCAATCATGCGGTACTGACGGTGCAAGGCAATGTCGAGCGCGTGAAGACGTGGCTGCGCGAGCGCTATCCGAAGCTGTATCTGCTGTCGAGCGGCCGCTCGATCGATCTGTACAAAGATATTGGCTCGCCGTCGCAAGTCGCCGAGCGTTATGACTTTGCGAACCTGAAAGGCTCGCACCTGGTCGGCCACACACGCATGGCGACGGAATCGGCGGTGACGCCCGACCGCGCGCATCCGTTCACGGCCGGCGATGATTTCTGCCTCGTCCACAACGGCTCGCTCTCGAATGCGCATGGCGTGCGCCGCAAGCTCGAACCGCAAGGCATTCACTTCGATACCGACAACGACACCGAAGCCGCCTGCCGCTTTCTCGAATGGCGGCTGCGCGAAGGCGACACGTTGCCGGTCGCCTTGCAGAAGGGTTTCGAAGAACTCGACGGCTTCTACACGTTCCTGATGGGCACCTCGACCGAACTTGCGCTGATTCGCGATCCGTTCGCGTGCAAGCCGGCGGTGGTCGCGGAAAACGACGACTACGTCGCGATCGCATCCGAGTTCCGCTCGCTCGCGCATCTGCCCGACATCAAGAACGCCAGGGTCTTCGAACCCGCACCTGAGGAGGTGTATGTATGGAAAGCCTGACTTTCGATCTGGAGCGTACGACGGTCCGTGAGCTGAACCAGTTCCTGCACAAACCGGCGAGCGAACTGGAGGGTCAGGCGGTGACCATCGTCTCACCGAACGGCGCGCATAACCTCGCGGTTGGTGTGGATGCGCCGGTGCGAGTGACGATCGCCGGTCACGCCGGCTATTACGCAGGCGGCATGAACAAGCACGCGACGATCGAGATCGACGGCAGCGCGGGCACCGGCGTCGCGGAAAACATGATGAGCGGCAAAGTGCATGTGAAGGGTTTCGCGTCGAACGGCGCGGGCGCTTCGGCGCACGGCGGCCTGCTGGTGATCGACGGCGATGCGGGCCTGCGCTGCGGTATTTCGTTGAAGGGCGGCGACATCGTGGTGGGCGGCTCGGTAGGCAGCTTCTCAGCCTTCATGGCGCAGGCGGGTCGCATGGTGATCTGTGGCAATGCGGGTGATGCGCTCGGCGACTCGCTTTACGAAGCGGTGCTGTACGTGCGCGGCGACGTGAAATCGCTCGGCGCGGACGCACAGTACGAGCCGATGACGCAGGCGGATATCGACGCGGTGCGCACGCTGCTCACCGCCGCCGGCATGGACCACGACCCGGCGTCGTTTAAACGGATCGCCTCCGCTCGCACGCTCTATCACTGGAACGCCGACGCGAACCAGGAATATTGAACACACGCTCTCGAAGAAGGCCCCCATGGAAGCCAAATCCGTTCAATTCGTCCGCTTGCAGCAGGAAGAGTCGCAAGGCTACGACCGCAAGACGATCGACTATATCCACTCGGCCGCGCAGCGCGGCCTCTACGAAATTCGCGGTCTGGGCGCGAAACGCCGTGTGCCGCATTTCGACGATCTGCTGTTTCTCGGCGCCTCGCTGTCGCGCTATCCGCTCGAAGGGTATCGCGAGAAATGCGCGACGCAGACCGTGCTCGGCACACGCTTCGCCAAAAAACCGGTGGTGCTCGACATTCCGATCACGATTGCCGGCATGAGCTTCGGCGCGCTATCCGCTAACGTGAAAGAAGCGCTCGGCCAGGCCGCGACCGCGATGGGCACCTCGACTACCACCGGTGACGGCGGCATGACGCAGGAAGAGCGCCGCTCGTCGAAGACACTGGTCTATCAGTGCCTGCCGTCGCGCTACGGCTTCAACCCGGACGACGTGCGCCGCGCCGATGCGATCGAAATCGTGATCGGCCAGGGCGCGAAACCGGGCGGCGGCGGCATGCTGCTCGGGCAGAAGGTCAATCCGCGCGTCGCCTCGATGCGCACCTTGCCGGCCGGTGTCGATCAGCGTTCGGCGAGCCGTCACCCGGACTGGACCGGCCCGGACGATCTGGCGATCAAGATTCAGGAACTGCGCGAAATCACCGATTGGGAAAAACCGATCTACGTGAAGGTCGGCGCAACCCGCACGTTCAACGACGTCAAGCTCGCGGTGCATGCGGGTGCGGACGTGGTGGTGATCGACGGGATGCAGGGCGGCACGGCGGCGACGCAGACCTGCTTCATCGAGAACGTCGGCATTCCGACGCTGGCCGCGGTTCGCCAGGCGGTGGACGCGCTCGAAGATCTGAATATGAAAGGCCAGGTGCAACTGATCGTCTCGGGCGGCATCCGCACCGGTGCTGACGTAGCGAAGGCATTGGCGCTCGGCGCGGATGCGGTGGCGATCGGGCAGGGCATGCTGATGGCGCTCGGCTGCAACAGCGATACGTACTTTCAGAACGGCGCACTGCATTCGGCGGCGGCGGACTACGCGGCGCTGAACACGTCGCCGGGTTTCTGCCATCACTGCCACACGGGCAAGTGCCCGGTCGGCGTGACCACCCAGGACGCGGTGCTCGAACAACGTGTGCAGCCCGATGAAGGATCACGCCGCGTGCGCAACTACCTCAAGACGTTGAACATGGAACTGACGACGATCGCGCGGGCGTGCGGCAAGCAGAACGTCCATCACCTCGAACCGGAGGATCTGGTCGCGTTGACGGTCGAGGCCGCGGCAATGGCGCGTATTCCGCTCGCGGGTACTTCGTGGATTCCTGGATGGACCCCATGAATTGAGTTGTTTTGAGATTTTTGACTGTGGAAAAGTTGAGTGCATTCAACCTTGATTCACCCCTCTATCAGGAGCCCGACATGAGCACTCCGCAAAGCACCACGCAAGCAACACCAGCATCGGTACCATCCGGCGGTCTGCGTGCCGGCACGCTAGGTTTTCCCGAGGTCATCGGCCAATCCATCGCGAACCTTTCACCAACTTTCACGCCATCGATCAACGTGACCGCGATCGCGGCGCTGGCCGGTGCGGGGACGTGGTTGATTTATGGTCTTTCGACGCTCGGGCTGCTGCTGGTGAGCATGAGCATCATCGCGCTCTCGAGCCGGATCGCCTCGGCCGGTTCGTTCTTTATCTATATCTCACGCGCGCTTGGGCCGATGGCAGGTGGCATTGCCGGCTGGGGATTAATCGCGGCTTACGTGGGCACCGCAATGGGGGTTGGCGCCGCAGGCGTGGTGTTCGTGCAGAACGCTTTTACGGCTTGGGGTATCAATATCCCATCGTGGGCGGTCTACACGATCTTTGTCGGGCTCGCCTGGTTCTTCTCGGCACGTGACGTGAAGCTTTCCTCGCGCCTGTCGCTTGCCATCGAAGCCGCTTCGGTGGTGATCGTGGGCGGCGTGCTGATCTATGTGCTCGCACTGCATCCGGACCATATCATCGACCATACGCAACTGGGGCTGCAGGGCGTGAGCGGTAAGGGCATGGCACAGGGCATGGTGCTCGGCATTTTCTCGTACGTGGGTTTCGAGAGTGCGGCCTCGCTCGGCCAGGAAACCAGGAATCCGCTGCGCGTCATTCCGCGCGCGGTGGTCTGGTGCGTGATCTTGTCGGGCCTGTTTTTCATGTTTGTGGCCTATTCGATGACGATCGCCTACCACGACGACGCAGCCAAACTCGGTGGCGATTCGGCCGTGCTCAGCACCTTGCTCACGAGCGTCGGCGCCTCGCCGCTCGGTCCGGTGTTTTATCTGATTGCTTCGGTCAGCGCTTTCTCGTGCGTGCTTGCGTGCATCAACTCGTCCAGCCGCCTGCTGTATTCGATGGGCCGCTATCAATTCGTGCACCGCTCGATGGGCATGGTGCACCGCACGCACCAGACGCCGTACATTGCCGTTGCGTTTTCCTCCATCGTGACCTTTGTGGTGTGTATCGCGATGCTCGGCACGGGTCCGCTCAACACCTTCGGCTATACCAGTACGTTTGCGACGTTTGGCTTCCTGGTCGTGTATTTCCTGGTCGCCATCGCGGCACCGGTTTATCTGAAGAAGCAGGGCGAGCTCAAGACGAGCAACGTCGTGTGGGGTGTGCTCGGCGCACTGGCGATGGTCGGCGCGGTGATCGGCAGCGTGTATCCGGTGCCCGATTATCCGTATAACATCCTGCCGTATCTGTTCGTTGCGTATATGCTGGTTGGCGCGGTCTGGTTGTTGATGCTCAAGAAGCGCTCGCCGCAGGTGCTCGAGAAGATCGAGCACGATCTGGAAACAAGCGACGTGATGACCCACGGCAAAAAGTAAATGAATGAACCCTTCTCCCAGGATAGCTTGCCCGCACCGAACACCAGCCAGGTGCCAGACGATCCAGAGGGAAGGCCCACTAGCGGTCGCGGAATGGACGGCCAGGAAATCGATCTGCAATTGACGCCGGAGCGCGGCGAGTGCGCCGCGCTCGAGATCGGTTGCGTTTCTTTCCCTGCCCGCGCCCGCGGGCAGGATCACATCAACGAAGACTACGTCGGCGTGATGCTCGGCGATCTGGCGGAGCGCGCCGCGCGTGGCAGCGTGATCGCTCTTGCCGATGGCGTGAGCGGCAGCAAGGGCGGCCGGGTCGCGGCCGAACTCTCGGTGCGGACCTTTATCGATGCCTATTACGGGCTCGCCGACACCTTGCAACCCGGCGTCGCCGCTGCGCGCGCGCTCGAGGCAATACACGGTTGGCTGCATCAGATCGGTCGCGTCGACCCTGCGCTGAAGCAAATGTCCGCGTCCTTTGCGGCGCTGATCGTGCGCCGCGCTACCGCGTATCTGGTCGCGGCCGGCGATGTGCGGCTCTATCTGCTGCGCGATGGTCAACTGACCCAGCTCGGTGACGACGACGTGGTGCCGGTCGCCTTCGGTTCTTACGTGGCGCATGCGGTCGGCATGCTTCCAACGCTGGTGACCCGCATCGAAACGCTTGAGCTGCACGAGGGCGACCGCCTGCTGATGTGCTCCGACGGACTCTATCGCCGCGTGCCGATGCGCGAGCTGCAGACGGTGCTGGCGGCGCGCGGCAGTGCGCTCGAAACGGCACGCCGGCTCAATGCGCTAGCGCTGACGCGCGGCTCGCAGGACGACGTGACGAGCGCGGTGCTCGATGTGGGCGGCCTGCCTTTGCTCGATGTCGGTTACCTTGAGCGGGTGGTCGGCACCTTGCCGATTCCGGCGGTGCCCGACGCAGGCGAGGTGGTCGACGGATATCTGCTCAAGAGCGTGTTGAGCGATGGCTTCTATTCGCGGATTTTCGCCGGCTACGATCTGGCCGATCCGAACACGCCGCTGGCGCTCAAGTTTCCCAAGCCGCGTGTCGAGCAGGACGAGAACGTGCGGCAGTCGATCGTGCGCGAGCGCTGGCTGGCCGGCAAGATCAGCGACGACGGCGTGCTCGCGCCGATGCCGATCGATGCCGATAGGCAAACCCGGCTCTATGTGGTAATGCCGCTCGGCTCGGGCGTCACGCTCGAAAAACTGCTGGCGGCGCCTCAGCCCATGGCGCTGCCCCGTGCGCTCAAGATCGCGCGACAGTTGGGCCATTCGATCGACGTGCTGAATCGCCGGAATATCTTCCATCGCGATATCAAACCCGAGAACGTGCTGGTGATGTGGGGCGATAGCACACGCCTGCTTGATCTCGGCTTCGGTTATATGCCGGGCATGCAGTTGCCGGGTCCCGACGTCGCACCGGGCTCACCCGCTTATATGGCGCCTGAGTTGATGAAGGGCGCGCTGGGCGATGCGCGCTCCGAGGTGTTCGCGTTTGGCGTGACCCTCTACCGCCTGTTCAGCGGCGGCAAGCTGCCCTACGGCTTCAATGGCCGTGTGCCGCTCTATCAGTACCGGCCGGACGCGCCGCTATGGCTCGACCTGGTGCTGGAGAAAGCGCTGCAACCCGATCCGGTGCGTAGGTATCAGGACGTGCTCGAAGTCTGCGCCGATCTCGAACGTTTTTCGAGCGGTCGGGACGCGATGGCGCCGATCCGGCGCAAGCCTTTGCTCGAGAGCGATCCGGTGCTGTTCTGGCAGGTGGTCGTGGTGCTGTTGCTGGCGTTGTTGCTGTGGTCGTTGATGCGGCATTGAGCGGGGCCGGCGACGCGGCCTCCGTAACAGATCACTTGATAAGGTATCCTGCCCGTAGAAAAATTGTCGACCGGCTGAGCTATTGTCGAATATTTGTCCCTGTAAACTAAGTCGCAATTCCGCCTTCTAAATCTGATACTTTCTGCTTTCGACCTAGCCGGCTTCATGACAAAGGATCTGCACAGATGAGCTTCATCCACTTTATTGGCGGCGAGAAGGGCGGCGTCGGCAAATCGCTGGTCGCCCGCGTTTTGGCCCAGTACTTTATCGACGAGAATATTCAGTTGGTCGGCTTCGACACCGATAAATCACATGGCGCCTTGTTGCGCTTCTATGCCGATTTTGCCGCTCCAGCAGTACTCGATCAGCACGACAGCCTGGATCCCATTATCGAACAGGCACTCGAAGATCCGCAGCGGCGTGTTCTGGTCGATCTTGCCGCGCAAACGCAGCAGTCCCTCGGACAATGGCTGGACGACGCGGACGTCATCGGTCTTGCCGAAGAGCACGGTCTAACGCTGACCTGGTGGCACGTCATGGACGCAGGCCGCGATTCGGTCGATCTGCTGCGGCAGTGGCTCGACCAGTTTGGTGGACGGATCAAGCTGGTGATCGTATTGAACGAACTTCGCGGTGACCGCTTCGAGATTCTGGAGGCATCCGGTGAACTCGCGCGTGCCGAAGCGCTCGGCGCGAGCGTGATCACGCTGCGCCGTCTGCCCGACGCGACGATGCAGAAGATCGATCGGCAAAGCGCAAGCTTCTGGGCAGCCATCAATCATCCCGACCGCGCCGCCGCCGGCCTGGGCATGCTCGAGCGGCAACGCGTCAAGGTGTGGCTGCATCGCGCTTATGGTGAATTGGCCAAGCTCGCCTTATAGCTGCGTATCGGCCGGCCTCACGCCGCGGTCAGGATGTCCGGTAACTGATCCACCCGCGGCTCGACCAGCTCGGAGCTGATGAAAGCCCAAAGCTGTTCGGCCGCTTTGCCACGCTCCTTCACCGGGCGGTACAGGCGTATCTCCAGCTCAGTCGCCCAAGTGTCCGAGCCTGCGCGAACCAGATTACCTTCGCTTAACTCTTTGGTGATACAGCTCTCCGGCAGCCAGCCGATTCCGTGGCCGGCTACCACCATGCCTTTTAACGCTTCCGACATGTGGGTCTCAAAGCAGCGGAACAGCGAGTACGGTTGCGTCGCGTTCATCAACAGCATTTCGACAACGTTGCCAAGGAATGCACCGGATGAATAGGCGAGCAGGGGCAGCGGCCTGCTGCTCTTGCCAGGGAGTTCGAAGAGAGGCTTGCCGTCGCTGCCTGCTGCCGAGACCGGCACGATGCGCTCGACACCCAATGTAAGGAATGGAAAGTGATTCGGATCGAGAGCGATCGGCAATTGCGGGTGGTGATAGCCGATTAGCAGGTCGCAGTCGCCTGCCACGAGGTGTTGCACACCCTCGGGCACGTTGACGGCCTGAACCCGGGCCATGATGTGGCCGAACTCGCTGGTCAGGCGCTTGAGCCAGTCGGGAAAAAGCGTAAAGACAAGGGTATGGGCAACCGCGAAATGAACCACATGGTCGTTTTCGGCGAACTGTTCATACCCGCCTACCAGGTTGCGCGCCGCATGCATGCTGCGCAGGATGTCCGCCGCAAGACTGCGAAACATCCGGCCGGCGGGCGTGAGGGTGATCGGGTTGACGCTGCGATCGACGAGCTTCGTGCCCATCCACGTTTCGAGCGCCACGATCCGTCTACTGAAAGCTGACTGGGTGAGATTCCGGCTGCGCGCCGACCGGGAGAAACTCTTCGTATCCGAAAGGCTAAGAAAGTCTTCCAACCACTTTGCTTCCATATTGATCACTTGTGTTGGGTCAATCGACAACCGCGCCTGTGCGACGCGGCAACGCTAGCCTACCGTTCCTCATTGCAAGAATACCGATGTTTTTTTTCGATAGGTGTTAGTCGAAATATGCATGAGCGTTGCCGCCATAAATTGGGCTACATACCTTTTGTCTGCCTGCCCTCGGTGACCTGATACAAACTGCCCTTGGTCCGGCGCGAAAAACGAACGATCGTTCTGAAATGTCAGTTGTTGATTTGTAGCCTAATCGATGCGCCATCGCGCATACATCCTTCCGTATATGTTCCCGGGATTGCGAAGTCAAGTGCCCGCGTTAAAAGGATCGAACTGATTATGTCCACATTGCACAACCAGAATTCCCCGGCATCCCCTGGCGACGTAGATAAGAAAAGCTGGCTGGAGTCGCACGAAGCGGGATATCACAAAACGTTGGGTAATCGTCAGGTTCAGATGATTGCCATTGGCGGCGCGATCGGCACGGGCCTCTTTCTCGGCGCGGGCGCGCGTCTGCAAATAGCGGGTCCTTCGCTTGCCGTCGTCTATCTGGTCTGTGGCGTCTTCTCGTTTCTGATCCTGCGCGCGCTGGGTGAGTTGGTGATGCATCGGCCGAGCAGCGGCAGCTTCGTGTCGTACGCCCGGGAGTTTCTCGGTGAAAAAGCCTCGTATGTCGCCGGCTGGATGTACTTCCTGAACTGGGCGATGACCGGCATCGTTGACATCACTGCCGTCGCGCTGTACATGCATTACTGGGCGGCGTTCTCGTCCGTGCCGCAATGGATCTTCGCACTGATTGCGTTGTGCATCGTCGCGGCGATGAACCTGATCGGCGTGAAATGGTTTGCCGAAATGGAGTTCTGGTTCGCGCTCATCAAGGTTGCCGCGATCTCGCTGTTCCTCGTAATCGGCTCGATCATTCTGGGTACCGGGACGCATGTCGGCGGGCACACCACGGGCGTGCATCTGATCAGCGAGAACGGTGGACTGTTTCCGCATGGGTTGCTGCCTGCGCTGGTGCTCGTGCAAGGCGTGGTGTTCGCGTTCGCCGGTGTCGAGCTGGTCGGCACGGCGGCGGGCGAATGCAAGGACGCGCGCAAGGTGCTGCCGCGCGCCATCAACAGCGTGATCTGGCGTATCGCCGTGTTCTATGTGGGCGCTGTTGTATTGCTGGTTTGTCTGTTGCCTTGGAGTGCCTACAAGGCGGGGCAGAGCCCGTTCGTCACGTTTTTCGCCGCGCTCGGCGTGCCGGGTGTCGGCTCGGTCATGAATGTCGTCGTGCTCTCGGCGGCGCTGTCGAGCCTGAACTCGGGGCTGTATTCGACCGGGCGGGTGTTGCGTGCACTGTCGATGGGCGGGTCCGCGCCGCATTTTCTGTCCCGCATGAGCTCGCAGTCGGTGCCGTACGCCGGCATTCTGGTCACGGTCGCGATTTACATCGTGGGTGTCGTGCTGAACTATTTCGTGCCGTCGAGTGTATTTGAAATCGTGCTTAACGTGGCGTCGCTTGGTATTCTCAGCACCTGGGGGTTCATCGTGGTTTGCCAGATGAAGTTCCGTCAGGCGGTGGCGCGTGGTGAGGCTGAGCCGGTGACGTTCAGAATGCCCGGCGCGCCGGTGACGTCCTGGCTGACGCTGGCGTTTCTGGTGGGGGTGCTGGTATTGATGGCATTCGACTATCCGAACGGCACGTGGACCGTTGCTGCGATTCCGGTCGTGGCCCTGATCCTGGTTGCCGGCTGGTACGGGGTGCGCCGCCGCGCGCATGCGATGATGAAGCCGACGATCCCGTCGGTCACCCTGACTCAGAGCGTGCTCGAGGACAACGCGGGCTAATGCTGGCTGGTGCGGGCTGATGCGGCGCGCAGCTCCTCCCTATTGCATCGACAACAACAGTAACGACAGCAACAACCGCAATAACGACGGAGAACCGAAGTGAAGCCATTCGATGAGATGCTGACGTCCGCTGACGGGGTCCGCGCGCCTTATGAACTGCTCAAGCAATGGCTCGATACGCAGCATCCTGCGAATCTCGCGCAGAAGGCCGATGACGCGGAAAGCGTGTTCCGCAAGACGGGCATTACGTTTGCCGTGTACGGCGAAGAAGAGGCGGCCGAGCGTCTGATTCCGTTCGACATCATCCCGCGCATCATTTCCAGTCAGGAATGGACACGTCTTTCACAAGGCATCGAACAGCGCGTGATCGCCCTCAACGCCTTTCTCGACGATATCTATCATCGTCAGGAGATCGTGCGCGCCGGGCGTATCCCGAAGGAACTGATTGCCCAGAACGAGGCCTTTCTGCCGGAGATGATCGGCTTCCGGCCGCCGGGCAACGTCTACACGCACATCATCGGCGTGGACATCGTGCGCACGGCCGAAAACCAGTTCTACGTGCTGGAAGACAATGCGCGTACACCCTCCGGTGTCTCCTACATGCTGGAGAACCGCGAGACGATGATGCAGCTTTTCCCCGAGCTGTTTCAGCAGGTCAAGGTGCGGCCGGTCGAAGCCTATCCCCAGCTGCTGCGCGAGTCGCTTGCCGCTGTATGTCCGCCCGGCGGCAATCAGGACAATCCGACCATCGCGGTGCTGACGCCCGGCATCCACAACTCCGCGTACTACGAGCATGCGTTCCTCGCCGACCAGATGGGGGTTCATCTGGTCGAGGGCAGCGATCTGCAGGTCGTGGACGGCCGCGTGGCCATGCGCACAACTGAAGGATTCCGCGCCATCGACGTTCTGTATCGCCGGCTCGATGACGCCTATCTCGATCCGCTGACTTTCCGGCCCGATTCCGTGCTTGGCGTCGCCGGCATCATGGACGTCTACCGCGCGGGCAACATCACGATCGCCAACGCACCGGGCACCGGCATCGCCGACGACAAGGCGATCTATTCCTATATGCCGGAAATCGTCGAGTTCTACACGGGCCGCAAATCGATCCTCGAGAACGTGCCGACCTGGCGCTGTTCCGAGCCGGGCAGCCTGAAATACGTGCTGGAGCATCTCGAGGAACTGGTGGTGAAGGAAGTCCACGGGTCGGGTGGTTACGGCATGCTCGTCGGGCCCGCGGCGTCGAAGAAGGAACGGGAAGATTTCGCAGCCAAGCTCAAAACCCGTCCGAACAACTACATCGCGCAACCAACGCTCGCGTTGTCGACCACACCGATCCTGACCGAAAAGGGTCTCGCGCCGCGCCACGTGGATCTGCGGCCCTTTGTGCTGGTGTCGGACCGCATTCGCATCACGCCGGGCGGTCTGACGCGCGTCGCCTTGAAAGAAGGCTCGCTGGTGGTCAATTCGAGCCAGGGCGGCGGCACCAAGGACACTTGGGTATTGGCTGACTGAGGGCCGACTGACGGCCGGTGGCGAGCCTCGCAGAACGCCAGCCTGATACAGAGCTGGCACACGGAAAAGAACAGACACTGGAATTGGACAGCACATGCTTCTCGGACGCACAGCAAGCGGACTCTACTGGATGCACCGCTATATCGAACGCGCGGAAAACATCGCACGGATAGTCGACGCCGGGCTGCGCATGGCGCTGACCCGAACGTCCGATGCTCAAGCAACCTGGTCGTCCGTGGTGGTGACCTCCGGCACGGAAGAGGGTTTCCGGGAGAAACACGACGCCTATACCGCCGCCACCGTTTCCGACTATCTGCTGCGCGACGGCCACAATCCGTCGAGCGTCCTGTCGTGCATCGAAGCGGCGCGCTCGAATGCCCGCATGGTGCGCACGGCGCTCACCCGCGAAGCGTGGGAGAGCGTGAACGAAGCGTGGATGGTGGTCAGGCGTGTGCTGGCAACGCCGGTGGCGGCGAGCGAGCTGCCGGTCGTCCTCGATCAGATCAAGCGCCAGACCGCGCTGATTCGCGGCACTTTCCACGGCACGATGCTCAGAAACGAGATTTTCGATTTCGCCCGCATCGGCACGTTTATCGAACGCGCTGACAACACCGCGCGCATTCTCGACGTCAAATACCACCTGTTGCTGCCCGCGGTGTCCTATGTGGGCACGACGCTCGACAACTACCAGTGGGAATCGATCCTGCGCTCGGTCGACGCGCATCGATCCTACCGCTGGGTCTACGACGTCCAATACAAGCCGACCAATATCGCCGACTATCTGATCCTCAACGGCCGCATGCCGCGCTCGCTGAACTTCTGCTACCTGAACATCGTCGAGAACCTCGCGTATCTGGCGCACGACTATGGCTTCACCCACGCCTGCCATAAGACCGCCGACATTACGCTCGCCACGCTCCGGGACAATACGGTCAAGCAGATCTTTGCGCAGGGCCTGCACGAGTTTCTCGAGGGCTTCATCGGGCAGAACAACCGGCTTGGTTTTGAAATCGCCGAAACCTACAACTTCGATTGAGACCGGCCATGCGCATCGCTATTCGTCACACATCGCACTATCAGTACGAGCAGCCGGTCCCTTACGCGTTGCAACGCCTGAGGTTGCGTCCGCAGTCGTGCCCCGGGCAGACGGTGATCGATTGGCAGGTCACGGTCGACGGTGTCGAGCCGAACGTCTCTTACGTGGATGGTCTGGGTAACCGTGTCGATTTCGTGCGGCACGAGCGCAACAAGCGCGAGATCGTCATCGTGGCGCAGGGAACGATCGACACGGAAGACCGGGCCGGCATCTTCGGCGTGGTCGATGGTATTGCCCCGCCTTGGGTCTTCGAGCGGGAGACGCCGCTGACGCGGGCCGGCGAACGAATCAAGGCGCTTGCCGCTGACCTGCACACCGAAGACGCACCGCTGCAGTCGCTGCATGCGTTGATGAATACGATCCACGACCGGATCGCTTATCAGCCCGGCATGACCGACGTGAGCACGGATGCAGAGACGGCCTTGCTCAACCGCCACGGTGTTTGTCAGGACCACGCGCACGTTTTTATCGCCGTGGCGCGAGCGCTCCACATCCCGGCCCGCTACGTCTCGGGCTATCTGCTGATGGACGGTGTCGCGATGCAGGCGGCGAGCCACGCATGGGCGGAGGCGTATCTCGACGGACTCGGTTGGGTCGGCTTCGATGCGGCCAACAATACGTGTCCGGACGAGCGCTATGTGCGCATCGCCACCGGCCTCGACTATCGCGACGCGATGCCCGTATCCGGTATTCGCACCGGGCAGGGTGCTGAGACGCTGACTGTCGAACTCAGCGTTTTGCCGGTCCCGGGTCAAAGCCAGAGTCAAAGTCAAGGCTGACGGACCGATTCAACGCCTTATCAGCGGTCGCGCTGATAAGGGATGCGTAGATGTTCTTAACCACGCTTGCAGGGAGGCAGTATGTCAAATGTCGGTAGCGCAGTGAGCGACATCAATGGCTCGTCGGAAAACGTCGCACACGCTTCCAGCGTGGACGCGGAGCCGGTGTCCGGCAAGGTGCGCGCGCGTCTTAAGCGCGCGAAACAGAAGGCGGCCGATGCGCAGGTCATCGTCATCGAGACGGGGCGCAAGTCTGCCCGGGCTGCCAACGACTATGCGCATGACCGTCCGTGGACGACGGCCGGTGTGGCCCTGGGTGTCGGCGTGCTGATTGGTTTGTTGATCGGTCGAAAATAGTCCGCCGGGTTACCGGCACATCCATCCGTCCGGTCGCCCTGATGATTGACAGGGCGACCGGATTTTCTTAAGCCCGCGTCGCCGCGAGTGCAGCGTTCAGCGTCTTGCTCGGACGCATTACATCAGCCAGCATTTCGGCGTCAGGCCGGTAATAGCCGCCGATGTCCGCCGGTTTGCCTTGCACGGCTGACAATTCTTCCACGATGGCCTGCTCGTTGTCAGTCAGTTGCTTGGCCAGCGGGGCGAACTGCGCGGCAAGCGCTGCGTTTTCGGTTTGCGCTGCCAATTCCTGAGCCCAGTACAGGGCGAGATAAAACTGGCTGCCGCGGTTGTCCAACTGACCAGTCTTGGGCGACGGATTTTTGTTGTTGTCCAGCAGCTTGCCCGTGGCGGCATCCAGCGTTTTAGCCAGAATTCTTGCCTTGTCGTTGTCGGTCTTGATGCCCAGCTCTTCCAATGACACGGCGAGTGCCAGGAATTCACCCAGCGAATCCCAGCGCAGATGGTTTTCTTCCACGAGCTGCTTGACGTGCTTCGGTGCCGAGCCGCCGGCACCGGTTTCGTACATACCGCCGCCTGCCATCAGGGGAACGATGGATAGCATTTTGGCGCTGGTGCCAAGCTCCATGATAGGGAACAGGTCGGTGAGGTAGTCGCGCAGGATGTTGCCCGTGACCGAGATGGTATCGAGGCCGCGGATGACGCGCTCCAGCGTGTAGCGCATGGCGCGCACCTGCGACATGATCTGAATGTCCAGGCCTGCAGTGTCGTGGTCCTTCAGGTAGGCCTCGACCTTCTTGATCACCTCGGCTTCGTGCGGGCGGTACGGGTCCAGCCAGAAGATGGCCGGCATGCCGGAGTTGCGGGCGCGCGTGACGGCCAGCTTGACCCAGTCGCGGATCGGCGCGTCCTTGACCTGGCACATGCGCCAGATGTCGCCTTCTTCAACGTTCTGCGTAAGCAGTACTTCGCCGGTGGCGAGGTCGACGATGCGCGCTTCGCCCGCTTCCGGAACTTCAAAGGTCTTGTCGTGCGAGCCGTATTCCTCGGCTTGCTGAGCCATCAACCCGACATTGGGGACCGTGCCCATCGTGACGGGGTCGAAGTTGCCGTTGGTTTTGCAGAAGTTGATGATCTCCTGGTAGATGCGGGCGAACGTGCTCTCCGGGATCACGGCCTTGGTGTCCTTGGGACGGCCGTCGGCGCCCCACATCTTGCCGCCGATGCGGATCATGGCCGGCATCGAGGCGTCCACGATCACGTCGTTAGGCGCATGCAGGTTGGAGATACCCTTGGCCGAGTCCACCATCGCCAGTTCGGGACGATGCTCGTGGCAGGCGTGCATATCGCGGATGATTTCTTCGCGCTTCGAGCTGGGCAGGCTTTCCAGCTTGTCGTACAAATTGACGAGGCCGTTGTTGACGTTCACACCCAGTTCGTCGAACAGCTTGCCGTGCTTCTCGAAGGCTTCCTTGTAGAAAATCTTCACCGCGTGGCCGAAGACGATGGGGTGCGAAACCTTCATCATCGTGGCCTTGACGTGCAGCGACAGCATGACGCCAGTCTTGCGGGCGTCTTCCATCTGCTCTTCGTAGAAGTCGCACAGCGCCTTCTTGCTCATGAACATGCTGTCGATGATCTCGCCGTCCAGCAGCGACACTTTAGGCTTGAGCACAATGGCTTTACCGCTTTGTGTCAGCAATTCCATCTTCACGTCGCGGGCGTGGTCTACCGTCAAGGACTTTTCGCCATGGTAGAAGTCGCCGTGCTTCATGTGAGCCACGTGGGTGCGCGAAGCCATGCTCCACTCGCCCATGCTGTGCGGGTTCTTGCGGGCATAGTTTTTTACGGCGGCGGGTGCGCGGCGGTCCGAATTGCCCTCGCGCAGTACGGGATTGACGGCGCTGCCGAGGCACCTGGAATAGCGTTGGCGGATGGCTTTCTCAACGTCGGTTTTCGGCTCCTCAGGGAAATCCGGCACCGCGTAGCCCTTGGCCTGCAGCTCCTTGATCGCGCCGACCAGCTGATGGACTGAGGCGCTGATGTTGGGCAGCTTGATGATATTGGTGTCGGGCAGGAGGGTGAGGCGGCCGAGTTCGGACAGGCTGTCGGGCACCCGTTGCGCCTCGGTCAGAAACTCGGGGAATTCGCCCAGGATGCGGCCCGCCAGGGAGATGTCGCTGGTGGTGACGTCGATACCGGCCGCCGCGGTGAATGTACGGACGACGGGCAGGAAGGCGCTGGTGGCTAGCAGCGGGGCCTCATCGGTCAGGGTGTAGATGATTGTCGGTTGCTGGGTGCTCATCGCTTGCCTCAAGATCGGGAAACCTGTTTTGGATGTCACCGGCCGCGTCACAAACCGGCATTCGTGTTCGAATTCTGCCTGATTTCGGTTTCGCCATCATGTAATTTCCGACAAACGCGGCTGACCTATGCATGGACTGGCGCGCGTCATGAAAAATTAGCATGACGGTCGCGCTGGATTTTTGTTTCCTCCATATAGGTGCAAGGGTGTCTTCAACCCCAATCCCGCGCGAGGAACATGTCTATGGCCGCTGAAATCTCGTTTAGAACCGAACATGATCTGCTTGGCGATCGTGACGTTCCCGCTCACGTCTACTATGGGGTTCACACGCTACGCGCGCTGGAAAATTTCCCGATTACCGGTTCGCCGATCTCGGTATACCCGGAGTTGATCAAGGCGCTGGCTTGCATCAAACAGGCCGCCGCACAGGCGAATCATGAGTTGGGCTTGCTCGACGCGACGCGTTGCGACGCCATCGTCGGTGCCTGCGCGGAATTGCTGGAAGGCAAGCTGCATGATCAGTTTGTGGTCGACGTCATTCAGGGCGGCGCCGGGACGTCGACCAACATGAATGCGAACGAGGTGATCGCCAACCGCGCGCTCGAATTGTTGGGGAAGAAGAAAGGCGAATACCAGTATCTGCACCCGAATGAGCAGGTCAATATTGGCCAGAGCACCAACGATGTTTACCCCTCGGCCCTGAAAGTCGCGACATGGTTCGGCATTCTGGGTCTCATCGAGGCGATGGGCGTTTTGCGGCGCGCTTTCGAAGCAAAGTCGGTGGAGTTCAAGGACGTGCTGAAGATGGGACGTACGCAATTGCAGGACGCGGTGCCGATGACGCTCGGCCAGGAGTTCAGCACCTACGCCGTGATGCTCGGAGAGGACGAGGAGCGGCTTCGGGAGGCGGCGCTGCTGATCTGTGAAATCAACATGGGCGCGACGGCGATCGGAACGGGCATTACCGCGCATCCCGATTACGCACCGCTGATCCTGAAGCATCTCAAGGAAATCACGGGTATTCCGCTTGTCACGGCACCCAACCTCATAGAAGCGACGCAGGACTGTGGCGCTTTCGTTCAGTTGTCCGGCGTGCTCAAGCGCGTGGCAGTCAAGCTTTCAAAGACCTGCAACGACTTGCGCCTGCTCTCCAGCGGTCCCCGTGCGGGTCTTGGAGAAATCAACCTTCCGCCCATGCAGGCTGGCTCGAGCATCATGCCGGGGAAGGTCAACCCGGTCATTCCCGAAGTCGTCAACCAGATAGCGTTCGAGGTCATCGGCAACGACGTCACCGTGAGTTTCGCGGCCGAGGCCGGTCAGCTTCAGTTGAACGCATTCGAGCCGATCATCGCGCACAGCCTGTTCAAAAGTGTGACCCACCTGCGCAACGGCTGCCTGACGCTCGCCGAACGCTGCGTCAAAGGCATTACCGCCAACGAGGCGCACTTGCGCGCGTCGGTCGAGAACTCGATCGGCATCGTGACCGCGCTCAATCCGTACATCGGTTACGCCAACGCGACATCCGTCGCGATGGAGGCGCATGCCACGGGCGGACGCGTCTACGACATCGTGCTCGAGAGGGGGCTGTTGTCCGAGCAACAACTCGACGAGATCCTCAAGCCAGAGGTCCTCACGCAGCCCATGCCGCTTTATATGCCGCCGAAGCAGTAAAAGCGATCTGGACGTATGAAGCGCCCGGTGCCGAGCCGGGAGACGACGCGTTGCCCAGGTACCAATTGATTGATGCTCAACCCACGATCTAGCGCAGTTGCCGGAGACAGGAATTCATGAAGACGAACAAGCTTACTACGTGGATCATGGTCGCCATGGTTCTGGGGGTTGTTGTGGGTTATATCTGCAACATCAACGCACCCAATGCGAAAGCCGCCAAGGAGATCGCCGGTTATTTCTCGATCGCCACGGATGTGTTCCTGCGTCTGATAAAAATGGTCATCGCGCCGCTCGTGTTCGCGACCCTGGTGGGGGGTATCGCCAGCATGGGGGACTCGTCCGCCGTCGGGCGCATGGGCGTCAAGGCAATGGGGTGGTTCATCTCCGCCTCGGTGGTATCGCTGTTGCTCGGCATGTTGTTCGTGAACGTCCTGCAGCCGGGCTACGCGCTAAACCTGCCGCTGCCGGACATCGCTGCCACGACCAATCTGCAGACCTCCACGCTGAACGTGAAGGACTTCGTCACGCACGTTTTCCCGAGGAGCGTGTTCGAGGCGATGTCCCAGAACGAGGTGCTGCAGATTCTGGTCTTCTCGCTGTTCTTCGGTTTCGCCATCGCGTCGTTCAAGGGCCGCGCCGGCCAGCATCTGCTTGCGCCGATCGAGGACCTGGGCAAGACGATGCTGCGCGTGACCGACTTCGTGATGCGCTTTGCTCCACTCGGCGTATTCGGGGCCGTGGCCGCCGCGATCACCGTTCAGGGCATCGGCGTGCTCGCGACCTACGGCAGGTTCATCGGCGAGTTTTACGTGGCCCTGCTGGTGCTGTGGGCGGCATTGATCGGGGCGGGTTATCTGTTCCTTGGCGCGCGTGTATTTACGCTGCTCAAGCTGGTCAAGCAGCCAACCATCCTGGCTTTCTCGACCGCCAGCAGCGAGGCCGCCTATCCCGCGGTCATGGAGCAGTTGAAGCGGTTCGGGGTGCCCGACAAGATCACCGGCTTCGTGTTGCCGCTCGGCTACTCGTTCAACCTCGACGGCTCGATGATGTATTCGGCCTTCGCGTCGCTGTTCATCGCCCAGGCCTATAACATCCAGCTCAGCCTGACGCAGCAGATCACCATGCTGCTGGTGCTGATGATCACGAGCAAGGGCATCGCCGGTGTGCCGCGGGCGTCGATCGTCGTGGTGGCTGCCGTTCTGCCGATGTTCAAGCTGCCCGAGGCCGGCGTTCTGCTGATTCTCGGCATCGACCAGTTTCTCGACATGGGCCGCACGGCGACCAACGTGATCGGCAACAGCATCGCCACCGCGGTGGTGGCCAAGTCGGAAGGCTTGCTAGGCGTCACGCGCGATGCCGACGAGGACGACATGCTCGAGCCGCCTGAGCAGAACGCTCTGGCGAACTAGGGCGGAGTGGGGTTCGCTGGAGGGCTTGGACGCGCTGGGCCGTTGCCGGTACTCTATGGACGTTGCTCCTGCTCGAGGCCGGCCTCCCATGCGCGCCAACGATGCTTTGCCTACGCAAGCCGGCATGCCCGTGTTCCAGACGACGGGCGATGCCTGCTCATTCGGTAACGACGCGCTCGCGTTGCGCTGGATCGTCCGGGACGAACGTCTCGCTGATTTCTCGCTGATGGATTTCGCGGGGGAGCGCACGCTGCCCATCGTCGCGCCATTTGCGCTATCGCTCGGTGACGGAAGTAGGGTTGGCGTGGCCGAGTTGAGGATCCTTGCGCCGCTGAACGAAACCGCGCTCGCACCTAACCCCCACGCGTCCCGTCTGGCCGAACGAATCGCAGGTCGACGTGTGAGCGCCACTCTCGTCGACGCTCAGGGTCGTCTGAAGGTGGAGTGGAGCGTCGAGCAGCGCGAAGGCTCACGATACCTGCGTGAACAGCTAGCGATTACGGCACTTCTTCGGGACGAAAATATCGCCGTCGTTTCATTACTAGAGACGCGTGCTGCTGACGCACAGGCCAGCAGCGAATTGAAGGGCACGCCTGTCATTGCGGGCAACTTCTATCTTGGCTTCGAGCTGCCGCTGGCGGAAAGTCTGGTGGACGGCGACAGCGTCAGCTTTACTCTGCAACGCGCATTGCCGCTGGAAGAGAACAGGACGCTGGTCTACTCCGCCGTGGCCGGCGTCGTGCGCGACGGCCAGTTAAGGCGCGACTTCGCCACTTATCTGGAACGGGAACGGGCTCACCCGTACCGCCCGTTTCTGCACTACAACAGTTGGGGCGACATCGGCTACCTCACGCCGTACACGCAGGAGCAAGCGCTGGAGCGCATCGAAGCAATCGGCCGCGAGCTGCATGAAGCGCGCGGCGTTCAGATCGATTCGTTTCTGTTCGACGATGGCTGGGACGACCTTAGCGGCAGCTGGCATTTCAGCAAGGATTTTCCGCATGGCTTCGTTCCGCTGCGCGACGCCGCAGCACGATACGGCGCCGCGCCCGGCGTATGGCTGTCCCCGTGGGGTGGCTACTGTGCGCCGCAACAGGAACGCGTGATGCGCGGCCGAGCTGCTGGCTATGAGGTCATCGATAACGGACTTGCGCTATCGGGGCCGAATTATTATCGACGCTTTCACGAAGTCGTGATGGCCTTGCTTGATGAGGACGGCGTCAACCAGTTCAAGTTCGACGGTACAGGCAACGCCGACAGGGTGTTTCCAGGCAGCCTCTTCGATAGCGACTGGGACGCGGCGATCCGGCTTATCGAAGACATCCGCGCGGCAAAACCCGAGACCTTCATCAATCTCACTACAGGGACGCATCCGTCGCCGTTCTGGCTGCGTTACGCAGACTCCATCTGGCGTGGTGGCAGAGATGACGATCTGGCGGGAACCGGCACCAACCGTGAGCGCTGGATCACCTACCGCGACGCGCAGACGTATCACAACGTCGTGGTGCGCAGTCCGCTCTTTCCGCTCAATTCGCTGATGCTGCACGGCATTCTCTACGCCCAGTGCAATCCGCGCCTCAATACGGCGGCAGGCGATGATTTTGCCAACGAAGTGCGTTCCTACTTCGGGAGCGGCACGCAATTGCAGGAGCTATACATTACGCCGGCGCTGCTCACCGAGTCTGACTGGAATGTGCTCGCGGACGCCGCCAGATGGGCGCGCGAAAACGGCGATGTACTGCGCGACAGCCACTGGATCGGCGGGGCACCTGACCAGCAAGCGATTTACGGCTGGGCAGCGTGGGCGCCGCATAAGGCGATCGTGACGCTGCGCAATCCGGACAGCGGCGCGCAACGCTTCACGCTGGATCTGCGGCGACAACTGGAGTTGCCGGCTGCGGCGGCGGGGCGCTTCAATGCGCGTAGCGTTTGGCGTGAAGGGGCTTCCGATATTCCAGCATTACTAGATGCCGATGTGCTGCAGGAAGTCCAGCTCGCGCCGTTCGAAGTGCTCACGCTGGAATTGTTGCCGATCGCTGAAGCGGAGTAGTGATGTGGATGTGGTCGCATTTTTTTGCCGCTTGCCCGGCATCGACACCACGGTGCTCCCGCTAAGTCAACGCATCTGCCAGTTTCACCGGGTTCGCCTGGGTCTGGTGCAGGTCGAAGATAAGCACTTCGTTGTCACCTCGCACGAGCCACGGCGCGGGGCAATACAGGCGCCGCTGCGGACCGATGTTCCAGTAGCGTCCGAGATTGTGCCCGTTGACCCAGACGACGCCCTTGGTCCAGTTGCTCATATCGAGCCAGGTGTCGCCGACTTCATCCAGCCCCAAGCTTGCCTTGAAAAACAGCCCGGGCTTCAGTGGGTTCGCGCAGTTTCCCCTCAGGTTGGCGATAAACGTTTCATCCATTGGCAGTAGGAAGACTTCCCAACCCTTGAGCGTGGCGAACGACCCATCGGCGATTTTCATCCTGACCGGATCGAGCAGTCCTTTGCGGTCGACGAGCGCGGGGCCGAAGTTGACCCGCCCCATGCCCTCCACGAGGATCTCCAACGATACCGGGCCACCTGAGTTCGACTCGCGCTCCGGCAACGTCGAAGATAACGCGAGCGACGCGCGATGCATCATGTGGAGCGGCTGCGCGTACTCCGATGGTATTTGCGCCCTCGAGACGCCGCCTGCGTAGCGTTCGCCTACGAAAACCGTTGCATAGTCATGAACACTGCTGATATCCAGCGCACCGCCTGCATACTCTTGCAACTGCTTGCGGTACAACACGAAGCCAAACGCCTGACCGTAACTTTCAAAGGACTGTGGATCGATGCTCTGTTCGCGCGGCAGTGCCGTGGGCAGGTTGTCCCAGATCGACGCGTAGAGCGTTGGCATCAAGGCAGCGATGCCTGTGCATTCGAGTGTGGCGATGGCGTCAGGTATATCAGGCAACTGCGCAGGCAGGTAGCTGCCGATGATATCGCGGTACCTCATGTACTTCGGCGTCGCCGCTCCCTGCTCGTTGATCGGCGCCGAATAGTCGTAGCTGGTGATGTCGGGCTGATAGTTGCCTGATTCGTCCACGTTCGCGCCGGCATAGAAACCAAAGCTCGTCCCGCCGTGAATGACATACAGATTGAACGACTGTTTCGACTGCATGAACGCGGTCAGGGTGTTCGAGAGGTCATAGTTCAATCCCGCGAAACCCGGTTCACCCCAATGAGTGAGCCACCCTGGGTACACCTCACCGGCCATCGCGGGCACCGCGGGGAATTCCCGGCGGACGGTTGCGATTTGTGCCGCATCGCCATTGCTCAACGCAATCGCACCACCGCTTACCGTGGTGCGATTGCGTTCGAGTTGCTGGAGGCCGTCTTCGGTGTAGAAAGGCCCGGTTACGCCTCCTTTGAGCCAAAGCTGCCTGAGCTCCTCGAGGTAAGCCGGATTGCTCGCATACGAACCGAATTCATTTTCGATCTGGATCATCAGGATCGGACCGCCGTGATCGATCAGTAACGGCTTAATACGCGGGACCAGTTCCTCGATGTAGCGAGCCACCGCCGCCATATAACGGGCATCGGTGGCCGAGTCGGTCCTTAACTGGACGTCCGGATCGCTCAACAGGTAAGAAGGGAGGCCTCCCAGATCCCATTCGGCGCAGACGTAAGGCCCTGGGCGCAGCAGTACCCACATTCCATCGGACTGGCACAGCCGTATGAAGGCCTCGATATCGCGGTTGCCGCTGTGGAAATCGAATACGCCCGGACGCGTCTCGTGGTAATTCCACATGATGTACAAGGCGATGCAATTCATCCCCATCGCCTTGGCCATCCTGATTCGATGCTGCCAATATTCGCGCGGGATGCGGGCCGGGTGCATCTCGCCGCTGCGAATCTGGAACGGCTCGCCGTCGAGCAGGAAGTGTTCGCCGTCAAGGCTGAAAGAGAAGGTGTGGCCGCATTCGAGGTTCACGGTGCACTCACACTTTGGCGCTTGAGGCGCGGTTGAACTAGGCGAAAGGTGAAAACCAGGCAACGGCCACCCTTTATCCGCACGGTTGTATACGTGGTATGCGCGTTGAACGCCTTGCTGATGGATTTCTCGCGCCCTAACCTGAATCTGACATTCAGCGGCCCGTCGAACAGTTTCCTGGGCCGGCCATCTCATGCAATCCATACATCGACGAACTCCCGATTTCGGAAGACGAAGATCTTATTGGAGAAGACATGCACGACAACCTCCTCCCAGTCATCATCACACGGAAATGGCAACTTGCCGAGAGTTACCATGCCGTTGAACTTCAAACCAGGTCTCGATCGGAGCTTCCATCGTTTGACGATGGCGCTTGCATCACCCTTGTTCGCGACGACGTCATCTGCAAGGAGAGAATATATCCGCTGTGCTGTTTTATGTCCCGGCCGAGCGCATATGTAATCGCTGTGCGACAGGATGATGACGATACGGACGCAGAAGGAGCTGACATCTCGTTGAGTCAAGGAGACGAGGCGTTCATCGTGACGCCACGGAGTCCTTCAGTTATTTTAGGCGGCAGCACACGGTCTATTCTTTTTGCTGGAGGCGTTGGCGCCGCATCGATCGCGGGAATCGCGAATCGGCTTGCATCGGCAGGTCAAAAATTCGAGCTGCACAACTTCGCTCGATCACCTGAACGCGCAGTCTTCCGGAAAGAACTTGATGCGCTTAAAAGTGAAGGTATGGTCCATCACCATTTTGGCTTGAATGCTGACCGATTGGAGCAGACCACTTCGCACGCGATGAGCCCGGCACATGCGAACACGCAGATCTACTGCAGTGGCCCCCCAGCATTTATGGACCTCATCGAACGCCAGGCTCGCGACTGGGTGTATCCGGCTAATATCCACAAGATTGTTTTGGGTGACAGAAAAGAGTCATAGCGCGTCTTTTCCCGATGTGGTTCCGGTTCAAGTTCAGTTGAGCGGAACGGTAAGCCTGTCGATTACGGCATGGGTCTGGGGTCGTACGCCGCGCCACCAGGCGAATGCTTCCGCGGCTTGCTCCACGAGCATGCCGACACCGTCCGCGACGCTCGCCACGCCCGCATTGCGTGCGAGTCTCAGGAAAGGCGTCAGTCGTTTGCCGTAGGCGAGTTCATAAGCCACACTGGTGGGGCTGAAAACGCTCGGCGGGACCGGCGGCAACTCGCCGGTGAGGCTGGCCGATGTCGCATTGACCACCAGGTCGAACTGCCCCATCCCCTCCAGATCACCGTACCCGCAGGTGGCCAGCGGACCGCTGCTCGCGACTTGTTCGACCAGGGCCTTTACCTTGGCGATGTCCCTGTTTGCGATGACCAGTTCAGCAGGGCGCGCGGCAATGAACGGTAGCAAAGCGCCACGCGCCGCGCCCCCCGCGCCAAGGACCAGCACGCGCTTGCCGGCCATCGGCAGACTCAGGTTGACTTCGATGTCGCGCAGCAGGCCGACACCGTCGAAGTTCTCGGCAACGATCCGGCCATCCTTGAAGCTCAACGCGTTGGCCGCACCGGCGAGCGTGGCGCGCTCGCTGCGCTCATCGGCGATCGCGAACGCCTTCAGCTTGAACGGCGCGGTCACGTTCATGCCTTTGCCACCGGCCGCTACGAACGCATGGACGGTCCCGGCGAAGGCGTCCTGCGGCTCGACTGGACCCTCGATGGCCGTATAGGACATGTCCTGCCGTATCTCTTGCGCAAAGAGGCCATGGATCAACGGAGATTTCGTATGGCCGATTGGATTGCCGATCACGGCGTATTGGTCAGTCATCACGGCCTCAGCTTTGAATACAGCACACCATCGGTTTGCATTGCGTCGATTTCGGCGACGCTGAAGCCGAGCGACTGCGCGACTTCCGCGTTGTGTTGACCGAGATCGGGCGCGACCTTGCGAATCGTCGTGTCGCAATCGGAGAATCGGAACGGCAGGTTCGGCAGACGCAACTTCCCGTAGCGCGGGTGCTCCTGCTCGACGACCATGCCTCGCGCGACGATCTGCGGATCGGTGAGTACTTCGTCGATGCGTTGCACCTTCGCACAAGGCACGTCAATGCCATCGAGCAGGTCCAGCACCTGTGCGACCGGCTGGTTGGCCACCCAGGGTTTCACGATGGACAGAATCTCCAGCCGGTTCGTATTGCGTCCCGCGAGGGTGTGAAAACGCGTGTCGGTGCCGAAGCCAGCGGGGCCGCCATGCGCTTTGATCAGCGCTGCGAAGCGCTTCCATGCATCGTCTACTTGCGCGGCGATCACAAGGTCGCCATCAGCGGCACGGAACACGCCGTAGAGCGTCGACGTCGGCATGTCGTGGCCGGTTTGCTCGGGGACGATGCCTTGCATCGTGTAGCACTGCACCGCGTACTCGTGCATCGACACCAGCGTGTCGTACAACGCCATATCGATGTGCTGGCCCCGGCCGCTCTTCACGCGGCCGAGCAGCGCTGCGTTGATTGCCGCCACCGCGTGAATGCCGGTGTACATGTCGCCGAGCGAGATGCGCATCAGCGGCGGTGGCTCGCCGGGATTGCCGATCATCTGCATGATCCCGCTCCTGGCTTCGGCAATCAGGCCGAAGCCGGCGCGGTGCGCGTCCGGGCCCGTATGGCCATATGCCGAGATCGAGCAGTAGACCAGTTTCGGATTGCGGGCGGACAGCTCGTCATAGCCCAGCCCGAGCTTGTTCAGTGCGCCGGGCCGGTAGTTCTCGACAAACACATCCGCCGAGTCGCACAGGCGCTGCATGAATTCCTTGCCGCGCGAGTCCTTCATGTCGACGCTAACGCCGCGTTTGCCCATGTTGAGCTGCAGGAAGTAGCCGCTCTGTTCATCATCGAGCACGGTGGCGTGCTGACGTCCAGCATCGCCGCTGACCGGACGTTCGACCTTGATGACTTCGGCGCCGAGCGCCGCGAGGCAGCGCCCGACGTACGGGCCGGCGAGGAAGTGGCTGTAGTCGACGACGCGAATACCTTCGAGAGGACGGGCTTGCATCAGAACGCTCCCGGCCGGCGCGGCACCATCAGACGATGTTCGCCGTGCTGGACAACCTGGCCGTCCTGATTGATCAGATCGGAAGGCAGCACGACGATGCCCCAGTCTGGACGACTTTTGCTCGCACGCATCGCGCCCACGCGGAATTTCACGTGCAGCACGTCGTTGACCTTGATCGGCAGATTGAAATCCCACGTCCAGCCGAGCGACATACCCGGCAGGAAACGGTAGGTGCTTTGGGTCTTGAGGCCATCGGCGATAGACAAGCCAAACAGACCGTGTGCGACGATCGATCCGAAGTGACTCGCGTTCGCGTATGCCTCGTCTACGTGGACCGGTGTGTGATCGCCAGTGAGATCGGCGTAGGCCAGAATGCGTTCTTTGGTCACCGTGTAAGTCGGGCTCACGCATTCGTCGCCTTCGCGGGCATCGTCCCAGTATTTATCGACGATCGTCATGTCACGCCTCCGCGCGCGGGTTGATATTCAGTGCACGCGCCACGCACGAGGCGGGCTTAGCCTGGATCAGTTCGACGGCGAGTCCGTCCGGCAGGCGCAACCAGTTGCGTCCCTGCGGCATTTCGCTGACATCGTATCGATGCGCGGCGGCGAGCGCCGCCTCCATGTCTTCGCACATCACGCCGAGATGGCCGAGCCTGCCTTCAGGCGCGTCATGGTTTGGGTTATGGATGAATTGCAGACCGCCAAGCGTCCAGTACTGCCGGGGTTTCTCGACCGTGCCGTCGATCTCGCGCATCGTCATGCCGAGCACGTCCTCGAAAAAACGGATGTGCCAGTGAATATCTTTCACCCAGATGGCGACGTGCTCCAGATAGGCCTTGCTGCCGTTCATGCGGTTGTCTCCCTATGTTGTCGGTCGGTCATGGCGCGCTCGACGCCCTTGATGCAGGCCACCAGCGTCGTGTTGACCGGGGTCGGCACGCCGTGCCGTTGTCCCCAGCGCACGACCGCGCCATTGATAAAGTCGATTTCGGTGATGGAGCCCTTTTCGAGGCTTTGCAACATCGAGGTCTTGAAGACCGGGGAGAGTCCTTCTCCGGCAAGCGTCCACGGGCGTTCGGGATCAGTGGTGGAGAGCTTCACACCGGCGGCGCGAGCGACCGCCATCGCTTCGGCGACCGCTGCGAGCGCGGTCGTCTTCAGAAGCGCTTCGTCGTAGAGTTGGCCGTACGTCAGGCCGGTGATACCGGTCAGCGCGCCAGTCGCGACATTGACCAGCAGCTTGTCCCACATCGTGCCGACGATGTTGTCGCTGACCGTGGTAGCCAGTCCGGCGGCGTTGAAGATTTCTGCGATTGCCGTTGCACGCGACGTAATCCGGCCGTCGAGTTCGCCGATGTAGGTGGCTTTGCCGGCGACGCCTGACTCGATGTGGCCCGGGTTGCGCATCACGCCGCCAACGTACGTCTTGCCAGCCAGCACGCGTTCGCGCTCCACGATGTCGGCGAGCACGTCTTCGTGCCCCAGGCCGTTCTGCAACGACAGGACCAGCGTTTCGGGTCCGATCAGCTCCAGTGCGCCGCGCATCGCGGCATCGGTATGAAATGATTTGACCAGCACGACAACCAGGTCGACGACGCCGGCCTCGGCCGCCTGTGTCGCCGCGCGGACCTTCACGCGACGGCAACCCTCCGCATCGTCCACCTGCAGACCATCACGCCTCATCGCCTCCACATGCACTGCCGAACGGTTCAGCAACCAGACCTCATTGCCGCCTTCGGTCAGCGCCGCGCCAATGGCGCAGCCCAGCGCCCCCGCACCCAGAATCGCAATCTTCACTGCCGTCTCCTTAATCTGGAGACCAAGATACGAGCCGATGTTCATATCGGCAATGCAATGAATACAATGGCGTCATTGCGGAGGGCAATAATCTTATGAACTCGACCGAACTTCCTGATCTGAAACTGCTGCAGCTTTTCGACCTCCTGTACGACGCCCGCAGCGTCACGCGTGTGGCCGAGCAGCTCGGACAAAGTCAGCCGACGATTAGCATCTGGCTCGGGCGCTTGCGGGAGCATCTACAGGACCCGTTGTTCATACGTACATCGGGCGGTATGGCGCCGACGCCGCAAGCCGATGCGCTGATCGGTCCGTGCCGGGAGATTCTCGAATCGCTGCGGCGCTTCGCTGCCTGGGAGATCGTGTTCGATCCAGCCACCGCGAAGCGGCGGTTCCGTATCTGTATGACCGACGCCAGCCACATAACGCTGCTTCCGCGGATGCTGGCGCACGTGCGCGCGCAGGCGCCGGGCCTACGCCTCGAAGCGACGAGGATTGACGGCAATACGGAACGGGCGCTGGAATCCGGTGAGGCCGACCTTGCGATCGGCCATGTGCCTTGGCTTGGCGGCGGGATTTACCAGCAGCAGCTTTATCTGCAGGACTGGGTCTGTCTGGCGAATCGCCGTCACCCGAGGTTAGGCGCCAAACTTGGCCTGAAGCACTATCGCGCGGAGGGACATGTCGCCATCACTGCGGGGACGGGAGCGCAACTGCTCGACCAGGCGCTGGTGCGTGAGCATATCGATCGCGACGTGGTGCTGGAGTTACCGGGTTTTCTCGGGCTCGGGGCGATCATCAAGAGTACCGACCTGATCGCCACGCTGCCGCGGCACATCGGTGAGACGCTGGCAAAGGTCAATGATCTGGCGGTCCATCCGTGCCCGGTTCCTGTGGAAGGTTTTGCCGTTCGGCAGCACTGGCACGCCAAATATCACCACGAAGCGGGCAACCGTTGGCTGCGTGGCCTGATGGTGCAATTGTTCGGAACCTCGGGCTGATCGGGCCGACCACTCTAGCTCAAAAAAATTGCGCCATAAAAAAACTAACTAGATCGTACAAATGCGTATAAACCCCGAAAGACATCAGATCGTGTTTGAACGACACTTCGTGCGGGTTTAGAGATCCAGGCGTCACTCATTGCTCATCCCTCTTCGTATTTGCACCGGCATGCTGAGCCGGGTAGTTCTGCACGCCTTGGCTTACCGGGGCGATTGCTGGTGTAAGGGATTGAGAGTTTGCGTAAGAAACCAAGAAAAGATTTTTAAAGAGGAGCAGAAATGAAAAAGGTAATAGCAACCTCGGCCCTTGGGTTGGTCGCCCTCGGCGCACACGCTCAGAGCAGCGTGACGCTGTACGGGATCGTCGATACGGGGATCGGTTATCAGAGCAGCCAGACGTCGCTCGGTTCGACGAGTGGCGGGCGCTCGGTGATCAAGATGCTGAACGGCATCTGGGCGGGCAGCCGCTTCGGCCTGAAGGGCTCCGAAGATCTGGGCGGTGGCACGAAGGCGATTTTCCAGTTGGAAGAAGGCTTTAACAGCGCAACCGGCGCACAGGCAGTCACTGGTCTGGCGTTCAACCGGCAGGCGTATGTCGGTGTGGCGAACCCCACCTACGGTACGTTCACGGCCGGCCGTCAATACACGTCGTACTACACGCTGCTGTCGCCGTATAGCCCGACCACGTGGCTGACGGGCGCATACGGCGCGCACCCGGGCGATATCGATTCGCTGGATACGGTGTATCGCGTGAATAACTCGCTGGTGTACACGTCGCCGAGCATGCATGGCCTGACGGTGAGCGGTTCGTATGCGCTGGGTGGCGTGGCAGGCCGCACCAATGCCGGTTCGACGTATAGCGCGGCAATCCAGTACCTGAATGGTCCGTTCGGGATCGCGGCAGGCTACCAGCGCATCAATAACGCGGCG
>NZ_FPBH01000034.1 GCF_900116445.1 Paraburkholderia aspalathi
CCCACTTAGCAGGGGCTTCTAGCCGCTTTCTTTGCGGCGGCAAAGAAAGTAAGTGCCGCCCCGCACAGGGGCAACGCTAATAGACCACTAACAATTCAAGGAAAGGCCAAAGCCCTAATAACACGGCCAACAAGCGCCAAGCAGACCAAAACCCTCGCCAAAAATCCGCCGAGCAGGCACCAAACCCCAAATCCCCGCCCATAAAGCGCAACTACTTTGACGTCGTCAACTCCCCCCATCAGCGGCCTTCAAACCAAAACAGAAACCACCTGCCGCGAACAGCACCCAACCCCATCGCCGAAGGCAAAAACCACCCCTCACCCCCTAGTGCACAGCGAGAAATAAACCGCTAATCTCGACCCCGCAAGCCTCCCCAAAGGCCGCACGCAGCGCAAGAAACAACCGCGCCGCGACTGAAATGGCCCTAAAAAAGCCAGCCGTGCAACGGCAAAAAAAGCACCTCGGAGTACCTTTTGGAAAAGTCAGCATCCCCTGAAGACTGGATCACCCGCAGCCTGCGTGCCGTCTGGCACCCCTGCACCCAGATGAAACACCACGAACGTCTGCCGCTCATCCCGGTCGCGCGTGGGCAAGGCGCGTGGCTCTACGACCGCGCAAACAACCGTTATCTGGACGCGATCAGCTCCTGGTGGGTCAACCTGTTCGGCCACGCCAACCCGCGCATCAACGCGGCATTGAAAGATCAGCTCGATACCCTCGAACACGCAATGCTCGCCGGCTGCACGCACGAGCCAGCCATCGAACTCGCGGAGCGCCTCGGCGCGCTCACCAACAACACGCTCGGTCACGCGTTCTTCGCATCAGACGGCGCATCGGCCGTTGAAATCGCGCTGAAGATGAGCTTCCACTCGTGGCGCAATCGCGGCTTCGCGGACAAGCAGGAATTCGTCTGCATCGCCAATAGCTATCACGGCGAAACCATCGGCGCGCTCGGCGTCACCGATGTCGCGCTCTTCAAAGACGCCTACGATCCGCTCATCCGCAACGCGCATGTCGTCGCCTCGCCCGATGCACGCCTCGCACAAGCAGGCGAAACCGCCGCCGACGTCGCGCGCCGCGCGCTCGATCAGGTTCGCTCGTTGTTCGAAGCACGCGCGACGAAAATCTCGGCGCTGATCGTCGAGCCGCTCGTGCAATGCGCGGCCGGCATGGCAATGCACGACGCCTCGTATATCGCCGGTTTGCGCGCGCTGTGCGATCAGTACGGCGTGCATCTGATCGCCGATGAAATCGCTGTGGGTTGCGGTCGCACCGGTACGTTCTTCGCGTGCGAACAGGCCGGCATCTGGCCGGACTTCCTGTGTCTGTCGAAAGGGATCAGCGGCGGCTATCTGCCGCTCTCGATCGTGTTGTCGCGCGATGAAATCTTCGACGCCTTCTATCACGACGATACCGCGCGCGGTTTTCTGCACTCGCATTCGTACACGGGCAATCCGCTCGCCTGCCGCGCGGCGCTCGCCACGCTCGATCTGTTCGCGAGCGACAACGTGCTCGCCGCAAACGTACAGAAATCCGCCAGGCTGAAGGCCGCGCTCGCGCCGCTCGCCGAACATAAGCACGTGCGCAATCTGCGTCAGTGCGGCACGATCTTCGCGTTCGATGCCGTGATCGATGACGCTCAGCAAGCCAAAACATTCTCACGCCGTTTCTTCGAAAACGCGTTGCAGCGCGAACTGCTGCTCCGCCCTATTTCGACCACGGTGTATCTGATGCCCCCCTACATCCTCGACGACGAAGAAATCGCGCTGCTCGCCTCGCGCACACGCGAAACTTTTGAAGCCACGCTCGCGGAGACCCGCTAATGCATCTGCTCGACACACTCACCGAAGGTCTCCAGGAGATCGACGAGCGCGGTCTGCGCCGCCGTCGTCGTACCGCCGACACGCCGTGCGCCGCACACATGACGGTCGACGGCCGCGCGATCATCGGCTTCGCCAGCAACGACTATCTCGGCCTCGCCGCGCATCCGAAACTGATCGCCGCTATTGCTGAAGGCGCGGAACGCTACGGCGCCGGCAGCGGCGGTTCCCATCTGCTCGGCGGCCACTCGCGCGCACACGCGCAACTCGAAGACGATCTGGCCGAATTCGTCGGCGGCTTCGTCGACAATGCGCGCGCGCTCTACTTCAGCACCGGCTACATGGCGAATCTCGCGACGCTCACCGCGCTCGCGGGCCGCGGCACGACGCTCTTCTCCGACGCGTTGAATCACGCGTCGCTGATCGACGGCGCGCGCTTGTCTCGCGCTGACGTGCAGATCTATCCGCACTGCGATACGGAAGCGTTGAGCGCGATGCTCGCTGCCTCGGATGCCGACGTCAAAGTGATCGTCTCCGATACGGTCTTCAGCATGGACGGCGACATCGCGCCCCTGGCGCGTCTGCTTGAACTTGCTGAGCAGCACGGCGCATGGCTGATCGTCGACGACGCGCACGGTTTCGGCGTGCTCGGCCCGCAAGGCCGTGGCGCGATTGCAGAAGCCGCGCTGCGCTCGCCGAATCTGATTTCGATTGGCACGCTCGGCAAGGCCGCGGGTGTGTCGGGCGCATTCGTCGTCGCTCACGGAACTGTGATTGAGTGGCTCGTGCAGCGCGCGCGTCCGTACATCTTCACGACCGCGTCGGTACCCGCTGCGGCACATGCGGTGTCGGCGAGTCTGCGCATCATCGGTGGCGAGGAAGGCGATGCGCGCCGTGCGCATCTCAAGAAACTGATCGAACGCACGCGCGCGATGCTCAAAGCGACGCCGTGGCTGCCGGTCGATTCGCACACTGCCGTGCAGCCGCTGATCATCGGCGCGAACGATGCCACGCTCGACATCGCGGCCACGCTCGATCGTGCAGGTCTCTGGGTGCCGGCGATCCGTCCGCCGACCGTGCCCGCGGGTACGTCGCGGCTGCGTATTTCGCTTTCCGCCGCGCATTCGCAAGCGGATCTGGATCGGCTCGAAGCAGGCTTGCAACAACTCGGGGCGAAGGCGGCATGAGTAGCTCGAGTCAAAGCGCCCTGTCTCTATTCGTCACCGGTACAGATACGGAAATCGGCAAGACCTTCGTCTCCGCTGCGTTGCTGCGCGGTTTCGTCCGTGAAGGCCTGCAAGCCGCCGCGATGAAGCCGATCGCCGCGGGCGCGTTCGAAGTGAACGGCGTGCTGCACAACGAAGACGCCGATCAACTCGACGCCGCGTCGAGCGTTCTGCTGCCGCCGGAGATTCGCACGCCGTATCTGCTGAAGGAACCGGCCGCGCCACACATCGCCGCCGCGCTGGAAAACGTCACGTTCGATATCGACCACATCGTCGATTGCCATGCGCAGGCTTTGAAGCAAGCCGAGATCGTCGTGGTGGAAGGCGTGGGCGGTTTTCGCGTGCCGCTGACTGCAACGCAAGATACCGCCGACCTCGCCGTCGCGCTGAAGCTGCCGGTCGTGCTGGTGGTCGGCATGCGCCTCGGCTGCATCAGCCATGCACTGCTCACCGCCGAAGCGATCGCCGCGCGTGGCTTGACGCTCGCCGGCTGGGTGGCGAACCGTGTCGATCCGGACATGACGTTCCCAGACGAAAACATCGCTTCGATTCGCGAGCATCTTGCGCGTGAATACGACGCCCCCTTGCTCGGCATCGTGCCGCATTTGAGCCCGGCTTCGCCCGAGCTTGCGGCGGATCAACTCGACATCAACCGACTCCTGCAGACGCTGCGCCACGCGCAGCGCTGAAAACCCATTACATCCATCCATGAGGATTGACGACATGACGCAACTGAACATCGCTCCGACGCCAGCCGACACGGCCGCCGCCCATAACAACGCTGCAGCAGGCACCAAGCCGATGGCCAAGTGGCGCGTCGCCGACATCGTCGCGCTGTACGAACTGCCGTTCAACGACCTGATGTTCCGCGCGCAACAAACCCATCGCGAACACTTCGACGCCAACACCGTGCAACTGTCGACGCTGCTGTCGATCAAGACCGGCGGTTGCGAAGAAGATTGCGCGTACTGTCCGCAGTCGGTGCATCACGACACGGGCCTGCAAGCCGACAAGCTGATGCCGGTCGATGAAGTATTGGCCGCCGCCAAGGTCGCCAAGGAAAACGGCGCGACGCGCTTCTGCATGGGCGCGGCGTGGCGCAATCCGAAGGACCGTCACCTCGAGCCGATCAAGGACATGATTCGCGGCGTGAAGGCGATGGGCCTCGAAACCTGCGTGACGCTCGGCATGCTGGAAACGCATCAGGCGCAAGGTCTGCGCGAAGCCGGCCTCGATTACTACAACCACAACCTCGACACGTCGCCGGAGTTTTACGGCCAGATCATTTCGACGCGCACGTATCAGGACCGTCTCGATACGCTGGAACGCGTACGTGATGCAGGCATCAACGTATGCTGCGGCGGGATTGTCGGTTTGGGCGAATCGCGCCGCGAGCGCGCCGGCCTGATCGCGCAATTGGCGAACATGGAGCCGTATCCGGAATCGGTGCCTATCAACAACCTGGTGCAAGTGGAAGGCACGCCGCTGACCGGCACCGAAGCGATCGATCCGTTCGAGTTCGTCCGCACGATCGCAGTTGCGCGTATCACGATGCCGCGCGCGATGGTGCGTCTGTCGGCAGGCCGCGAGCAGATGGACGAAGCGTTGCAGGCGCTGTGCTTCCTCGCCGGTGCGAACTCGATTTTCTACGGCGACCAGTTGCTGACCACCAGCAACCCGCAAGCCGAAGCGGACCGCAAGCTGCTCGAACGCCTTGGCATTCGCGCAGAAGCAGCGCAGCAGATGCCGTTGGATCAGAGCGGCTGTGAGCATGGCTGCGCACATGAGCAAAACGCGCACACTGCGCCGAACTAAAGAACTACGCGTACCAAGCGCGCGCGATAAATCGCACGCAATGAAAAAAGGCCACCTCGTTTCCGAGGTGGCCTTTTGACTTTCAGGCAAAGATTTACTTCTTGTCGACGATGATCTGATCGAACGTCCCGCCGTCGGAGAAATGCGTTTGCTGTGCTTTCTGCCAGCTACCGAACATCTCTTCGACGGTGAAGGTCTTGATCGGCTTGAACTCGCCCGCATGCTTCGCGAGCACGTTCTTGTCACGCGGACGCAAGTGGTGTTGCGCAATGATTTCCTGCGCAGCCGGCGACCACAGATAGTCGAGATACGCCTGCGCTTCCTTGCGCGTGCCACGCTTGTCGACCACCTTGTCGACGATCGACACCGGCGGCGCAGCCAGCAGGCTCACCGACGGATACACCGCTTCGAAATTGCCTGCGCCCACGCCCGTGTCGATCAACGACACTTCGTTTTCGAATGTCACCAGCACGTCGCCGATACCGCGTTGCGTGAAAGTCGTCGTCGCACCGCGGCCGCCTGTGTCGAGAATCGGCACGTTCTTGAAGATGGCCTTTTCGAAGTCGATCGCCTGCGCATCGGTGCCGCCGTGCTGCTTGCGATAACCCCATGCGGCTAGATACGCGTAGCGGCCGTTACCCGAAGTCTTCGGATTCGCGATTACCACTTGCACACCGGGTTTGGCGAGGTCGTCCCAGTCCTTGATGTGCTTCGGATTGCCCTTGCGCACGAGGAACACCATCGTCGTGGTGTACGGGGCGCTGTCGTCCGGCAGGCGCGCACGCCAGTTGGCGGGCACCAGTTGGCCCTTTTCGGCGAGCAGGTCGATGTCGTTCGGCTGGTTCATCGTCACGACGTCAGCCTGCAGTCCTTGCAGCACCGACAACGCCTGCGCGCTCGATGCGCCATGCGACTGGCGAATCGACACGGTCTCGCCGCTCTTCTCTTTGTATGCCGTGATGAAGCCGGCGTTGATGTCCTTGTACAGCTCGCGCGTCACGTCGTACGACACGTTGAGCAGCGACGTGTCCGCGTGCGCCGTCGAGATGCCGCCGAGCGCGAGCGTCATTGCCGTCATGCCGGCTGCCAGCCAGCGCGATGTCCCCGTCTTGCCTGCCATCTTGTCCCCGCCTATCGATGATGAAAACCGGTGGCCGCACAAACGTGCAGCGTGAAGCGGGATTCTAACGGATCGCTTACTGGTTCACTCGCGCTCATCTGCGGGCTCAACTGCGCGCTCAACTACGTGTTCAAGTCCTCCCTCACTCAGACATACGCGTGCTGCGCGACCTCGAACGTCTCTTCACGAAACCGCAGCGGCGCCGCGCAATGCACCAGCGTATCGACGAAATACTTGGCACGTGGCCACGGGCCGAATCCCGCCGCCGTATTGATATGTCCCGCGTCGCCGAGATTGACGAACGCGCTGCCGAAACGCTGCGCGAGATCGCGCGAACCGGCGAGCGGCATCCACGGGTCAGTTTCACTGCCGATCAGAATCGACGGCACGCCGAGACGCCGCGCGTCGAACGGTCCGGCGAAGGCGAATTTCTCCGGGCTTGCAGGCGCGACAAACAGCACACCGACCACATCGTTCGCATATGACGCCTGCTGCAACGCGTGCGCAGTCGCGAGGCAACCGAAGCTGTGGGCAGCCAGCACGAACGGCCCGCGTTCGCGCGCGAGCAGATCGCGCAGCGACTTCGCCCAGACGGCGACGTCCGGGGCGTCCCAGTCGGCCTGTTCGACGCGCAGCGAACGCGCGAATTGCCGTTCGAGCCATGTTTGCCAGTGCGCGCCCTCGCTGCCGTGGAGGCCGGGAACGGTGACGAGCCGCGGCGGCCATGTCGATTTGGTGCATGAAAGCATGTCTGTCCCTCGCTGCCGGAATCCGGGAAATGATTGTCCCGCCGGGCGTCGCAAGGGCGAACCAAGTTTTTGTGCTTTGTTTATGGGGCAAACGCGCGGCCATGTAGTAGCGGCAAATCGCACGCCCGTGCGCAAACGCGCGCGATTCGCGGCGAAAAAGTAGAATGAAGCCTATCCGTAAAAGGAGGAGGCCCATGCCGCAAGCGTCGTGTGAAGTGCCGCGGGCGTTGCAGCCGTTCTACCGGGCCTCTCCCGTCATCCGACTCGACAACGCACGCGCCTTCCGGACCGTATGAAAATCCTCTTCTACATGCCGCATTCCGACGCCGCCGCGTGGCTTCACGACTTCGCCCATGCGCTGCCGGAAGCCGATCTGCGCGAATGGCAGCCGGGCGACACCGACCCAGCCGATTTCGCGGTCGTGTGGCGCCCGCCGCGTGAAATGCTGGCCGGCCGCGACGGTCTGCGCGCAATCTTCAATCTCGGCGCGGGCGTCGACGCGATCCTCGGGCTCGAACACGAACAGCCCGGCACGTTGCCGCGCAGCGCCCAGTTGATCCGGCTCGAAGACACCGGCATGGCCCTGCAGATGGCCGAGTATGTGACGCATGCGGTGCTGCGCTACCTGCGCCGTTTCGACGAATACCAGACGCTGCAAAACGAACGCCGCTGGGAAGTGCTCGATCCGCATCCGCGCGAGACCTTCACGGTTGGCGTGCTCGGCCTCGGCGTCCTCGGTACGCATGTCGCGCAAGCAGTCGCGGCGTTCGGCATGCCGGTGCGCGGGTATAGCCGCAGTGCGCGGCAAATCGACGGCATCACGACCTTCGCCGGCGAAGCACAGTTCGACGCGTTTCTCGACGGCGTGAAAGTGCTGGTCAATTTGCTGCCGCATACGCCGGATACGGGCGACGTGCTGAACACGCGCACCTTCTCGAAGCTCGCCAAGGGTGCCTATCTGATCAACGTCGCACGCGGCGGGCATCTGGTCGAACAGGATCTGCTCGAAGCGCTGGCAAGCGGCCAGGTCGCCGCCGCGACGCTGGACGTGTTCCGCGAAGAACCGTTGCCGCCCGATCATCCGTTCTGGCAGGAGCCACGCATCACGATTACGCCGCATATTTCCGCGCTGACCTTGCGCGAAGAGAGCGTCGCGCAAGTCGCGCGGAAAATGACGGCGCTGATGCGTGGCGAAACGGTGAGCGGCGTGGTTGATATAGAGCGTGGATACTGAGCACGGGGTTTGCACACCACCGAATTCATCTGAAGGAGCGCCGCCACGCGCGGGCTCATTGCATGGGAGACACATCATGGCCTTGCCCCAACGCGTCAAAATCGTCGAAGTCGGCCCGCGTGACGGACTGCAGAACGAGAAAGAATTCGTCCCCACCGCGATCAAGATCGAGTTGATCAATCGCTTGTCGGCAGCCGGCTTTCGCAACGTCGAATCCGCCTCGTTCGTCTCGCCGAAATGGGTGCCGCAGATGGCCGACGGCGCCGAGGTGATGGCCGGCATCGAGCGCCGCGCCGGCACGATCTACTCCGTGCTGACGCCGAATCTGCGCGGTTTCGAAGGCGCACTCGCCGCACGGGCGGACGAGATCGTGATTTTCGGCGCCGCCAGCGAAGCGTTCTCGCAGAAGAACATCAATTGCAGCATCGCGGAAAGCATCGATCGATTCGCGCCCGTCGCGCAGGCGGCGAAGGAACATGGTCTGCGGATTCGCGGCAGCGTGTCGTGTGCGCTCGGCTGTCCGTATCAAGGCGAAGTGCCGGTGGCGTCGGTGGTCGATGTGGTCGAACGTTTCGCGGCGCTCGGTTGCGACGAGATCGATATCGCGGACACCATCGGCGTCGGCACGCCGAAGCGCACGCGCGAAGTGTTCGAGGCAGTGACCAAGGTGTTTCCGCGCGAACGTCTGTCGGGGCACTTCCATGACACCTACGGTCAGGCGCTCGCGAACATCTACGCGGCCTTGCAGGAAGGTATCGAGATCTATCACGCGTCAGTAGCGGGGCTCGGCGGCTGCCCGTATGCGAAGGGCGCAACCGGCAACGTCGCGACCGAAGACGTGCTGTATCTGATGAACGGCCTCGGCATCGAAACCGGCGTCGACCTCGCGCAAGTCGTCGCGATCGGCGATTTCATTTCGACGTCGATCGGCCGGCCCAATGTCTCGCGCGCCGGTAAAGCCTTGCTTGCCAAGGCTCGCAGCGAGCAGGCCAACTGCGTTTGACGCAGGCCACACACTTAGCCAAATCATTCAGGACCTGAAACGATGACGGATCACGCTTCCCTCGACGCCGACGATCTCGCCGCATTGCCTGACTCCGCACGCCGCGTCGCGCTTTTGTTGCGCGAACGCGGTCACGCTGGACGGATCGTGATGTTGCCGGAAACCGGCAAGACTTCCGCCGAAGCCGCAGCCGGCCTTGGCTGCTCGGTTGCGCAGATCGCCAAGTCGATCCTGTTTCGCCGCCGCGAAGACGACGCGCCGGTACTGGTGGTCGCAAGCGGCGCGAATCGCGTCGACGAAAAGAAGGTAGCGGCGCAAGTCGGCGAGATCGGCCGCGCGGATGCGAAATTCGTCCGCGAGAAAACCGGTTATGCGATCGGCGGTGTCTGCCCGATCGGCCACGCCACGGCGCCTGTCACGCTGATCGATGCCGACCTCCTGGAACTCGACAGCCTGTGGGCCGCCGCCGGTCATCCGCATGCGGTGTTCAATCTGACGGCGCAGGAACTGATTGCGTTGACGGGCGCGCCGGCGCTCGACGTGGCGCTGCGCGAGACAGTGTGAAGCAATGACAGCGGGCATCGATAACGAAGACGACGAGGCTGCCGTGCCGTCACCGTGCATCAGCGTGTGCAGGATGGACGCTTCGACCGGCTGGTGCGAAGGCTGCTTGCGCACGATCGACGAGATCGCCAGCTGGTCGTCGTTCGACGACGACGCGAAGCGCGCCGTCTGGGACGCGATCGAGGAACGCCACGCGGAGTTCATGGCCAGGCAAGCGAAGGTGCAGCGGTGAACGCCGCGCCGCGTATCGTGAAGATCGGCGAGACGTTCAGCTCGACGCTCGAACTGTCGGCGGACTCGGTGAAGTCGTTCGCCACGCTCGTCAACGACTTCAACCCGCTGCATCACGACGACGCCTACGCCGCGCAAAGCCGCTTCGGCGGTTTGATCGCGTCCGGCACGCAACCCACCGCACATTTCATGGCGCTACTGGCGACCTATTTTTCGACGTACGCGCAGCCGCTCGGCCTCGAGTTCGATATCAAGCTGAAGAAAGCCGTGCACGCGAACGATACGTTGACGATCACGTGGCGCGTGCGCGACGCGTACTGGAAGCCGAGTCTGAACGGCGATCTGACGCATCTCGAAGGAAGCGTGGTGAATCAGCGCGGCGACACCATGTTGATCGGCACGTCGACAATCCTGGTGATGCCGAAACCCGAAGCATCGGCGAATGCTGACGCAAGCACAAACCCGGACACAGGCGCACCATGATCAACCTACCGGCATCGGTCCGAGTGTTCGAACGCGGCTGGCTTTCGTCGAACAATGTGCTGCTGATCGACGACACATGTGCCGCTCTTGTCGATACCGGCTACGCGACGCACGCGCCGCAAACCGTCGCGCTCGTGCGGCAAGCGCTCGGCGCGCGACCGCTCGATCTGATCGTCAACACGCATCTGCATTCGGATCACTGCGGCGGCAACGCGCTGTTGCAGTCGACGTGGCCGTGCCGTACCGCGATTCCCGCATCCGAAGCCGACGCGGTGCGCGATTGGGACGAAACCCGTCTGACGTTTCGCGCCACCGGCCAGACCTGCGAGCGCTTCACCTTCACGGAGACGATCGCGCCAGGCGCGCAACTGCGGCTCGGTGCGCTCGACTGGCAAGTGCTTGGCGCGCCCGGCCACGATCCGCACTCGTTGATGCTGTACTGCCCGGACGAACGCATCCTGATCAGCGCGGACGCGCTGTGGGAAAACGGCTTTGGCGTGATCTTTCCCGAACTGGAAGGTGAAAGCGGTTTCGCCGAAGAACAGGCGGTGCTCGAGGCCATTGCGAAGCTCGACGTGCGGCTCGTGATTCCTGGCCATGGTGGACCCTTCACGAATGTCGAGCAGGCGCTGGAACGGGCATTTTCACGCGTTGCGTGGCTACGGGCCGATCCGGCACGTAATGCGAAGAATGCGTTGAAGGTGTTGATTGTGTTCAAGCTCCTCGAAGTCCGTGCGATGAGCTTCGACACCTTGCTGCGGATGCTCGACGATGCCGTGGCAATGCGCGCCGCCGCGACCATGCTCAAGCCGCGTGGTGAATGGTCCACATTGGTGCACACGATCGTCGAGGAGTTGGCGGCCAAAAACGGGCCATTGGAGATCGATGGCGAGCGCATCATCGCCCGCCAGGCTTGACGCACAGGGGGCCGGCGGCCGCGCGGCAAGCACAACACCAAAACCGTCGCGCCAAAAAGAAAGCCGCTCGACCATCAAGGCGAGCGGCGGAAATTCTGTCGGACGTGATCAGCGTCGATATGAATGATACGCGTGCCGGTTTTTTGACCGCATCAGTGATTTCCCTACAGAAGCTTGACACTGCCTTTTAAACCCGCATACAGACAGCATTACGAAGCTTCGTAGCCGCGCGCGTTGGGCGTCATTGGTCCGTCCATATGAACAATTGAACGCGCCGATTGCTCCGGAATCCGTACTATTGCCGGCTGATCCATCGGCATCTCAGCCATTCCATCAGGTCGAAGACAGGCGTTTCTGCGGCACGATCCGCCAGCCGAGATTCACACCGGCGGCCGCGAGCAGGATCAGCACCGCACCGAGCACCTGAATCCACGCGAGTGTCTGCCCGAACGCAACCCGGTCGACGATGATCGCCACCACCGGATAGATGAACGACAACGCGCCGGTCATCGAAGTCGGCAGCTTCTGGATCGCGCCGTAGAGCAGCACGTACATGAGCCCCGTATTGACGATACCGAGCACGATCAGTTCGAGCCACTGCACGCCGTTGGTCGGCAACGCATCGAAGCGCACGAACGGCGCCAGCATCACGACGCCGAGCGACACCTGGATCAGCGCAATCAGATGCGGCGGCGTACCCTTCAGGCGCTTCGTGATAATCGACGAGACCGCGTACATTGCCGCTGCGCCCACGGCATAGGCGACTCCGACCAGATACTGGCCCGGCACCGCCAACACCGCCGGCTCGACCTTCACCACGAACACGAGGCCGATGAACGCGACCACCAGCCAGGCCACCGTCGACGCGCTGATGCGCTCGCGAAACACCAGTGCGCCAAGCGCGACCAGCATAAACGGCTGCGTGTTGTAGACGGCGGTCGCCATCGAGATCGACGCGCGTGAATAGGCCGCGAACAGCAGCACCCAGTTAATGACGATCGCCGCGCCGCCCAGCAGCGCGAGGCCGAGCATCTTCCAGGAAAAGAGCTTGCGCCTGAACAGGCCGAGCACGGCGCACACGAGCGCCAGCGTCGCGCCACCAAAAATACAGCGAAAGAACACCACGTTGAACGGACTCTGCTGCGACGACACCACCAGCCAGCCGATGGTGCCGGACATCAGCATGGCCATGGTCATTTCCGCCGCGCCGCGGCGAATCTCATTTGACGCCATGATTCGATCCTCGAATTGATTCCTGCATGAGAAGCAGTGTAATTAATCCGATCGCCCGAATACAGGGCTAAACTTAAGTCTTCCCGCGAAGAAACCTAATAATCGAAGGCCGTCATGACGAAACGCCTTGCTCCTGCCACACCCGCGACACTCGATGAAACCGACCGCGCGCTACTCGCCGCGCTGGCGGCGGACGCCCGCCAGCCGGTCAGCGAACTGGCGCGCCGGGTTGGCCTCTCGGCGCCAAGTACGGCCGAGCGCGTCCGCAGGCTCGAAGCGCAAGGCGTGATCGAGCGCTTCACCGTGCAGATCGATCCGCGCGCGCTCGGCTTCACGCTGCAGGCAATCGTGCGCGTGAAGCCCCTGCCCGGGCAGCTGCATCTGGTGGAAGACGTGATCCGGCGAATTCCGGAGTTTGTCGAATGCGACAAGGTGACCGGCGACGACTGCTTCATCTGCCGCCTCTACCTGCATTCGATCGAGCAGCTCGACGAGATTCTCTCGAAGGTGACCGAGCGCGCGGAGACCAGCACCGCCATCGTCAAGTCGACGCCGGTCGCGCGCCGCTTGCCGCCGCTAGGCTGAGCGAGACGCGCGGCAACGCCGCGAGCTGAAGGAAGCCACTTACTGCTCGACCGCCTCGAAGAACGACAGCATTTCCGTGACCAGTTCGTCCGACGCCTCTTCAGGAATGTAATGCCCGCATGGCAATGAGCGCCCGCTCACGTCCCGCGCGACGTGACGCCATTCCGCGAGCGCGTCGAAGCACTTCTCGATCACCCCCTGCTCGCCCCACAACACACGCAATGGACAGCCGATCTTGTGGCCGCGCTCGATGTCGGCACGGTCGTGTTCAAGATCGATGCTCGCCGACGCCCGGTAGTCCTCGCACATCGCATGCACAGCGCCGGGTTGCGCCAGCGCGCTGCGATACGCGTCAAGCGCTTCGGGCGCGAACGGCGCGAGGCCCGCGTGACGGCTGCCCATCACCGCATCGACGTAGGCGGCCGGGTTCGCACCGATTAGCGTTTCCGGCAGCGGCTCCGGCTGGATCAGGAAGAACCAGTGGAAGTAATGGGTCGCGAAGGCGCGGTCGGTGGCTTCGTACATCGCGAGCGTCGGCGCGATGTCGAGCAGCATCAAACGCTCGACGGCGTCGGGATGATCGAGCGCCATCCGGTGCGCGACGCGGGCGCCGCGATCATGAGCGCACACGAGGAATCGTTCGAAGCCGAAGTGGCGCATCACGGCAACCTGGTCGGCCGCCATCGCGCGTTTGGAATACGGCCTGTGGTCGGCGTCGCTGGGCGGTTTGCCCGAGGCGCCGTAGCCGCGCAGGTCGGTGGCGATGACGGTGAAGTGCTCCGCCAGTTGCGCCGCGCACCGCTGCCAGATCAGATGCGACTGCGGGTGACCGTGCAACAACAGCAGGGGCGGCCCTGACCCGCCCTTCACTCCGAAAATATCGACGTCGCCCACGGCGACACGAAAGGGCGTGAAATCCTCGAAGGCCATAGCGGGTCTCTTGTCGTTTGGGAGTCAAACCATTGTAGAAGCGCAATGTGTCGATGCGGGGTGGGATAGCCCACGCAGGCATAGAACCTGAACACTCCTTCCAACTGTTCTAAACGGACACGATGCGGCTGCTTCGCCTATAATCGAACGATCGTTCTTAAATTTTTGAGCGGTCATGACAAACGCATGGCAAATGCGGAGCGGGGTCGTGGCGGCAGCACGGCTGCTGGCCAGTCTCGACGCACCACAGGTCATGTGCCGCTAAACTCATTATCGCCGGGAGCCCTACACCGCACCGGCCCGCTTATCAGGAGACTCGCACCATGGCATTGCCCGCCGTCCTGCAAAAACTCGCGCTGCCCGTCGTCGCTTCGCCGATGTTCATCGTCAGCTATCCCGAACTCGTGTTGGCTCAATGTAAGGCTGGCATCGTCGGCTCGTTCCCCGCGCTGAACGCTCGCCCGGCCGAACTGCTCGACGAATGGCTCACGCAGATTCAGGCGCAGCTCGCCGAGCACAAGGCGGCCAATCCCGATGCGATCATCGGGCCGATCGCCGTCAACCAGATCGTCCATCAGTCGAATACGCGGCTCGAGCACGACGTGCGTGTGTGCGTCGAACACAAGGTGCCGATTTTCATCACCAGCCTGCGCGCACCGGCGCGCGAGATCGTCGACGCGGTGCATAGCTACGGCGGCATCGTGCTGCACGACGTGATCAACCTGCGGCATGCGCAGAAGGCCCTGGAAGCGGGCGTCGACGGGCTGATCCTGGTGGCGTCGGGCGCCGGCGGCCATGCGGGCACGACCTCGCCGTTCGCGCTGGTCGGCGAAGTGCGGCGCATGTTCGACGGCCCGATCGTGCTGTCCGGTTCGATCGCCAACGGCGGCTCGATCCTCGCCGCGCAGGCCATGGGCGCGGATCTCGCCTACATGGGCACGCGTTTCATCGCGACCAAAGAAGCACATGCGGTCGACAGCTATAAGCAGGCGATCGTCAATTCCACGGCCTCGGACATCATCTACACGAACCTGTTCACCGGCGTGCACGGCAACTACATCCGCGAAAGTATCCTGAACGCGGGGCTGGATCCGGATGCGTTGCCAGAATCGGACAAGACCGCGATGAACTTCGGCAGCGACAAGGCGAAGGCGTGGAAAGACATCTGGGGTGCAGGCCAGGGCGTCGGCCTGATGGACGACGTGCCGAGCGTTGGTGAGCTGGTTCAGCGTCTGACGAAGGAATATGACGACGCGAAAACGCGGCTGGGAATCGCGCGGTAAATGCCCGGTTAAGGTGTTTTGCTGCGGCTCCCGGTTTTGGAGCCGCAGCATGTCCGGCCCCTACATATTGCGGCGGTATTGCCCGCCCACTTCAAACAACGCGTGTGTGATTTGCCCTAGCGAGCAGACGCGCACGACGTCCATCAGCACCGCGAACACGTTGTCATCGTCGATCACTGCGCGCTTCAGGCGTTCAAGCGCCGCGGGTGCGTCGTCACGATGCTGTGCCTGAAAATCGCGCAGACGCTTCAACTGGCTCTGTTTTTCTTCGTCGGTGGAACGGGCGAGCGCGATCGGCTGCGGCGCTTCATGCGGATGCGCGCTCAAGAAAGTATTCACGCCCACGATCGGATACGAGCCGTCGTGCTTGCGATGCTCGTACAGCATCGACTCGTCCTGAATACGCCCACGCTGATAACCGGTTTCCATCGCGCCGAGCACGCCGCCGCGCTCAGTCAGTCGATCGAATTCCGCCAGCACCGCTTCTTCCACCAGATCCGTCAGCTCCTCGATCACGAAGCTGCCCTGATTCGGATTCTGATTCTTCGCCAGGCCCCATTCGCGATTGATGATCAACTGGATCGCCACCGCACGGCGCACCGAATCCTCGGTGGGCGTGGTGATCGCTTCGTCGAATGCGTTGGTGTGCAGTGAATTGCAATTGTCGTAGATCGCGATCAGCGCCTGCAGCGTGGTGCGGATATCGTTGAAGTCGATCTCCTGCGCATGCAGGCTGCGGCCCGAGGTTTGCACGTGGTACTTGAGCTTCTGGCTGCGTTCGTTCGCGCCGTAGCGTTCGCGCATTGCAATGGCCCAGATGCGTCGCGCGACGCGGCCGAGCACCGTGTACTCCGGGTCCATGCCGTTCGAAAAGAAGAACGACAGATTCGGCGCGAAGTCGTCGATCGACATGCCGCGCGCGAGATAGGCCTCGACATAGGTGAAACCATTCGCGAGCGTGTAGGCCAACTGCGAGATCGGATTCGCGCCGGCCTCGGCGATGTGATAGCCGGAGATCGACACCGAGTAGAAATTGCGCACGCCGTGATCGACGAAGTACGCCTGAATATCGCCCATGACTTTCAGGCTGAACTCGGTTGAAAAGATGCACGTGTTCTGGCCTTGGTCTTCCTTCAGGATGTCGGCCTGCACCGTGCCGCGCACGTTTTCCAGCGCTGTGCGGCGCGCGGCGGCGAGTTCTTCGCTGGTGGGTTGGCGTCCTGCCTGTTGCAGCCTGTCATTTAAACGCGCGATCTGCTGATCGATCGCGACGTTGAAGAACATCGCGAGAATCGTCGGCGCCGGGCCATTGATTGTCATCGATACCGACGTCTCTGGCGCGCACAGATCGAAGCCGTCGTAGAGCGTTTTCATGTCGTCGAGCGTTGCGACGGAGACGCCTGAATTGCCCACCTTGCCGTAGATGTCGGGGCGCTCGTGCGGCTCTTCGCCGTAGAGCGTGACCGAATCGAAAGCAGTCGAAAGACGTTTGGCCGGCATGCCTTCGGAGAGCAATTTGAAACGGCGGTTAGTGCGGAACGGATCGCCTTCGCCGGCGAACATCCGTGTCGGGTCTTCGTTTTCGCGGCGGAACGGAAACACGCCGGCGGTGAACGGGAAGTAGCCGGGGAGATTGTCGAGCATCAGCCAGCGCAGGATTTCCCCGTGGTCGACGAATTTCGGCAGCGCGACTTTGCGGACTTCGGATCCGGATAGCGTCGTGACGGTGAGCGCGGTGCGAATTTCGCGGTCGCGTATGCGGACGATGTGTTCGTCGCCGGAATAGGCGGCCACGGTTTGCGGCCAGGCGTCGAGGAGTTTGCGTTCACGTTCGCCGAGGGCGGCGGTGCGTTGGGTGATGAGGGTGTCGAGTTGGGTTTGGGGTGTGTTGGCGGAGTTTGCCGCGACACTTGAGTCTGAACCTGTGGAGGCAGTGGCATCGGCATCAAATGATGCGCCTGTGCCTGCATCACCTTCAGCGAGCATACGGCGCGCTTCTGTAAGTTGCCAGCGCTCACGCGCCACCCGCGCTTGCGCGTCGGCACGCTCACGATACGCGTGAACAGTCTGCGCGACATCGGCCAGATAGCGCACGCGTGCCGGCGGCACGATGGCATTGCGGCCGCTCGAAAAGCGCAACTCATCAAGCACCGGCAGACGGCCACCGCCTGAACGCAGACCATGCGTGCGCAGCGACTCGGCCACATGCTGATACAGCGCGGTCACCCCGTCGTCGTTAAAGCGCGAGGCGATCGTGCCGAACACCGGCATCGCGTCGGGCGCCTTCGCGAAGTCGCCACGGTTGCGCTGCACCTGCTTCGCGACATCGCGCAACGCGTCCGGCGCACCTTTGCGGTCGAACTTGTTGATCGCGACGAAGCTGGCGAAGTCGAGCATGTCGATCTTTTCCAGTTGGCTCGCCGCGCCGAATTCCGGCGTCATCACATACAGCGATTCGTCGACGAACGGCACGATCGCCGCATTGCCCTGCCCGATCCCGGACGTTTCGACGATGATTAGATCGAAACCCGCGGCCTTGCACAACGTGAGCACATCAGGCAACGAATCGGTGATTTCGCTCGATGCGTCACGAGTCGCCATCGAACGCATATAGACGCGCGCGCCGCCGCCCCAATCGCCGATCGCGTTCATGCGGATGCGGTCGCCGAGCAGCGCGCCGCCGGATTTGCGACGCGACGGATCGATGGCCAGCACGGCAATCGTGAGGGCGTCGCCGTAGTCGAGCCGGAAACGGCGGATCAGTTCGTCGGTGAGCGAGGATTTACCGGCGCCGCCGGTGCCGGTGATGCCGAGGACGGGGACATCGATCGCTTCGGCGAGGACCGATAGTATTTCCTGCTCGGCTGATTTGACGCGGCCCGCTTCGTACGCGCTGACCAGTTGCGCGAGTCGGCGGAAGGTGAAGGCGGCAGGATCGGGTTGTTCGGCTGCGTTCGTGGTGCCAGCGATCTCGCTGCCTTGGAGCGCTCCACCTGCCTGCCGCGCCTTCCCGGGAACATCGCGCGCGTTGGCGTGATCATCAGCCCGCGTCTCAACATGCGACGCAGCACGCGGCTCGAAACGCGGCAGCCCATTCGCCGACAGATCGGCCACCCACTCACCAACCGGACTCTCCCGAACGGCGGCAGCGGCGCGCGCCACTTCAGCGCAGCGCGCAATCATGTCGTCGATCATGCCTTGCAGGCCGAGCCGCTGGCCGTCATGCGGCGAGTAGATCTTTTCGACACCATAACGCTCGAGCTCGGCGATTTCGTCAGGAACGATCACACCCCCACCTCCGCCGAACACCTTGATGCGCTCGCCGCCGCGCGCACGCAGCAAGTCGACGAGATAGCGGAAGTATTCGTTATGGCCGCCCTGATAGCTGGACACAGCGACGCCGTCGGCGTCTTCGTGCAGCGCGGCGGTGGCCACTTCATCGACGGAGCGGTTGTGGCCGAGGTGGATCACCTCGACGCCGCTCGCTTGCAGGATGCGCCGCATGATGTTGATCGACGCATCGTGGCCGTCGAACAGGGCAGCAGCGGTGACGAAACGCAGGCGCCGGCCCGCAGGCAGCTTGTGGCCACCGGCGCGCTGCGGCGTGGACAGATCGGTCATGTCTCCCCCAGATCGTTACGCGTATGGGTGCTGGCAACCAGTATAGCTAAACGGGTAGGAGCGACTCGACCGGGCCGCCTATCGCACCGCGAGCGCCTTGATCTGCTCGAGCGAAGGCCACAGCGATTCGTTCGCGAACCGCTCGGCCAGGAAGTCGACAAACGAACGCACCTTGGCCGACAAATGCCGGCGGCTCGCGTAGACGACATGGATTGGCAACTCGCGCGGCGGCACGTCGTCCACCAGCAGCGGCACGAGACGCCCCGTGGCCAGATCGTCGCCGATCACCTCGGTGCCGAGCATCGCGATGCCCGCGCCTTGCAGCACGATCACGCGTTGCGCCTCCAGGTGGTTGACGATCAGATTGCCGGACAGACGCACGCGCGGCGAGCTATCGCCGGTCGTGGGCGCAATTTCGAGCGCGGATACGCCCGCGTACTGCAGGTAATTGTGGCGCGCCAGATCGGCGACGGTCTTCGGCGTACCGTGTCGGCGCAGATAGGCCGGCGACGCGCATAGCACCAGATGGGCGGTCGCAATCTGCCGCGCGATGAGTGAAGACGACTTCAGTCCGTTCGGCGAAGCCCGGATCGCGACATCGAAGCCTTCGTCGATCAGTTCGACCACCCGGTCGGACAGGGTCATGTCGACGGTGACCTGCGGATACTGCGCGGCGTAGTCGGCCACCGCGGCCATCACATGGCTCAAACCGAATGCCGATAGCGACGACACCCGCAAGCGCCCTTGCGGCACGACGCTCGCCGCGCCGACCACCTGCTCAGCTTCTTCGAGTTCGCTGAGCACCTGGCTCAAGCGCTCGTAGTATTCGCGGCCCGCCTCGGTCGGTGCGACACGGCGCGTGGTGCGGTTCAGCAAACGCGCGCCGAGCTGCTGCTCGAGGTGCATCACGTGCTTGCTCGCCATTGCCGCCGACATCTCCATCCGTTCGGCCGCGCCGACGAAGCTGCCGACTTCGACCACATGGCGAAACACTTTCATGCTGACCAGGGTATCCATCTCAATCGCTCGCCTCAGGAATCAATCGACGCCATTTTGCCGGGTTTATCAAAGACTGGGCGGCAAATCGGACGAACGCGGGCACCAGAAACGGACGTCAGAAGCAGCAAAGCCCACCTTCAGATTCGTCTTTTACCCTAACGGTACATAGCTTGCCGGGTAATGAGCTGGAGGTGCTGTCCCGCAACGCTCTGAGGTAATCTTGCTGTCGATGTATCGATACATCAGAGTACATACATAGCAAAGCGCCGACGTCTTTGTCGGCGCTTCTTTTTTAGAATTGTGCTCTGGGATTACGAGCTGACCAGGATTCGGGCTGCGGCCTCTGCCAGTCAATCACTCAGCACCTTGCGAATCGCGCGAGCAAATCCGACATCGAAGAGCGTGCGGCCTCGTTCGTTCACAATTTCCCCATGGCTGCCTTCGCGGAGACCTTGCTCCGTGAGATACACGGCCGACACGGCTTTTTGCAATGCTTCGCGTTCCGACGGTGTGAGTTGCGAGTTCATGGCAAGCACGGTCACCGGCTGCGAACCTGCTCGAGTTGCGTCAGTCGCACCAAGCGGCCGGCGGTCCACGGTCACTTGCGCATTGGTTTTTAGCACGTTGAGTTGCGCTTTCAGCTTGTCGCGTTCGGCGATGATGGCCTGCATGATGGACCGGATAGCGGGGTCACTGATACGCATCAGATATTCATGGCTCGCGAGCACCTTAGCCGGCTTGGGCGCGGGCGGACCGGCGTATGCCCCCCACGCCTCAATCAACGCCTTGTAGTCTGTTGACTGGGCGTTGTAAAGGGCTCTTCCCTTCATGATGCCTTCAGCTTCCGCCAAGCGGCCAACTGCCGACAGCGAGAAGTCGCGAGAGCCGGCTTCGTGATGCTTCCGGCAGAGTTCGTGCATTTTCGCTAAGTTCTTGCGCCTGTTAGACCGGCTTCCCTTGGCTAACAGCGACTCCAACACTGCATCCGGGTGTATGTCTGTCATGCCATTCATGCTTCAACTCCCGTGAGTGTTTGGAGCTTGGTAAAGGTCACTGCAGAGCTGGTGGCGGGCAGCATCGCACTAAGTTCGATGCCAAAGTGCCGGCTGAGGCTTATGCCTGCATCCATAAGGTGAATCACTTCCCGTTGACCCAGTGCGACATTCGTCGGATTCGCCTGTTGAGCGAGGCGCTGGATGAAGGCATTGCCTGCGAGCAGTTGTTCCTGTTCGCTCAGCAGCATGAATACCGGCGGTAGGTCCTCACGATAGAGCGCGGCGTCGAGAAGCTGGCTGCGGCGGAACACCGCTTTGCCTGGCTCTAGGTCTGGGTAGATTTCGACGTTTTCACAGACGCCTGCAAGTTGGAGCAACTCCGATTCTGTTTCCTCAAATGCGATAGTCACGTCACCCAGCGTGCCCGCAGCGACCAACTGCGTCCCATCACCCGGCGGCTCATCAAGTGTTGCTTTGCAACGTTCGATGAGACGCCAGCAGGCCACCAAGTCTTCGGCCGAGTCGCTGAATCGCTTCATGGCGGTCTCCCATACCCGCTCGGCCTGGCGGTAGGCGTCAATCCGGACGAATGGCTGAGCCGCTTCCTCTGCGTCGGCCTTCTGCTTTTTCAGTTCCTGTAAGCTGCGCTCGTGAGTGAAGCACGCATTGCGCGCCTCGTCGAAGTGATAGGCAAGCGTGTTGAAGTGGGCAGCAAGCGCCGGCAGATGGCGCGGCTCGGTGACGAACCAGCGGCAGCGCACGCAGTTGCGGCTGCCGCCGGGTACCGGCGCGTGCTTTAGATTTCCGCCCGACCCGACACTGGGTCCTCCGTTGTAACAGCCGCCAACAGTGCTGTTGCTCTCCGTTTCGCTGGAATTGCCGCCGACTAGGCACAACCCATGGTGCATAGGCATCCATCCCGCTGGATTACGAGCGGCAGGATGTTGAGCGACAGCGACAGCGAGGCTTGAAGCGCTATTGCAGATAGCCTTTTCCACCAGCTCGTCATGCTCTGTATCGAGCAGGAAGTTCTGTATGCTCACCTCCTTGTTCGCGTTAAGTCGCTCGGCTGCCCCAATCAATACCTCCCGAATGTGGGATGCTCCTGGTTTGGTGTAGTACAGGGTCATCAGCAAGCGGCTGTGGCCAGCGAGCTTCTGCAGGATGGGAAAGGGCACCTGCCCCTCTAGGGCCAGCGCTGTAATGAGCGAGACCCGAAGGCTATGCAAAGGGAAGCGGGTTGTTCTTCCGTTGGTTTGCTGGTCCGGCAAGGGCAGAAACCGGATGGGGGTGCCGTTGCGATGAGTTTCTCCCCGGACGGCGAGCCGCTGTTCAAAGGACTCAAGCAGTTTGAACCAAGGTTTGTCCATCGCCACCCCGCTTATCGGTAGGTGACGCTCGCCCGCGGGTGCCTCGCGCAATCGGAAGAGGAAGCATGCGTCGGGGTAACCCGCCAGTTGCACTTCGCTCTTAGCTTTCATGTGACGACCGTCCAACTCTGTCCAAGGCGTGCGTTGTGTGATGGGGTTGTATTTCTCCTGCCAATTGCGGAGCTTCTCTAGCCAATAGAAGACATCCTGATGGACCGGTCCTCCGAAGGACCAAGGCAAGACATAACCCTTTCCCGAGCCTGTTTTAGCTGTGTCGGCAGTTTTGTTGCTGTTGATGTAGAGCACAGCCGAGACGGCATCGCCATCTGTGAGCGGGTCACTTCGGCGAAACACTCCTTGCTGCACAGGCCTCCGTTCGCTGCCCTGCGCGAGTTGCGCCTCGTTTAGCGCCCATGCATCCGACTCGTAGCGCCAAGTGTCGGCTTCGCCAGAGTCGAGCATGCGAACTTGGAAGGTGCGCAGGGGAAGAATTAGCTTTACAAGCAGGGCACACCATCTGACCGGGCTCCACATCTCCAGTCGTGAACGCTTCCCTACCAAGCGTTCGCGCCATACGCAGTCTGGGTCGTCTCGGTCAATTTGGTCTGCCGTCACCTCGAACCAGTCAGGTGCGCCGTGCCCGCGCTGCCCGGGTTCTACCCCCAACGTCCCCTGGGCCCACTTCCAATCACCGAAGTGCCGACCGGCCGCGAGTATCCGCCGCAACTCGTCGATGTACCCATATCGGAGCGGTGGATGCACGCTCTCCTCGCGTTTCAGGAATCCGCCCCTAGACATTCGATGCACCGGGTTATGAAACGCAGGCGAGACCACCGGCCGACCATCATCGGCAAGCGCGCTGAACTTGCGCAGCAACACGAACTGCAAGAACGCATGGATAGCATTGTTGTAAGCAATGCCCGAAGTAGACTCTGGGCACGCCGTCCGGTAAAAGTCGGGTAGCGTCACGCTGCGCGCCAGAAAGAGTTCCGGTTTAAGCGGCAAAGCTTGTTGCACTAGATAGCGCTCGAAGAAGGCCGCCAATGCTTCGAGTCTCACGGCGACGCCTTGCGTTTCGCCTTTCAACCACTCCATCGCTAAAGTGCGCCATGGGGCGAGTTGAGGGTACTCGCGCGCGACCCAGTCGAGCTTGGTATCCGTTGCACGTCTCACGCCCCGTTGTTTGTTTAGAACAACCGGCTTGTACACTCTTTTCTTATCAAGTTCCATGTGATTTCTCATACGTTCACGTTGCTAGCGGGAAGCGAGAACGCTCGCGAAGTGGGCGCAGTGCAGTACTTATCTTGCAGCCGCTGCGCACCTGCTTCGAGCGCCATCCGAACCTCACTATGATTCGGTTGCGTATAGACCTTCTGGCTTTCTAGGGATGCGTGATGCATGAAGCGGCGAATGAACGCCTCGTCGATGTCGGCGTTTTTCAGCCGACGCCCATACGCATGGCGATGTCCGTGCGGGGTTGTCCCGAGGTCCTTTGTGACGACAAGGCCAATGCGGTTGCACGCTGCGGCGTGAGCCTTGTTGTACTGGGTGAGCGTATACATCGCCCCGAATGGCGCGCGGGTTAGGTTGACGAAGGCGAACGGATGGTGACGCTCAAAGTTTGCCACCTGTGCAAGATAGCGCTGCCACAGCTGCAGAAACCACTCTCCGTACTCGGGTGTAAACCAGTGCGCCTGCTTGTAGTAAGCCGCGTCGTGCATGCCACCTTTCCAGCCGGCGTGTCGGCGGTCCATTAACTCCGTTCGGGGCACCAAGCCATACTGGCGCGCGAGATACTCTGCTCGATTGCCTTTTCGTGGACGTCCACGCTCGTCTTTCCAATCGGACGGCGCGGCCCCGTGACTGGGGTGATGGATGAGAACTTTCGCTTGGCGCGGATTAGCTGGGTCCGGAAACACATCCGGAACATATAGATGGAAGGGCTCCGATTCACGGAAGCCCGCCCCGTGCAGCAGGAGCGTAATGAGCATGCCGCGATAGTCATATCGATTCGCCGCGTTGAAGCCTTTGAACAGCAGTTCTTCGAATCGCTCCTCCGGGAAGGCGGGTGGTTCACCCGGTTGCACTTTGGGCAGACGCTGCGCCCGAATACGGTGGCCCGTTGTTGCGGAAGCTGCATTCGTAGCCCACGTATGGCCGAGGAAAGCCTTATTGCGCCGATACTGATAGGCTGCTTCATCCGTGATGCGGTCGAAGGTGCCACCGGCGTAACGTGGATTTACTTTAGCCGCCTCTGGCCGCATTTCACCGAGCCAGTCGAAGAAGTCGGACAGCTGTGTGACGATATGTGACGCGTCCTGCGGCGAGCGCGGCGGCCAGCACAGGCCACTCGGGTCCATCCCCGTTTCGCGGTCAAAAGTGCCCGTGTAAAGCCTCTGAGCGAAGCTCTGGAACAGGTGATAGGTATCGCGCTCAGCCGAATTTGCTTGCAGGTATTCGAGGAATATTGTTACCGAGCGGGTTACCTTTGCCATCCATGCCACGCTTCGGTCATGGCTACGGGACAGAAAGTAGTCGAGCAGCGGCTCGAGAATGCCTGCGGGCGACAACAACGCAGGTATTTCGGTGTAGACGCCGGTCGAGTCGGTGAATACTTTACATGCTACGGAAACGAACATCAGACGCCCCGCTCACGGAGCAGCCCAATTGCATCGTTGAAGCTCAGACCATAAAGATGAATGGCGAGGTCAATGGCACCTCCGCCACCGGTCTTAGCCCGCGCGTCGAAAAACCTCGGACCATTGAGTAACAGCTCAAACTGGAATGCACCGACGGAGGCGTGCCAGCGCTCAGTACCTACTGCTTTGGTGGGGACGAACGTGATGTCGCGCTTCGCATAGGTAGCCAGCGCCAATAAGGCGGTGACCGCGTTAACCTGGCGTAAACGGACGAGTTCTTCAGAAGCAAGACGAGCCAAAGCGAATCTCCTCGATGAGACGAAAGAAATTCGCCCGGCTTGTGATTCGCCCGGGTTCGATTTGCGGGCGCAAGGCAGACGGTTACAACGTGGCCGAGGTGTCGCGACTACAGGGCTTCTTCACCGTGCTCCGGAGGAGCTTCGAACAGTGCAGGATTCACCCTCAACACAACAGCCGAGGAGAATAATACGTCTCGGCGCTCCAATTTGTAAACAGATGATGCAGCGTGGAACCGGAACAGTGGTGCAAAACGCTAGCGACCGCGCCAGCTCAAAAAAATGGCTACTCGTCTTTCAAAGAAAGACGGCTACTCAACTGCCGCTTGATGCATACGATGTCGCATTAGGGTACAGCTTCAAAACCAAGGAAAAAAAGAACACCCCTTCGAGAGGGGTGGGGAGGTGTGCTTTTGGCCTTTATGAGTTCCTTAAACCCCCAACTATGTATCTTTGGCTGGGGGGAAGAACCGGGGAACGTGGGCTTTGCAGGTATTGCCTGGTCCGACAGGGTTGGCATCACGCGGCACCTGCTCAGAGGCGCCGCTCGCCTTGGCTCCAGACGCTTAGAACTTCGCGCGAAGGCCCACGCCGTACGTGTCGCCGCTCGACTGGCTGCTGATCTTGTCGTACATGTAAGCCGCGTAGATGTCCGTGCGCTTGGACAGCGGATAGTCGTAGCCGACTGAAGCCGTTTGACGGGTCTGGTTGAAGCCGCCGCCATCACGCGAATAGGCGTACGACGCCATCACCGAGCCCGGGCCGGCCGGGACCGTCACGCCGCCCTGCCCCGTATTCACGTGCCAGCTCGAAACGGTCTGCTGGTTATACGTGTACATGTACTGGCCATAGAACTTCACGAATTTCAGATCGTACGACGCGCCGACTTGCGCGACGCTCTGGCTCTTCAGGCCCGGAACGCCCGACGTACTGAAGCTGCCGAGGTCGCCCGGCACGCTGTTGAAGTTCACGTACTGGTAGACCGCGGTCGCCGCAAACGGGCCGTGGAAATACAGCACCTGGCCGCTCCACTTCTTCGAGCCGTTCTCGCCGGCCGTGTTGCCGAGCGCGTACATCGCCGTCGCGGACAGGCCGTTGAAGTTCGGCGACGAGTACGACACCGCGTTACTCCAGCCCGAATCGCCCGTCACGCCCATATCGGTCGAGTAGGTCGGGAATGTGCCGAGACCGAGATAGGTGTGCCATACCATCGGCGAGAACTGGTACGAGTCGACGAACGGGTTGAACAGAATCGTCGACACGAACAGCGGCGTGGTCAGACGGCCTGCTGTCACCGTCCCGTACGGCGACTCGATACCGACGTACGCGTTACGCGAGAACATCGTGTCGCCCGTGAAGCGGCCGTACTGGCCGTTCTGCGCGAGGAAGAAGCCTTCAATCGTGAAGATCGCCTTGTAGCCGTTGCCCAGATCCTCAGCCCCCTTCAAGCCCCAGTACGACGTCGACATACCGCCGCCGGAAACCTCAGCAGCCGACTTGCCGCCCGGGAATTTCTGCGCGCCAACCCATTCGTCGACCTGACCGTAGAGTTGTACGCTCGATTGCGCAAAAGCAGACGATGCACTGGCCAGCAGGGCGGCACACGCGGTTACCTTGAGGGTGGTCTTCAGCGCACTGCTGATGCTTGTTTTCATGGGTTCTCCTGTCTTTGTCAAAAAGGTAAGGCTGTGCGAAAGGGGGAGCTCGCGCGAATGATTGTTGTTGTCCGTTCGATCATCGAGCCAATCTGGGCGGGACCATCTTTGCGGACCATTTTTATGGACAAAAATATCGTGGGTTATTGCGGGTATAGCGATCTGATTAGTTTTGTCACTTATCGGCCTGATAAAGCAGAGGCCTTGTACGTCCTCACTGCATCGCCGCGGACTTCGCGGTCCGGCGCAAAGCGTTACTGACATTGCGCCCGACTGGGTGATAACGGTTCAGATGACAGGCGGATGACGCGCCGCGGCGAAAACGACCAAATTTGACGACGGGAGAGGGTTTGCTGCCGAATGTTTTCAAAAAAGTGTGGCGTCGAAACGTCACATTGACAGGGGCTTTTTGGACAGCAGCGACGCGCAATACCGCAGCAATCGATTTGAAAGCCGGCAAAGCGGATTTGACGAAGCGTGGGAGAGGAGTTCGGTGAAACGAGCGGTAAGGCGAGGAGCGATGTCAGACCGCGTTGGGCGGGAGCAAGACTCCCGTACTGCCGTTAGTTACGGTAAGGCGAACCTTCCTGCTGACGCGGGTCGTCCCCCGGGCGCTGCATTGCACGCGAGGCGCCGCGCTCTTCGTTGTAGCGGGCGACATCGGCGCGAATCGAACCGGTGCGAACCGGCGCGTTGGGCGGCGGACGCGGTACCGCGCGCGATTCGGCGCTGACAGGCGTGATAGCGCCAGCGTACTGCATGCCGCCGCGGCCGTCGTTTGGATATCCGGCCGGCCCAGCAGCGCGACGCATGCCTGGGTTGTAAGCGCCAAAGCCGTTGGCGTAGCCGCCGGTAGCGAAGTTCGCGCCGCCACGGGGCAAGCGCGCGTTGTTGTCGGCGACGTTGTTGCGAGCTGGTCTTGTATTGGCGGCGCCGTAGTAATAGCCGTTGTTGCGCGCATCGCCACGCATTGCGTGGCCCGCGGGAGCATGCGAATAACCGCCACCACCACCGTGCGGTACGCCCGGCACTTTTGCATAGGCGAACGAGCACAGCGCAGCGATAACCGCGCCCAACGCCCAGTGCTTCGTTCTCGACAACCCGTCCACCAAGTGACTCACATGCCCGAAGACCTGCCTGAAGCCCACCGTTCGAGCTGCGATGGACTTGTTCTGGGACCGGCGCGAGCGCTGCGTATCTTTCGCGGCGCGGGGCATCCCGATGGCCTTTGAGCAGTAATTTATGGGTCCCGGCAAAGGGTGTCGAGCCAAAAAGTGTTAGGCCCGGACCGCTGTTGTAACACCTTGTTACTGCGACGTTTTTCTGCGACAGAGCCCTTGCGCGAAAGCCTTGAAACAGCTTGGTTGAGCGGCTTTTGCGAGATTAGTTGAAGGCGCTTGCGTATGACAAATCCAGGCCGGTTTTTTCGCTGGATTGTCAAAACGGCAGTGGACCAAACAGATACGGTCGCCAATACTGGAACTGCCTGTGGGGCGCCACGTGAGATCGTCATGGCAGCGAATCTGATGCGTGATGCTCATTAATCGATTCGGCAAATGAATTTGCGTATTTAATCAATTTTCGACAACAATAGGCGTTTTCCATAGCCTGAGTCGGGCGCCTTCGTGCGCGCCCTGCTTTCCGCATCACCGAATCGAGATTCCGCCATGGCTCGCCCGAAACTGCTTCCCGACAATTTCACCTTGTGCCTCGTAGGCACCGTGATCCTTGCCAGCTTCCTGCCGGTTCATGGGCAGGCCGCCGTCGGGTTCAACTGGGTGACGAACGTTGCGGTCGGCCTGCTGTTTTTCCTGCACGGCGCCAAGCTCTCACGCGAAGCGATCGTGGCCGGCGCGACGCACTGGCGTTTGCATCTGGTAGTGCTGCTCAGCACGTTCGCGCTGTTTCCGCTGCTCGGCCTCGCGCTTAAGCCGCTCCTTTCGCCACTTGTCACGCCGGCGCTCTATGCGGGGGTCCTCTTCCTCTGCACGCTGCCGTCGACGGTTCAATCGTCGATCGCGTTCACCTCCATTGCCAAAGGCAACGTGCCGGCCGCCGTATGCAGCGCGTCGGCCTCGAGCCTCTTGGGCATCTTCATCACCCCCGCGCTCGTCAGCCTCGTCGTCACCAATCAGGCGGCGAGCGGCGGCGCCTCGCCGTGGCATACGGTGGGCAACATCGTTTTGCAACTGCTGGTGCCGTTCGTGGCCGGGCAGTTGCTGCGCCCGCTGATCGGCAAATGGATCGAGCGTAATCGCGGCGTGCTGAAGTTCGTCGACCAGGGCTCGATCCTGCTGGTGGTGTACGGCGCGTTCAGCGAGGCCGTTGACGAAGGCCTGTGGCACCAGATCCCGCTGTCCGCGCTTGGCGGCCTGCTGTTGATCAGCATTGTGCTGCTCGCGCTCGCGCTGGCCGTGACGATCCTGGTCAGCAAGCGGCTCGGCTTCAACCGCGCCGACCAGATCACGATCATCTTCTGCGGTTCGAAGAAAAGCCTCGCCGCCGGCGTGCCGATGGCCAAGGTAATTTTCGCCTCGCATGCGGTGGGCGCCGTGGTCTTGCCGCTGATGCTGTTCCACCAGATCCAGCTGATGGTCTGCGCCGCGCTCGCGCAGCGCTGGGGGGCTCGCGATACCAGCGGCGAAACCCGCGTGGCTTCGCGCGAGCGGCCCGCCGCCGCTGTCGCGCGCCGTTGAATACGCGCGCAATGCAAACAGGACATTCATAAGCGCCCTCCCTGAGCGTTATTTGAAGAAAGCCGCCTCGTGCGGCTTTTTTGTTATTTCACGCTCAAACGCCTTTGCTGTCGCCTCAGCCGGATGGCATAGGCAAAGTCCTGGCCGTGGCAACACCCGCCGGCAGCGTGCCCGAGCCGCGACGCACCACCCCGGTGCAACGCTTCACTAAAACTTCACTTAACTCCTGGCTGGATGAGTCGATAAGACGAAGGTCGATCGCTACGCCTAACTGCCATGCAACCTCGTTCGCCCTCCCGATCCGCTACGCCGCGCATCGAGGAGTTGATCGCCCGGCGTGACTTGTCCGCCGTATTCCAGCCGATCATCGATTTCGACGACGGTGCGATCCTCGGCTACGAAGGTCTGATCCGCGGCCCCGCCGGCACACCGCTCGAAACGCCGTTCGCCCTGTTTTCGCAAGCGCTCGCCGAGGGCTGCGCGCTTGAACTCGAGCAGGCCGCCGCGCGCACCTGCATCAACGCGTTCGCGAAGCTCGATTTCGACGGCAAGCTGTTTCTCAATTTCAGCGCGGGCGCGATCCTTCAGTTGGCCGACGCGCAAGAGGACACACTCGCGCTGCTGCGTCATCGCGGCGTCGATCCGCAACGGATCGTGATCGAGCTGACCGAGCAAAGCACGATTCTGGATGTCGCCAGTTTCCTGCCGGTGATTTCGACGTTGCGCGCGGCCGGCGCGCAGTTCGCGCTCGACGATTACGGCACCGCGAACGCCAGCATGAATCTTTGGGTGCGCCTGCAACCGGACGTCGTGAAGATCGATCGCTTCTTCATCCACGGCATCGCCAGCGACTCGCTAAAATTCGAAGCCGTGCGCGCGATGCAGCACTTCGCCAACGCAAGCGGCGCGCGGCTGGTGGCCGAAGGCATTGAAGACGAAGCGGATCTGATCGTGGTGCGCGACATGGGGATCGGCTGCGGGCAGGGGTTTTTCTTCGGCCGGCCGCATGCCCAGCCGGCCAGCAGCGTCACCGACGACGCCCGCGACGCACTACGCGCCGGTCACATCGCCGTATTTCCGGAAACCACGCGCACAGCAAGCAGCGCGTCACCGTCGGGCGGCATGGCATCGGCGAAGATGATGGTGCATGCGCCCGCGCTGCCGCGTCACGCGACCAACAACGACGTGCTCGAACTGTTCAACCGCCTCCCCGATCTGCATGCGGTAGCGGTGGTCGAAAACGACGAGCCGGTTGCACTCATCAACCGCCGCAGCTTCATGGACCGCTACGCGCTGCCTTATCACCGCGAGCTGTTCGGCAAGCGGCCGTGCCTGCAGTTTGCAAACGCGTCGCCGGTGATCATCGAGCAATCGATGACCGTCGAACAGATGGCCAAGCTTCTCGCCAGCGACGACCAGCGCTATCTCGCCGACGGCTTCGTCATCACCGACAACCACGGCAAGTACGCCGGTCTCGGCACCGGCGAGAAGCTGGTGCGCGCGGTGACCGAAGTGCGCATCGAAGCCGCGCGCTACGCGAACCCACTGACCTTCCTGCCGGGCAACATCCCGATCAGCTCGCACATCGCCCGCCTGTTGGGTCACGACGCGGGCTTCTACGCGTGCTATGTCGACCTGAACCACTTCAAGCCCTTCAACGACCAGTACGGCTACTGGCAAGGCGACGAAGTGCTGAAATTCGCCGCCGCCGTCCTCGCCGACGTCTGCGACCCGACCCGCGATTTCCTGGGTCACGTCGGCGGCGACGATTTCCTGATCCTGTTCCAGAGCGAGGACTGGCGGGAACGTGTACTGCGCGCGATTCACCTGTTCAACGAAGGCGCGCAGCGCTTCTACGCGCCCACGGACCGGCTGGCCGGCGGCATCCACGGTGAAGACCGGCGCGGCAATCCGACCTTCTTCGGCTTCGTGACGATGGCGATCGGCTGTGTGCGCGTCGAGTCGGACGGCGGGCCGTCGTTTTACAGCAGTGAGGAAATTGCCTCCGTCGCAGCGCTGGCGAAGCGGCGCGCGAAGCACGAGACAAGCGGCTTCGTGTTGATCGATGCGGATGAGAGCGTGGCGCTGTTACGAGGGCAAGCCGACATGGCGGCGCTGCCCGTCGACTGAGTACGCCGGCGCGCCGAGGGCAGCGTCCACGCCTTGTTTAGTTTATTTTACTAAACAACATAAATCAGGCCAGCAGTGCTTCCTACGGGTATTTCCGGGTACGGATCACACGTTTCCAAGGCTGTTTTAGCGACGTTTTACTATACAATCGGCCGAACCCAAACACCGTGCGGCCGCCCCACTTGCGGCCGCTTCATTCGATGGCCACAACCATCCGCGACGTCGCCCGCGCGGCCAGCGTGTCGATCGGCACCGTCTCACGCGCGTTGAAGAACCAGCCCGGCCTTTCCGAGGCCACCCGCGAACGCGTGGTCGAAGCGGCGCGGCAACTCGGCTATGACGCAGCCCAATTGCGTCCGCGCATCCGCCGCCTGACCTTTCTGTTGCACCGTCAGCACAACAACTTCGCTGTCAGCCCGTTCTTTTCGCACGTGCTGCACGGCGTGGAAGACGCGTGCCGCGAACGCGGCATCGTGCCTTCCGTGCTGACCGCCGGTCCGACCGAAGACGTAATCCAGCAGATGCGCCTGCATGCGCCGGACGCGGTAGCGATCGCCGGTTTCGTGGAGCCCGAGACGCTGACCACGCTGGTGGCGATGCAGCGCCCGCTCGTACTGATCGACCTGTGGGCACCGGGCCTGCGCTCGGTGAATCTCGACAACGCCGCGGGCGCCACGCTCGCCATGCGGCATCTGTTCGAACAGCAGCGCAAGCGCGTCGCCTTCATCGGCGGCTCACTTGCGCACTTCAGCATCGCCCAGCGCGCGCTCGGTTACCGGCGCGCGTTTTTCGAAGCAGGCCTGCTGTTCGACCCCTCGCTGGAACTCACGATCGACGCCGGCCTCGATCCCGACAGCGGCGCCGCGCGCGCGATGCACCGGTTGCTCGACGCGCCCGGCCCGCGACCCGACGCCGTATTCGCCTACAACGACGCCGCCGCGCTCGCCGCGCTACGCGCGTGCCTCGCACGCGGCGTCCGTGTGCCCGAGGACATCGCGATCATCGGCTTCGACGACATTCCCGCCGCCGCTCATGCCACGCCGCCGCTGTCGACCATTTCGGTCGACAAGGAAGCGCTCGGCCGGCGCGGCGTCGAGTTGCTGCTTGAAGACACACCCGCTGAACTCGAAGTCCGCTTGCCCGTCCATCTCATTGCCCGTGCCAGTACTTTGGTAAAAACGCCATGACGCAATCCGATCCGCTTCACCCCGCTAACGGCGCCGCCGCGGCGCCGCCCGTCGACAGCTTTCGCAGCCGCGACTTCCTGCTCTCTCATGTGCAGGACACGCTGAAGTTTTACGCGCCGAACGTGCTCGATCCGAGCGGCGGCTTCTTCCATTTCTTCCGCGACGACGGCTCGGTCTACGACAAGACCACGCGGCATCTGGTGAGCACGTGCCGCTACGTTTTCAACTACGCGATGGCGTATCGCCAGTTCGGCGACCCGCAGCATCTCGAGTACGCGCGCCACGGTTTGCGCTTCCTGCGCGACGCGCATTGGGACGCTGAGCACCAGGGCTACGACTGGGAACTCGAATGGCACGACGGCCGCAAACGCACACTCGACGCGACGCGTCACTGCTACGGCCTCGCGTTCGTGCTGCTCGCGTATTCGCATGCGGCGATGGCCGGTATCGAGGAAGCCAAACCGATGATCGGCGCGACCTTCGAGTTGATGGAACATCGCTTCTGGGACGCCGCCGCCGGCCTCTACGCCGACGAAGCGACGCCCGACTGGCGTGTCAGTTCGTACCGCGGTCAGAACGCGAACATGCACACCACCGAGGCACTGCTGACCGCCCACGAGGCAACCGGACACCTGGTCTATCTCGATCGCGCGGAACGGGTGGCGTCGAACATCACGCTGCGCCAGGCGAAGCTGTCGCAAGGTCTCGTGTGGGAGCACTTTCACGCGGACTGGTCGGTCGACTGGCATTACAACGAGGAAGACAGTTCGAACATCTTCCGTCCGTGGGGTTTCCAGCCGGGACACCAGACCGAGTGGGCCAAGCTGCTGCTGATTCTGGAACGCTATCGCCCGTTGCCGTGGCTGCTGCCGCGCGCGATCGAACTATTCGACGCTGCGATGACGCATGCGTGGGACGAAGACCACGGCGGCCTCTACTACGGCTTCGGCCCCGATGGCACCGTGTGCGACCACGACAAGTATTTCTGGGTTCAGGCAGAGACGTTCGCCACCGCGGCGCTGCTTGCCAAGCGCACTGGCAACGAACGCTTCTGGGACTGGTACGACGAGATCTGGCGCTACAGCTGGGCGCATTTCGTCGATCACAAGTACGGCGCGTGGTACCGCATTCTCACATGCGACAACCGTAAATACAGCGACGAAAAGAGTCCCGCCGGCAAGACCGACTATCACACGATGGGCGCGTGCTACGAAGTGCTGGCGCACGCACTGCCTGACGGCGCGGCCGCTGCGTCCGAATCCGCGGAGTAAGCAAAATGAGCAACTTGAACGCGAACACCGAATTCCCCTTTTTCGTCTCGGCCGGCGACATCCTCACCGATCTCGTGCGGACCGGCGCCTCGCAATGGCTCTCGCGTCCTGGCGGCGCCGGCTGGAACGTCGCGCGCTGCGTGGCGCGGCTCGGTTTGCCGACCGCGTGTGCCGGGTCGCTGGGCGTCGACAATTTTTCCGATGAGTTGTGGAACGCGAGCATCGCCGCAGGACTCGACATGCGCTTCATGCAGCGCGTGGAGCGTCCGCCGCTGCTGGCAATCGTTCATCAAACGCATCCGCCTGCGTACTTTTTCATGGGTGAGAACGGCGCCGATCTGGCGTTCGATCCGGCACGCTTGCCGGCTGGCTGGATCGGCCAGGTGAAGTGGGCGCATTTTGGTTGTATCAGCCTGGTGCGTCAGCCACTTGGCGACACGCTGGCCGCGTTGGCCGCCGAGTTGCGCTCGCGCGGCGTGAAGATCAGTTTCGATCCGAATTACCGGAATCTGATGGAGCACGACTACGAGCCCACGTTGCGGAAGATGGCCGCGCTGGCCGATCTGATCAAGGTGTCGGACGAAGATTTGCGCATGCTGTTCAAGACAGACGACGAGGCCGGCGCGCTTGCACAGCTGCGTGCGATGAATCCGGCCGCCACCGTGCTGGTCACGCGTGGGCCGGAGACGTCCATGTTGATCGACGGCGCCATGGTCGTGGAAGCTCGGCCGCCACGGGTGGAAGTAGTCGATACGGTTGGAGCTGGGGATGCGTCGATTGGCGGTTTGCTGTTCAGCTTGATGACGGCGCCGCAGCGAGCGTGGCCGGAGCACCTGGCCTTTTCTCTGGCCGCCGGCGCCGCGGCGTGCCGCCATGCCGGCGCGCATGCACCTTCTTTGGATGAGGTGGTGGCGCTCCTGTAGTTTTTTTGCCTTGTGCGGCGCGTATTGTTGTCGACACCGGTTGCCAACATCGGGCGCCGCGCAGGCGAAAAACCGAAGCCCGGTCATCGTGCTAGGATGAAAAAATCCAACCCTTTGGAACAAGGAGCGTCGCCATGGATGACATCACCTACACCAAAGGCATCTACACGGCCACCGCGTCGATAAGAGAAGTACAAAGCGACACGTGGCAGGGCACGGTCACCCTTTCCCGCGACGACGGCGACGCAAGCACCGACCAGGAAACCACGGTCTACGAAGTCGAAGCCACTTCGTCCACGCCCGAGGAGGCGCTCGAGGAAGCCAAGGCGCTCGCCCACCGCATCCTCGGGGAAATCGAACTCTAGGCAACCCGGCGCCGCGCCCATCACGCTGCGCCACTCCTGAATCAACCGGCTGGAGGCGATCATGGCTGAACAGCTCTTCCTCTACGGCGTGTATTCGATTCACGTCCGCCCTATCGAACTCAACGGTGCACGCTGGGACGCGGAATACGAGATCCGGCATCGTGAGAAAGCGGTGAAGTCGTGGACTACCGTCGGCGGCGACAACGGCTACGCGGACGAAACCGAAGCCGTCGCCGCAGCGCACCAACAAGCGGCCGACGACATCGAACACGGCGCCGGCATTCCGAAGCCGCGGGCCTTTCCGTAACCGCAAAACAGGCGCATCAGGCGGCGCGCACGCGCGAAGCGTGCTTAGCAGCGGCACACGCTGGGCGCAACCCGAATCGCGCTAAACGCCCGGTCCGGACGCCGCCTTCACCGCCTGCGCGGCACGCCGAAAATCACCTTTAGGACGCGAGGCGGCGTGCTACGCTTTGCGCGTTTTCATCCTCACGAGCACGCGATGGCTACCGAACCGTCAGACCGCTTTTCCGCCATCGGCGACACCGAAACGGAAGCCGAGGCACAAGCGCGAAAACATCGCCCGCGCGGTAGCCGCGAGATGCGCCTGGATGATCGCGTGGTCATTGCCCACGGCATGCCGACGCCGCTCTGGCAGGATCTCTATCACCGTGCGCTCGTCGTCCGCTGGCCGATGTTTTTTATCTCGCTCGGCGTCCTGTTCCTGCTGCTCAATATCTTTTTTGCCGCGCTCTACATGCTCGGCAACGCACCGATCGCCAATCAGTTTCCGTCGGGCTTCGGCGGCGCATTTTTCTTTAGCGTCGAAACGCTCGCGACGGTCGGCTATGGCGACATGCATCCGCAAACCGTCTACGCACACTGGGTCGCGACGTTCGAAATCTTTGTCGGCATGTCCAGCATCGCGTTGGCGACGGGGCTGATTTTCGCGCGTTTCTCCCGACCTCACGCAAAGATCATGTTTGCCCGCTATGCGGTCGTGCGGCCGCTCGACGGCCGTATGACGCTGATGGTGCGCGCGGCCAACGCGCGCCAGAATGTGATCGCCGAAGCGCGTGCGAGGCTGCGCATCATGCGTCTGGACACCACCGTCGAAGGTTTTACGCTGCGCAAGCTCTACGATCTGACGCTGGTGCGCGACCAGCATCCCGTGTTCAAGCTGGGCTGGGTCCTGATGCACGTCATCGACGAAAACAGTCCGCTGTTCGGCGAAAACGCTGAAACGCTCAAAGGGCGCGACGCGTCGCTGCTGCTTACGCTTGAAGGCGTCGACGAATCGACCTCGCAGACCATGCAGGCGCGTCACATGTGGCCCTGTGAGCAGATTCTCTGGCAACACCGCTTCGTCGACGTCATGCGTGAGGAGAACGGCGTGAGCCACATCGACTACTCGCATTTCGACGAGGTCGTACCGCTCGATTCGGCGCCTGTTGCCGCGCCTATGGCGAAGGCGCCCGTGCCGTAAAAACAGGACTGAAACGCACCAGGGCATACCCGAATCCGTCCGTCACGTGGCAGATCCATCTCAAAACTTCATTAAAACGCGCGCGCCGTCGCGCTGTTTCGCTGAACGCCTCGCCAAGTAGAAAAAATTCACTCCAATCGGCGCTAAAAAATAGAGTCTCTTTCGCCGCGCCACCTTTTGTGGCCCCCACCCCACGGCGCGCGGACGCAAAATTAGGAGACTCACCCATGACCGCTCGCCTGCCCATCGACGGCACGCCCGCTCTCGCCGACTACAAGCTGTCCGATAACCTCATCGCCACGCACGGCCGGATCTTCCTGACCGGCACGCAGGCGCTGGTGCGCCTTGCGCTGATGCAGCGCGCCGCGGACCGCGCGCAGGGCCTCAACACGGCCGGCTTCATCAGCGGCTATCGCGGCTCGCCGCTCGGCATGGTCGACCAGCAGTTGTGGAAAGCGAAGAGACTGCTCACGGCGAGTGATATTCGCTTTTTGCCGGCGATCAACGAAGAACTGGGCGGCACCGCGGTGCTCGGTACGCAGCGGGTGGAATCGGACCCGGAGCGCACCGTCGAAGGCGTGTTCGCGATGTGGTACGGCAAAGGCCCCGGCGTGGATCGCGCGGGCGATGCGCTGAAGCATGGCAACGCGTACGGCTCGTCGCCGCACGGCGGCGTGCTGGTGGTGGCGGGCGATGACCACGGCTGCGTATCGTCATCGATGCCGCATCAGAGCGACTTCGCGTTGATGGCGTGGCATATGCCGGTGGTGAATCCGTCGAACATTGCCGACATGCTCGAGTTCGGCCTGTATGGCTGGGCGCTGTCGCGCTTCTCGGGGGCGTGGGTCGGCTACAAGGCGATCTCGGAAACGGTCGAATCCGGCTCGACGGTGGACCTCGATGCGCTGCAAACCGAATGGGCCACCCCACAGGACTTTCAGGAACCGGCTGGCGGCCTGCATAACCGCTGGCCCGATCTGCCGAGTCTCACGATCGAAGCACGGATGCACGCGAAGCTCGACGCGGTTCGTCATTTCGCACGCACCAACAGCATCGACAAATGGATCGCGCCGAGTCCGCATGCGAACGTCGGCATCGTCACGTGCGGCAAAGCGCATCTGGACTTGATGGAAACGCTGCGCCGGCTCGATCTGACGGTCGCCGATCTGGAAGCGGCCGGCGTACGCATCTACAAGGTCGGCTTGTCGTTCCCGCTGGAAATGACACGCATCGACGCGTTCGTGTCCGGTTTGTCCGAAGTGCTGGTGATCGAGGAGAAAGGCCCGGTCATCGAGCAGCAGATCAAAGACTATCTGTACAACCGCACGCAAGGCACGCGGCCGATCGTGATCGGCAAGAACGCCGAAGACGGCACGCTGCTGCTGTCGTCGCTCGGTGAATTGCGCCCGTCGCGCATTCTGCCGGTGTTCGCGAACTGGCTCGCGAGGCACAAGCCGGCGCTCGATCGTCGCGAACGCGTGGTCGATCTGGTGGCGCCGCAAATCCTCTCGAATGCAGCGGATAGCGTGAGACGTACGCCGTATTTCTGCTCGGGCTGCCCGCACAACACGTCGACCAAAGTGCCTGAAGGTTCGATCGCGCATGCGGGGATCGGCTGCCACTTCATGGCGTCGTGGATGGAGCGCGACACCACCGGCCTGATTCAGATGGGCGGCGAAGGCGTCGATTGGGCCTCGCATTCGATGTTCACGAAAACGCGCCACGTTTTCCAGAATCTCGGCGACGGCACCTACTTTCACTCCGGCATTCTCGCGATCCGCCAGGCGGTGGCCGCGAACACCACCATCACCTACAAGATCCTCTATAACGATGCCGTCGCGATGACGGGCGGCCAGCCGGTCGACGGCAGCATCTCGGTGCCGCAGATCGCACGTCAGGTGGAAGCCGAAGGCGTGTCGCGTTTCGTCGTGGTCAGCGACGAGCCGGAGAAATACGACGGCCATCACGACCTCTTCCCGAAAGGCACGACGTTCCACCATCGCAGCGAAATGGACACGGTGCAGCGCGCGTTGCGCGATATCGACGGCGTGACCGTGCTGATCTATGACCAGACCTGTGCGGCTGAAAAACGGCGTCGCCGGAAGAAAGGCGAATTTCCCGATCCGGACAAGCGTCTCTTCATCAACGAAGAAGTTTGCGAAGGCTGCGGCGATTGCGGAGTGCAATCGAATTGCTTGTCGGTCGAGCCGCTTGAGACTGCGTTGGGGCGTAAGCGCCGCATCGATCAATCGTCGTGCAATAAAGACTATTCCTGCGTGAATGGTTTCTGCCCGAGCTTCGTCACAGTGGAAGGCGGCAAATTGAAGAAAGCCGCGGGCGCCGCGTTCGATCCGGCCGCGCTCGCCGCACGCGTCGACGCGTTGCCGATTCCCGCGACGCATCTCGATGCCGCGCCTTACGACATTCTGGTGACGGGTGTTGGCGGCACTGGCGTCGTGACGGTCGGCGCATTGATCAGCATGGCCGCGCATCTGGAAGGCAAGAGCGCGTCGGTGCTCGACTTCATGGGCTTCGCGCAAAAGGGCGGCTCGGTGTTGTCGTTCGTGCGCTTCGCCGCGCGCGACGAGTGGCTCAATCAGGTGCGCATCGACACGCAACAGGCCGACGTTCTACTCGCCTGCGATATGGTGGTGGGCGCGAGCGCCGATGCCTTGCAAACGGTGCGTCATGGCCGCACGCGTATCGTCGTCAACACCCATGCAATCCCGAACGCGACCTTCGTGCAGAACCCTGATGCGACGCTGCATGCCGACGCGTTGATCGACAAGATGCGCCACGCGGCCGGCGACGACCGCATGTCGACGTGCGACGCCCAGGCGCTCGCCACGCGTTTTCTCGGCGATACCATCGGCGCGAACATTCTGATGCTCGGTTATGCCTGGCAACTTGGCCTCGTGCCGGTGTCGTTCGCCGCGATGATGCGCGCGATCGAATTGAACAACGTCGCGGTGCAGATGAATCAACTGGCGTTTTCGATCGGGCGTGTTGCTGCGGAAGATCCCGGTGCACTCGAATCGCTGTGGCAGGCGCGGCATCTGGCGAAGCAGGCGGTGCGCGTCGATACGCTCGACGAACTGATCGCGCACCGCGAGGGCCGTCTGCAAACGTACGGTGGCGCGAGCTATGTGAAGCGGTATCGCGCGCTGGTCGATGCGGCGCGTCGTGCCGAAGCCGCGGTCGATGCAAAGAGCGAGCGCATCACGCGTGCAGTGGCGACGACGTTCTATCGCCTGCTCGCGGTGAAAGATGAATACGAAGTCGCTCGCCTGCATACGGATGCGGCCTTCCGTGAAGCACTGGAAGCGCAATTCGAAGGTGTCGCGGGCAAGGACTTCGGCATCAAGTTCAACCTCGCGCCGCCGACGCTCATGCGTCCTCAACCAGGCGTGAATCCGACCAAGAAGACCTTCGGTCAGTGGATGTGGCCGGTTTTGGGTGTGATGGCGAAATTCAGCGGCTTGCGTGGCACGATGCTCGATCCGTTCGGCCGCACGCTCGAACGCAAGATGGAGCGCGAACTCGCCGGCGACTATGAAACCACGTTGCAACGCGCGTTCGCAAAGCTCAACGCGAACAATCTGGAGGACGTCGCGAAGCTGGCCGATCTGCATGCGCGTGTACGCGGTTATGGTCACGTGAAGCTAGCGAATCTGGCGGGCGTGAAGCGCGGCGAACGCGATCTCGCGGCGCGTTTATTGATCGAAGCAGCGACGAGCGCATCGGTGAAGAAGTCGCTGGAAGAGATGAAGGGCGCCGGGCAGTTGCGCGGGATTCCGGTGGTCGTCGCGAAGTAATTCTTTCACTTTGTGGATGAAAAATGCCGCTTCGGGTTGAACCTCGAAGCGGCATTTTTTTGCCTGGTGGTTTAGCTGCGTTCAGCTACGCGTAGCGTCGAGCAGCGTTCTAACCTGCGCGACTTTCGCCGCATCGACGGGAGCAAGACCATTGCCGCCAACGCGCACCCCCGAACCGAAGTGAACCGCTTGAACTTGCGTCGCACTCACGAAGCCAGCTACTGCATCGATGGTCAAACCCGCGCCTGCCAGCACCGTGCAGTGCGAGCCCGACGCTTGTCGTACCAGATCACGCACGATCGACTCCGCCTGCAGCACAGAAGGTTTTCCGCCCGAGGTCAGCACATTTGTCACGGCGTCGAAACCGAGCAGCACGTCGAGCGCTTTCTGCAGATCCCGCGTCTCGTCGAACGCACGATGGAAGGTGATCGCCAAGCCATCCGCCGCATCGATCGCACGCGCGAGGCCTTCGCGGTCGATCTCGCCATCCGCCTTCAGCATGCCGATCACCACGCCGTTCGCGCCCGCCGCTTTGACTGCGCGCACGTCGCGCAGCATCACGGCGTAGTCGTCGGCGTCGTACACGAACGAGCGGCTATGCGGTCGCACGATCACGTTCACGGGCACGACGCTCGCGGCAACCACTGCTTCGATCAAGCCAAGGCTCGGCGTCAAACCGCCCTCGCCCATCGCGGTGACGAGTTCGAGACGGTTCGCACCGGCCTGCGCGGCAAGCCTGGCGTCGGCAACGGTCGTGGCGATGACTTCGAGTAGGACTGACATGAGCGCGGCCGTAGGTCGTTAAAAACGACATGATCTCAGAACCGCCGCGCGCCCTGCCAATCGAAGCATCCGAATCGCTATTCTTCGACCCAATCGATATCGCCGCACAGCACGCACGTCTGATCACCGACGCGCGTCGCCACCGACAGCGTCACGCACGGCAACGCCTCGTTGATCGACAGATACGGACGCGTCACATGCACGCGCTCCGGCGCATTGATCGCCGCACGGAAATACGGACGACGCAGCCAGTTCGCCCCTTGCGCGTCGGCAAGCGGCAAAAAGCGCGTCTCATGCGCCGCGCGATCGGCACGCAACACGACGTTGCGGCCCGCCTGCTTGCCCTTCGCATCGAGCAGGAAACAGCGCGCGGCATGGTCGAGTGCGAGGAAATTCCAGCACACTTCCTCGAGCGGTTCGCCGGCGGCGAGCCGTTCCGCGGCACGCTCGAACGCCCGCAGATACGGTGTGAGACGGCTCGCATTGCGGCGCTCGCGCGCTTCGGCCTGATCGCGATAACGGTCGGTGACTTCGCTGATGCAAGTCGCGGCGTGCGCCGCGTCGGCTGCCCCTGGATTCGGTCGGCCGAAGAAAAACCCCTGCACGAAGTCCGCATCGCAAGCGAGCGCCATCTGCGCTTCATGCTCCGTCTCGACACCTTCGATCAGCACGAGCTTGCCCGCTTCGTGCAGCAGCGCCACCAGCCCCGGCAGAATCGTCGCCATGTCAGCGCGATGCGCTGCGTGCGACAGCATGATGCGGTCGAGCTTCACGATGTCGGGATTCAATTGCCAGATCCGTTCGACGTTGGAATGGCCCGCGCCGAAGTCGTCGAGTGCAATCAGGAAACCACGCTCGCGGAACTGACGCACCGCGTCGGCAAGACGTTCGAGATCTTCCGCGCGTTGTTCGAGCACCTCGAGCACGATTCGCCGTGGCGAAAGATCGAGCCGCTTGAGATTGGCCAGCAAGGCAGCGGCGAGATACGGATCGGTGAGCGCACCGGGATGGACATTCAGAAACAGCCATTCGCGCTCTGCGCCGAGTACCTTGAAGTTCTCCAGATGCAGGGTCTGGGCGAGCCGGTCGACTTGCAGCACGTCGCCCAGACGCGCCGCCTCGCCGAAGACGTCGAGCGGCGACACGGGCCGGTCGAGCGCATCGTGCGCGCGCAGCAGCCCCTCGTAGCCCACTGCCCGCATATGCGACAGGCTGAAAATGGGTTGAAACACGCTAGTCAACGTCAGCTCGCCATGCTGCACCGAAAAACGTTCGAGCCCCGACGTCACCTCGACGTCGAAGCCGTGCGGCGCGCTGGCCGTCCTTTCCTGTTGCGCAATCGTCATGCAATCCTCTCACGCGAGAGCCGGGCCGGTCCGAACGCGGAAGCGAACAACCTCGGCACCGTTTCTCAAAATGTGCGTCATCGATATTCCTTAAGCAAGCTCCATGCGCACGCTGGCGCACATTCGAATGAAATTTGCATGAAAGATTGCACCGATGAACGAGCCGATGCGCCGCGCGTGGGCGCAGAACGCACCGTTAAGGTGCATTGCCTTACCTGGACGCTTGCCGACCGCTCTCGCGGGACCTTGCGGGGTTAACAATGACGTGACGCTGCAGCGGGCTAAACTTCTGCCTTGTGCCTCACGCGCGCCTCGTGATCGATATGCGGCCGCATCGTCGACGATCGCAGAGGACGGACCGCTATATCTCCAGAAATAGACCGATGGATATTGTCTTTACCGTACTGATTCTTTTGCTCGCCGTCGCCGCGTCCGGCATCGTGACCCGGATGATGCGGGTCGCGTTGCCGCTGCCGCTGGTCCAGATCGCGATTGGCGCATTGCTCGCATGGCCGAAGCTAGGGCTGCACGTCACCTTCGATCCGGAAATTTTCATGATGCTGTTCATTCCGCCGTTGCTGTTCGCGGATGGATGGCGAATTCCGAAGCGCGAATTGTTCATGGCGCGCCGCTCCATCCTGATGCTCGCGCTCGGCCTGGTTTTCATGACGGTGCTGGCGGTCGGCTACTTCATCCACGCGCTGGTGCCGTCGATCTCGCTGCCGGTCGCGTTCGCGCTTGCCGCGGTGCTATCGCCAACCGATGCGGTGGCGCTGAGCGGTATCGCCGGCAAGGGCAAAATTCCCGGTCGGCTGATGCATATCCTCGAAGGTGAGGCGTTGATGAACGACGCGTCGGGCCTTGTCGCGCTGAAGTTCGCGATTGCCGCGGCGCTGACGGGAGTGTTTTCGCTGCGCGACGCGTCGATCAGCTTCGTGATCATCGCGGTGGGCGGTCTCGCGACGGGCGCAGCGGTGAGCTGGCTGTTCAGCTTTGTGTCCGCGCATTTTCTGAGTCTTAACGAAGAAGGTGATCCGGCGCCCGGCGTAGTAATGACGCTGCTGATTCCGTTCGCCGCGTATCTGATCGCCGAGCGCTTCGAGTTCTCGGGCATTCTGGCCGCGGTCTCGGCCGGGATGATGATGAACTACGCGAACATTGCGAACGCCGGCCCGGTGTCGTCGCGCGTGCGTGGGAACAGCACGTGGACGATGATCGAATTCGTCTTCAACGGCATGGTGTTCATTCTGTTGGGGCTGCAGTTTCCGCACATTCTCGGCCGCGCGCTGCTCGACGCGCACGAGACCAGCGATGTGGAGGTGTGGCGCTTGATCGGCTACATCGCTGCGGTGGCGGCGGCGCTCTCCGCAATGCGCTTCGTGTGGGTGTGGTTGCTGCGCTGGTTCGCGAGCCGTGGCGCTGCGAAGCACGGCATGGCGAGTGCCGTGCCGGGGTTGCGCACGGTCACGGTGACGACGGTGGCCGGCGTGCGTGGCGCGGTGACGCTGGCGGGCGTGTTGTCGTTGCCCGAGATGTTGCCGAACGGTACGCCGTTGCCGGGGCGAGACCTGGCGATCTTCATTGCCTCGGGCGTGATTCTGCTATCGCTGCTGGTGGCAGTCGTGGCGTTGCCGCTGTTGTTGAGCGGCTGGCGGCGGGGTAAGGATCCGCATGCCGCGGAGGAGGCGATGGCGCGCACGATGGCGGCGCAAGCCGCGATTCGCGCGGTTGACGAAGTGCACGACAGAGACTGCGCGGATCTGGATGAGTCGGCCTCGGCATACGCCGCGGATGTCACCGCGCGAGTCATGGACATTTATCGACGACGGCTCGCCACGTTAGAGGACGAACAGGAGCCACGTGAAATGGCGCGCCGCGCCGATGCGCTGGAATTCCGGATGAAGTTAGCGGCGATGCGAGCCGAGCGGAAGGTGCTGCTTGCGCTGCGTAATAGTCAGGCAATCAATGACGAGACTTTGAACAAGCTCATGCGCGAAGTGGATCTGTCGGAGACGGCGCTGACCGTGCGGAAGCGATAGAGGTAGCGGTCAGCGTTACAACGTGGCGATGGCCTTTTTCTTGATCGCTTGAACTCTCAATCGCAAAAGAAAAAGACCGTCGCCCAGGCCAATCAGGCCACCGGCCCCTGCGCCGGCTTCCTTCTCAAAAGCGCGTACAAAATGATCGCGCCAAAGGTCGCGGTACCGATCCCGCCGAGTCCAAAACCACCGAGCTTCAACGAAAAATCACCGGCGCCCAGGACAAGCGTCACCGCCGCCACGATCAGATTCCGGTTGTCGGAGAAATCGACTTTATTCACGACCCAGATGCGCGCGCCAGTCACCGCGATCAGACCGAACACAACGATCGATACGCCGCCCAGCACCGGCCCCGGAATGGTCTGAATCACCGCGCCGAACTTTGGCGAAAAGCCCAAAACCAGCGCAATCACCGCGGCAATCACAAACACCAGCGTCGAATAGATTTTGGTCACGGCCATCACGCCGATGTTCTCTGCGTACGTCGTCACCCCGGTGCCGCCAGCGAAGCCAGACAGAATCGTTGCGAGTCCGTCGCCGATAAATGCACGGCCGACATAACGGTCGAGGTTCTGACCGGTCATCGCGCTCACCGCCTTGATGTGCCCAAGATTCTCAGCAACAAGAATCACCGCGATCGGCGCAAGCAGGGTCATCGCCTGCATGTTGAAAACCGGCGCCGTGAACTGCGGCATACCGAACCACGCAGCGTTCGCCACAATCGCAAAGTCGATCGGCTTACCCATGCCGAGACCATTCGTCACGATCGCGTAAATCACGTATGCCATCAGCAAGCCGACCAGAATCAGCAAACGCTGCAGCATGCCGCGCGCAAACACCGCGACCGCGCCGACGCATAGCACCGTCACCAGCGCCATCCACGAGTCGAAGTTGCTGCCGCTCACGCCATGCACTGCGATCGGCGCGAGATTCAAGCCGATCACGCAGACGATCGCGCCTGTCACCACCGGCGGCATCAGCGTTTCAATCCATCGTGTGCCGACCGCCGACACGATCAGGCCAATGATCGCGTACACCACCCCGCACGCGATGATCCCGCCCAACGCCACCGGAATGTTCATGTTCGGACCGTGGCCGCCATACCCCGTCACCGCGATCACCAGACCGATGAACGCGAAGCTCGAACCGAGATAGCTCGGCACGCGCCCGCCCACGAGCACGAAGAACAACAGCGTGCCAATCCCGGACATGAAGATGCACAGGTTCGGATCGAAGCCCATCAACAACGGCGCAAGCACGGTCGAGCCGAACATCGCGACCACGTGCTGGATACCCATTGCAAACATCTGCGGCCACGCGAGACGCTCGTCGGTGCCGACAATGCGGCCCTCGGCAGCGTTGGGCTGGGCGCGCCAGCGTGGGAAATAGGAATCTGCCATGGCGGGGGTTCTCCTCTGTCGGCGTTTTAGTGGACGACGCAGCGGAACTGCGCCATCTGGGAATTACGCGCGAGTGTACGGAGAGCCACCAGGCCTGGCAAGGGCGGTAAAACGCGTGTGAAGAGTGCTACGCGTGCCGCGCGTCCAGCGAGAACACCGTGACCGCCGCTTGCAGTTGCCTCGCCTGGTCCGCCATCGACGCCGCCGCGGCCGCCGCCTGCTCGACCAGCGCCGCGTTCTGCTGGGTCACGTCGTCCATCTGTGCGACCGCGCGGTTCACCTCTTCGATGCCGGTGCTTTGCTCCTGCGACGCCGACGAAATCTCACCCATGATGTCGGTCACGCGTTTCACCGCATGTGTGACTTCCGCCATCGTCTGACCGGCCCGCTCGGCCAGTTCGGCGCCACTGCCCACACGCGCCGTCGAACTTTCGATCAGCTCCTTGATCTCCTTGGCGGACACCGCGCTGCGCTGCGCGAGCGAGCGCACTTCGCCCGCTACCACCGCAAAGCCACGGCCCTGCTCACCAGCGCGCGCCGCTTCTACGGCGGCGTTCAGCGCGAGAATATTGGTCTGGAACGCGATCCCTTCGATCACCGCAATGATGTCGGTCATGCGCTTCGAGCCAGCCGCCAACTCGCGCATCGTTTCAACCACATCGCCGACGAGGTGGCTACCGCGCGCCGCCACTTCCGACGCACCGTGCGCAACACCACCCGCCTGCTGCGCGTTCTCGGCATTCATCTTCACGGTCGATGTCAATTCCTGCATGCTCGATGCCGTTTCCTGCAGCGCGGCAGCCTGCTCTTCGGTGCGTTGCGACAGATCGGTGTTGCCCTGCGCGATCTCGCCGGAAGCCATCAGGATCGATTCGCTCGACTCGCTGATGCCCGAGACAATGCCGGCCAACCGCTCACGCATGTTGCGTAGCGCGAACAGCATGCTTTGGGTATCGCCCGCACGGGTATCGACGCGCACGCTCAGATCGCCATCGGCGATACGGTTGGCGATGTGCATGGCGTAAGCGGGTTCGCCGCCGAGCTGACGCGCGAGGCGCCGTGCGATCACCGTCGCGAGCAACGTGCCCGCCGCGATCGCGCCTAACACCAGCGCGAGCATCGCGATGCGCATGTGCTGATAGTTGGCGCTCGCCTCCTGCTGGGCTTCGTTGGCTTGCTGACGGCGATAGTCGATCAACGCCGTGATGCGATCGCGCAGCGCCTCGCTCGACGCAATCGCGCGGCGCACGAGTTCGTTGTTGTCGACGCCGGCCGGAATCGGTTCGAGACCGATCTGCTGATGCACGATGCCCTCCCACACCGCCGACTTGCGCAGCACCCCGTCGAACATCTCCTGACCCTTGGCTGTAGCAATGGTCGCGCGATACTGATCGTAGGCGCCGTGCATCTCCTTGAGCGAGGCGACGATGCTGTCCTTCAACTTTTGACGGCCGGCGTCGTCAGCGGCGTAGCCGAGATTCGCGGCGGCAAGATCGGAATCGATCTTGTGGCGGTTCGCCTCTTCCATCCAGTAGAGGCCGTTCATGTGCTGGTCGCAGATGGCGTCGGTAATGGCGTGCATCGACGACAACGTCTTCAGCGAAGTCCCGCCGATCACGACGCAGAACCCGATTACGACGGCAAACGCCAACAGCAGCTTCCTGAATACGGTCATGCGGTCGAACCACTTCATCTCACCATCCTTCATAAGTCCTGAGGGGACGCTCGCGTCGCTGCGGCATGGCAAACCGTTTCGCCATTTTTCAGATACTTGGCGACGCCGCCACCTCTTTTACGGCGTGCGTAGCAGAGACTTGATGCGATAAATGGTGGGCATAACCGGGACAGGATGATGTAAGGAATGCCTGGCACACAGGGGCCAGATCGCTACGTCAACGTGCTTTGCCTGTCGGCGCGATGATTGGGATTTGTCTGATATTTGGGGATGAGCCGCGCTTTTAGACTTTGTTTGTTGCGTTCACCCCCCATGAGCGCACGCGAAGTTGATGTAACTCTCCGACTTACCGCTCACGCTCCCCGGCGTGAGCGGCTTTTTTTTGTCTATACGTTTAGTTGGCCGGTGCACTCGCCGCTGTGTCCGGTGCCAACCGAACTCAGCGCGATCCGCGGGCCGGCACACCTGTGAAATTGTCCTGCCTCACTGCGCCGGCGACGCCACGGCACTCCGTCGATCCGCCCGTGCCGCCACCGGGTAGCAAAGCACCTGGTTGCGGCCGGCGTCCTTGGCCTCGTAGAGCGCCTCGTCCGCCGCAATGGCGAGTGCGCGGCTCGTCGCGAATACCTGGCGGCTGGTGCACGCAATGCCGATGCTGACGGTCAGCACATGGTGCGAGCTCGCGACATGGCGAAGCTCAAGCGCCTGAACCGCGGCGCGAATTTTCTCAGCAATGGTCGCCGCCCCGGCTTCGTCGGTATCCGGCAGAAGCACGGCGAATTCCTCGCCACCGTAGCGCGCAGCGGTATCGCCCGGGCGCCGCACGCTCTGCCCGATGCAGCGCGCCACGGCGATGAGCGCATCGTCGCCGGCCGAGTGGCCGTAGAGATCGTTGAAGCCCTTGAACGTATCGACATCGATCAGCAGCATCGACAGCGGCCAGCCATTACGTTGCGCACGGCGCCATTCCTCTTCCGCGTGTTCCTCGAAGGTGCGGCGATTGTTCAGACCGGTCAGCCCGTCGGTACGTGCGAGCACGCGCAACTCTTCTTCGGCCGCGCGACGCTGCCGCAGTTGCTGCGAGAACAGGAGCGCAAGCGCAATGATCACCACGTCGAGCGCCGCAATCAGCGAGCCGATGAGCCACGCGCGATGCCGCCACTCCACGTAGATATCGCGCGTAGAGAGGGCCACGTCGAGAATCAACGGATACATATCGATATGGCGAAACGCGTACCAGCGCTCGACCCCGTCGATCGCCGCCGTGCCGAAGAAGTCCCCGCTCGGCTGCTGGAGGAAGCGCGAATAGTTCGAGGTGCCAGTCAGACTCCGGCCGATGATTTTCGGATCGTAGGGGCGCCGCATCAGCATCGTGCCGTCGTTCAGCATCAGCGCCATCGAGCCGCCCGAGCCGAGATTCATGCCGGCGAAAAGATGTCTGAAGTAAGTAAGGCGCATCGTGCCGACCACCACGCCGCCGAAGCTGCCGTCCGGCCGCGAGATCCGGCGGCTCAACGCAATGCTCACGTCCTTGCCGGTCAGCTTGGGCATGAACGGCTGGCTAACGTACAGGCCGACATCGGGGGAATCGCGCTGAACCTTGAAATAGTCGCGCTCGGCGAGATTGACGGGACGCGGAGGCGAGGATTGCGAATCGAAGATGATGTTGCCGGCTGTGTCGAGTACGAAAATCGAACCCATGTCTTTCGCGCTGGCGGAGCCGTCGAACAGCACCATCTGGCGGATCTTCGGCGGCAGTTCCAGCACGCCGGGTTGTTTCAGCCCGTCGATTACCGCCCGCAGCGACAGATCGTAGATCTCGAGATTGCGTGACACGTCGCGCTCGACCAGCAGCGAGACGTTGAAGACCGAATCCTGGGCGCGCCGCAGCGCATCGTCGCGCATCTGTGCCAATACCCACACCGCGATCGCAAGGATCGCGCTGGCCAGCACGATACTGATGGCAATCACGATGTTCGGTCGGCGCGTCACCATGAACGTTTCATTCGAGCATGCGCTGACCTACGCGCGTGGAGAAGTTGGCGCGTCAGGAAGGCGCGTCTCGTGAAACGGTAGCCTACCAGACGCCGAGGCGCGTCGAATCAGGGAAAAGACAGGTTTTTGGCGGATTAAACGAATTTTTTCGACTAGGGGACGTCTCGGGCCGCGGCGCAGCGCGCGGACGTCACCCCGTCCGGGCGCTCAGCCCGCGTGCAGATCGAGCGCCGGCTCGGCTGCGGCGCGGCTGAGCGCCCTGATGTCCGCGACCTCGAGCACCGCTTTGGCGGCGCCATGGCGCGCGACCTCCAGCATCGCCTGGCCAATGTCTTCGGTGCTCAGAATGTGATTGGGAAAGAGCGCGCGCAGCGTCGACAGAAGCGGCCTCGCCACCGTATAGAACAAACGGTACGAGCGGGTTTTCGAAACGGCGCCGTTCAGCGGCTCGATCACGCCGGGGCGGAACAGATAGACGGCCTTGAACGGCAGCCGTAGCAGCGCATTCTCCGTCCGGCCCTTGACCCGCGCCCACATGGTGCGGCCGTGTTCAGTGCTATCGGTACCCGCGCCCGACACGTAGACGAAAGTCATTTGCGGATTGAGACGGGCCAGCGTCTGCGCGGCGGCCAGCGTCAGGTCGTAGGTAAGGCGCACATACTCGGCCTCCTGCAGACCTGCCGACGAGACGCCCAGACAGAAAAAGCACGCGTCGAAACCCGTCAGCGAGTCTTCCACCGTCCGGTAGTCCATCAAGTCCGGCTGAATCAGTTCGTTCAGACGCGGATCGAGTTGGCCGGTGCGGGTGCGGCCAACTGTCTGGACTACCTCGACGTCAGGCGCGCGCAGGCATTCGCGCAATACGCCCTGCCCGACCATGCCGGTCGCGCCGAAAATCAGAACCTTCATGATGCGTGCTCCATGATTGCGCCCGGCCAGCGCGCATTGGTCGAACCTTCAGATATGTCCTACAAGCGGGCGGCGACCGCTTTGTCCTGAGTGTGGCGGGCGATCTGGGCGACGCCCGGCGGCCGCATGCGTGCTCAGGCTTTCGCCAGTGCACCCGGAAATTCCGGCAGTGGCGTCGGCGCGGAGAAATCGGTGGCCGCGCTGACCGCTCGCCACGCTTCGGCCGCTGCAGCGCGCGCCTTGTCGCCTTCGCCGGCGAAATGCAATGCGTCACTACCGAGCAGAAGATGCGGCGGCAACGAATCGTGATACGCGAGCTTCAGCACCACTTGCGCAACTTTTGCGGGATCGCCGGCTTCCTTGCCGACGTACTGGGACAGCATATCCGTGATGGCGCCCACCGACGGCACATAGTCCGGCAGCAATTCCGGCGCCTCACCCATCGCGCCCGTGCCCCATTCCGTTTTCATACCGCCCGGCTCGAGCGCAGTGACGTGGACGCCAAACGGCGCGAGTTCCTGGCTGATCACCTCAGTGAAGCCGCCAACCGCCCACTTTGCAGCCTGATACGCGCTCAAGCCGGCGATCCCGACACGGCCGCCCACCGACGAAATCTGGATCACGTGGCCGGATCGCTGTTTCCGAAGTACCGGAAGCGCCGCACGCGTGACGTTAACCACACCATAGAAGTTGGTGTCGATCTGCGCACGGAAATCGTCTTCGGTAGTTTGCTCGAACGGCGCCAGATGACCGAAGCCCGCGTTGTTGACGACCACATCGAGTCGGCCGAAAGCATCGACTGCGGCCTGCACGGCCGCGCGTGCCGCCGCCGGATCCGTGACATCTAGCGCGACCGCGCGAACCTGCTCACCGTAGCGTGTCACCAGATCCGCCAACTGCCGCGGATCGCGCGCCGTAGCCACCACCCGCTCACCGGCACGCAACGCCGTTTCGACGATATCGCGCCCAAGCCCGCGGGCGCTTCCCGTAACCAACCAGACCTTCGACATAATGTGCTCCTTTCGATTAATTGAGCGTGTGCGCGCTCATTAATAAGGTAAAAAAATTAGTTCTGGGCAATCGCGCGCCAGAACGCCTCAAAGCCGGCCTTGCGATAACGGTCGGCGTTAGCCGGTTCGCGAGCGATGAAATCCATGGTGGTTTCGGCCAATGCCGCCATGATTGCCGACAGGAAAGCCGGCGGATGATCACGCAAGGCGCCGCTCGCCACGCTTGCCTGAATCATTGTGTTGATGTCTGCGAAAGACTCCATGCCAGTTGCACGTGTACAGTCGGACAGACGCTCCGACACGGACAGTTGCGCCACGGCCCGGCGTTTTTGCGGCTGCGCCACGCCCCAGTCGACAAACCTGTTCCACACGTGCTGAATGCGCTCGCGCACGCTGGCTTGCTTCGGATAGGTCGTCATCATCACTTCGCGCAGCTCTGCCTTGATGTCCAGGTAGAGCTGGTTCAGCAGCTCGTCCTTATTGTCGAAATACGTGAACAACGTTCCTTCAGCCACGCCCGCGAGTTTTGCGATGCGCGCGGTGGGCGCGCTCAAACCCTGCTCGGCAATGACCTCCGTTGCGGCAGCAAGGATGGCGTTGCGTTTGTCTTCGCTTTTCGGACGGGCCATGCAGGTCGTTTCGACTACAAGTAATTAATGAGTGATTGCTCAATCATATCCATGTGTGGCCGCTAGTTCAAGCCATTTTTTGTTGCCTGATGTTCGCCAGTAGGTTATTTGCCCGGACGCACGTCGGAAAATGAAATGAATATGTAAGTTTCATGCTTTCACCGCGCACCTAAATATATTCAAATCAACCGAAAACGATGCGTTCTTCGCGCATCGTGCGCAAGCTTTGTAGAGGAATACCCGGGATTTCTTAAGTCCGTAAGAATTCGATCCGATAACCAGTAAATGGGATACCCATTTATCGCCTGACGTTCGACGCACCTTCGGACGCGTCCTGCGAAAGGCACGAAGGGTAAACCGCGCGGGGCGGCCACGATGATCGGCTGCCAGATAGACGCTCCCATGCCCGGACCTGAGAGTCCACTGCGAACGCTTCAACGTTTCGTTATTGGAGAATAAAAAATCGTGACCCTCAAAAACCTCACCATCAAAACCAAACTCATCGCCGGTTTCGGCATGCTGTCTGTCGTTGTCGTCGCGGTTTCCGGCCTTTCCCTGAAGGCGCTGAGCGATTCGACCGATGGGTTTTCCAACTTCGTACACGGCATCAACGCACGCGCCGATATGGCGGTGCAGGTTCGAACCGCCGTGGATCGTAGAGCAATCGCGGCGCGCAACCTTGTGCTCGTGACCAAACCCCAGGACCTCGAAGTAGAGAAAGCTGACGTAACGCGTGCACACGAGGACGTGCAAACCGACCTGAAAAAGCTCAACGACATGATCGCCAGTGCGACCGATACGTCGGAGAAAGCACGCAGCCTCGTCGCCGAGATCAACCGGGTCGAGTCGGCTTATGGCCCGGTTGCCCTCAACATCGTCAATCTCGCGCTCACTAACAAGCGGGATGAAGCGATCGCCGAGATGGACGAGCATTGCCGGCCGCTGCTCGCCGCGCTGATTCGTGCGACCAACGCGTACGCTGACTACACGCGCTCACGCCAGGAACAACTGGTCAACGAGTACACGGCGCATTACGAAAGCCAGCGCAATCTGCTGATCGCGATCTGCCTTATCGCGCTGGGGCTCGCCGTCGGCGCATGCGTGGTGATCACGCGTGCCGTGACCGGACCGCTGCGTTTTGCGATCGACGTCGCGCGCACGGTGTCGGCAGGCGATCTGCGAACGCGCATCACGGTCGAGGGGCGCGACGAAACCAGCAAACTGCTGACCGCCCTGCGCGAGATGAATGAACGGCTGACGGTGACCGTTGGACGGGTGCGCGACAGCAGCACCAGCATCGCCGGCGCGGCACGTCAGATCGCAGCGGGCAATATGGACCTGAGCCAGCGTACCGAGCAGCAGGCTGCTTCGTTGCAGGAAACGGCTTCCAGCATGGAAGAACTCACCTCCACGGTTAAGCAGAACGCCGACAACGCGCAGCAAGGCAGCATGCTGGCTGCGAATGCATCGTCGGTGGCGCAGAAGGGTAGCGAGGTCGTCGGTCAGGTGGTGAACACGATGCACGACATCAGCGACAGCTCGACGAAGATCGCGGACATCACGGGCATCATCGAAGGCATTGCGTTCCAGACGAACATCCTCGCGTTGAACGCGGCCGTCGAAGCCGCGCGTGCGGGCGAACAGGGGCGGGGTTTCGCGGTGGTGGCAAGCGAAGTCAGAAGCCTGGCTCAACGTTCATCGAGTGCGGCCAAGGAGATCAAGGATCTGATCGCCACTTCCGTGGACAAGATCCGTGACGGGTCCGCGCTTGCCGGCGAGGCGGGCAAGACGATGACCGAGGTGACTCAGGCAGTCGCACGAGTCACCGACATCATGTCGGAAATCGCGGCGGCATCGACCGAACAAAGCCGTGGCATCGAGCAGGTCAATCTTGCGATTACGCAGATGGACAACGTCACGCAGCAGAATGCGGCTTTGGTGGAAGAGGCGGCAGCGGCTTCGCGGTCGATGGAAGATCAGGGGGAACAACTGACTGACGCCGTGGCGTTTTTTCAGGTGAAGGATTCGGCGGCTGCGGTAGCGGCAGCTCCGGTTCCTGCTCGGCGGGAGGCGCAGCGACGCGAGGTTGCGGTTGCTGCTGCTCCTAAGCGCGTTGCGCGGGCTACGGCCGCTGCGCCGGTTGCTGCGCTTGCTACTGCAGTTGCAGATGACGAGTGGGATAAGTTCTGACTCGGAAAAACGCCGCGCTCCCGCATGACAAGCACGCAGGAGCGCAGTCAATCACGACGCGGCGCGTCGTCTTAGGTCAGCCCGTCAGGCGGTCTTTTCCGAAGCAGCAGGAAACGGCAGCGAGTGAATCCGCCTGCCGGTGGCCGCGAAGATCGCATTCGCGACCGCCGGCCCGACCGGTGCGACACCCGGCTCGCCGACGCCCGTCGGCGCTTCGCCTGACTGCACGATATGCACCTCGACCTTGGGCATCTCCGCGAACCGCAGCACCTGGTAGCCGTCGAAGTTGTTCTGCTCGACCTTGCCGTCCTTTAACGTGATCGCGCTGTGCAACGCCGCGCCGAGACCGAAGCCGATGCCGCCTTCCATCTGTGCGGCGATGACGTCCGGATTGATCGGCGTGCCGCAATCCACCGCACACACGACGCGCTCCACTTTCACGTTACCGTCCTTGTCGACGGAGACTTCTGCGACTTGCGCGACGAACGTCTTGAACGCCTCGGCTACCGCGATGCCGCGCCCGCGGCCTTTCGGCAACGGTTTGGCCGGGTCCCAGCCCGCTTTCTGCGCAGCGAGTTCGAGCACGCCCCGCATACGCGGTTCATGCGCGAGCAGATCGCGGCGGAAGACGAACGGGTCCTTGCGCGCGGCGTGCGCGGCTTCGTCCATGAACGCCTCGACCGCGAATGCCGTATGCGAGCTGCCGACCACCCGCCACCACAACACAGGCACGCCGGTCTGCGTGGTCGTCAGTTCGACCGAGACGTTCGGAATCGCGTAGGCCACGTTAGCGGCGCCCTCGACGGACGTCCCGTCGATCCCGTTCTTGACCATCACGCTGGCGAACGGCGTGCCGGCAAGAATCGACTGACCGACGATGCGATGCCGCCAGCCGACGACCTTGCCGTCGGCGCTCAGGCCCGCGTCGAGCTTGTGGAAGTACATCGGCCGGTAGAGGCCGCCGTGGATGTCGTCCTCGCGGGTCCACTGCAGCTTGACCGGCGTGCCGTTCGCACCCAGCGCCTTCGCGATCGACACGGCCTCGACGATATAGTCCGACTGGGTGTTCGCGCGTCTGCCGAAGCTGCCACCCGCATACAGCGTGTGGATCTTGACCTGCTGCGGATCGAGTCCCGCCGTATGGGCGGCGTTGGCCTGATCGACGGTCTGAAACTGGTCGCCGGCCCAGATTTCGCAACTGTCAGCGGTGAGTTTGACAACCGCGTCGAGCGGTTCCATCGGCGCGTGAGCGAGATACGGGAACGCATAGCTGGCGGAGATTTTCTTCACCGCGCCTGCGAGCGCCTTCGTCGCATCACCGTCTTTTCGGGCGGACATGCCGGGCTGCTCGGCGAGCTGCCGGTATTCAGCCATGATCGCGTCCGAGCTGCGCTTTTCGGCCTTTGAATCGTCCCATTCGACCTTCAACGCATCGCGGCCCTGCTTCGCCGCCCAGAAACCCTTTGCGACCACCGCGACGCCACCCGGCACCTGCACGACCGAGACGACGCCGGGCACTGCTTTCGCGGCCGACGCATCGAACGATTTGACCGTCGCGCCGAAGAGCGGCGGACGCTGCAGCAGCGCGACCAGCATGCCGGGGAACGTCACATCGAGCGTGAACTGCGCGGTGCCGTTGGTTTTCGGCGGCACGTCGACACGCGGCAGCTGATGGCCGATCAAACGAAAATCCTTCGGCGACTTGAGCGTGACCGTATCCGGCACCGGCAAGCGGGCCGCGGCCGACGCGAGCGAACCGTAGGTCGCGGTCCGGTTCGTGGCCGCGTGATGAACGCTGCCGTCGAGCGTCGTCAGCTCGGATGCGGGCACCTGCCACTGCGCAGCGGCGGCGGAGACCAGCATCGCGCGCGCTTTCGCGCCGGCTTCGCGCAATTGCATCCACGAGTTGGCCATCGCCGAACTGCCGCCCGTGCCCTGGATCGTGCCGAACGCGAGATTCGCGTAGCGTTTCGCATCGGCGGGCGCGCTTTCGACACGCACGTCCTGCCAGTTCGCATCCAGCTCTTCCGCGACGATCGTCGCGATGCCGGTGTACGCGCCCTGGCCCATCTCGACGTGCTTCGCGATGACCGTGACGCTGTTGTCCGGCGCGACGCGCAGGAACGCGTTGGGTGCGAACGTCGCGTCGGGCATGGTGGCGGCGAGCGCGCGGCGGCCCGTGCCCGCCCATTCGAAGCCGATGGTGAGACCGACTGCCGCGAAGGCGCCGGCTGCTTTCAGAAAGGTTCGGCGCGACGGGCGTACCGCATCCTTGAGATCGAGATCGGTCGTCATGGTCAGGCCTTCAGGGTGGCAGCGGCTTCGTGGATGGCCGCGCGAATGCGGGTATAGGTCGCACAGCGGCAGATGTTGCCGTTCATCGCGGCATCGATGTCGGCGTCGGTGGGCGTGGCGTTATGTTCGAGCAAGGCTGTCGCGGACATGATCTGTCCGGACTGACAGTACCCGCACTGCGGCACCTGCAGCTTGACCCATGCAGCCTGGATGGCTTTCGCGGGCCGGCTTTCGATGCCTTCGATAGTCGTGATGCGCTTACCCGCGATAGCCGCAAGCGGCAGCACGCACGAGCGGGTGGCCTCGCCTTCCAGATGAACCGTGCAGGCGCCGCATTGCGCCATGCCGCAGCCGAACTTCGTGCCGTGCAGGCCCGCGTCTTCGCGGATTGCCCAAAGGAGCGGCGTGGTGGGATCGGCATCGAGCGTAACGTTCTTGCCGTTGAGGACAAACGATGTAGACATGGAACCTCTCCGTGGGGAAAGCCCGGACTTGGCGCCGGGTGTACGCGGCAGTGTGTACCGACTGCCTGCCGTTGCACTTACACAATCCTGCAAATTTATTGAACAATGCTGCAAATCCAGCAGGCCAGCCGCGCTTGTCCGGCAGCGGTTGGGTATGCTCAATTCCGTTCACGGAGTTCCATGCGCATGAAACAGCATTCCTCCCGGCCCGATCCTTCGGCGGAACGCGAAACCGCGCGCCGGGAACTCGCCGCGCTCATCAGCCGCTTCGCGCCGACGGACGGCACCCATCAGACGGCGATCCCGTCGCTCACGTTTTATCGCTACTCGCAGCCCGTGGATCTCGGCTGCGGCGTGACGAGCTCCGCATTCGTGTTCGCGGCGCAGGGCGCCAAGCGGGTCATGGTCGCGGGGCAGGCGTACGTCTACGATCATCTGCATTGCCTCGTGACATCCGTCGATCTGCCGGTGATGTCGCGGGTGACGCGGGCCTCACCCGACGCGCCTTATCTGTGTGTGAAGTTCACGCTCGATCCGCAGCGGATCGTCGAACTGGCGACGCAGCTGCGCCTGCCAGAACCGGATGCCGCGTCGGCAGGCGAAGGCATCGCCGTGGCCACGCTGTCAGCACCGGTTTTCGATACCGCGCTGCGACTCGTACGATTGCTCGATACTCCGGGTGACATTCCCGTACTCGCACCGCTCATCGAAAAGGAATTGCTCTACCGGCTGATGACGAGCGAGCAAGGGAAACGGCTGCGGCAGGTCGCGGTGAACGGGAGTCAGACGTACCGGATCGCGCGGGCAATCGAGTGGATCCAGAATCACTACACCGAGCTTTTGCGGATGGAGACGCTGGCACATGCGGTGAACATGAGCGTGTCGTCGCTCCATCATCACTTCAAGAACGTCACGACACTGACTCCGCTGCAGTATCAGAAGCAACTGCGGCTACACGAGGCGCGCAGATTACTGCTCAGGCATAGCGGAGATGTCGGGTCGGTCGCGGTCCGGGTCGGGTATGACAGCCCTTCGCAGTTCAGTCGCGAATATAGCCGGCACTTCGGCGCGCCGCCGCTTCGCGACATCGCGCAGTTGAGGCGTTTGGATGGGGTGGAGTTTCGGGAGTGAGCGTAAGTCGCATGCGCGACATCTCCCTTTGGGGGAGATAAGGGCGATTGGATTTCGTTAGAAACAGAAAACCCCGCAAGCCTTTCGGCTGCGGGGTTTTCGGACAATCTCGGACAACTTTCGATGTGATCTTTGGTGGAGAGGAGGAGGATCGAACTCCCGACCTTCGCATTGCGAACGCGACGCTCTCCCAGCTGAGCTACCCCCCCAACGTGCAAACAATTCTAGCACAGGCATTTTGCGTTTTGCCAAGCCCCCGCGGCGGTAAAACCCGGAGGCAAAAGGGGCGGCAAAACATCACCTGGACGGCGCGCCAGCCAGCACCCAATCGACCACTGTGCGGATGTCAGCATCGCTCATCGACTGATGCGCCGGCATCGGAATCATGCCCCATACGCCGGAGCCCCCGTCCTTCACCTTGCGCGACAATTTTGCCGGCGCTTGCGCATCACCCTTGTACTTCGTAGCGATCTGCTGGAACGATGGGCCGACCAGTTTGCGGTCTACCGCGTGACATCCCATGCAGGCATTCGAGCTAGCAACGATCTGACCACGCGGTGCATCGGCCGCACGTGCTGAAGAGGCAAGAGCGCCCGCCAACGTGCCGGCCGTCAACATCGCGACGACGAAAGCAACACCCCGCTTCATGGGGTCGTCGCCTTCGGATTGCCCGGATGCACGGCGTTCGAATTGGTGACCGGCGCCGGCGCCTGCTGCTCGAGCGGACGCGAACTCACCGATGAATCGGGGATCGCGCCGACAGTCGGCGTGCTCGCGTCCGGCTGCGAAGCGGCAACCGGTGCGGTCGCCGCTGCAGCGGCCGCCGCCGCGGCTTCCTGCGGCTGAATGTACTGGAACACCTTCACGACCTGCACCACGCCCGGCACGCGGCTCGCAACATCGGCGCCGCGATTGCCTTCGTCCATCGTGACAAGGCCCATCAGATACACCGAGCCGCGCTCGGCCACGACCTTGAAGTTGTTCGCCGAAATGTTCTTCTCGGCGATCAGCGCGGTCTTCACGCGCGTCTCGAGGTAAGTGTCATTCGTGCGCGACGAGAACGAGCTCGCCGGCATGATCGCCAGTTCGTTGACGATCGTGTTGACGTTGTTCAAGCCACGCACGATGGACTCCGCGCGCTGCTTCGAGACGTCACCCGCCACTTCGCCGGTCAGCAGCACGCGGCGGTTGAACACCGTCACGTTGACGTGCGCGTTGTCGGGCAAGTTCTGGCTGATCTGCGACAGCGCCTTCACCTGCATCTCGCGATCCTCGGTCTGCGCGCCGAGCGTGCGCCGGTCGGTCGCCACCAGCGCGCCGCCGCCCGCCGCGCCAGCAACGGCGAGAAAGCATCCCTGCAACGTCGCGGACAGTCCCGCGGCGAACCCGACCACCAGCACGGTTCTCACCAGTGTCTTCTTGACGCGGAATACGCTCATCAACTAGCTCTCCTTCGGAATCAATCTCAGTCTTCGCCCAGCAACATGGCATCGATGCCGTCGCACAGACAATGGATGGTCAGCAAATGCACTTCCTGAATACGCGCGGTGCGATCGGACGGCACACAAATGTGGATATCGGTATCGCCCAGCACTTCCTGCATACGGCCGCCGCCCTTGCCGGTTAGCGCGACCACGATCATTTCGCGCTCGTGCGCGGCCTCGATCGCGGCGAGCACATTGGCGGAATTGCCGGACGTGGTGACGGCCAGCAGCACATCGCCGGGCTGGCCGAGGGCCCAAACCTGCTTCGAAAAAATCTGCTCGAACGAGTAGTCGTTGGCGATGGCGGTGAGCACGGAGGTGTCGGTGGTCAGCGCAATCGCCGGCAAGCCCGGGCGCTCACGCTCGAAGCGGCCGATCAGTTCGGCGGCGAAATGCTGCGCGTCGGCCGCCGAGCCGCCGTTGCCGCACGCAAGAATGCGGCTGCCGTTGGCAAGCGCGGCGAACATCGTGTCAATCGCTGCGGCGATCGGCATCGACAGGGATTCGAGGGCTTCGAGTTTGACTGCCGCGCTGTCGCGGAAGTGTTGTTGAATGCGTTCGACTGACATCGAGTCTCTAGTTTCTACCGCGAATAGACCGCAGTACGCGGCCGTGTTGTGAAGTCGTATTGCGAAGTCGTGCCGCTCTGATGAACCGTGCCGGACACACAGTGTAGATGCGCAAAAACATCGCGAAATGCGCTATCCCGTCGCTGCTTTCCATACACCGGTGTGGTTCACGAGGTCCGCACGCGAGCGCAAGTTTATCGCACTCACGCCTGTTCTCCCCGCACTGCATCAGACTTCGTCCGCGCGAAACGCATCGCGCAGCCACACGAGCCGACCGGCTTCGAACGCAATTACGTCGAAACGGCACGCGGGCTCATCATGCGAACGCCTGCTGCGGGTTGCCAGGTAATGCCGCGCGGCACGCACGATCCGCTGCTTCTTTTGCCAGCCGATGCTCGCTGCCGCGCCGCCATAATGCTGCTGGGCACGCGCGCGAACTTCGACGAACACCAACGAACCGTCGCGGTCGCGCATCACCAGATCGATCTCGCCGCCCCGGCACAGCACGTTGCGCGCGACGAAACGCAAACGCTGCCGCTGCAAAAACTCCATCGCACGCGCCTCGAAAGCCGCGCCGACGAGTTTGGACCCGGTTGGTCTCGAAAAGTTGTGGCCGCCGGCCCGCGCACTCGCCTGCCCACCACCCGGTTCACGCGCCGCAGCGTGGCACAATGGCGGCCTCGTTCTGTCTGTCTGCGTCTTCTGCCTCATGACTCCTCTCTCCGAACTCGCGCAAGGGCAGCAGTACCCTGCCGCCGCGCTCTATGTGGTGGCCACGCCGATCGGCAATATCGCCGACGTCACGCTGCGCGCGTTGCATGTGCTCGGACTGGTGGACCGCATTGCCGCCGAAGACACCCGCAACACCGGCCAACTGCTCGCGCGTTACGGCATCTCGAAGCCGCTCGTCGCGGTTCATCAGCACAACGAGCGGGCCGCGGCGCTGCGCCTGATCGAACATCTGCAAGCAGGCGAACGCGTGGCCTACGTATCCGATGCGGGCACGCCCGGCATCTCGGACCCCGGCGCGAAACTCGTCGACGCTGTGCGCGAAGCCGGCTTCCCGGTCATTCCGCTACCCGGCGCAAGCGCGCTCGCCACCGCCTTGAGCGCGGCCGGCGACTGGGTCGCGACGTTCTCGTTCCTCGGCTTCCTGCCGCCGAAGGCAAAAGCACGTGCCGCGGCGCTGCAAGCGCTCGTGAACCATCCGCACGCGATGGTGTTCTACGAAGCGCCGCACCGGATCGTCGAAACGGTGCAGGCCATGGCGGACGCATTCGGCGGCGAGCGCAAACTGCTGATCGCCCGGGAATTGACGAAGTTACATGAAGCGCTGCACCGCGGCACCCTGGCCGAAGGGCCAACGTGGCTCGCAGCCGATCCGAACCGGCAACGCGGTGAGTTCGTCCTGGTGGTGGAAGGCGCGCAGCCGGAAGCCGCGGGCGAACACGATCACGACGCGTTGCTGGGCATCCTGCTGGAAGAATTGACGGTGAGCAGCGCGGCAAAAGTTGCCGCGACCCTCACCGGCGCGTCGCGCAATGCGCTCTACGCGCGCGCTTTGGCGTTGAAGAAAGACGAGGAATAAGGCGGACGAGAAGGGAGGTCCGCCAGCGGATCAGGCTCGCAGCGCAAGCCAGGACCGAAAGGAATGAGCGGCTGCGTGCAGCCACGGTGGATGAGTAAAAGAAAAGGGCCGCGCGAAGCGGCCCTTTGTCTTTTGGCGAACAACGGCACGAATAAGCGCCATGTTGCGCGGCGTCACAAGCGCGTCAGAGACGCGCCCGCGGCCATTTCATTACTTCTCTGAGTTCGACGCCAGCGTTTCATTCATCTCAGCGCGTGCTTCCTGTCGCGTCAATCCTTCGATCTGAACGCGCGCGGTACCGGCGTGGCGCATGTCGAGCGCGGCGGCGGCGGCCATTGACAGATCGATGATCCGGCCACGCGCATACGGGCCACGATCGTTGATGCGCACGACAACCGAGCGCGAGGTGGCCGGATTGGTCACGCGAACATACGAGCCGAGCGGCAACGTGCGATGTGCCGCAGTCAGCGCGTGCATGTCGAAACGTTCGCCGTTGGCGGTACGGCGGCCATGGAACCCGCGGCCGTACCACGAGGCGCGACCGATCTGATGAAAGTCCGAGACGCCGGAATTGTCGTCAGTAAGCGGCTGCGCATCGGCCAGCGACGAGCCTTTGGCGGCTGCGCCGGATGCCGGCGCGCTACCGAAAGCTTGCGGGCCGAAGGAACCTGCCTGCGCATTCTTCGTGCTCAGCGGCGCGCCGCTGTCAGACGTGCTGCTCGCGCCCGGAGGCGTGGCACAGCCGGCTAGCACAAAAAAGGCAAAAAGAGTCCCCAGACCACGGGATAACCGAGTTTTCATAAGACGTGCAATCAAATTGTCGAGCCGCATCACGCGAAAAGTTGAGCGTGTTGCCTGCGACTCCGGCGGCAATGGACGACAACGCGCCGCGCAGAAAAGCGCAGTACGTCAAAGCCCGGATGCGGCTACCCAGCCGCTACCGCACGGTTAATTTTCACGTCTGGCGCAACCTGTCCCCGGCAGCCTGACCAGACCCCACATGCCGCCATCGAACGTGGCAAACACGTTCTTGCGCGCGGAACTCAGCGCGCAGGAACAGCGGCGTAGGCCCCACCCAGCGTCACGGCATTTAAGTCCGTTGCAGGCGCGCGGCGCCTGGCTGGGTAAGACGTGTGCATCGAATGCATCGATACCTGATGGCCGCCCAAAACCGCGACAGCCCATACTTGAGTGGCAATCCGCGTGCCCATTTTTGATGGGGACGCATCGCCGTGTGGCATGCACAATTCCTTGTGCATGGAGGCCATTATACCCAAAAGAAAATTTTGGGATGGCAAGCGACTGAAAACCTTGATGAATTTTCACTCTTGCTGCAAAAATGGGCAGCTCAAAGCCCGCTGCAGCGGGGCCTCAGCGCCCTCGACGAGCGTCGACGAGACGCCGGTACAATCAACGTTTTCCCAGCGGCGCCGTCATCCATGAAAGTCACCTTGATCCCCGTTACGCCGTTCCAGCAGAACAGCTCGCTGCTCGTTTGCGAGGCAACCGGGCGCGCGGCCGTTGTCGATCCAGGCGGCGACCTCGATGTCATCCAGGGTGAAATCGCGCGCCAGAATGTGACGGTCGAAAAAGTATTCCTCACGCATGGCCACATCGATCACTGCGCCGGCGCGAAGACGCTCGCCACGCACTACGGCGTACCGATCGAAGGTCCGCATCCCGACGAAAGTTTCTGGCTCGACAAGCTGCCGGACCAAAGCACGCGCTTCGGCTTTCCTGCTGCCGAAGCGTTCGAGCCGGACCGTTGGCTGCAAGACGGCGAGACCGTGCAGTTCGGCGACGAAACCCTCGAGGTCTATCACTGCCCCGGCCACACGCCCGGCCACGTGGTGTTCTTCAGCCGCGCGCATCGGCTCGCATTGGTGGGCGACGTGCTGTTCGCCGGCTCGATCGGCCGCACGGATTTTCCGCGCGGCAATCACGCCGACCTGGTACACGCGATCCGCGAAAAACTCTGGCCGCTCGGCGACGACGTCACCTTCGTTCCGGGCCACGGCCCCACCTCCACGTTCGGCGCCGAACGCCGCACCAATCCGTATGTCGCCGACGGAGTCAAAGCATGAGCAGCGAAATCTACGTGAGCACCGATGTCGAAGCGGACGGCCCGATTCCCGGTCCGCATTCGATGCTCAGTTTCGCCTCCGCCGCGTACACGGAAGACAAGCAGCTGATCGCCACCTTCTCCGCGAATCTCGAATTGCTCGACGGCGCCACGCCGCATCCGGTGCAGGAAGCATGGTGGAAGACGCAGCCGGAGGCGTGGGAAGCCTGCCGCAAGAATTTGCAGGATCCGCAGGCCGCGCTGACCGCCTATGTCGAATGGGTCGAGGCGTTGCCGGGCAAGCCGGTGTTCGTGGCGATGCCGGCCGGTTTCGACTTCACCTATATGTTCTGGTACATGATGCGGTTTGTCGGCCGCTGCCCGTTTTCGTGGTCGGCGCTCGATATCAAAACGCTGGCCTTCGCACTAACCGGCCTGCCGTACCGCAAGAACATCAAGCCACGTTTCCCGAAGCACTGGTTCGACGAACATCCCCACACGCATGTCGCGCTGGACGACGCGATCGAACAGGGCGCGCTTTTCTGCAACATGCTCAAGGATCTGCGCGCCGTTCAGGCGGCCACGCTGACGGCCGCTAAAGATGGGGACGGCTCAGGACAAAACGCCGCTGAGGAACCGGCAAATTAGGTAATCTCCCTCGCTGAAGCCGTTTTACATTGCGTTTCGTTTTCGAGACCTCTACCATGCGTTGATAGGGCGACGCCAACGGAGGCGCAGTTGACACTCGATACGTTCTCTCAAAAAATCCTGCGCCTGCTGCAGCTCGACGCACGCCGGTCCGTGCAAGAGATTTCCGACCAGGTCGGCCTGTCGAGCACCCCGTGCTGGCGCCGTATCAAGGATATGGAGCAATCAGGGGTGATCCAGCGCTACACGGCATTGCTGGATCGCGAAAAGCTGGGGCTGCACGTCTGCGCGCTCGCGCATATCCATCTCACGCGTCACACCGAGGGCGGGGTCGAACAGTTCGAGCGGGAAATCGCGACCTGCCCGGAGGTCACCGAGTGCTACAGCACGACCGGCGAATCCGATTACATCCTCAAGATCGTCGCGCCGGACATCAAGGCGTACGACAGCTTTCTGCACGAACGCATCTTCAAGATTCCTGCCGTCGCGCAAGTGCGCACGAGCGTCGTGCTGCGCGAGATCAAATTCGATACGCAATTGCCGCTGTGAGACTGTAGCCGCGCTCACGTGGCGCTATGCGGCTGCTCAGCCTTGGCGCTGGCGTCGCCGGCCCCTGCTTCCGTCGAAACGCTGCTTTCGGCCTGCGGAGCGTCCACTCCCTGCAGCACGTTCAGCTTGCGGGCACCGAGGCGGCGCCTGAGCGCGTCCAGATCGACGCGAGCAAGGCAGGGCTCATCGCTTTCGGCCGTGCGCGCGCCTGGCGCCGGCAGAACCACTTCGACATCGAGCCCCGTGCTCAAGTAATGCATATTGACCGACGCGGCCTTCACGCCACCCGCAGCGAGCGCCGCGTTGACTTCGGCGACGACCCGCTCCCGGGTCGGCAGATTGACGGGCGGGCGCGCCACCGCGTCGTTCTCCGGGTCGACATGGATCAACGCGTCAAGCACCCGGTTGTCTGCCAGCACGCGCAAGCGCGCCGATTCGGCGATGTAGTGCCCTTCCGATACCGAGATCAGCGGGTCGACCAGAATGTGCGCATCGACCAGCGCGAAGTCGCCCATCTTGCGGGTGCGCATTTCATGCACGTCGCGTACGCCGGGCGTCGCGAGCAATAGCGCGCGCATGTCGGCGGAGGTGGCTTCGTCGAGCGCGCGGTCGGAAAGATCTTGCAGCGCGTCCCAGCCGAACATCCAGCCCATGCGCGCCACCATGAAGCCGACAATCGCCGCGGCGATCGGATCGAGCAGACGCACGCCTGCGAGGCTGCCGATGATGCCAATCGCGACCACCAATGACGAAGCGGCGTCCGAACGTGCATGCCATGCGTTCGCAATCAACATGGCCGAACGCACGCGTTGCGCTTCGCGCAGCATGTAGCGAAACAGGCTTTCTTTGGAAATCAGCACCAGCACAGCGACCGCGAGCGCGCTCATATGCACGGCGGGGATGCTTTGCAAATCGGCGAGACGTGTGCCGGCGCGCCACAACATACCAACGCCGACAACAATCAGCAGCGCGCCCAAAAACAATGACGCGACCGTTTCATAGCGGCTATGTCCGTAATTGTGATCCGCGTCAGGCTTGGCGCCGCTGTGCCGATTAGCGATTAGCACGACAAAATCGGAAATCAGATCGGCTAACGAATGGATACCGTCGGCGACCAGCGCCTGCGAATGAGCAAACACGCCGATGACGATTTGCAGCGTCATCAGCACCGTATTGAGCGCAATACTGACAAAGGTACTTTTGCGCGCAACGCGATGTTTCTCGAAGGACTGGACGGCGGCGGAGGAAGGCATCGCTGAAACAAAGGGGAGAGTTCAATACCTGCATTCTACCCGGCGCATCTCAATATGCGCTGGATAAACCACAAAAAAAACCTTTTAAATCAGACGCTTATCTAAACGAAAAGCATTCGCGTTCCAGTTTCATGGAGCGCGTGCGACAAAGAGTCACGGCAATTTGCAGCGGAAATAAAAAAACCGCGCCCTTGACGGTACGCGGTTTTTTTCTGGTAACAGCGGGCGCTATTGGCGCCACTGATTGACCGTAAAACTATTACTTCTGGATCAGAAATTTCTCACGGTCCAGACCTGCGATCCAGCGCGGGGGCTTGCCGCGGCCCGACCACGTGCTGCCGCTATCCGGATCACGATACTTCGGCGCGACGCCTGCACGCGGACGACCGGCTTTAGCAGCCTTGGCACCACGGCCGCCACCGAGTTCAGTCAGCGAAATGCCGTAATCGGCCATTTTCTGCTTGATCTCATTCAACACTTCTGCATATTCACGCGACTTTGCTTCTTCGATCTGCTTTTCGAGCTTCTCGCGCTGTGCGAGTAGTTCCTTGTAGGAAGACATAGGTTCCCTTATGGATTGGATAAATGACTGCCAGTCTTAAGCCGGCTTGCCCTTTGAAGTGATCATGCCTCGGAATTTGATGGCGAGATTAACACAAAATAGAAAAACTACAAAAGCGGCGCCGTAAAATTAATCTCAATTCGTTTCAAAAAATTTCACGCCGACGCGGTGTTAGCGGACCCTTTCAAATAGGTAATTTTCGCATTCCGCTGAAAAACAGCATCGCACATCAGACATTAATGAATTAACTATCAAAAAATGAAATTTAAGATAAGGAAATTGTCCCAACATTTCATGCGATGAAAGCTTTAACATGAAACGTCGGAACATATTACGAGCCACGCTCTCCCTTGTTATTGCGGCATGAGTGTTTTCCCCAAACAGCAATCGAAACTTAATTAGCGTGGCGCTGGATGCAATCTTCGAGCGCCGCATGCAAGGTTTCGGTATTGCGTTTCGCATCGTCGAAGACAAAACGGGTACGCACGCCGTCCAGCTTCAGATCAGCGCCATAGCGATCGACGCCGAGCAATTGAACTCCACTGGCGCCCTGGGCATGAGCGGCGAAATATTCGATCAGCGCGTTTTCTTCGTCGAAGCCGAGTGGCGGCAGTGGATCGAGGTCGGCGCCGGCGAGCCAGCCCATCGCGCCGAAGCCGCCGATATAGCGCAACCGCTCGAGCTTCATCGCCCAGAACGTGAAATCGCCGAGAACCAGGTACCGTTCGGCGTCCGGGTGATAGCGCAGATAGCGCTGTACGACTTCGGGGGTCGAGTCGACCGGTCCGAACGTGCCGAGCAAGGTGACGCGCTGGCCGCTCAGCACGTCGCCGTCCGGTGCATCGACGACCAGAAAGCCGGCGCGCGGGTCAGCGTGCAGATTGTGCGTATGCTCGGCGAGCCGGCTCACGAGGATCGTCGGACGATGCTGCGGGTCCGGCGCGAACGGTAACACCGAAGGATAAGGAAAACCTTCCGGCTGACGCGCGTGAGTAGCGAGTGTACCGATAGCGGCGATATGAAGCAGATGCAGCGGAGCGTGAGCGGGAATGTTCAAGTGCGCGTTCCTCGATGGGCAGGCTTCGGATCAATTCGCTCCAAGCATAAGACAGCGCGCTTCGTTAGAATCGGAAATTCGCTTTCAACGCGCTTTCTCGCGCGTTCTCCCTCCTTGAGATTTCCGTGTCCGACCGCTCCTCCGAATTCGTCACCCTCCCCGCTGCTCATCGCGATCTCTCCGGCACCGCGCGGCAGCGCGCCCGTGTCGCCACGATGGCGTTGTTCTTCATCGCCGGCATGATGTACGCGTCGTGGGGGGTGCACGTGCCGACAGTGCGCGACCGCTTCCATCTGAACGCGGCGATGCTCTCGTACGCACTGCTGGCTCTCGCCGGTGGCTCGATCGGCGCCATGGCGGCGAATGCGTCCTGGATTGCGCGGGTCGGTACGCGCCGGGCCTGTTTGACGAGCGGTCTGGTGATGTCGGCATGTGCGGCGCTGATCCTGATCGTGCCGGCTTACTGGATGTTGCTGATCGTGCTGGCCGTCTTCGGCGCGGGCATGGCCACGCTCGACGTCGCGATGAACGCGGAAGCCAGCGCTGTGGAGAAAGCGCTCGGCCGGCCGATCATGTCGGCGCTGCACGGCATGTTCAGCGTCGGCGGGATGGCCGGCGCAGCGGTAGGCGGTCTCCTGTTGTCGCGTGGCATGGCGCCGGCTGTGCATCTCACGCTTGCCGCGGCGATCAGCGCGCTGGTGCTGATTGCAGCCTGTCCTTCCGTACTGCCGCACGTACCCCACGCCGACCATCCCGACGCCGCCACGCCGCGCGCCAACCGCTGGCGCTCGCCGGCCTTGTGGGCACTCGGCGTCATGGCACTGGTCGCGCTGATCGCCGAAGGGGCGATGTACGACTGGGCGACCGTCTACATGCGCGACGTCGTGCTATCCACGCCGGCCCTCGCGAGCGCCGCCTACGCGGCGTTTTCGGCCGGCATGGCAGCGGCGCGGTTCGCCGGCGACGCCGTGCGCGCCCGCTTCGGCGCGCCGCAACTGGTGATGGCGAGCGCGTCGCTGGCCTGCGCGGGCATGGTTGGCGCGTTGCTGCTGCCGAATCCGGTCGTCGCCCTCGTCGGCTTCACGCTGATGGGTCTCGGCCTCGCCAACATGATGCCCGTGCTGTTTGCGGCGGCGGCAAGCGTCAAAGGCATTCACGCGGCCGAAGGACTCGCGCATGTCGCCGGGCTGGCGTACTTCGGGCTGCTGCTCGGACCGGTAATCATCGGCGCGGTGACGCAGGCGACCAGCCTGCCGATCGGGTTGTCAGTGGTGGCCGTGTGTTCGGCTCTGATCGCGGTCGCCGGTCCGAAGGTGCTGCGGCGTTTGAAGATCTGACGCAGACGCGCGCTGCTGTTGCATCGGCGGGCGTCACGCCATATGAAAACCGGCGTTCTTACGTTACGTTACGCGAGGCCTACACGCTGATGTGTTCCCCGCCACATCGGTGACATCGGAACCTTCCCCGCTTCGCGCGCGGGCTCGCAACCTATTGATCTGTATGATTTTATTCTCTGCATTGAGCATGCAAACATAAATGGCATAGGCCTTGCAGTTAGCTCCCCAGCAATTTTCAAATTACGGGGGAGCAGACCATGAATCGCAATTTCAAACTGTCGGCGATCGCCATGTGCGTGACGTCGATGATCTTACTGACCGGATGCGGAAGCACGTTGGTCAGACCTGGCGTCTCGAGCGGATCGGGTAGTGGTTCCGGCAGCGGCTCAGGTTCCGGCTCGGGGAACGGAGGCGGAACGCCGACGCCCACACCGACTCCGACTCCGACGCCCACACCGACTCCGACGCCTACACCTACGCCCACGCCCACACCGACGCCAACTCCGACGCCCACACCAACCAGCGCCAATCCGATCGGCGTCGTCGTCCAGAACACCGGCAACGTGGTGACCGCGACCGGCCAAACCGTGTCTGCGATCGGCAACCAGATCGGCCTCACGCCGATCCCCGGCTCGAACCCGGCCACCTCGACCGCGCTCGGCAACGTCGTCTCGAATCTCGGCGCCGGTGTCACCGCAGTCGGCACGGGTGCAGTGAACGGCCTCGGCCAGCTCGGCAACTCCACCGATCCGCTCGGCACGACGCTGGCGAGCAGCGGCGGCCTCGTTTATAACGCCGGCCAGGCCGTCAACAGCGCAGGCCAGCTCGTGACAAGTCTCGGCAGCGGTCCCACCGCACCGCTCAGTCCGCTGACCACGCCGCTCGGCAGCACGGTCTCGACGCTCGGTATTGCTGTCAGCGGCCTTGGCACGCAATTAACCTCGCAGCTGACGAACGGTCCGATCCAGCAAGTGACGCAGACCGTCAGCACCGCGATCACGCCGATCACCGCCACGCTCGCGCAAACGACTCAAACCGTCGGCGATACGACCGGACTCGGCGCACCACTGAACGGTTTGCTGTCGACCATCGGTCACGGCCTCGACACCGCGGGCAGCCAGGTCAGCAACGCGACCAACAACCCGATCGGTCAGAACCTCGGCAATGTCGTGACCAAGCTTGGCGACACGGTCACGTCCGCCGGCGGCCTGCTGACCGCGGGCAGCACGAGCAGCGGCAACCCGCTGGGCGGCCTCACCGGCATCCTGAATCCGGGCGGAAGCGGCGGCACGACGGGCAATCCGCTGGTGCCGTTGACCAGCATTCTCACCGCGTTGCCCAGCACCTTGAGCGGCGGCCTGACCGGCGGCAGCGGTTCGGGCAGCCCGCTTGCGCCGATTACCAGCGTCCTTAGCACGGTGACCGGCAGTCTCGGTGGCCTCGGCGGCAGTTCAGGCAGCAGCCCGCTGGCACCGCTGACCAGCGTCCTCAGCACGGTGACCGGCAGTCTCGGCGGCCTCGGCGGTAGCTCAGGCAGCAGCCCGCTGGCACCGCTGACCGGTGTGCTGAACTCGGTCACGGGCGCATTGAGCGGCGCGACCGGTGGCAGCGGCGGCAGCGGCAGCCCGCTTGCGCCGGTGACGTCGGCGGTGTCGTCGCTGACAGGCGCGCTCGGGTCGGCCGCGGGTTCGGGCGGCACGGGCAGCACCAGCAACCCGCTTGCGCCGATCACTGGTCTGCTGGGCACTGTCACCGGCGCATTGACCGGTTCGGGGACTTCGACCGGCGGCACCACGGGCGGCGGCTTGCTCGGCGGTCTGGGTGGCCTGACGAGCAAGAAGTAACGAATACGAATAACGACAGTCAATAAAGACGCGAAAAAAACAAGCGTCGAAGGGGGGAGCGGCGAGCCGGGTCAACCGGCTCGCCGTTTTTTTCACAGTTCGTGATACGTCACGTAGTCGCGCGAGAAGTCGTTACGCTGCAGAAAGTTGGTGAACGTCATCGTCACCGATGCATCGAGTCCTTCCACGTAATGCCACCAGCCGATCGGCAAAAACAGCAATTCGCCGGGTTCGAGCGTGCATTCCATCAAATGCGCATTGCGCATCGACGGGAAACGCTCGTAGTCGATCGCCCCGCCGTCCACCTCCGAATAACAATGCAGCATGTTCGCCATATGCGGTGTATCGGACAACGGCACTAGCTTGATCTGTTTGCGGCCGATCACCTGCGCCATGAAGTTATTGGTCAGATCATGGTGAAACGGCGTCTTCGTTCCTGCCGGCCCCATCCAGAAAAAACCCGTATCGGGCGACTCGGCATCGAGATATTCGCGGATAGCCGGTACGTCTGACCATAACGCCGCGAGGGCCGCGCGATTGTGCGAGGTGTTATTGGCGGTCATGTAGAAATCGTTAGTCGAGCCGCTGCGCTCGACGAGATCGACATAATCGGCAAAGCGCATCATGCGCTTGAGCTTCGGCTGATTGATTTCGTAATTCGAATCCGACTCGCGTCCGAACTGCACTTCGACTTCACACTCGCCGCACCGCTCGCGAAAGTAGTCGAAACTCCACTGCGTGCGTGCCGGCCAGAAATCGAAAGCGCCGGTGATGATGACCGGCCGGTTCTGAAAGTAGTACTGCTCAAAGAACTCGTCACGCGATAAGCGCTCGCGCCGCTCGATCAAACCGCTTCCGGCGCGCATACGATTGAGCGTGCCGTACACCGACAATATCCATTCGCGCTTGCGCAAACGATTGCGCAAACGCACGGCACCCTCAAAGTACGGACTCGCGAGCGCCGTCTCGATTTCGCGCGCGGCTTCGGCCGGGTCGAAACCATGTCCGACCAGCGCACCGTGCAGCGCGGGCGGCGGTGCGTCGAGCAGCAGATTCTCGGCAATCCAGCGGCGCCAGCCGTTGTCGATCGAACGGATCTCAGTGGTCACGGCATTCTCCCAAACGATGTTCCCAAACTCGTTAGCCTCGCACGCAAACGCTCAAAAGAAAAGGCACGCGAGCCTTGCGGCGCGCGTGCCTTTTAACTGCTTGACCGAAGACAAACACAGCTGTCTTCGGTCATGCGGCTCTTACATCTTCACTACGTCGAGCAGCGTCTTCTTGCCTGCCTTGTAGTTGTACAGCGAGATCACGCCGTGTTGAAGGTCGCCCTTCGAGTCGAACGTGGTTTCGCCGATCACACCCTTGTAGTCGGTCGCCGGCATTGCTGCCAGGATCTTCGCCGGATCGGTCGAGTTCGCACGCTTCATAGCGTCGACGATGATGTACACAGCGTCATACGTGAACGGAGCGTAGATCTGGATCGGCTGACCGAAACGCTTCTGATACTTGGCGAGGAACGCTGCGCCGCCAGCCATCTTCTCGAGCGCCATACCGGCTTCCGAGCAGACGATGTTGTCGGTTGCGTCGCCAGCCAGGTCCGACAGCTTGTCGGTACACACGCCGTCGCCTGCCAGCACCTTCGCACGCAGGCCGAGCTGCTTGGCTTGCTTGGCGAACGGGCCGCCGGTTGCGTCCATACCGCCGTACATGATCGCGTCCGGGTTTTCGCCCTTGATCTTCGTCAGAATCGCGCGGAAGTCGACAGCCTTGTCGTTCGTCGCGTCATGCGACATCACGTTCAGGCCCAGCGACTTGGCGGTCTTTTCGAATTCGTTGGCGAGACCTTGACCGTAAGCGGTCGAGTCGTCGACGATCGCGACGCTCTTCACTTTCAGACCCTTGGCTGCGTAGTTAGCCAGTGCCGGACCTTGTTGCGCATCGGTCGCCACGACGCGGTACGTCGTCTTGAAACCTTGTTGCGTGTAAGCCGGGTTCGTTGCCGACGGCGAGATCTGCACGATGCCAGCATCGCTATAGATCTTCGAAGCCGGGATCGACGTGCCCGAGTTCAAGTGGCCGACCACTGCGACGACCTTATCGTCAACCAGCTTCTGCGCAACTTGCGTAGCCGTACGCGGGTCAGCTGCGTCGTCTTGTGCGTCGAGTTGCAGCGTGACTTTCTGGCCGCCGATCGTCAGGCCCTTGGCGTTGATTTCTTCAACAGCCAGACGCGCGCCGTTTTCGTTGTCTTTACCCAGGTGAGCGATACCGCCCGTCAACGGTGCAACGTGGCCGATCTTGACGACCTCGTCCGCCACCGCGCCCGTAGCCAATGACGCAAACAACATGGCCGCAGCGCTGATCGGCAAAAGCTTTTGAATCTTGATGTTCATGTAAGTCTCCAGTTTCGGTCCCAAAAACAACGTAATCGCCCTGTGCCCCCGCTTCCCTACACGTGTCGCTCAGTCCCGTGGACGACCACGCCGGTTGCATCGTTCATGCACTTGGCCAGCACGTTCACCGGACTGTTTGTGGCAGACGGCAAACCGTACTTGCGCGCAAGTGTAGGCCATCAAATTAAATTGTGGGACTTTTTTGAGGAAGTGGGATGAACACTAATAGCGTTTATCCAACAAGAGCCGATTCCGGCTGGAAAGACAGGCCGGAGAGCACCAGCCCATGCGGGTTTCCGCTAGGTACGCCTATCGTCTAACAGCACGGCCTAAAGCTTTTAGCGTGTTAAACCGTAAATGTTTCGAATAGGCTTTTTGCGTAAAAACAAAGCGCGCCGCAGTTGCCGCGACGCGCGTCTGAGCCACGCCGAATCAACGCTCGAGCGCACCGATCCGTGCTGCCACAGCATGCCATTCCTGCTCGAGTTGCCCAACCAGTTCGGCAGCGCCAAGGCCTTCCCGGCGCTTGCGGCCAAGCGGGGCGCCCTGGCCTGACCATAGAGACAGATAGTCGCCGTTATCCGCGCGGCTCGCGGTTTGCCGCAACTCCTGCGTCAAGGCGTTTTGCACCGGATAAGGCGCGACCTTATGCGCCGACTCGCTTAAGCGCTGCATCAGCGGATTGCGTATGCCGCGCGCATGGCGACCGGTGATCGCGCGCGTCACGGAGGTCGATGTATCCGACATCGAGCGCACTCGGGTTTTCCATGCCTGCGGTATCGCACTCTCCAGACAAGTGAGGAACGCCGTGCCCATTACCGCGGCTTGTGCGCCGAGCGCAAGTGAGGCGACGATGCCGCGTCCGTCCATGATGCCGCCGGCGGCCAGCACCGGCAGGCCGGTCGCATCGACGAGTTGCGGCGTGAGCGCCATCGTGCCGACCAGCGCCTCCTCGAATGCGCCGATGAAGGTGCCGCGATGCGCGCCCGCCTCCGCGCCTTGCGCGGCGATGGCGTCTGCGCCCACATCGCGCCAGGCGATACCCTCGGCAACGTGCGTCGCCGTGCCTATTACATATAGGCCGTTTGCATGCAGACGGGCGACGTCGGCAGCTGAGAGCAATCCGAATGTGAAACTCGCCACAGGCACGCGCAATTCAATCAGCGTTTCCAGTTGCGCGCGGAAATCCGGCGCATAGCGTTCGAGCGGTTGACCCGGCGGCAAACCGAGATCCGTGCGCAATGGATCGATGGCTTCGAGCGCGCGGCGCACAGTGGCTTCGTCCGGCGCGGCCGGCTCCAGTACAAACAGATTCACGCCGAAGGGACGATCCGTCAGCGCGCGAATCGCCGCAACCTCGCTCGCGATTTTCTCGGGCGACAGTGCCGCCGCCGCGAGGAAGCCGAGACCGCCGGCATTCGATACCGCCGCCACCATCGCAGGCGTCGTCGCGCCGCCGGCCATCGGTGCCTGCACGACCGGCACCCGCAACTCGAAACGTGCCGCAAACGGCGTCACAAAACTGCCTTCATTCATGATCGATTCTCTCTCTGGCAAAGCGCTCGTCGCATCAACGAGCCAGGACTTTCGACTCTACCGAGCCATGCGCGCGCGGAGAAATGAATTATCGAGAATGTTTCAATCGCCTTACGAGATCATCGCCGTGCGGCGGGCGTTGTCAGGCCGCGCGCAACCTCACTGCAAGCCGTTTCTTTTGATGGCAAACTGACCGCCCGTCTCAGGCATTCAGGCCTCGGGCATTCATTCAGACCGACCCTGCGCATCAACGCACGAGTAAATGGAGAGCAATATGAGCACGACTTCCCGCTGGATCGACATTCCCGCCGGCAACGACAGTTTCGGCGGCTATCTGGCGCTGCCCAAAGGCGGCAAGGGACCGGCAGTCATCATCATTCAGGAAATCTTCGGCGTGAACAGCCATATCCGCTCGGTCGCGGATCAGTATGCGCAAGACGGCTACGTCGCGCTCGCGCCGGACATTTTCTGGCGCGTGCAGCCGCGCGTCGAATTGACGTATGACGGCGCGGATCGCGAGAAAGGCATCGAGCTGATGCAGAAGACCAATGTCGACCAGGCGGTGGCCGACATCGGCGCAGCCGCCGCGGCGCTGCGCGCGATGCCGGAAGTGACCGGCAAGATTGCGGCGATCGGCTTCTGCTTCGGCGGCCAGCTCGCGTATCTGGCAGCTGCGCAAGGCACGCTCGACGGCGCGGTGGCGTACTACGGCGGCGGCATCCAGAACAAGCTCGATCAGGCCGCGAAGATCAAAGTGCCGATGCAATTCCACTACGGCGAACTCGACGCGCATATTCCGCTGTCGGCTGTCGGCCAGATTCAGGAGCGCTTCGCCGGCCGTGCCGATGCGGAATTCAATATTTATCCGAATGCCGATCACGGCTTCAACTGCTCGGACCGCGCATCGTATAACCAGCCCGCAGCAGCGCTTGCGCATGGCCGCACGCTGACGTTCCTCGGTGAGCGGCTGTAACTTCGCGGCTTTAACTCACGTTGTAACCGGCGCCTGTCACCCACGGCTTTGATCGGTGCCTACAACTCGCACCTGTACCTGGGTTACTCTCTCGAAGACGACGTGCCATCGGCGCGTCGTCTTCTTCCATGCGCGCCGATGAACCAGGAACAGCCTAACGTCCAGCCAGGCCGTTCATCACGCGCATAGGCAACCGGCAGATTCAACACTCGATAGCGAGGGTCCCTCCGTCGTGCAATCAGACTATCTCGCCCATGACGCCATCGGCCTCGCCGAACTGGTTCGAAGCCGCGAAGCAAGCGCGCGCGAGTTGCTGGACATCGCGATTTCCCGCACCGAGGCCGTTAATCCCGCGATCAATGCGATTGTCCTGAAGGACTACGACGCCGCGCGTCAGCGTGCCTCGCGTGATGATGCGAATCGAGCGAATGGCGCGAACCAAACCAATGACGGAAGCACCCAAGCAGCGCTCGCAGGCGTGCCCTATCTGATCAAGGATCTGGGCGCAGCGGTCGCCGGGCTGCGCATGTCGATGGGCAGCCGTCACTACCGCCATTTCATTCCTACCGAAGACGCACCGGTCGTCGCGCTGGCAAAGGCGGCCGGCCTCAACATCTTCGCCAAGACCAGCACCTCCGAGCTCGGCCAGATGCCTTATACGGAGCCCGAATTGTTCGGCGCGTGCCGCAATCCGTGGAATCTCGACCACACGCCCGGCGGTTCGAGCGGCGGTGCGGCCGCGGCGGTCGCCGCGGGCATCGTGCCGCTCGCGCACGCATCGGATGGCGGCGGCTCAATCCGCATTCCCGCTTCGTGTTGTGGACTGTTCGGCCTCAAACCTTCCCGCGGACGTGTGCCACGCGCGACACCGACTCCCGCCGTCGGTGAGCTCGGTATCGATCACGCGGTATCGCGCAGCGTGCGTGACAGCGCGTTGCTGCTCGATCTGCTGGGCGGCAACGCGGACAGACCGCTCGGCGCACCGGGCACTTTCCTTGGCGCGAGCCGCGAGCCATGCAAGCCGCTGAACATTGCCTACGTCACCGATTCGATGCTGGCGCCCTCGCTCTCCGCCGACTCGCGCGCCGCGCTCGAAGACGCCGCGCAACTCGCCAGTTCGCTCGGGCATAACATCGAACCGGTGTCGCTCGGCATCGATTTCGCGTCAGTCCGCCATGCGTTTCTGATGCTCTGGTCAGTGACAGCGGAAGAGATGGTGCTGCACGCCGATCGCATCACCGGCCGCAAGCCGCAGCGCGACGAATTCGAAATCTCGACGTGGGCAATGGCGCACGTCGGCCGCAAACTCGGCGAGCGGGGCTTGCCTAGCGCGCTCGAAGAGCAGCGTCGCATCACCGAACGTCTCACCGATTTGCTGAGCCGTTACGACGTGCTTCTGTGCGCGACGCTCGCTGGCGCACCGATCAAGATCGGCGAAATGCACCCCACCTCCGCGGAGCGCATGCAGATGCGCGCCGTCACGACAATGCCGCTCGAAGCGCTGATGAAGAAACTGTTGACCGAAGCGTCGAACAAGGCGTTCGCGTGGGCGGGATGCACGGAGTTGTTCAATCTGAGCGGACAACCGGCGATGTCCGTGCCGCTCTACTGGAACGCGCGCGGGCTGCCGATCGGCGTGCAGTTCGCCACGCGCGTCGGCGGCGAAGCAACGCTGTTGCGACTGGCCGCGCAACTCGAGGCAGCGCGGCCGTGGTTCGACAAACGGCCACCGTTGATACCGGCGCGCAGCTAGACGAGCGGGCGTCGGAGGACTGAACCCTCAAGCCGGTTTGCGACGCGCGTCGAGATCCGCGTGACGCTTGCCGGGAATGCACGCCACTGCCACGATCGACAACGCCAGTCCGCCCATCACGTAGTAAGTCGGCGCGAGCGGCGAACCCGTAATGTTGATGAGCCACGTCACGACGAACGGCCCGAAGCCGCCGAACAGCATCACCGCGACGTTGTACGCGAGCGATAAGCCGATCGAGCGCACGTTCGCCGGAAACAGTTCGGCGATCAACGCGCCGAACGGCCCGTAATATCCGGAGAGCGCAATCGACAGTAGCGCCTGCACGAGAATCAGTTTGGACACGCTCGGCTCCGCCGCGAGCCACGCAAACAGCGGATAGATGATCACGAGCGTCAGTACCAGCGACCACAACGAAAGCCCCTTGCGTCCAATCCTGTCCGACCATGCACCCGTCAACGGTGAGAGCACGGTGAGCAGCAGATTGCCGACGATCACCGCGTAAAAGGATTGCGCATAAGGCAGCTTTAGTTGCTTGACCGCGAAGGTCGGCAGATAGCTGATCAACACGTAGATCGTCACGGTGAGCGCGATCACCGCGCCGAGTCCGCACAGCACGTCGCGGCTATGGCTCCTGAACACTTCGCCGAGCGTTGCGCGCCGTGCCGTTTTTTGCGCAAGCAGAAAAGCTTCCGAATCGGAGAGATGCCGGCGGATATAAAAACCGATCGGCCCGATGATCAAGCCCAGAATGAACGGCACGCGCCAACCCCATGACTTCAGCGCCTCGGGCGAAAGGCCGTGCGTGATCAACGCACCAACCACGGCACCGAGCAGAAGCGCCGCCGCCTGGCTCGCCATCTGCCAGCTGCCGTAGAAGCCGCGCTTCGAGAACGGTGCTGCCTCGATCAGCAAGGCCGTAGAACTGCCGAATTCACCACCGGCGGAAAAGCCCTGCAGCAAACGCCCGAGCACGATCATCAAAGGCGCACCGATGCCGATCGCCGAATACGGCGGGGCAATCGCCAGCAGCAGGATGCCGAGCGTCATTAGCGCAATGACGAGCGATAGCGCCGCCTTACGTCCCGCGCGATCCGCGTAAAGTCCGAGCACGATGCCACCGATCGGCCGCATGGCGAATACGACGCCGAAGGTTGCGGTAGTCAGCAGCATCGACGAATAGTCGTTTCCTGCCGGAAAGAACAATTGGGCGATCACCACCGTGAGGAAACCGAACACGGTGAAGTCGTACCATTCGAGTGCGTTGCCGATCACAGCCGCCACGACGGCGCGCGTGTTGAGGCTCCGTGACGCTGGTGCCATTCGAATCTCCAGCCTGCGAAAAATGTCGCGTGGTACGGCGTCTCAGCGTAGATGTGCTTCAGCGTGCGCGAGTGCACCCTGGCGCGAGCAGGAAAAAATAATGCCCGCCGCAGCAATCGCCTTGGAGTGTAAAGAGCGCGCAAGCTGTTTTCAAGCAACAAAAAGGCGTCTGTCGCGCAGGGCGGCAGACGCCTCGATGATCGGACCGCAGTCCGGCGCCGCAATGTTGCGGCGCACTTACCGTGACACTGAATGCGTGTGCGGTTGAAACGGAATCAGGCCTTCTTGTTATATGCGCTGCACCAACCCTTGCTCGCGACTTGCTTGCCCGCGAACATCGGGCAGCCGGCGTAGGCGTCGGTCGGCTTGCCTTGGTAGAAGCTGCAGTTGCCGCAGTCCTGGCCCGCTGCGTATTTCGCGAACTTGGCCTTGTCGACTTTGCTCGCGTCAGCCTTGTAGCCGAGCGCTTGTGCGGTCGGGTCGGTCTCGGCGACCTGCGGTGCGTCGGCGAAAGCCTGGCGCGACAGTGCGAACGTGGATGCCACACCAATGCTGGTGATCAAAAACGTACGACGGGAAGATTTCATGGGGGACTCACTCCATTTATATTGAACTGATCGCCGTTCTGATGACAGCGGTCCCCAAGGATAGCAATGAAGCCGTCGCGCGTGACAGCCCAAATGATAGAGATAACCGAATTGGTACTACTCCGCGCGCACGTTACGCACTCGGAATGCCGGTTGATCGCATGAAGTGGGCAGCAGGGTGTCGGGATGAGAACGTGAGGGGTGCGACAATTAAGCGCGCCCGCTCAGTTCACAGACACGCTGAGCGATCGCGAGCGACGCCGTCAATCCAGGCGACTCAATCCCGAACAGATTGACGAGCCCGCGCACGCCATGCGCGGCCGGACCTTGAATCACGAAATCGGCGGCGGGCTCGCCTGGCCCGGAAAGCTTCGGACGAATCCCCGCATAAGCGGGCTGCAACGCATCGTCGGGAAGCGCGGGCCAGTACGCGCGAATCGCCGCGTAAAAGGAATCCGCACGATGCGGATCGACGTCGTAATTAATCGCATCGACCCATTCGACGTCCGGACCGAAACGCGCCTGGCCGCCGAGATCAATGGTCAGATGCACGCCGAGGCCGGCTTCGTTCGGCATCGGATAGATCAGACGGCTGAACGGCGCGCGCCCCGAGATGCTGAAGTAGTTGCCGCGCGCAAGATAGAGCGGCGGCACATGCCGCGCGTCGAGTCCGCGAATCGTGCGCGCCAGCGCATTTGCGTACAAGCCGGCGCTGTTGATCACGCAGGCGGCGCTGATCGTGGTCGGCGCGGCGCCGCCCACCTTGATGATGAAGCGGCCGTTACTCGCTTCGATCGCCTTGACCGGTGCATGGAACGCACACACCGCGCCGTCGCGCTCGGCGTCGCCCTGAATCGCCAGCATCAACTGGTGACTATCGACGATGCCCGTCTGCGGCGAGAACACCGCTTCCACACATTCGAGCGCAGGTTCGAGCGCTTGCGCCTGGTCGCCGTTGATTCGCATCAGGTCGAGCACGCCGTTTTCACGGCCCTTCGCCATGATGCTTTCGAGCTGAGGAATCTGATTGCGCGAGGTGGCGACCAGCAGTTTGCCGCAACGCGAATGCGGCACGTTGTGCTCGACGCAGTAGTCGTAGAGCATCTCGCGGCCGCGCACACAAAGCGCCGCTTTCAACGAACCGCGTGGATAGTAGATCCCCGCGTGAATCACTTCGCTATTGCGCGAGCTGGTGCCCACGCCAATCGCTTCGGCCGCTTCCAGCACGATCACCTCGCGCCCGCGCGCCGCCAATGCGCGCGCCACGGCAAGACCGACGACGCCAGCGCCGATCACTACACATTCGATCTGATCCATGTCCCTTGACGCGGCTAACCTCGCCGCGCGCTGCCTCGTTCACCCGATATTCATGAAGACAGGGTACGGCTATCGAGGACCGCACACCGCTCGCTGTCGAACGCACCTGGCCTTACGCAACCGCTATACAAAATTGTACGACGCCGCACAGACAGAAATGCCCGCAGTCGGACGACTGCGGGCATTCGGTCTTGAGCAGGGCTTAAACGTATGGGCCGGACAAGATCAGTGTACGCCGTCGACGATTGTCGCGCTCAATTCTTCATGCGCGCGATGGCATCGCCCTGCGTCCTCAGAGCGCTGCCGGCCATGCTGGCCACCTTGCCGCCGGGCGCCTGTCAAGGCGGAAGACCGACCGATGAAAACCCTTCGAAATCGCGAAACTCGCAACAATTGCTGCGACATTCATCCTGTTTTAAGTGTCGAATCGCCTGTTTCGTGTTCGCAGAAAGCCGTCCGAAGACGGTTTTCTGCCAAAAACAGAGCAAAAACGCTCAAAAACCGATCGGTTTCCTCCGATTTCCGTAATCCAGGCGGATGTCGCCGGCTCCGATCCGATCTCGCCCGTCGATGCGCGCCGCGCCGAAGCCGTTCAGGATCGCGCGCCGCATTTCACGCGGCGAGGCCAGCTTCAGCGCATCGAGCGCGGCGTCGCCGAGCGTTTCGGGAAAACGCAGGCCCCAGTTATGCGCCGAGCGAATCTCATCGTAGATCGATTGAGCGATACGGCGCGCGCCGTCGCGATCCGGCGGCGGAATCTCATACACGTTCATCCGGTTCAAAATCGGCTCCGGGATCGAGCGCTCGTCGTTCGCGGTCGCGATCCAGATCACGTGGCCGGCATTGATCGGAATCTCCGCGAACTCGTCGATGAACGTCTGCGCCGTGTCGTGTTCGAGTAGCGCGTAAAGCGCGCCGAGCGGATCGTATTGCGAATCGCCAGTGGCCTTGTCGATTTCGTCGACGGCAATCACGGGATTTGCGTAGCTGCCGTTCACGAGCGCATCGAACACCTTGCCCGGTTTCGCGTTCTTCCATTGCGACGATGCGCCCGACAGGATCCACCCCGCCGTTAGCGAACTCATCGCCACGTATTGGTACGCGGTGCCGAGCATGCGCGCCAGTTGCTTGGCAAAGTGCGTCTTGCCGATGCCCGGGTCGCCGAGCAACAGGATCGGCATCAGTTCGAGCCGGTCTTCAGTCTCGAGGCACAAGGCGACCTGCTTGCGGATGTCGTCGAGCGGTTCCGAGAAGTTGGGCAACGCGTCGATCAGATCGTCGATTGAAGGCATCCGGTTCGGCTTGACGCAGAAGCGCAGATTGCCGGTTTTGAGCATCTTTTCGTACGTGGCGCGCAGCGCCTCGTTCGCCCCTTCGCTGAGCTCGTTCAGCGCGGTCTCGACCTGATCGAGGTCGTACACCCTGCTGAACGATGCCACGGCGATTTCCTGTTTGACCATTGCTGTTGTCATCGCTCACCCCGTCTGGCTGGTCTTGCTGCTGCGGCGCCTGATGGGCACCGTTTCAGGTCCAGTGTAACGAGGACATATTCGCGTGCAAGCCAGCAGTCATGCGGGTCTGCTGCTAACAAGGGCTTGTTTCCTGCGAGGCCCCGGAGGAAGTCCCCGTGAGGATTCACCTTCTCATCGGAAATGGTGTTTTGCTGAACCCGGCCCCGTTTGAGGTGTCAGAAAGGCGTTCAGCCCATCAGGCGTAAGATGGCCTTCTGTCTACTCTGCCGGATGCAGTGACCGGAGAAACCTTCTATGTGGAAAACCAGTATCGTCGCTGTGCTGTTCGGCACTTCGCTGCTTGCGAACGCGCAACAAGGGGCGACGCAACAGGCCGTGCAATGGCAGTTGCAGGTCATGCGCGACGGCCAGCAGATCGATTCGTTCGACGGCACCACCACCGTCGGCCAGGCGCGCACGGACACGCATCACAAGATGGTCCAGCATAACGTCGGCTGTAAAGATCAGCCCGGCGGCAGCATCGACCTGGCGCGCACGCTGACGATCTCGCCGCTGCAGGCGGATGCGAGCGCCGTCACACTGTCGATCGAAGCCCAGGAAACCTTCGAAGAAGACGCCGCGCGACAAACCGACACCGGTTGCAAGTTGCCGCCGCAACCGCGTCAGGTAAGCGCGAGCCATCCGGGCCTGAAGGTGCCGCCTGGTCAGTGGGTCAGCTGGACGATCGTCGACAAGAATCCGAACCTGGTCTATCGCGTGCGTGCGAGCCTTGCGAACAGCGCGAACTAGTGTAATGCGCGCAATGCGAACGGCACGAACTGAAACGAACAACCGAAGCCCCCAACAGAACACGTGGACAACGCGGCATGCGAAACCCAGAAGAATTGATCCGCGAGAGCGCAGCGCCCAAGGATTTCATTGCGGTCAGCTGGAATCTGCACAAGGGCCGCACACCGCTCGGCTTTCAGGCCTGGCAGGCGATGCAGCGCTGGGTTCAGTCGACCCATGCGGACGCGTATTTTTTGCAGGAAGCGATGGCGCGGCGCATGCCCTCGCCGATATTGGCCAGTAGTTTCGGCTCGCCGCTCGCCGATCCATTGAGCGACGTCTGGCACTGTCAGGCCACCGAGATCGCACGCGCGGCCGAACTCGAAATCGCGCTTGGTCCGAATGTCTTCAAGCCGTCGTGGCGGCATGGCAATGCGATTCTGTCGCCGCATCCGCTCGATCTCGGCGGGCGCTGGGATATCTCCGCGCATCGCTTCGAAAAGCGCGGACTGCTGGTGGCGCGGGCGACCTTCGGCGGCCACTCGGTCACGCTGCTGTGCGCGCATCTCGCGCTCACGCGCTCGGCGCGCTTGCGGCAAATGAACTGGATCGCGCACTGGATCGCGAAGGAAGCGCCGGAAGGTCCGCTAGTGCTGGCCGGCGACTTCAACGACTGGCGCAACGACTCGGTGCCGCTCTTTGCCGAACACGGCCTGCAGGAAGTGGCGACGCTGCTCGGCGAAGCGGGCCGCACATTTCCGGCCTTCTCGCCGGCGCTCGCGCTCGACAAGATGTTCGTGCGGGGCATGGAGCCGGTCGAATGGATCCAGCCGACGCAGGAAACCGCGTGGCTGTCGGATCATTTGCCGTATATGGCGCGGTTGCGAGTCGAGTGAAGTACGGGCACTAACCTCTTCGGGGCGTCCAGTTCAGCGCCGCCGCGATCTCCTCGCCCGGCTGCAACACGCAGCCGCCTACCTGTTCCCGCATGCCCACCGCGTTGAAGCAATCGGTCGTGTTGGTCACCGGTTCAACGCACAGTTGCGCATCGTTGGCGGGCGCGAATACCACCATGTGATCGAAGGGCGCATCGGCGGTCATCGTCAGTTGACGGTGTTCGTCGGGCCATGCAATCGTCGCCTCGCGCGACCAGTTGGCGAAGTTGTTGTCGAGTGCGAACGCGTCCGGCGACATGCCGTGGCGCAACGCCTCGACTGCAGGGTGCGGGCCGAGATGCGTGGGCAGCACGTCGGCGTCGGCATGCCACATGGCTTGCACTTCGGCGTAGACGCGGGTCTGCGCGGTGCGCGGATAGTACGGGTGATGGCCCATGCCGAAGGGCATCGGCCGGTCACCGAGATTCTGCGCGGACAGCGTGATGCACAACGCGCCGCCGATCAACTCGATGCGCTGCTGCGCGCGATAACGGAACGGCCAGTCGCCGGACAGCCGCGAGTCCGGTTCGTGTTCGAAATGCAATTCCACGGAGCTCTCCGTGCGCGCCCCCACCTGCCATGGATGCCGCCACGCGTTGCCATGCAGCGCATGCGTAAAGCGCAGGTCGTTGCCGTTCAGATCAACTGTGCCGCCGTCGAACTCGAAACGCGCGTCGCGAATCCGGTTGCAATAGGGAAAGAGCGGAAAGCTCGCCATGCGCAGCGGATCGCGTTGATCGAACGCTGCTTGCGTGGCTGGCCGCAGCCAGTGCAGCGGGCCTTCTGGCGTCGATTCGTAGTAAGCCGCGAGTGCGCCGCCGACTTCAGGCGCGACCACCACATGCATGGCGCCGGCCGTCAGCGTGACAAGCGACTTCTCGATCGCGGGGTCGTCGAGCCACGTAAGTCCGTTGATTTCAGAGACGAGCGGCCGGATCGGATTCAAGGAAACGTCGCGCATGGTCAGAAAAGGCGGGGCCTCAGGCGGATGGCGGCATGAACGCCCATCGATCTCTCCTATGACGTGCCGCGCACAGCGCGCGGCCGGCGGAACCCTCAGGGTCCGCGCGACCGAGAATCGCACGCCAAAGCGCATCGGTCAATATTATTAGTAATAAATTAGCCAAAACCAACCGATTCTTGCCTTACCAAATCTCCCACATGGCGGGTTAGCGCGCGTTGCCGCACGCATATTATTAGTGGTACCGTCAGCATCACGAATGCCACCGGCATGCTCCTGCTTTAGCGCCGCTGCAGCGCGGCCCGCACAATGAAAAAATCGACTCAACGCCGCCCGACCATGACCGACATCGCCAAGCTCACCGGCGTGTCGCAATCCACTGTCTCGCTCGTGCTGAACAACGCGACCGGCGCGAAATTCTCCGAGACCACCCGCAACAAGGTGTTAAAGGCCGCGCACGACCTCGGCTACCGGCTGTCGCTGCGCGAACCGGTATCGGTTTCGGCTGATGAACGCAACCTGATCGTCTATCTGGCCGACGAGATTTCCACCAGTCCGCATCCGGTCGTCAACGTCGACGGCGCGCGCGATGCGGCCTATGCGAGCGGCAAGATGCTCGCCGTCTACTCGACGCACGGCAACGCCGACATCGAAAAGCAGGTGCTCGACGCGACGCTGTCGAACCCGCACGTATTCGGCGTGATCTACGCGACCGTCTACACCCGCAAGGTCACCTTGCCGGCGGCGCTCTCGCAGGTGCCCACCGTGCTGCTGAACTGCTACACGAGCGAAGGCGGGTTGTCATCCGTGGTGCCGGCCGAGGTCGCAGGCGGCCATCTGGCGACTGACTATCTGCTGCAGTCGGGGCATCGGCGGATCGGCTATATCAACGGCGAACCGTGGCAGGACGCCTCGAAAGACCGCCTCAAGGGCTATCGCACGGCACTCGCCACCGCCGACCTGCCGTACGCGCCCGAACTGGTGCGCGACGGCGACTGGAGCTCGGGAGTCGGCTTTGAAATGACGCTCTCCCTGATGCGCGAGGCGCATCCGCCAACCGCCATTTTCTGCGCCAACGATCTGACCGCGCTGGGCGCGATCGAGGCCCTGAAGCAACTCGGCCTGCGCGTGCCCGAAGACGTTTCCGTGCTCGGCTACGACGACCAGGAAATTGCCCGCCACACGCATCCGCCGTTGTCGACCGTGGTGCTGCCGAACTACGAACTGGGACGCTGGGCCGTCGAAACCCTGCTGCAGGAAGAACACAACCGCGCAGCGGGCGCACCGGTGCGGCATCGCCTCGTCAAACTCGACGGACCGCTCGTCGAACGCGGCTCGATCAGGGTAATTACCGAGGCAGAAAAGCCAATAATTAATATTATTAGTGATTGACCGATAATAATTCCCGGTGGAATAATCGGCACGTCCGGTCAGGGTGAATCAGCTCGGCCGACAGGAGAAACACTAAAAAGCAAATACACCTCACCAGGTACTGGAGGAAGACAATGGCGTCGCTCAACACGCAGTCGCGCAAGCACGCGCGCAGGCAGCAGATCCGTCCGATGGCAGGTTCGCTGCTGGCTCTGGCCATCGGTTTCGGCGTCGCCACGGCGACGGCGTACGCCGACGACGCGCTGCCGAAGTTGCCTACCAAGACTCCGCTGAAGGTCGGCTTCGCGCAGACCGAAAGCAACAATCCGTGGCGTCTCGCGGAAACCAAGAGCTTCAAGGACATCGCCGCGAAGTGCGGCTGGCAGTTGGTCATGACCGACGCCAATAGTTCGAACTCCAAGCAGGTCTCGGACATCCAGAACATGATCGCGCAGCACGTCGATCTGCTGGTGTTCCCGCCGCGCGAAGAAAAGCCGCTTGCGCCGGTCGTGCTGCAAGCCAAAAAGGCTGGCATTCCGGTGATCCTGGTGGACCGTGACGTCGATCAGTCGGTGGCCAAGGCGGGCCGCGACTACATCACCTTCATCGGCTCGGACTTCATCGATCAGGGCCATCGCGCAGCTGACTGGCTCGTCAAGGCGACAGGCGGCAAGGCGAAGATCATCGAACTCGAAGGCACCACGGGCGCGTCCGCTGCGAACGATCGCAAGAAGGGCTTCGACGAAATCATCGCGAAGAACCCGGGCATGACAATCATCGCCTCGCAAAGCGGCGACTTCGCACGCGACAAGGGCCGTCAGGTGATGGAAACGCTGTTGCAGGCGCACCCTGAAGTGACCGCCGTCTACGCGCATAACGACGAAATGGCGCTCGGCGCGATCGCCGCGATCAAGGCCGCCGGCAAGCAGCCTGGCAAGGACATCCAGATCGTCACGATCGACGGCACCAAGGGCGGCATGGACGCGATTGCCGCCGGCGAACTCGGCGCAAGCGTGCAGTCGAGCCCGTTCTTCGGCCCGCTCGCCTGCGACGTCGCCCAACGTTACGCGAAGGGCGAAAAGATCCCGACGTGGGTCAAGGTCTCGGACCGCTTCTACGACAAGAGCAACGTGCAGCAGAGCATGCAGTACGGCTATTGATCGACAGCCGCGGTCGTACACGCGGTTGTGTAGCTTGAGGGCAGCGCTTTAGCGGAGTGTCCAGGCGCTCCGTACCTCGGAGAAAGCTTCTTCGAGGGCTGTGCCCGCAGGACGTCCTCGCCCCGAATCAATCTCCTCGGGGGGCGGGTGACGGGAAGGGTTCGGAGCGACGCGTTCGTGGCAGCACGGACCGTCGCTTCGCTTTTATGCGGCGTAACATGGTTCGACGACACCGCCTGCATGGAGCCCGAACGAACGGCCACGGCGGCTCGCACTGCCGCGCGTATGCAATGCATGCAGCACGTGAAGCAGCACACGCATCAGGAGGACACCCGTGACGGAATCCGGCACGCAGACACCGCACTCCCCCCTTACCCGTTCGCCGCTGCTGGAGATGCAGGACATCGGCATCAGCTTCGGCGGCGTCCCCGCGTTGCGCAGCGCCAATCTGAGCGTGGCAGCCGGCGAAGTGCACGCGCTGATCGGCCAGAACGGCGCCGGCAAATCGACCATGATCAAGATCCTGACCGGCGCCTATCGGCGCGGCTCGGGCAGCGTGCGCTTCGAAGGCCGGGAAGTCGATTTCCGCACCCCGAAGCAGGCGCGTGAAGCCGGCATCAGCACGATCTATCAGGAGATCAACCTCGTGCCGTTCCGCTCCGTGGCGGAGAACATTTTCCTCGGCCGCGAGCCACGCCGCTTCGGCCTGATCGACTGGCGCGCGGTGCAGCAACGCGCCGCCGCCCTGCTCGATTCGTTCGGCTTGCAGATCGACGTGAAGAAACCCGTCGGCCGCTATTCGACCGCGATCCAGCAGATGGTGGCGCTGGCGCGCGCCGTCTCGTCAGACGCGAAGATGGTCATCATGGACGAGTCGACCTCGTCGCTCGATGAACGCGAAGTGGAATTGCTCTTCACCGTGGTGCGCAAACTGCGCGACGACGGCCGCGCGGTGATCTTCGTCTCGCACCGGCTCGACGAACTCTATGCACTATGCGACCGCGTCACCGTGATGCGCGACGGCCAGACAGTCGCGCAAAGCACGATGGCGGAGATGGACAAGCTGCAACTCGTCACGACGATGCTCGGCCGCACGCTCGCCGCCGTCGTGCACGAAGACGCCGCTGCGCGTGAAGCGAACCTCGCGCGGCGCGGCAAGCAGGCGATCGCTGCGACGCAGCTGAGCGCGCATCCGAAAGTGAGCGACGTATCGCTTGAAGTGCACGCGGGCGAAGCAGTAGGTCTCGCGGGCCTGCTCGGCTCGGGCCGCACCGAAACCATGCGCCTGATGTTCGGCGCCGATCCGCTCGAACACGGTTCATTGTCGATCGGCGGAGAAACGGTGGCGCTGAAGTCGCCGCAGGACGCGATTGCGCGTGGCTTGGCCTACCTTACCGAAGACCGCAAAGCCGAAGGCATCGTCCCCGAACTCTCGGTGCGCGACAACCTCACGCTCGTCTGCTTGCGCACGCTGGCGAAGAATGGCGTGGTGGATGTGAAGAAACAGCAGGTGATCGTCGACCGTTTCATTGCGTCGCTCGGCATCAAGCTGCGCTCGGCCGATCAGCCGATTCGCGAACTCTCGGGCGGCAATCAACAGAAGGTCCTGCTCGCGCGTTGGCTCGCTGCCGAACCTTCGCTGCTGCTGCTCGACGAACCGACGCGCGGCATCGATGTCGGCGCGAAAGCCGACGTGGCGAAGATCGTGCGTGAACTGCGCGACGCCGGCCTCGCCGTGCTGCTGTCCGCATCCGAACTCGAAGAACTGACGGCGGTGGCCGACCGCGCGGTGGTGATCCGCGACGGCCGCACCGTCGCCGAACTGAACGGCGCCGACATGAGCGAGACCGCCATCATGGACGCCATCGCCTACGGCGGCGAAGGCCAATCGCAACTGGTCGAAGCCGCCCAGACCGCACATATCGAAGACGCGTTGGAGGGCGACCGTCATGGCGCTTAAGTTGCACACCGAGTCGTTACACACCCAAGCCACGCCGCCTATGCCGGACGCTGCCACATCACGCGCCACGGCCGCATCGACGGTGAAGAAATGGCGGCACCTGGCCATGCAACGCGAAGTAATCGTGTTGCTCGCGATGGTGCTCTTCAACCTGATCTTCACCCCGCACTTCTGGTCGCTGCAAACCTTCAACGTCAACATGACACAGGTGGTGACGATCGTGATCGTCGGCATCGGCATGACGCTGGTGGTGGCGACGGGCGGCATCGATCTGTCGGTGGGCGCATCGATGGCGATCTCGGGGGCGCTCGCGCCGATGCTGTTCCTGAATATTCCAGGACCAGGCGGCATTGCGCTCGCGTTCGTGCTGCCGGTGCTGGCCGCCGCCGCGTGCGGTGTCTTCAACGGCTTGCTGGTGACGAGGCTATCCGTCCAGCCGATTGTCGCGACGCTGGTGCTGTTCATCGCCGGGCGCGGCATCGCCCAGGTCGTCACCGACGGCAGCCTGCAAGCATTCAACACGCCCGCGTTCCAGTGGATCGCCTTGGGCAAGGTCGCCGGCGTGCCGTTCCAGGTGCTGCTGATGCTCGCGCTGGTCGTACTGTTCGCGTGGATCGTGCGCAAAACCCTGTTCGGCCAGTATCTGCTGATCACTGGCGGCAACGAAAAGGCCGCCTATCTGTGCGGCGTGCCGACGGCCACCGTCAAGCTGATCGCTTACACGTTGTGCGCCGCGCTCGCAGGCTTAGCGGGGCTGATCTCGATCTCGGTGAACTCGTCCTCGGATGCGAACGTAGTGGGACTCGGCGTGGAACTCGATGCGATCGCCGCGGTGGCGGTTGGCGGCACGGCGTTGACGGGCGGCAAGGCCTATATCGGCGGCACGCTGATCGGCGCGCTGATCATCCAGTTGCTGCGCTATACGCTGCTCGCGCACGGCATTCCCGACGCGGCGGCCCTGGTCGTGAAGGCCGGCATCATCGTCGCGGCGGTTTATGTGCAGCGGCGCTCGCGCTAACGCCTCCAGGACACTTCGGACTCGATGTGATGAAAAAGAACCTTCCCATCCTGCTTGCTCTGGTCGCGCTCATCGTGCTCGGACTCGTGCGCTATGACCACTTCGGCTCGGCCTACAACATCACCTCGTTCTGGCGCTACAACTCGATGTTCGCGCTGATCTCGATCGGCATGGCCTTCGTGATCATCACGGGCGGCATTGATCTGTCGGTCGGCACGGTGGCAGCTCTTGCGAGCGTCGTCGCTGCGTTGACCAGCGTGTACGGCGGCTGGGTCGCGGTCGTTGCCGGTTGCGCGGCCGGCATGGCCGTCGGCGTGCTCAACGGCCTGATCATCACGCGGCTGAAAATCCTGCCCTTCATCGTGACGCTCGCGACCAGCCTCGGCGCGCACGGCGTCGCACTGCTGCTCGGCAAGAACGATGCGGTGTCGATCGCCGCCGACTCGAACTTCGGCAACTTCGGTCAAGGCGATCTGTTCGGCCTGCCGATCCCGGGGATCGTCGCGGCGGTCGCCGCAATCGCCGGCTGGCTCGCGCTGCGCAGCACGCGCTTCGGGCGGCATTCGCTGGCCATCGGCGGCAGCGAGGAAGCGGCGCGGCTGATGGGCCTGAACGTCGACCGCACGCTGGTGATGGCTTATGCCGTAAGCGGCCTGCTCGCCGGCATGGCGGGCGTGATCCTCGCCGCGCAGTTCGGCGCCGGTCAGCCGAACGAAGGCGTCGGCTGGGAGCTGTTCGCGATCTCGGCGGTGGTGCTCGGCGGCACCTTGCTCACCGGCGGCGAAGGCTCGATTGCGATGACGATCGCCGGCGTGCTGTTGCTCGGCTTGGTGTTCAATCTGCTGAACTTCGAAAACGGTCTGGGGTTTATCAGCCTGTCGGCGTACTGGCAATCGGTGATTCGCGGGGTGTTCCTGCTGCTGGTGATCGTGCTGCAAGCGAGAGTGCTGAAGCAGCGCGGCAAGAAGCGCGTGGCGGCTCCGGTGTAATCAAAACGGGAAACGCTGGAATCTTTATTTCATAAGGGATTCCAGCTCCTCGCCCGAGCGACAATCAACCTTTGTGTACCAACCCAGCAAGACCAGGCAGCGCGAACAGAAGTGCGCGCGCTCGCCCCGCGCGTCTCGCCATTACGGCCCAATTTCCTCACCTTTCGTACCGACCTCCCGCCCATTTGCCAGTTTTATTAGCAGGGTCAATGCTGCGGTGCACGGCGGGTTTCGGTATCATCCTGAAAATGTTGCCCGCGCGGGGCGCCTATCCGGCGCATGCCGGACAGCCGATGGCAGCCGCCCTGCGCGGTGTTCGCCCATCGCCGTACCCTTGCTGAAGCGCGGCTGCAACCACGCCAACGTACTTCGCGGCGCCGATCGTCACAACCATCGGCGCCGACGCTTCCGGGTCCGGTAACCCGCTTTACCACGCTCAACCGCCGCGCCAGAGCCCTCGGGCAGCGGGCGCGGTAAAATAGCGGATTGCGCGTGATTCCCGATCTCGGGTTAGCGCAGCATCGCCCTTGCCGTGCCGGCCGGCTAAAACGACTGGCCGCCTTTGTTTTCGCACTATCCAAGAAGCCATGAGCAACCTGAATTCACAAACAGTCCTGAGCGTCCATCACTGGACCGATACGCTTTTCAGCTTCACCTGCACGCGCGATCCGTCGTTCCGTTTCGAAAACGGCCAGTTCACGATGGTGGGCCTCGAAGTCGACGGCAAGCCGCTGATCCGCGCCTATAGCCTTGCGAGTGCGAACTATGAAGAGCACCTCGAATTCCTGAGCATCAAGGTGCAGGACGGCCCGCTCACGTCGCGTTTGCAGCATTTGAAGGTCGGCGACGAAGTCCTGATCGGCAAGAAGCCGGTCGGCACGCTGATGGCCGACAACCTGCTGCCGGGCAAGACGCTGTGGCTGCTGTCCACCGGCACGGGTCTCGCGCCGTTCATGTCGATCATTAAAGATCCGGACATTTACGAGCGTTACGAGCGCGTGGTCCTGACGCACACCTGCCGTTTCGTCGACGAGCTCGCGTACAAGGAATACATCACGGATCACCTGCCGGCGCACGAGCACCTTGGCGAACTGGTGCAGGAAAAGCTGCTGTACTACCCGACGGTGACGCGCGAAGCGTTCCAGAACCGCGGCCGTATCACCGAACTGATCGAAACCGAAAAGCTGTTCGCCGACCTCGGCGTGCCGGGCTTCTCGCTCGAAGACGACCGCGTGATGCTGTGCGGCAGCCCGCACATGCTGCGCGACACGCGCAAGCTGCTCGACGACCTCGGCTTCGAGGAAGGCAGCAACAATGCGCCGGGTCACTACGTGGTCGAAAAGGCGTTCGTCGGCTAAGCAGACACGCAAATTGAGCGGCGCGCGCCGCGCAATCAACAGAAAGGAGCCTTCGGGCTCCTTTTTTTGTTGCGCAGTTACAATTGCCGCCGTTGCCCTGACATTTGATGTCAGCATTCTTCCTACAATACCCAGCGGCCGAGGACATCAACCATTGCGTCAAATGTAGGCGCTAACCCTTGGTGCACCTGCATTTTTTTCTTTTTTTGAGATATCATCGCGGCGCACGATTAGTCGGATTAATATGACGCCATCGTACGGTCGACTTGTTACTGAATGTAAATTTCGTTACGTCGCACCGTAGCAATTTGTCCATCTCGCACAACGCGTAACGGACGTCACTGGAGGCCAGAGACTCGCATGCGTTCTTTCGTCTTCGCGCCGCCGATGCGCACCCGCTTCGCCGTTTGCACTGCTTCCTGAGAGGGAAAGTCATGGATACGTCGACCGTCGTCCCGTTTAGCGCCCACATTTCGCCTTCACTTGCACACGCCGCGCCGCCCTCCGCGGCTGAGCACGAACTCGCGCAACTGCGCGCCCGCGTGCGCCAGCTGTCGGCCGAGCTCGTTCAGGCGCAGGAAGCTGCCTGCCGCCATGTGGCGCGCGAGCTGCACGACGGCGTCGGCGCCGAGTTGACCGCGACGCGTTTCGCCCTTGCCGGCGTCGAAACCTGGCTGCCGGCCGATGCGCCGCCGCAGTGCGCGGCCGCGCTCGCCGTTGCGAATCGCTCGCTCGACGCCGTGTGCGCCGCCAGCCGCCAGGCCGTCGCGGAATTGCATGCGCCGTCGCTCGAAGCGGGCATTGTCGGCGCGCTGGCGCAATGGACCGGCGACTTCGCCGCGCGCACGAACCTGCGTACGAGCTTCGTCTGTGCCGCCGATGTGCGGCTCACGCGCCTGCCCACCGACGCCGCGCTGGCCGTGTTCCGGGTCGCCCAGGAAGCACTCAACAATATTGCCAAGCACGCGCGCGCCGAATCCGCCGACGTGCGGATCGAAGCCGGCCGCCGCCACCTGAGCTTGATCATCACCGACGACGGCATCGGCTTGACGCGCACCGCCCGCAGCCGTCGCGGCCATTTCGGGCTGAGCGGCATGCAGGCGCGCTGCGCCGCCTTCGACGGCACGCTGCGGATCAGCGCCCGGCGCATCGGCTCAGGCCGCGGCGACAGCGGCACCGCGGCGCGCGGCACGCTCGTGCAGGCCCGCTTTGCGTGGGATGCGATGCTGGCGAGCGCTCCAGGCGCCGAGCGTCGCGCGCTGCAATCGTGAGCACGCCATCATGAGCCTGCGCATCCTCCTCGCCGACGACCACGCGGTGGTTCGCCAGGGCGTCCGCCAGTTGCTGCTCGACCGCGGCGTGGCGCGCGAAGTCACCGAGGCGGAAACCGGCGCCGAAGCGCTCGAAGCCGTTGCGCAACGCAACTATGACGTGGTGCTGCTCGACATTTCGCTGCCGGACATGAATGGCGTCGAAGTGCTCAAGCGTTTGAAGCGCAAAGCACCGCGCGTGGCCGTACTGATGTTCTCGATGTACCGCGAGGACCAGTACGCCGTGCGCGCGCTGAAGGCCGGCGCCGCCGGCTACCTGTCGAAGACGGTCGACGCCGCGCAGATGATCGGCGCGATCCAGCAGGTCGCCGCGGGCCGCAAATACGTCAGCCCGGCCATGGCCGAAGCGCTGGCGGACTATGTCTCCTTCGACGGCGAACAATTGCCGCACGAAAAGCTCTCGGATCGCGAATACCAGACGCTATGCATGCTCGCGTCCGGCAAGCGGCTGACGGATATCGCCATAACGTTATCGCTGTCGGTGAAGACGGTCAGCGTGTACCGCACCCGGCTGCTCGAAAAGATGAAGCTGCGCAATAACGCCGAGCTGACCTTCTATGTGATGAGCAACCGCCTCGTCGACTTGAATCCAGCGATGGCCGGTTGAAGCTTTCTTCCCCAGATAGCTAAATAGCGTCCGCCCAGCGCCAGTGTTCGATCGCACGAGCGCGATTTCACCCGATGGGGCATGCAGCGCGCGAAAGCCTTCCCACCACGCGATGTGCTCAGACAAACGGCACGCCCAAATCGCTTTCATCAGGCATTTTTTGCCTCCCCTTCAAACGCTAAAAACACCGTCCCAAAATGGTGCAAAGGCGCGCATCCGCTAAAATCGCGGGTTTCCCCTGACATTCGGCGCGCAAGATGCGTGCACTACTGGAGACCCACCGCCAATGTCCCTGTTTCGTAAAAAGAGCGTCGAGCACATGATCGCCGCGAGCGCTCAGAACGCCGGCTTGAAGAAAGCGCTTGGCGCGCTCGATCTGACTTTCCTCGGCGTCGGCGCCATTATCGGCACCGGCATTTTCGTGCTGACCGGCACGGGCGCGGTTCAAGCCGGCCCGGCGCTGATGGTGTCGTTCCTGATCGCGGCGATTGCCTGCGGGTTCGCCGCGCTCGCCTATGCCGAGTTCGCCTCGACGATTCCGGTTGCGGGTTCCATCTACACGTATTCGTACGCGACGCTCGGCGAACTGGCTGCGTGGATCATCGGCTGGGACTTGATGCTTGAGTATGGGCTGGCAACGTCGGCGGTATCGGTCGGCTGGTCGGGCTATCTGCAATCGTTGTTGTCGGGCTTCGGCGTGAGCTTGCCGGTTGCGCTGACGGCGGCGCCGGGCGCTTTGCCTGGGCACGAGACATGGTTCAACCTGCCGGCTTTCCTCGTGATGATGGCGATTACGGCGCTGTTGTCGCTTGGCGTGCGTGAATCCGCGCGGATCAACAACATCATGGTGGCGATCAAGGTGATCGTGGTGCTGCTGGTGATCGGCGTGGGCGTTTTCCACGTGACGCCGGCGAACTGGCATCCGTTCATGCCGAACGGCTGGAACGGCGTGTTCGGCGCGGCGGCGGTGATGTTCTTCGCGTTCATCGGGTTCGATTCGGTGTCTTCCGCGGCGGAGGAAGTGAAGGATCCGAAGCGAGATTTGCCGATCGGGATCATTGCATCGCTGGGCGTGTGCGCGGTGCTGTACGTCGCGGTGGCGGCGGTGGTCACGGGCATCGTGCCGTCGGCGCAGTTCGCGAACATTTCGCATCCGGTGTCGTACGCGTTGCAGGTGGCGGGTCAGAAGTGGGTAGCGGGCTTTATCGACCTTGGCGCCGTGCTGGGCATGCTGACGGTGATTCTGGTGATGGCGTATGGCCAGACGCGCGTGATTTTCGCGATGTCGCGGGATGGGTTGTTGCCGGCGCGGCTTTCCCGGGTGCATCCGAAGTATGCGACGCCGTTCTTTACGACATGGCTGGTGGGGATTTTCTTCGGGTTGATTGGCGCGCTGGTGCCGTTGAATGTGCTGGCTGAGCTGATCAATATCGGCACGTTGGCTGCGTTTTCGATGGTGTCGATTGCGGTGCTGGTTTTGCGGAAGACGCATCCTGAGTTGCCGCGGGCATTCCGGTGTCCTGGTGTACCGGTGGTGCCGGTGTTGGCTGTCGCTTCTTGTTTGTTTTTGATGGTGAATCTCCAGGCTGTTACCTGGGTGGCGTTTGTGGTTTGGTTGTTGATTGGGATGGTTATTTATTTTGGTTATTCGCGGCGGCATTCCAAGTTGGCGAAATAAAGGTTTTGAGGTTTTTTGCCTGCGCGGCGCTTTTTGGCCGTGTTCTTAGGGCTTTGGCTTCTCCTTGATCTGGCTTTGGTGCCTTTCCTTGAATTGTTAGTGGTCTATTAGTGTTGCCCCTGTGCGGGGCGGCACTGTAGTGGTCAAGTAAACCTGGACACCCGGAAAGGGGAATATTTAAAAAAGTGAAGCTTCGCATCGTGCCGG